>CAVQQK010000003.1:0-245000 GCA_963714925.1 uncultured beta proteobacterium | reverse complement strand
CGGAAGTGCGAATGCTGACATGAGTAGCGTTAAAGCGGGTGAAAAGCCCGCTCGCCGTAAGCCCAAGGTTTCCTGCGCCACGTTCATCGGCGCAGGGTGAGTCGGCTCCTAAGGCGAGGCCGAAAGGCGTAGCTGATGGGAAACAGGTCAATATTCCTGTACCTCGCTGTGATGCGATGGGGGGACGGAGAAGGTTATGCAGGCCGGGTGTTGGATGTCCTGGTTTAAGCGTGTAGGCGTGCCGCGTAGGCAAATCCGCGTGGCTTAGCTGAGGCGTGATGACGAACTGCCCTTCGGGGCGGGAAGTTGCAGATACCATGCTTCCAGGAAAAGCCTCTAAGCTTCAGTCACAGTGAGACCGTACCGTAAACCGACACTGGTGGGCGAGATGAATATTCTCAGGCGCTTGAGAGAACTCGGGAGAAGGAACTCGGCAAATTGACACCGTAACTTCGGAAGAAGGTGTGCCTCTAGTAGGTGAAGGCGTACAGCTGGAGCCCAATGAGGTCGCAGAGAATCGGTGGCTGCGACTGTTTATTAAAAACACAGCACTCTGCTAACACGAAAGTGGACGTATAGGGTGTGACGCCTGCCCGGTGCCGGAAGGTTAAGTGATGGGGTGCAAGCTCTTGATCGAAGCCCCGGTAAACGGCGGCCGTAACTATAACGGTCCTAAGGTAGCGAAATTCCTTGTCGGGTAAGTTCCGACCTGCACGAATGGCGTAACGCTGGCCACACTGTCTCCTCCCGAGACTCAGCGAAGTTGAAATGGTTGTGATGATGCAATCTACCCGCGGCTAGACGGAAAGACCCCGTGCACCTTTACTGTAGCTTTGCATTGGACTGTGAACCGATCTGTGTAGGATAGCTGGGAGGCTTTGAAGTGGGGGCGCTAGCTCTCATGGAGCCGACGTTGAAATACCAGCCTGATCTGTTTGCGGTTCTAACCTAGGCTCGTCATCCGGGCCGGGGACCGTGCATGGTAGGCAGTTTGACTGGGGCGGTCTCCTCCCAAAGAGTAACGGAGGAGTACGAAGGTACGCTTGGCACGGTCGGAAATCGTGCTTTAAAGTGCATTGGCAAAAGCGTGCTTGACTGCGAGACTGACAAGTCGAGCAGGTGCGAAAGCAGGTCAAAGTGATCCGGTGGTTCTGTATGGAAGGGCCATCGCTCAACGGATAAAAGGTACGCCGGGGATAACAGGCTGATCTCCCCCAAGAGTTCATATCGACGGGGAAGTTTGGCACCTCGATGTCGGCTCATCACATCCTGGGGCTGTAGCCGGTCCCAAGGGTATGGCTGTTCGCCATTTAAAGTGGTACGTGAGCTGGGTTTAGAACGTCGTGAGACAGTTTGGTCCCTATCTACCGTGGGCGTTGGAAGTTTGAGGGGGGCTGCTCCTAGTACGAGAGGACCGGAGTGGACGCATCCCTGGTGTACCGGTTGTCACGCCAGTGGCATCGCCGGGTAGCTATGTGCGGAAGAGATAACCGCTGAAAGCATCTAAGCGGGAAACTTGCCTCAAGATGAGACTTCCCGGAGGCTTGACCTCCCTAAAGGGTCGTCCGAGACCAGGACGTTGATAGGCTGGGTGTGTAAGGGCCGTAAGGCCTTTAGCTAACCAGTACTAATTGCCCGTGCGGCTTGACCCTATAACCGTGAGCAGAACCGGCGCCCTATGCGGCGTTCGGTCGGCGCGGAAGCGCGTCTTGAATCCTTTACTTCATCTTTTTCGAATCGCGGCTTGTGGCCAAGCGGACGTGTCCGCTGAAGCGATGAGCCCAGAGTCAATCTGGCGGCCATAGCAACCTGGACCCACGCCTTCCCATCCCGAACAGGACCGTGAAACGGGTTTGCGCCGATGATAGTGTGCAATTGCGTACGCGAAAGTAGGTTACCGCCAGGCCATATGAAGGAAAAGCCCGATCCCGCGAGGGGTCGGGCTTTTTTGTTTCCCCTTGGGGCCGCCATCCGGCCTCGGGTACTTGATCAGCCCTCGGCGTTGCGGTTACTGTGGGTGCGCGATGCTGAGCCGCGAAGACAACGAATTCCTCACGCGGACGGGCCCCGGGCGCCCGATGGGCGATCTCCTGCGCTGCTACTGGATCCCCGTCCTGCGTTCGGACGAGCTCGCGCCCGGCGGGCGCGTCAAGCGGGTCCAGCTCTTGGGCGAGCGGCTGGTCGCCTACCGAACCCCGGACGGAACACCCGGCCTGATCGGGGAATACTGCCCACACCGTGGGGCCTCGTTTTACTTCGGCCGGGTCGAGGCCGACGGCATGCGCTGCGTCTACCACGGCTGGAAGTTCGGGCTCGATGGCCAGTGCCACGAGACACCGAACGAGCCGGCGGAATCGAACTTCGCAGCCAAAGTGTGCCAGTCCGCCTATCCCTGTCGCGAGAATGGCGGCGTGATCTGGGCGTATATGGGCGCACAGGTTGCGCCGGCGTTGCCTGCATTCGAATGGATGGGATTGCCGGCTTCGCACGTCTTCGCGTCCAAGCGTGTCCAGGAGTGCAACTGGTTTCAGGGCCTCGAGGGCGGCATCGATTCGAGCCATATCTCGTTCCTGCATGCACCGCTCGCACACACCAACACCGAGATCACGCGCGATATGGATCGCGTGAGCTTCGGGGTTGGCGCGGCGGTCGAAACCGGTGACCGGGCGCCGCACTTTGACGTGATGGACACCGACTACGGGGTGCTGATCGGGGCGCGGCGCACCCAGGCCGACGGGCAGTGGCACTGGCGTGCCTCACAGTTCATGCTGCCGTTCTACACCATGCCGCCGACCGGGATTGGGGAGAAGATCGTCCAGTCGCACATCTGGGTGCCGATGGACGACGGGCACGTCGTCAATTGGATGGTGACCTGGCACACGGAGCGCCCGCTCACGCAGGAGGAGATCCGACTCCACGTCGAAGGCAAGGGTTCGCACGTTTGCGACTACGCGCCGGCGACCGCAGAACCCTACGGCGATATTCGCACGGCCGCCAACAGAAGCAACGATTACCACATGGACTGGGAGGTCCATCGTACGACGATGTTCTGCGGAATTCCCGGCTTCGGCGTCCAGGACCAGGCCATCCAGGAGAGCCAGGGCAGCGTCGTCGACCGTTCTCAGGAGCGCCTCGGCAGCAGCGACACCGCGATCATCCAGGTCCGCAAACGCCTGATGGCTGCGGCACGCGCGCTGCGCGAGCGCTCGGCCACGCCGCCAGGCCTCGATCCGACGACCTTCGTCCTACGGACGGCCTCCGCCGTCCTCCCGCCGGAGGCCGACTGGGTTGCGGCGATGAAGCCGATGATCCACGTCCCGCCCAGCGACTCGCGTCGCGTCGCCTGAGGACGTCCGTGGCGGGACGAATGGCCGGCCGTGTCGCCCTGATTACCGGCGGCGGGGGTGGAATCGGCGAGGCAACCGGTCGGCTGTTTGCCGAGGAGGGCGCGGCGGTGTCGCTCGTCGACTTTGATCGCACCGCGGTCGACCATGCGGCGGCCGGGATTGCCGCGCTACCGGGCGCCGCAACACTGGCGCTTACCGCCGATGTTGCGCAGGAAACGCAAGCGCGGCGTGTGGTCGATGAGACGGTGGAAAAATTTGGCGCGCTGCATTGCCTGGTCAATGTCGCCGGGATCCGTGTCTATGCGTCGCTCGCCGAGGCCAACGAAGCGGACTGGCAACGCATTCTCAATACCAATATTCTCGGTACGGCGCATTGCTGCAAGGCGGCGATTCCACACTTGCGAGCGGCAGGCGGTGGCTCGATCGTCAACCTGTCGTCGGTCTACGGCGTGATGGGGCGCAGCGGAATGGGGCAGTACGACACCACGAAGGCGGCGCTCCTCGGGTACACGCGTGCGCTCGCGCAGGAGGAGGCGCGGCACGGCATTCGCGTCAATGCAGTTTGCCCAGGAGGAACGATTACGCAGTATCACCTAAAGCGCGCCGCCGACCAGGGCATTTCGGAGTCAGAACTGCGCGGCTCGCGCGCGGATGAAAATCTGCTCGGTCGTTGGGCCGAGCCGCGCGAAATGGCCTATCCGATCCTGTTTCTCGCCTGCATGGAATCCTCGTACATCACCGGCGCCACCCTCATGGTGGATGCGGGCCGGTCGATCATGTAGCCATGACCATCCGCGGCAACCAGGTAACGATTTCCGGGAACCCGATCAACACAGCGATGGTAATGATGTCGGCGATGAAGAACAGCGCGACGCCACGGAACACGTCGCCGAGCGGTATGTCCGGGCGCACCCCATTGACGACGAAGCAGTTGAGGCCGATCGGCGGCGTGATCAGGCAGACCTCGGCCATTTTTACGACGATGATGCCGAACCAGATGCCGTCGTAGCCCAGCGCGATCACTGCCGGATGCACCACCGGAAGGGTCAGCAACAGCATGCCGATCGCGTCCATGAACATCCCCAGAATGGTGTAGCCGAGCAGGATGCCGATCAGGATTATGATCGGGGGCATGTCGAGGGTGGTGATGAACGTGGTGAACGCCTCAGGCAGACCCGAGAAGCCGAGGAAGCGGACGAAGATGAGCACGCCCCAGATCAGCGAAAAGATCATGACGGTAAGCTTCGCGGTTTCCATCAGCGCGTCGCGCAGCGTTCTCCATTTCGTGCCGCGCCATAGCGCCATCACGAATACGACGAATGCGCCGAGTGCACCCGACTCGGTCGGGGTCGCCCAGCCGAGATAAACGGCAGAAATGACGATCGTGACGACGGCCACGACCGGAAGAACGCCTGGCAGCGAGCGCATCCGATCAGGCCAGGAAAAGCCGCGCACCGAAGGACCGAGCTCGGGCCGCACCTTCACCGCGACGACGATGATTGCGACGTAGATCAGCGCCGAGACGAGGCCCGGCAAAAAGCCGGCAAGCAGCAAGGCGCCGACCGACTCCTCGACGATGATCGCGTAGATCACGAGGATCGCGCTCGGCGGAATCAGCGTCGCGAGCGTCCCGGCCGCGGCGACGACACCGGCAGCCAATTTGCGGTCATAGCCATACTTCAGCATTTCCGGGATCGCCACGCGCGAAAACACGGCGGCGGTCGCGGTGCTCGCGCCCGATACAGCCGCAAATCCGGCGGTCGCCATCACGGTCGCGACCGCGAGTCCCCCCGGCAGCCAGCCGAGCCACTTGCGTGCGGCGTCGAACAACTGCTGGGTAATCCCCGCGTGATAGGCGAGGAAACCGATCAAGATGAACATCGGCAGCACGCTGAGCGGGTATGCCACCACCTTGGAGTGGGGAATGGTGCCCACCATGGCGGCGCCCGCATCCCAGCCAATGATCTCGACGAGGCCAAACATGCCGACGACCGATGCCGCATACACCACACGCACGCCAGCGAAGATCAGTACAAGCATCAGGATCACGCCGGCGATGCCGACGTTGAAGGGGTCTGTGATGCCGAGATACATGTCGCGCCCGTGCCAGCGCTCAGCGCTTCGTGTTGCCGTCTAGGGGATCGTCGCCGAGCGCTTCGCGGATTTCGGCGCGCGCAATTTCGGCAACGTCATGGATAATCGGAACCGCGATAGGCTGAGCACCAGGATCTAGTGCGAGGCGAACGAACCCCGCCAGCTGGACGAGCAAGCGCAACCACAGTACGGCGAATGCGATCGGCACGAGAAGCTTCGATGGCCAGACCGGATATTCGGCGTCGATCGTGCTGTCGCCGAGCTCGTAGGCGCGAAGCGCATGTTCCCAGCCGAACCAGCCCAGGACGCTGATGATCAGCAGCGCAACCAGCGTCCCGAGTATTTCGGCGATCCACAGCGTGCGCCCATTCACATGACTCACGACGAATTCCATGCGAACGTGACCGCCGAGGCGCTGGCAATACGCCACGCCGAGAAAAGCGAAGCTTGCCATCGACAATTCGACCAGATCGATGTAGCCGTACATCGGTGAATTGAAGATTTTGCTGCGCAGAATAATCTGGGCGACGCCGAGCAGCATCAGGCCAAAAATCGCTAAGGCGGAGACGAGATTGAACGCGTCCTCGACCGGGGACAGCCACCGATCCGCGCGTCGTAGGGCGGGGGCGTTCCCCGGTTCGGGGGCGTGCGCGGTCGAATCGGCCATCAGGCGTCGCGTGACATCAGTTCGTAGAAAAGAAAAACCGGGTGGACGCCGCCTTGTGGCGTCCACCCGATGGTTGCGACGTTACGCTATTTCGCCTCTTCGGCGAGTTTGAACACGGCGTCAAGAACGCCCTGGGCGTCGAACATGTCCTTGTTCTTGGCCACCCACTCGTCCCACACTGGCTTGCCGGCAACCTTGTGAAACCGTCCGAGTTCCGCCTCGGTATAGGTGATTTTCTGCAACTTCTTCTCGAACATCGGAAGGTTCTTCTTGTCAGCTGCGTCGTAGACCTTGAAATAGACCTCGTTGACTTCCGGCCTCAGGTCATCCAGCAATTTCTTGTACTGCGGCGGCAGCTTGTTGTACGACGTCTTGTTGAAAACGATCGGGCAATCGCTGGTGCCGGGTGCCAGGTTGCTCGTAAACCAAGTCGAGATCTCGGGTGTCTTGTAGGACTGGTGCGCATAGGTGAATGGCAACGACACGGCATCCATCGCACCGCGCTGCATCGTCGTGTAGATTTCGACCGCCGTCACCGTCATTTTGGTCGCACCGAGTTTGACCATGGCGTCACCGATGCCGCCGCCGGCGCGCACGCGCATGCCCTTCCAGTCCTCGAGCTTCAGCGGCGGCTTGCCCTTGCCGAGAAACTCGTACTGCGGCAGCAGCGTCGACATGTAGGCGATCGCATTCCAGCGGTCCATATCGGCCTTCAGTGCCGGGTGCTGGTAGAGCTTGTTGCGCACGTAGGCAGACACCTTGAAGTCCGCGAGCGGCAGGAACGGCAGTGAAAACACCATGAACGCCGGGTTCTTGCCGGGGGAGTAGAAGTTGCAGAACGTGCCGGCGTCGAAGGCATTGATCTTCAGTCCGTCGAGTTGCTCCTTGGACTTGGACAGCGTCTCGCCATAGAAAATCTTCATCGTGAACTTGCCACCGGTTTCCTCGGCGAGACGCTTCGCTATGAGTTCCGGCCCCTCGGTGAACGCCCGTCGCTTGCCCCAGGTCGAGAATCTCCAATTCACTTCCGGGCCGTCGACTTTGGCCTTGGCAATATTCGTTGCTGCATCCAAGGCAAGCAGCGATATCGCCGCCGTTGCCACGACTGCCAGTTGTACCGATCGCAGTGATCGTCGCGCCATAACAATTCCCTCCTCGCGGATAGTTGCCATCTGCTCCTGAAACTCCTCGACAAGGAATTTCCCCGCCCCATGTTCTACGTAGGCCGAGATCGTGTCAATTCGGGATGGCGCAGACGCGCGGAGCTTGCCAGGTGCCCGAATACTGTATAAAAATACAGTATCCAAGGAAATGCACATTGGGCACATGACTGTTCTTCCGGCAGCGCTTGAAACTGTCCTACGGCGGCACCGGATCTGGCGTGGCGGTGCGGCTGCGCCGATGTCCGTACCAGGGCTGCCCACCGGGTTTGCCACGCTCGACCGGCAGCTGCCGGGCGGTGGCTGGCCGACCGGGGCGTTGACGGAGATCCTGACATCGACTGAGGGCGGTGGTGAACTGCAACTCGTGCTGCCGACGCTGGCGCGGCTGTCCGTCACAGGACGGCGCATCGTCTGGCTTGCACCCCCGCACCTCCCGTTTGCCCCCGCGCTGGCCGCTGCCGGCATTGATTTGCGCGCGCTGGCGATCGTGCGCACGCCGAAGCGGCGCGATGTGCTGTGGGGGATGGAGCAGGTGCTGCGTGCGGGTGCCTGCCATGGGCTGGTCGCCTGGTGTCGCGATGTTCGCTATGCCGAGCTTCGACGGCTCGCGGTTGCGGCCGAGGCGAGCCGGGCGTTGGTCCTGTTATTTCGTCCGCACCGTGTCGTACAGGCGTCGTCTCCCGCCTGCTTGCGCATCGCACTCGAGCCGGCGGCGGGGGGGCTGGATGTGCGCATCCTCAAGTGCCGCGGCCCGCGTACCGAGGTGGCGTTGCGTTTACCTATCAATCGGCCTGTCCATGCTTTGGATCGCTCTTCGTTTCCCGCAGTTCACGCTCGAGACCGTGTCACGCAGCCATGCCCCGCATGAGCGGCGCAGCCTGCCCTGGGCGATTGTGGAAGGTCGCCGAGTGCTCGCCTGCGATGCGCAGGCCGGGACGCTCGGCGTACGCGCCGGAATGGGGCTTGCTGCGGCGTGGGCATTGGCCCCGCGCCTGCAGGTACGCGAGTGGGATTCAGATGCCGAGTGCGCTGCGCTCGAAGGGATTGCCGCCTGGCTTTGCCGGTTTACGCCTGCCGTCGCGCTGGAACGCCCGCACGGCGTGCTGGCGGAGGTGCATGGCAGCCTGCGCCACTGCGGTGGTCTCCAGGCGCTCGTGGTGCGGATTCGCGAGGGCATTGCGGCGCTCGGATTCAGCGCACGCCTGGCGGCCGCACCGAGTGCGCAGGGGGCATGGCTGCTGACCTTTGAGGCGCAGGCGACGGCGCCATTGCTCGAGGATTTCTCCGCTCTCGGGGATGCCATCGCACATTTGCCCGTCGAGGCTGTTTGCACGACAGACGAGGGCCGCACGCTACTGCAGCGGGTCGGAATCACGACCGTGCGACAGCTTCTCCGACTGCCGCGCGCGGGTGTGGCACGGCGCTTCGGGCCGGCGCTTCTCGAACGCCTCGATCGTGCATTGGGGATGCAGCCTGATCCGCGCTGCTTTTTCGCCCCGCCCGAGCGCTTCGCAGCGGCGCTCGAACTGCCGGCCGAGGTCGAGCATGCCGAAGGGCTGCTGTTCGCCGCACGTCGTCTGCTCCTTCAGCTCGAGGGGCTGCTGACCGCACGTCAATCGGGCGTACGCAAATTTCTCGTCACGCTCGAGCATCGCGGCCTGCCACCGACCCGGATCGACGTGGGGCTGGCGTCCCCGGGACGTGAAGCCGGGCGTTTTGTCGAGCTTTTGCGCGAACGACTTGCCGGGCACAGGCTTGCCGCCCCCGTCGAGGCGATCCGCATCGAGGCCGCTGCGTTTGTCCCGTTCGAAGGCATGACTGCGGGGTTGTTCGGCGATGCATGCGCGGAGACGGAAGCGTGGACCCGACTCGTCGAGCGCTTGCAAGCTCGGCTCGGCCAGGACGCCGTATACGGCCTGGGCCTGAACGCGGATCACCGTCCGGAGCGCGCGTGGCGGCGGCTTGCACTCGATGAAGCAAGACAGGGCGAGGCAGAAAACCTGTTCGGTCCGCGGCCGCTCTGGCTCATCGAGCCGCCTCGATCGCTCGAGGAACGGGGTGGCGTTCCCCAGCAGAACGGACCACTCGCGTTGCTCGCGGGCCCCGAACGCATCGAATCAGGCTGGTGGGACGGCGAGGTGATCACGCGCGACTATTTCGTCGCCCATGGGGCAGGCGAGACCTTGTTGTGGATCTATCGCGAACCGGGCAGCGGATGGTATCTGCACGGAATCTTCGCTTGAGCGCAGCACTGCACCGGACCGCGGCGTACACGCTGTAAGCGCCGCGTTGCGGACTCGATCGACTGGACCGACGGGAGAAAGCAATCGCGACCATGTCTTGCGCACTTCCCGTCTATGCGGAGCTGCATGGCCTGTCGAACTTCACCTTCTTGCGCGGTGCCTCGCATCCCGAGGAGTTGGTCGAGCAGGCTGCGGCACTCGGTTATTGCGCATTTGCTCTGACCGACGAATGCTCTCTCGCGGGCGCTGTTCGTGCACACCTTGCGGCGAAGCGCTGCGGGTTGCCGCTCATTCTCGGCACGGAACTACGGCTCGAAGGCGGCATGAAGCTGGTGTTGCTCGCAACCGATCGGCGTGCGTACAGCGCCATTTCCACCCTGATCACCCTGGGGCGCAGGCGGGCGAAAAAGGGGCGCTATACGCTCTTCCCAGCCGACGTCGAGGCGATCACGGGCAGCCGCGCGTTGGTGCTGCTCATTCCCGCCGCCATCCCCGATCCGGCGCAGGCCCGCTGGGTGGCGGAGCGCTTTTCAGGCCATGCCTGGCTGGCCGCCGAACTGCACTGCGGTCCGGGCGATCGGGCGCGGCTCGCGCGCCTGCGGGAGATCGCGGCGGCGGCGCATCTGCCGCTCGTGGCTGCCGGCGATGTCCACATGCATCTGCGCTCGCGCTGCCGACTGCAGGACACACTTACCGCAATCCGGCTCGGCAGGCCGGTCGCACAGTGCGGCCATGCGCTGTACCCGAACGCAGAGCGCCATCTGCGCCAGCGCATGCGGCTGGCGCACCTCTACCCGGCCGAGCTCCTCGCAGAAACGCAGAGGATCGCCGAGCGCTGTCATTTCTCGCTCGAGGCGTTGCGCTACGAATATCCGGAGGAGTTGGTGCCCAAGGGCGAAACGCCGGCGAGCTGGTTGCGCTGGCTGACTGCGCAAGGCCTGGCCTGGCGGTTCCCGCACGGTATACCGGACAAGATCAGGCAGAGCGTCGAACACGAGCTCGGCTTGATCGCCGAGCTTGGCTACGAGCCGTTTTTTTTGACCGTGCACGACATCGTGCGGTTTGCGAAACGCGAAGGCATTCTCTGTCAGGGTCGAGGTTCTGCCGCCAATTCCACGGTCTGCTATGCACTGGGCATTACGGAGGTGGATCCGGGGCGCATGAGCATGCTGTTCGAGCGCTTTGTGTCCCGGGAGCGTCACGAGCCGCCCGATATCGATGTCGACTTCGAGCATCAGCGACGCGAGGAAGTCATTCAGTACATCTATGGAAAATATGGACGTGAACGCGCCGCGCTCGCTGCGACGGTCATCTGCTATCGAGCGAAGAGCGCGGTACGCGACGTCGGCAAGGCGCTCGGGCTATCACCCGATCAGGTGGCGTGCCTGTCAAAGAGCCTTGCATGGTGGGACGATCGTGCACAACTGCCCGAACGCGTCCGTGATGCCGGGCTTGACCCGGAAAGTCCGCTCATCGGGCGCTTGCTGGCGTTGAGTGGCGCGTTGATCGATTTCCCGCGTCACTTGTCGCAACATGTCGGCGGGTTCGTCATTTCTCGCGGACCGATTGCCGAGCTCGTGCCGGTGGAAAACGCAGCCATGCCCGAGCGCAGCATCATTCAATGGGACAAGGACGATCTCGAGGCGCTTGGCTTGCTGAAGGTCGATGTGCTTGCACTCGGCATGCTCTCGGTGATTCGGCGTGCATTGGCGTTCATCGGCCAGCGCTGCGGCAGGCCATTCACCATGGCGGACGTGCCAGCGGAAGATCCCGCCACCTACGAGATGATCGGCCATGCGGACACGATGGGCGTATTCCAGATCGAGTCGCGTGCGCAGATGTCGATGTTGCCGCGGCTGAAACCCGAGAATTTCTACGACCTGGTGATCGAGGTCGCGATCGTGCGCCCCGGGCCGATTCAGGGCGGCATGGTGCATCCCTATCTGCGGCGGCGGCAGGGGCTGGAGCCGGTGACCTATCCGAGCGACGCCGTGCGACAGGTGCTCGAGCGCACGCTCGGAATACCGATTTTTCAAGAGCAGGTCATGCAACTTGCCGTGGTGGCCGCCGGGTTTACGCCGGGCGAGGCGGACAATCTGCGTCGCTCGATGGCGGCATGGCGACGCAAGGGCGGATTGGAACACTTCGAAACACGGCTGATCCGCGGGATGCTGGAGCGTGGTTATGCGCGCGAATTTGCCGAGCGCATCTATCGCCAGATTCTCGGGTTTGGTGAATACGGATTCCCCGAATCGCATTCCGCAAGTTTTGCCCTCCTGGTCTACATCTCGGCGTGGCTGAAGCGCCACGAACCTGCAGCATTCCTCGCCGCATTGCTCAACAGCCAGCCGATGGGGTTTTACGCACCATCGCAATTGCTGCAAGACGCACAGCGTCATGGCGTTACGGTGTTGCCACCGGACATCAACGCAAGTGGTTGGGATTGCACGCTGGAAGAGGGCGCAGTGCGGTTGGGACTACGCATGGTGCATGGTCTGGGAGAGGCGGTCGTGTCACGCATTGCCGCAGCACGCGCAGCGTGCGTAACGCAGGCGTTCGAATCGGTCGAGGATCTGACATGGCGTGCCGCGCTCAATCGGCATGATTTGAAATGCCTGGCGGGCGCAGATGCCTTGGTGGCGCTTGCGGGGCACCGGCGCCAGGCGCACTGGCGAGTGACGGGCGTCGAGCATGTGCAAGACCTGCTGGGCCCGGTGCCGCAGTGTGACCCGGTCGTTGCGCTTTCGGCGCCGAGCGCGGGTGAACGCATTGTCGACGACTATGCGAGCATGGGATTGACGCTCGGCCCGCATCCACTCGCGTTGTTGCGGCCCACGCTGATGCAGCGTCGCTTGATGACCGCCGAGCGGCTGCGCGCACTGTCACACGGCGAGACGGCTCGTGCGGCGGGGCTGGTGACCTGCAGACAGCGACCGGACACCGCAAGCGGTGTCGTGTTCGTGACCCTTGAGGATGAAACGGGCTACGTCAATGTCGTGGTCTGGCGCGATCTTGTTGAGCGCCAGCGTCGCGCGCTGCTCGGCGCCAAACTGCTCGCAGTGCGGGGCGTGATCGAGCGTGATGGCGAAGTGGTGCACCTTGTTGCGCATCATCTGTATGACTACAGTGATATTCTTGGTCGACTGGCCATGCGCTCACATGACTTCCACTGAGCCCGCTCCCATCAACGAATAGGCGATGACGCTTTACGCAGATACCCTGGGCCTCATTGCCGCCCGGCGCCAGCGTAAACCGATGCGCACTACGCCCGCGCTCGATGCGCTGTTCCAGCGGCTCTCGGTTTGTCCATCGGCGACACATGCGTTCGCGATCGAGGACCGCATCTGGCATCTGTGGATGTATCACCCGCATCGCATCGCGAACGATGCGCTCGACCGATCCGCGAACGACATCGCGGCGCGGCGCTATGATGTTGCGGAGACACGGCTGACGCGGCTCCTGCGCTGCCTGCCCGACTATGCTGAGGCTTGGCACAAACGTGCGACCCTCTATTACCTTCTGGGCCACGACGAGCAATGCGTGCGTGATTTGAATCGGACCCTCTCGCGCGAGCCACGCCATTTCGGCGCACTGTGCAGCTTCGCCGAAATTCTGCTTGGCGAGGGCGAGGATGAGGGGGCGTGCTTTGCGTTCTCGGCGGCGCTCGCGGTCCATCCCTACCTGCTGCGTGCCCGGGCGGTGGTCGAGGGTGACATGCCTTGAACCGTCGACGGGTGCGATAAGCCGTTGACACCCCATGACATTCGACATCTGCACGGTGAGAAAATTTCCCTATAATTCAAACCTGTCTTAGGCACCGGGCGCACCGGGCGCAGCGGCGACCATGGGGCAGAACAGTAAGGCGCAATCAGGCATGACGCAAAACGCGTACACCGTTACCGTGGCGAAAGATCTTGCGGACCTGATTCCTTCGTTCATGAACAACCGCCGCAAGGAACTCGAGGCCCTGCGTGCTGCGTTGTCGGCGGCAGATTTCGATGAACTGCGCCGGCTCGGACATCGCATGAAGGGCGCAGGCAGTTCATACGGGTTCGATCTGGTTTCAACGGTCGGCAAGACCATCGAAGACGCCTCGACCACCGGAGACACAGAGGCGATCAAGTCGAGTCTCGACGCCTACGACGACTATCTCGCCAAGGTCGAAATCGTGTATGAGTAAAGCGGTTGCCCGGCAATCGCCTGAGGATTTGTTATCCTCGTCGTCGTCATTCCGTGTGCTGATCGTAGACGACGATCCCGACATGTTGGAGTTTCTTGCTCACATGCTGCGTGCGGTGGGCATGACCGCCGAGACCGCCGTCGATGGTGATGAGGGCATCCAAAAAGTGCAGGCTTCGGCTCCGGACTTGATTCTGCTTGACGTGATGATGCCGGGAAAGACCGGGTTCGACGTATGCGCGCACCTCAAATCGGATGAGGCAACGGCCATGATTCCGGTCGTGCTCGTGACCTCGCTCGACGACTCGAGCAGCCGCGTGCGGGGGATCGAGGCCGGTGCGGACGATTTTCTGTCCAAACCGGTAAAGCGTGAAGAATTGATCGCGCGGGTCAAGACCCTGCGCCGCCTGCACGAGACGCGGCGCGAACTTGAGCGCCGGCGCCTTTCCGCAGAAATCCAGAATCGAGAAACAATTCGGCGTGCGTTTTCACGCTACATCTCGCCGCAGCTCGCGGATCGCATCATCGAGGATGCGGGCGATGGTAGCGAACTGTTTTCGAGTCGCGCGCAGCGTGTCAATGTCGTGGCGCTGTTCGCGGACCTGCGTGGTTTCACGCGTATCACCGAGAGCACCGAGGTCGGCGACGTGGTTTCCATGCTGAACGAGTACTTCACCATACTCACCGACGCGGCCTATCATCACGATGCCACGATCTTCAACATGGCCGGCGACAGTCTGCTCGTCGGCTTCAATGTTCCGTTTCCTCAGGAAGACGCGACGCGGCGCGCATTGCAAACAGCACGGGAAATGGTTTCGCGATTCGCCCCTGTCGCCAAGCGCTGGGAGGGCAGCTACGGGATTTCGACGGGCGTGGGAATCGGAATCTGCATGGGTGAGGCCATTCTTGCAAATGTTGGTTCCCCACATTACACCAGCTACACGATCATCGGCAATCCGGTGAACACGGCGGCACGGCTGATGCAAACTGCGCCGGCAAACGAAGTCCTCATGTGCGGGTCGGTGTATGAAGAGATCCATGCTCTGTTGCCGACGAACGGCGTCGAACCGCGCGGTAAGGTTACGTTGCGCGGGAAGGTGGAACCGATTGCGGTCTACGCCTTGCGAATCCCGATTCAGGCGTAGCGTGCAGATCCTCATCATCGATGACGACGAGGATCTGCGGAATCTGCTCGCACACTATCTGAAGCAGGAGTTTCCGCAGGCCGAGGTCGAGCTGTTCGATCCGCTGGCGCGCGATTTTCCGGACAGTACATTTCCGCTTGGCGACTACGACGTCGTCATCCTCGATTACATGCTGGGTCGCGGCGATGGCCTGGAATGGCTCGCGAAATTCAAGCGTCGCGCCGATTGCCCGCCGGTCATCTTTTTGACTGGCGCGGGCAACGAATCAATCGCAGTGCGGGCAATGAAGGCCGGCGCGGACGACTACCAGCGCAAGCAGGAGCTGACACGAGAAAAGCTCGTCGCGTCGGTGCGCGAACTCACGCACGACGAAATGGAGCAGACCGCCTCGCCCGAGGTGGCGGCGCGCATGGAGGGCCAGCTACTCGGTACGCGGGTCCAGATTCCGGGTGTTCGCGTGCTGCGCCTGATTGGCGAAGGCGGCATGTCGCGCGTGTATCTTGCGTCGCGCGAAGGCGACGACGATCCTCTAGTGGTAAAACTGCTACGCACCGACGTCATGCAGGATCGCAGTGCGCTCGAGCGCTTCTTGGAGGAGTACGAGCTGATCGAGCGCATCAGCAGTCGCCACGTGGCGCGCATCGAAGGGCATGGCGTGTCAGAAGACTACGCCTATATGGTGATGGAGTTCTTCGACGGCGGTGATCTCAGCAAGCGCCTGGGCGGCAAGCCCATGCAGGCAGAAGAGGCGCTGCGCATTTTTCGTGAATTGATGTTCGCGCTCGGCGACATCCATGAGCAAGGCATTCTGCACCGCGACCTGAAACCGCAAAATTTGATGTTTCGCGCGGATGGCAGCCTGGCGATCGTCGATTTTGGCATCGCCAAGCATATCGATGGAGTCGACCGGACCAGCCACGGTGAGGTGCTCGGGACGCCACGCTACATGAGCCCTGAACAGGTGACGGGGCGTGCGCTTGATCTACGCACCGATATTTACAGCGCGGGTGTACTGCTGTTTCAGATGCTCACGGGACGCCATCTGTTTGACGGCGAGACGGCGGTGGAGGTCGCGCTGCACCATATCAATACGCCGCCGTCGTCACTGCCGGAGAGCCTGGCGAACTACCAGCAACTGATGGACAAGCTGCTCGAAAAGGATCGCGACGCCCGATTCCGAAACGCGGATGAGGTGATCGGTTTCTTGTCGCGAAAGTTCTACCAGGGCACCGGAGCGCTCGGCGCCGAGATCACGGTCAAGCTGGGCGGGTGAGGCAGCGATGATGCCGGCGAGCGGCCGGCGGGCGACTCAGTCCGGAAGCGCGTCCCACAGGGCGCGCAGCTGGTCCGGCAGGTCTTTGGGCGAAAACGGCTTTGAAATGGTGCCCTTTGCGCCCATTTTGTTCAGTTCCTCGAGTTCGCGTGACGACGCCTTGGCGGTGATGAAAACGACTGGTAAGTCCGCGACTGCAGAGTCTTCCTTCATCATGCGAAACAGCGTGGGGCCGTCCATCTCGGGCATCATCCAATCGAGCATGACGAGATCCGGCTGATAGGCCTTCATCGCCTCGATCGCATTCATCGAATTACCGACGATCTCGACCGACAGCTTGCCGATGCGCTCCAACGACATCCGCACGATGCGCTGGATGTCCTCATCGTCCTCCACATACAGTATCTTTTGCAACGGCCGCGTCGTCATCAGGCTTCCTTTCGAATCTCGGACAGCTTGTATTTGGGTAGTTCAAACCAGAACGTCGTGCCGCCACCCGCACGGTCTTGGAAATCGATTCGTCCATGCATGATTTCGATCAGGTGTTTACAGATCGCGAGGCCCAGCCCGGTGCCGCCCTGTTGACGGGCCGTGGTCGAATCGGCCTGCGAGAAGCGCGTAAACATCTTCGCACGAAAACTTTCCGGAACGCCCGGACCGCGATCGTGGACGCTGACGCGAATCATGGAATCCCGGTCTTCCAGCGCCACATCGACGGTCTCGCCGTCGGGTGAAAATTTCACCGCGTTTGAGAGCAAATTGGTCAGCACTTGGAGCAAGCGCTTTCGATCGGCGTAAATCTGCGGTTCCGGCAGGCGTCCGAGCGCGCTCAGCTTCACCTTGTAGCGCTCGGCAAACGCCCGATTGAGCACCAGCGCTTCCTCCAGTACGTCGTCGATCTGCAGTACCGCGGGCGCCAGTGTGAACTTGCCGGCACGAATCTTCTCGACATCGAGCAGATCGTTGATCAGATCCAGCAGGCGCTGACCGTTGCGCTCCGCAATCACAGTGAGGTCCGAAACGTCCTGTGACAGGCCACCGAGAACCCCTGAATTCACCAGTTCGAGCGAACCGATGATCGAGGTCAGCGGCGTGCGAAGCTCGTGGCTAAGCGTCGAGGTGAATTCCTTTTTTATCCGCTCGGCCTCAAGTTGGCGCGACATGTCGCGGCCCTGGGCGATCACGGATAGGATCCGGCCGTCCGGACTGACCAATGGGGTGACCGTCCATTCGCAGACGATGTCGAGGCCGTCGTGGCGTACGTTGCGGATGACTTGGGCCATCATGGGACGCTGGGTGTCCACAAGCGAACGCCACCTGGCGGAAAACTCGGCGCGCGCTTCGGGCGCAACCAGCACCTCTACCGGTTGTCCGATCAGCTCGGTCGCCGCGTAGCCGAACAGAACTTCGGCTGCCGGATTGGTCTGCTGGACGCGAGCCTCGACGTCGATCTCGAGGACGGCAATCGGTGCACGCTCGGCGAACAATGCGAGCTTGCGCCCCGAGGCTTCGACCTGGCGGCCCGCCTCGTCGAGTTCGTGCAGCTGCTTGCCGAGTCGCTTGTTGAGGTCCCGGTAGTCGTCAGTGAGCTCGCTGTAGGCGTAGCGCAGGCGATAACCGGTCGCAAAGACGTGGGACAGCCGGTAGGCGATCGCGACATTGACCGCATAGAAGACCGGAACGAGGATCGCCAGT
Organism: uncultured beta proteobacterium; assembly: GCA_963714925.1. GTDB lineage: Bacteria > Pseudomonadota > Gammaproteobacteria > Burkholderiales > SG8-39 > SG8-39. The sequence continues at coordinate 227,194 of CAVQQK010000003.1, read as the reverse complement.
TCGATGAAAAGCCGGTTGCCAAAGGTGGCAAGGACGTAGGCAAATGGCATCAGGATGCTGCCCGCATAGACCGCGTATACGGGCCAGGAGCCTGCGAAGACCGGGATCCCGCTCGTGACGACCCCGGCGATGAGAAAGGCGAGGAACACCTGCTGTTCGTCCGTGTGCGCGGGGAAGAAAACCGCCCCGGCGAATCCCCAGATGGATCCGATGGCAAGCGCTGACAGGCCAAGCCAGCGCATCCATTGATCCGCCTCGGCCAGCTTGGTTCGGCTGCGTCGATAGCTGAGCAGGAGTCCCGTGCTTGCGAACGTCATCAACATGACGAGCCCCCACCAGAACAGCACGAGACCTTGGAAGCGAGGCTCCCAGAGCTCGAAGGTCGCGATGCCGCCGACGGCGAACGCGCCGATGATGGCAATCCAGAGCTGGTCGTAGAGCTGTTCGACCCGATCCGCAAGAATCTCGCGCGGGTCCGCCTTCTCACCGGCGCCATCCAGCAGGGCGAGGTTCGGGGCTTCGCGCAGTGATTGCGCGGGCGCGTTCAGTAAATCCATGAGCAGGGGCGAGAGCCTGCCCAATTGTACGGGGAGTCCGGGAAGTTTCGGAACGCCCGGTTTGACGGCGCACGCCCGGCTTACAGACTTTTGCCGTTCCGCACGATACCGACCGCAATACCCTCGATTGCGAGTGCATCTCGGCGCAAGTCGAGTTCGATCGCCTGAAAATCCGGATTGTCGGGAAGGAGCTGCACGAGGTGGCCGCGCCGCCGAAAGCGCTTGACCGTCACCTCGTTGTCCACTCGGGCAACGACCATTTGGCCGCTGCGCGCTTCCTGCGTGCGATGGACTGCCAGCAGATCACCTTCGAGTATGCCCGCGTCTCGCATCGACAGGCCGCGTACGCGGAGCAGATAGTCGGCACGCGGCGTGAACAGGTTGGGATCGACCTGAATCCGGGTCTGGACGTTCTCTTCGGCCAGCATCGGACTACCGGCCGCGACCCGGCCGACCACGGGCAACTCCAGGGTGCGGGCAAGGCGCGCCGTGCTGCGCGAACGCAAGCGGATGCCACGCGAGGCGCCAGAGGCAATTTCGAGCGCGCCCTTGCGCTCGAGGGCGCGCAGATGTTGTTCGGCAGCGTTCACCGACCGAAAGCCCATCGAACGCGCGATTTCGGCACGCGTCGGAGGGTAGCCGGACGTCTCGGTGAGCTCGCGAATCAGCTTCAGGATCTCAGACTGGCGTTCGGTCAGTGCATCCATGGGGCGGTGAGCATGCTTACAGTGCTGGGATTATATCCAGTATGGGCGCGAAAGCAAACCCGACGCCGCGCGCACTTGCGGCGGGTGCGTGCCTGCGGCAAGGTTCGCCATCTGCGGGTGACAAATGAGACTGGAGCGTTGGATGCGTGAGGAGCTTCCCGCGGCCCTGCACGAGGGCTGCACCATGGGCGATCTGATTTTGCGGGCGGTACGGCGGGGTGGGGAGCACATTGCCTTCGTACTCGACGAACAGGCCATCAGCTACCGCGAATTCGGCGCGCAGCTGAGCCGGATGGTGCAGGCGCTCGAAGCGCGCGGGTTGCGCCACGGAGACCCGATCGCGGTGCTGTCGTCGAATCGACCGGAGGCGATTCTGGTCAATGCGGCGGGCTATTTGATGGGATTACGCGCGACGTGGATGCATCCGCTGGCATCGGAAGACGATCACGCTTACCTGCTGGAGGACTCGGGCGTCACGACCCTGTTCGTCGACTCCGGCACGTTTGCCGAACGGGCCGCGTCGCTGCGGGTCCGGGTGCCGGGCCTCGAGCGCGTATTCGGCCTGGGCCCGAACGACTTCGGCGAAGACATCCTCGCCGCGTCGGCCGCGTTCACCCCCGGTGCACTGGAATCCAAGGCGCACGCGGACGATATCTGCGTGCTGATCTATACCGGCGGGACGACCGGCAAACCGAAGGGCGTGATCCACAGCCATCGCGTGCCAGGTGACGATGGTCACGACCGAGCTCGCCGATTGGGACTGGCCGCAGGCGGTGCGGTTTCTCGCCATGACGCCGATCACGCACGCGGCGGGCGCGATGATTGTCGCGGTGATGACGCGCGGCGGCACCTTCGTGATGTCGAAGGGTTTCGATCCACAACGCTTTTTCGACCTCGTCGAGCGCCATCGGATCACGGCGACCTTTCTGGTGCCGACGATGGTGTACGTCCTGCTCGACGCATCCGGGGATCGCGGAGGCCGACCTGACCAGTCTCGAACTGGTGATCTATGGGGCGTCGCCGATGTCGCCGGCCCGCCTGATCGACGCGATGAAGCGCTTCGGACCCGTGTTCATGCAACTCTATGGCCAATGCGAGGCACCCAACTGCATTACGGCGCTGCACAAGCACGAGCACGATCCCGAACATCACCCCGAACGCCTTGCGTCCTGCGGTACGCCAAGCGGCGCCAGCCAGGTCGAGCTCCTGGATGACGACGGCAACGAGGTGCCGGTCGGTGAGGTCGGCGAGATCTGCGTGCGCGGCCCGCTGGTGATGCTCGGCTACTGGAACAAACCGGAAGAGACCGCTCTGGCGTTCCGCCACGGATGGCTCGCATACCGGTGATATGGCGCGACGCGACGCCGACGGATTCATCTACATCGTCGATCGTTCGAAGGACATGATCATCACGGGCGGGTTCAACGTCTTTCCGCGCGAAGTCGAGGACGTGCTGACGCAACACCCCGCCGTCGCGGCAGCGGCCGTCATCGGCGTGCCGGACGCGAAGTGGGGCGAAGCCGTCAAGGCGGTGGTGGTCCTCAAACCGGGTGCAAGCGTGGCCCCGGAGGAGCTGATCGCGCTCGTGCGCGAGCACAAGGGACCCGTTCAGGCGCCCAAGTCGGTCGAGTTCATCGAATGCGCTGCCGGTGACGGGCTTAGGCAAACCCGACAAGAAGGCGCTGCGGGCGCGCTACTGGACCGGGCAAGGACGCGCCGTGCACTAGGGCCGCAGGGCGCGGCGCGCAGACCTACATGGCGTTACCAAGCGGCCTCGAGCAGGGCGACGATGTCCTTCGCGTCCTCGATACGGCGGGGGTTGCTGCGTACCCACATGTTCTCGAATGCACCGGCGGCGATACGTTCGAACTGCGCGCGATCCACCTTGGGTCGCGCAGCCGGGTCGGCATGCCAAGGCCGGCGATGAGCGCGGCAATGGCAGCGGGTGCATCGCCGTCCGCACGCCCTAGTGCGGCTGAGATTTGCGTTTGCCGGGCACTGGTGTTCGGCGCGTTCCAGCGCATCACGTGCGGCAACATGACGCACGAGGTATAGCCATGACTCATGCCGGTCACCGCGCCCAGGCTGTGCCCGATGCCGTGGCTCGCACCGTAGGGGACGCGCAGGATGCCCAGGGCGGCGAGCCAGGCCGCCTGCAGGCAGGCAGCCGGGCGTCGAGGTCGTCGGGGTCTGCCTTCGTGCGTGGCAGCGCCCCTGCGAACAGGCGCAAGGCGTGCAGGGACGTGGCTTCGACGAACGGGGATGCCTGCACCGAGCAGATGCCTTCCACGGCGTGATCGATGCCGCGTACCGCGGTCGACAGCCAGAGCCACTCGGGCGTATGGCGGGTGATTTCGGGATCGAGGATGACTGCGGCCGCACCGATCTCGCGGCCCATGTAGGCATCCTTGACCTCGCGAACCGGGTCGGTGCATCCCCCCAGATCGGAGAATTCGGCGCCGCCCAGCGTGGTCGAGACGACGACCTGGCGGAAAGGCGACGGCTTGATTACGGGAACGTGCCGTCCGCCGTCCGGATTCAAGCGCAGATGGAAGTCACTGAGCTGCGCGGGCGCCGTGAGATCGTGCGCCAACGCGATCAGCATCACCTTCACGGTGTCGATCGCCGTGCCACCGCCGACCGTCAAGACCAGGTCGGGCCGCGCGGTGCGCGCCGCTCGTGCCGCGGCGATTACGCTGTCGCGCGGCGTGTGTTCGATGCATTCGTCGAAAACCCCGACGGCCCGCGCGCCGAGCGCGGACCGAATGCGCTCGATGGCATCCGTTTCTCGATTGAGCGTGCGGCTGGTGACAATGAATACGCGCTGCGCGGCGCGTCGATCGGCTTCTGCGACGACTGCCCGTGCTGCCGGCGTACCCCATACCACGCGTTCCTGGGCCAGGAACTCATGCACGCCCGATGTGATGCTCATGACGTTGATGGCCTCCGTTCGACCGTTCGCGTTTCGCGCCGCGCCAGCCAGAGCGTGCTCGCAAAGATGACCACGCCGCCGATCACAGTCCAGCTTCCGGGTACGGTACCGAAGACGATGAAGCCGGTGATCGATGCCCAGATCAACTCAAGAAACTTGACCGATTGGATGGCCGAAATGTCCGCGACCCGAAACGCGCGCGTCATGCAGTAGTGCCCCGCGGCGCCGAGCACGCCGCACACACCAAGCAGCGCCCATTGTGCCGGCGAAGGATTCGCCCAGACAAAAATTGCGATCGGAAACAGCAACAGCGAAACCCATAGGTGCTGCCACAGGACCACCACGTCCGGTCGATCAAACCGGATGAGTGCCTTGGCGGTGAGAAACGAGCCTGCGAACACGGGCGCGGAGGCCAGCATGAGCAGCACGCCGACCGAGACGCTGCCAAATCCGCCGTTCTTCCAGGGACTGACAACGAGGAGCACACCGGTGAATCCAACCAGCACGGCGCCCCAGCGTGCACCGGTCATGCGCTCCTTCAGGAACAGCACGGCGCCAATGCAGATGAACAAGGGGCCGGTGAACCCGATCGCAGTCAACTCCGCCATGCTCACCAGCGGCAAGGCCGCAAACCAAAGCGTCATGCCGCCGGCGTGGAACAGGCCGCGTACGAACTGCATCTTGGGCGCGCGCGGCCACAGCGCGCGCAGACCAAGGCGCATGGCCGCTGGAAGGATGACCAGAACGCCGATGAAGTAGCGCAAAAACCCCACCAGCCATGGATCGAGTTCGTGGGCGAGGCTCTTCATCGTCGTGTTGAGTACGGTGAAGATCAAGCCGGTCGCGGCCATCCACATCATGCCGCGGACGGTGGGAGGCAAGGGGCGCGCCATGCCTTAGGCGTTCACGCGCGATGCGATTGATGCGGGAATCTCGCTCAAACCGAAGGCAAGCGCGGTCACATCGGAACGACTGCGCGAGGCATGACGGCCACACATGGACGCAATGTACACAATGTACAATGCGCGCGCCCTCCGGCGTGAAATCGCGATGATCATCCAGTCGCTTCTCGATACCGACCTGTACAAGTTCACGATGATGCAGGTCGTGCTGCATCACTTTCCGGGGGCACAGGTCGAATACCGCTTCACCTGCCGTTCCAACGGGTCGATCTGCGCCCGGATCTCGGCACGATCCGTGAGGAAATCGAGAATCTTGGCACATTGCGATTTCGCGACGACGAACTCGCCTACCTGCGCGGCCTGCGCTTCATGAAATCGGATTTCGTCGATTTCCTGGGGTTGTTCAAGTTCAACGGGAGGAATATCCGAGTCGCGGCAGGTCAGGCCGAAGGGGGCATCGAGATCACGATCCGCGGCCCCTGGCTGCATACGATCCTGTATGAAATTCCGGTGCTCTCGATTGTTTCAGAGGCCTACTTTCGCCGCACGCAGCCGGTGCCGGAGCGTACGGAAGGTGAGCGTCGCTTGCAGGCAAAGATCGACCTGGTGCGCACGGTCGAACCGACATTGGAATTCCGAATTTCGGACTTCGGCACGCGACGGCGCTTCTCCCGCGATTGGCAGGAACGCGTCCTGCAGGTGCTCAAACAAGAGGTGCCGCAGTACTTTGCGGGAACCTCCAACGTCTGGTTCGCCATGAGGAACGACGTGACGCCGCTCGGTACGCTCGGGCATGAGTACATGCAGGCCTGCCAGGCGCTCGGCCCGCGCTTGCGCGATTCTCAGACCTTCGCGATGGACACCTGGGCCAAGGAATACCGTGGCGACCTCGGTATTGCGCTGTCCGATACCTATGGCCTGGACGCCTTCCTGCGCGATTTCGACATGTACTTTTGCAAACTGTTCGACGGGGCGCGGCATGACTCCGGCGATCCGTTCGTGTGGGGCGAACGCATGATTGCCCATTACCTGAAGAATCGAATTGATCCGAACACCAAGACGCTGATCTTTTCCGACCAGCTTTCGTTCCCGTTGGCGATCGAGATTGCGAGGCGCTTTCACGGCCGCGCGCGTACGGCGTTCGGCATTGGCACCAATCTCACCAACGACCTTGGTTACGAACCGCTCAACATCGTGATCAAGATGACTGAGTGCAACGGCCAGCCGGTTGCCGAAAGTGTCCGATTCGCCCGGAAAAACAGTCAGCACGGACGCGCGCTACCTCGCGTACCTTCGGCAAGTATTCGGCCTCGAGCCGCCGCAGATCTGACCGCAACGCGTTGAACCGAGACGCTGCCGACATTCAACGCACCGCGCTGGCGGTGCTTGCAACCTGCTTCCTGCTCAATATGCTCGGGCGCGGGATTGGCGACACCTACTCGGTCTTCCTCAAGCCGCTCGAGGCAGAATTCGGCTGGAGTCGTTCCAAGCTGACGAGCGTCTATTCGCTCTACCTGCTGGTCAACGGCTTTGCGGCACCCTTCGTCGGCATGGCCTTCGACCGGGTCGGGCCGCGCTGGGCCTATACCACCGGGCTGGTGGTGCTGGGTGGCGCATTCCTGCTTGCGGGCAGTCTCGATCGTCTGTGGCAGTTCCATCTGCTGGTCGGCGTCTCGGTGGGCATCGGCGTGAGCTTTACCGGCATGGTGCCGAGCTCCGGGCTGCTTTCGCGCTGGTTTCGCGCGCGGCTGTCGACCGCCCTTGGCGTCGCGTATTCGGGGTTCGGCGTCGGCTCAGTCGTGTTCGTGCCGCTCGCGCAGGTACTCATCAACCGGATCCAATGGGAAAGCGCCTATCGCGTGCTCGGCGCGATATTGCTGCTGGCCGCGCTCGTGGTTGCGCTCGGCGTGCCGTGGAAGACATTTCGCGCCGGCCATCCAGCCTACCGCGTCGATGCACGGCGGGGGGAGGATGGCAGCGGGTGGACCCTGCGCGGCGCACTGAAAACCCGCATCTACTGGGCGCTCGCGCAGGCCTTCTTCTGCACCTCGGTGGCCATGTTCATCATTCTCGTGCAACTCGTCGTGTTCCTGATCGATGCGGGCTTCGCGCCGCTGACCGCAGCGACCGCGGTTGGTTTTGTCGGCATGCTCTCGGCGATGAGCGTCATGGGCAGCGGGTTTCTTTCCGACCGGTTCGGCGTGCGCCAAACCGTGAGCACCAGCTTCGTCGGGACGGCGACCGGAATGCTGCTGCTCATTGTGCTGGCGGGCGCACCCTCCGGGGCACTCCTGGTGGCGTTCGTGCTCGTGTTCGGCCTCTGCATGGGGATGCGCGGACCGATTATTTCCTCGCGTCTGCGCGAAGTACTTCGCCGGTTCGACGGTGGCAACGATCTACGGCACCATCTACGCAACCAACGCGCTGGGGGCTGCGTTCGGGTCGCTGCTCGGCGGGGTGCTGCACGATCTCACCGGTGGCTACCGAACAGGATTCCTGTGCTCGCTGGGCTTCATCCTGCTTGCCGCGGCGCCGTTTTGGACCGTTAAGACGCTACGCGATTTTCGCTGACGGCTAACGGCTCGAGGTCAAGCCAGTATTCGGTCGCCGGCGTGAGTTGGGTTTTTACCATCTCGTGTTTTAGACGGCTTCGCACGCTGCATCAGCGAACCCGTCTAAAGCACGAGACAAAAGCAGCTTCGGCCATGCGGTGAGTCTCGTTTGTTATGTGCCGACCACCCCTCACCCCCGCAACAAACCCAGCACCTGCGCCTCGCGCTCCAGCGATTCACGAAACACCGGATCGGCAATTGCAATCATTTTTGCCACGCGGGCGCGAAGCGACAGACCCCGCAGGTCTGCCGCGCCATGCTCGGTGACGAATACGCCCGCCTCACCGCGCGGTGTTGCAACCGGACCCGCCAGACGCGCAACGATGCGAGAGGCCTTCGACCTGACCATGGAGGGCAGGCACACGAGCGACACGCCGCCGACCGACGCGTTCGCCGCACGAATGAAGTCCAGCGCGCCACCCACTGCGCCAACATAGGCTCCGTTGGCCACTTCGGCGTTGACCTGGCCGGTGAGATCCACTTCGACCGCGGAATTGATCGCGACAAACTTCGGGAGCTTTCCGAGCACGATTGCGGCGTGGGTGTAGTCGGAACTGCGTAGTTCAATCTGCGGATTGCGATGTGCGAAGTCGAAGAGCTTGCCGGTACCGAGCAGCACGCCGCCGACGGTCTTGCCGGTGTCGATCGGCTTGCGCGCATTCGTGATCACGCCCTGCGTCATCAGATCGACCACGCCATCGCCAAGGGACCCTGAATGCACACCCAGGTCGCGTCGGTCGCCGAGGCTCGCCAATATGGCGTCCGGCAGTGCGCCGAGGCCGAATTCGAGTGTGGCGCCGTCCGGGATGAAGGCTGCCGCGTGCCGCGCGATACGCCGTTCGAGTTTGCCTGGCGCGCTGGCCGGCACTGTGGCCGGCGTCCGTGAGGATTGCAGACTCAGTGCGAGGTCCTGCGACCGAAGCATGCGTTCGGTGTGGGTCCACGGAACCTGATCGTTGATTTCCGCGACGACTGCGCGCGCCCGGGTGAGCGCGGGAATCAGATATTCGGCGGACAGTCCCAGGCTGTGCTCGCCACGCTCGTTTGGCGGGCTGACCTGAACGAGTACCACGTCAGCTCGAATTCGCCCGGTACGGATCAGATCGCCAAAGCGCGAATACGGATGCGGATGGACATCGGCGATACCCGCGTCGATCAATGTGCGATTGTGGCCCGTGCCGCAGTACGCGCTGAACGTCAGATGATCTGAATGCGCCGCACGAACCGCGCCCGAGTAGTTGATGCCGAGAAAGGCCGAGGCGCCTGCATAGGCAGCACGCTGCTCGAGAAAAGCCTCGACCAGCGTCTGCGGTTCGGCGGTGGCCTGGCCCCAGAGTACGCCGTCGCCGGGTCGAATCACCTTGGAAAGGTCGATCATGCGCGCGCGATGCTACCATCGGTGCGGCTTCGAATATTTGAATTGTCATAACCTTTTCGGACAGGAAGATCACCCCCCTCATGTTGAACGATCAGGCACTCGAGACGCTGTTCCGCAGCGCGCGCACCCAGAACGGTTTCGTCGACAAACCCGTGAGCGACGCGCAACTTCACGCGCTCTACGATCTGATGAAGTGGGGCCCAACGACAATGAACACCCAGCCCGGACGATTGGTGTTCGTGCGATCAAAAGAGGCTAAGGAACGGCTTGCCCCGGCGCTCAGCCCGGGCAATCTGGAAAAAACCATGAACAGCCCGGTCACCGTGATCGTCGCCTTCGATCTTCGGTTCTACGAGAATCTGCCGCGCAGCTTTCCGAACAACCCGAACGCCAAGTCCTTGTTCGAGGGCGAAGAGAAAAAGGCGCATGTCCAGACCACGGCCATGCGCAACGGCTCGTTGCAGGGCGCCTACCTGATCCTCGCTGCGCGTGCACTCGGGCTGGATTGCGGCCCCATGTCGGGGTTCGACAACGCCAAGGTCGATGCCGCGTTCTTTCCGGACGGCCGCTGCAAGTCGAACTTTTTGTGCAATCTCGGCTATGGCGATCCTTCGAAAATCTTTCCGCGCAACCCACGCCTCGAATTCGACGAGGCCTGCACAATCGCCTGAGGCGGCGAGCGCAGCCATGGCATGCGAGCTCCGCATTCGCCATAGCACCGGGGACGATGTCCCGATCCTCTTCGAGTTGATCCGGGGTCTCGCCGAATACGAGCGCTTGCTGGAGCATGTGACGGCAACCGAGGCAGGCTTGCGCGCTCATCTGTTCGGCGCACGGCCGGCAGCGGAAGCGGTGCTGGCCGAAGAAGGCAACGAAGCCATCGGTTTCGCCTTGTTTTTTAACAACTTCTCGACGTTCCTGGGCAAACCCGGCCTGTACCTCGAGGACCTGTTCGTGCGACCAGAGTTTCGCGGTCGCGGCTACGGCAAGGCGCTGATGGTTTTCGTGGCGCGCCTTGCTTTGGCACGCGGTTGCGGGCGCTTCGAATGGAGCGTGCTCGACTGGAACACGCCAGCGCGGGATTTCTACCGTACGCTGGGCGCACGTCCCCTCGATGACTGGATCGGGCAGCGGATGACCGGGGAGGCGATCGCCCGGCTCGCCGCCCATCCGCTCCCGGGCGAACAGGAATGAGCACGAGACTCATCTTCTGGCGCCAGCCGTTGCGCATGGTGGGTGCCTGTACGGCCGAGACCGCGGCGGCGCGCTTGCGGGCTCTACTTTCAACGTCAGCGCGTTTTTCAGCCGGGGAACGCATCGTTGGACGCATCGACGGCATGCGCTTCCGGATCTGGAAAAAGACCCTGTTCGGCGCCTCGGCCGACGTGGTGCAGTTCGAGGGCTTGATCGAGGCAGGATCGGACGGCGTGGTCGTCGAAGGGATGTTCAATTACAAAGCCGCAACCAAGATCCAGTTCATCGGCTTTCTGGTGCTGGGAGTCCTGATCGCGGCAAGCGGTGTCTTCCAGAAGCTGGCCGGCGGTGCCATCGCGAACGATGTCATCGCCCTCGGCAGCACCATCGCGCTGGTGACTGCAACCTGGATCGTTGCGGCCAACTGGATGAAGGGCCGGCAAATCGACTATCTGGAGTCCAGTTTGCGGTCGATATTGACGGCGGAGCCGACATGAGCGGGCGGCGCTTCAAGCAAGTCGACGTGTTTACGCGGATTCCGTTTCTGGGCAATCCGGTTGCCGTGGTACTGGACGCGGACGGATTGAGCGGCGAACAAATGCAGCGCATCGCCGGCTGGACCAACCTTTCCGAAACGACGTTCGTGTTGCCGCCGACGATGGCGGGCGCGGACTACCGGTTAAGGATCTTCACGCCGCGCACCGAACTTCCGTTCGCGGGTCACCCGACGCTGGGCAGTGCGCATGCGGTCCTGGAAGCGGGGATCGCATCTCCGCGCGACGGCGGGTTGCGGCAGGAATGCGGCGCCGGGGTGGTTCAACTCGCGATCGAAGAGCATTCCGCGGCGAGGCTCTGGCTCGAATCGCCGCCGCGGACCCTGACCGCGCTCGACCCGGCGCACAGCGAACCCCTCGTGCAGGCCCTCGGCGTACGGATCGAGCGCGAACCGCCGCCGCAGGTCGTCGACATCGGGCCCAGTTGGCTGGTGGCGCGCCTGGCCGACGCGCAATGCGTCGGCGTCCTGGCACCCGACCTTGCGGCCATCGCCGCGCTGAGCACGGCGCTCGACATTACTGGTGTCGTCGTGTTCGGTGCGGCGAACGACGGCGTTTCGGCGATCCACGTGCGTGCGTTCGCCCCGGCGCACGGCGTGCCGGAAGATCCGGTGTGCGGCAGCGGAAACGTCAGCGTTGCCGCGTTCGCGGCCAAGACAGGCTGGATCCAGCAGATCGGTACACACTATCTCGCACGTCAGGGAATGCAACTTGGCCGTGACGGACGGATCGCAATCCGAGTTGCAGATGCGGGCGAGACGATCTGGCTCGGCGGCGACGCGGTGACCTGTGTGGACGGAATGGTGCAAGCCTAGGGCACGCGCTTGTGCCGGGCCGTGCAGCGTTTCACGCCCCGGGGTTTGTCGCCTGCCGCCGGCGCGCTAGGATAGGCGAGGTGGAAATGCCGCACACGGCTACGGTCGCGAGCGGACCAACGGAGATCGGACGATGTTTCCAGTCATCGATGTTGAGGGGCGCGCATTCCAGCGCGGACGGATCCACGGGTCCGTCGCCCGGCGCCAGGTTGAACGCTCGATCGCGACCTATGCACGACTGTTCGCCTATTGTGGGATCGACTGGGCGGACGCACAGACCCGCGCCCGTCGTTACCGGGACACCATTGCGCACCTCGACGGTGAGCTGATCGAGGAGATCGAGGGAATCGCGGCGGGCGCGGGTCGCCACGTCGATGAGATCCTCGCCCTGAACGCGCGCACCGAAATCCTACCGCCGAGCTATCCTGGCGAGCCGTCCGCATATTGGCAGCAGGTGCAGGAGATCAACCGGGGTGCCGGCATCCCGGACTGGGGGGAGTGCACCGCGCTTGCCGTGCAGCCGGCGCGCAGCGCGACCCATGGAACATTGCTCGCCCAGAATTGGGATTGGCTGGGGACCCAGCGCGACGCGGTCGTCTTGTTGCGAATTCGTGAATCCGACGGATCGGGTTGCCTCGCATTCACCGAAGCCGGCATGCTGGCCAAAATCGGGCTGAACGCGCACGGACTCGGCGTGTGCTTGAATCTCATGCGCTCACGTGACGACGGTCAGCAATCCGGCGTTCCGGTTCACGTTCTGTTGCGGGCGTTGCTGAAGCGACGTAACGTCGCCGAGGCGATTCAGCTCGCCTCGAGCGTGACCCACGGTGGATCCTCGAACGTGCTGTGCGCGGATCGGGCAGGGGAGGCGGCCAGCCTCGAACTGTCCCCGCGTGGCGCTGAGATCGTGCGTGCCGAGGACGGGATCCTGTGCCACACGAACCATTTTCTGATGCCGGACGGGCGTGCCGGCGAGGCGCCACGCGCGCCGACGCTGTCGACCGAGCAGCGTCTGGCGCGGATTCGGGCGCTGGCGCGTGCCCACCGCGTGCCGATCCAAGCCAGCGACGTTCAGACCATGCTGCGTGACGAATCCGAGGGATTGATGTCGATCTGCCGCAATCCGGACGCTGACCTACCGCCCGAGGCTCGGGTCGAGACGGTTGCTTCGGTCGTCATGGAGCTTGCCCACAACGTCATGCACGTCGCCCCGGACGTGCCGTCAAAAGTCGCCTATCAGGCCATTGCGCTCGCTGACACGGTGACAGCCTGAGGATCAGCGGTCGAGCGCGATATCGTCGTAGGAACTCGGGTGCGAGACCGGCTCAATGTGAACAAGGGTCGATGCATTCGGTACCAGCGAGCGAATACGCGATTCGATTTCCTCCGACAGCTGGTGCGCGTGCCCGACCGTCCAGGTGTCGGGGACCAGCAGGTGAAATGAGATGAAGCGCCGCGCGCCGGCGTGGCGCGTGCGCAGGGCGTGGAACGACACGCCGTAGCGACGCCCATATTCCGTAAAGATGCGCGTGATTTCCACGCGTTCCTCCTCCGGGATCGCGGGATCCAGCAATCCGGTGACGGAACGGCGCATCAGTTTCGCACCGGTCCACAGGATGTTACCGGCGATCGCAAGCGCGATCAGAGGGTCCAGTCGCAGCCAGCCGGTCAACGCGACCAAAATGATTCCGACGATGACGCCGGCCGAGGTCCACACGTCCGTCAGCAGGTGGCGTGCATCCGCTTCGAGCGCAATGCTGTGATATCGCCGGCCCGCGCGGAGCAAGACGATAGCGGCGCCGAGATTGATCCCGGACGCCGCCGCGGAGAGAACGATGCCCGCAATGGGCATGCTGATCGGTTGCGGCGCGACCAGCCGCGGGAGTGCCGCCCAGACGATGCTCGCGGCGGCAACGACGATGAGCGCGCCTTCGGCCCCGCTGGAGAAATACTCGGCCTTCGAGCGCCCGAAAGGATGGGCTTCGTCCGGCGGCATTGCCGAAAGCCGAAGCATCCAGAGGGCAAGCAGGGCGGCGGCCAGGTTGACCACCGACTCGAGCGCGTCAGAGAGCAGACCGACCGAGTCGGTCAACCACCACGCGAGCGTCTTGAGCGCGATCGTCAGCACGGCAGCGACGACCGAGAGCAGCGCGTAGCGCTCGAGGGTCCGGTCTGTTCCAGGCATATCGCGTGCTCTACGGTTCTCTACGCACCCGCCGACCGGCCGCCGCGTACCCAAAACACCATGCACCCCATGCACGACGCACGATGCGGCGGCATCGCCGCGTCTTGGCGAACGCGCGCAGCGTTCAGTATATCGACGCTCGCGTGGCCGTGTGGCAATCGGCGGCGGAAGGTGTCGCCGTTAGCAATCGAGTTCGACTTCGACGATCTCGGTTACAGGGAGCGCGGCGATCTCCTTGAGCTTTTCGCTGCGCGCGTGGGTGGGGTCGAGCAGGGTACCGACGCTGACATAGGTCGACGCGACAAATAGCGACCGCCCGCCCTCGGCTTCGCGCCGGACGCCGAACTTGACCCGTTTACGCGCGTCGACATCGAGCTTGCCAAGGAGATTCTTGGTTGCCCAGATCGCTCCATAGCGGGCGAAATCGGACAGGCGCGCGCCATGGTTGATGGTGTCGCCGAGCACCGTGAATTCCACGTGGGTCGCGGTCTGGAACGTGCCCAGCCATTCCTGGCCTTCATTGAGTCCGGTGTTCAGGTAGAGCTCGTTCGACCATCCTTTGCGCAGCTGCCATCCCTTGCTGATGTGCCGCATGGCTTCGCGCATTTCGTGCGCGGCCGACAGCGCGTTCATCACGTAGTTGCAGTCGGGCTGTGGGAAAAAGTAGTAGACCATGCCGTCGCCCGCGTGTTTGCCGTAGGTCCCGTAATAGCGTCGGAAAATCGGCTCCATGGCCGACCAGATCTCGTTGACGAGCTCGAAATACTCCTCGGGCGGCAGTTCGGCGCAGATCTTCACCGAGTCCTGAAGGTCGGCGACGAGAACGGCCACGTGGGTGAGCACGGGCAGGCGCTTGCGGATCAAATCCCGGATGACCTCGTCACGCCGCGCGAGGAGCTCGAGCAGCCCGTCGGTGCCGAGTTCACCCGGTACATAGGCGAATAAAATGCCCTCGCGAAACTGGGTGGCATATACCGTGTGCGCCCGGCAGGCACCCTTCGCGTCTGGCGCCATCGTCGTGACCTGTGAGATGGCCTGATGGGGCAGGGGCTCAGCCTCTTGGTAGAGCCGCTCGAGCACCCCGAGCCGGTCTGCTGGGCCATCCTTGCACAACGCGACGAACCCGCCATTGGTCGAACGGCGTTTCGCGACAGAAAAGTGAAAGCGCAGCAATTCGTCGCAGGGCCCGCATTGAACGCAGGCGCCACCCTGATTCAGAAAGCTGAAGACATTGCGGGACTCACTGCTCGAGGGCAGCACGTCGAACCCGCCGAGAATGCTCCGTCGCGCCGGTTCGTTGTGCCAGATGATCTCGAAGTTGTAATTGACCATGTAGCAGGGGGTGGGCAAATCGGCGAGCGTGACCCGGAGCCCGGTTTCCGCAGGCGCATCTGCGAGTGAGGGTGGCGCCACGGTCTCGGCGCGCCCGTCCGACTCGGCGTCGACGACGCCCTGCGTGGCATAACGCGCGACGATCTCCGCCATGCTCAAGCCCTGATCCTTGAGGCGCTGGATCTCGTCGATCCGACTCAAGGCGTCCGCCGGGAAATAGCCTAGACGGCGTGCGTCGCCATCGTCTGGGCCAGGAAACCGAACATCAGGTTTTGGGATCAACCCAAGGTTAATGTAATTATTTAATGTTGCCCTTGAGATCTTTGTTTTTTCTAGTAATTCTTTGCTGCTGATCATTCTACATCCGCCCCGAAGTCGTACCTGCATTGAGTTATTTAGACAGTACAATAAACCGCTATATACGGTCTAAACCGATACGAAGTCAAGGATTAATTGTACTGTCCAATATAGTGTAATTTAGACTGTACAATCATCTCGGGTCTGATGATTTGGCTCGCCAACGCGGTCGGCGAACGAGGTCCCGGCGCCGGTTCGGGACCAGGCCGGCTTCGGGCTGGCGGCATCGTGCCGACGCCGGGTCCGCAGGCGCGCCTGGCGGACCGCTCAGACGAAGCGACGCTGGCGCTTCAATTCCGGCAGGCACTGCCGGATCCACTGGGCCGTGAGCTTCTCGGCGAGGGAATTCTGCTTCAGGCGCTCATTCAAGGTTCCAAAATCGACCGCGTCGAGCGCCTGGTCCTGATTGAAGCAGGAGAATACATAGCTGGTCTTACCGGTCGCCGGGTCGTAGTGCGGCTGAAGGCATTGCGCGCAGATCTCCTTCATCATGCACTGCATCGGCGAGTTGATCGATCCAATCGCGACATGATCCGGCCGGAGGTGGCTTTTAAGCATGTCGTGTCGGGCGCGCGCGACCGCGGCCATCATCCGATCCGAGCCAATTGCGATGATCCGTTCGACGGCTTCGAATGGAATGCCGGGGGTGCCGAGTCGAGCGCTTGCGTAGGCTTCCATGGCCTGCACGATATTGCCGAGAAATGCGCGGTCCTGCGGGCGGCCAGGGGTGAAGCCGGGTTCCTCGTCGCAGCACCAGACGACGATGTCCGCCGCACGCTCGATGTCTTCGACTTTGTAACGGTCGATCACTTTCTTGTAGCCCGCAAAATAAAGCACCCGCGTCCCGGCCGCGCGTAGCGCCTGCCCGATCGAGAACAGCACCGCGTTACCCAGTCCGCCGCCGACGAGGAGTGCAGTCGTTCCAGCGGGAATCTCCGTCGGCGCGCCGGTTGGCCCCATGAGAATCACGGGCTCGCCTGGTTGGAGCATTGCGCACAGATCGCTCGATCCGCCCATCTCGAGCACGATCGTCGAAACCAAACCGAGCGACTCGTCGACCCATGCGCCTGTGAGCGCGAGCCCTTCCATCTGCATCCGCGTGCCACGGGCGATCGGGGCGAGGGATTCGAAATTCTGCAAGCGGTAAAACTGACCCGGTTGGAAGCGGCGCGCGGCCAGCGGCGCGCGAATCACGACCTCGACGATGGTCGGCGTCAGGCGACGCACTTCGTGAACCACCGCGCGCAGGTCACGGTTCATTTGGGACAGAAATGCCGCATCGTCGAGCGAGGAGGCCGGTTCGCGCGTCGAAAGCACGCGGCTGACGACCGGGTAGCCCTGCTTGGCCGACCCCATGGCCTTGACGACGTTGCCTGAGTAGGACGGGTGCACGTCGCCGAAGAAGCTCACAAAGCGACCGTCGCGCTGCCTTGACAGCAAGACCCGCACGTCCGCGGGTTTCGACGTCGCGTACTCGGGGGTCACCGGCTGTCCCTGCTCGTCGCAGGCCGTAAAGAACTTGCCTTCGAGGGAAAAGTTCGTGCTGTCCTCGCGTGCTAGGACCGTATTCGGCTGGGTGCCCGCGGCGACGAATACGGTGTGGGCCGGCATCCAATACTCCGCACCGCGCTGCCAATGGCCCTCGGCATCGAGCGCCTGGACACGAAACCGCATACCACGCGTTGCGCCATAGTGGTCGACCTCGACCGCATTCGGCGCAAGGCACTCGACGAACACGACACCTTCTTCGAGCGCCTGTTCGACTTCCTCGTGGTTCAGAGTGTAGGACGGACTGTCTATGAGCCGCCTGCGATACGCGATCGTGACGCCGCCCCAGCCGCGCAGCAGTTCGCTGATGCGTGGCGCGCGGTTCTCCACCTGTGCGGCAGCGCGTTCGGCGCTCAGCGCGCGCGCATGGGCGAGGAATTCCTCGGCGATTTCACGTTCCTGATCGTCCCAGGTCTCGCGGATCGCATCCTCGCCGATTTCCCGCGCCAGGCTTTCGTAGCGCGAGAGAAATTTCTCGACTTGAACGACATAGTAGGCGAGCGATTCGGTCGCCGTGTCGATCGCGGTCAGACCGCCGCCAATGACGACCACCGGCAATCGCAGCTGCATATTTGCGATCGAATCCGCCTTGGCGGCCCCAGTAAGCTGCAGGGCCATGAGGAAATCGGACGCGGCACGCACGCCGCGCGCAAGGCCGTGGGGAATGTCGAGCACGGTGGGCTTGCCGGCGCCGACGCAGAGCGCGACGTGATCGAAGCCCATCGTCCACGCATCATCCAGGGTCAGCGTGCCACCGAAGCGCACCCCTCCGAACATCGTGAAGGCTTCCCGGCGCTCGAGCAGCAGGCGGATGATTTTGAGGAAATTCTTGTCCCAGCGCACCGTGATGCCGTACTCGGCGACGCCGCCGAACCCGGCCATCACCCGGCTATCCAGGGGTTCATACAGGGTGCGCACGTCGCGTATCGGTTCGAACGGCACGCGGCTGCCGTCGAGTGCGACGCCGGACAGGAGTGCGGGAAGCGGCTCGATCTTCAGGCCGTCGATGCCGACCACGCTGTGACCATCGTTCATGAGATGGTGGGCGAGGGTGAATCCCGCGGGCCCGAGTCCGACGACGAGAACCCGTTTGCCGCTCGCGCTGCGCGGCAACGGCCGACGCAGGTCGAGCGGGTTCCAGCGCGTCAACAATCCATAGATCTCGAACCCCCAGGGCAGTTCGAGCACGTCCTTCAGGGTCCGGGTCTCTGCCTGTGGAATGTCCACCGGATCCTGCTTCTGGTAGATGCAGGATTTCATACAGTCGTTGCAGATCCGGTGTCCGGTCGCGGCGGCCATTGGATTGTCGACGCAGATCACCGCGAGCGCCGACAGCGCCAGGCCCTGCGACTTGGCCATCTGGAACTCGGATATGCGTTCCTCGAGCGGGCAGCCGGCGAGCGGCACGCCGAACGCCGTCTTCCTGTAACCCGTCGCGGGCGTCTTTTCCTTCAAGCCCTTCGAGCAGGAGTCCTTGCCCTGCTCGTGGCACCAGATGCAATAGTTCGCCTCGTCGAGCGCGCCAACCAGGTCGGTGCCCGCATCGGTGAGCCCGAATCCCTCGCGGCGACGCAGATGGCCCTCGCCGATGCCATGGTGCGCAGTGCCATCCGCCACCTCGGTGTGCAGCGGCACGAGCCGCATCAGGTCGAGCTTGCGCGGCGCCTTGAACAGCACGCCGGCGGCGTTGCGCGCCCGGCCCTCCGGGGTCGTTGCTGCCCAGGCGGCGTAGCGCGCAGCTGCATCGAGCCGCTCGGCGTTTGTCGCTTCGTCCGCCTGCCAGGCGGTGACGTGGGACGCGAACGCCAATTCCGTAAATGGCACACCAAACCACGCCGCGAGCTGCTGCTCGAGCGCAGGGCCGTCGACCGCGGCGGCTTCGGCCGGCTTGATCTTGTGCAGCGCGCGGCGCTGGACGAAGAGTCGCTTGACCGAATACAGCGGGGCCAAGGCGTGGTGTCGCGCGGCAAGCGTCTGCACGTCGACTTCGATGCCGAACAGGCGCGCGAGAAAATCGTCCAGGTGAGGCGCGATCGCCAGAAGCAGCGCGGCTTCGTCCTTGGTGCCCAGCGTCTCCGGCGCCGCGCGCGCGCCCGCGAGCCGCGTACGCAGCGCGGCGTCGGCTTCGCCGAGAAATTCGACGAAGTGGTCGTCGAGCCGCGCCAATCCCTCACGGGCGTACAGATCGCGGAAGACAAGCCCAAAGGCGAGGTGCGGCATCGTCAATTCGTTTGGGGACCAAACTATTTGATCGATTATAGTCAAAGCCCTCGGCGGTCAGATCCGCGGCTTGCCGCTCGGCGCCAAAGCACATACCATCCGCAGCCTTTAGCAGGAGGCCACTATGCAACTGAAAGACAGCGTATTTCTGGTGACTGGCGGCGCGTCAGGGCTCGGCGCGGCAACGGTGCGCATGGCCGTCGAGAACGGTGGCCGGGCAGTGATTGCCGACATGCAGGCCGAGGCGGGCGAGAAGCTCGCCAAAGAGCTCGGTGCTAGCGCACGTTTCGTCAAGTGCGATGTCACCTCGGAGGACGACGGCAAGGCCGCGGTCGAGACGGCCGTCAAGGCCTTTGGCGGCGTCCAGGTACTCATCAACTGCGCCGGCATCGCCATCGCGGAGCGCACGCTGGGCAAGGAGGCACCACACAAGCTCGCCTCGTTTACGCGGGTCATCACGGTCAATCTGATCGGGACGTTCAACATGATCCGTCTCACCTCGTTCGAGATGGCGAAGGCGGGACCGAACGCCGCGGGCGAGCGGGGCGTGATCGTCAATACCGCATCGGTTGCCGCGTTCGACGGGCAGATCGGGCAGGCCGCCTATTCGGCGTCGAAAGGCGGCGTGGTCGGTATGACCTTGCCGATCGCGCGCGACCTGTCGCGCATCGGGATCCGCGTGTGCACGATCGCGCCGGGCATCTTCGAGACCCCGATGCTGATGGGACTCCCCAAGGAAGCCCAGGATTCCCTCGGCAAGCAGGTCCCGTTCCCGTCCCGCCTCGGACGGGCAAGCGAGTATGCCCATCTCGTACGCAGCATCGTCGAGAACGAGATGCTGAATGCCGAAACGATCCGCCTTGATGGCGCGATCCGGATGGCGCCGAAGTAATCGGCGCCTGCGCGGGGCAGGCTGGGCGCGCGCCTAGCGCGTCGAATCCGGGTGCGGCTGCGCTTCGAGTCGAGTCCGGTACTGCCGCGCGCGTTCGACGTAGCCGTCGGCGATGCGCAGAAGGTTCGTGCGCTCGTCGGCTGTCAGTTCACGCACGATCTTGCCGGGTGAACCGAGGACGAGGACCCCGTCGGGTATCTCCTTGCCCTCGGCGATGAGGCTGTTTGCGCCGATGAGGCTGCCATGACCGATGCGTGCGCCGTTCAGAATCACGCTGTTGATGCCGATGAGTGTTCCGTCCCCGATCGTGCAGCCGTGCAGCATGACCTTGTGGCCAACGCTCACGCGTGCGCCGAGCGTCACCGGATAGCCTGGATCGACGTGTAGCACCGAACCGTCCTGGATGTTGGTGCTCGAGCCGACATGAATTTGATCGTTGTCAGCGCGAATGACGACGTTGAACCAGATGTTCGCGTTGTTTTCGAGAATGACCGAACCGATCAGCGTCGCGTCCGGTGCGACATAGTGGTCCGTGCCACGTAGCTCGACACGACGAGCGTCCAGGGTGTACAGCGGCATTGCGTTCGGCTCGAGGGTACGAATAGGGGCCGCTATGATAACGGCATGCACGTACTCGTCCTCGGCGCCGGAGTGATCGGTGTCACCAGTGCCTGGTACCTCGCCGAGGCAGGGCACGAGGTGACGGTGGTCGATCGCCAGTCCGAAGCAGCCATGGAAACGTCGTTCGCGAATGGCGGGCAGATGACCGCCGCGCATGCCGAGCCATGGGCGAAGCCGTCGGTCCTGCCTCAGATCCTGCGCTGGCTGGGACGCGAGGACGCACCGATGCTGTTTCGCTGGCGCATGGATTCGGCCCAATGGCGCTGGGGGTTGGGTTTTCTTGCAGAATGCGCGCCGGGGCGTTTCGAGCGCAACGTCATGCGGCTTGCGACGCTCGCACGGTACAGCCAGGCGCAGCTCAGCGCATTGCGCGACCGTACAGGCCTTGCGTACGATGACCTGCAGCGGGGAATTCTGCACTTCTGCACCGACGCAAAGGCCTTCGAAGCTTCCGCCCGGCATGCCGAGGCGATGCATCGGCTCGGGTTCGCGCGCGACGTGATGAGCGCGGCCGATTGCCTCGCGCTGGAGCCCGCACTAGCGGGTTCGCGAGTACCGATTGCCGGCGGCGTCTATACGCCGACGGACGAGTCCGGCGATGCGCGCCTGTTTACACAGCGGCTGGCCGAACACGCCGCCGCCCTCGGCGTGAACTTTCGCTTCGGTGCGCAGATCCAGAGCATCGCGCTGCGTGGCGCGAAGGTCGATGGTGTTCGGCTTGCGAGCGGCGAGCGAATCGCCGCCGACGCGACGGTGGTCGCACTGGGCAGCTACAGTACCCGCCTGTTGGCTGCGCTCGGCGTGCGACTGCCGGTGTATCCCCTGAAGGGGTATTCGATCACGGTACCGTTGAGAGCGGACGAGGCCGCCGCACCTCATGTGAGCCTTACGGACGAGGCGCACAAGATCGTCATCACGCGACTGGGTGACCGGCTGCGCGCGGCGGGCACCGCCGAGCTCGCCGGATACGACACCACGATTAACGCCGTGCGCTGCAATGCCATCGCCAGGCGCATCCGCGCGCTGTTTCCAGCGCTCACGGTCGACGGCGATCTCGGCTTCTGGGCCGGGCTGCGGCCGGCCACGCCGAACAATGTGCCGCTCGTCGGCGCGACGCGGTTCGCGAACCTGTTCCTCAATACGGGGCACGGCACCCTCGGCTGGACGCTGGCCTGCGGATCTGGCCGCGCGCTCGCCGATCTCATCTCGGGCCGCCCGCCGGACGTCGCGCTCGGCACAGGGCCGGCCGCCTGAGTGCGGTGCCTCACGGCCGATCATGTTCGCTTGGTAACATCGCGCCCTTTGCGCGTCGATCCGCATGCGGCATAGCGAATCCTTGTTTTTCGAGATCCGGCGCCTGCGCTATCACCTGCGACGCTGGCCGGGTGATCCGGCGCACCGCCTTGTGCTCCTGCACGGCTGGATGGACGTTTCCGCCTCGTTTCAGTTTCTGGTCGATGCCTTGTCACCGCACTGGGACGTCTATGCGCCCGACTGGCGCGGGTACGGACTGACCGACTGGGGACAGTCGGACTGTTACTGGTTTCCCGACTACATCGCTGACCTGGAGGCGTTGCTCGAGACCGTCCATGGCGATGCGCCGGTCAATCTGGTCGGCCATAGCCTTGGTGGGAATGTCGCGGCCCTGTATGCCGGTATTCGCCCCGAGCGTGTCGCACGCCTCGTGAATCTCGAGGGATTCGGCCTCGCGCCGACCACGCCCGATCAGGCGCCCGCGCGCTACCGGCGCTGGCTAAACGAGCTGCGTGAGCCGTCGGGACTGAAACCCTATGCGAGCTTCGCGGCGCTCGCGGATCGCCTGCAAGTCGGCAATCCGCGATTGACGCGCGCGCGCGCAGAATTCCTCGCGCCGCACTGGGGACGCCAGACGGACGATGGTCAGGTCGTATTGCGGGGAGATCCGGCGCACAAGATCGCGAACCCGATGCTCTATCAATACGAGGAAGTGCGTGCATGCTGGAACGAGGTCACGGCACCTGTGTTGTGGGTCGACACCACGGATACGAAGCTGCTCAAGCGCGCGAAGATTTCGGTTGCAGACCATGCCGAGCGGCGCGCGGCCTTTGCCAACCTACGCTACGTCACCGTGCAGGACGCGGGACATATGCTGCACCATGACCAGCCCGAGGCGGTCGCGCGCCTGATCGAAGAATTCCTGACGGACAGATGAAAAACGTCGACTTGCATTGTCATTCGGACCGATCGGACGGCGTGCTGTCGCCGTCCGACCTGGTTCGACGTGCTGCCGCGCATGGCGTTGATCTGCTCGCCCTCACCGATCATGACCAGGTTGCCGGTCTTGCCGAGGCGGCTCAGGCCGCGCGCGAAACGGGTATCGGCTTCGTTCCCGGCGTCGAAGTCTCGGTCACCTGGCGCGGCACGACGGTGCATGTTGTCGGTCTCGGTATCGATCCCGATGACGCCCGTCTCAGCGCAGGCCTGGCGATCGTACGATCGGGTCGAACCCGCCGCGCCCAAACAATTGCGCTGGAACTCGAGGGCGCCGGCATTCCAGACCCATTCGAGGGCGCGCTGCGATACGTCGGCGACACTGCGATGATCAGTCGCACCCATTTCGCGCGCTATCTGGTCGAAATCCGTGCGGTCACTGACGTGCGCGATGCCTTCCGCCACTTTCTCGTACCCGGCAAGCCCGGCTATGTGCCGCACCAGTGGGCAGCGCTTCCAGAGGCCATTGGCTGGATTTGCGGTGCAGGTGGGCACGCGGTCCTTGCGCATCCCGGCCGATATCGGCTCAGTTCGGGTGCGTTGCACGCCCTGTTGGGCGAGTTCAGGGACGCCGGCGGAGCCGGAATTGAGGTGGTGACCTCAAGCCACTCGCCGGACCAGTATCGGGTGTTCGGGACGCTGGCTCGGGCGTACGGGTTGCGTGCATCGCGTGGTTCGGACTTCCACGCGCCAGGCGAAAGCATCGAGTTTGGCGCGCTTGCCGGCATTCGAGGCGCCTGTACCGACGCTGTGGGACGCTTGGCGTCGCTGACGCCATGGCGCAGTTCTTCGAGATCCACGCAACCCATCCGCAGACGCGGCTGGTGCGGCGCGCAGCCGAGATCGTGGCGCAGGGCGGATTGATCGCCTATCCGACGGATTCCTGTTATGCGCTGGGCTGCCACCTGGGTGATGCGCGTGCGTTGACCCGCCTACGGCGCGTGCGCGGACTCGACGAGCGTCATCACCTCACGTTGATGTGCCGCGATCTTGCGCAGATCGCGGCATTCTCCATCGTCGATAACGTGCAGTACCGCTTGCTCAAAGCGGCCACGCCCGGCAGCTTCACATTCATTCTGCGCGCACGGCGCGAACTACCGCGTCGGCTGCTGCATGCGCGCCGAAAGACTATCGGCGTTCGAGTTCCTGCGCATCCGGTCGCGCATGCGCTGCTTGCCGAACTCGGCGAACCGATGCTATCCGCCACCTTGCATCTGCCTCAGGATGCAATGCCCCTGTCCGATGCGCATGAGATCCGCGATCGTCTGGAGCATGAATTGGATCTCGTCATCGATGCCGGACCCTGTGGTGTCGAGCCAACCACAGTCGTCGATCTGAGCACCGGCGAGCCCACGGTATTACGGCAGGGCAGGGGTGCTCTGGCACAGATTGGTCTTGCGCCATGACGGTTGGCGCGCGCGTGCTCTGATAGAATCCGGGCGGATCAATTCCTGAGTCAATGGACGTCGGCCCCCTCGTACAGACGATCGCGATTTACGCGTTACCGGTCTTGTTCGCGATCACGCTGCACGAAGCGGCGCACGGATATGTCGCGCGGCATTTTGGCGATCTCACGGCGTACGCACAGGGTCGCATCAGCCTGAATCCGCTGCGGCATATCGACACGGTCGGCACGATCGTGGTGCCGCTCGTGATCCTCGCAATGAGCACCCTTTCAGGCGCTGGCGGGTTTCTTTTTGGCTGGGCGAAGCCGGTACCGGTCAACTATTCGGCACTTCGCAAGCCTCGGCAACACATGGCCTGGGTGGCCGCGGCGGGCCCTGGTGCCAACCTCGCCATGGCGCTGGGGTGGGCGGTGCTGTATCAGCTCGCACCGCTGCTACCGTCATTTTTCGGGTATATGGCGCGTGCCGGAATCCAGGTAAACCTCGTGCTCATGTTCCTTAATCTCCTGCCCATCCTTCCACTCGACGGTGGTCGAATCGTGGCGAGCCTCCTGCCCGGCCGTGCTGCGTGGCAATACGCCAAGCTTGAACCTTGGGGCCTGCCGCTGCTTGTCTTGTTGCTGATGACGGGTACGCTGGGCAAGGTCCTCGGACCGCTGGTGTACGTTTCCGAATCTTTCCTCCGATAGGCGTCATGTACGAACCGCGCGTTCTTTCCGGTATGCGACCAACCGGGAGTCTCCATCTGGGGCACTACCATGGTGTCCTCAAGAACTGGATCCGTCTGCAAGCCGAATACCCGTGCCTGTATTTCGTCGCCGACTGGCACGCATTAACCACTGATTACGAGAATCCCGGACAGGTCGAGAAGAATGCCTGGGACATGGTGATTGACTGGATCGCGGCGGGCGTCGATCCGGCGCAAGCGACCCTGTTCGTGCAGTCGCACATTCCCGAACACGCGGAGTTGCACCTGCTGTTGTCGATGATGACGCCGCTCGGCTGGCTTGAGCGGGTGCCGACCTACAAGGATCAGCAGGAAAAATTGACCGACCGCGACCTTTCCACCTACGGGTTTCTCGGCTATCCGCTACTGCAGTCGGCGGACATCCTGATCTACCGCGCGAAATACGTTCCGGTCGGCGAGGATCAGGTACCGCACGTCGAGTTCACGCGCGAGATTGCGCGCCGCTTCAACCATCTCTACGGGCGCGAGGTTGGATTCGAGGACAAGGCGAAGGCCGCTGTGAAAAAAATGGGCTCGAAACGATCGCGCCTGCTCTTGGAATTGCGGTCGAAATACCTCGAACAAGGCGATGCAGAGGCGCTACGCCGGGCGCAGGCGTTGCTCGACGAGCAGCAAAACCTGCCGCGCGGCGATCGGGAACGGCTCTACGGCTGGCTGGAAGGCAGTGGCAAGAAGATTCTGGTCGAGCCTGACGTACTGCTCACAGAAGCCTCCCGGCTCGAGGGGCTCGACGGGCAGAAAATGTCCAAGTCCTACGGCAACGCGATCACGCTGCGCGAGGCACCCGAATCGGTCGAGAAGAAAATCCGGACCATGCCGACCGACCCGGCGCGGGTGAAGCGCAGCGATCCGGGTATCCCGGAGCGCTGTCCCGTATGGTCGCTCCATCTCGTGTACTCCGATTCGGCGCGCCAGGACTGGGTGCGCCAGGGCTGTACCACCGCGGGCATCGGTTGCCTGGATTGCAAGCAGCCGATCGTGGATGCCATTCAGGCCGAGCTCGCGCCGATGCGCGAGCGGGCACAAACCTATCTCGACGATCCAACGTTGGTGCGTAACATCATTGCAGACGGATGCGATCGGGCCCGGCGCCTCGCCGCAGAAACGATGCGCGACGTGCGCGAAGCACTGGGTCTGTCCTACATCTAGACGCAATGGAATTGTCCCCGCAACTCGAGATCCCGACGCCGCAGGCGCGGCTGTACGGCGAGCCCCTGATCGAACTGCCGCGCGATCTTTACATTCCGCCGGACGCATTGGAGGTCGTGCTCGAGGCGTTTCAGGGACCGCTCGATCTGCTGCTCTATCTCATCCGGAAAGAGAATCTCAATATTCTCGACATTCCGATGGCCCCTCTGACGCGGCAGTATCTCGAGTACGTCGACGCGATGCGGGCGCGCAACCTCGAGCTCGCCGCCGAGTATCTGGTGATGGCGGCGATTTTGATCGCAATCAAGTCGCGCATGCTGTTACCACGACCGCCGACGCAGGAGGCGGAAGAGACCGACCCGCGCGCGGAGTTGATGCGCCGACTCCTCGAGTACGAGCGGTTCAAAAAGGCGGCACATGCGCTCGAGCAGCTGCCGCAGGTCGGGCGGGACATTGCAGCCGTTTCAGTCTGGATCGAACGGACGGTCGTCGAGCGCCTGCCGACGGTCGATGCGCAGGATCTCGCCGAAGCCTGGCGCAGGCTGCTTTTCCGCGCGCGTCTTTCCGCGCATCACCATGTGTCGCGCGAGGAGCTTTCGGTGCGCGAGCATATGAGTACGATTCTGCGGCGACTGCGCGAGCATCGGGTGCTCGAATTCTGCGAGTTGTTCGAGCCGATGCGGGGAGTCGCCGTTCTGGTGGTGAATTTTCTCGCTGTGCTCGAACTCGCACGCGAGCTGTTGATCGAAATTACGCAGGCCGAATGTTTCGCGCCGATTTACGTAAAATTGCGCGATGCTGAGTCCCACTGAGGCCAAGCGCGTGATGGAAGGCGCATTGCTCGCAACCTCCGAGCCGTTGTCGCTCGGAGACTTGCGACGCCTCTTCGACGAGGACGTTGGCGCGGACACGGTACGCCGATTGCTGCAGGAGTTGCGCGAGGACTGGTCGCAACGAACGATCGAGCTCGTGCATCTGGCCAGTGGGTGGCGATTCCAAACGCGCCCCGAATTTCAGCGCTACGTCGAGCGCTTGCAGCCGGAAAAGCCACCGCGCTACTCGCGCGCGGTCATGGAGACCCTCGCGATCGTTGCATACCGGCAGCCGGTTACGCGAGGCGACATCGAGGATATTCGTGGTGTCGCCGTGTCGCCCCAGGTCATCAAGACGCTGGAGGCGCGTGACTGGATAGACGTCCGTCGGTCATCGCGAAACCCCGGGCCGGCCGGCGTTGTACGGAACCACCAAGACTTTCCTCGACGACCTTGGACTGCGCTCGCTCGAAGAGCTGCCGCCGCTTGAGGAAATCGCGCAAACGCTGCAACACGAAACCACCGCCGTTGAAACCAGCGTCCAAAAGCCCGCAGCCGAAGCAGCAGCGCTCGGCACCTCGATCGAGCCCGAGTCCGACGCCTGAACCGGGCCGCGAGCGCCTGCAAAAGCTGCTCGCGGCGGCTGGGCTCGGGTCGCGCCGTACGATCGAGGTGTGGATCGCGGCGGGACGCGTCACGGTGCAAGGCCGAATCGCGGCCTTGGGCGACCGGGCGGGTCCCCGCGACCGGATCGAAGTCGATGGCCGCCCCGTGCGCCTTCGCGCGCCGGACGCGCCGGCGCGCGTACTTGTGTACCACAAGCCGGTCGGCGAACTCGTGACACGCCGTGATCCAGGCGGTCGTGCGACGGTCTTCGAGCGCCTGCCGAAGCTCCGCCACAGCCAGTGGATCTCGATCGGGCGACTCGATCTGAACACCTCCGGCTTGCTGCTGTTTACGGACTCGGGAGAACTTGCCAATCGCCTGATGCACCCACGCTATGAAGTTGAACGCGAATATGCGGTTCGCGTACTGGGGACGCTCAGCGATGCATCGCGCCGACGTCTGCTGCGGGGCGTCATGCTGGAGGACGGCAAGGCGGCATTTGCGACCCTCGAGCCGATGCGCGCGTCAAACGCAGACGCAGCCAATCAGTGGTACCGCGTGATGCTGCGCGAGGGCCGCACACGCGAGGTACGCCGTCTGTTCGAGGCCGTCGGTGCCACGGTCAGCCGGCTGACCCGGGTGCGCTTCGCGGGGGTGCGATTGCCGCCGGATCTCCACCCAGGGCGATGGCTCGAGCTCGATGCCACGTCCTGTGCCACCCAACTCGGAGAAGGGCGTGCGCAGAAGGCCGATACGGTTGTTCGAGGGTCAAAATCCTGTTAAACTTCAAAGTCTTTTAGGGCGTCCGGTAAGTCAGGCGTCAGGCGGTGGGCTTCGGCCCATTTTTTGTTTGCACGTTAGGAAAAAATGGCTTGGCGGGTTTGAGCGAAATCGTCGAGCGTGTGGTGGGCGGAATGGGATTTGAGTGCGTCGATTTCCAGCAGTCGAACCGCGCACGTTCGCTGCGGGTGTTTATCGACAAGCCGGGCGGCGTGACGGTAGATGATTGCGCGGCTGTGAGTCGTCAGCTAACCCGTGTCTTCGAGGTCGAGGGTGCCGAATACGACCGCCTGGAAGTGTCGTCGCCTGGACTCGATCGGCCACTGCGCCGTGCGGTCGATTTCCAGCGCTTTACGGGACAGCGCGTCGAGGTACGCATGCGTGAACGCGATTCTGGCGGGCGGCGTCGGTTTGCCGGCGGTTCTTTTGAAGTGCGATGAAAGCATTGCTACGGTGGAGGTCGACGGTGAACCCGTCACGTTACCGCTGGCGGGAATGGACCGGGCGAAGCTGGTGCCGGAGCTGTGAACTGTTTGGGGTGACGAAGTAATGAGCCGAGATCTTCTGATGCAAGCGGATGCGCTTGCGCGCGAAAAAAACGTCGATAAGGACGTCGTTTTTGCGGCGCTCGAATTCGCCCTCGCGTCAGCGACGAAGAAAAAGTACTCGGACGACATCGACGTGCGCGTCGCGATCGATCGCGCGACCGGCGACTTCGAGTCTTTTCGCCGCTGGCAGGTGGTGGAAGACGAAGCGCTCGAGTTTCCTGAGCGCCAGATTTTGCTTGTGGAGGCCCAACAGCGGGACGCGAATCTCAAGCTCGAGGATTTCATCGAGGAACCGCTCGAACCGGTCGAATTTGGGCGCATCGGCGCGCAGGCGGCCAAGCAGGTCATCCTCCAGCGCATTCGCGATGCGGAGCGCGAGCAGATCCTGAATGATTTTCTCTCGCGTGGCGACGAGCTGATGACCGGGACCATCAAGCGGATGGAACGCGGCAACGCGATCGTCGAGTCCGGGCGGCTCGAGGCGCTTGCTATCTCGCGACCAAATGATTCCGAAGGAGAATCTGCGCATCGGCGACCGCGTGCGTGGCTGGGTCATGAAGATCGATCGCACCGCTCGGGGGCCACAGCTTCTCCTGTCACGCACGGCACCCCAATTCATCATGAAGCAGTTCGAACTCGAAGTGCCGGAAATCGAGGAAGGTCTCCTCGAGATCAAGTCTGCCGCGCGCGATCCTGGCGTGCGCGCGAAAATCGCGGTGCACTCGAACGATCGCCGGATCGATCCGATCGGCACCTGCGTCGGCATGCGTGGCTCGCGGGTTCAGGCGGTCACACAGGAACTCGCGGGAGAGCGCGTGGACATCGTGCTCTGGTCGGCGGATCCTGCCCAATTCGTCATCGGTGCGCTTGCGCCGGCGGAAGTTTCTTCGATCGTCGTCGACGAAGAGAAGCACGCGATGGATGTGGTGGTCGATGAGGAGAATCTGGCCATTGCAATCGGCCGCAGTGGGCAGAACGTGCGCCTCGCATCCGAACTCACCGGGTGGCAGATCAATCTAATGACCGAAGAGGATTCGAAACACAAGCAGCGAGAGGAGAGCACGCGCGTCAAGACCCTTTTCATGGAACGGATCGATGTCGACGAAGAGGTCGCGGACATTCTGAGCAGGAGGGTTTTTCGACGCTCGAGGAGGTCGCGTACGTGCCGATCAACGAGTTGCTTGAGATCGACGCGTTCGACGAAGACACCGTCAACGAATTGCGCAATCGTGCGCGCAACGCACTGCTCGTGACGGCGATCGCGAACGAGGAGAAAGTCGAAGGCGTCGACCCGAGCTGCTAGCGTTTGCCGACATGGATACGCAACTCGCGGCAAAACTGGTCGAAGTCGGCGTACGGACCCGCGACGAACTTGCCGATTTGGCGGTTGATGAGCTTTCCGAACTCACCGGTCTGGAAGAAGAACGGGCCAAGAATCTGATCATGGCTGCTCGAGCGCACTGGTTCGCCGACGAGGCGGCGGCACAAGAGGAGGCGCACTGACGTGGCGCAGACAAGCGTTGCACAATTTGCGAGCGAACTGAAGGTACCGCCTTCGGTTCTCCTTGAGCAGTTGCGCGCAGCCGGCGTCGAAAAGCAGGTCCCGGATGACGCACTGAGCGAGCAGGACAAATCAGGCTGCTGGCCTACCTCAGACGATCGCATGGTGCCGAGGAGCCGAAGACCAAGATCACGCTGACCCGCAAACAGACCAGCGAGATTCGCAAAGCCGATGCCACCGGCAAAACGCGGACCGTACAGGTCGAGGTCCGCAAGAAGCGCGTCTTCGTAAAACGCGATCCACCGGAGGTCGCGGCCGCTGCGGTCGCTGCGGAAATCCCGCCGACGCCCGAACCCGTCGGGGTGCACGCGCCGAGCGGCGGTATTGACGCTCATCAACGCGAGCTGCGACAGGCAGAATCAGATCGACAGAAGCAGTTATCCGACATTCAGGCCGGTGAGCTGCGTGAAAAGCAGGAACGCGAGCGTCGTGAGGCCGAGCAGCGACTGCAGACGCGACAAGTCCAAACTGCGCAGGACAGACTGCGCCAGCCGCAGTGGCCCCGAGCGAGGGCACGCTGCACGCGCCGAAGCCGCAAAGCGAAGAAGCGAAGGGCGAACGCAAGGCGAAGAAAACGAGGCCGGCGACCGTCATGCGCGACGACTCCGCGCGTCGACGGACCATGAAGACACGGGGCGACATGGGGGGCGGCGTTGGGGGCTGGCATGCGCGTGGCGGGGGGCGGCACCGTTCGACGCCCGCCACGGCGAAACCACGACATTTTCCGCACCAGCCGAACCCGTTGTGCGGGACGTGGCAGTGCCCGAAACCATCACCGTAGGCGAGCTGGCGCACAAAATGGCCGTCAAGGCGGCCGAGGTCATCAAAGCAATGATGAAGCTCGGCACGATGGCGACGATCAATCAGGTCCTCGATCAAGAGACGGCCATGATCGTGGTCGAGGAAATGGGGCACAAGGCCAAGCCCTCCAAGCTCGAAGATCCTGAAGCGTACCTAAGCGAAGTGGAACCGCAGGTCGAGGTGGTGTTGCTGCCGCGTCCGCCTGTGGTCACGGTGATGGGGCACGTCGATCATGGCAAGACGTCGCTCCTCGATTATATTCGGCGCACCAAGGTTGCCGTCGGTGAGGCTGGCGGCATCACCCAGCATATCGGGGCTTATCACGTTGAGACGCCACGCGGCGTCGTAACGTTTCTTGATACGCCAGGCCACGAAGCCTTTACGGCAATGCGTGCACGCGGTGCGCAGGTGACGGACCTGGTTATCCTGGTTGTCGCCGCGGACGACGGCGTGATGCCACAGACGGTCGAGGCGATTCACCATGCGCGCGCCGCCGGCGTGCCGCTGGTGGTGGCGATCAACAAGATCGACAAACCCGATTCGAATTCAGAGAAAGTGAAGCAGGCATTGCTCGGTCACGGCGTGGTGCCAGAGGACCTCGGAGGCGATTCGCCCTTCGTACCCGTTTCGGCGAAAACCGGAGCAAGGCATCGACGCGTTGCTCGAGCACGTCATTTTGCAGGCCGAGGTGCTCGAACTGAAGGCGCCGGTGAATGCACCCGCGAAAGGCGTCATCATCGAGGCGCGTCTAGACAGGGGGCGTGGCGCGGTCGCAACGATGCTGGTTCAGTCAGGCACCTTGCACGTGGTGACGTTGTGCTGAGCGGAGCGGTTTTCGGACGCCTGCGTGCCTTGGTCGACGAAAGCGGCCGTACGGTACAGTCGGTTGGCCCTTCGATTCCGGTAGAAATTCAAGGACTCTCGGGCGTCCCCGCCGCGGGGGACGATGCGACAGTGATCGCCGACGAACGCAAGGCGCGTGAGATCGCATTGTTCCGCCAGGGCAAATTCCGCGAGGTCAAGCTGGCCAAGCGCCGCGCGACGAGTCTGGAGAATGCTTTCGAGCACATGGGCGAGACCGGTGCGCGAGTGCTCGCGGTCGTGCTTAAGGCCGATGTTCAAGGCTCGCAGGAGGCGCTCGCGCATGCGCTCTCGCGGCTCTCGACCGACGAAGTGAAGGTGAATATCGTACATGGTGCGGTCGGCGGAATTACCGAGTCGGATGTCAATCTGGCGTTGGCTTCTGGTGCCGTCGTGATCGGCTTCAATACGCGAGCCGATGCGATCGCCCGCAAGCTGGCGGAAAGTTCGGGCGTTCAGCTGCGTTACTACAACGTCATTTATGAGGTCGTCGACGAGATTAAGGCGGCGTTATCCGGCATGCTGGCGCCCGAGCGCAAGGAGGAGATTCTCGGTCTCGTCGACGTGCGACAGGTGTTCAAGATCACCAAGGTCGGTGCGGTGGCCGGTTGCTACGTGCTCGAAGGGCAGGTACGCCGAAACGCGCAACTGCGGCTACTTCGCGACAACGTCGTCATCCATACGGGTGAGGTCGAGTCGCTCAAACGATTCAAGGAGGACGTCCGCGAGGTCAAGTCCGGTGTCGAATGCGGCATCTCGATCGCCAACTTTTCGGATATCAAGGAAGGTGATCAGTTGGAGGTATTCGAAGTCACGGAGGTTGCGCGCAGCCTCTGAGGCTCGCGGGGAGGTGCTTCCCTGAGCCACGGGTGCGCGAATTTTGAATGGCACGTCGGGTATCGCCTCGGCGCACGGACCGCCTGTCGAGAGTCGGCGAGCAGATTCGGCGCGAACTGTCGGATATTCTCTGGCGTGAACTGCGTGATCCTCGCGTCGGCCGTGTGTCCTTGACCGACGTCGAGGTTTCGCCCGACTACGCGCACGCGGTGGTGTTTTTCACCTGCCTTGAGGCATCCCAGGTGCCCGAGGTGACCGCCGGGCTGCAACGTGCGTCAGGCTTTTTGCGCTCCCAACTCGCGCGACGCATCAAGCTGTATGCGACGCCCAATCTGCGTTTCGTGTACGACGAGTCCATCGAGCGCGGCGACCGCTTGAGCCGATTGATCAATGGGCTGCACGACGACCCCCCTGGTGGCTGAAGCCCCGCGCGCGCAGGTTCGACGGGCGGTGGACGGTGTATTGCTTCTGGACAAACCGCTCGGCCTGACCTCGAACGCGGCGCTACAGGCGGTCAAGCGGCTTTTTCGCGCCCGCAAGGCAGGGCACACGGGCACACTTGATCCGCTTGCCACGGGCCTGCTTCCGATCCTGTTCGGCGAGGCCACGAAGTTTGCGTTTCTGCTGCTTGAATCGGAAAAAGCGTACCTCGCGCGCGTCCTCCTCGGATCAACGACGACGACCGGGGATGCAGAAGGTGCCATTGTCGAGCGACGTCCGGTTCGGGTTGCCGCGCAGGACGTCGAGCAGGTGCTGGCACAGTTTCGTGGTGAGATCGAACAGCTGCCGCCGATGTACTCGGCACTCAAGCACGCGGGCCGCCCGCTCTACGAATTCGCACGCGCGGGCCAACATCTCGAGCGCAGGCCCAGACGCGTGCGGATCGAGTCCCTCGAGCTCGTCGACTTGAATAGCGAATGCCTCGACATCCGGGTGCGCTGTAGCAAGGGTACGTACATCCGCACGCTGGCGGAGGACATTGGCGCCGCCTTGGGGACCGGGGCGCATCTGGGCGGGCTGAGACGCGTGGCGACGGCATCGTGGCGAATCGAGCGGGCGTTGACGCTGGAGCGTCTGGCGGCGATGGGCGAGGCTGAGCGCGCGGCCTGTCTCCAACGCCCCGAGGTGCTGCTCGGCGAGCTGCCCCGAATCACGCTGGGGGCAACCGACGCGGATGGGATTCGGCATGGGCGGGCCTGCGCGGGACAGGGACAGCGTCCCGGCCGGTACGGCCTCTTTGATCCTGAGGGCGGGTTGATCGGGATCGGCGAAGTGTCCGGCGACGGGCAGCTGCATCCGCGCCGTCTCCTGCGCGCCGCAGAATTCGCGCGATCTGCGCAACCGGCTGAAAAACATCGAGAAACCTTGTGATCGGTAAGCGGCCTGAGGTAGAATCCCGCTTTCCAGAAGGAGAACCCATGGCGTTGCAGGTTGCGCAAAAGGCGCAAATTGTCCAGCAGTACCGGCGGGCGGCGGGCGACACCGGTTCGCCGGAAGTCCAGGTTGCACTGCTCAGCGAGAATATTTCTGCGCTTACCGAACACTTCAAGGCGCACGTCAAGGATTTCCATTCGCGGCGCGGATTGCTCCGGATGGTGAGCCGGCGTCGCAAGCTGCTCGACTATCTGAAGCGTACCGACCCCGGAAAATACCGGACGCTGATCGAGCAGTTGGGACTGCGCAAGTAGTCTCGCAATACCCCGAACACAATGTCAGGTCGCAGGGCGCTCATCTCGTCGATGAGCGCTTATTTTTTGTCCCGCAGGCCTTAAGGGCCGCGCGCGCTCGATGGCAGTGAGCGCCTAGTTAGAGGAAACCAGGCTTTGGAACCGATCAAGAAAACGTTTACCTACGGCGCGCACCAAGTCACCCTTGAAACAGGAGAGATTGCGCGACAGGCGCATGGCGCAGTCGTTTGCGCGATGGACGATACCGTCGTACTGGCGACGGTGGTGGCGAAAAAGGAGGCGCGGCCAGGGCAGGAATTCTTCCCGCTGACGGTCGACTATCAGGAAAAGACCTACGCCGCCGGCAAGATCCCCGGCGGCTTCTTCAAGCGCGAGGGCAGACCGACGGAAAAGGAGACGCTAACGTGCCGGCTCATCGACCGTCCGATCCGGCCGCTCTTTCCGGATGGCTTCTACAACGAAGTCCAGGTCATTGTCACCGTACTCTCGCTCGATCCGGAGATCGACTCCGACATCCCGGCACTGATCGCAACGTCGGCTGCACTGACGCTTTCCGGAATTCCGTTCAATGGGCCGATTGGTGCGTGCCGCGTCGGTTACCTGAACGGCGAATATGTGCTGAATCCGACGGCCACTCAGCTCAAGGATTCCGCCCTCAACCTGGTGGTCGCCGGGACCGAGCAGGGCGTTCTCATGGTCGAGTCCGAGGCCCTCGAGCTTTCCGAAGACACGATGCTGGGTGCCGTGGTCTACGGGCATACCGAGATGCAAAAAGCGATCCAGGCAATTCATGAACTCGCCGAGGTCGCGGCCAAGCCCGCATGGGACTGGCAGCCGACGCCAACAAATGCAGACGTCAGCGCCCGCGTGGTAGCGCTCGCCGACGCCGACCTGCGCGCGGCGTTTGATCTCAAGCAGAAGCAGACCCGCAATGCGCGCCTTTCGGAGATTCGCAAAGGGGTGCTGGCGAAACTGCAGGAGGAGGCCCAGGGTGCGGGCCCGGTCATCGACGCGCAAGACGTCAAGGATCAGCTCTACGAGCTCGAGGCGAAAATCGTCCGCGGCAAGATTTTGGACGGCGAGCCGCGGATTGACGGACGCGATACCCGCACGGTGCGGCCGGTCTCCGTCCGGGTGGGCGTGCTTCCACGGACCCACGGCTCGGCGTTGTTTACCCGCGGCGAAACCCAGGCGCTGGTCACCGTGACGCTGGGGACCGGGCGCGACGAGCAGATCATCGACGCGCTTGCAGGCGAGTATCGCGAGCGGTTCATGATGCACTACAACATGCCGCCGTATGCGACGGGTGAAACGGGTCGCGTTGGCTCGCCCAAACGGCGGGAGATCGGCCACGGCCGTTTGGCAAAGCGCGCACTGCTTGGAATGCTTCCGCCGGCGACCGAGTTCGGGTACTCCATGCGCGTGGTGTCCGAGGTGACCGAGTCGAACGGATCGTCGTCAATGGCATCGGTCTGCGGCGCCAGCCTGGCATTGATGGACGCGGGCGTTCCCATTCATGCGCATGTTGCCGGGATCGCAATGGGACTGATCAAGGAAGGAAATCGCTTTGCGGTCTTGACCGACATCCTTGGCGACGAGGATCATCTCGGCGACATGGACTTCAAGGTGGCTGGCACCGATCAACGGGCGTGACCGCACTTCAGATGGACCTGAAGATCGAGTCCATCACCAAGGAAATCATGCGGGTCGCGCTCGACCAGGCGCGCGAAGGCCGTCTGCATATCCTCAACTCATGGTGCGCTCCATCGAGGGCTCGCGTACCGAGCTTTCCACCTACGCGCCGCGCATCATCAAGATCAAGATCAACCCGGACAAGATCCGCGACGTGATCGGCAAGGGCGGCGTCGTCATTCGCGGCATTCAGGAAGAGACCGGAACCACGATCGAGATCGAGGACGACGGCATGATAAGCATCGCCTGCGTCTCTGCGGAAGGCGGGGAGGCGGCGCGCAAGAAGATTCTGGAGCTCACCGCGGACGTCGAAGTCGGCAACGTCTACGACGGCACGGTGCTGCGCCTGCTGGATTTCGGCGCGATCGTGCAGCTGCTGCCGGGACGCGACGGCCTGCTGCACATCTCCCAGATCAGCCACGAGCGCGTGAACGCGGTCGCGGACCACCTGAAGGAAGGGCAAGTCGTCAAGGTCAAGGTACTCGAGGCCGACGACAAGGGTCGCGTCCGACTGTCGATGAAGGCGGTCGAGTCAGCCCGAAGCGGCGGCCAAGCAGAACCTGAAGCGTCGACGCGCACGCACGAATGAAAAGGGGCGCCCTGGCGCCCCTTTTTCTTTGCGGGTCTCGGAATGGCGGCTACTTCGCGACCTGGCGCTCTCGCATCTCGTCGAGGGTCTTGCAGTCGATGCACAGCGTGGCGGTCGGGCGCGCTTCCAGGCGCTTCAGGCCGATTTCCACGCCACAGCTGTCGCAATAGCCGTACTCGTTGGCGTCGATGCGGCGATGGTTTCGTCGATCTTCTTGATCAGCTTGCGTTCGCGGTCGCGGTTGCGCAGCTCCAGCGCCATGTCGGATTCCTGGCTGGCGCGGTCGTTGGGGTCGGCAAACACCGTCGCCTCGTCCTGCATGGTGTGGACCGTGCGCTCGATCTCCTCGGACAGCTCCGCCTTGAGTTGTTCGAGAATCTTGCGAAAGTGCGCGCGTTGCTTGGCGTTCATGTACTCCTCGCCCTTCTTCGCAACGTAGGTAAGAGCACCGCTCTTCCGTGCGAGCTTGTACTGCCATGCGAGTCGCGAGCCTCGATTAGGAAAAGGCGCTTTGTAGCAGAAATCCCCTCTGCACGGCAAGCAACGCGGGGATGCTACGAAAACCCTATTTTTCACGGACTTGCGTTGCCCTCGGCAGCACGCGGCGGTATCATTGTCGCCCTTTCTCGGGGTGTAGCGCAGCCTGGTAGCGCGCTTGCTTTGGGAGCAAGATGTCGGGAGTTCGAATCTCTCCACCCCGACCAGGATTGGATCGTGCGCGCGTCCGGACTGCCCGTAGCTCAACCGGATAGAGCACCAGCCTTCTAAGCTGGGGGTTGTGGGTTCGAGTCCCGCCGGGCAGGCCAAGCCTGGTTGCGCCCGGCACGGGATGGCAGCGGCGCGGCGCGAGACTGCATTGATTTCTCGGTGGTGGCGGTAGCTCAAAGGTAGAGTCCCGGATTGTGATTCCGGTTGTTGCGGGTTCGAGTCCCGTCCGCCACCCCAATTGATCTCGCCTCCGCCCATGCCGATCGAGCGCGAACTTAACTTCGGATTCCGGCGAGCGATCGGCCACGTCGTTGTGGCGGCTGCTCGATGTCAAGCCGCAACGGCGAGCGTACTGGTCGCCACCTACCTCGACAGCGAAAACGCAACGCTGCGAGCGCGCACGAGCGGCGCTTCGCGTCGCAGCGGTTGGGCGCCGCTGGTTTCAGTGCTTCAACGTCGAGCCGTCGGACTGGCGTGGCGGTTCTGGGGCGCTTCGAATGGGAGCTCGCGGCACGCGGCGGCAGGCTGCGGATCGGCGGCATTTCCCGCTGGACGAAATTCGCGCCAGCACCGGTGTCGACCTGGGCGCTTCGATCCAGACCGCCTGCGCCAGTCTTCACGACGCAATTCGATCGCGCCACGGCCGTGCGCGCGTTGCCAGGCGCGCGCGTTTCGAGATCGCGTTCGATCGAGGAACGATCGCCGCCGGCCGAACGCAGCCAACCGCTGCGCGAGATCGAGTTCGAGCTGCTGGAAGGCGACTTCCTGCCGCTGCTGGACCGCGTCCGTGAGCTGATTCCGGCGCTGCGCCTCGCGCTCGACGTCGACAGCAAGGCCGAGCGCGGCTACCGGCTCGCCCGACGGCCTGCGGGCCGGACCGATCAAGGCACGCCATCCGCGGCTAGACGCAAAGGCCGAGATCGGTGTGGCGATATCGTCGGTTATTGGTGGCTGCGTGTCACAGGTGGCGGCGAATGTTCACGGCGTTGCGATTTCACGCGACCCCGAGTATCTGCATCAACTTCGTGTTGGATTGCGTCGTCTACGATCCGGCATTCGCGTGTTTAGCAGTCTGTCCTCTGTGGAGAGCACGCAGATCCTGGTGGACGGCCTGCAGGTGCAATTGCCGGCACTTGGCGATGCACGGGACTGGGACGTCGTTACCGAATTGCTCGAGCGCTGCGTTGCAGGCGTCACAGTTGAGGGCATCGACGTGCCACCGATCCTGCGCTGGGCACGCCGCCGGCGCGCGAGGGCACGGCGCATGGCGCGCGTCATTACGCGGTCGAGCGAATTTCAGCAAATGCTGCTTGACGCCCTCATCTGGGCCGAACGCGCCCGCGCACAATCCCTGCTTCTGGACGTCGAGCCCGAGGGCCCGCAGCGCATCGGCGAGTTCGCTCTGGGAAAAATTGCGAAGCTCGCCCGCAAGACCGAACAGCTCGGCGAACGGTGCGAATGGTCGGACGTAACAGCGCGACACGGCGTCCGCATATGCCTCAAGCGGCTGCGATACGTGTGCGAGTTCTTCGCCGACTGCTTCAAGCGCAAACGTGTGCGCCGTTATCTGGAGCGCCTGGAAGCGCTGCAAGACATTCTGGGCGAATTGAACGACATCACGACCGGCCGGCGCCTGCTTCAGACCTTGGGCGAATCGGATCGGCGTATTCAGCTTGCATTTATTCTCGGTTGGTTCCGCGCTCGCGAGGACGCCCTGATTCTCGCGCTAGACGCTGCCTGGCATGCATTCCGCGAACAGAAGCGTCCCGCCTGAGCGGAAAGTCCGCGCGCTCGAGCAGAAACACGTGATCGGGTCCGGCCGACGTTTCGAGCCAGACAAACGGAACGCGCGGATAGGCGTTTTCCAGCGTGCGCCGATTATGACCGATTTCGCATACCAACATTCCGTGTCGCGTCAGGACCTGCGGCGCCGCCTGCAGGATGCGGTGTACCAAGGCCAATCCATCTCCACCCCCGGCGAGTGCGCGGCGCGGTTCGTAGCGGTACTCGGCCGGGAGCCGAGCCATGCGTGCGTCCGTGACGTAGGGCGGGTTGCATACGATCAGATCGTAGCGGTGCTCACCAAGTGCGTCGAACAGGTCTGACCGGATCAATTGAATGCGATGCGGCAGAGCGTACTGCGCAATATTGCGGCGCGCGACGGCGAGCGCGCCAAGTGAGAGATCGCTCGCATCAACGCTTGCCCGAGCGTAGGCATGCGCTAGCAAGATCGCGAGACAGCCCGAACCGGTGCACAGGTCAAGCGCATGTCGAACCGGCCGATGAACCCAGGGTGCGAGCCGCTCCCGCAACAACTCCGCGATGAAAGAGCGTGGCACGATAACGCGACGATCGATATAGAAGCGATGCTCGCCGAGCCAGGCCTCGCGGGTGAGGTAGGCCGCGGGCGAGATGCTCCCGAATCCGGCGCGCGACCAGGGCTTCGAGTCGACGCGTCTGAGCCGAAGTGAACTGCCGATCAGCCTGCTGCGCAAGCGGCTGTGGCGCAAGCCTCAGCACATGCAGGATGAGTAAGGCGGCCTCGTCACGCGCATTGTGGGTGCCATGCCCGTAATGCAGGCGCGCTCGCCCGAGGCGCGCCACGGTGTTTCGAAAGACCTCTGCGACGCTGCGTCCTGATTGGCGCGCCATTCGGTCACGCGACCAGGCGGCGCAGGATCTCGAGGTAGATCACGGGCAACTGTTCAAGCGCGTTGAGATCGATGTGTTCGTCGATTTTGTGAATACTGGCATTGATTGGGCCAAACTCAACGACCTGCGGGCAGATCGTGGCGATGAAGCGGCCGTCAGACGTCCCGCCGTCCGTCGACAGTGCGGGGGCGCGCTGCGTACAGTGTTGAATGGCAGATTCGACTGCCGAGACCAGTTCTGCACGTTCCGTAATATACGGCGGACTCGCCGCGGCCCAAACGATCTCATGATCCAATCCGTGGTTTCGGAGTATCGATTCGAAGCGCGTACGTAGCGTCTGATCGGTGTTCGCGGTGGAAAAACGGAAATTGAAATCGAGTTCGACGAATCCGGGAATAATGTTGGTCGCACCCGTACCGGCATGCATGTTGGATACTTGCCAGGTGGTCGGCGGGAAATGCTCGGTCCCGCGATCCCACTCGATCGTGGTGAGTTCCGCGAGCGCTGGCGCCAGCTGATGGATCGGATTTCGTGCCAACTGCGGATAGGCGATGTGACCCTGTAGGCCGCGCACGGTCAGGTGCCCCGACAGAGACCCGCGGCGCCCGTTCTTGATCGTGTCGCCCAGCGTACTGACCGACGTCGGTTCCCCGACGAGACAATAATCGATCGCCTCGCCACGCGCCCGGAGTTGCTCCACCACGCGCGCAGTGCCGTCGACAGCAGGTCCTTCCTCGTCGGATGTAATGAGCAACGCGATCGAGCCGCCATGCGTCGGGCAGGCAAGGACGAATGCCTCTGCCGCGACCACGAACGAGGCGATGGAAGATTTCATGTCGGCCGCGCCCCGTCCATACAACTTCCCGCCCCGTATGGTCGGCACGAACGGATCGCTACGCCACTGCTCGAGCGGACCCGGCGGGACGACGTCCGTATGTCCGGCGAAGCACAGCAGCGGCACGCCCGTCCCGCGGCGTGCCCAGAGGTTCGTCACGGTGCCATAGGAAATTGTCTCGCACGCGAATCCAGCCGCCGAGAGCCGCTGCGCCAAGATGGGTTGGCAGCCAGCGTCATCCGGCGTCACGGAGCGCCGAGCAATGAGTTTCGTTACGAGGTCAAGCGCGCTTTGCATTGTGCGAAGACGAAGACGGCGCGCCGGATTGGACGTCAGGCGCCGGGCGCCTGGCCCCGCAACTGGCGTGGCGTGGGACGTCGCGGCGGGGCGACTCAAGCCGTCATGTCGATCTTGATTTCGGTGAAGTCCGAACCCGGTGTCGTGCTGGAAAAAATGTTTTGCGTGCTCGTTATGTCCGCCTTGGTGACTTGCACGCCACTTCCGGGCTGCGTCATCTCCCCGGCCGTCGCTTGGTTGACGAGCCAGAGCATATTGGTTGCCGAGTCCGCATTGGCCATCGCCTCGTCCTGTGAGATATCGCCGTCCATGAACAGCTTGAACAGAGCCTGTTCAAACGTCTGCGAACCTGGCGCCATGCTCTTTTCCATCGCTTCCTTGATTTCGTTGATCTCGCCTTTTTCCACCAACTCGGAAACATGGCGGGTATTGAGCATGACTTCGACCGCGGCCTTGCGCGCCCCGGTCTTGGTCCGCACGAGGCGTTGCGAAATGATGGCGTGCAAGCTCGCAGACAGGTCGAGCAGCAACGTCGGACGATTCTCCAGCGGATAGAACGTGATAATGCGGTTAAGCGCGTGGTAACTATTGTTGGCATGCAGCGTCGCAAGACACAAATGCCCCGACTGGGCGTATTGCAGCGCCATGGACATCGTGTCCTTGTCTCGGATCTCGCCGATCAGAATGCAATCCGGTGCCTGGCGCAGGGCATTTTTCAGCGCGGTCGGAAACGCCTTAGTGTCGGTCCCCACTTCGCGCTGATTGACGA
Organism: uncultured beta proteobacterium; assembly: GCA_963714925.1. Classification (GTDB taxonomy): domain Bacteria; phylum Pseudomonadota; class Gammaproteobacteria; order Burkholderiales; family SG8-39; genus SG8-39. The sequence goes on along the minus strand of CAVQQK010000003.1, from coordinate 184,799 downwards.
CGGATTTCCGGCTCTGGAACACGAACTCCACAGGGTCTTCCAGCGTCAGGATGTGGCCCGACTTTTCGCCGTTGCGATAATCCAGCATCGCGGCAAGCGATGTCGTCTTGCCTGAACCGGTCGCGCCCACCATCAGAACCAGTCCGCGCTTTTGCATGATGATGTCCTTCAGCGCGTCGGGTAGGCCGAGCGAGTCAATTGGCGGAACGGTCCCCGGGATATAGCGCACGACGACTGCAGGGGTTCCTTTTTGCCGGAACGCACTAATACGGAAGGTGCCCACACCCTCCAGGGTGAAGGCCGTATTCAGTTCCATTTCGTCCTCGTACTCCCGAGTCTGACGCTCGGTAAGGACTTCATTGAGCAACTGCCGAATCGCATCGGTATTGAGCACGGTCTGATTGACCGGCATCGCGATGCCATTGATCTTGATATTGATCGGTGCACCGACCGATAGAAAAATGTCCGAGGCGTTCTTGTCGGCCATCAGCTGGAACAGGCGTTTCATCGCTGACATGTCGGTTTCTCCCGATTCTCAAAGGCAGGCGGTCGGTTTTAGTCACTTCGCAGCAAATCGTTTAGGCTGGTCTTTGCCCGCGTTCTGGCATCGACGCGCTTTACGATTACGGCACAATACAACGCATAGCGTCCGTCGGGCGAGGGCAGCGTTCCCGGTACCACAACCGACCCCGCCGGAACGCGTCCGAACAGCACCTCGCCGGATGCGCGGTCGAAGATCCGCGTGCTCTGCGTAAGGAACACGCCCATCGAGAGCACGCTGTTTTCTTCGACAATGACGCCTTCGACGACCTCGGAACGTGCACCGATGAAGCAGTTGTCCTCGATAATCACCGGGTTTGCCTGCACCGGCTCGAGAACGCCACCGATACCGACACCGCCGGACAGGTGGACATTCTTGCCGATTTGCGCGCACGACCCCACCGTAACCCAAGTATCCACCATCGTACCCTCGTCGACGTAGGCGCCGATATTTACGTAGGACGGCATCAAAACCACGTTGCGCGCCACGAAGGCCCCGCGCCGGGCCATCGCCGGCGGTACAACGCGTGTGCCGGATGCCGCAAAGGTTGCGGCATCATACGACCCGTATTTCGCGGGAACCTTGTCGAAGTAGCGGGTTTCCCCGCCTTCGATCACGCGGTTGTCTTCGAGGCGAAACGACAGGAGCACCGCTTTCTTGAGCCACTGGTGCGTGACCCAGGCGCCGTCGCGCTTTTCCGCGACACGCAGTCGCCCGGTATCCAGTCCGTCGATGACGTGTTCGACCGCACGCTTGAGTTCAGGGCTTGCCGTGTCGGGCCTGAGGCTGGCTCGGTCGTCCCAGGCACCGTCGATGATTTGCTGCGCAGCTTGCATGGCTACCTTACAGACGCCTGGTGAAGCGATTGAGTCGATCTACGGCTTCGACGCACTCCGCGAGCGGGGCGACCAGCGCGAGGCGAATATGATTTTTGCCCGGATTTTCGCCCTGGGCCTCGCGCGCCAGTACGCTTCCGGGCAGAACGAGGACATTATATTCATGGTAGAGCGCGCGCGCGAATCGCATGTCGTCAATAGGCGTCGGAATCCAAAGATAGAATCCGCCCTCGGGCATCCGGGCCTGCAACGGCGGCTCGAGGATGGGAAGCACGGCACGGTACTTTTCTGCGTACAGGCGGCGGTTTTCCCGGACGTGCGTTTCGTCGCGCCACGCCGCGATCGATGCCTGCTGCACCGGCGGACTCATGGCCGATCCGTGATACGTCCGGTACAGCAGGAATTTACGCAGAAGTGCCGCATCGCCCGCAACAAAACCGGAACGCATGCCGGGAACGTTCGAGCGCTTCGAAAGGCTCGAGAACACGACGAGGCGTTCCAGATTCGATCGTCCCAGCTGCTGTGCGGCTTGCGCGCCGCCGATTGGCGGTTCCGACTCGTCGTAGTAAAGCTCTGAGTAGCATTCGTCCGACGCAATCACGAAATCGTGAAGATCGGCCAACTCGAATAAACGTGCCCAATCCTCCAGGCGCAATAGGGTTCCGCTCGGGTTCGCGGGTGAGCAGACGTAGAGCAGCTGGACGTCCCGCCATGACGCTGCGCTAAGTGTCTCGAGCGGCAAACGGAATGCGTTTGCGGCGGTGGTGTTCAGGAACACGGGCTGCGCACCGGCGAGCAACGCCGCACCCTCGTAAATTTGGTAAAACGGATTCGGGACCACGACCTTTGCGCCGGGTCGCGAATCGTCGATGATCGTTTGTGCAAACGCGAACAGCGCCTCGCGCGACCCGTTGACGGGAAGCACCTGGGTATGCGGATCGAGCCGCACCCCGTAGCGCATCATGATCCACTGCGCGATGGTCTCGCGTAGTTCGGACATGCCGGCGGTCGGGGGATAGGCGGCGAGTCCGTCCAGAGCCTGCACGAGGGCGTCGCGAACCAGTGCCGGCGTAGGATGCTTCGGCTCACCGATCGAGAGATTGATCGGGCGAAGCTCCGGGTTCGGATCCACCGCTTCGAGCAGCGCGCGCAGGCGCTCGAACGGGTAGGGTTGCAGCCGTGCAAGGCGGGGATTCACAGGACGACCAGGGCGCCGAATCGCGTCAGACGCGTGCCGGACGACTCAGAGAGCCAAGTGCGGTGCGCCCGCCGGCAGACTGTCGAGCGAGACCGTCTGCGGTGGCCGCCAGCCGCGCTTGCGATGCTCGGCAACGATCGTCGTAAAGATACCGCCGCGTACATTGAAGCGTGCGACCAGTCGAGCGTAACGGGGACGCAGCACCCCCACCACGTCGTCCAGAATCCGGTGCACCACCGCTTCGTGGAACGCCCCCTCGTTGCGGTAAGTCCAAATGTACTGTTTGAGCGATTTAAGCTCCACACAGCTGCGATCCGGAACGTAGTCGAGTTCGAGCGTCGCGAAATCGGGCTGCCCCGTCAATGGGCAAAGACAGGTGAACTCGGGAATCCGTATGTGAATCCGGTAGTCGCGCCCAGGCGCGGGATTCGGAAAGTCCTTCAGCTTCTTGCTCGGGCGCAGAGCCATCGCCGCAGGCGCGCAGAGCGCGGAAAAACAACCTGAGGATGGTATCATAGCGCCCATTTTTCCCGCGGCGTTTTCCCTCGTGCCGCGCGGTCAATCCTGGAACCCGACGCCGCGCCATGCGCCTTACGCAAATCAAGCTCGCTGGCTTCAAGTCCTTCGTCGATCCGACGTCCATTTATCTGCCCGGCCAACTCGTCGGCATCGTTGGCCCGAACGGCTGCGGTAAATCGAACGTAATCGACGCCGTACGCTGGGTTCTCGGTGAGTCACGCGCATCTGCCCTGCGCGGCGATTCGATGCAGGACGTCATCTTCAATGGATCAAGCAACCGCCAGGCGCACGCGCGCGCAAGTGTCGAGCTCATTTTCGACAATGCGCTGGGGCGTATCGCCGGGCAATGGTCCCAGTACGCCGAAATTTCGGTCCGGCGAGTTTTGCAGCGTGATGGTGAATCGAGCTATTTCATCAACGGTCAGCATGTACGGCGACGCGATATCACTGACATGTTCCTCGGCACCGGCCTGGGGCCTCGAGCCTACGCGATCATCGAGCAGGGCATGATATCGCGGGTGATTGACGCACGACCCGAGGAGTTGCGCGTGTTTCTCGAGGAGGCGGCAGGCATCTCCAAATACAAAGAACGGCGCCGCGAGACCGAGCATCGTCTCTCCGATACGCGCGACAACCTTGCACGAGTAAACGATATCCGGCATGAACTGAGTGCGCAGATTGAGAAGCTCGAAGGGCAGGCGCAGGTTGCGAGCCGCTACAAGGCGAATCAGGCAGAGCTTCAGCTCAAGCAGCATCTGCTCTGGTTTCTCCGGCGACGTGACGCAGCCGCTGAACAGGCGCGCCATGCGCAGGAGATTGAGCGCGCGGTACGCGATCTCGACCAGGAGACCGCTGCGCTGCGTGCCGTGGAGTCGCGCGTTGAAACCAGTCGGACGACGCACTATGCGGCAGGCGATGCGCTTAATGTTGCGCAGGCAGCGCTCTACGCCGGCAATGCCGAAGTCGCTCGGCATGAGTCGGAACTTCGGCATGTCGAAGAGACGCGTCAGCGGCTTGAGCGACAGCATACCGAGCGCAATGTCCAACTTGCCGGCTGGCGCGACCAGCGTTCGCAGTTGACGCAGGCACTGCACATGTGGGCGGCCCGTGCGGTGGACGCCAAAGAAAAACTGGCGAGCAGCCAGGCGACGCAGCGCTCGGAGGCGGAGAAACTGCCCGGATCCGAGCAGGCGTTCCGGCAGACGCAGGAGCGTCAGCACGAGGCGCGCGGCAAGCTCATGCAAGATGAAAGTGCGCGGGCGCTGGCGCAGGCGGATCTGGCGCACTTGGCGCGCAGCGGCAACGCGCTCGTGCAGCGCCGCGAGCGACTCGATGCGGAGATGCAGGGGCTCGAGCAGCCCGGGCAGGAGGCAATCGATTCGCTCGAGGCTGCATGCAGTCGACTCGATGAGGAGATTGCGGCGGCGCGGAGTGCGGAAGAGAATGCCCAGGCAGCGTGTGCGGATCAGGAGCGGCAGGCGGCGCAGGCGCAAGACCAACTGGAGATCGCATTGCGCGAATCCGCGGGTGCCGACGCGCAACTCGCGACCTTGCGTCATATCCAAGCCGCAACCGAAGACAACGCGCCCCTGCGCGAGTGGCTCGATCGACACGCGTTGGCGTCGCTTCCTCGGTTGTGGCAAAAGCTGCGAATCGACGCCGGCTGGGAAACGGCCGTCGAGGGCGTTCTCCGCGAGCGGCTGCATGCATTGGAGGTTGGATCGCTCTCGAATGTGGACGCGCTGGCGAGCGACCAGCCGCCGTCGAAGGCGAGCGTGTTCGTTCAAGGCGGGACCACCGATGAATCGACCCCGCTGGGGGCGTTCGAGGCGCTCGCGGCCAAGGTGCACCCGACCGAGGCGGGTCTGGCAGGTGCGGTTGCCGATTGGTTCGCCGGCGTCTGCATCTTCGATGGCGTGCCATCGGCTGACCAATGCGCCACGTTGCCACGCGGCGCAGTCCTCGTGAATCGCGACGGACATCAGTTCACCCGCCAGACGGTGAGTTTTCACGCCCCCGACCCGGTGGATGCCGGTTTACTGGCGCGCAAGGCGGAAATCGAGGCGCTGGAGCCAAGGTGCGCATCGCTCTCGGAACTGGCCGTCCGAGCGCGCGACGCGGTCGCTCGTACCGACGCCGTTCTCGGAGAGCGCCAGGCGGGCTTAGAGCGTGCGCGTGCGGCGCGCTCGGCAGCACAGGGGGCGCGACACGACGCGGAGATCGAATTACTCAAGCTCGTGCAGGCGCGCCAGCGCTACCTGGAGCGGAGCGCTCAAATCGGCGGCGAGATCCAGGAAATCGAGAATGAAGCGGCGTCAGAGCATGCGCGGAGTACTGAGCTGCAATCTGCATTGACGGCGGTGGAAAACGCGATCCAGGAAGCGCGCCTGTCCTTGGAACAGGTAACCCAGGCGCATATCGGTGCCGAAGAGGCGCTCGTGGCGCAACGGCGTGCGCTCCAGGAGGCCGAGCGCGCAGTACAAGACGCGATGTTCGGCGCCCGTGAGTGCGCGTCCAAGATCACCGAGACCGATGGCGCGGTCAAAGTGATTGACCAGCAGATCGACCGTGCAGTTGCGGAGCTCGACGAGCTGACGCGTGAGCTTGCGGATGACCCCATACCGCCGGTACGCGAAGCCCTGGACGCGGCGGTGGAGGTGCGTATCGCCTGCGAAAAGACACTTGGCGAAACCCGTGATGCCGTTGAACAGGCGGCCGGCGTGCTGCGCACGCTCGAAGAAGAGCGGCTCGAAATCGAGAGCCGGCTTGCGCCACTGCGCGACCGCGCCGCGGAGCTACGGCTGAAGGAGCAAGCGGCGCGCTTGAATGCCGAGCAATTCGGCCAGCAGCTGAGCGAGGCGAATGCGGACGAAGCGCTGCTGTCACGAGAATCCGAGGGCGCACCGCGCCCGTCGACATTGCAAGGTGAAATTGGCCGTCTGACGCAGGCCATCGCGGAACTGGGGGCGGTGAATCTCGCGGCGTTGGAGGAACTGGCCACTGGAAAAGAGCGCAAGGAATACCTCGATGCGCAATGTGCAGATCTCGAGGAAGCCGTGCAGACTCTAGACGATGCAATTCGCCGGATCGATCGCGAAACGCGCGAATTGCTGCGCGAAACCTTCGACAGTGTGAATCGGCACTTTGGGTCGCTGTTCCCCATGCTGTTCGCGGGCGGCGAGGCAAAATTGATTATGACGGGCGAAGAGATCCTTGACGCGGGTGTACAGGTGATGGCGCAGCCGCCCGGCAAGCGCAACACCACGATTCAGCTGCTGTCGGGTGGCGAAAAGGCGTTAACGGCGATCGCGCTGGTATTCTCCTTGTTTCAGTTGAACCCGGCTCCGTTCTGCCTGTTGGATGAGGTTGACGCTCCGCTCGATGACAGCAACACCTTGCGTTTTGGAGATTTGGTGAAGCGCATGTCCGAGCAGACGCAATTCCTATTCATCAGCCACAATAAGATCACCATGGAGCTTGCCGAGCAACTGATCGGTGTGACGATGCCGGAATCCGGTGTCTCGCGCGTCGTGGCAGTCGACATAGACCAGGCGATTCGCATGCGCGAGGAACTGGCCGCCTGAGGGCGCAGGTGCTGCGTCGACCCATGCCGGTTCAGACATGAGCGAGCTACAGCTCGGTCTCCTGATCGCTGGCGCGCTGGCGGTCGTTGCTGTCCTTGTCTATAACCGATTCCAGGAACGCAGCGCACGGCGGGAAGCCGAGCAGGCATTCCCGCCACGTCACTCGGACGTGCTCCTTGCGCAGAATTCCGGTCGGCGTGAGCCGATGGTCGCACCGGCTGTGGCGCGTCTTGACGATGACGTGACCGTGTCGCCGGAAGAGGCTCTGCCGGACAGCCGGCTCGACTATGTCATTGAACTCAGCGCGCAGACGCCGATCGCCGCCGCCCGGGTTCTGGAGGGATGGCAAACACTCGAGCGACGGTTTGCGCGACGCGTGCTGCTGGCCGCGTTGGACAGCGACAGTCGCTGGCGGCGAGTCGGCGCGGACACGTCCGGGGCCTATATGCGCTGGCGCGCGGCGCTGCAGTTGGTCTCCCGCAGCGGTGTGACCCGTGAGGGTGAGTTGGTCGAGTTCCGCTCCGAGATCGAGACACTCGCCGCTGGTAACGGGGCAACGGTCTCTGCCTTGGAGATGCGTCAGGCGTTGGACGCGGCGCGCGCGCTCGACCGTGAGTGCGCGGAGGCGGACATCCAGGTTGCGTTCCACGTTGTTGCGCCACGATCCGAAGGCCTCGACGCGGACAAGGTCCGGAGCGCGTTAGGCGCGGAGGGGCTATCGATTCAAGACGATGATCGCTGGACTGGGCTCGATGCGGCGGGCAACGTGCTGTATCACGTCACGACAGAACATAGTGCGGACGCGGACTCGGTCTTGCGTCTGACGATCACGATGGACGTTCCGCGCACGCCCCAGATCAAGCGCAGCTACGAATCGATGGTGCTCCTCGTGCGTGGCCTGGCGAACGCGCTCGGCGGGACATTGGAGGATGACAATGGCAGAGTCCTCGACGAGCGCGCATTGAGTGCGATTGCTGCCCAACTTGAGGTTGTACGAGAGCGCCTCGAACGCCACGGCTTCTCCCCGGGGGACGTGCAGACCCTGCGCTTGTTCTCATGACCGTAGCGCCGACGCATCGTTCCCGCAGCGCCGCGCGGCGCGCCGATGAATTGCGTACTGCGATCGAGCACCACAACCGCCAGTACTACGCGCTCGATCATCCGGAGATTACGGACGCGGAGTATGACGCGTTATTCAGCGAGCTCGTAGCGCTCGAGCGTAGTCACCCGGAACTCGTCACGCCAGATTCACCGACGCAGCGGGTGGGCGCACCTCCGCTGCCCGCCTTCGCGCAAATCACGCATCGAACACCGATGCTGTCGCTTAGCAACGCGTTCGACGAAGAGGCGGTGAGGGCGTTCGACCGCAGAGTCCGTGCGGCGCTCGAGACCGACGAGATCGAATACGCCGTGGAGCCGAAATTCGACGGTTTGGCGATCAGTCTCGTCTATCGGGATGGACGGTTTGTTCAAGGTGCAACACGCGGCGATGGAACGATTGGGGAGGATGTCACGCAGAATTTGCGTACCGTGCGTTCGATTCCGCTGCGCCTCGTACGCGCCGGGGAGGCGGGCGAGCTGCAGGTGCGTGGAGAGGTGCTGATGTTCAAGCACGAATTCGAGGCGTTGAACGCGCGTCAGCGCGAGTCGGAAGAAAAGGAATTTGCGAATGCGCGCAATGCGGCGGCAGGAAGTCTTCGCCAACTCGACTCGCGTGTGACCGCACGACGCCCTCTGCGCTTCTTTGCATACGCCGCAGAACCTGCTGGCCAAGCGCCCTGGCAGACGCATGCCGAAGCGCTCGAATGCCTCGCGGGGCTGGGTTTTCCAGTCTGCGCGGAGCGTCAGGTGGTGCAAGGTGTCGACGGCGTACTGCAGTATTACGAGCAGATCGGCGCACGTCGAGACACATTGCCTTATGCGATTGATGGCGTCGTTTACAAGGTCAATCGGCTCGACTGGCAGAGACGCCTGGGTTTCGTTTCGCGTGCACCTCGCTTCGCGATTGCGCACAAGTATCCGGCGGAGGAGCGGGTGACCGAGGTGCTCGCCATCGAAGTCCAAGTCGGGCGAACCGGCGCATTGACCCCAGTGGCACGGTTAAAGCCGGTGTTCGTAGGCGGTGTGACGCTGACGAACGCTACGCTGCATAACGAGGACGAATTGCAGCGCAAGGACGTACGGGTTGGCGATACGGTCGTCGTACGGCGCGCAGGCGATGTCATTCCAGAGGTGGTGTCCGTTCGGCAGGACAGGCGTCCTGCGGACGCCCAGCCTTTCAAGATGCCAACCCGCTGCCCGATCTGTGGTTCAGCAGTCGTGCGTGCTGAGGACGAAGCGATCGCGCGATGCAGCGGCGACCTTGTTTGCGCGGCGCAGCGCACGCAGGCTTTGCTTCACTTTGCCAGTCGACGAGCGATGAACATCGATGGCCTGGGCGAGCGAATCGTCGACCAGCTCGTCGAGCGCGAGCAGGTGCGGACGCCCGCTGATCTCTACACACTCGACGCCGCACGGCTGGCCGACCTCGAGCGGATGGCCGAGAAATCCGCGGCAAAGCTGCTGGCGGCGATCGAGGCGTCTAAGCGAACGACCCTCGAGCGCTTCGTGTTTGCGCTTGGCATCCGCAACGTGGGCGAGCGTACGGCGCGCGACCTCGCCCGGTATTTCGGCAATCTGGAGCGCCTGATGCAGGCCGACGAGGACGCGCTTTCCCAGGTTCCGGACGTCGGGCCGATTGTTGCCAAATGCATTTGTCAGTTCTTTGCCGAACCGCACAATCGGGCCGTGATCGAGCGGCTGCGCAAGGCCGGGGTGCGTTGGCCCGAGAGCGAGGGAACGCCTGCACGGTTACCCAAGGACGTGCAATCGTTTGTCTTGACCGGCACACTGAAAGGCATGACGCGGGACCAGGCACGCGAGCGAATCGAAGCAAAGGGTCATAAGGTCGTCAGCACGGTTTCGAAGAAGACGCACTACGTTGTCGCGGGCGCTGACCCGGGCGCCAAGCTCGAGCGGGCGCAGGCGCTCGGCGTGGCGGTACTCGGGGAGCGCGAATTCACGGACCTACTTGAGACACTTTGAACCATGACGATCAAGCTGCGAAAAGCTGTATTTCCAGTCGCCGGACTTGGCAGCCGGTTTTTGCCCGCGACGAAGGCCAGCCCGAAGGAGATGCTGCCGGTGGTCGACAAGCCGTTGATCCAATACGCAGTCGAAGAAGCGGCGGACGCCGGGATCACCGACATGATTTTCATCACCGGGCGCAACAAGCGTGCGATCGAAGACCATTTCGACAAAGCCTATGAACTCGAGACTGAGCTTGAGCAGCAGGGCAAGCACGCGCTGCTCGACGTCGTGCGCAGCGTCTTGCCGCGCGGGGTGCGGTGCATCTACATCCGCCAAGCCGAACCGCTCGGACTCGGTCATGCCGTGTTGTGCGCACGATCCGTCGTCGGCGACGAGCCATTCGCCGTATTGCTGGCAGACGATCTGGTGGACGGGACGCCATCGGCGACCGCGCATCTCGCGGACGCTTATGCCTCCGCCCAGTGCAGCGTTCTGGGCGTCGAGGACGTACCCAGGGCGCGAACCGAAAGCTATGGCATCGTCAGCGTACGCGATGCATCGGCTTCGCTGCTCGACGTGGAGGCCATTATCGAAAAGCCGTCGCCGAGCGAAGCCCCATCGACGCTGGCCGTCGTGGGACGTTATGTCCTGACCGCGGGCATTTTTGAATTGCTGGCGCATGCGCAGCCCGGTCGCGGCGGCGAGATTCAGCTGACCGATGCGATATCCGGGCTCCTGGCGTACGAGCGCGTGTTGGCGACCCGGCTGCCGGGAAAGCGATACGACTGCGGGTCCAAGCTCGGCTACCTGCAGGCTACGGTTGAACTCGGCGTGCGTCACCCTGACATAGGCGACGATTTTGCCGCCTTTCTGCGCGCCCGCCACGAATGAAATCTCATCCAGTCGTCTATACTGGAAATGGGAGTTTCTAGACGTTCCTCGACGTTTTGCCAAAGGCGCGCATGGCCAATAAGCTACTGATCGTGATGGTCAACACCGACCCCAAGAACCCGGAGGAACTCGGCGCACCTTTTTTTCAAGCCACCGTCGCGGCCGCGATGGAGCACGACGTGGAGGTCGTACTCACCGGTCGGGCAGGCCAGCTTGCGGTGAAGGGCATCGCCGAGAATCTTCATGTCAAGGAAGGTTCACCGAAAACGGTGTACGACATCATGAAGGACGCACATGAAGCGGGCGTCAAGTTCAAAGTCTGTACGCCGACACTCGAACTTTGGGGTGATGATTTGATTCCCGAGATCAGTGAAACCGTTGGCGGGGCATACGTGATCTCCCAGGCGATGGACGATGACGTGGTCACGTTCACGTATTAAGGGCAACGATGCCTGACCTCGATCGGGCCTGGACATTTCTCGAACGCTCCGACCCGATCGCCAGCGCTGCCGAGGTACAGGCGGCAATTCGAGCGCCTCGCGACGGACATCGAATCTCGATTCGCCAAGACGTATCCCTTGCTCCTCGTGGTCATGGGGGGGGCGATCGTTTTCGCGGGGCAATTGCTGCCGCGACTCGGTTTTCCGCTCGACGTCGACTACATTCATGCGACGCGCTATGGCGATGCGACGCAGGGCGGCGGGGTTAGCTGGCGCGTCGCACCGGACGAGCAGGTGCGTGGCCGGCATGTGCTCGTAATCGACGACATTTTGGACGCCGGCGAGACCATGGCCGTGATTCGCGATCAGGTTCTGGCGCAGGGTGCGACAAGCTTTGCCTGTGCGGTTCTGGTCGAGAAGCAGCTGCAACACGCGAAGCCGTTACGACCAGATTTCGTCGGACTGACCATTCCCGATCGTTTCGTATTCGGCTGCGGCATGGATGCCAAGGGCTACTGGCGCAATCTGCCCGAGATCCGGGCGTTGAGGGAAAGCTGATGCTGGCCGTCATCGGCGGTAGCGGGCTCTCGCAGCTGGCGAACCTTGAAGTGGTACAGCGCAAGGTGGCGCAAACGCCCTATGGCGAGCCCTCCGGACCGTTGATTCTGGGTCACCTCCAGGGGCAGCCGACGGTTTTTCTCGCACGCCATGGCGATGGGCACACCATCGCGCCGCACCAGGTCAATTACCGCGCGAATCTCTGGGCGCTGAAAGACGTTGGGCGTCGAGCGGATCGTCGCGATCGCCACGGTCGGGGGTATCCGCGCCGATTTGGTCCCCGGGTCATTGCTCGTACCCGATCAGATTCTCGACTACACCTGGGGGCGCGTGGGAACGTTTCGAGAAGGCATGGAGGCGCAGGTGACGCACATGGATTTTACCGAACCGTACTCGCGCACCGAGCGCCAACGAATTCTGGACGCGGCGCTCACCTGTAACGAGCCGGTCGTTGGCGGTGGTGTCTATGCCACGACGCAAGGGCCCCGCCTCGAGACGGCGGCCGAGATCACCCGCCTGGAACGTGACGGCGCCGACGTCGTTGGCATGACCGGCAATGCCCGAGGCCGCGCTCGCGCGGGAAATCGATCTGCCGTACGCAGCGATCGCGGTCGTCGCGAATTACGCAGCGGGTCGCGGAGAAAGCGCGCGCAGGATTGCGCTCGACCAGATCCCCCTGGTGCTGGACCAGGCGATGGGGCGGGTGCGCCGGATCATCGAAACGCTCGTCCTGCAATGATCCGCGACGTGCTGAAAATGGGTGATGCACGCCTCCATGCCCCTGCGTTGCCTGTCACTGCGTTCGATACGCCGTCGCTGCGTGCGCTGCTTCAGGATATGCGCGATACGATGGCAAGCCTCGATGGTGCCGGCCTCGCTGCGCCACAGATTGGTGTCGGTCTGCGCGTCGTCATCTTTGGCGTGGAGGACAATCCACGCTATCCGGAGGTAGAGCCGGTACCCGAGACGGTGCTCATCAATCCAGTGCTCAGCGCGCTTTCGGACGCCATGGAAGACGGTTGGGAAGGCTGCCTATCCGTCCCCGGCCTGCGGGGCTGGGTTCCGCGCCACTGCCGCATCCACTATCGTGGCGTGGACGAGCACGGACAGGCGATCGAACGCACGTCGAGGGATTTCACGCGCGCGTCGTGCAACACGAGTGCGACCATCTCGACGGGATTCTGTATCCGATGCGCATCCGCGACTTCACACGCTTCGGATTTACCGAAGCGCTGTTCCCGGACACGGATCTGCCGCGGGAAACCTGAAATCACACGCCGCGCTCGTTAACCTGCAGCGTCTGCAAAAGCTCCTGCTCGAGGCGCAGAACTGCCTTCGGGCGCGTCAGCGTCTCGCCGGACACAAGAAAAACGTCCTCTGCCCGATCCCCCAGCGTGTTGATCTTCGCCGTGTGCAGGCTGACACGATGCGCGGCCAGAACGCCGCGCGACGGCATAGAGCAATCCCGGGCGATCACTCGCAATAAGCGAAAGGACCTGATAGGTGCCGCGCTCGTCGGGACGGATGTCAACGACCGGCGATACGGGGAAGTGCCGCACGCGGCGCGACGAGCCGTCCGCCGTGTGCGGATGGCAGCGGCGCGTTCGGCTGAAGCTCGTCCATCAGTTCCTTTTCCAGGATGCGAATCATGTCGCGGTAATGGATCCCCGATCCACGTCCGAGCACCAAAAACGTATCGAGCGCATAGCCGTGCTCCGTGGTATGTACCTTGGCTTCGACAATGTTGTATCCCGCGCGATCGAAGTACCCGCAGATGTGGGCGAACAGCGCCTCGCGGTCAGGCGCGTAGACCATGACCTGCAGTCCTTCGCCGATCGGCGCGAGGCGTGCCTTGACGATGGTGCCGCCGCGCGTCGACGCGTGCGTACAGCTGACGTGTTTGCCAGGCAATTTCCTGCGCGTCATGGCGCAAAAAGTAGGACGTGTCGAGCTGCCCCCAGAGGCGGTCTTTGGCGTGCTCTGGCAGTGCGTACAGGCGCAACAGGCGCAGGGCCTCGTCCTGCTTTTCCGACAGCACCGCGTCGATGCGGTATGGCATCGCCGGTGAGCGTGCGGCGCGCGGCGCGGAAAAGGTCTTCGAGCAATTTCGCTTTCCACGCATTCCAGACCTTCGGGACTGGTGCCCCGGATGTCGGCGACCGTCAGCAAATAGAGTGCAATCAGTCGGCGCTCGGATCCGACGCGCGTGGCGAAGGCCTGCACGACGTCGGGGTCGTAGATGTCCTGCTTCTGGGCGACCGTCGACATCGTGAGGTGGTGCTCGACCAGGAACGTGACAAGTGTCGCTGTCGTCGGCCGCCAATCCGTGGCGCCGGCAGAATCGTGCCGCGTCGCGTGCACCCATCGCGGAGTGATCGCCACCGCGCCCTTTCGCAATGTCATGGTACAGCGCCGCGACGAACAACAGCCAACGGCGGCTGAAGTTGTTCATCAGCCGCGTACATAGCGGGAATTCGTGCGCCAGTTCGGGCATCGTGAAGCGGCGCAAATTTCGCACCACCATCAGGATGTGCTGGTCTACGGTGTAGACATGAAATAGATCGTGTTGCATCTGCCCGACGATGCGGCCGAATTCCGGTAGATAGCGACCGAGCACGCCGTACTGGTTCATGCGCCGAAGCTCGTGCACGATCCCGCGTGATTGCTGCAGGAGCATGACAAACAACAGGCGGGCTAACGCGTCGCGCCGGAACCGTGCATCGACGCGGTGGCGGGCACGCCACAGCTGCCGCAGCGTCACGGCCGTCATGCCGCGCAATTCCTGGTGTTGCTGCATCAACAGAAATGCCTCGAGAATGGCGTGACGGGTCTTGCTGGAACACGTTTCTCGTGCGTTGCTTCGAGCAGTTCGCCACGCACCGCGAACCGTTCATTGAGCCCGCGAGCATGTACGTCCGGCGTTTCCGTTAGGCGAACCTCGAAGTTCTGCAGCAGCAGGGTATTGAGCTGCGTCACGGCCTTTGCCGTGCGGTAGTACCCCTGCATCATGAGCTCGCTCGCCCGCCGGGTGCGCTGAATCCTTCAGGCCGAGCGCGCGGCGAGCGCGGTCTGGTAGTCGAACACGATCCGATCCTCGCGGCGTGCGCGAGATAGTGCAGTCGAATGCGCAGATTCTGCAGATGCCGTTCGAGTCTCGCGAGCTGCATGGCTTCCGAGTGATCGACCAGAATCGCTGCGTTCGAGATCGGACCAGCGCGGTCCAACGCCACTCGCGCGTCCGAGCCACTGAATGACATGCAAGTCGCGCAGTCCGCCCGGGGCTTCCTTCAGGTTCGGTTCAAGCGCGTACGCCGTGTCTTGATGCCGCGCGTGGCGTTGTTCCTGTTCAAGCCGCTTGGCGTCGAGAAACGATTCTGGATCGAGCGTGTCCGCGAGCAGGGCACACAGCCGCTCGAATAGAGCGCGGCTGCCGCACAAGCAGGCGCGCCTCGAGCAGGGTCGTTCGCACCGTGATGTCGTTCGGCCGCGGCGTCCACGCACTCCTCGACCGTACGTACGCCATGCCCGACATCGAGGCCGACGTCCCAGAACAGGCCTACCAGGCGCTCGAGGCGCTCGCGCTCTTCGCGTCCGGCGGCACGTGCGAGCAGCACGAGCACGTCGACGTCCGAGTAGTGGGAACAATTCGCCCCGGCCATAGCCGCCGGTCGCCACGAGCGCCGCGCCGCGCGCCGGACGCAGCTCTGCCCACAGCGCGCGCAGCACCCCGTCGACGAGGCGCGCGTGACCGCGCAGCAGCGAGCGGGGCGACGGTTGCCGCAAATAGCCTCGCCGCAGCCGCTCCCGACCGGCTCTAAGGTGCAGCCGCCAATGCTCGGCGGTGCCTGCACTTCGGCCGCGGGCGGCCATCCGCTAGCGCGGTTCCGGCGGCGGGCGGCGGGGGCGTGCCCGCCGACTGCGTAAGGACTTCGAAGCCTTGCGCGGTCACCAGCACCGTGTGTTCCCACTGCGCCGACAGGCTGTGGTCCTTGGTCACGATCGTCCAGCCGTCGGAGAGCTCGCGAATCGCCGCCTTGCCGGCGTTGATCATGGGCTCGACGGTGAATGTCATGCCCGGCTCGAGCAGTCAGGCCGGTGCCCGGCCTTGCCGTAGTGCAGGACCTGCGGCTCTTCGTGGAACTTGCGGCCGATGCCATGTCCGCAGAACTCGCGCACCACGCTGAATCCGTGCGCCTCCGCGTGCGCCTGGATCGCGGCGCCGACATCGCCAAGCCGTCCGCCGGGACGTACCTGGCGGATACCGCGCCACATGCAGTCATACGTCACCTCGACAAGGCGCCGGGCCTGAATGCGCGGCTCGCCGACGTAGAACATGCGACTGGAATCGCCGTGGTAGCCATCCTTGATCACGGTGACGTCGATGTTGAGGATGTCGCCCGCCTTGAGACGCTTATCCTGGCTCGGGATACCGTGGCAGACAACGTGATTGACCGACGTGCAGATCGATTTCGGGAACGGCTTGTAACCCGGCGGCGCGTAGTTGAGCGGCGCGGGAATCGTGCCCTGGATACGGGTCATGTAGTCATGACAGCGCGCGTCCAGCTCCTCGGTCGTCGTCCCGGGAATCGACCCAGGGCGCGACGAAATCGAGCACCTCGGCGGCGAGACGGCCGGCGATGCGCATGCGTTCGATTTCGTCGGGCGTCTTTACGGCTACGGCCATGGCTCGGGAAAAGGGCGCAGGATAAGGAAAGCGGCCATCGGCGCGCAAACCGCCCACTGCGCACGCAGGCGAGCGCAAAGTCGGCCTTGGCGCTTTGTGACTGATTATGTTAACATTTTCGGCTGACTCGTCTCTGGATCCAGCAAGTACTGGCCGGTACGCGTCGAAATTTCCCGCTCGGCGGTTCAGGGTGCGCAGTTTGCGTGAGGCGTCGATCCGATCGAGCGGTAGTCGATAACCCTGAACGGGGCGGCGGAGATCAATAACCGCAATCCGAGGAGTTTACATGTCGGTCACCATGCGTGAAATGCTGGAGGCGGGCGTTCATTTCGGGCACCAGACCCGATACTGGAACCCGCGGATGGCGCAATACATCTTCGGCCATCGCAACAAGATTCACATCATCAATCTCGAGAAGACGCTTGCGCTGTATCAGGAAGCGCTGCGCTTCATGCGACAACTCGCCGCAAACAAGGGCACCGTGCTGTTCGTCGGCGACCAAGCGCCAAGCGCGCGACGTCATCCGCGAGGAAGCACTGCGCTGTTCGATGCCCTACGTCGATCATCGCTGGCTCGGCGGAATGCTCACCAATTTCAAGACCGTGAAGCAGTCGATCAAGCGCCTGAAGGATATGGAGCAAACGAAGGAAGAGGGAGGGCTCGAGCGCATGTCCAAGAAGGAGGCGCTCGGCATACAGCGCGAACTGGACAAGCTGGAGCGTTCGCTCGGCGGCATCAAGAACATGGTGGGCCTGCCGGATGCGCTGTTCGTCATCGATGTCGGTTACCAGCGCGGCGCTGTGGCCGAGGCGGTGAAGCTCGGCATTCCCGTTGATCGGTGTCGTGGACACAAACCATTCGCCGGAAGGCATCGACTACGTGATTCCGGGCAATGACGATTCGGGCCGTGCGATTCGCCTGTATGCGCGTGGCGCGGCGGACGCCATCCTCGAAGGGCGTTCGACCAACGCGCTGGAGGAAGTGGTCTCCGCGACGCGTGACGAGTTCGTCGAGATCGAGGCCGAGGAGGGCGCTTGAGCCGTGCCGATGCGCGCTGCGTCACGAAGGGGGCCGCGCGGCCCCTTTTTTTGAGTCCTCGCGTTCCCGATTGTCCGGGTCACTGGGGTCCGATAGCAAGGAGTAGCAAGAAGATGGCAGAAATCAGTGCTGGCCTGGTGAAGGAACTGCGTGAACTCACCGGCCTGGGGATGATGGAATGCAAGAAGGCGCTCGCCGAGGCGGGTGGAGACCTGGAGAAGGCGGAGGAGCTGCTGCGCATCCGAAGCGGCGCGAAAGCGAGTAAGGCCGCCGGGCGTATCGCGGCCGAGGGCGTCATCGGCGCCTATCCTGTCTCTGGACGCCAAACGCGGCGCCCTTGTCGAACTGAACTGCGAAACCGACTTCGTTGCAAAGAATGAGGATTTCCTCGCCTTCGCGAAGAGCGTTGGCGGAGCTGGTGGCGATCGAGGCGCCGGCCGACGTCAGCGCGCTCGCCAAGCTGCACGATCGACGGCGTAGATGTCGAGGCGCGGCGCCAGGCGCTGGTGCAGAAAATCGGCGAGAACATCACGATCCGGCGCTTCCATCGCATGCAGACCATCCGCACGTCTGGCGCTGTACGTCCACGGCATCGCATCGGCGTGCTGGTGGAATATCGAAGGTCCGGACGAGGTCGGCAAAGACGTCGCCATGCACGTCGCGTTCGCGAAGCCGCAGCATCTGCGCAAGTCGGACGTGCCGATGCCGACGTCGACCGCGAGCGGGAGATCCTCGCGGCGCGCGCCAAGGAATCGGGCAAGCCCGCCGAGATCGTGGCGAAGATGGTCGACGGCGGGATCAACAAGTTCCTCGCCGAGATCACCTTGCTCGGCCAGCCGTTCATCAAGGACGACAAGCAGACGGTCGAGAAGATGCTGCAGGCGCGCAATGCGCAGCTGCACGGCTTCGGCTTCCTGGTCGTGGGCGAAGGCATCGAGAAGCGCGCAACCGACTTCGCGGCCGAAGTCATGGCGCAGGCGGGCGCTGCGCGCTGACGCCCATGGCGATGCCAGCAAATCGCTGATTCGCCGAAGTACAGGCGCATCCTGCTCAAGCTCTCGGGCGAGGCGCTCATGGGCGAGCGATGTTCGGCATCAATCGGCAGACGATCCAGGAGATCGCTGCGGAAATCGCGGGCGTGGCGCGCATGGGCGTGGAAATCGGCGCTGGTCATCGGCGGCGGCAACATCTTCCGCGGCGTCGCGCCGGGGGCGGCGGGCATGGACCGCGCCACGGCCGATTACATGGGCATGCTGGCCACCGTCATGAACGCGCTTGCGCTGCAGGACGCACTGCGCAGCGCGGGTCTCGCGAGCCGCGTGCAGTCGGCGCTCAACATCGAGCGGATCGTCGAGCCCTACATCCGCGGCAAGGCGATCCGCTACCTCGAGGAGGGCAAGATCGTGATCTTCGCTGCCGGCACCGGCAATCCGTTCTTCACCACCGATACCGCCGCGGCCCTGCGCGGCAGCGAAATCGGCGCGGAGATCGTGCTCAAGGCGACCAAGGTCGACGGCGTGTACACGGCGGACCCGCAGACGGACCCGCAGGCGCGCCGGTTTCGCGCGCTCAGCTTCGACGAGGCGATCGCGCGCAACCTGCGCGTGATGGATGCGACGGCACTGACGCTGTGCCGGGATCAGCGTCTGCCGGTCACCGTATTCAGCATTTTCAAGAGGAACGCGTTGCAGCGGGTCGTGCTCGGCGAGGACGAGGGCACGCTGGTTCACGTGTAAGGGGAATGGCGATGATTCCGGAGCTGAAGAAGACCACCGAGCAGAAGATGGGCAAGAGCATCGAGGCATTCAAGGCCGATCTCGCCAAGGTGCGCACCGGTCGCGCGCACACCGGCTTGCTGGACCACGTCACGGTCGATTACTACGGTACGCCGACGCCGATCAACCAGGTCGCGAAGATCACGCTGATGGACGCGCGCACCATCGGCGTGACGCCATTCGAGAAGAAGCTGGTGCAGGCGATCGAAAAGGCGATTCGCGATTCCGATCTGGGTCTCAATCCGGCGGCGACGGGCGAGACCATCCGCGTGCCGATGCCCGCGCTCACCGAGGAGCGGCGCAAGGAGCTCATCAAGGTCGTGCGCCACGAGGCGGAGAACGCGCGCGTCGCGGTCCGCAATCTGACGGCGCGACGCGATCCATGCACTCAAGGAAGCGCTGAAAAAGAAGGACGTCTCGGAGAACGACGAACGCCGTGCGCAGGACGACGTGCAAAAGCTCACCGACCGCTCCGTCGCCGAGATCGACCGGCTGCTGGAGCAGAAAGGAAGCCGAGCTGATGGCGGTATAGGACGCGCCGTGGAGCACGCGAGCTCGACCCGAGGAGATCCCGACCCACGGCGATATGCCGTGCCACGTTGCAATCATCATGGACGGCAACGGCCGCTGGGCGCGTCAGCGCCGCTTGCCGCGCATCGCGGGGCACAAGCGCGGCGTCGAGGCGGTGCGCGCGACGGTCAAGGCCTGCGCCGAGCGCGGCGTGCGGTATCTCACGCTGTTCGCGTTCAGCTCGGAGAACTGGCGCCGTCCCGCGGAAGAAGTCAGCCTGCTGATGCAGCTGTTCCGTGGCGCCCTGACGCATGAGGTCGCGAAGCTACGACCGCAACGGTATCCGGCTGCGCGTCGTCGGCGATCTGACCCGTTTCGATGCACGAATTCGTGACGCTGATCGAGGAAGGCGAACGGCTGCACGGCGCAGCAATCAGCGCTTGACCCTGACCATCGCCGCGAACTACGGTGGGCGCTGGGACATCCTGCAGGCGCTTGTCGCGCCTGGTTCGCGAGCAGCCGGAAACTGTCGCGGCGGGATGTATCGGAGGAGGCGCTCGCGCCGTATCTTTCGATGAGCTACGCGCCCGAGCCGGATCTTGTTCATCCGCACCGGTGGCGAGCAGCGGCTGAGCAACTTCCTGCTCTGGCAGCTCGGCCTACAGCGGAGCTCTACTTCACCGACACGCTGTGGCCGGATTTCGACGCACACGGCGCTGGAGCATGCGATTGACTCGTACCGCAACGCGAGCGCCGCTTCGGCCGCACCAGCGAGCAGGTCGAAGAAGCAGAACGGGTTCAGGCGCAGGTCGCGGTCGCCGTCGACGTGCCGCAGAAAACCGGCTTGAGCGCGTCGTTGCTTCAGCGCGTGCTGACCGCCATCGCGTTCCTGCTTTCGGGATTCCTCGCCGATGCTGCTGTGATTGCCGCGCGTGCGGTCTGCGCTGCTCACCGCGGGCGTGATCGGCCTGGCGGCGCTGGAATGGGGACGGTCTGTGTTGCCTGCCGAGGACGCGCGCATGTGCTATGCCGTCGCGCTCGTCTGCGGCTTCGGCAGTTCTGACCTGGTTCTGGCGCAGAGCGCCGCGTGGACGCGAACCTCTTGGAGCGCGCAGTCTTGCTTGCGGCCGCAAGCCTGTTCTGGATCGTCGCGGTACCCGTGTGGATGGCAACGGCGTTCGTGCCGGCGCGCGCGCCTGATCGCGCTGGCGGGTTGCGTGGTGCTCCTGCCTGCGGTGCTTGGCGTTCGTCGCTGCTGCCCCCATGCTCGTGCTCGGCGTTCTGGCTCTGATCTGGATCGCCGACTCGACGGCCTATTTCGTCGGGACGCGGCCTCGGACGACGCAAGCTTGCGCCGACGATCAGCCCGGGAAAAACCTGGGAAGGCGCATTCGGCGGCCTGCTCGGCGTCCTCGTCTACGCTATCATTTGCGGATCGACGATTCCGGTGCTGAAGGCACATCTCGAGGGCAGCGGGGCGTGGTTACTGTACGTCGAGCGGCCGGGGTCCTGCTGTGCGTCGTCGAGCGTCGTTGGGGACCTGTTCGAGTCTGCGATGAAACGCCAAGCGTCCGTCAAGGACAGCGGCACGCTGCTCCCCGGCCATGGCGGAGTGCTGGACCGAATCGACAGTGCCGTGTCGGTGCTGCCCGTCGCGGTGCTGATCAGTGCTGTATTCCCTGCGACCTGAGCCACGCGCGTCATCAAAATGTCGGCCGTCCCACCCCTCGGAATCGCGATTCTCGGTGCCACAGGCTCGATCGGTGCCAGCACCCTTGACCTCGTCGCGCGGTACCCAGATCGCTTCGTGCCGGCGGCACTGACCGCACATCGTTCGATCGATGCGCTCCTCGTGCTCTGCCGTCGCCACCGTCCGCGTTACGCGGTGCTGTCCGGGTTGGTCGACAGCGCGGAAATCCGTCGACGGTTCGACGAGATCGGTTTTGCGGGGGAGCTTTCGTTCGGACCGACGGCGCTCGAAACCATCGCGCAGGATCGCGATGTGGCGATCGTGATGGCGGCCGTCGTTGGCGCGGCAGGGCTGGCGTCGACACTCGCGGCGGCCAAGGCGGGTAAACGTGTGCTCCTGGCGAACAAGGAGGCCTTGGTGATGGCGGGCCCATTGTTCATGCGGGCCGTGCGTTCCGCGAATGCCGTGCTACTGCCAATCGATAGCGAACACAACGCGGTCTTTCAATGTCTACCCCAGGGCGATGCCGGGAAACCCTCGCTTCGGGCCGTACGGCGCGTGATGTTGACTGCATCTGGCGGACCATTCCGTACGCTTTCGGTCGATCGACTGCCTCATGTGACACCGGATGAGGCCTGCGCACATCCGAACTGGGTCATGGGTCGAAAGATTTCGGTCGATTCGGCGACGATGATGAACAAAGGGCTTGAGATCATCGAGGCACGCTGGCTGTTCGACATTCCGCCCGAAAAAATCGAAGTCGTGATTCACCCGGAAAGCGTCGTTCATTCGCTGGTGGAATACGTCGACGGCTCCGTGCTTGCGCAGCTGTCAAACCCTGATATGCGGGTGCCGATCGCGCACGCGCTCGCTTACCCCGAGCGTATTGAGTCCGGCGTACGCCCGCTCGACCTAGGGGCCCTGGGACAATTGACATTCGAACCCCCCGATGCGCAGCGCTTCCCTTGCCTGCAGCTCGCCTATCGGGCGCTGCGCGCAGGGGGCACGGCGCCCGCGCTGCTCAATGCGGCAAACGAGGTCGCGGTCGAGGCCTTTCTTGCCGGACGCCTGCGCTTCACCGCGATCGCCGACATCATTGACGGCGTACTCGATCGCGTCGCGACACAAAACGTCAGGGACCTCGCGGATCTGATTGCTGCTGATGCGTCGGCTCGGCGCGCCGCGGCGGTCGAGATCCAGCGCGATCAGGAACGGGTGGCATGAGCTTCGTCGTGACCGCCGTCGCATTCATTGTGGCGCTGGGGATTTTGATCGTCGTCCACGAGTACGGACATTATCTCGCCGCACGCTTGTGCGGCGTGAAGGTGTTGCGGTTCTCCGTGGGATTCGGGCGTCCGCTATTCCAGTGGCGGGGGCGCGACGGCACGGAATGGGTTGTTGCCGCCGTGCCGTTGGGCGGCTACGTAAAAATGCTCGACGAGCGCGAGGTCCCGGTGGCGTTGGCAGACCTTTCGCGTGCGTTCAATCGGCAATCCGTCTGGCGGCGCACGGTGATTGTCGCGGCGGGTCCAGTGGCGAATTTTCTGTTTGCGATTGTCGTGTACGCGGGGCTCTTCATGTACGGCCTGCCCGAGGCCCGCCCCATCATCGGAACCCCGCCGGCGAGTAGCGCCGCCGAGGCCGCGGGACTCCGCGCAGGCGATCAGATCGTCTCCATCGACCGCGAGGCCATTGCCACGTGGCAGCAACTCCGTTGGCGCGTGCTGAAGGGCGCGCTCGACGGCGAGGTTTTGCACCTGAATCGCGTCAGCGCGAAACGGCATTTGTCCGAAGTGCTGACTCGATTTGCGGCGGTTCGCGGGCGCGGATGCGGACACGGATCTGATCGGAGCGATCGGTCTGAGACTGTATCGGCCACCCCTGGAGCCTGTGCTTGGACGACTGGAGGCGGACGGGCCCGCGGCGCGGGCCGGATTGAAGCCGGGCGACCGGATTGCAACGATCAACGGCGAGCCAATCACCACCTGGGCTGCATTCGTAGACGCGATTCGTGCGCGCCCGGAGCAGGCGCTGGAGGTACTGTTACTGCGCGACGCAATGGACGTGCGCGTGATGGTGACGCCTGCGTCGCGCGCGGTAAACGGTCAGCGTATCGGTCGAATCGGTGCGGCACCGTTTGTGCCTCCGTCCCATGCGGAACGCATACTGGTTCGCAACCGCTACCCGCTGCACGAGGCCGTACTTCGTGCAGGCGACAAAACATTCGATATCGCCGTATTCAGCCTACGCATGCTGGGCAAGATGCTGCTCGGCGAAGTGTCGTGGAAGCATCTGTCCGGCCCCGTGACGATCGCCGACTACGCAGGCCAGTCTGCGCAAATGGGCTGGATTTCCTATGTGACCTTCTTGGCGCTGATCAGCATCAGTCTTGGCGTGCTAAATCTGCTGCCCATCCCGCTGCTGGATGGGGGGCATTTGATGTACTATGCATTCGAAGTCGTCAAAGGGAGCCCGGTTTCCGATCGCGTAATGGAACTGGGTCAGCGCGTAGGCATCACCCTGCTGCTGATCATGATGGCCTTCGCCTTTTATAACGATCTCAATCGCCTATTCTCCGGCTGAGTGATGCGCGTGCGCGTCGTTTCGTTCGTTGGCTGTGTGCTGTGCGCGCTTTCCTTTGGTGCATGGGGACAGTTGCTCGCGCCTAGCGGACAGTCCTTCACCCCATTCGTCGTGAAGGACATCCGTGTCGAGGGCCTGCAGCGAACGGAAGCCGGCACGGTATTTGGCTACCTCCCAGTCAAGGTCGGCGAGCGAATGACGGTGGAGAAGGCGCGGCAGGCCGTTCGCGCACTATTCGCGACGGGGTTTTTCCGGGACGTCCGCCTCGAAGTACAGGGCAACGTGCTGATCGTCTATGTCGAGGAGCGTCCCTCAATCGCCCAGGTCACCTTCTCGGGCGTGAAAGATTTCGACGAGGACGTCTTACGGCGTGCGCTGCGCGAAAACGGCTTGGCGGAAGGGCGGATATTCGACCGGGCACTGCTCGACGAAGCTGAGCAGGAGTTGAAGCGACAGTATCTCGCGCGCGGAAAATATGGCGCGGTGGTGCAGTCCACGGTAACGCCACTCGAGCGTAATCGCGTTGCGATCAGCTTCGCAGTGACCGAAGGAGATGTCGCGAAGATCCAAGCGATCAATATCGTCGGCACAAAGGCATTTGAGGAGAAAACCCTCATCGATCTGTTCGTGCTGCGCACGCCGGGCTGGCTGACCTGGTACACCAAGAATGATCGGTATTCTCGCCAGCGGCTCGCGGCCGACCTGGAAACGGTGCGTTCGTACTACCTGGATCGTGGCTATCTGGATTTTGCGATTGAATCCACGCAGGTGTCGATTACCCCCGACAAAAACCATATCTACATTACGGTCAACATCCGTGAGGGAGACAAGTACACCGTCACCGATGTACAGCTGGCCGGCACCTTCCTGGTTCCGAAGGAAGAGCTTGAGAAACTGGTTGGGATCAAGGCCGGAGACGTATTTTCGCGGCGGCAGTTGAATCGATCGACCAAGGCCATCGCGGAGCGACTGGGTAACGAGGGTTATGCGTTCGCGAACGCAAACGCGATTCCAAACGTGAACAAGAAAGAGCGCACGGTCGCTTTCACGATACTCATCGATCCGGGTCGACGGGTTTACGTGCGCAGAATCAACATTGCGGGAAATACCAAGACACGCGACGAAGTGATCCGGCGCGAGATGCGCCAGCTGGAGGGGGCGTTCTACGACGCGTCCAAGATTCAACTCTCGAGGCGCCGTGTCGACCGGACACAGTATTTCAGCGAAGTCACGGTGGAGACGCAGCCCGTGCAAGGCGTTCAGGATCAAGTCGATGTCAATTTTTCAGTCAAGGAAAAGCAGACCGGCGCCGTTCTCTTGGGTGCGGGTGTCTCGAGCGCCGAGGGCTTCGTTCTCTCCGGTTCGCTCAGCCAGTCGAACGTGTTTGGGAGTGGAAAATTTCTGTCGATCAGCGTCAACGCAGGCAAGGTCAATCAGGTCTACGCGCTTTCCTACCTCAATCCGTACTGGACCGTGGATGGCGTGAGCGCGGGTTTCGACGTGTACAATCGCAAGATTGACGCTGGTGAGACGAGCGTATCGCCGTACAAGACCGCACCTATGGTGCCGGGTTCAAATTCGGCTATCCCTTGTCCGAGATTTCTGCCGTCAATTTCGGACTGGTTGCCGAAAACGCCTCGACCGAGGTGTTTACAAACAGCTCGCCGTCGTACCAGCAGTTCGTTCAGACCTTCGGCAACGAGTATCGCTATGTCTCGGCCACCACGGGCTGGGCGCGCGACACGCGTGACAGTCTGATCCTGCCTCACGAAGGCGCGCTGTCGCGTGTCGGCACCGAAGTCGGTGCGGGCGATCTCAAGTACTACCGACTGCGCTTCGAACAGCAATGGCTCTATCCGCTGAGCCGCACGTACACGCTGTTTCTGAACGGCGAACTGGGCTATGGCGACGGCTACGGCGGACTGCCGCTGCCGTTCTTCAAGAATTTCTATGCCGGCGGGCCCGGTTCGGTGCGCGGCTACAAGCCGTTCTCCCTCGGTCCGCGAGACATCAACGACGACCCGATCGGCGGCGACCGAAAGATCGTCGGCAACGCCGAGATCTTGTTCCCGATGCCCGGCGCGGAGCAGGACCAATCGCTGCGCCTCGGCGTGTTCGTCGACGCCGGTCAAGTCTACGGCGAGGGCGAGACGCTCGATTTTTCCGAGCTACGCTACTCGGCGGGTCTCGCGCTGGCCTGGCGCTCGCCCTTCGGCCCGTTGCGCCTGTCGGCGGCCCAGCCGTTGAACGACAAGCCGAGGGACCGGATACAGAGGTTACAATTCACCTTTGGCACCGGCTTTTAGTGGGAATGATTTTCAGTGACTCGGCTCCGTTATTTCTGCGTGCTCTGACGCTTGCGCTCACTCGTGTCTGCCCTGGGCTGCCCATGCGCAGGGCAAGATCGGTTTCGTGAATACGGAACGCATCCTGCGCGATGCGGTCCCCGCGCAGCGCGCGCAGAAGAAAATCGAGGCCGATTTTAAGAAACGAGATCAGGATCTCGCCGCAATGGCAGAGCAACTCAAAGCCATGCAAGACGAAATCGAACGTAGGTCGTGACCCTGTCGGACAGCCAGCGTCGTGCCAAGGAACGCGAATTCGCTGAGTTGAATCGAGAGTTTCAGCGTAAGCAGCGTGAATTCCGCGAAGACCTGAACCAGCGGCGTAACGAGCAACTTGCCCAGGTTGTCGATCAGGCGAACCGTGTCATTCGGCAGCATTGCGGAGCAAGAAGAACTCGATGTAGTGATCCAGGATGCGGTCTACGCCAATCCGCGCATCGACATCACCGACAAGGTGATCAAGGCGTTGGAAGACAAGTAGCTCGCGCGCGCATGCGTGAGCCACTCACGTTGTCCGAGATCGTCACCCGGCTCGGCGGCCGGATCATTGGCAACCCCGAAACCCAGGTACGGCAGCTTGGATCACTAGAGCATGCGACCGCGGGGCAAATCGCATTTTTCTCGCACCGACGCCATGCGCCCTTGCTTGCGCGAACCCGGGCCAGCGCAATTGTGCTCGCCCCCGAGGTGGCGCAACTGGCTTCGATGCCGCGTATCGTCACCGATGATCCCTACCTGTACTTCGCTCGGCTCGCCCAGTTGTTCAATCCGCGGGCGGTCTGTGAGCCCGGTATCGATCGATCCGCAACGGTCGATCCGCGCGCCATGGTGGACGCAAGCGCCCGGGTCGAGGTCGGCGCATCGATCGGGGCACAGGCTCGAATTGGTCCGCGCGCCTGGATCGGCGCGGGATGTTACGTGGGCAAGGGTGTCCGTGTGGGAGAGGACACACGCCTCTATCCGACCGCGGTGGTGTACGACGAATGTGTCATCGGTGCACGTGCGCGCGTGCATGCCGGTGCAGTCATTGGTGCAGACGGTTTTGGCTATGCCAGAGACGGCGATCGATGGCTCGCCATTCCCCAGATCGGCCGCGTCGTCATCGGTGACGACGTGGACATTGGTGCCAATACGACGATCGACCGCGGCACCATCGATGACACGATCATCGAGACCGGGGTGAAACTGGACAATCAAGTTCAGGTTGCACACAACGTGCGTATTGGCGCAAATACCGCGATCGCGGGCTGTGTGGGAATTGCCGGTAGTACGGTTATCGGCAAAGACTGTGAAATCGGGGGCGCCGCGATGATCAGCGGTCACCTACGAATCGCGGATGGATCGCGCATTTCGGCGGCAACCGTGGTGACACATTCTATTTCTCGGCGTGGAACCTATACGGGTATCTATCCGATCGACGATCATGTGTCGTGGGTCAAGAATGCCGCAGGGCTACGCCGACTGTCTAAGCTCATGGATCGCGTGCGTGCGCTCGAGAAAAGGCTCTTCGGAAAGGAACGACCGTGACCGAGATGGATATCCACGAGGTACTCAATTACCTGCCGCATCGTTTTCCGTTTTTGCTAATCGACCGGGTGCGCGAGTGCGAACCGGGGAAACGCATCGTCGCAATCAAGAACGTCAGCATAAACGAACCCTATTTTCCAGGTCATTTTCCGGGTCGACCGATCATGCCAGGCGTTCTGATCCTCGAAGCCATGGCCCAGGCCGCGGCAATTCTAGGGTTCAAGACGGCAGGGAAACGGCCCGATGACGCCTCGATGTATTTCTTCGCTGGAATCGACAATGCCCGCTTTAAGCGGCCGGTCGTACCCGGCGATCAACTGGAGATCGAGGTTTTGTTTGGACCGAGCCGACGTGGCGTCGGGAAATTCTCGTGTAAAGCCTGCGTCGATGGGATCTTGGTGACGGAAGCGGATCTCCTCTGCGCGCTTCGACCGGTCGGAGCAAGCGCCGGGCGATGATTGATCCGCGAGCAATCGTCCACGCGGGCGCAAAGCTCGCACCCGGGGTATCGGTCGGACCGTTCAGCATCATCGGTCCGCAGGTCGAAGTTGGCGAAGGTTCCCGAATCGGGGCGCATGTCGTTGTCGAGGGTCGCACGCGGATCGGTTGCGAGAACAACATCTACCATCACGCATCCGTAGGCGGGCCGCCACAGGACAAGAAGTACGGTGGCGAAGACACGGCGCTTGAAATCGGTGACGGCAATACGATCCGCGAGTTCGTTACGATCAACTGTGGAACCGTGCAGGACGTCGGCGTGACGCGGATTGGCGACGACAACTGGATCATGGCATACGTACATATTGCGCACGACTGTCAGATCGCCAGCCATACGATCCTCGCGAACGTAGTGCAACTTGGCGGACACGTGACGATCGACGATTGGGCGATTCTCGGTGGCGGTGTGCTGGTGCACCAATTCGTCCATGTTGGCGCGCACAGCTTCCTCGGCATGCAAACGGCCGTCAGCCGCGATGTCCCGCCGTACGTGAAGATTTCTGGTTCGCCGCCGCGGCCATTCGGCATCAATGGTGAGGGTTTGCGCCGACGCGGCTTCACACCGGAGTCGATTGAGACGCTGAAACGCGCGTACCGCACGCTGTATCGCTCGGGGCTCGGCCTTGAAGACGCGACGCGCGAACTCACGAAGCTGGCAGATTCGCAAGCGAATGTCCGGCTCATGGTGGATTTCCTCACGCGCGCCACGCGCGGCATTGTCCGCTAGCGGGTGCGGTGCAGGACGCGCTGATCCGCGTCGGCATGGTCGCCAACGACGCATCGGGGGACCTGCTGGGCGCACAGCTGATCGCTGCACTGCTGCGGCGAAAACCCGAACTACGGTTTTCCGGCATCACCGGTGCGCGAATGCAGGCGCAGGGTGCCGCGTCCTACTTCCCGATGGAGAAACTGTCGGTACGCGTGCAAGCCGCGACCGAGATCTGAGGGGTATTCGTACGCGCCTGATTCAACGCCTGCTCGACGAACGTCCCGCACTTTTCGTCGGTATCGATGCGCCCGAATTGAATCTTGGAATCGAGCGCCAACTTCAGAATGCTGGCGTGCCCACGGTGCAGTATGGCGGACCTTCAGTATGGACGTGGCGGCGCTGGCGTGTGAAACGGCTTGCACGTTCTATAAAGCATGTGCTCGCGCTGTTCCCGTTCGAGCGTGACATTTACGAGAAAGCGGGAATTCCGGTGACCTACGTGGGACATCCGCTGGCAGACACTGTGCCGCTCGACGTCGACAAAGCCGCAGCGCGCACGCAGCTGCGGCTTCCGCACGGAAAACTCATCGTCACCCTGTTGCCCGGCAACCGATCGGCCGAGCTGCGGACCATGGCCGAAACGTTCGTCAAAACGGCCCGACGCTTCTCGTAGCGAGATCACGGACGTTCATTTTCTGGTACCGGTCTCGTCGCGAGGCAATCGGGAGATCTTCGAGGCAGCGCTGCGCCTGCACGGGGGAGATGACCTCTCGTTGACCATGCTGTTCGGGCACTCACACGATGCGCTCGCGGCAGCAGATCTCGCGTTGGTGACCGGCGCAGACGGCCTCCCTCGAAGCCGTTCTGTTCAAAACGCCGATGATTCTCGCGTTTCGGAGGACGACCCTGACCGGGTGGCTTGCACGACGCATGCTGGACGTCCCGCATGTCGGGCTGCCGAACATGCTGATGGGGGCGCGTGTCGTGCCGGAGTTCATCAGCAGCATACGTACGCCCTGGGCACTGTCAGGCGCGCTCATGGAACTCACGCGTGATACGCAGGCTCGGCGTCGCCAGACCGAGTGCTTTCCAAGACTTCATCTCATCCTTCGACAAGATAGTGCAGTCAAGGCCAGCGACGTATTACTTGGCGTGCTGGACGGTGTCGCGCGCTGAGCGTCAGCATCTGCGGCGTTGACGAAGCAGGGCGTGGACCGATTGCCGGGCCGGTGGTCGCCGCCGCCGTCATTCTCGATCGGCGCCGACCATCACGGGGCTTAGGCGATTCGAAACTGCTGAGTGCCCGCCGTCGAACGACGCTCGCCAGCGCAGATACGGCGCGACGCGCGGGCGTGGGCCGTGGCTTTCGCGAGCGTTGAGGAAATCGATACGCTCAATATTCTGCAGGCGACGTTGCTCGCCATGCGCCGTGCCGTCGAGGCGCTTGATCCGGCGCCCGACGAGGCGTGGATCGATGGCAATCGTTGCCCCGACCTGAAAAGCCCCAGCGCGCGCGATCGTGGGGGGCGATCGGCTGTATGCTGAAATTTCCGCGGCATCCATACTCGCCAAAACCGTCCGTGATGCCGAAATGCTCGCGCTGCACCAAACCTACCCGCAGTATCGTCTCGATCGACATAAAGGGTACGCGACACGCGAACATCTGGCGGCGCTCGAACGCTTCGGTCCGAGCGCCCGTTCACCGGCGTTCGGTGGCGCCCGTGCGCAGACAGTTGCAGCACGGCTTGATCGTCGGTGCGTGGCGCGAATGACCATCTCGCGACGTTGGCTCGGTGCGCAATGACGATTCTGCGGTCGCGGGATAATCCGCGTGTACAGCGGTGGCGGCGTCTGGTCACTGATCGGCAGACGCGACGGCGTTTGGGACGCGCTTGGATCGAGGGAACCCGTTTCGTGAGAGCCTACCTGGAGCGCGGGGCTGTCCGGTCGCGATCATCGTCAGCGCGCAGGCACTCGACAGGCCCGATATCGCGGGTCTGGTGCGGGACGCGGGCGTCGAACCCACGGTCCTTGCAGCGTCATTGTTTGCGGCCTGGCCGACACCGAATCCCCGCAGGGTGTGGCCGCGGAAATTGAGATTCCCAGGGCAACGCCGATACTCGGCAACCGTCGAGCAATGCATCTTTCTCGAGGGCGTGCAAGATCCGGGCAACCTCGGGACGATCCTGCGCAGCGCTGCGGCCTTTGACGTGGCAGATGTCGTGTTGGGTGGCTGCACGGATCCGTGGGCACCCAAGGTACTGCGCGCCGCAATGGGTGCGCATTTCACGATGTGCATTTACGAGACGATTGATCTCCGGGCGCTTTGCAGCGCTTCGATGGCGAGCGAATCTGTACCGTTCCGCATGGCGGTACGCCGCTACAGGCGTCGATCTGCGCGGGAGAAATGCCTGGGTCTTCGGGGCGGAAGGGCAGGGTGTCAGTGACGCAACAGCCGGGCTCGCGACGACACTGGCATGGATTCCCATCGCGGATTCGTCCGAATCGTTGAACGTCGCGGCGGCGGCGTCGATTTGCCTGTACGAAGCGGCTCGCCAGCGTCACGTCAAGCGTCAGTAAACGTGGCGATCGATTCCAAGTTCACGCAATATCGTCGACGCAATTTCCTCGATCGATCGCTTTGTAGAGTCGAACCATCGTATCGACTCGTCGGCGCATCATGCGTTCGGCCGCGCCAACCTCCTCACGACAATTGTCGAGCGCGGCATAGCGGCTATTCGGCCGACGCGCCTGCCGGATTTCGCTGAGTCGCTCGGCAGCAATCGTGAGGCCGAAAAGCTTGGCGCGATGCGGACGCAACGCAGGCGGTAGCTTGTCGCGGTCGAAATCCTCGGGTATCAAAGGGTAGTTGGCGGCGCTGACTCCGAACTGCAGAGCCAGGTATAGGCAGGTCGGCGTCTTTCCGCTACGCGAGACACCGACCAGGATCACGTCCGCTTGATCGAGGTCGATATTCGAGGCCCCGTCGTCATGCGCCATCGAGAAATTTACGGCCTCGATTCGGCGCTGGTACTCGTTTATGTCGAGTGCGCTGTGTGAACGACCGATCGTGTGATTTGACGGAATGCCGAGGCCGGCTTCGAGCGGACCGATGAAACTTTCGAAAAAATCGAGACACAGCGCCGGCGCACGCCAAACGACTTCGCGCCAGGCCCGATTGACGAGAGTCGAGAACACGATTGGCTGGGTGCCCGACTGGATTGCACGTCGGACTCGATGCGGGCGCGGCACTCTTCGGCCCGTTCCAGGCTATCGACGAACGACAGCGTAATCTGATCGAAGTGCACGCCCTTCGAACTGGGTCAGCAGGCTGTGACCGAGTATTTCCGCCGTAATTCCAGTGCCATCGGAAACGAAGAACACAGTGCGTCGAAGGGACATCGCGTCTGGTGGATTGTGCTGCGCGCAAAAGTCGAATCGATAAAATAGGCAGTTCCGGGTTCTACGGCAACCCAACAGGACACGCTTAATGTACGCAGCATGGCTGAAGGACTTGCGCATGACCGATCTCGACAGAGGTCGGCGGCAAGAATGCGTCGCTTGGCGAGATGATCGGGGGCCTGGCAGCAGCCGAAATTCGGGTGCCGGGTGGCTTCGCCACGACGGCGGAAGCCTATCGAGCGTTCCTGGCCTGTGAAGGGCTGGATCAGCGCATTCGGGACCGACTCGTGCAGCTGAATTCAGAAGACGTTGAGGCCCTGGCGAAATGCGGTGCGGAGATTCGTGGCTGGATCGAGCAGGCGCCATTTCCGAAGGATGTTGAAGATAATATAAGAGCCTATTTTCAAAAACTTGAAGAATCTAATTCAAGTGAATATCATTTGCGATACGCTCGTCTGCAACCGCCGAAGACCTGCCGGATGCGTCCTTTGCCGGACAGCAGGAAACCTTCCTCAACATCAAAGGGGTCGACAACGTCCTCCACGCCATGCGCCAGGTCTTCGCGTCGCTCTACAACGATCGCGCCATTTCCTACCGGGTACATCAGGGTTTCGAGCACAGCCAGGTGGCGCTTGTCGGCGGCCGTGCAGCACATGGTGCGCAGCGACCTCGGATCCAGCGGCGTGATGTTCACGCTCGATACCGAGTCCGGTTTTCCCGACGTCGTGTTCATCACGTCCTCCTATGGGCTTGGAGAAATGGTCGTTCAGGGTGCCGTGAATCCGGACGAGTTCTACGTGCACAAGCCGATGCTCGCCGCCGGGTCGGCCCGCGGTGATCCGCCGCTCACTGGGCTCCAAGTTGCAGAAAATGGTCTTCGGTGCGTCGTGCGAAGCCGGTCGCTCGACGCGTGTGCTCGATGTCGAGCGCGCCGACGCGGACCGATTCTCGCTTGCCGACGCCGAGGTCCTGGAACTTGCCCGCGCCGCGGTCGCCATCGAACGCCATTACGGCCGTGCCGATGGACATCGAGTGGGCGCGCGACGGCAACGACGGCAAACTCTACGTGCTGCAGGCACGCCCGGAGACCGTCAAGTCGCGTAAGCGCGAGGCGCAGGAACGCTACGCGCTGAACGCGTCGCTCGAAAGCGCTTGACGACCGGGCGCGCGATCGGCCACAAGATCGGTGCGGGTACGGTCCGCGTCGTGAAGGACGCGTCGCGCATGGCCGTTGTCAAGGACGGCGACGTACTGGTGACCGACATGACCGACCCGAACTGGGAACCGGTGATGAAGCGCGCCGCGGCGATCGTCACCAACCGTGGCGGGCGAACCTGCCATGCGGCGATCATTGCGCGCGAACTTGGCATTCCCGCCGTCGTGGGCTGTGGCGATGCGACCGCGAACGCTCAAGGACGGCCAGGCACGTCACCGTGTCCTGCGCCGAAGGCGACACCGGATTCGGTCTACGACGGCAAGCTTCCGTTCGACGTGTCGACGACCGAGCTCGGCGAGATGCCAAAGCTTCCGGTGAAGATCACGATGAATGTCGGCAATCCACAGCTCGCGTTCGACTTCGCACAAATTCCGAATGACGGCGTAGGGCTCGCACGCCTCGAGTTCATCATCAACAACGAGATCGGCGTGCATCCCCGTGCCTGTCTCGACTACCCGAATCTGCCCGGCGGAGCTGAAAACGAAGGTCGAGCATGCAGCGCGCGGGTACGCCGGATCCGCGTACGTTCTTTCGCGAGAAAATGATCGAGGGCGTTGCGACCATCGCGGCTGCGTTCTGGCCGCGGCCCGTCATCGTACGCCTGTCCGATTTCAAGTCGAACGAGTACCGCAAGTTGATCGGTGGCGCGCGCTACGAGCCCGAAGAAGAGAACCCCATGCTCGGATTCCGCGGTGCCTCGCGCTACATCGCGGCAAGCTTTCGGGACTGCTTCGAACTCGAATGCGCTGCGATGAAAAAGGTGCGCAACGAACTTGGCTTCACCAATGTCGAACTGATGGTGCCGTTCGTGCGAACCGTGAAGCGAGGCGCGAGCGGTCGTGGGGCTACTCGAAGCCAATGGTCTAAAGCGCGGTCAGAACGGCCTGCGCATCGTCATGATGTGCGAACTGCCGTCGAATGCCCTGCTGGCGGACGCATTCCTCGAACTTTTCGACGGCTTCTCGATCGGCTCGAATGACCTTACGCAACTCACACTTGGACTCGACCGCGACTCCGGACTGGTGGCCGAGACGTTCGACGAGCGCGACGACGCAGTCAAGCGCTGCTTGAAATGGCGATCTCGGCCTGCCGTCGCCAGGGCAAATACGTCGGCATCTGCGGACAGGGACCATCGGATCATCCGGATCTCGCGCGCTGGTTAATGGACCAGGGTATCGATAGCCTGTCACTCAATCCGGACACCGTGGTGTCGACCTGGTTGTCGCTCGCGAAGTAGCGCCAAACCATGTTGCGCCTGCCGTGGGCGAGCACCCTAGCGCGCGCGCAGGACGCGCTGTTTTTCGCGTTGCCATTCGCGGTCGCGATCACTGGCGCGCTTGTCATGCTTAAGCTTGCCGCGCGCCAGCGCGAACTCGAGCTTGATTCGCCCCTTGCGGAAGTGAAGATCGAGGGGAACCAGAGTGTAGCCGCGCTGTTCGACTTTTCCGATCAGGCGCCGAATTTCCTCGGCGTGCATCAACAGCTTTCGGATCGCGCGTTGGATCGCGATCGACGTGCGTCGAGGCCGTGGGCAGCGGACTGAGATGCGCGCCGATCAGCCACAGTTCTCCATTGCGCAAAACGACATAGGCTTCGTTGATCTGCGCGCGACCGGCACGAATCGACTTCACTTCCCATCCGTCCAGCGCGAGGCCGGCCTCGTGGCGTTCTTCGACGAAGTAGTCGTGGAATGCCTTGCGGTTTTTGACGATCGACATTTCGGTTGCGAGGGTACGCGAGCGATTGTAGCAGCGGGCGATCAGGCGGCGTGAAGCGCATCGCACGCTCCGCAATCGTGGAACACACGGTCGGCGCCCTGTATGCGCTGATCGACGATATCGAAGCCTATCCCACGTTCCTGCCCTGGTGCCGGGACGCGAAGGTGCAGCTGCGCGAACCCGGTCGAACCGTGGCGACGATCAGCGTCGGGTTTCGCGGCGTACGACGGTCATTCACGACCGAGAATCGCAATGTCCTGGATGAACACAACGCGTCGATCGATATGCGCTTGATCGAGGGGCCGTTCAAGCGCTTTGCCGCAGGCTGGCGCCTGGTCGCCCTGGGAGAACACGCGGTGCGGGTGGAATTCACCATGGAGTACGAGTTCGTCGAGCCGCGTCCTCGCCAGGATGCTCGATCCGCTATTTGGTCACATCGCGGACACGATGGTCGATGCCTTTGTACGGCGTGCGAACGCGCGTCAGGGCAGTGCTCCAGGTTGAGGTCGTCTACGCACTGGCGCACGCGCAGACGGTCGTGCGCGTCGCCGTTGCGCCCGGTTCGACGGTAGGGCATGCGGTCGACCGCTCCGGTCTCCTGGGCCTGCTCCCATCCGGGGCGCGCCCAAGCTACGGAATCTTCGGGCGCCGCGTGGCGCCCGCGCATCCATTGACCGATGGTGATCGAATCGAAATCTACCGGCCCTTGTTGGCCGATCCCCGCGCGTCGCGCAGGGCGCGGGCCAAGCGTGTGGGTCGCGCTCGGCGCTAACTGCGTGCTACTTGCACCACTGGTCGACGCTGCGTCCGTGCTTTGGCCAGTTCCTGGGCGCGCTGCGCGTCGTCCATGTAATAACGCTCCCCTTTTGTGTCGACACGCGAAATTCGCTGTCCGCTCGCGAGCGTGCGTTCCTGCTCGCGGGCCAGATCGCAGTTTTCCTTTGCTCTCGCGTGCGATCTTATCTTCCTGGGCCTTCTTGGAAGCGCTTTCCTGCGCCTCCTTGATGCGGCGCCGGAACTCCATCTCCTGCTCGGCCGCGGTCAACGGCTTCGAACGTCTTGGCAGCCGCCTTCGCGCCGTCCTCGCTCCCGGCCGACTTGACGGGTGGGACTGGGGTCTGACGGGGGTCGCTTCAGCGGTTCCACCTTCACCCCCGCTGGCGGGACGTCCCCGTACACCCAGCGACCCCGCGCGTCCTTCCACTTGTACTGCTGGGCACTCGCTGCCGCAGCAACGAGCGCCAGACTGAATCCGATAACGTACAGGTACGATGCGTTCATGCCTGCTCCCGCGATCCCGCGTAGAAGACGCGCAGCCTGCGCGTCGGATGACACGAGGACGGTAACGACTTTCGCGCCTCTCGTCAACGCACCCGACGCGCCGCAGCAGGCGCTCGCGTATAATGCGTTTTTGCGAGAAAGGTAAGCCATGCGCGTGATCCAGAGGGCGCTCACGTTTGATGACGTCCTCCTCCTTCCCGCCCACTCGCGCGTCCTCCCGCGTGACGTTTCCCTCAAAACCCGCCTTACCCGAAAACTCGAGCTGAACATCCCCCTGGTGTCGGCCGCGATGGACACCGTCACCGAGGCACGACTCGCGATTGCCATCGCACAGGAAGGCGGCATCGGCATCGTGCACAAGAATTTGCCGACCGAAGCGCAGGCGCTCGAAGTTGCCAAGGTCAAGCGCTTCGAGTCCGGCGTACTGCGCGATCCAATGACCATCACACCGGAGATGCGGGTGCGCCACGTGATGGAACTTCAGAAGCAGCACAGGATTTCGGGGTTCCCCGTGATCAAGGGTGGCAAGGTCGTCGGTATCGTGACGAACCGCGACTTGCGCTTCGAGACCAACCTCGATCAATCGGTGAAGGCGATCATGACGCCTCAGCGCAAGCTGATCACGGTACGCGAGGGTGCGAGTCGTGAAGAGGCGATGCTGCTCCTGCACAAGCATCGTCTCGAGCGCGTACTGGTCGTGGACGACGAATTCCACCTGCAGGGCCTCGTCACGGTCAAGGACATCATGAAGGAGACTGAGTTCCCCAGCGCTTGCAAGGACCCGGTTGGCAAGCTGCGGGTCGGCGCGGCGGTTGGCGTGGGCGAGGGAACCGAGGAGCGGGTTGCTGCGCTGGTCGAAGCGGGTGCCGACGTATTGATCGTTGATACCGCGCACGGACATGCGCAGGCGGTTCTCGATCGCGTGCAATGGATCAAGCGCACTTTTCCCGCGATGGAAGTGATCGGCGGGAATATCGGTACCGCGGACGGTGCGCGAGCGCTGGTCGACCACGGCGCAGATGGTGTAAAGGTTGGCATCGGCCCGGGATCGATCTGCACCACACGCGTCGTCGCCGGCGTCGGTGTACCGCAGATCACCGCGATTCAGGATGTCGCTCAAGCACTCGAACCGACTGGCGTACCGCTGATTGCAGATGGTGGTGTTCGATTCTCGGGTGATGTTGCAAAAGCGCTTGGCGCGGGGGCTCATGCGGTCATGCTCGGTTCCCTGTTCGCCGGCACCGACGAATCGCCGGGAGATCTCGAGCTCTATCAAGGGCGCTCCTACAAGGCTTACCGCGGCATGGGCTCTCTCGGGGCCATGCAGAAAGGGGCGGCGGATCGCTATTTTCAAGACTCGGAAATGAATGTCGACAAGCTCGTCCCGGAGGGCGTGGAGGGGCGGGTACCGTACAAGGGCAGCGTGCTGTGGGTCATCCAGCAGCTTATCGGTGGCGTGCGCGCGAGCATGGGATACACCGGCTGCAAGACGATCGAACGCTTGCGTACCCAGGCGCGCTTCGTTGAAATTACGTCTGCCGGCATGCGCGAGTCACATGTTCACGATGTCCAAATCGTGAAGGAAGCCCCGAACTACCGGGCAAATTAGCAGATCCCGGTTGCCCCATGCACGACCGGATCCTGATTCTCGATTTCGGTTCGCAAGTCACCCAGCTCATCGCGCGCCGCGTGCGCGAGGCGAAGGTCTACTGCGAAATCCATCCGAACGACGTCTCCGACGATTTCGTCCGCGCGTTCGGCGCCAAGGGTGTCATTCTTTCCGGCAGCCACGCGAGCACCTACGAGGCCCACGAACTGCGCGCGCCCAAGGCTGCCTACGAACTGGGCGTGCCGGTACTCGGCATCTGTTACGGCATGTTCACCATGGCCGTACAACTCGGCGGTGAGGTCGAGGGCAGCGACAAGCGTGAATTCGGCTTCGCGCCGCTCAGGGCGCGCGGGCACACGCGCCTGCTGGACGGACTCCAGGACTCGGTCACCGCCGATGGCCGCGGCATGCTGGACGTCTGGATGAGCCACGGTGACAAGGTGACGGCCATGCCGCAGGGCTTCGCGCTTATGGCGTCGACCGACAACTGTCCGATCGCGGGAATGGCCGACGAGGCGCGGGGCTTTTACGGCGTCCAGTTCCATCCCGAAGTCACGCACACGAAGCAGGGCAGTCGCATCCTGCAGCGCTTCGTGCACGAGATCTGTGGCTGCGGAACCGATTGGAGCATGCCGGACTACGTCAGCGAGGCCGTTGCCTCGATCCGTGCGCAGGTGGGCGCGGACGAAGTGATCCTCGGACTGTCGGGCGGGGTCGATTCTTCGGTCGCCGCGGCGCTGATTCACAAGGCGATCGGCGACCAGCTGACCTGCGTATTTGTCGACCACGGCCTGCTGCGGCTCGGCGAGGCCGAGCAAGTGATGAACACCTTCGCGCAGCACATGCACCTGAAGGTGATTCATGTGGATGCCGCCGATGACTTTTTCGCCTCGCTCAAGGGCGTCGCCGATCCCGAGCAGAAGCGCAAGATCATCGGACGCCATTTCGTCGAGCTCTTCCAGCGCGAGGCCGGGCGGATCAAGAACGCCAAGTGGCTGGCGCAGGGCACAATCTACCCCGATGTGATCGAATCCGCGGGCGCGAAGACGAAGAAGGCGACCGCCATCAAGTCCCACCACAATGTGGGCGGCCTGCCGGAGAGTCTGCATCTCAAGCTGCTCGAGCCGCTGCGCGAGCTCTTCAAGGACGAAGTCCGCGAGCTCGGGCTCGCCCTCGGTCTGCCGCGCGAGATGGTGTTCCGCCATCCCTTCCCGGGCCCCGGGCTCGGCGTGCGCATTCTCGGCGAGCTCAAGCGCGAATACGTCACGCTGCTGCAGCGCGCGGACGCGATCTTCATGGAAGAACTACGCGCAGCGCCGCATGCGGACGGAACAAACTGGTACGAACGGACGGCGCAGGCCTTCACCGTCTTCCTGCCGGTGAAGTCCGTCGGCGTGATGGGCGACGGGCGCACCTACGAGTACGTGGTCGCGCTGCGCGCGGTGCAGACGACCGACTTCATGACCGCGGACTGGGCGCCGCTGCCGTACGACCTGCTCGCGCGGGTGTCGAACCGGATCATCAACGAGGTACGCGGTATCAACCGAGTCGCCTACGACATCTCCTCGAAACCGCCGTCGACGATCGAGTGGGAGTGACGCTGCGCCGCTCGATTCAAAGCTTCTGCAGCGTGCGTCTCGCACCCGCGTAAAGGACGTCGCGCATTGCGCCGGCGGCACGCGCGTGGAACGCGACCGCCTCGGGATCGAAGTCCTGCGACGGCACCGGCGTTGGCGCGAAATGTCCATGGTCGTCTCGGCCACGCACCAGCGCCGCGCAGTCCCAGTGGCCGACCACCTGCTGCGTCTGCGGCGGCATGAAATGCATCGACACGCCGATCCTGCGGTCGTCCGAGAGGTTCGGCCCCGAGCCGTGTGCGAGGCAGTAGTTGTGCAGCGACATTTCGCCGGCGTGAAGCGGCATGCTGACCGCGCGCGCCTCGTCGATGCTGCGGATCGTCTGTCCGCGCGTCAGCATGTTGTCGGCGTCTTCCGTGTCCTCGTGCACAAGCGTGTCGCCGCTGTGGGTGCCCGGCATGACCCGCATGCAGCCGGCCTCGAGGCTGGCGTGCGAGATCGCGAACCACGCCGTCACCACGTTGCGGCTGGACAGCCCCCAGTAGGTGTTGTCCTGATGCCAGGAGACGAAGCTCTTCGAGCCGGCGTCCTTGATCCAGAAGATCGTGCTCCAGCACAGGATGTCGGGTCCGATCAGCTGCTCGACCGGGTCGAGTACGCGCGGGTCTCGGATCAGGTCGTCGAGCCATTTGAACAGCAGGTGCGAGCGGCTGCGTTGCGCGGCCTCGAGCCGGCCGCCCTGCGTGGCCTCGAACGCCTCGAGCCGTTGCCGCAGGTCCGAGACCTCCTGCAGTGGCATCACGGGCACCGGACAGGCGTAGCCGTCGCGGTGATAGCGCACGATCTGCTCTGCGCTCAGCGACATGGCATCTTCCTCAATCGAACAACGTGATCCCTATGATACTGAACCGGCCGCCTCAGCCAGCAAGCGCGAGTGGCTCGAGCGCGCCCTCGAAGTGCGCTTCACCCACCGATACGTACAGGTGGCGCTCGCTCACCGCCAGATCGAGCGTCATGCGTCTCTCGAGACGCTCGGCGAGCGCTTCGATCAAGGCTCGATCGAAAGCGTGCAACTCCAGCGCCTCGGCACGATGGATGCGTTCGCCGGCCAGCCCACGCAGCCACGGCAACGGGTCGCGGTGCGTGTACACCGCGACGCGCGGCGCAGCTTTCGCGGCTTTGTGCAGACGCGCTGCATCGGGCAGACCGACTTCGATCCAGCTCAGCAGCGCGCCGGTCAGGTCGCGTACCGCGATGACCGGATCATCGGGCTCGGACAAACCGCGCGAGAAGGCAATGCCGTCGGCGTACTCGAGGCAGTAGGCGAGCACACGCGC
Source organism: uncultured beta proteobacterium (assembly GCA_963714925.1). GTDB lineage: Bacteria > Pseudomonadota > Gammaproteobacteria > Burkholderiales > SG8-39 > SG8-39. Next base: position 143,664 of record CAVQQK010000003.1, on the reverse strand, counting down.
CACCAGCCAGGCGGCGGACTCCGAGGGATGGCGGGCCGCCTTGAATTCGAGCGTCTCGTACACCTGCCGGTCGGCGTCGGCGAGGCGCACCTGGAAGTGGTGCAGGGTGGCGCTCAGTGCCATCGCACTGTTGCGGGGTCGTGCATCGAACGCTCCGGTGAGTCGGCGGATCGCCTCGGAAAATCGCTACGTTGGAAACCGCGATCGCGTGTGCCATGATAACTTCAAGCCGTCTGATGGTTCGATGACGGCACAAGAAATTGCAGACAATGGACGCGATCGAGGGCGCATGAACGACGAGCAGTTCATGCGGCGCGCGCTCGAGCTTGCACGGCAGGGGCAGGCGGAGGACGAGGTCCCGGTCGGCGCGGTGGTCGTGCGCGACGGACAGGTCATCGGCGAAGGCTGGAATCGACCGATCGCAGCAGCCGACCCAACCGCGCACGCGGAGATTCAGGCGCTACGCCGTGCTGCCCGGCACGCCGACAACTATCGGCTGGCGGGTGCGACGTTATACGTGACGCTCGAGCCTTGCACGATGTGCATCGGCGCCATGTTTCATGCCCGCATTGCGCGGGTCGTATACGGGGCGCGGGATCCGAAAACCGGCAGTGCAGGGGGCGTGATCGACCTGTTCGCGGAGCCGCGGCTCAATCACCACGCCACGGTGACTGGCGGTGTACTTGCGGAGGAAAGCGGGGCGCTGCTCAGCGCATTCTTCGCTGCGCGCCGATGAAAATCGAGATTGATCTACCGTCCCAGCGCCTGACCCTCTACGGCGACCAAGGCGAAGTGCTGCGGCACTACGCGGTATCGACGTCGAAACACGGCGCCGGAGAACGTAACGGGTCGTTCTGCACGCCACGTGGGCGCCATTTGATTCGCGCCAAGATCGGCGCCGGCCAGCCCGAAAACACGGTGTTCGTGCGTCGGCGGCCGACCGGAGAACGCTGGTCGCCTGAACTCCACGCCGGCAATCCGGGCCGCGACTGGATGCTGACGCGGCTGCTGTGGCTCTCGGGTTGCGAGCCGGGACGCAATCGGCACGGGACCGTCGATACCATGCGCCGCTACATCTATATCCATGGCGCACCAGACAGCGCCGAGATGGGCGTGCCCGGGTCGATCGGCTGCATCCGCATGCGCAACCGCGATCTGGTGGCGCTTTTCGACCTCGTGCCGCCCTACACCGAGGTCCTCATCTCGGATTGACCCGGGGCGCTCAACCGCCGAGGAACAAGCGCCCGACCTCCGGGTTCGCGAGCAACTCGTCTCCGGTGCCAGCGAGTGCGAGTTCGCCCGAGACGAGAACGTAGCCGATGTCGGCGAATTCGAGGCCTTTCTTGGCGTTCTGCTCGACCATGATGATGGTCTTGCCTTCCTTCTTCTGCAGGTCGTCGAGTATCTCGAACACCATATCGATGAAGCGCGGCTCGAGGCCGATCGAGGGTTCATCGACCAGCAGGACGTCGGGCTCCATCACCAGCGCGCGCGAGATTTCCAGCAGGCGCCGTTCGCCGCCAGAGAGCACGCGCGCCTTGTGGCCGCGGCGCGCGGCAAGCCGGTCGTATTTGCCGAATACGCGTTCCGTTGCAGCTCTGGCCGCCGTGCGCGATTTCAGCAGGTAGCCGCCCATCAAGAGATTTTCCTCGACCGTCATGTCGGGGAACACCGATTTGTCCTGCAGGATATAGGCGACACGCGCGTCGCGCAGCTTGCGCTCGGTGCCGAGGCGCGTGATATCACGCCGCCCATCGCCACTGGCCACGGAGATTTCCCCGGCCATGATATTCGTAAATCCATAGATCGAATGCAGCACGGTGGACTTTCCGGCGCCGTTCGGTCCGATCAGGCACAGGGACTGCGAGCGTGCGACGTGCAGGGTCAAGTCGTGCAGGATCTGCATGTTGCCGTAGCCCGCACGCAAGCCGCGGATCGAAAGGAAGGGCTCCCCGCCCGCGAGCGCGAGCAGGCGATCCTCCGGAATATCGACGCGCAGCGCCTCTGCGTCGCGCGCGACATCGTCGACCGACAGGACCGTGTCGACTGTGCCGAGGTGATAGCCGGCAGCGCGCTGTATCTCACCGGCCATCAGTGCGCTCCCAGATAGGCGTCAATCACCCGCCGGTCGTCCCGAATCTGGTCCGGCGAGCCCTCGGCGAGCAGTTCGCCGTGCGACATGCAGTAGATGTGCGATGCCAGGTTCATGATCACGCGCATGTTGTGCTCGATGACGAACAGCGTGATGCCGAACTCCGCGTTGGCACGCTTCAGGCGGTCGATCAGCCCGTTGATGAGGGTCGGATTGATGCCCGCCGTCGGCTCGTCGAGCAGCAGCACGCGCGGCTCGTTCATCAGGGCCATTGCAAATTCGAGCAGCTTCTGCTGCCCGAACGAAAGCGAACCCGCAATCAGCGTGCGCTTGGAATACAGGCCGACGAACTCAAGCAGGCGGTGCGCCTTGTCGATGAGCTCGGGAGAGTAGGGCCGGAACATCTCTTTCCACTCGCCGCCGCGGTGCGGCACCGAAATGAGCAGGTTGCGCACGCAATCCATCTTCGAGAAGATGCGGGTCTGCTGGAAGGTGCGCAGCATTCCGAGACGGGCGATTTCCTGCACGGTCAGGCGCGAGATCTCCTGCCCGGCGAAGCGGATCGAGCCCGAATCGATCGGATGATGGCCGACAATCGAATTGAACAGGGTGGTCTTTCCCGAGCCGTTAGGGCCGATCAGTCCCGTGATGCCGCCCTCAGCGACGGCGAGGCTAACTTCGTGATTGGCCACGACCCCGCCGAAGGCCTTGGTGACTTTGCCGACTTCGATAATGGGCCCGCTCATGCTTTGACGTCGGCGCGCAGCGGCTTGCTAGCCGGAATCTCCGTTCCGGCGGCGAACCATTTCGGCCGACGCTGGCGCAGCCAGCCCATGATGCCCTGCTGGAAATACACGACATTGACGATGATCAGCACGCCCAGCGCGATGTACTGCCAGCCGAGCAGGTAGGTCCAGGTGACCTCGCGCAGGGCGTAGAACAGGGTCGATCCGACGACCGGGCCCCACAGCGTTCCCTTGCCGCCGAGCAGTGTCATGGCGACCATGAAAATACCGAACGTGAGCGTCGGAAACGCGGTCTCCATCGGTTCGATAAAGCCGGTCATGTTGCCGAACAGGGCACCGGCAATGCCGAGGAAGAACGCCGACACGCACCAGGCGACCATCTTGTATCGCGCGGTGTGCAGGCCGAGCGCCTCGGCTTTGTCCTCGTCGTCGCGTATGGCGTTGATCGCCAGGCTGAAGCGCGTCCGGTAGAGCCAGCGCAGGAAGAGGTAGCAGAGGATGGTCGCCGTCATGCAGGCGGAATAGAAGAAAAGCTCGCGCATGCCGGGGCCGCCCGGAAACACCGGCATCGCAATGCCCATGCCGCCGCCGACGTAGTTCCAGGAATTGGTCAACTCAGCCGCGGCAATCGCCACCCCGAGCGTGCCGATCGCGTAGTAAGGTCCGCGCAGCCCGAACAGGATCCAGCTCAACACCGCCGCTACGACGACCGGAACGAGCGCCGCAAGCACGATGCCGAGCGCGAGGCCCTCGAAATACTCCTTCGGCGCGAAATCGACCTTGATTGCGCCGTTGGCCGCGGTATAGAGCCCGATGTCGTAGACCACGCCGATCTGCGCCACTGCGCAGACATACATACCAAGACCGAAAAACAGGATGTTGCCGAGCGAGTTGTATCCCATCTGCCCGCCCATGATGTCCCAGGTCAGCGCAAAGAGGACGAACACCCAGAACACCGCGAACTGGACCGAGTGCCCGGGAAACACGAACGGCGCGACGACACCCGCGGCCAGCAGCAGCAGGTGGCCGACGAGCGAGCGGCGCGTCAGGCCGAGTCCCGCGCCGGTGCTCATTGCAGGGACATGCGTTGGCGCCTCAGCGCCAACTGCCGCCAAATTAGGATGGCGAGGAGCAAACCGACGATGGTGGCCTGCTGGAACTGCGCGCCAAGTACGAAGCCGCTGTACTGTTCGAGCACCCCGAGGCCTAGCGCGGCGACGATCACCCCCGGTAGGTTGCCAAGCCCGGCGGCGGTGACAATGACGAAGGCCCGCACCGAGTAGGCAATGCCGTAAAAGGGCTGGATCACCCAGATCATGGCGATCAGCCCGCCGGCCGCGCCGCAAATGGCCGCATTGATCGAGAAGGTCATTGCGTAGACGAGGTCAGTGTTGACGCCGAGCACGCGCGCGGCGCGCGGGTCCTGGGCGGTGGCGCGGATCGCCTGGCCCATGCGGGTCTTTTTCAGGAACAGCACCATGGCGATCGCCAGTAGGATGCACAGTCCGAACGCAATCAGCTTGATCTGCGTGATTTCGATCATGCCGCCGAACAGCTCAAGGCTGCCGAAGCCGGACCGGACCGAGCGCACGTCCGGGCCAAATGCCAGATTGAGCGACTGCTGGATGGTGATCGCCAGCCCGAAAGTGGCCAGCAGCGAGGTGAAGAGGTCGAGCTGGATGACACGCCGGATGATCAACTTGTAGATGATCCAACCGAACACGAACATGATCGCCGAGACCGGGATCAATGCGAGGATCGGGTTCATGCCGTGGCGTGCGAGTTCCCAGGTGCCGTAGCCGCCCATCATCACCAGGTCGCCCTGGGACAGGTTCTTGACGCTGGTCACGCCCCAGACCAGGGCCAGGCCGTAGGCCACGAGGCAGAACACGGCCGCCACCGTGACGCCGTTCAAGATCAACTGGATATTAAAGATCGGCGCACTACTGGCGAGGATCTGCAGGCTGTCCCACATGGCGAACACCGCGCCGGGTTTGTGGCCCGGCGCGGTCCTCCTTTAGGAAATTGCGAGGAAGTTACTGCGGCGCTTTGCGCGGATACACCACCGGATCCGAGGCGTACTTGGTGGGCGCCACCACCTTGTACTGGCCGCCCTGGATCTGGCGCAGCACCATCGGCTTGGCGATATTGTTGCCCGCCGCGCTGAACTTGATGTTGCCGTAGAACGTCTGCATCTCGGTCTTGGACAGCGCATCGCGCAGCTTCTCGGTGTCGAAGCTCTGCGCGCGCTCAAAGGCGTCGGCCCAGATCTGGATCACCGCGCTCGCCTGCGCCGTCTGATACGGAACGATTTTGTACTCGGGATGCGCCTTGAGGAATTTGTTGTAGTAGTCCTTGGCGCTTCCAAACAGATCGTCCTTGTAGGTGAGCGTCTCGGCCCATTGCGTCGGGCAGAGAATCCCTTCCGCCGCGGCGGCGTACTTGATCGTAAATTTGGCCGACTCACAGTGCGTCATTGCCACGATCGGCGCGTTGATGCCCATCTCGGTCATCTGCCGCACCGCGGTCGTCGCGCCCTTGGTGTGGCCCGAGACGAGGATCAGGTCGGGCTTGAGCGCCTTGATCTTGGTCAGCGTCGCCGAGATGTCGGATAGGTCACGCGGCATCTTGTCGTCGACCACGATCTTCATGCCGTGGGCCTTGATCGCGTCGACCGCGCCCGCGCGCACGTCGAGCGAGAACGGATCGTTCTCAAACGACAACGCCACCTTCAGCTCGTTCGCCTTCTTGCCGCTCTTGGCCGCCAACTCGGCCGCCAGGTCGACCGCCGGGGCGATGTACTGGTCCGAGGTCGACAGTGCGGCGAACACATACTTGTAGCCCTGCGTGAACAGCGAGCGCGACGCCCCCTCGGCCTCGACCATCGGGATCTTGTATTTCTCGATCACCGGCAGCGCGGCCTTCGTCGGTCCGGAAGCGTAGGGCCCGAGCGTGTACTTGATCTTGTCCTGGTTGATGATGCGCTCGAGCAGCTGCGCGGTACGCGCCGGCGTCGACTCGTCGTCATAGTACTGAATCTTGAACTTGTAGGATTTGCCGCCGACCTTCACCCCGCCCTTGGCATTGATCGCGTCGACGGCGAAATTGTAGCCATCGCTCGCGTTCTTGCCTTCTTGCGAGTACTTGCCGGTGATCGAGATCGCCGACCCCAGAATGATCGTATCGCCTTCGACCTTGGCTTGCGCCGCAGACGCGAAGGCGAGGGCGACAGCGGATGCTGCAACGCAACCGACGCGCTTGAAATTAGACAACTGATTCATAACCGATTTCTCCTCCAGGTGGATGTCGCGAATGTCACTTTGCGAGGGCGAAACCTTAGCACAGGGCAGGCATCGGTCAAATCGCAAATTGACTGCCCTGCCGGACGCCGACCAGGACCCCTGAGACTACGCGGTTCGCCATCGCAAAAACCGTGCGGCCAGAATGGCGAGCATGGGCAGTGCAAAACCGATGACGGTCGCCGAGATCAGCAGCCAACCGAGGTCGCCGTAGTCGGCCGGAACGGAAACGCCCTGCGTCGCATGATCACGCACCTCACGCGTTACCGTGAACACCCGATTGAGGTATTTCGTCCCGAGTTGGGAGGCCGAGAGCGCCAGATTGGTGAAGGACGCCATGACGGCGAAAAAGGTCGCTTTCAGATTGGCAGGCGCGGAATTCGCGATCCACGCCAGCATCGGGATCATGGCGATCTGGCCGAGCGGCGACTCGAGCGCTGTGTCGATGAGGGCGATCGTACGGGCGTCGACCAAGCCGCCAGTGATTCGGGCAGTCCATTCATGCAGTCCGTAGTACATGCCAATGATCGGCAGCGAGAGCAAGGTTCCGGCGATGGTGAGAAAGCCTATGACGTAGGCGATCGAGCGCTCCGCCATGAAGCGGCGGAAGATGAACATGCCGGCCAGTGTCAGGACGCTTGCGATCAGGGAAAGCTTTGCGAGGAAGGACTGGTCGAACTGAAGTGCGTCGATCATCCACCAGGTCGAGCCCGCACCGGGACCCGGCATGGCGCGAAAAACGAAAATGATGACCGCCGTGCCGAGGAGCGTACGTCGTCCTTCGAGTCCCAATTCCTGAAGCAGGCGCCACATCAAGAACAACACCACGCTCATCGATGCAACGAAGACCAGCTCCTGGCCGTAGCGCATATCCGAGAGGCCCACCGACAGCGTGATCGCGACGAACAGCAGGCTGCCGCCGAGGATCCACCAGTTCGGATGCGTCAGTTCAGTGCGCACCGCCAGCATCTGGCTGACCTGCGCCGAGCGTGAATCCCTCTGCCGTGAGCGCCCGTCGACGGCGCCAGTGCAAGACGGCGGCGAGCACGTACCGACACCGAACAGACTGGGATTCCCAGCGCGAGCAGATAGACCAGGGCGTAGGTGTCGGCCTTGGCCTGCGTCGACATGGACTCGACGTTACGGAACAGCCATACATTTGCGAGCGCAACCAGAACCGAACCGCCGATGATGGCGACGCGTCCCAGCGTCTGCATCGTGGTGTGCATCAGCTTGCGCGTTCCCGCGTCGAATGCCTGGCCGCGTTCGTCGACCCGCGGCACGGCTTCGACCGTCATCGCGTCGGCGACCACGTCCTGCACCACGTAGCCGATCGGGGCGAGCAGGGCGGCGATCACATACCAGTGCTCGACGGGCAACAGGCTGCGCAGCGACGCGGTATGCGCGATCAGCCCGTACATGATGAGCAGGCTGAGCGCGATCAGCGCCGGCGCCCGAGTACACCAGCAGACTCTTCCAGCGCCAGATCAGATCGACGAGATGACCGACGGGCATCTTGAGCGCCCAGGGAATGCCGGCCCAAAACCCGAGTGCCGCCAGGAATTCGGCCGACAGTCCCAGATATTCCTTGACGAAGAACGTGCCGACGATTCCGGTCAGGCCCGAAATGCCCGCCGCGACGTACACCATGAGCGGCGGCAGATAGTCGAGCCGCAGTTCTCGCCCCAGCTCGAAGACGTTACGGTCCAGCCAGCGGAATACGGCGTTCGCCACGGTTTGCGCCGAGGCCTAGCCCAGCACCGCGGCGATTCGCTTGCGGTCGGGGCGTGCAATGACACCCAACTCGCACACGATGGCGCTGATCAGATCCGCCGGCGTCACGTCGAACGCGGGGTTGCGAACCGCCACCCCGTGCGGCGCCCAGCGCAGGGTCCTGAAGCCGGTGACTTCGTCGGCCGCACGCTCTTCGATCGGGATCTCGGCGCCGTCGCGCAGCGTCAGATCGAAGGTCGAACTGGGCGCCGCGACGTAGAAGGGCAGGCCGTGCCGCTGCGCGAGCACCGCCAGGGTGTAGGTTCCGATCTTGTTCGCGACATCGCCGTTTGCGGCGATCCGGTCCGCCCCCACCAATACGAGGTCGATGTCGCCGCGACGCATGAGATGCCCCGCCGCGGCGTCCGCGACCAAGGTGACCGGGATACTTTCCTCGAGCATTTCCCAGGCGGTTAGCCGCGCGCCCTGGAGATAGGGTCGGGTCTCATTCGCGATTACCGAGACGCGCTTTCCGGATGCATGTGCCGAGCGCACCACGCCTAGCGCCGTGCCGTAGCCGGCAGTGGCGAGGGCACCGGCATTGCAATGCGTCATGATGCGCGCGCCGGCCGGAATCAGGGCCGCGCCGTGCGCCCCGAGCGCACGATTCGCGGCCAGATCTGCGTCGAAAATCGCCACCGCCTCGGCTTGCGGGTCGCTTGCCTTGCGCATGCGTTCCAGCGCCCAGAACAGGTTGACCGCCGTCGGGCGGCTCGCCGCCAGCACCCTCGCGGCACGCCCGAGATCGCCGCCCAGGCGCGCCTCGAGTGCGAAGCCGAAGGCCGCCGCACAGCCGATCGCCGGTGCGCCGCGCACGACCATGTCACGAATCGCCGCCGCCACCTCATCTGCGCTGCGGCAGGCGACGTACACCACCTCGTCGGGCAAGCGCCGCTGGTCGAGCAGTTCGAGCCCGGCGTCGGACCAACGCATGGTCTGCACCGCAGTGTCCTTGGGCAACGCGCGTTCCATCAAACGACGCGTTCGTTGCCGCCGTCGACCGGGATCTGCGCCGCGGTCGTCTTGGCGAACAGCGTGCCGCACAGCTCGGCCGCAAGCTCCGCCACGTCGCCCGAGGTGACTTCGGTGGCGAGCAGGTTCTTCCTTCGATACTGGTCAACGCTTAGGCCGTAGGCCTTTGCGCGCGCCGCAAGCAGATCGGCGGTCCATAACGCCGTGTCGTAGACGGCATCAGGATGCAGGGAGTTGATCCGAATGCCGTCCTTCGCCCATTCGAGTGCGACGACGCGCGTGAGCTGATTGAGCGCGGCCTTCGACGCCGAATACGCGGCTGCACCGGGCCCGGGGGCGGGCACGTTCTTCGAGCCGATGACCACCACGCGGCCGTTGCGCGCGGCGCGCGTGAGCAGCGGATGACATTGCTGTAGCAGACCTAGATTCGCCTCAACGTTCACCGACATGGCGGCGTGCCAGGCCGGCAGAGAGATATCGGTCACGGCCTGAGTCACCGGGAATACGCCGGCATTGAGAACCAACATGTCTACGCCACCAAAGCGTCTGACCCCTTGGTCGAGTGCGCGTGCCACGGCATCTGCGTCGGTGACGTCGCATTCGACGCCCAGGACATCGAGGCGCTGCCATTGCGCGGTGACCGCAGGCGTCCCGATCGAGCGCAATCACGGCTGCACCGCGCCGCAGAAAACTGTCGACGCAGGCGTTGCCGATCCCGGAAGCGGCACCCGTAATCAGTACGATCTCGCCGCTGAACGCAGGCGGGGTCCCCGATTTGCGCAACTTGGCTTGTTCCAGATCCCAGTACTCGATCTCGAAAATGTCGCGCGCGCTCACGGCGCTCCAGCCGCCGAGTTTTTCGGCGCGCAGAATCACTTCGACCGTGTGGTCGTAGAGGTCCTCGATGATCGCGGCGTCCTTCGCGCTGCGCCCGACCGATGCAAAACCGAGTTCGGGGTCGAGCAGCATGCGCGGCGCAACGTCAAGCATGGCTTTGGGCTCCCTAGCCTGCGCCGCGTGACGCTCGAAATAGGCCGCATAGCGTCGCCCGAACGCCGCGACGTCACGCCCGATCATCGGCAGCGGCTTGGTGCGGATCACGTGATCGGGTGTCGCAGGGCCTTGCTGCGAGAGTCGCCCAAGATCGGGATGCTGCGCGAAGCCGAGCAACTTCGGCGAATCGCTCACCCGCAATAGCATGGGGCCGGTTGCAGCTTGCGAAATCGCGCGACGCAGTTCGGCGATATCCTCGCGCCGCACGGGCGCGCGACGCGGTTCGGAGGGTGGCAGGTCCCAGGCCGCATGATCGCGAAGATAATTCTCGGCAATCGAAACAAGCTCGATCATGCGTTCGTAGGACTCGCGTGCGGTTTCGCCGAACGAAAACATCCCGTGCGAGAGCAGCACCATGCCGATCGTGGTGGTGGCGGCATGGGCCCGAAGCGCCTGCGCACACGCCGCCGCGAGATCAAAACCGGGCATGACGTAGGGAATGACGACGACGCGGTCGCCGTAGATTTCTCGAATGCGGTCTTCGCCCCCGGGCGCATTAGAGATCGACAGCATGGCATCGGCATGCGTGTGATCGACGTAGGCGTGCGGCAGGATCGCGTGCAGGATGGTTTCCACTGAGGGTGCCGGCGCGCCGGCGCGCAGCCCATGCGTGTTCAGCTCATTGACCATCTGCGCATCAGACAGTGCCGGCAGATCCGCGAGGCGTCTGACATAGTCGAGGTCGACCGGTGTGAAGCCTGCGGCCTCGATCGATTCCAGGTCCCAGCCGCTGCCTTTGACGTACAACACGTCCCGCGCGTCGCCGAACAGGGTCTTCTCGCGCAGCTTGACCGAGGTATTTCCGCCGCCGTGCAGCACGAGCGATTTGTCGCGCCCGAGCAGACGCGCGCTGTACACCCGCGACCCGAGCGGACCGGTGAATTGCGCGGCTTCAGCGTCGCTCCAGAGGCTTTTCATGTCAAACGTGTTGGCGATGGGCGTGGAATTCTATACTCCGCGGATGTTCCGCATCGAGTTGCTCTCCTGGGAATCGGCACGCAGCGTGGCTGCACCGATCCGGTTTACCGTGTTCGTCGAGGAACAGCGCGTTCCAGCGCAAATTGAGCTCGACGAACATGATGCCACCAGCACCCACGCGCTGGCACGGAACCGACAGGGCGAGGTCGTTGGCACAGGCCGTTTGTTGTGCACCGAGCGTCACGCAAGCCGCTGCATCGGCCATGTGGGGCGGATGGCCGTGTTGGGTGCGTGGCGCGGCCAGGGTGCCGGTGGTGCAATCTTGGAGGCGCTCGTCGGCGCCGCGCGCGCGCGCGGCGACACCGAGGTTGCGCTATCCGCCCAGTTACATGCGCTTGCCTTCTATCGCGCGCATGAATTCGTCGAGGAAGGCGAGGCGTACGTGGAGGCCGGAATCATGCATCGCGACATGCGCCGCGTCCTGCAGTCGCCACGGACCTAGCGCGTGAGCGCGAACTCATAGGTCAGCGTTTCGCCTGTCGCGCCGTGCGGCTCGAAGCTGCGCTCGGCAAACTCGGCATGGCCGTCCGCATCGACGATCAGCACGCTCGAGCACCGCGTGCCGTAGACCGCCGACACCACGTGTGCGGCCGACAACTCGCGCTCTCGCTCAAGCCCGACGCCGGTATCGGGAAGCTCGGCGTCTCCCGGTTGCTCGGTATCTGCGAGAAGCGCGAGCAAGCCGTCGACACTGACGCCGGATTCGAGCGCCTGCGCCAGGCGCTGCTTGCCACTCACGACCTTGGGCCACGGTGTATCGAGGAGTTCGTTCGACAGGCCGTAGACGCCGGCCTCGAGCCGGCGGGCGCCGGTGGCGCGGTTGGAGGTCCACCACAGCGCACGCCGATCCGCGACGAGCAGATTGAAGCCGCGATACGCCGCACCTTCGGCGAACGCCGCTGCCGCGTAATCGGCCGGTGCTGTGGTGCCGCACAGGAATTCCGTCGTCAGCTTTCCGCGCGACGGTGCGCCCGGGGCGGGCGCAGCGGGTCTCTCGCGTACATTGGTGACGGCGGCAAGGCGTCCGCTGCGTGTCACACCGAGCCAGGTCCCCATCGATTCCAGGTCGCGCCCACCAAGTAGCGCCGGCGTCTCGCGCCAGAATGCAGCCGCCGCGCTCGGCCGAGCGTAGAACTCGTCTCGATTGGCCGCCAGCACCAGCGGAAATCGGGGATGCGCACGCCAGGCAAGCAGGATCAGGCACATGGGTCAGTTACCGTCGACGAAGAATTCCTCGTGTCGTGTCCCCGCGTCGACCAGCAGACGACGGAAATCCATGGCCTCGCATTGGCGCCCAATGAACGCCGCCAGCGCGTCGACGTCCTCGACGTCGGCGTAGATTTCCATGCAGGTCGCCGCGTCATCCCTGCGACACATCCAGCGTGGCCGGATCCCGTAGGTTTCCGACACCGCGTCGAACAGGGCGCCGACGGCGGCCCGCAGGGCGTCCATGCGCGCCGGGTCTGCCCGGTAGTAGACGTACAGGTTGGCGCGGATCACACCGCGTACGGGAGCGTCAGGAACTCGAGCGCCGGTGCATCGGGTGCGGTTCGGATCGACAGCTGTTGTTCTGCTGCCGCGGCCGGAATCACCGCCAGGAGTTCACGCGCACCGTTCGCCAGCGCCACTGAAACGATGGTACCAATCGGCTGCGTGGGCTGATCGTCGCCGAACAGGTCCTGGCCAGGGGCAAGCACGACGTCCGCGCCTGCCGCCGGGATCCGCGCGTGGACCATGCGTCGCTTGACCTGCCCGCGGAATTGCGTCCGCGCCACGATCTCTTGACCGGGATAGCACCCCTTTTTGAAGTCCACGCCGGCGATCGCCTCGAGATTCAGCATCTGGGGCACGAACAGATCCTGGGTCGCCGCGACCACCTGCGGCAGACCCATGCGGATGTCCTCGAGATGCCAGCGGCTGTCGTCCACTTCGGTGGCGTCCAGGCGCTCGATCAACGCACCCGGTCCGGGCGCCGGAACGAGCATGCGGGCGCGATCGCCTCCAACGCGAACGACAACGGCATCGCCCGTGCGGACCACCGCATCGGGCGCATCAGGGATCTCGACGCCAAGTGCCGCGAGTGCAGGCAGCGCCGCCGCACCAAACAGGCCAAACTGCGCCCATTGATCACTCGCGTCCTCGATCGTGACCTTGGCACGTAACACGAACATGCGCAGGCGCTTGACGACGCTCGGAATCAGATCGCGTGCCAGCAACAGGAAAAAGCCATGCTCGGCGGGCACGACGAATAGCGTCGCCAGGAGCCGACCTTTCGGGGTACACCAGCCGGCGAGGCGCGCTCGGTCCGAAGCCAGATGCTCGACGTCGTTGGTCAGCTGCCCGTGCAGAAACCCGCGCGCGTCGTCTCCCGTGATCTGGAGCAGGCCGTCGCGTCGCAGTGGAGCGACGCCGAGCGCCTCGATCGGTTGAGCATGCTTGTTCATCGTAGAATGAAATTCTAGCGTTGTTCGGGCGATCATCGCCTTGTCGTCGTGATTTCGTTCATCGTCCGTAGCGTTCTCGTTGTCGTCCTCGCGGCGGGCGCCGCATGGGTCTACGTCGCCTGGTACCTGACGACGCCGCTGCCGGTAAAAACCCTGCCGATCGAAGTGGAGATCCCGAGCGGCACGCGATTCAGGGACGCGGTGACGATCCTCGAGCGCGCCGGAATCGAAACGGGCGGCCTGCGCTTTGAAACCCTCGCCCGCGCACTCGGGCAGGCGCAGTCGATCAAGGCCGGCAGCTACGAAATTTCGCGCGCCCTCACGCCGCTCGAACTGCTCGACAAACTCACCCGTGGCGATGTCCAACAAGCGGGCGTGCGGCTGGTCGAGGGCTGGACATTGCGTCAGTTGCGGGCTGCACTCGACGCCAGCCCGGACTTGCACCACGACTCGGCTGCGATGGACGAGGCACAGTTGCGCCAGGCGATCGGCGCAATTGAAGAGCGGCTGGAAGGTCTCGTCTTTCCGGATACCTACCTGTTCGCCAAGGGTTCGAGCGATCTGGCCGTGCTGCGCCGCGCCTATCGCGCTATGAAGCGCCACCTGATCGCGGAATGGAAAACGCGAGACGCCGACCTGCCGTATCGGGGACCGTACGACGCCTTGATCATGGCGTCGATCATCGAAAAGGAGACCGGGCAGCCGGCTGAGCGCGACATGATTGCGGGCGCTTTGGTCAACCGTCTGCGCAAGGGCATGCGCCTGCAGGTCGATCCGACCGTAATCTATGGCCTCGGCGAGGCGTTTGACGGCAATCTGAAGAAGGTTCACCTGCTGAGCGACGGTCCGTACAACACCTATACACGGGTCGGCCTGCCCCCGACGCCCATCGCGATTCCCGGGCTGGCCTCGCTGCGGGCCGCAATGCGACCCGCGCGCACCGACGCCTTGTATTACGTGGCGCGCGGAGACGGCAGCAGCCAATTTTCGCGGACGCTGGAAGCCCACAATCGCGCCGTGAACAAGTATCAACGGGCACCGGCGCGTCGCGCCCGACCGAAATGAGCACGCGGGGCAGATTCATCACGCTCGAAGGGGTCGATGGCGCGGGGAAATCGACCCATCTCGGACATGTCGAACAGATGCTGACCGCAGCGGGTCACCGCGTGCTGAGGACCCGCGAACCGGGTGGAACGCCGCTGGCAGAGTCACTGCGCAAGTTGGTACTCGAAGCCCCTATGGACGGCGTGTGCGAGGTGCTCCTGATGTTTGCGGCGCGAAGCGATCACGTCAGGACGGTGATCCGCCCCGCGCTGGAAGCCGGCATGTGGGTTCTATGCGACCGGTTCACCGATGCGACAATGGCCTACCAGGGCGCAGGGAAGGGCGTATCCCGCGAACTGATCCGAGAACTCACGCAGGCTGCGCACCCGGGCTTGACCCCGGATCAGACCCTCGTTTTCGACTGCCCCTACGAGATCGCGAGCGCGCGGCTCGCAGGCAGCGGGCGGAAAATGGACCGTTTCGAGCGGGAAGACCGGGCGTTTTTTGACCGCGTACGCAGCGCCTACCTGGAGATGGCCAAGTGCGAACCTGCGCGGGTCCATGTCATCGACGCGTCAAAAGACCTGAATTATGTTAAGAAACAAGTTGAAGTAATTCTTTTATCGTACTGATAGTTATATGTTTATATTTAATGAGTCGATCTGGAATGTGCTCCGTAGCCAGGTCGACCGACTTCCGCACGCGGTGCTCATCCAAGGGCCGGCAGGCATCGGCAAGCTGGCGCTTGCGGAGCAACTCGCGACGCGCCTGTTGTGCGAGACACCGACCACCGAGGGGGACGCCTGCAGTCGCTGCGACGGTTGCCGATTGGTGGCGTCCGGGAATCACCCGGACCTGCGCCGGATCGAGCCAGAGGCAGTTGCCGCGCAGAGATCGGACGCCGAGGACGCGGCGCCCGGAGTAGAAGGGGGGGCGCGGGGCGTGCGGGGTGCCAAGCCGAGCCTCGAGATCAAGATCGACCAGGTCCGCGAACTATCGGATTTCCTCTACCTCGGCTCTCACCGGGGGGGCCGTCGCGTGGCGCTCGTCCATCCGGCGGAGGCCATGAATGTGCATGCCGCAAACGCGCTCCTCAAAGGTCTCGAGGAACCGCCCCCCGGTGCCATGTTCATTCTGGTGTCCCATCAACCGGCGCGGTTACTTCCGACAATCCGGAGCCGGTGCGTGATCGTTGCGGTACCACGTCCCGAGGAACGCGCCGCGCTTGCCTGGCTGGAGGAGCAGGGGGACTCCTGCGACGCCGCGCGGTGGCTGGCGTTTGCCGGCGGATCTCCTCGCAGTGCCTACGAATATGCGGCCGGTGAACGAGGCACTTTGACAGCCCCGTTCATCGCAGCAATCGCCCGTGGTGACCCGGATTCCATCCCCGAGGCAAGCAACCGAGAGACACTGGACGCCCTGGCGGAAGTGTTGCAGAAACATGCGATCGACCAGGTCGCGGATTCGCTGGCGGGCCGGCGTATTTATGGGACCGAGGTCGTGCCTCGAAAAGGTTCGGCCTCGGCCCTCGAGTGGGCACGATTTGCACAGTACATGGGCAGGGCCAGGTCGCTGACGTCTCATCCGGTCAACCCGAGGTTATTTTCGGCTGAAATGTTATTCATGTACAAGAAATTGTATAAATAACAAATTGATATAGTTATTTAGTAATGTTTATTCACACAAATGACTTCAACTATCTGATACATAACATTTATATAAGTTAATGTTAAATATGAAATACATCTTATATCTATCTGTAGTTATGTGTATTTTTGCTTTTACAGAGGCGTCATCTGAATCTTCGTACGAAAAGATTTTTAGCGCTGTGGAAGCCGATGATATCGATGCGGTCCGCAAGCTCCTGAACCAAGGGGTGGATCCGAATACGACGGACTCGAAAGGCAACTCGATCCTGATGATTGCGGCCCGCCAGGGAAGCGACAAGATTGTCGCCCTGTTGATTGCGCGTCGGGCCAATGTGGGTCAACGCACCTCGTTTGGCGATACCGCGCTGTTGATGGCCTGCCTGAAGGGCGACGAAAGCGTCGTGCGCCGCCTGTTGGACGCGGGGGGGGAGCTCAATCCAAAACAGGGATGGGCACCGCTGCATTACGCGGCGTTTGCCGGGCATGCCGGCGTGGCGAAACTGCTGCTCGATCGTGGCGCCAACAAGGACGCCGTGGCACCCAACACCTATACGGCGTTGATGCTGGCCGCGAGGAACGGAAATTCGGCGGTAGCGAAAGTCATCCTGTACCGGGACCCGGACGTCAATTACAGATCAGGGTCGGGGCAGACCGCGCTGAAGATCGCCCGTATGAGGGACATGAAGGAGCTAGAGGTGCTCCTGGTGCGTTCAGGGGCAGTGGAATAGTTGAATAGCGGGTATCGCGTCGGTGGCTCGTCCAGCCTACCGATTGATTTGACATAATACACATTGCCGACAATACGGCGATCAATTCCAGTGTCCGTCGGAGGGTATCGGTAGCCGCGCAACCGGAATCCCTTCGTCCACCAGGGCGTCATGCTCCTCTTGCGTGGCCTGGCCTCGAATACCGCGCTTGGGGGCCTGGTCGCTATGGATGCGCCGCGCTTCGGCCGGAAAATCCTTACCAACGTCCTCGGTCTGTGTCAGCAGTGTGTCGACGAACCGCGAATAAAGCATCTGCGCGATCGCAATCGGGTCCCGGCCCTCAGTGCCTTCTACCGGCACCCCGGACGCCTCCCGCGCCATCTCATGCGACTGCGGCGCCTGCTGGGGTTGGATGGAGACACCCGTATTGATCCGCGCCGCCGAGGGCACGCGCACGACGTCCGTCACGCCACAATTCGGACAGGTCAGCAGGCCGCGGGCGCACTGCGCCTGGAACTCATCCGCCGAACCGAACCAGCCTTCGAATCGGTGGCCATCGCCGCATTGCAGGTCGTAGACGATCATCGCATTTCATTTTACGGGATTACGTCATCGCTCATGCGCTTTCTGCGCAGCGCATTTTTTTGCGGTATGAATACGCCCTGCTGCCCGGAGTGCTCATGATCAACGACCGAATCGAAGCCAAATGGATCGACCTCTTTGCTGACGTGTTCGCGCGTTGCAAAGTGGGCGCGGGCGACGTTTGCGCGGTGCTATCAGAGTCCCAATCGAGGCCGCTGAACGTTCAGCTGGCCGAACTCGGACTCGCCCGAATCGGCGCCAGGCCTTTTCACGTCATCGTGCCCACGCCACGGCAGACGGCGCCCGTCCCGATTCGATCCACCGGCGCGTCGGTCGCGCTGACTGACATGGGCGCGGTGCTCCAGGCACTTGCCGCGAGCACGTTCGTAGCCGATTGCACGGTCGAAGGGCTCATGCACGCGCCGGAGTTGCCGCAGATCCTGCAGGGCGGTGCGCGCGTTCTATACATCTCGAATGAGCATCCGGAGGTGCTCGAACGCCTCGCCCCCTCCCCCGTCGACGAAGAGAAGGTGAGGGCGGCCATGCGCATGCTGCGTGCCGCGAAGCGCCTGACGGTGAGCTCGCCCGCAGGCACGGATCTCACGATCAACGTCGCGGGTGCCCGCGTGGGGGGCGTCTGGGGCTACACGGAAAAGCCGGGCACGCTGTCGCACTGGCCGGGTGGCTTATGCCTGTGCTTTCCGCCCGCCGGCAGTGTGGACGGGACCCTCGTGATGGCGCCGGGCGACCTCAATCTGACCTTCAAACGTTACGTCGAATCGCCGGTTCGGCTGGTGGTTGAATCCGATTACGTAACGCGCATCGAGGGGCAATCGCTCGATGCGGAGCTGATGCGCGAGTACTTTGCCGCCTGGGGCGATCGCGAGGCCTATGCGGTATCGCACGTCGGCTGGGGCATGAATCCCCGTGCGCGCTGGGATGCGCTCGTCATGTACGACCGCCGCGACGTCAATGGCACAGAACAGCGCGCGTTCGCCGGAAATTTTCTCTATTCCACCGGCGCAAACGAAGTTGCGGGACGCTACACGCTCGGACACTTCGACCTGCCATTCCGCCACTGCACGCTGAACCTAGACGGCCGCACGATCGTCGCCGACGGCCAACTGCAGAACGAACTCGCGTGACCACGCTGGTTTTCCTGCACGGGGTCGGCGGCGGTCATGGCGCCTGGGATGATCAGTGCGCGTTCTTTTCGGCGCGCGGCTACCGGACGCTCGCCTGGGACCAGCCGGGCTACGGTGATGCGCCGGGGGTCGAACCCTATGATCTCGAGCGGATCGCCGCGGCGCTGCTGCGGATGATCGCGCGCGAGGTCGGTGAGGCGGCGGTTCTGGTCGGGCACAGCATGGGCGGCTTCATCGCGCAGGAAACCTACGCACGCCATCCGCAATGCGTGCGCGCGCTCGTGCTCTGCTTCACCTCGAGCGCGTTCGGCGGCGGCAGTAGCGACTTTGCGCGCGAGTTCGTCGCAGCGCGGATCGCGCCGCTCGACGCGGGGCGTAGCATGTCTGATATCGCGGCCGCGCTGATGCCGACCATGCGCGGTCCCCGCTCGGACCCCGGCGGACTGGCGCGCGCGGAACGCCTCATGGCGCGCGTTCCGCCGGAGACCTACCGCAAAGCGGTGGCCCTGCTCACCACCTTCGATCGCCGCGCCCTGCTGCCCGACATCCGGGTGCCCACCCTGCTCGTCGCAGGCAGCGACGACCGCACCGCGCCGGCAAGCGTCATGCAGCGCATGGCGCCCCGCATTCCCGGTGCCGAACTCGAGATTCTGGCGGGCTGCGGCCACCTTGGGCCGATGGATCAGCCCGAGGCGTTCAACGCCACCCTCCTCGCCTTCTTACGACGCCACTCAATTTGAGGTCACTGTGCCAGACCCACGCTACGCCATTTGCGGCGAACCCTATCTGCTGACCAATCGTCAGCGCGATTTGATCGGCATTGCCGAATCGCTCGGCCCTGGATTTGCCGAGCGCGCGGCGGGTTACGACCGGGAAGCGACGTTTCCGTTCGAGAACTACGCCGATTTGCGCGCGGCTGGTCTGCTCGGACTGTGTGTTCCAGAGCGATTCGGCGGCCGGGGTGCGGATTTCAAGACCTATTCTCTGGTGTCGGCAACGCTCGGAAAATACTGCGGCGCCACGGCCCTCACCTTCAACATGCACGCCTGCTCCACGCTGTGGCCGGGCATCCTGACCGACGACCTCGATCTGACGACAGAGGAAACGGCGGCGCACGAGCGTCACCGCCAGATTCACTTCGAGCGCGTGGTCAAGGACGGTGCCATCTACGCACAGCCCTTTTCAGAGGGCAGTGCCGCCGCCGCAGGCAGGGCGCCATTCGGCACCCTCGCCGCCAAGGTGGATGGCGGATGGTTGATCAATGGCAAGAAAATTTTCGCATCACTCTCGGGTGCTGCGAATTACTACGGCATGCTGTGTACCGAGGACCGTCCGGACCGCAGCATGCGCGACACGCTGTATCTGGCGGTGCCGGCCGATTCGCCCGGACTCGAGATCACGGGAGATTGGGATCCGCTCGGCATGCGCGGGACCGTGTCGCGCAATCTCGTCTTCAAGGACGTGTTCGTCAGCGACGATGCAGCGATGATGCCGCGGGGCGTCTACTTTCAGGCGGCCTCGCGCTGGCCGCATATGTTCACCACCCTCTCGCCGACCTACATGGGCATTGCCGTCGCAGCCTATGCGTTCACGGTCCGCTACCTGCGTGGCGAGGTACCTGGCATGCCGCCGGTCAAGCGGCGCATGTATCCAACCAAGCAGATCGCCGTTGCCGAGATGCACATAAAACTCGAGCAGACGCGCGCCCTCTTTCTCCGCATGCTGGACGATGCGCGGGTCGATCCGTCCAAGGACGCGCGGTTGCGCGCCTACGCGACCCAGTTCACGGTGATGGAGAACGCCAACGACCTGTGCCGTCTGGCAATCCGCACCTGCGGCGGACAATCGATGCTGAAAAGCCTCCCGCTCGAGCGCCTGTACCGAGATTCGCGCTGCGGCGCCCTCATGCTGCCGTGGACAGCCGAACTCTGCCTCGACCGCATCGGACGCGAAGCGCTCTACGAACCCGACGAGGCAGACGACTGAGTGAATCTTTCGCGCATCGTCGAGCGCAACGCGGCGCAGTTCCCCGCCAAGCGCGCGCTCCGCTTCGAGGGCGAGGACATCGCCTATGGCGCGCTGTGGCAACGCATCGCGTCCGCCACCCGCGCGCTCGCCGGACTCGGCGTGGCGCGGGGCGACCGGGTCGCCCTGCTTGCCGCCAACTGCCCCGAGATTCTCGTCGTCCTGCTCGCGCTCGCGCGGCTCGGCGCGATCCTCGTTCCGCTCAACTGGCGCCTCACCGCGGCCGAGCACCGGTACATGCTGGGCGACTGCACGCCGAAGCTGCTGTTCGCGGACGCCGAGTTCCGCGCGCACGCCGCGGGCCTCGATGTGCCGGTGCAGGGCTTCGAGGTGCTCGAGGGTGGCGGACCCGAGGCAGCGATTGCCGGTTGCGACGCCGACGATGCGCTGATCGTGTACACCTCGGGGACGACGGGACGCCCGAAAGGTGCCGTGCTCACGCAGGCGGCGCTGCTGTGGAACGCGTGGAACGCGATCCACGCCCACGACATGGGCCAGCGCGACCACGCGCTCAACAGCCTGCCCATGTTCCACGTCGGCGGGCTGAACATCCAGGCACTGCCGGTCCTCGTCGCGGGCGCCTCGGTCACCCTGTTGCGACGCTTCGACCCGGGGCAGTGGCTGGCCGCGCTCGCGGCCGACCGGCCTTCGCTCAGCGTCCTGGTGCCGGCGATGATGGCGGCCGTGCTCGCGCAGCCGGCATGGGCGCAGACCGACCTGTCCTGCCTGCGCATGATCCATGCCGGATCGATGGTGGTGCCGGACTCGCTGATCCGCGCCTTCCTCGCGCGCGGCGTCCCGGTCGGCCAGATCTACGGTTCGACCGAAACCGCGCCCTTCGCCACCGTCCTGCTGAAGGAGGATGCCGAGGCCAGGCTGGGCAGCGCGGGCAAGCCGGCGCTGCACTGCGAGGTCAGGGTCGCCGTCGACGATGCCGGCACCGAGGCGGCAACCGACGTCGTAGGCGAACTCTGGGTGCGCGGGCCGAACGTCATGCGCGGCTACTGGAACGCGCCCGAAGCGACGCGCGAAGCCCTGGTCGAGGGCTGGTTTCGCAGCGGCGACCTCGGACGGCGCGACGCCGAGGGCTTTTACTGGATCGCCGGACGATCGAAGGACGTGATCATTTCCGGCGGCGAGAATGTCTATCCGGCGGAGCTGGAAAACGTGCTCGCCGACTGCGCCGAGATCGCCGAATCGGCCGTCGTCGGCATTGCCGATGCCAAATGGGGCGAAGCCGCCTGCGCCTGCATCGTGCGCGTGGCGGGGTCTTCGATCGACCAGGCCGGGGTCCTCGCGCTGTTCCAGGACCGGCTCGCGCGCTACAAACACCCGCGCCGCGTGCTGTTCATGGACAGCCTGCCCAAGACCGCGATGGGCAAGGTGCAGAAATTCGAGCTGAAAAAGGCGGTCGAAGCGGGCGGCGGGTTCAGCTGACCCAGCCGCCAGCGAACGGAATCGCCTGCCCGGCGATGAAGCTCACCTCGCTCGAGGCGAGAAAGACCGCGAACAGGGCGTCCTCGCGCGCCGTACCGAGCCGTCCGGCAGGCACTTCACGCCGCAGGCGTTCCTGGAACGCAGGCAGCGCCTGCACGGCCGGTGGGTAGTACATCGGGTTTTCGACGAAGTTTTGCGCAATCAGATTGACCTGCACGTTCTGCGCCGACACCTCGGCGCCGACGGCGCGGACGTAGGACAGTTGTGCGCCGCGCGCGGCGGCGTAAGTCGAGGTGCGCTTTTGTCCTCGCAGGGCGGTGGCACTGCCCATGACCACGATCTTGCCCGCACGCCGCTCGAGCATCTGTGGCAGCACGGTACGAAACAGGCGCGGCAGCGGGTCGACCATGCCGGCGAACACCGTGCGCCACTCGTCGTCGGTCACTTCGTGCACGCGCGTCGACGGCGCCGGTACGCCCAGATTGCACACCAGGACGTCCACCTGGCCGGCGGCGCGCAGGTCGGCCTCGCGCGCACCGGACGCACCGAGCACCTCGGCACCGTGCTCGGCGAACACCGCCTTCAACTCCGGTCCCATGAATTCGTCGATTTGCGTCACGTAGACGCGCTTGCCCGAGAGACTGTCGCCGATGCGCGCCACGGCCCTACGCCACCTTGAGCTCGACTGCGCCCAGCGGTCCGAGCTCGAAGCGGATCTCGTCGCCGGCGACCGGGAATTTCGAGGTCACCAGGCTGCCCGTGATGACCACGGCACCCCGCCACAATCCATGTCCGCGCTTCGCAAGATGGTTGGCAACCCATGCCAGCGCCTCGAGCGGGTGTCCCATCGAGTCGCGCCCCTGCCCCTCGCCGACGACCTGGCCATTGATCGTGGCCACGCCGCGAATGGCCTCGAGGTCAATCCCGCGCCAATCGGCGATCGGGGCGCCGAGCACCGCGCCTTCGTTCCACGCATTGTCGGCAGCGATCAGCAGCGCGTGCTTGGCCAGGTCCTTGTAGTCGGCGTTCCAGTCGTCTGCAATTTCGAGTGCCGGCATCACGGCACCGACGGCCCGTGCAACGCGCTCGCGCGTATACGGTGCGTCGGCGGCCGGCAGGTCTTCCGCCAGCGCCACCCCGATTTCGAATTCGACAATCAGATGCGCGTAGTCCGCTGCACGCACGCGGCCCGGCGTGTTCTGGATCTGTCCGCTATGCAGGGTGCCGCCGATCGAGTCATTCACCCCGACCATGGCGCGCATCTGGGGCGTGGTGAGCGCAATCTTCCAGCCCGCCACCGGACCGAACACATCGGACTTGAGCGCTACGAAGTCGTCCTGGATATCGTAGGCCGCCTCCGTGGTCTGCGGCGCAAGCGCGTCCGGCAAGGGCGCGAACGTTGCCTTCCTGCGATGGGCGTCGAACAGCGTACGCGCCGCACGCTCGATTGGGGAAGGATCTGTTTTCGCCATGCCGCGCTCCTGATTCGGCCGCCTGATTTAGTCGCCTGAATCAGTCACCCGAATCGGTCAGTCAATCGGTGTCAGTCGATTGGTGCCCGGGGCGGGATTCGAACCCACACGACCTTACGGTCAGGGGATTTTAAGTCCCCTGCGGCTACCAGTTACGCCACCCGGGCAATTTGCGCAAAAAGGGATGGAGGCTGGGGTCGGAATCGAACCGGCGTCCACGGCTTTGCAGGCCGCTGCATGACCACTCTGCCACCCAGCCGGGGTGCGGTGCTCAAGCTAAGCGAGCACCGGAAACGTAAAAGGGAAAGCCGCCGCCGCTTCGGCCAGGGCACGGACAATGCCGGAGCCTACGCGCCACGGACTTCCCCTTGTAATGATCTGGAGCGGGAAACGAGTCTCGAACTCGCGACCTCAACCTTGGCAAGGTTGCGCTCTACCAACTGAGCTATTCCCGCGCGTTGCGGCCGGATTATAAGCCTTACCGCGCTCTGGCCTCAACCGGGCGTGGTTGCGTCGGGCATCGCCCGGCGCAGGTAGTACAGCATCGAGATCACCGTAAGGACAGCCGAGATACTGATCAGGATCGTTCCCAGCCACTGGCAGTCGAGCCGGCCAAACAGGGGATCGTGGTAGAGCAGAAGCGGGATGGCGATCATTTGAAGCGTGGTTTTCACCTTGCCCACGAACGCAACGGTGACGCTGCGCGCGCGTCCAACCCGCGCCATCCACTCGCGCAATGCCGATATTGCGATCTCCCGTCCAATGATGATGAGGGCGATGGCCGCATCCACTCTGCCGAGTTGCAGCAGAATGATCAACGCACCCACCACGATCAATTTGTCGGCGACCGGGTCGAGAAATGCGCCGAACGCGGACATCTGATCAAGCGCACGGGCGAGGTATCCGTCGAGCCAGTCCGTGACCGCGGCAAATACGAAGATCGCGGTCGCCGTGATGTTCTTCGCCTCTGGCGACAACCACGCGTCGGGGACATAGAACACACCGACGATCAGCGGAATCAGTACGATCCGCAGCCAGGTGATCAGGTTGGGCCAGTTCAGGGGCATCGCGGAATCCTAACCCGTGGCCCGGCCGTGCAAATGCCGGTAGATACGCTCGGCAATGGCCGGACTGATGCCATCGACCTGCGCAATCTCATCGACCGCCGCCGATTGCACGCCACGCAGCCCACCAAAATGGGTCAGCAGCCGCTGGCGTCGTTTGTCGCCGATGCCGGGAATTTCTGCAAGCGACGACACGGTACGGGCGCGCCCCCGCCGTGCACGGTGTCCGACGATCGCGAATCGGTGGGCTTCATCGCGAATACTCTGGATCAGATGGAGTCCCGCATCGTGGCCGGGTAGCGTCATGCTTTGCGCTTCCGCCTCGACGATAAGCTGCTCGAGTCCGGGCTTACGCGTCGGCCCTTTTGCGACGCCCACCAGGCTGATGTCGCTCATGCCGATCTCGGAGAGCGTGGTGCGCGCCGCACTCACCTGCCCCTTTCCCCCGTCGATCAGGATCAGATCCGGGATTCTCCCGCCATCGACGGCCAGCCGCTCGTAGCGCCGCCGCAGCGCCTGCCGCATTGCGGCGTAGTCGTCTCCAGGCACCACGTCACGAATATTGAATCGACGATACTGCGATTTTTGCATTGCATTGCGATCGTAGACCACGCACGCAGCCACGGTCGCTTCGCCCATCGTGTGGCTGATGTCGAAACATTCGATGCGCTCAACCGAGTCCGGCAGCCGAAGCGTCTGCCGCAGTGCGGCGAGCCGCCCCTCCTGTGTCGCGCGTTCATGTGCTCGGTGCGTCAGTGCGAGTTGCGCATTCTTGCGCGCCATATCGAGCCAGATTCTGCGTTCGCCTTGTTGCGGGGCCAGTACCTGGGTGCCGTGCGGCGCACGGGTCGCAAGCACCTCGCCCAGCGCTTCGCGGTCGACTTCGTCGCTGGTCAGTACCAGTCGCGGAACCGGATGGTCGAGATAATGTTGTTCGAGAAACGCGGTAATGATCTCCCCGCGCGCGGCGCCCTCGGCGTTGGCCGGAAAGAAGCTGCGATCGCCGATGTGCCGACCACCGCGAATCATGACCAGATTGACGCACGCGGCGCCTTCCTCGACGACCGTCGCGACGACATCCGCGTCCACGCCACGCTCGCTTTCCACGTACTGACGCGCCTGAACGCGCGCGAGCGCACGAACCTGATCGCGCAGCGCCGCCGCTTCCTCGAAGCGCAACGCCGCAGCCGCCACGTTCATTCGATTGCTCAATGAGCGGATGACGTCGTCCTCTCGTCCCTGCAGAAACAACTCGGCATGGCGGACATCCTCCCGATAGGCTTCGGCGCCGATCTGATCGGTGCAGGGCGCCGTACAACGCCGAATCTGATACAGCAGGCAGGGGCGCGTACGGTTTTCAAACACAGAGTTCTCACAGCTGCGGAGCCGGAATACGCGCTGCAACAATTGAATTGCCTCACGCACTGCATACGCATGAGGGAAGGGACCAAAGTATCGGCTCTCAGGTTCGCGCGCGCCGCGATGAAAACCGATGCGAGGGAACCGATGGCCGCTGATCACCAGGTACGGATAGGACTTGTCATCGCGGAACAGGATGTTGTAGCGCGGCGCGAGGCTCTTGATGAGGTTGTTCTCGAGCAACAGCGCCTCGTCCTCGGAACGCGTCGCGGTCACCTCGATCGAGGCGATCTGCGACAGCATTTTTTGGATGCGCGGACTTTGCGTCGACTGGCGGGTAAAGTAGCTGCCGACGCGTTTGCGCAGGTCGCGCGCCTTGCCGACATAGAGCACCTCGTCGCGGGCACCAAGCATCCGGTAGACCCCGGGAAGATGAGGCAGTCCACGCGCAAAGACCTTGGGCTCGAAGTTTCCGTTCATGGCGCATGCGAGATGCAGCATTCTAGCGTTAGGTTCATGATTTCGTATAGAATTCCGGCCCTTTTCCGCAGTTCGGACATCCTCATGGCAAAAATCATCGCGACCGAAATTCGCGTCGGGAATCTAATCGAATGGGACAAGCGCGTATGGCGCGTCCTGAAGTGCTACCACGTTCATGTCGGCGGGCGTGGCGGCGCCTTCATGCAGGTGGAAATGAAGGACATCGAAGTCGGCACCAAGGTCAACCAGCGCTTTCGCACCGACGAAAAGGTGGAGCGTGCCTTTGTCGAGCCACGCGAAATGGAGTACCTGTACCAGGACGGCGAGAGTTACGTGTTCATGGACCGGCAGAACTACGAACAACTGCCCTTGTCGGCCGAGTTTCTCGAGGGGCAATCAGACTACCTGCTGCCCAATACGGAGGTTCAAATCAATTTCCACAACGGACGTGCGATCGGCATCGAGATGCCACCCGCGGTCGTGTTGACGATCGTCGACACCGAACCTGGCATCAAGAACGCCACGGCCACCACGAGCTTCAAACCCGCGACGACGGAAACCGGGCTCGTGGTTCAGGTGCCACCGTTCGTCAATCAGGGGGAAAAAATTCGCGTCAACACCAACGATGGCAGCTACATGGAGCGCGCCTGAGGCGAGCGCGGCTCAGGCCAGCGATTCGAGGGCGGCTGCGGCCTGGCGAAAGGCGACGCTCTTGCGCAGATCTCGGCCATGGGCCGACCCCATGCGTTCCACGCGCCCGGGATTCACGAGTGCCATCGGGCCCAGCGCATCCAGCAACGCGTCCTGCCCGGCAGGGTCCTGGCACAGCAGGACCATGTCGCAGCCGGCCGCCAGGGCTGCACGCGCGCGATCGGGAACACCCCCTGCGGTGCGCGCGCCCTCCATCGACAGATCGTCGCTGAAGATCAGTCCCTCGAAGCCCAACTCTGCGCGCAGCACATCCTGCAGCCAGTAGCGCGAGTAGCCGGCCGGTTCGGCGTCGGCCTGCGTGAAGATCACGTGCGCCGGCATCACGCCTTTGAGCCCGGCCTCGATGACGGACCGGTACGGCGCGACGTCTTTGCGCATGATTTCGACGATCTGACGCTCGTCACGCGGCACGCTCACATGCGAGTCGAGCGCCGCAAACCCATGTCCCGGGAAATGCTTGGCGACCGCGGCCATTCCGCCATCGCCAAGGCCCTGAACAAGCGCAGCCGCGAGCGCGCCCACAGCGCCCGGGTCGAAGTGCAGGGCACGATCGCCGATCACCGAACTCGAGCCGTAATCCAGATCCAGAACCGGCGCAAAGCTGAAATCGACGCCGTGCGCATCGAGTTCTGCGGCCATCGTGTAACCCACTGCGCGCGCAGCGGCTACGGCCGCCACACGGTCGCGATCCCATAGACGGCCCAGGGTCCGCATCGGCGGCAGCGACGTGAAGCCCTCCCGAAATCGCTGCACGCGCCCGCCCTCGTGATCGACACAGACGAAGAGCCGCGGCTCGCGTAGCGCCGCGATTTCCGTGTTCAGTGCAATCAACTGCGCTGCGCTCTCGAAATTGTGTGCGAACAAAATCACACCACCCACCGCGGGGTGCCGCAGTCGGCGCTGATCGGCCTCCGTCAGGGACGTCCCGGTCGGATCGAGCACCACCGGC
Organism: uncultured beta proteobacterium; assembly: GCA_963714925.1. Taxonomy (GTDB): domain Bacteria; phylum Pseudomonadota; class Gammaproteobacteria; order Burkholderiales; family SG8-39; genus SG8-39. The sequence continues at coordinate 115,683 of CAVQQK010000003.1, read as the reverse complement.
CCGAGGGGGATGCGTGTCTTTATGCGTCGCATTCGAGGATCACCATTGCGCTCGCCAATGAACGTTCGTCGCTCAGCGACAGATGGCTGCGGCGAATACCGCGCGCTGCGAGCACTGCCTGCAGCGCCCCGGAAAATTCCAGACGCGGTTGTCCAGCGTCCTGATTGCTCACCCAGAGGCCGTGCCAGAGCGCCGGGGCGCGGATGCCCGAGCCCAGCGCCTTGCCAAACGCTTCCTTGGCGGCAAACCGCTTGGCGAGATAGGCGCTCGGGCGGTGGTTCGCGTGAAAACGCTCGAGTTCGGGCGCGCACAAGATGCGCTCGGCAAATCGTTCACCGAAGCGAGCGAGCGCCCGCTCGATGCGATCAATCTCGACAATGTCGGTACCAATGCCGTAGATCACCGCGTCCCCACGGTAGCCGTGGTCGGCCTGTTCAACAGCGTCCCGCTCGCCGCGGCGTCGACCATCAGGCGTTTCATCTCGCGTACGGCTTCCCGCATCCCGACGAACACGGCGCGGCTGATGATGGCGTGGCCGATATGAAGCTCGCGTACGCCCGGCAATGCGGCAACGCCTTGGACGTTGAAATAGTTTAGCCCATGACCTGCGTTGAAGCGAAGACCGAGCATCTGAATTGCAGCGCCCGCCCGCCCGAGTCGATCAAGTTCGACGAGCACGGCCGGACGCTCGACATCGCGCCCTTTCGAATGGAAGGCGTGGGCATAGGGGCCGGTGTGCAATTCGCAAACGGTTGCGCCAATTCTTGCGGCCGCCTCGACCTGGATCGGTTCCGCGTCGATGAATACCGATACCCGGATTCCGGCATCGGTGAGACGCGCGACCGAGTCGCGCAGCACCGCTTCCTGCGCGAGGATGTCGAGTCCGCCTTCGGTGGTGACTTCGTGCCGACCTTCGGGGACGAGCATCGCCATTTCAGGCTTGAGACGCGCGGCGATCGCTACCATCTCGCGGGTCGCCGCCATTTCGAGGTTGAGCTTGATGTGTGTCAGTTCGCGCAGACGCCGTACATCGTCGTCCTGTATGTGCCGACGATCCTCCCGCAGGTGGACCGTGATTCCATCCGCGCCGCCCAGGTGCGCCTCGATCGCGGCCCAGACCGGATCGGGTTCGTAGGTCTGCCGTGCCTGTCGAACCGTTGCCACGTGATCGACGTTGACGCCGAGTTCGATCATAGATCCTGCAGCTCCATGAGCACGTTGCGCGTATGCAGCGTCTGTCCGGCGAGACGCTGCGCGATCAAGGTGCGCATCAGGGTACGCGCCTCGTCGCGCGTTTGCGCACGTGCGTAATCGTCGCGCGCAACATCCAGCAGCGTCTGGCCACTGACCACGCAGATGCCTGACGGGAGTCGAGAATTTCCGTCGCCATTCAAAGGCACGGGGCCCAGCCGCACGGGACCGAACTCGGGCTCATATCGGTAGCGTTGACGGGGATCCACGGCCCCCCCCCCGGCCGCTTCCTGTTCCAGCAATGGCGCATATCCGAGCTCAACCAGCAGCCTGCGCTCGAAACCACGCAACACGTCGGCCGGTGCCTGTCCCTCACCCAATCGGGCAAGGCTGCCATCATAGGCGTCGAACAGTGCTTCGTGAGGGTCCTCGCGTGGCAACAGCCGTAACAGCAATTCGTTCAGGTAGAACCCGCACATCAGGGCAACACCCGACAACGAGGGCAGCCCGCTCGCCCACTCTACCGCGGTGAGGGTACCGAGTTCGGAAGACGCACGCCAACTCAGGCGCAGACGATGGAACGCGAGCAGCATGCCCCGCATCGCTGATCTCGGGCGGCGTGCACCACGCGCCAGAAGGCCGACCCGCCCCCAACGCAGCGAAAACGTCTCAACGAGCAGGCTCGTCTCCTTGTACGGATAGCTATGCAGTACGTAACCCGGCTCGTGCTCGATGCGGCGTCGTGTCACGAGGCGTACCCAAGCTGGCGCAGCGCGCGCGCATCATCGGTCCAGTTCTCTCGCACCTTGACCCAAACATTCAGAAAAACCTTGCCCGCGAACAAGCGCTCCATGTCGCGCCGCGCGTCGCTCGCGATGCGCTTAAGTGTGGCGCCGCCGCGGCCAACGACGATACCTTTCTGGCTTTCCCGTTCGACGAGAATGGTGGCGTCGACGCGACGCATGGTACCGTCCAAGCGAAAGCTGTCGATGATCACTTCGCACCGGTAAGGCAGTTCTTCGCCCAGCGCGTGAAACAGCTTCTCGCGCAGCAGCTCCGCGGCGAAGAAACGTTCGTCACGGTCGGTCAACTGGTCCGCCGGATAGAGCGCGGGGCCTTCGGGCAAGGCCGCCTCCAGGACCTGCAGCAGCGCCGGAAGATTCTTTCCGGTTCGGGCACTGACCGGGACAATCGCGTCGAACTCACGCAGTGTGGCGAGTCGTTCTAGAAACGGTAGCAACCGTGCGGCCGCGCGGACACGGTCGACCTTATTGACGGCGACGATGACGTTCTGTTCCTCCGGTATGGCATCGAGGACCGCGCGATCCTCGGGCCCGAAGTGAAGCGCCTCGACGACGAAGAGTGCTACGTCACAATCGCGCGCCGCCGCGACCGCGCGCCGGCCGAGGGTCCGATGCATGGCGCTGCGCGCGCGCGGCGGGCGACCGGGGGCGTCGACGAATATGAGCTGGGCGTGGCGGGTCGTCAGAATTGCGGTGATGAGATGGCGTGTCGTTTGCGCCTTGGGCGACACAATCGAGAGCTTTTGTCCAACTAAAGCATTGATTAGGCTTGATTTTCCTGTGTTCGGCCGACCCGAGAACCCTACGCTTCCACAGTGGTGCGGGGTCACGATTCGAGCCTCAGGAGCACGGCTGCAGCTGCATCCTGCTCCGCGCGTTGGCGCGAGGTCCCCGATCCGGTTGCGCACAAACCAAGGTCGGCGACGACGCATTCCACCTCGAAGGTCTGCCGGTGCGCCGCGCCGTGGATCTGCAAAATGCGGTAGTCAGGACGGGATTTGCGCTGCCCTTGCATGAGTTCCTGCAAGCGCGTTTTGGGATCCTTCGATCCCGCGTCTGCAGGGTCGATGCTGGAAAGACGCTCAGCGTAGGTCGCGAGCACCACGTCGCGTGCCGCCGCATAGCCGCCATCCAGGAACACCGCACCGAACAGGGCCTCGAGAGCGTCCGCCAGAATCGATCCCCGTACCGTGCCGCCTTGGACCCGCTCGCCATCGCCGAGACGAATGTCGGGCGCGAGGTCGAGCGTACCGGCCGCTTCACAGAGAGCGTCCTCGCACACGAGGGCGGCCCTCAGGCGGGTCAGGTGTCCCTCGGGGAGCGCAGGAAAGCGTGCCACCAGCGCCTCCGCCATCACACAGCCGAGAACGCCGTCGCCCAGGAATTCGAGCCGTTCGTTGTGCTGCGCGCCGTAGCTACGGTGCGTGAGCGCCTGCTGAAGCAGCGCAGCATCGCGAAAGCGGTAGTCGATGCGCTGCTCGAGATCCTGTCGTGCGGCCAACGGGTGCTACGGCCCCCGGGTGGTGGCCGCAAAATCGATGCAAACCGACACATTGGAAAAAAGAGGGATCTCCTTGCGGTAGGCAAACGAGAGCACAGGCACACCGCCCTCCTTGACGATCTCGATGTCGGCGGCCTTGATCGACGTGATGTCGTCGATATCCGAGCGGTTTGCAAATGATTGGCGCATATCTGCCGGCGATGCTTCCTGCGAACCTTCCGCGATACCGGTGATCGCCTTCTTCGCATTGAAGTACTCGATGTACGACGGCGCAAGCTTCATTCCGAGCAAGGCCGCGAAAATCAAGACGAACCCGCCGAGCAGAAGTCCGCCAAGGCTGATGCCGGTTTGCCTATTTCGCATGCTGCCTCCCTGTACGGGCGCTAGTGAAACGATCCAAATCGCCCGAGTTCGTTTAGGTTCAGCCAAATGAAGAACGCTTTTCCCACGATGTTCTCATCCGGCACAAATCCCCACACGCGGCTGTCGCTCGAATTGTCCCGGTTGTCACCCATCATGAAATAGTGATTCGGTGGCACGACGCACGCAAATCCCTGGCTATTGTAGTTGCAATTGGCCGCGTGAGGGAACGCGCGCGCGAAGGCTGGCAGACCGGTTGAATCCCCGTCAACCAGAATTTCGTGCTCCGTCTGGCCCAGGCGCTCGACGAAACGGAGCGAGTACTGCATGCGTTCGCGCGACAGGTAGTCGTCGATCTGGCGCTCCGGGACCGGCACACCATTGATCGACAGCCGTTTGCCGTAGTATTCCACACGGTCTCCCGGCAGACCGACGACGCGCTTGATGTAGTCGAGGGACGGGTCGGGCGGGTATCGAAACACCATGACGTCTCCACGCTGCGGCGTATTCAGCCCAATGATCTTGCGGTTGATCACCGGCAGGCGAATGCCATAGGTGAATTTGTTCACCAGGATGAAATCGCCGATCACGAGCGTAGGCATCATCGAGCCGGATGGAATTTTGAACGGTTCGACGATGAACGAGCGCAGTATGAACACCGCCAGGATCACCGGGAAAAAGCTGGCCGAGTATTCGATCCACCACGGCTGGCGCGCCGCGCTCGGGCGCCGGCGCCGCAGGACTGCGACATCCAGCGCCCAAACGGCGCCAGTCAGCGTCAACAGCAAAAACAGAAACAGTGCGAAGTTCATACGCTCGACCCCTACTTCTCACCCATCTGGAGCACCGCGAGAAACGCCTCCTGGGGAATTTCGACCGCACCGACCTGCTTCATCCGTCGTTTGCCTTCCTTCTGCTTGTCGAGAAGCTTGCGCTTGCGCGAGACGTCACCGCCATAGCACTTCGCAAGCACGTTCTTGCGCAGTGCCTTGATGTTCTCGCGCGCAAGGATCGCGCCGCCAATCGCGGCCTGAATCGCGACATCGAACATCTGTCGTGGAATGAGTTTACGCAGCCGAGCAACCAGATCCCGGCCGCGCGTCTGGGCGCTCGCGCGATGGGTTATCGATGACAGTGCATCGACGCGCTCGCCGTTGATCAGCACATCCAGCTTGACCACATCGGCCGGACGGTATTCCTTGAACTCGTAGTCGAGCGAGCCAAAACCGCGCGTCAGCGACTTGAGCCGATCGAAAAAGTCGAGCACCACCTCGCTCAACGGCATGTCATAGGACAGCATGACGTGGCGGCTCGAGTAGTGAAGATTGGTCTGCACGCCGCGCTTTTGCGTGCACAGCGTCATGATCGCGCCCACATAGTCCTGCGGAACAAAGATCGTCGTCCCGATGATGGGTTCACGGATTTCCAGAATCTTGTCGACGTCGGGCATTCGTGCCGGGTTGGACACCTGCTCGACACTACCGTCGCGCAGTTCGACCTCGTAAACGACCGACGGCGCCGTCGTCACCAACGCCATGCCATATTCGCGCTCGAGGCGCTCCTGCACGATATCCATGTGCAGCAGTCCGAGGAAGCCACAGCGAAACCCGAAACCCAGGGCCTGCGAGACTTCCGGCTCGTAGAGCAAGGACGCGTCGTTCAGATGCAGTTTTTCGAGTGCGTCACGCAATGATTCGTACTGATTGGCTTCGACCGGGTAAAGGCCCGCGAAGACCTGTGGTTTAACCTCCTTGAAACCCGGAAGCGCCGCCTCCGCCGTCCGATTGGCGTGTGAGATCGTGTCGCCGACCTTGGCCGCACGCAGTTCTTTTACGCCGGCCACGACGAACCCGACCTCGCCCACCGAGAGTGACTCGCGCGGCTGCGACTTTGGTGTGAACACCCCGATCTGGTCGCATTGGTAATCGTCCCCCGTGCTCATGAGGACGATGCGGTCTTTGGATCGCAGCGTACCCTCCGCAATCCGGACCAGCATGACGACCCCAATGTAATTGTCGAACCAGGAATCGATAATGAGTGCCCTGAGGCGTGCCTGCGGGTCGCCTTTCGGCGGGGGCACGCGCGCAATGACCGCCTCGAGAATGTCGCGCACGCCCTCGCCGGTCTTTGCGCTGGCACGGATCGCGTCCTGCGCGCCAATCCCGATCACGTCCTCGATCTCCTGAATTGCCTTGTCGGGATCGGCCGAGGGCAGGTCGATCTTGTTGAGAACCGGAATGACCTCGACGCCTTGCTCGATGGCGGTGTAGCAATTCGCCACGGTCTGGGCCTCAACGCCCTGCGAGGCATCGACCACCAGCACGGCGCCCTCGCACGCCGCAAGGGAACGGCTGACTTCGTACGAAAAATCGACGTGGCCTGGCGTGTCGATCAGATTGAGCAAGTACGACTCGCCGCTCTGGGAAACGTACTGAAGCGCGGCAGTTTGGGCCTTGATTGTGATGCCCCGCTCCCGCTCAAGGTCCATCGAGTCCAGAACCTGCGTATCCATTTCGCGCTCGGACAGACCACCGCAGAGTTGAATGAAGCGGTCGGCGAGGGTGGACTTGCCGTGGTCGATGTGCGCGATGATGGAAAAGTTTCGGATGCGGCTCTGAGGCATCACAAAAAAGGGTGCCCGCGGCACCCTTTGTTGCATTGGGCCGTCATTCTAGCGCAAGGCGCCTGCGCACGGCGTCTTCATCGAGCCAGTAGTGACAGATTTCCTCGTTGCCTGGATCGACCAGCACTGGCACACGTTCGCCGAAACGACGCTCGAGGTCCGGCTGCGCATCGACATCGAGCACCTCAAACTTGAAATCGAGCTCAGACTGCATCCGTCGCAGGGCCGCGACCATGTCGTCACAGAGGTGGCAGTAGCTGCGCCCGTACACGCGCAGGTGGATCACGCGGCTATCCTTTGTCCTCGATGCCGGTGATCGTGACAAACGCCATGTTTTCGCCGCGCTGGATCTGCAACGTAAACACCGCGGTCTTGTCGAGCTTGCGCAGGAGCTGATTGAGCTTGCCCACCGATTTGAGCGCCGTTTGCTGCCCGCCGTGCACGAAGGTCAACAGGACATCGCCGCGACGCACGTCCGCTCGCGCATCCGGTCGTACCTCGGTCACGACCAATCCGTGCGTGAGCTTCATCGCGCGCTTCTGCTCATCGGAGAGTTCCGCGACGACGATGCCGAGCCGGTTCGCCGCACCGGATTTCGGGCGCTCTCTCGGCGTCGTGTCACGCGCGGCAATGCGATCCTCTTTCAGTTCACCAACGGTGATTTGCAGTATTTTCGTGCCGCCGTTGCGCCAGACCTCAACCTCTACTTCCGATCCTGGCCGTGTGCCCCCCACGATGCGCGGCAGATCGCTCGACGAGCCAACCTGCTTGCCACCGAACCGCGTAATGATGTCGGTGGCAAGTATGCCGGCCTTGTCCGCAGGGCTCGCCTTTTCAACTGCGTTGACGAGCGCTCCACGCGGTTGGTCGAGTCCGAACGAAGTCGCCAGATCGCGCGTCACCTCCTGAATCACGACGCCAATGCGGCCCCGGGAAACGTGCCCTTTTTCGCGCAACTGACTCTGGACGTCGAGCGCGACGTCGATCGGAATCGCAAACGACAACCCCATGAAACCGCCGGTTCGGCTGTAGATCTGCGAATTGATTCCGACCACTTCGCCACGCAGATTGAACAGCGGTCCGCCCGAGTTTCCCGGATTGATCGCCACGTCAGTCTGTATGAACGGGACGAAGTTTTCTTGCGGCAACGAGCGCCCCTTCGCGGACACGATCCCGGCCGTCACCGTGTTATCGAAGCCAAAGGGCGAGCCGATGGCGACGACCCATTCTCCGACCTTGAGTTGACCTGGCGTACCGAAGCGCACGATCGGCAAATCGCTCGCCTCGATCTTGATCAGTGCAACATCCGTGCGCTTGTCGTATCCGATGATCTTCGCCTTGAACTCGCGTTTGTCGGTGAGACGAACGTTGACCTCGTCGGAACCTTCGACGACATGCGCGTTGGTCAGAATGTAACCATCTGCGCTGATGACGAATCCGGAACCCAGCGAGTGGCTTTCGCGCGGCACGCCTGGCGAGTGGGGAATGAAGCGTCGGAAAAACTCCAGCATCTCTTCGTCTTCGATGCCGGGAACCTGCGGCAGCCTGCTACGTCGAATCGTTTGCGTCGTGCTGATATTCACGACGGCAGGTCCCTGCTGCTCCACCAAGCGGGTGAAATCCGGCAGTTCGCGTGCTTGCGCGAGGACCGTGCCGCTGACGGCGAACACGCAGAGAAATACGAGGCTTCTTACCGACTGCATACCGTTTCCTTTCGATGATGATCTGCGACGTTCGAACCGTTCGTCACAGGAACGTTCACTGCGGACGCTGGTAGCGGACCTGTTCCGCAAGACGTCGTACGCTCGCAGCAGGTGTTTCGCCCACGACCGTCACGACATAATCTTCGACCTCACGCACGTAGATGTTGATACCGCCCATGTTTATCGCGCCACGCATCATAGGCTCGGTCCGCCCACGCGCAGATTCGATGAACACCGAGACTGCGGCCAGGCCGTCTGAGAACACGACCTGGCTAACGGGTTTTCGCGCTTCCGAGACGCGTACGACTTCGACGATCTTTTGAAATCCCGGCAGATCCGAATCGATGCGCCAGCCCTCGGCCTTCAAGTCTGCCGGCCGTACCGACGCTTCCTCGACGCGCCAGGATCGGGTTGCGGGCTGCGGTTCGACGGCCTCCGGGCGAACGTCGCCAATGGAAAGCTGTGTAAACGTGAACTGCTCGACCGGCACGTCAGTTTCACTTAGGGTAATCGCACGCAACAACAGGCCGCTCGCTTCGTCGGCACACAGCGCATAGCCGTATCGAACATCATCCTTCGGCTGTAGCGTAACGGTCTGGCATGCGCGGCCTGCCACGCGATCCATGGGTCCTAGCCGTACCGTGTAATGGCGCAGAAGTTCATCCAATTGCGCCGGAAGCAGCGCGGGGAAACTGCGGGTCGCGTCACGGTGACCAATTTTCACCGTCTGCGCTTGCGGCAGATAGCAGCGGACGCCGTCTTGGGTGCGTATGACCTCGCGTGGCGTGCCATCAAGTATTTCAAGGCGCTCGACGTTGCCCGTTGCGCTGGCACGGCGCGTGATGCGCGACGTTTCACTACGCCGGCCGTGCTGAAAAACGAACGTTCCCGTGTACGACAGCGATTGCGTGGCGGCATAGGCTCTGCTGAGCACCGCAGCTGCGTCCTGCGCGGTCTGCGCAATGGCGCTACCGGTGGCACAGGCGAACGCAAGCGCCAGGGCATGGGCGCCGCGCACGGCGCCATTCATCGACGCGTGGCCTCGACCGTTGGCGCCGACACGGTGCGTACGTAAGGCGCCATGCCTTGCAGCGACGTCCGTGGCGAAAACTCCTGATGCGCGAGCAGGTACTCATTTGCCGCCTCAGGCAGCAGCACCAGCGCCGGGCGCAGTGCCGACCCGCGCCGGTGTTCGACCGCCCGCCGCGCGACCGGTCGGACGCCCTCGGTCGAGGCCGACTGGATCCGCCCGCCTTGCGGGGCGCTCGCGAGCGGCGTGCCGGGCAGCACGCCGGGGCGCATCTCCGGATCCGGTGCAAACGCGAGCCAACCGACCAGGGCGACGGCGGCGAGGCTTGCGACCGCCGACAACAGTGTCCAGCGCCTGGGTTCAGCCGGGAGACGGTCCGGGGCAAGGACCGTCGGCTCGGCCGCCAGTTTCTCAGCACAGCGCGCAGAGAAATCTGCGGATCGCAACGCGGTATCGCGCAACGTGTCACTGATGACGTGATAGAGCCGCCATGTCTCGCGTGATGCGTCGTCACGCCCGAGCAGGTCGATCACATGGTCCGCCGTCTGCGGTTCCAACTCACCGTCTACCAACGCAGAGATTTTCGTCTTCATTGGATATCCACCATAATCATTCTTACCACTGTTGCCACTGTTGCCACTGTTACCATCGTTTTTCCTTCGGCGTTCCGATCAACGGGCGCAGCCGCTCAGCAATCGCCTCCCGCGCCCGGAATATCCTCGATCGGACCGTACCGATCGGGCAATTCATGATGCGCGCAATATCCTCGTAACTCATGCCTTCCATCTCGCGCAACTGGATCGCGGTCCTCAATTCCTGCGGAAGTTCCTCCATCGACGCATTGACCGCGTCCGCGACTTCCTTCGAGAGCAGCATGTTCTCGGGCGTATTGAGATCCCGCAGGCGCTCGCCATCGTCATACCCTTCGGCCTCTTCGGCATCGATTTCAGTCGAGGTTGGCGCGCGGCGACGCAGGGCCGCCAGGTAATTCTTGGCCGTGTTAATCCCGATGCGGTAAAGCCAGGTATAGAACGCACTGTCGCCACGGAATGCGGGTAATGCGCGATAGGCCTTGATGAATGCTTCCTGCATCACGTCCTCGACCTCTGACGGATCCCGTATAAATCTGGACAGCAGTCGTCCGAGCTTGCGTTGGTACTTTTCGACGAGTAACTCAAAGGCCCGCTTGTCGCCGCGCTGCGCCCGCTCGACCAACTGGCGGTCGATATCGCGCTCAGACACGGTCGCTGGTTCCTGCCTCGCACTGCGCCTGCCTGCGACCGGCCGCGAGACCCGTCCCGCCGAAACGTCTATGTGGCAAAGACAGGCACAGAGGGAAATAGTTCACGCGAAAACCACGCTTGGTCACGCCGGTTCGCGTGGCAGGGGCGCGACGCCGGGCAGTCGCCCCCAAAGTGACCACAGCCGCAGGCGCCGAAACGCGTCCGGGTCAAGCATGTCGTCGGCGATCAGTAGCGTACGGCGCCCGGGCGCCGCGAGCGGGAGCGCGACCAGATGCGCGCTCACCCAGCGCCGAGATCCCACCGGTGACGCGCGCTGCTGGCCGCCTGAGAATTCAAGCACGATCCGGTCCGCCCCCTGGACTTCGAATCCCCGCACCGATCGGCGTGCGCGCAGAAGTGCACGATCCCATGTCGTTGCGATTCCCAGCGCGACGATCAGCGCGGCGAGCATCCAGCCGATGGCGTCGCTGGCCAGCGTAAGCAACGCGGCAGCCGAGGCGCCGTGTGCCAGCACGATGAACAGTGCGATTCGGCGCGACGGTGTCAACTGGAAATGCGTCGCGTTCCGCACGTTCCCCACGTTCCGCGTATTCCGCGCACTCACACTTTCGCGAAAACCAAGGTTCCGTTCGTTCCGCCAAATCCAAAATTGTTCTTCACGGCGACGTCCACTTCGAGTTCGCGCGCCGTATGGGCGCAGTAATCAAGATCGCACTCGGGGTCGGGATCGGTGAGATTAATTGTTGGCGGGCAGATGCCGTGATGCAGTGCGAGAACCGTGAACACGGACTCAACCCCGCCGGCGCCGCCGAGCAGGTGCCCGGTCATCGACTTGGTGGAACTGATCACCAGCGATTTGGCGGATTCCCCGAACGCCGCCTTGATCGCATCGGTTTCGTTCTTGTCGCCCAGCGGAGTCGAGGTACCGTGTGCGTTCACGTAGTTCACTCGATCCGGGGCAAGTCCGGCATCGTTCAGGGCATTCCGCATGCAACGCCGCGGCCCGTCTACGTTCGGTGCAGTCATGTGGAATGCGTCGGCGCTCATGCCGAAACCCGCCAACTCGCAATAGATGCGGGCGCCGCGCGCGCGTGCATGCTCGTATTCTTCGACCACCAGCACCCCGGCGCCTTCACCCAGGACAAATCCGTCACGACCGCGGTCCCATGGCCGGCTTGCGGCCTGCGGGTCATCATTGCGGGTCGACAGGGCGCGCGCAGCCGCGAATCCCCCGAGCCCGAGCGGCGAGATTGCCGCTTCAGCGCCCCCGGCGACCATGACATCGGCGTCACCGTGTTCAATGAGTCGTGCCGCGAGACCGATCGAGTGCAAACCGGTCGTACATGCCGTCACCACGCCCAGATTCGGGCCCTTCATACCCAGCATGATCGACAGATGGCCGGAGATCAAATTGATGATCGTTGCAGGTACGAAAAAGGGCGAAATTCGGCGCGGTCCTTTGTTGACGTATTCCTGGTGCGTCCGCTCGATCATCGGCAGGCCCCCGATCCCGGAGCCGATGTTCACGCCGATGCGCTCGGCGTTCGTCTCGCTGACCTCGAGCCCGCAGTCACGCCAGGCCTGGATTCCCGCCGCGAGACCGTAATGAATAAAGGTGTCCATGTGCCGCGCCTCCTTTGCGGGCAGGTACGCGGAAACGTCGAACCCCTTCACCTCGCCCGCGAACGTGCAGGCGAAGGCGGACGCGTCGAAACGCTGGATCGGTCCGATGCCGGAACGACCAGCGACGACGTTTTGCCAGGCTTCATTCACCGTATTGCCGACCGGGCACACGGCACCCAGTCCGGTGACAACGACTCTGCGACGAGACAACGTGCGTCCTGCAGGTGGCGCGCGGCGGTCTGAAACCGGCCTGCGCGTACGTGGGTCAGGCCTTTTGGTGCGCCGTGATGAAGTCGATGGCCTGCTGGACCGTCGTGATCTTCTCGGCTTCTTCGTCCGGGATCTCGGTCTCGAATTCTTCTTCCAATGCCATCACCAACTCGACCGTGTCGAGTGAATCCGCGCCAAGATCATCCACGAAAGACGATTCGATCTTGATCTCCGCCTCGTTGACGCCCAACTGCTCGGCGATGATCTTCTTGACGCGTTGTTCGATATTCTCCATCTTCTGCTCCTTCCCTCTGGGGCTCCGTCTGAGTACCGAGGAGCGGGCTGAATTCTACCAAACGATCGAGCCTATCCGGCCTCGATCGGACCGAATATCGAGCGCTCAACCGCTCATATACATGCCGCCGTTGACGTGGAGGACGGTCCCGGTCACGTAGCCCGCCTCGGGCGAGGCCAGATAGGCCACCGCCGAGGCGACGTCGTCTGCCGCGCCAAGGCGACCCAGCGGGATTTGTGCCAGCAGCGCGCTGCGCTGCGCGTCGGTGAGCGCCCGCGTCATATCCGTGTCGATGAACCCGGGGGCAACGCAGTTCACGGTGATATTCCGGCTCCCAAGTTCGCGGGCGAGCGCGCGGGTCATCCCCGCGACACCGGCCTTGGCCGCCGCATAATTCGCTTGTCCGGCGTTGCCCGATGCGCCAACGACAGACGTGATGTTGATGATCCGTCCCCAGCGCGCCTTCATCATCGCCCGCAGCACCGAACGCGAGAGGCGAAACACGGCCCGCAAGTTCGTTTCCATGACCTCGTCCCATTCGCTGTCCTTCATCCGCAACGCCAGGTTGTCGCGCACGACGGCAGCATTGTTGACGAGGATCAGGATGTCGCCGTAGTCCTTGCACACCGACGCCACGATCGCGTCGCATTGCGCCGGGTCGCGTACGTCGAGGACCCGGCCTGCGCTTTTTCCACCCAACGCGCCGAGCGCGGCCGTCACGCCCTGTGCCCCGGCTTCACTCGTCGCAGTACCAATCACCGTCGCGCCCCGGCCCGCGAGGGCATGCGCGATCGCACGCCCAATCCCGCGCGAAGCGCCGGTAACCAAGGCCACCTTCCCCTCCAGCGTGCTCATGCGCCCTGAATCTCCGCGAGCGCCTGCTCGAGGGATTGGCGGTCGCCGAGCGAAAGTCCCTGCACTTCCGGCGCGATGCGTCTGACCAGGCCTGCGAGCACCTTGCCAGGACCGCACTCGACGATGTGCGTGACCCCGTCGCGCGCCATGCGCCGCACCGTATCGGCCCAGCGCACCGGGGACGCGGCCTGGCGTACGAGGGCATCCCGGATGCCCGCGGCCGATTCGGCAATCGCGACGTCTACATTGTTGATCAAATCGATGCGCGGTGCATCGAACCCCACCGCCTCGAGATGGACCCGGAGTTGCTCCGCCGCCGGCTGCATCAAGCTTGAGTGGAACGGTGCGCTGACCGGCAGGCGCATCGCACGTTTGGCGCCACGCGCCTTGCAGGCATCGATTGCGCGCGCAACCGCGCTCTGGTGTCCGGCAATCACCACCTGGCCGGGGGCGTTGAAATTCACCGCCTGGACCACCTCGCCCTGCGCAACCTCCGCGCAGGCCGCGCGCACCGCGTCGTCGTCAAGGCTCATGATCGCCGCCATCGCGCCCTGCCCCTCCGGAACCGCCTGCTGCATCGCCTGCGCGCGAAAGCGCACGATCGGCAGACAGGCTTTGAGCGACAGCGCCCCTGCCGCGACCAGTGCGCTGTACTCGCCAAGGCTGTGGCCTGCAACGAGGCTCGGCTCGGGTCCGCCGAGCCCACGCCAAGCGCGGAAGGCGGCGATGCCGGCGGTGACCATCGCCGGCTGCGTATTGACGGTCAACGCGAGCGCCTCCGCAGGCCCGTCGTCCAGCACGCGAAGAAATTCGGCGCCGAGCACCTCGCCGGCTTCCTGCCGGACGGCGTCCACCGCAGGCAGTCCGGCGTAGGCCTGAAGCATGCCGACCGCCTGCGAACCCTGCCCCGGAAACACGAATGCGAGCTTCATACGCTGATCCTTTCAAAGGGTCGCGAGCACGGCGCCCCAGGTAAACCCGCCCCCGACGCCTTGCAACAGTACGCGATCACCACTTCGGATCTTGCCCGCGCGCAGCGATTCGTCGAGCGCCAGCGGCACCGAGGCGGCCGAGGTGTTGCCGTGCCGATCTACCGTCACCACAAGTCGCTCAAGCGGCAGACCAAGCTTGCGTGCCGTGGCTTCAAGAATGCGCACGTTCGCCTGGTGCGGAATGAGCCAATCGATATCCTCGATCTGCATGCCGGCCGCAGCGACGGTCTCGCGCGCTACTTCATCCAGCACGCGTACCGCGTACTTGAACACCTGGGCGCCCGCCATCTGCAGAAATGGTGAACCGACGATGCGTCCACCACTGACATTGCCGGGCACCGAAAGGAGGTCCGCGTGGCGACCATCCGCGCGCAGCACCGACGCATGAATCCCCGGCGCGTCCCCGCCGGCGACCACCACCGCGCCGGCACCGTCGCCAAACAGCACGCAGGTACCTCGGTCATTCCAGTCCAGGATGCGCGAAAACACCTCGGCGCCGACCACGAGCGCGCGTTTCGCCGTTCCACCGCGGATGAACGCATCCGCGGTCGCCAGGGCGTAAACGAATCCGCTGCATACGGCCTGCACATCGAAGGCTGGACAGTGCGAGGCGCCCAGTTTGGCTTGGAGCAGGCACGCGGTGCTCGGGAAGATGAAATCGGGCGTGGAGGTCGCGACGATGATGAGATCGATGTCCCCCGGCGCCACGCCGGCCGCCGCGAGCGCGCGGCGACTGGCCTCAAACGCGAGATCGCTCGAGGTCTGCGACGCGTCTGCAATGCGGCGTTCCACGATTCCGGTGCGCTCGCGAATCCACGCATCGCTCGTGTCCAGGCGTGCAGAAAATTCATCGTTGCGAACGACACGCTCGGGCAGATAGCTTCCGCTGCCGACGATTCGAGAGTAGGTCATGCGTCCGTCATGCGCACTGGCAACGTGCCTGCGGTTTCGACCAGTTCCGCCATGCGCTGCGCGATCCGTTGCGGGACATCGTTACGAACTTCATCGACCGCGCGCGCGAGTGCTTGTCCAAACGCGAACACATCGGCCGCGCCGTGACTTTTGATCACGATACCGCGCAAGCCAAGAAGGCTCGCGCCGTTATAGCGGCGATGATCCATGCGTTCCCGAAACGAACGCAACACCGGCGTCGCGACCAACGCGGCAAATCGCCGCAGCGGATTGCGTGTGAACTCTTCGCGCAATGCCGAAGCCATCATCTGCGCGACGCCCTCGGACGCCTTGAGCGCAACATTACCGACGAATCCATCGCACACGACGACATCGGTCGTGCCCTTGTAGATGTCGTCGCCTTCGACATTGCCCACAAAGTTGAGTCCGCTTGCACGCAGTAACTCCGAGGCCCGCTTCACCGTCTCGTTGCCCTTGATATCCTCAACGCCAATGTTGAGCAACCCGACGGTCGGACGCGCGTTGTGTTCAACCGCGGCGACGAGCATGGCGCCCATGATGCCGAATTGAAGGAGATTTTGCGACGTACAGTCAACGTTCGCGCCAAGGTCGAGCACCGTGGTGTGGTCGCCGCGCATGTTAGGCAAGACGGTGGCAATTGCGGGTCGGTCGATCCCGCTGAGGGTCTTCAGCACGAAACGCGAGATTGCCATCAAGGCGCCCGTATTGCCGGCGCTTACGCAGGCGTGCGCCTGACCGGATTTCACGAGATTTGCCGCGACGCGAATCGACGAATCCTTTTTGAAACGTAACGCCGCAGCGGGTGACTCGTCCATCGTGACCACCTCACTCGCGTGATGCACGCTCAAGCGTGGGCCGGTGCGGCCACCGTGCACCAAAAGCGCCGCCTCAACCGCGTCGCGCAGGCCCACCAGCACGACATCGACGTCCTGGTGCCGGGTCTGGAAATCGAGCACAGCGGGAATTGTGACCTGGGGGCCATGATCGCCCCCCATACAGTCAACGGCGACAGAGATGTCCATGCGCCAGCCAATGCGCGCCCTTCGGGCGCGCGCCAGGCCCTTCGAAAATCTGCCGAGCGCTACTCGCCCTTGACCTTGGTGACTTTTTTACCCCGGTAGTAGCCGGTCGGACTGATGTGGTGGCGCAAGTGCATCTCGCCGGTCGTCGGCTCGACCGCGAGCGCCTGACTACGCAGCGCGTCGTGCGCGCGATGCATGCCTCGCTTCGAGGACGATTTTCGGTTTTGCTGAACGGCCATCGCTTGGCTCCTTTGAATAACTGTTACGGCGGGCACGCGCGGTTGCGCCGCGCGCGATCGCCCTATCGACTTCGGTTGCGCCCTTCGCGCGCCGGCGCATCGAGCATGGCCGACAAATTGGCGAACGGCGAGTCACGCTGCGCACCAGCTGCGTCGCGCCCTGCGGCGCAGCGCTCGTGCCGCGGTGCGAACGGAATCGAGAGCAGCAGCTCGTCTTCGATCAGCGCCCCGACGGCCATCTCCCGGCTGGCGAGAATCCGGTCCGGTGCCGTCGGATCGGAGGCATCCGCATCGATTTCCGCTTCCGAGGCGGCGAGTACGAGTACCGCATCGAGATCGACCGGAAATTCCATCGTCTCGAGACAGCGCTGGCAGTCAAATTTGAGAACGCCACGTAGTCCCAAGCGCAGTGCCCGCCGCCCATGGTCATCGCGTGTCCCACGCAGGTCATACTCGAGATGGCCGTTGGAATCGACGAGGATCGATTGCAGACGCGGCAGCGCGTGCAGTGACACGCGGCCCCGGCGCGATTCGCCCGAGGCCGCAAATTCAAACCCGTCGATGGTGGGCTGATGAGACATAAACGGCGAATGGTATCATTTCCAAAATTTCCAGTCAAAACAATGTCATGGATCAACGCCGTCGACTGGTTCTCGCATCCACCTCCGTCTATCGACGCGCGCTGCTCGGCCGCCTCGGCCTGGCCTTCGAGTGCGCCGCGCCCGAGATCGATGAAGCCGTTCTGCCCAACGAAGGCCCTGCGGACACCGCACGCCGCCTCGCGCACGCAAAAGCAATCGCCGTTGCGCCGCGTTTTCCAGACGCACTGCTGATCGGTTCGGATCAGGTCGCGAGCCTCGGCGATGTGCGGCTCGGCAAGCCTGGCAATCACGCCAACGCCCAGCATCAGTTGCGCGCGCTGAGCGGCTGCACCGCCCAGTTTGACACCGCCGTCTGCGTGCTCGACGCCGCCCGTGACACGACGTGGGCGCGCGTCGTCCCGTGCCGTGTCACCTTCCGGCAGCTCGACGAACCAATGATCGAGACCTACCTGCGGCGCGAGCAGCCCTTCGACTGCGCCGGGAGCGCGAAATCGGAGGGACTTGGCATTGCGCTCATCGAACGGCTCGACACCGAGGATCCGACCGCGCTCATCGGCCTTCCGCTGATCGCGCTGACCGAACTGCTGGCGGCCGCCGGCCTGCCGGTGATCGCCTAAGCCGCCCCCACCACCGTCGCGAGGTCGCGCGGTGCCACGCTCAGCGCAGCACGAGTCCGTCGCGGAGTGAGAATTCGGCCAGCGCGGCCGCGACGCTGGCCCCGAACCGCCTGGCGAGTCGCTCTGCGAAGTTCTTCTTCTCCGTGTAGTCGACGATCTCCTCGGCCTTGACGACCTCGCGCGCGACGCTGTCCAGCGTTCCAAGGCCGTCGACGAGCCCGAGTTCGATGCCCGTGCGCCCGGTCCAGATGAGCCCTGAGAACATGCCGGGCGTCTCTTTGAGTCGATCGCCCCGACCCTCGCGGACCACTGCGATGAACTGCTCGTGTATCTCGTTCAACAACACCAGCGCATGGCGTTTCTGGTCCTCGTCAACTGGAAGAAAAGGATCGAGCATCGCCTTGTTCTCGCCCGCGATCAGCAGGCGTCGTGTGACGCCGAGCTTTTCCATCAAACCGGTAAAACCAAAACTGTCCATGCGTACGCCGATCGAACCGACGATGCTCGACGCACTCACATAGATGCGATCGGCACCCACGGCAACGTAGTAGCCGCCTGATGCGCAGAGGTCTTCGACGACCGCGTACAAGGGAATCGCGGGGTATGCCTTGCGCAGGCGCCGCATCTCGTCGTAGATCGTATGCGCCTGCACCGGGCTACCGCCCGGGCTGTTGATGCGCAACACGACCGCTTTCGTGGCCTTGTCCTTGAAGGCCGCCCGCAGCGCGCTCGTCACGCGGTCGGCGTTTGCATCGCTGCCGGGGCCGATGATGCCGTCGATTTGCACCAACGCCGTGTGTTTGTCTGCGCTGGGGACGTCCACGGCCTTCCAATCCATGGCAAGCACAATGATGAAGGTGATGTAGGCAAAGGTCAGGAGTTTGAAAAAGATGCCCCAGCGACGCGCCCGTCGCTGCTCGGCGAGCCCGCTCATGGCAATCTTTTCGACCACCGTGCGTTCCCACTGATCTCCGTTATCCGTCATTTTCGATTCCCAGGTAGTAGACGCCACCATCGCGCTCGACGACGGCAAGCCGGACGAGCGGCGCACTGCCGCACGGCCCACCGCGGCAGTGACCGTCGGTGACGTCGTACACGGCACCGTGCGTCGAGCATACCAAATCGCCTTGGTCCGTTCCGAAGAACGCACCGGGCCGCCAGTCAAGTTCCATTGGCATGTGACCGCAGCGATTCAGGTAGCCGTACACGCGGCCCGCCGAGCGCACGACGAAGGCCGGCGTCGGTTCGCCGAAATATCGGACCTCGAAGCGCACACCCAGGCCTGCGTCGCACAGGACATCGGACGCACAGATCAGGCGTTCTGCGTCAGCCATCCGTTGAGTGCAGCAACACTATCCACACAGGCCAGCGGGGCATGCGCACGGAGCGCGGATTCCGGATGCGCCCCGTAGGTGACCGCCACGGCGTCGATTGATGCGTCGCGCGCCATCTCGAGGTCATGCGAAGTGTCTCCAATCATGAGCGCGGCGGACGCGGGAACGTCGAGCTCCGCCAACAGCTCGTTTAGCATCGCGGGGTGCGGCTTGGGCCGCGTTTCGTCCGCGCAGCGCGACGCGACGAAATAGTCCCTCAGGCCGCTTACGTCCAGCGCGCGCTCGAGACCGCGCCGGCTCTTGCCGGTGGCGATCGCAAGTCGATGGCCCCGGGTGCGCAGTGCGTCCAACACCGCCTCGATCCCCGCGAAGAGCCGCATCGCATCCTCGCGCGCGAGGAAATGTGCCCGATACCGCCCGACGAACGCCGGGGTCTGGTCCGCCGGAAGATCGGGCACCGCGATCCGCAGTGCATCGTGCAGGCCGAGCCCGATGACGTGGCTGGCGCACGCCACGGTTGGCACCGCAAGACCCAGGTCGCGGCTGGCCTGCTGGATGCACTCGACGATGCTCGATGCCGAATCGATCAGGGTTCCGTCCCAGTCGAACACGATCAATGCATAGCGTCGCTCATCCATCGCCAGCCTCCGCGAACGCGGCATCGATGACCGCCTGCACGTCGGCAGGCATCGGGCTTTCCAGGTGCAGCGCTGCGCCACCAAGCGGGTGGGCGAGATCGAGGCGAGACGCGTGCAGGCACAGCCGCTTCGCATTGCGCCGGGCCATTTCGCGATTGAACGCGAAGTCGCCGTATTTGTCATCGCCCACCACGGGGTGGCCGATGTGTGCGAGATGGACCCGGATCTGGTGCGTGCGCCCGGTGAGCAGTTGCAACTCGAGCAGACTCAGCGCGGGCGAAACGGCAAGCGGCCGGGCGCGCGTGATGGCCACGACGCCCTCGGGCCGTACGGCCACGCGCCGCTCGCCCCCCGTGCCGACGGATTTGTGCAGCGGCGCGCGGATCTCGCGCGCCCCGCCCTTCCATTGTCCTTTTACCAGGGCAAGATAGATTTTCTTGACCTCGCCCTCGCGCAGCATTCGGTGCAACTCGACGAGCGCCGTGCGTTTCTTGGCGATGAGCAGCAGTCCCGAGGTGCCGCGATCGAGCCGATGGGCAAGTTCGAGCAGCTTGGCGTGCGGCTGTGCCGCACGCAGCGACTCGATCACCCCGAAACTCACGCCGCTGCCACCATGCACCGCGATGCCGGCCGGCTTGTCGATCACGAGTAGCGCGGGGTCCTCGAACACGACGGGCAATGGCAACCCGCGCGGCGGCGGCGTGCGCAGCTGCCGCTGCGGCATCGCCGTTCGCACCGGCGGCACGCGAACGCGATCCCCCAGCCGCAACCGGTAATCCGGCCGCACGCGGGCGCTGTTCACACGGACTTCACCGCTACGCACGACGCGGTAGACATGGCTTTTCGGCACGCCTTTGAGCCGGCGCAGCAGGTAGTTATCGAGGCGTTGCGCCGCGCCATCCTCGCCGACCTCGAGTACTGTCGCCCGTGCCTTGCTTAACTCGTTCATTCTTCGTATGATGTGTCGATCTGCTTCGAGTTGCGGGGCATGGGAATTCCGCGGTCACACGATCGGCCGCGGTCCCTGAATACGCCCCCTGCCACGCTTAAACGTGGTCCGAAGCAGGGGTTAATTCGCTCACCGAAAGCAGCGATAGTACTTAGTACTGGAAGCGCGCGCAGAGGATCCCGCACCGAAGTCTCACTCGCACCCGCACAATCGGGCGCGTGAAACGCGGTCGCCGCCGGCCATTTCTGGTCTACCGACACAAGGTGTCGCAACCGAAAGCACGATCATCACAGGTTAAAGCCTAGGAGAATCCGGACCGACGGAATGCCCGTTTTCCTGCACGCGCGGGAGAACATGAAGTGAAACGCATGCTATTTAACGCGACGCAGCAGGAAGAACTGCGCGTCGCAATCGTCGACGGCCAGAAGCTCGTCGACCTCGACATCGAATCGGCCACCAAGGAGCAACGCAAGAGCAACATCTACAAGGGCACCATTACCCGGATCGAACCCAGTCTCGAGGCCGCCTTCGTCGACTATGGTGAAGAGCGCCACGGGTTCCTGCCCTTCAAGGAGGTTGCGCGCAGTTTTTTCAAATCCGATATCGACGTCGGTCGTGCACGCATCCAGGATGCCCTGCGCGAAGGCCAGCAGATCATCGTTCAGGTCGAGAAGGACGAGCGCGGCACGAAAGGCGCGGCGCTCACCACCTTCATCAGTCTCGCCGGCCGCTATCTCGTCCTGATGCCGAACAACCCGCGCGGCGGGGGTGTTTCGCGGCGCATCGAAGGCGAGGACCGCAACGAGCTGCGCGATGCCCTGGACCTGCTTGAGGTTCCCGAGGGCATGAGCGTGATTGCGCGCACGGCGGCCATCGGCCGCTCGGTCGAGGAACTCAAGTGGGACCAGAATTACCTGCTGCAGCTTTGGCGCGCGGTGGAATCCGCGGCGGGCATGGGGGTCTCCGGCGACGCGCCGGCGCCTGCGGAAACCGGACGGCCGTTCCTGATTTATCTCGAATCGAGCCTCGTCATCCGGGCCATCCGCGACTACTACCAGCCGGACATCGGCGAACTCCTGATCGATACCGAAGAGATTTACGAACAGGCACGCGCGTTCATGCAAACCGTGATGCCGGCGAACGTGAGCAAGGTCAAGCTCTATCGCGACGACGTCCCGCTATTTTCACGCTTCCAGATCGAACACCAGATCGAAAGTGCGTACGCGCGCCACGTGAACCTGCCTTCGGGCGGCGCGGTGGTGATCGATCACACCGAGGCCTTGACCGCCATCGACGTCAACTCTGCACGTGCGACGCGCGGCAGCGACATCGAGGAAACTGCGTTCAAGACCAATCTCGAAGCCGCTGAAGAAGTCGCACGCCAAATGCGCCTGCGCGACCTCGGCGGGCTTCTCGTGATCGATTTTATCGACATGGAATCGCAACGCAATCAGCGCGACGTCGAACTGCGATTCAGGGAGGCGCTGCATTTTGACCGTGCCCGCGTGCAGGTCAGCAAGATTTCACGCTTCGGGCTGCTTGAACTGTCGCGCCAGCGCCTGCGCCCGTCGCTTGAGGAAACGGCGCACATCAACTGTCCGCGCTGCAGCGGCACCGGATTCATCCGCGGGACCGAGTCGACCGCGCTCCACCTGCTGCGGATTCTGCAGGAAGAGGTCATGAAGGAGAACACGGGTGCCGTGCACGCACAGGTACCGGTGGATGTGGCGAGCTTCCTGCTGAACGAGAAGCGCAGCGAAATTCAGAAGCTCGAGGCACGCCTCAAGGTCAATATCGTGCTGGTGCCGAACGTGCACCTTGATACGCCGCACTACCGCGTTCAGCGCCTGCGTCACGACGAACTCAACCTGATGGAGCACGTACCGGCGAGCTACGAATTGGTCGAGGCGCCGGAGGCGACCGGCGCCGAACCGGTCGGCAGCGGCGACGCCAAGCGTGAGCGCCAGGAGGCGGCCGTCAAAGGCGTCACGCCGGATCAACCGGCGCCGATGGTCGCGGAACTGCCTGCCGAACGCGCAGCCCAGCGCCCCCCAGCCGGCACCCGACTTCCGCAGAAGACGGCCGATGCGCCGCGCGCCGGAATCATCGGCCGTATTTTGGGCTGGTTCAATCTGGACCGCACGGAAACGACGCAGACCGCCGCTCCAACCCGCACCCCATCGACGTCGCGCGCACGCGGCGAGGAACCGCGTCGCCGGCCCCAGGGCGAGCGGCGTCCAGAGCACCGCGCGACGGAGCGTGGAGAACGTGGCGAGCGTGGCGGCCGTGGCGGCCGTGGCGAACGCGGTGAGCGTGGCGAAAGCCGACGCGGTCGCGGTGGCGAGCGCGGCGAAGGCAGACGTGGCCGGAGCGAACAACGGCCCGAGTCGGGCGCACGCGGCGAGCCGCGCGGTGACAGTCAACCGCGCCGCGAACGCAGCGAACGTGGTGGGGCCCGCGGCGGCGAGCGCCCGCGGGAACAGGCGGCACCGCAGACACCGATGGCGGCAGCGTCACAGGCACCCGATGCAGCCAACGCGACACCACGCGATGGCGACGAGCCGCGCCGGCGCCGCGGCCGACGCGACCGTCAGCGCGGTCAGCGCACGCCGGGCGAGCGTATGACCCCGGACAGCCCTGCCGCAACTCCGATGGCAGGCGCAGAAGGCGTCCTCGAACCGGCCATCACGCAGGTACCGTTCGAGCATTCGGCGAGCGAACCCGTGATCACGTCTGCAGAGCCCGTCCAGCCGACGGCCGCCTCGGTGCCCTCGGCGCCCTCGATCGGCCGGGCGATGGTGCCCGCGATCGAGCCGAGCGTCGCGACCGAAACCGAGACCCGGGCCGGGACCGAGACAACTCCGGAACCCGTCATGAGCAGCGCAGACAAGCCGCTCGCCGAGCGTAGCCTGACCTCCGCCGAAACGACGGTTGGCGAATCGGTGGCGACGCCATCGGTTGCGCGAGAGGAGACGCAACCTCTTCCAGCCACGTTCACCCAAACCGCCGAGCCCCGCCGCCCGCAGCCATCACCGGTTGCAACGGTTGCGGTCGACCCCCAGGCGATGCTGAACGACGCCGGCTTGGTGCTGATCGAAACCGACCGCAGGAAGGCGCAGACCACACAATCGGAGCCCGAACCGGTCAAGCTCGGGCGCGTCAGACCCGAGCGCCCTCGCCCCGCCGACGAAGCACTCGTCCAGATCGAAACGGAAAAGTAGCCTGCGCCAAGCCACCGCCAGCGGCCGGGACGGTCTCAGTCCCGGCCGGTTCGCGCCAGGCTACGCAGTAAACCGTCAGCGGCGCGCTCGATCATGTCGAGGACGCGCTCGAAACCGTCCGCGCCACCGTAGTAGGGATCGGGCACGTCGGGCGCAGACGACGGTTCGGCATTGCTTGCATAGGCCATGAACAGACGCAGCCCGGCGTAGCCGTCGGGCGCGATGCGACGCAGAAAGCGCAAATGGTCCCGGTCCATTGCGAGGATCAGATCAAAGGCGTCGAAATCGCCGCGCGTCACTTGGCGCGCCCGCAACGCGCTGAGATCGTACCCGCGCCGGATGGCATGGGCCTGAGCCCGTGCGTCGGGTGCCGCACCGACGTGATAATCATGCGTGCCGGCGGAGTCCACGCGGATCGTGGCGGTGAGCCCTGCCGTGCGCACGCGGTGGCGAAACACCCCGTCGGCGGTGGGCGAACGGCAAATGTTGCCGGTGCACACGAATAGGACGCCGCTCGACGCCATGGCCACGCCAGGTACCGTGCCTGGCGAACTACTCCGAGGCAAGTGTCACGCCGAACACGCGCCGCTTGAGCGTACCCAGCTGATCCCGCAGAGCTGCAGCCTGCTCGAACTCAAGGTTCTTTGCATGCTCGATCATGCGCTTTTCGAGCGTACGAATCTCGCGCGCCAACTGCTTCTCGCCCATGGCCTCGTAGCGCGCCCCTTCCTCGGCCGCACGCAACTCCACGCTCGCTTGCTCGGTATCGTAGACGCCGTCAATCAGATCCTTAATCCGCTTCGTGACCCCGATCGGCGTGATTGCGTGCGCCTGGTTGAACGTGAGCTGCCTCGTTCGCCGGCGCCCGGTCTCGTCGATCGCGCGCCGCATGGAGTCCGTCATCACGTCCGCGTACAGGATCGCGCTGCCGTTAATATGGCGCGCCGCACGCCCGATGGTCTGAATGAGTGAGCGCGCCGAGCGCAAAAACCCTTCCTTGTCGGCATCGAGAATCGCAACCAGGGACACTTCGGGTAGATCGAGACCCTCGCGCAGCAAATTGATCCCCACCAACACGTCGAACTCGCCCAGACGCAAGTCGCGAATGATTTCGACGCGCTCAACGGTGTCGATCTCGGAGTGCAGGTAACGCACCCGGATCGCGTGCTCCGCGAGGTATTCGGTGAGTTCCTCGGCCATCCGCTTGGTGAGCGTCGTCACGAGGACACGCTCGTTGCGGCCGACGCGCAGCGAAATCGCCGACATGAGGTCGTCAACCTGGTTTACCGCCGGCCGCACCTCGATCTCCGGATCCACCAACCCGGTCGGCCGCACCAGCTGCTCGACCACCTGCGCAGACTGTCTGGCTTCGTAATCCGCAGGGGTCGCCGACACAAAAACCGTCTGCCGCACGACGCGTTCGAACTCGTCGAATCGCAAGGGCCGGTTATCGAGCGCCGACGGCAGCCGGAAACCGTATTCGACGAGATTCTCCTTGCGTGAGCGGTCGCCGCGGTACATGCCGCCGAGTTGACCGATCGTCACATGGCTCTCGTCGATAATGATCAGCGCATCGCGCGCCAGGTAATCGATCAGCGTAGGAGGCGGTTCGCCCGGCTGGCGTCCCGACAAATGACGCGAATAGTTCTCGATGCCTTTGCAGAAACCGAGTTCGGCGAGCATCTCGAGATCGAAGCGCGTGCGCTGCTCGATGCGCTGCGCCTCGACCAGACGCCCGCCTTTCTGAAACACCTCAATGCGGTCGGCGAGTTCGAGCTTTATCGCCTCGATTGCGCGCAGCGTCGTTTCGCGCGGCGTCACGTAATGACTCGATGGATACACGGTGAAGCGCGCGAGCTTGTGCAGCACCCGCCCGGTCAGCGGATCGAAGATCTGCAGCTGCTCAATCTCGTCGTCGAATAGAGAAATCCGCACCGCGTGCTCCGCGTGCTCCGCCGGAAAGACGTCGATGACGTCGCCACGCACGCGGAAGGTGCCGCGCCGGAAGTCGACATCGTTGCGTTCGTATTGCATGGCAACCAGACGCGCAAGCACGTCGCGCTGCGACAGTTTCTCGCCCTCGCGCAAATGCAGGATCATGCCGTGATACTCGGACGGATCCCCGATTCCGTAGATCGCCGACACGGTGGCCACGATCACCACGTCGCGCCGCTCCATGAGCGACTTCGTGGCCGAAAGTCGCATCTGCTCGATGTGCTCGTTGATCGACGAATCCTTCTCGATGAATAGATCGCGCGCCGGCACGTAGGCTTCCGGCTGGTAATAGTCGTAGTAGGACACGAAGTACTCGACCGCATTTTGCGGAAAGAACTCGCGAAACTCGGCGTAGAGCTGCGCCGCCAGCGTCTTGTTCGGTGCCAACACCATCGCCGGGCGGCCGAGCCGGGCAATGACGTTCGCCATGGTGTAGGTCTTACCCGATCCGGTGACGCCGAGCAGGGTCTGGAACGCCAGGCCGTCCCCGATCCCCTCGATCAGTTTCTCGATCGCCTCCGGCTGATCGCCGGCCGGCGCGAACGGCTCGTGGAGATGGAACGGGCTGCCCGGGAACGTGCGCGTAGCGACTTCGCGCGCCGCGTGATGTGCAGACGGTGTGGAGGGCGTGGGGAGTTTCACGATCGAGAGGGCACCGGTCGGCGCAGAAAAAACGTTCATTTTCCCATGGCGCAGTGGTTACACGCGAATGAAACCAGAGCCGCGCGCCGTTGGGCGACCGTCCGGGCCACTCAGGCCCGCCAGCGCAACAGAAAGCGTTCCGCGCGTCCGATCAGCCAGCCCACCGCGAGGCCAAACACCGACAGGATCGCCACCCCGGCGATGAGTTGATCGGTCGCCATCAGGTTGCCGGCAATCAGGACATAGGCGCCAATACCGAACTCTGCGCCAATCATTTCCGCGGCAACGAGCAAGATGATTGCGATCGACGCCGTGATGCGGAACCCCGACAGGATCGCGGGCAGCGCACCCGGGAAGATGATCTTTCGCACGATCGACATCCAACTCAAGCCGAAGGACTGCCCCATGCGGATCAATCCACGATCGACGTTATCGACGCCACCATAGACCGCGATCACCGTGGGGAAAAATACGCCAAAGAATATGACCGCCACCTTCGATTCCTCGCCAATGCCGAACCAGATGATGAACAGCGGCAGCAGCGCGATCTTGGGTATCGGAAAAATCGCCGAGACCAGCGGCACAACGCCTGCACGCGCAAGCGAAAACAAGCCTGCCGTAAGGCCCACCGCCACGCCGGCCACCGTACCTGCGCACCAGCCGAGGAGGAGGCGCTGAATCGACGCCCCCAGGTGCTTGAACAGCAGCCCGCTGTCGAACAAATCCTCCAGCGCGATGAGCGCGGCCGAAGGCGCCGGAAGAATCAACGCGCCGATCCAACCCAGGCGTGAACCAATCTCCCAGACAATGAGAAGAACGCCAAACACGATTGGCCCAATGATCCCGATGGGCTTGGGCGCGAAGCCGCCACCGCGAAACGCGACCGGTCGGCCCTGGGGACCCAAGCCCCTAGGCATCGACCAGTTCCCGGTCCGCGGCAAGCGCCTCGTCGCGCAGCAGATTCCACAGACGGTCCTGCAGTGTTTCCAGCGCCGCGCGGTGGGCGTTACGCCCGGCAAGCGGCAGATCGATTTCCACCACCTCGCGAATCCGACCCGGACGGCGCGAGAGCACGACGACCTTGTGCCCGAGGCGCACCGCTTCGGCGAGGTTGTGGGTCACGTAACAGGCCGTGAACGGCTCACGCGACCAGAGTTCGATCAGGTCGTCCATCAGCAGTTCGCGCGTCTGACTGTCCAGCGCCGACAGCGGTTCATCCATCAGGAGACAGGCCGGATTCACGCTCAGCGCGCGCGCGATCGCGACGCGCTGTTTCATCCCGCCCGAGAGCTGGCGCGGGAATGCGTCACCGAAGTCTCCCAGCTTGGTCCGTTGCAGGACATCATCGATGATCGATTCACGCTCGGCGCGGCCGAGACGCTGGTCTTCGAGCACCAGACCGATGTTCCCGCGCACGGTACGCCAGGGCAGGAGCGCGAAGTCCTGGAAAATGTAGGTCAGCGGATTGCGTGAATCTGCCGGCGGCTCGCCGATTTGCATCACCGCACCCGCGCTCGGCTGCTCGAGCCCGCCGATCAGCCTGAGGAGCGTCGACTTGCCGCAGCCCGACGGTCCGATGATGCAGACGATATGGCCCTGCTCGACCGTGAAATCGATGTCATCCAGTACGTCGACCGCGCCGTAGCGGTGCGTGACGTGACTGAGGTGCAAGTCCATCCGGAGATGTGGCTGCCGTTTCTGCATCCCGCAGCGCGGGCGAAACGGCCAGCGGGGCGGTTCTGCGCCGCCCCGCCTGCGCCAGCTAAGGCCTTATTTCGGCACGTTAATCATGTCGGCGTAGCCGGTCGCGATCAGCTTGTCGAGCGTCAGACCCGGCTTGACGAGCTTTTGTGCCTGGAACCACTTGAGCTGCGTTTTGACGTCGCCCACGTCGAGCGCGGCGCCCTCGTTCATATAGACCGCGCCCGCCTTGATACCCGGCGCGGCTTTCTCGTAGGGTCGGTCGGCGTACACATACTTGTGGATCAGCTTGACCATCGCCTCGGTCGCCGCCGGGTCCTTCTTCTGATTGAGCATCACTGCGCGATAGTCGGCGATCCCCTTTTTGTACGCGCGCATGAAACGCTTGACCAGCACCTGCCGTTCGTTGGTGTTGCGTGTCGAGGTGAAGATCGTGGTGACTTGGTAGCGACCCAGATCGCTCATCCAGCCGATGATCTTTGCCGCCTTGGCCTTGTCCAGGGGAATGGCGACGTGCGGCACCATCATCATCGCGTCGACCTGCCCCGATTTCACCGCGCCGATCATCGATCCGACCTTTTGCAGTGGCTTGAGGCTGACATCGCTCATGCCAAAGCCCGACACCGCAGCGATCTTGCCAGTCATGTAGTGAAACGACGACCCGACCTGCGTCAGCGCGACCGAGTGGCCCTTGATCTTTGCAGGCTTGGTGACGCCAGCGGCATGGGCTTTGTTCGAAGCCATGATGGCCATGCCTTTGTAGCCCTTTTTTTCGGCGAACAGTCCGCCGACGATTTTCAACGCGCCCTTGTCGGCCAGGTTGAAGAATCCCCCCGTCAGCGCGGTAACACCGAAGTCGATGTCGTTCGACGCGATTGCGACCGCAACCGGCTGCGCCGCCTGGAAGAATTTGAGCTCGACGTCGAGTCCCTCGGCCTTGAAGTAGCCGCGCTCATAGGCGATGAAGGTCGGGGCATGCGACGTGAAACGCAGCGCGCCGACCGTAACCTTGTCCATTTCCGCGGCGCCGCTCGCCGTCGCGAATGCTGTCGCGAGTACCGCGCACGCGGCGGCGCGACCAAATCGGGTGGAAACTTGCATGCTCTTCTCCTCCAGTCGGGAACGTCACTCTATCGGGATTCGCCACCTGTCATGCGAAAGGACGCGGACGGGTCGCAAAGCCGTGGGATTCTCCCACAGAGACCGCGCGGGTAAAATAGCGCGGTGACCGACCCCCGCCTGCCATGACCACATCGATTCTCGCCGACGTCCAGATGGCGCCGCGCGATCCCATCCTGGGCGTCACCGAACGCTTCAACGCCGATCCCAACCCGAACAAGGTCAACCTCGGGGTGGGCGTCTATTACGACGACGCCGGCAAGGTCCCGCTGCTCGCCTGCGTGAAGCGGGCTGAAAAGCTGCGCATGGAGACGGCGCCGAACCGCGGTTACCTGCCGATCGATGGTCTCGCAGCCTACGATCGCGTGGTGCAGGAACTGGTCTTCGGCGCCGACGCGGAAGCGGTGCGGGCCAAGCGCATCGTGACGGTGCAGGCGCTGGGCGGGACCGGCGCCCTCAAGATAGGCGCCGATTTCCTGCGCCGGATCGAGCCGGAGGCAACCGTCTGGATCAGCGACCCGAGCTGGGAGAATCATCGCGCCCTGTTCGAGTCCGTCGGCTTTGCGGTCGACGTCTACCCGTACTACGACCCGAAGACCCACGGTCTGGACTTCGCAGGCATGGTTGGCGCGCTCGAGGCGATGCCCGCGGGCGCGATCGTCGTGCTGCATGCCTGCTGCCACAATCCGACGGGCGTCGATCTGAACGCCGAGCAGTGGGATCGCGTGATCGAAATCGTGAAGGCGCGCGCGCTCGTCCCCTATCTGGATCTCGCCTACCAGGGCTTCGGTGACGGCATCGACGCCGACGGCGAAATCGTGCGCCGCTTTGCCGAGGCCATGTCACCCGTGTTCGTCGCGAGTTCGTTCTCGAAGTCGTTCTCGCTCTACGGCGAACGCGTCGGCGCGCTCAGCATTCTCACCGCGAGCGCTGAGGAGGCGGCGCGCGTGCTGAGTCAGCTCAAGCGCATCGTGCGCACCAATTATTCAAACCCACCGACCCATGGCGGCCAGGTGGTCGCGACGGTGCTGACGACACCCGATCTGCGCATGCTCTGGGAACAGGAACTCGGCGGCATGCGCGATCGCATCAAGGCGATGCGCAGGGCACTGGTCGACAAAATTCATGCGCGCGCGCCGGGCGCCGACTTCTCTTTCGTGCTCGCGCAGCGCGGCATGTTCTCGTACTCCGGTCTGAGCAAGGCACAGGTCGATCAGCTGCGCGAGGAATACTCGATTTATGCGATCGATACCGGGCGGATCTGCGTCGCCGCGCTCAGGACAGCGAACGTCGACACCGTCGCCGACGCGATCGCGCGGGTCATCCGTTAGGCCAATGGCGCGTTGAGACAGCCTTCCAGCTCGTATAGAATGCGCGGCTTCGCGCGTTTCCGCGATTCCCCGATAGCTCAGTTGGTAGAGCGACGGACTGTTAATCCGCAGGTCGTAGGTTCGAGCCCTACTCGGGGAGCCACCGATTAACTTGTTGTAAAACCACAGAAACTATTGGGTTTCAGGTGACCGAAAACCCACGAGTATTCTCGTCCTAATAGTTCTGTGTAGGCACAATGTAGACACCAGCGGAGAATTCGCGGCTGAGATTGAATTCCGCACTAGCGCGGCGTCGGACTAACACGCCCGCGCGCTCTGCGTGGCTCAGTGAAAAAAGATAACGGTGCCCCTCGCTGACCTGCTCGTCAGCGCTCTGATCTCTCTAAGAGACCGCTGCCGGGGCTACTTGCAGACGATTCGCAGCATGACGGCGGCGGAAGTGTTGGGCGCCACGTAGCTCCAGGAGGTCGCACTGTGCGACATGGAAAGGGGCGTCCCAGTTGCCATGCGCTCAGAGAATCCCGAAACGCCAAGCTCTCGAAACCGCACCTCGCTGCATTCGTACTCGCTCAATACACGGTAGGACTGATAGCCAGCGGAATTCCGATGTTCTAGGTCTTGAATTTCCTGCACGCGGCGAAGGTTGCCGTTCATCGTAATTGTGGCGGGGTCGTAGTAAAACTCGGTGATGCCATCAACGCTTTCGCTGTACTTCACCCACTCAGCCCACGCGGGGGCGGTGAGTGTCAGCAGCAGTAGCGTCAGGATCAGGCGCATATCACTCCCTCACGAATGCAAGATTCTCTAGCGGCGTGCTGGTTGCGCGGGTTGTGACGAGCCATCCGATTTAAGCTGTGCCGCCAGAGCGGTGACGTCACCCCCCGTGAAGTTGACCCGTTTTCACGGACACCTCATCCTTGAATGGAAAGGAGTCCGTGAAAACGGGTCAACTTCAATACTTCTTGTTCGCCATCTCTCGACTCCTTCTTCCAAGTTGAACACTACAACATTCAACCCGGCACAGAAAAAGCCGGTCAGGTCATCCGTCAACGGGCAGGAAGCCGCGATCGAGCACCGTTTGCCGGAGCACAACGACCGCGATCCGATCGCGATCCTTGATGGGCAGGCCCATCAGGTGGTCGTGCACAGATCCGCCAACATCCACCTCAAGGCCACGAGTCAGCGCGACGCGTTCGAAGATCATCACTGGGGTCCCGAGAGCATTTCAGGCGAGCCCATCAACACTCGGCACTCGCGGATCTTCAGCTCGCGGCGAGGATC
The DNA here is from genome assembly GCA_963714925.1 of uncultured beta proteobacterium. Lineage (GTDB taxonomy): Bacteria > Pseudomonadota > Gammaproteobacteria > Burkholderiales > SG8-39 > SG8-39. The sequence continues at coordinate 83,629 of CAVQQK010000003.1, read as the reverse complement.
TCGGCACCGGCCAAGCAGCGCCGCGCGCAACGTGCGCCGGGTGCTGTCGAGACAGACCTACAAGATTGCGCGTACAGCAGTGCTCAAAACGCCGCACGAAGCCTCATGCTGAAGACCCAGAGGCTGTTCGCCGTCGGATTGTTTGGTGGGTTGTCGATGAATTGCACACTCGGGACGATCTGCACGTGCGGCAACAGTTGCAGCCGATAGTAGGTCTCCAACGTGTACTGGTTCTCAACCCGGGCTCCCGGTGATACGGCGGGAGGGCGCGCCCAGCCCGCGCCGAAGCCGATGTAGTCGCTTCTGTCATTCAGTCGATAGCCGAGCCCGGCACTCACCATGCGGTCGACGGGCGCACCGCCGCCGCTCGAGTATCCGGCCCGCAGGAAAGGCGTCCAGCGCTCATTGACCGTGCCGCTGGCCGAGAACGTGATGCCGCGGCCCCGATCGACGCCGGCAGCGTCCCGGGGATCCTGCCCCCACAGCGAGACGTGCACGTTGTCGGTGACGCGCTTCTCCCATGAGCCGATCCAGCCCAACTCCACGTGATAGAAATACTCGCGAACATTGAAGAAGTTCGAGAAGAAGTCCTGCGGCTGGTGCGGATTGCCATTCGCGTCGGCGATGCCGCCCAGCACGTAGTAGTCCGGCGCGAACCTCCAGCCTGCTGCCGCGCCGAGCCCCTGGCTGGGCGCCGGGATGGTCGGGTTCGTCGAGAACGACAGGTTGTTGAAGTCGGTCCAGGGGTTGACCAGCGCGTAGACGTCCAGGTAGTCCGTCACGTCGACCACCCCGGCGACGAAGTCGAACCGGTTGTCGTCGAATGCCTGTTTCCAATAGAGATTGGTGAGCAGGCCGCCGGCGTCGCTGAACGTGACCGAGGTAAGTCCGGCGTAGCCCACCTCGGGGCCGAGTGCCTGGGGTGTGATCGAGGTGCCCAGCTTGCCGCGGTACTCCACTTTGAACACCAGGGAGCCATTGGCGGACCGTCGGGCGAAGGGCGACCATTGCCCGTAGAGCCGAAGGACGTTACCGGCCGCGTTTTGTGCCCCCGGGCTCTCCGTCGCGTGTTGAAACAGCGCTTGGTAATCCGTGCCGAGCGTCAGGCCGTACTCGCTTTCGAGCCGTGCAGTGGTGTCTTGGAGTTCCTTGAGCGGGTCGATACCTACGACGGCCGCGGTCCGCGCTGCCGCGTCGTTGTCCCGAATCTGCGCGGGCACACTGCTGGGGCCCGACAGGCTAGCGGCCGGTTGCGCAAGTGCCAGGTCGCCCCACACGCAAAGGCATGCCACCATGGCAAGAAGTCGCAACGTGGATCTCTGGGTGCTGACTGCTTCGCGGGTCCGTCCGGTCAGGTCACAGTCATACTGAGATAGTCCGTCTTGTAAAGATTTTTCTCCGCATGGGCCCAGCCAAAAGTCTGAGCATGTAGCAGATTCACATCCAGAACTCAAGACGATGGACATCACCGAACAGTGTTCTTGCAGAACCTCGCATTTCTCAAATCAACGCGAGGTTCTTTTCCGGATCGTGGAGGAGCGTGAGATCCTCCACGGGGCTTGCCGTTGACCAGAACAATCCGGGCAGCGGACGTCTCTCCATCATGCCCAGCTTGCCCCGGGTATGGCTCACTGGTTCGGGTCAAACTTCCTTGGTTCGATAGAAATCTGGTCCAGCCGACCCTTTTCCATCACCGGGAAACGAATCGGCTTACCCGGAAAGACCTTTTGCGCCACGGAATCTTTCACCACCACGACACCGTTCACCAACACGTAGGGAATGCCGGTAGAGGGCAACGCGCCCTTGCCTGGCTCGTACGTGCTGTTGTCAGTGACCGTGTCCGGGTTGAAGACGACGATGTCGGCGTCAGCACCCACCTGCACCCGTCCCTTGGTCCTGAACTGGCTGATACCGCCCAGCTCGGCAAAATACTTGGCGTGCAGGTAGCTCATCTTGGAGATGGCTTCCATCAAAGGCATGATCTTGTCTTCGCGCACCATGCGCAGCACCTTGGCGCGGGTACCTGCGCTGCGCGGGTGGACTGACTTGCCTTCATAAGGTGAATCCCATGGGTAGTATTGGCCTTTTGCATCCTGGATAGCCATACCGTCAGAGACAACGACAACTCCTGGCTGAGCCATCCATTTAGCGATGTCTTTCTCAGGGGATTGTTGTAAATCACAATCGCCCTGCCGGGATCATTCTTGCGGACGTCTTCGTACATCGCCTTGTCCCAACGGGTGCCATCAAGGTTGGAAACGTCCGAATAGGTGATATTCATTTGAGCCATGCTCGATTCCGTAAGAATATCGGTAGAAGCAATGGTGGAACCGGCTGCATAGGGGTAGACCTCACCCCATACCTTGGCGCCTCGTTTTTCTCTTGCGTCGTTGATGAACGGGATGGTGTACTCCCAGTCCATGTTGCTGTTCAGATGTGACGCCAGGAACGGCGCATCCAAGACCATGGCATTGGCCAGCATTTCCTGAACGCCCAATGCTCCCTCGGTGGGCGGGCGAACACCGGCAAAGCGTACATGTCCATTTGCAACACGACCGTATTTTGCCGCCAACTCCTGATACTTATACAATTCGTACTGGGTGACACCCGTGGTCATATAACCGACTGGAATACCCACGCCCAAGGCGCCTTGGCGAAGGCCTTCGTCGACATAGCTTAAGATCTTGGTCATCTCCTCTTTGTTGGGCAAGGTGGATGACCAGCCGGGCTTGCGTCCTTCTTTCTGGGCCTTTGCCGCGGCGGCAGGCACCACTGAACGGAACAGCTCGCCCATCTCATTTCCACTAGCCGCTATTTCAGGACCGTCCAACACCGATGCACGGGCAAGCGTTGCGAGCACGACCATACCGTAGTTGCTCTGGGTTTTACCCTCGGCACCTGCATACCATTTAGCGATATCACCGGCGCCTGCTTCGAAGTCCATCTGAGTGGTCAAGCCATCGCGCAAATTGACCTTGCGAGTGAACGGATCTGTACCGTGCTGGTGCCCCTCGATAAAGCCCGGCGCGACGACGTGACCCTTGGCGTCGATGGTTTCTTTGCCCTTGATTGCGTCCGTGGTGATGGCAACAATCTTCCCGTCCTTTATCCCTACGTTGCGCACGCCATCAAAGTTGGTTTCGGGGTCCATGACCCGTCCGTTGTTGATCACGACATCGTAATCGGCGGCCATTGCCGGCATGGCCATAACAAGGGTTGGTATCAATACGCTCAAAAGCGCTCTTAGTCGTTTCATTCATATTCTCCGTAACTTGAAAAAAGTGTCAGCGCTCAGTGCCGGTGGTGACGGTTTTCTCGGACGCACCAACAACGCCATTCCCACCCGAATCTTCCCGTCGGCCGACGGTGCTGGCGTCAAGGGTCCACCCGCTAACCATGCGCACTTCTCCATCGAGGATGAAGATGGTGGCATCGCTTGGTTCGACACGCAGCAGGCCCGTCACCCGAACCGGCACATAGAGAGACTGGCCTTGCGGGTCGTCCAGCAATCTCACCCGCACGAGCTTGTTCGGCGAAGGCGGCGGGAGATGGCTGCACATCCCGACCTGGGGAACCAGGTAACCGAAGTACTTGCCATCAACGGTCTTCGGTGCAGGGATCAGGTAGCCCGACAGCGTGACCTCGGCTCCGTCCAGAACGGGGTTCGTGGCCATGCGCGCGGTCTGCCGCTTCCTGGCGACGTCCCAGCGCTGGCTCAAAAGCGCATCGACGTCCTGCCCGTTGATCTCCAGCATGTCCTTGGCCGCGCTGCGCCGGGCTGTGAGCCGGGCGCGCTCGTCTTCAGCGAGATCCTTCTGCGCGAGCTTCTCATCAAGTTCCACCACGAGTTTCAACTCGTTCAGCAAGCGGAACCCCATGTCTCTGTAGGGATCGTCGAAGACGACGGCCAAAGGATCCACAAGGTCTGAAAACCCGATCACCTCGGGTTTTGCAGACGCTTGCGTGGCGACCAACATGGCCGCCACGAAGAAGGAGGCCAAGCGGCGCATGTTCACGCCGCCCTATTTGAGTGAGTCACGCTCACTTTCCGACGCGCTGAGGGAATGCACCCGAGAAGTCAGTTGGCATAGGCATACCGGTCGAGAATTCGGCATTCCACGCCTCTGCCGAGATCGGCTCAAAGCGCGGCTTGTCTTCGGGGGCAAACCGGATCGGCTGACCAGCGAAGACAGGAAGCACCACGTCGTCACGCACAGTGACCTGACCGTTGACGATCACGGCTTTCATGCCCGTCGAAGGGATACTGCCCTTTTCATAGGTTGAATTGTCCGTGAAGGTTTCGGGGTCAAAGACCACGATATCGGCGACCATGCCTTTCTGGATGCGGCCGCGTTCTTGCATGGCCTTCAGGCCGGTATCGCCCAGATGCTTGGCAGCGTTGTAGCTGAGGATCGACATCAGCTGCATCATCGGGATGTTGTTTTCCCGACCGAGGCGAATCGTAGCGCCTCGGGCACCAGCCGTGCGGGGGTGGGTGCCGCCCAGTTTCTCCATCGGGTAATCCCACGGGGCGTCATACGGCGTGCCAGCAGTTGCATCGCTGGCCATGGTCACGCCCTTGAGCGTCAGCCACTTCGCCTGGTTTTCTTCGGGCTGCTTGAAGATGACGATTAGCCTGGACGGTTCGGAGGCGACGGTGGCCTTGTAGGTCTCCAAGGTGTAGTACTTACCCGTGACCGGATCCAGCATGGTGTCTTCATAGCGTTTACCAAAGCCGTCGATCCAGCTCTTGGGCTCCAGGAACGAAGCGTTAATCGTGGTGGAACCCGCAGCGTAGGGATAGATTTCACCCCAGATGTTGTGGCCCTGTTCCTGGAGCTTGGTAATCATCTCGTGAGCAAGCCGCCAGCCGTCATTGTTGAAGTGCAGCACGATCGCCGGGGCGCCAAGCGCCACGGCGTTGGCGACGAGTTCCTGCGCGCCGTTGTTCTCCGTCGTGTCGGTGCCGAGCGTATAGCGGGTATGGGCGCCGGTCGGGCGGCCATAACGTGCCCCGACTTTCTGCACCTCGTACATCTCGCGTGATGAGACGCCCTCTCTCATGTACCCCACGGTGCTGCCGATGCCGGGGGCGCCAGCCTGCAGGCCCTTGTCAATCTCCTGGAGAATCTTGTTGCCCTGTTCCAGGGTCGGGCGCGTCGCGCTCCAGCCCGTATTCTTCCGGGTTTCCAGAGCGGAAAGGGGGCCGTTTTTCATGTAATCGCCGTCTGCCCCGTCGATCACCATCGCGCGGGCAGATTCGTGGCTGACCGCGCAGCCATAGTTGGCCCCGGTCACGCCTTCGCGCGCCTTGTACCATTGCGCCATATAGGATCCCGCACAGCCCATCTCGAAATCAATGCTGCTGGTCAACCCGTCGCGCAACCCGAGGGAATAGCCGATCGGCATTTGAAAGTGGAAATGGGTGTCGATAAAGCCCGGTGCCACGATTTTTCCGGTGGCATCTATCGTCTTGGCACCGGTCAGCGGCTTTTTGCTGATCTCGGCAATGCGGCCATTTTTGATGCCGACGTTGGCGACACCGTCAAATAGCGTCTCAGGGTCCATGACCCGGCCGTTCGTGATGACCAAGTCGTAGTCCTGGGCGACGGCCATGGGTGCCGTTGCCATGTTTGCAGCAAGCGCCAGCAACAGCGCGAGTTGAATCTTCATCGTCGAAATCTCCTCAAGTGGGTGGGTCAGCCGCGAAGCCGATTTCCATTTTGGCGAACATAGTGGTGCGGCCCTTGGCACGGTCGCACGGACCGGTTTGTCAGGCTGCTCTGGCATTGACGTCACCCCGGTATTTCGGCACAGATTAAAACTAGAGTAGGGTCGCTTCGAGGCTCCTTATGAGGGTAAGGAGAAGCGATGAAAAAGTCGAGGTTCACAGAGGAGCAAATCACGTTCGCGCTGCGCCAGGCCGAGGCGGGGACGCCGGTGGCCAGATAAACCGGAACCGTCAGCGCGCGACAACGCGGGCGGCGGCATCACGCTTCAAGGTCGCGCGGTCGACCTTGTTGGTGGACGCCAGCGGGATGTCGGCGACGAACCAGACCGAGCGCGGGTGCTGGTAGGCCGGCGCATTGACGAGCGCGAACTGCTTGACCTCGTCCTCGCTCGCAGTCGCGCCTGGCTTCAAGATCACGAAGGCGACGGGCTTGCTGCCCTTGATGTCGTCGTCTACGGGCACGACGGCAGCCTGGGCGACGGCGGGATGGCGCTCCAACATGCGCTCGACGTCGGCCGGATAAATGTTCTCGCCGCCGGAGACGAACATGTCGTCGGTTCGGCCGACAAAGGTGTGAAAGCCGTTCTCGTCGCGACGGAACACGTCGCCGGTGACGTAGAACCCATCGACGGTGAACGGGGGCTTCAGGTCAGGACGGTTGTGATAGCCATTCATGACGGCCGGGCATTTCATTTCCAGAACGCCCTGCTCTGCCTGCCTGTTATCGCCGTCTGCGAGGCGCAGTTGAACGAGCGGGTGCGGGTAGCCGATGGACATCTCGGGCTGCGGCAGACCTTTGGGATGCGGACCGAAGACGACTGGCCCAGCCTCGGTGGTGCCGTAGGCGTTGGTGATCGCGGCCTGCGGGAAGGTTCGCTTGAGATTCGCCATCAGGCTCTGGCTTACGGGCGCCGAGCCCATGCGGATGAACTCGACGCTCGAGAGGTCGGCGCGCTCGAGGGCTTCGCTTTCGCGCAGCATCATGGCGAGCATCGGCGGGACGGCGGTGAGCCAGGTGGCGCGGTAAGTTCCGATCGCCGCGATGTAGTCGCGAGCGGCGAACTGCGGCAGCAGAATGATGGTCGAATGGCCGACGCAGGCCAGCTTGGCGAGCGCCAGCGCGTTCATATGATAGAGCGGCGCGGCAATGAGGTAGCGGTGACGCGAGAGGTCCTGCTTGCCCAGCCGCGTCTCGGCGACCCAGATGTGGCTGTGATGGGAAAGAACAACGCCCTTGGGCGTGCCGCTGGAGCCGGAGGTATAGAGGAACATCGCCGGGTGGTCGGGATGCGGAACGACCGCGTCGAATGGGCCGTTGTCCAGGAAGGCCTCCAAGCCGGCCGAGCCAGCGCCGCCAAAGTCGATCGCAGGAAGGCCAGGCGGGCAGTCGGCGCGGCGCGCCGCGTCGCAGAAGACAATCTTCGCCCCGCAGTCCTGCAGGATGAAGTGAATGGTCTGGCGCGGAAACTTGAAGTTCACGGGCACGGCGACGAGGCCTGCGCGCAAGATGCCGTAGTAGGCGGCGAGATACTCGAAACGGTTGGCGGAAAGGATCGCGATGCGTTCGCCGGCACGGTACCCGCGCCTCAGCAGGGCGCGCGCCACGCTGTTGGCGGCGGCGTCGAGCGCAGCGAAGGTGAACTCGCGCGGCGTGGTTTCGCCACCCAGGTCGACGATGGCCGTCTTTGCGAGGTCCTGGTCGCGGCGGATCAGGTCGCCGAGGTTATTGAAGTGGGGCATCGTATTTAATCTTCGCTGATGCCGGCGACCAGCTGCGACTCGGTCGGCGTGTAGAAACAGGCTACGACTTGGTGGACGACGGGGTCGTGGAGTAGGTGCCGCGACCCGAGGCAAGAAGCTTGCCGTCGGCGTCGTGGATGCTGGCTTCGGCGCAGGAGAACTGGCCGCCCATGCGCACGATCTGGCCCTTGCAGGTGAGGTCGCCCTTCTTCGCCGCGCTGTGGTAGTCGACGCGCATGTCGACAGTCGGCGCCGGGCGGCCAAGCTTCCTGATCATGGCCCAGTCGGCGGTGAGATCGACGAGCGCGGCCAGAATGCCGCCATGGGTCCAGCTGCCCTGCGGATTGACGACCCATTCCTCGCGCCACTTGGCCTTCAGCTCGATGCTGTCGTCGGTCAGGGCCAGAACCTCGAGCCCGAGCCACTGGTGGAATGGACGGGTCAGGATCAGTTCCTGAACCTTGGCGGGGGTCATCTCGTCTGACATCGTGAACTCCGGGAAACGATGGGTGAGCGGCGAATAGCGAAGCGCGATCGTTACGGTTTGACGATCACCTTGCCGATGACCTTGCGGTCGCGGATCAGCGCGAGGCCTTGCGCGGCCCTCTCGAGCGGCAGCACCGCGTCGATGGCGGGCTTGATGCGGTCGTCCTGGATCATGTTCATCAGGCCCTTCAGGTCGTCATCGTAGAAGGAGTTTGAGCCCTTGATTTCGATCTCGAAGCTCCAGACGTAGCGCAGGTCCTCCTTGGGATCGTGGCCGGCGGTGGCGCCGCACACGAGAAGCTTGCCGCCGCGCTTGATGCATTTCAGGGACGGCAGCCAGCTGTCGCCGCCGGTGTAGTTGATGAGGACGTCGACGCCGCCTTCGTGGTTGCGGCGCTGAGGCTTGCCGTACTTCTCGATGACCCACTTGGAGAAGTCGACCTCGTTGACGTTGATGACGTGGTCGGCGCCAAATCTTTTCAGGGCTGCCATCTTCTCCTGACTCGAGGTCGCCGCGATCACCTCGGCGCCGAGCATCTTGGCGATCAGGATGCAGCCGGTGCCGACGCCGCCGGAAGCGCCCAGGATCAACACCGTGTCGCCCTTTTTGATGGTGTTGTGCGTGATGATCATGCGGTGGGCGGTGCCGTAGGCGACGGGCAGGGAGGCGGCGTCCTCGTAGCTGACCTTGTCGGGCATCCTGATGAGCTGGTCGGCGGCGACGAGGCAATATTCAGCCATCCCACCGTCCAGCATCTCACCCATCAGTCCCTTGTTCTTGTTGAGCGGATTGACGAGTACCCGCTCGCCTTTCTTCCAGCCGCTTACGCCCTCGCCGACCGCGGAGATTTCGCCGGCCATGTCGAGGCCGATGATGACGGGCAGCGGCACCTTAATGCCGGGCATGCCCTTCACGGTGAAGACGTCATGGTAGTTGAACGATGAGGCGCCGACAGCGATGACGACGTGGCCGGGCTGGACCACGGGTATGGGATAGTCGGTGCGCACCTCGAGCTGGTCGAGATCCCCGTGCTGCTTCAGCACCAGCGCCTTCATCGTCTTGGCCACGATTCCACTCCTCGATCCTCAACGGGTTGTCATACGACCAGATTCTGAGTCGCCGGCGAACGGCGTCCATCCGCAGGTCGTAGGTTCGGGCCCTACTCGGAACGCCAGTCGTTTTCCATAGCCCGTTGTCGCAGGCGCCTTGTTTCGTCTGATTGGTCCGCTACTGGCCCCTGCGCCAGTCCCAGGGCGGCACCGGCTTGGCATCGACCCAAAGGCCGCGCTTGTTCGAACGCGCGGCCTGCTCCTCTGATTCGTAGCGTGCGCGATCTACGGAGGATTGTTCCAGCCCGTAGCGGCGGTACCACCATGCCATCCCGCCGGCGATCTGCGCCAACCCGATGTCGACTGTCTGAGCGCAGGTCGAGCAATCCGTCGGTCGGGCCCAGACTTTGCATACGATGCTTCCGCGATGATCCGTCTTCGGACACTCGGCGCGCAGCTCGCCAGCGGCCACGAGACGCGCCAGGTAGGCGCGTGATTCCCGACCGAACGGCTGTGCCGGCTCCGGCGCATCGATGCCGGCGATTCGAATGCTCTGCCGCCGGCCGTCGGTGGTCAGCAGAAGAATCGTGTCGCCATCCGCGACGCGAAGCACCGTGCCGCTCACTTCAGCGCCATGGACGAGCGTCGTTGAGCGCAGGAATGCGCCGATCAAGACCACGCTGACCAGCAGTACGCGGCGAACCCGAACCGCTACCCGCATCGAGGCATCGATCCACGCGTCCTTTGCGGCGCTCGTCATTGCTCAAATAGTACCGCTATCGGGCCCGATTCATACCGCGGCGCACTGACAGTCCTTTCCACCTCCGGTTTATCCGTACGTAAAGAAACCTGTTCTCCGGACAACCGAATGCCGATAATGTCGTCCTATCCAGGCACCGGGGCAACCGCAGGCGCACGATGAGCGATGACCGAACGACCCAGGGCCAAAACCCGGGTCGCACCCCGAAAACCGACGCCGGCGAGATCTATCGCTTGACCGACGCGGGCAAGAAGGCGGTCGCCAGCGTGAGTTCTCCGATCGGCCGGCACCATCGCCGCATCCTGCAGCTGATCGTCGGCGATACGCACCTCGACGTGATCCGTGGCTGGCTGCGCCACTACACCAACTCACAGCTCGACGACTGGCTGGGCCAGCTCGAGAAGGACGGCATGCTCACGATGGCGCCCGCGGGCGAAGTGCACGATCTCGACTTCACCACGAATTTCCCGGCCGTGAAGCCGTTCGAGACCGAGCCTGACTGACACCGAAGTGATGCGAATCGATGCCGCGACGCTCGAAGCCGGCGTCGCCTTAAAGGCGCACGGCGCCTATCTGGCAGAAGAGCGCCTGAACAATCGGGCACCGCTCACGAAATCCGCCGCCGATATTGTCGTCCTCATCGTTGAAGATGACCCCGACCAGGCCGCGCTCGCCGAGCGGCGGCTCGGGCTCGCCGGTTACAAAGTCAGCGTCGCCGAAACGCACCACGCCTTCGTCGAGGCGCTGCAGGCGGGCGGCGTACCGGATGTGGTCTTCCTCGACGTGGAACTGCCCGACGGCGATGGCTTCGATCTCCTCGTCTACATACGTGAACACCCACGTCTGAGCCTCCTGCCGGTGATCATGCTGACCGCGAAGAACGAACCGGAGGACATCCGCAAGGGCCTGCGGCTCGGCGCCGACGGCTACATACCCAAGCCGTATTCGAAAACCCTGCTTTCGCAAGTGCTGCGCCAGGTCCTGCGGCACGACTAGAGAACGGCGGTGCAGATTGCGCGAATCGTAAGATTTGGACAAAGGCATGCAGTACGAGTACCGACGAGCGAGTTCAGTCGGTGTTTGCGCCGACAATTCCTCGCGCCACCGGACAAAAGGACAATTCGACGTGGCTAGAGTTGGTTTCTCCGATCCGCCAACGAGAACCTATTGAAACGGATTCGGCCGACCGCCCCCCAACGCAGCACGCAGCGCCTGAGAGCGTATCGATGGCAGACAAGATTTATAGCCTGACTGAAGCCGGCCAGCAGCTGCGCGCCGCGCCCACGCCGACGCTCGACGAGCATCATCTGCGCATCCTTTTCGTGATCGACGGCGACACGCACGTCGACGTCATTCGCGGCTGGCTACGGCATTACACGAATGCGCTACTCGACCAATGGCTCCACGAGATCGAGAAAGACGGCCTGGTCACGTCGCGCCCCGCCAGCAGCTCGCAGGACGCGAATTTTGGCAATGACTATCCGGCCGTTCCACGCTTCGACAGCGCGCTCACCCAGACCGATGTCCTGCGCCTCGATTCCGGTACGCTCGCGGCAAGCGCGGCGCTGCGCGCGCATGGCGTGTTTCTCGCCGACGAACGGCTGATGAACCGCCCGCAACTCGACAAGACACCCACCGACATCGCAGTCCTCCTCGTCGAGGACGATCCCGATCAGGCCGCTCTCGCCGAACGCCGCCTCCAGCTCGCAGGCTACCAGGTCCGCGTGGCCGACTCGCAACGCGCATTCGTCGATGCCTTACGCGATCACGGCGTGCCGCAGATCGTGCTGCTGGACGTCGATCTCCCCGACGGCAACGGCTTCGATATCCTGGCCTATGTGCGGAGTCATCCGCGGCTCTCGCTCCTGCCGGTCATCATGGTCACCGCAAGGAACAAGCCGGAAGACATTCGCAATGGGCTCGCGCTCGGCGCCGATGGCTACATACCGAAGCCGTATTCGAAGTCCGTCCTGACCGATGCCGTGCGGCACGTCCTGAAACACCGCTAGCGCGTAGCCCCCCCGGTCATCCCGGCGAGCCGCGCGCCGATGATTGCCTCGGCCTCGGCCATGATGCGGTCGATCAGTTCTTTCACGCTCGGCACGTCGCGGATCAACCCCTGGATCATGCCGGCCGACCAGATGCCGAAGTCGGTGTCGCCATTTTCGAGACCCGCGCGGCCACGCGTGCCCGCAACCAGGTCGCGCACCTGATCGAAGCTCGCGCCCGAGCGCTCCATTTCGATCACCTGCTGGCTGACCGCATTCTTCGCCACGCGCGCGGTGTTGCGCATGGTGCGGAAAATCAGGTCGGTCGCACGCTCGTCGTTGGCAACCATCGCCTGCTTGAACGCATCATGGATCGGCGCCTCCTTGGTGGCGCAGAAGCGCGTGCCCATGTTGATCCCGTCGGCGCCCAGCGCGAGCGCGGCGACCAGACCGCGCCCGTCGCCGAAGCCGCCCGAGGCGATCATCGGGATGGTCACCTTGTCGGCCGCCGCAGGAATGAGGATCAAGCCCGGGATGTCGTCCTCACCCGGATGCCCCGCGCATTCGAAACCGTCGATCGAAATCGCATCCACCCCCATCTTCTGCGACGACACGGCATGGCGCACCGCGGTGCACTTGTGGATGACCTTGATGCCATGCGCCTTGAAATCGTCCAGGTGCTCCTGGGGGCGGTAGCCGGCGGTCTCGACGATCTTGATGCCCGCTTCGATGATTGCGCGCCGGTACTCGGCGTACGGCGGCGGCTTGATGCTTGGCAGGATGGTCAGGTTCACGCCGAAGGGCTTGTCGGTCATGTCCCGGCAGCGGGCAATCTCCTTGCTCAGGTCCTCCGGCGTGGGCTGGGTGAGTGCAGTGAGAAAACCGAGCGCGCCGGCATTGGCGACTGCGGCAACCAGCTCTGCGCGGCCGACCCACTGCATGCCGCCCTGCACGATCGGGTGCTCGACGCCGAACATCTCGGTGAATCGATTCTTGATCATTGTGGTCCTCGTGATGGCGTGATGATTTCGAAGGGCATCGGGTCAGCGCTTGTCATGAAAACGCGCCTCGCGCCAGGCCAGCGCCGCCTTCAGCCCCTGCGCGCGCGCGATGTCCATGAATTGCCGCTTGTCCGGCGAGCCGTGCGACTCGATCGCATGGTCGATGTCGAGCGCGGTATCAAGCGCGGCGCGCATGCCCTGGATTTCGTAGCTTCGGTTGAGCGCCTTCTTCGTATCGCGCACGAGATCCGGGTCGATCACCGCCATCTGGCGCGCGATGCGCAGCGCCGTCGTCAGCTGTTCGCCCTCGGGCACCACGCGGCTGACGATGCCGAGCGCGAGCGCGCGCTCGGCATTCAGCGCATCGTCGCCGGTGAGAATGATGTCCTTCGCCGCCTTCGGCCCCACCATCCAGGGCAGCAGCAGCGTGACGATGCCGGCGCCGAACTTCAACTCGGGTTCGCCGAACACCGCATCGGTCGAGCATACCGACAAGTCGCAGGCCAGCGCCATTTCGAACGCGCCGGCCATGCAGGGGCCGTGAATCGCGGCAATGGTCGGTTTGGGCGAGTCCCAGAAACGCATCGTGGTCGAAAAATCGAGATCGAGAATTTCACGCCACACCGCAGCGCCTTCCGGGCGGCGCGCCATCTGCTCCTTGAGATCAAAGCCCGAGGAAAAACCGCGTCCCGCGCCCGACAGCACGATGACGCGCACCTCGGCGTCGGCCTCGAGCGTGTCCAATGCGGTGTGGATTTCGAGCAGCATCGCCTTGTTCAGCGCGTTGATGCGCTCGGGCCGATGCAGTTCAAGTTGCGCGACCGCGCCATCGATTGCGACGCGGATGGTCTGATACTCGCTCATGAGTCGTCCCCTCATTCCCAAGCGGCAGGTCGCCCTGCCGGCACAGGCCACAGTGTGCCTGAGCCCGCGTACACTGCGGCACCTCGGTTCACACCGCTCGGGCCACGGCATGAAAATCTCCATCCTCGACGACTATTTCGACACGGTGCGCACGCTCGATTGCTTCCAGAAGCTCTCGGGCCACGACGTCACGGTCTGGAACGACCATGTTCAGGATGTCGACGCGCTCGCGGAGCGATTGCGCGATACCGACGCCCTGGTGCTGATCCGTGAGCGCACCCAGATCCGCACAGCGCTCATCGCGCGGCTTCACACGCTGAAATTGATCAGTCAGCGCAGCGTGTACCCGCATATCGATATCGACGCTTGCACCGCGCACGGCATCGTCGTCTCGTCGAGCCAGCATCCCGGAACCCCTTCGTACGCCGCCGCCGAGCTGACCTGGGGGTTGGTATTGGCGGCGATGCGCCAGATTCCGCAGCAGATGGCCGCGCTCAAGGCGGGTCGGTGGCAGATCGGCGTCGGCCACAGCCTGCGCGGCAAGACCCTCGGCATCTACGGCTATGGCCGGATCGGTGCTGCAGTCGCCGGCTACGGCAAGGCCTTCGGGATGAAGGTTCTGGTGTGGGCGCGCGAGGACTCGCTTGCACGGGCGCGTGCCGACGGCCTGGCGGTCGCTTCCAGCAAGAATGCGTTTTTCGAAACCTGCGATGTCCTGTCGCTGCACATGCGTCTGGTCGACGCAACGCGCGGTATCGTCAGTGCGACCAACCTTGCACGCATGAAGCCGACCGCGCTGCTCGTCAACACCAGCCGCGCGCCATTGATCGAACCCGGCGCGCTGCTCGCCGCGCTCAAGGCAGGGCGCCCGGGGATGGCTGCGGTGGATGTCTACGAGGAAGAACCGGTGCGCGACCCGGACGATCCCCTGTTCGCGCTCGACAACGTCGTCTGCACGCCGCACATCGGCTACGTTTCGCGCGACGAGTACGAACTCCAGTTCACTGACATTTTCGACCAGATCATTGCCTACGCAGCCGGCGCGCCGATCAACGTGGTGAATCCGCAGGTGCTGGCGTCGGCGCGATTGCGCCATTAGGCGACGGGCGTCAACTCCCCCGCCTCGATCATCGCCGCAAACCGACCGCGATCGGCTTTGCCCGTGCGCCCCGCCGGCAGCTCGCGTGCGACATAGAACACATCGGGCTGTTTGAACTTGTCGAGCCGCGTGCGCAGGAACGCGCGCAACTCCTCGACCTCCAGGCTCGCATCGCGCGGCACGACGAGTGCATGGATACGCTGGCCGAGCCGCGCATCGGACCGGCCGACGGCAAGCGCGCCGGCGACCTTGGGGTGGGCGCTGCAGGCGAACTCGATTTCCTGCGGCGCGATCTTGTTACCGCCACGCACGATGAGCTCTTTCTTCCGCCCGGCGATCTCGACCACGCCCGGATCACGCTCGCGGGCGAGGTCGCCGGTCGACAGCCAGCCGTCGGCGCTCACTGGATTGAGCGTCGGTTCGTCCAGATAGCCGTTCATGAGGAAGGGGCTCGCGATGCACAGCTCGCCCACCGCTCCGGGTAAGACCACGCGGCCGTCGTCGCCGACGATGCGATAGCGCACCCCGGGCGACGGCCGTCCGATGCAACCCGCGTAGCGCTCGGCGTCCTCCGGCAGCAGGAAGAAATCGCTGGTCGAGGTTTCGGTCAAGCCGAAGATGTCGACCAGCGCCGCCGGCGCAAACAATTCGCGCAGGGTCTCGCCGAGCCCCTTGCCGAGCGACTCGCCACCGATCATCACCGTGCGCAGCCTGCCCGCCGCCGCCAGCGCGCGGCCATCGTCCGCAAGCTGCGCCGGCCTGCGGTCGAGGATCAGGGCACGCATCATGGTCGGCACCACCGCGACGCGCGTGATCGCTTCGGCACGCAACTGCTCGAAGAAGGCATCGGGCGCGAAGCGCTCGCAGGGCAGCAGGCGTCCGCCGTGCAGCAGCGTGAGCAGCGACACCCAGATGCCGAAACTGAAGGTGGTGTTGAGCACGAGCAGCGTGCGCTCGTCGGAATTGAACTCGAGCAGGCTTTGAATTGCCGCCAGCTTGCCGGCGAACGCGCGGTGCGAGAGCACCGTGCCTTTCGGTGTGCCCGACGAACCGGAGGTAAATACGATCAACGCAGCCTCGCGCAGAATCGAGCGTTGCGGTGGTGCGTCGCTGCCGATCCGGTGCAACGGGTCCGCGGCCAGCGCGTCCCATTCGAAGCGCGCGCGCGTCTTGCCCGCCACCTGCGCCACCGCGCCATCGGGCGAGCTGCGATGCACGGGAACGACCGCGGCACCGGCGCGCCAGAGTCCGAGGAAGGCGACGAAATCCAGGGGATGGTTCGAGACCCGCAGATGGACGGGTTCATCCGGCGCCAGATCCGCTTGTACGAGACGCTCGGCGACCGACTCGGCCATGGCGAGGAATTCGGCGTAGCGCAGCGTTTCACCGCCGGCGGCGGCAGCGAGCGCCTCGCGCCCGGCGTTGGCGCTGGCCGTCGCGCCCAGCAGGGCGTCGAGCCGCACGTCGGTCAGCGTGATCCGCCTAGTCGGCGTAGCCTGGACGCTCGCGATCGAGCACCCGCATCATTGCCGCGAAAAACAGTCGTTCGCGCTCGGCGCGCGGATGACGCTCCTGCGCCGGCGGCGCCTGCACCTGGGCGATGACCGCGTCGGCGAGCGGCGCAAGCGGCCGCCCCGTGCTCATCGCCAGCACCTGCGCCCGGCATACCCGCTCGAGCATGTAGAGCCTGCGATAGGCCTGGGCGACCGTCTCGCCGACCACCACGACGCCATGGTTTTTCATGAACAGCGTGTGCTTGTCGCCGATCAACCGCGCGAGTCGCTCGCCCTCTGCGGGCACATCGGCCGTGCCGGCGTAGTCATCGTCATAGGCCACGCGCCCGTGGAAGAAGGCGGCAGTCTGGCTCGCCGGCACCAAACGGTTTTCCTCGAGCATGTTGAGCGCGAGCGCCCAGGTCTGGTGCGTATGCAGCACGACGCGCGCGCCCGTGATGCGGTGTATTGGTCCGTGTATGCATTGCGCCGACAGCTCGACGACCCCTTCACCCTCGAGCGTGCGGCCCGTCTCGTCGAACACGAACAGGTCGCTCGCCCGCGCTTCGGACCAGTGCTGACCGAAGGGCAACGCGAAGTAGCGATCGTCGGTGCCGGGTACCGTCACCGTAAAATGATTGTCGATGCCTTCCTCGAGCGCGTGCAGCACCGCGAGACGGTGCGCTGCGGCGAGATGAATCTTCGCCTCGACGACCGGATCAGCCGTGCGCGACCGATTGAGCGAATGGACGGACATAGCGACCCTTTCTATGAAATACGCGTCGAAACCGCGCTTGCTGCGCGCCTCGGTCGAGATACTATCCACGCTTCGTGCGCCGCGCGAGCGTTTCCCGGCCTGAGGTCCCGAGTTTGCGATGAACACGATCGCCCCATTGGAGCAGTCCGCCCTTCCCCAGGGTATCCGCGCACGCCACGTCAACGGCGTCAACGGGCTGACGATACATCTGCTGGAAGCCGGTTTCGAAACTGCGGGCCGACCCTGCCTGCTGCTGCTGCACGGCTTTCCTGAGCTGGCCTACAGCTGGCGCAACGTGATGCTGCCGCTGGCCAAGGCGGGATTCCACGTGGTGGCGCCGGACCAGCGGGGCTACGGCCGCACCATGGGCTGGGACAGCGCCTACGGCGGCGACCTGCGCTCGTTTCATGTCTTCAATCTGGTGCGCGACATGCTGGCGCTGATCTCGGCGCTCGGCCGTCGTCATGTCGCGGCGGTGATCGGGCACGACTTCGGTTCCCCGGTCGCGGCCTGGTGCGCGCTCATTCGACCCGACGTGTTTCATGCCGTCGCGATGATGAGCGCGCCGTTCGGCGGATCGCTGCCGCTGCGGCCCGAAGACGCTGGCGACAAGAGCAGCGCCGCGCCCGGCGACACGGCAACCGCGTTGTCCAGCCACGATGTCCACGCCGACCTGGCGGCACTGGCACCGCCGCGCAAGCACTACCAGTGGTACTACTCGACGCCTGAAGCGAACGCGGACATGCACCACCCGCCGCAGGGCCTGCACGCCTTTCTGCGCGCCTACTACCACCACAAGAGCGCCGACTGGAAACAGAATCAACCCTTTCCGCTGAAGGGATGGATCGCCGAAGAACTGGCGAAGATGCCCAAGTACTACATCATGGATTTGAACGAAGGCATGGCCGGGACGGTGGCGCCGGAAATGCCGTCGGCGGCCGAGATCGCAGCCTGCAAATGGTTGCCGGACGAAGCCCTTCGCGTCTACAGCAGCGAGTACGCGCGCACCGGATTCCAGGGCGGACTGCAGTGGTACCGCTGCGCGACGGACAGCCGCTGCACGGCCGAGTTGAAGCTCTTTTCGGGCCGCACGATCGACGTACCTGCCTGCTTCATCGCGGGCCGCAGCGACTGGGGGATCTACCAGAAGCCGGGCGACATCGACAGGATGCGCGAGCGCGTCTGTACCCAGATGCGCGGCTGCCACCTGCTGGCGGGCGCCGGGCATTGGGTCCAGCAGGAGCAAGCCGAAAAGGTCAGCGAACTGCTGCTCGATTTCTTGCGCGCCTAGGCACGCGCGCGCCTCACCTCATTTCGCGCGCCAACCGCCATCGACCGAAAGCGCGTGGCCATTCACGTAACGCGCCTCATCGGACACCAGCCAGCAGACCGCCGCGGCGATATCCTCGACTGTACCGCGTTCACCGGCGGGAACCAGGGCACGTATCTGATCGTCGTTCACCGCAACCCCGCGTCCGCTCATGTCGGCTACGTTCGGACCAAGAATCGTCTGCGAGTGCGGGCGCAGGCCGGTCGGAACGGCGCCGGGGCAGATGCAATTCACGCGCAGGCCGCGCGGCGCATAGGTCACCGCCATCTGTCGTGTCAGGCCGACCACGCCATGCTTGGCGGCGATGTAGGCGGCGCCGCCACCGGTGCCACCGAGCCCCGCGGTCGAGGCCATATTGACGATCCGCCCACGCCCGGCCGGCAGCATTTCGCGCAGCGCGCGTTTGCAGCCCAGAAACACGCCCGTCAGATCGATGTCGATCACGCGGCGCCAGGCGGATTCATCGAGTTCATCGACATTGAAGTAACCGTCGAGAACACCGGCATTGTTGAACAGGATCTCGAGCGAACCGAGATCCTGGATCGCCGCACTCATCGCCGCGTCCAGCGCCGCGGCGTTCGCCACATCAGCGCCGTAGCCTGCACTTCGCCCGCCTGCGTCGATGATCAAGCGCGCCGTCTCCTTCGCCGCCGCGTCGTCGATGTCGATCGCCGCGACCGCGGCGCCGCGCGTCGCAAGCATGCAGGCGGTCGCGCGTCCGATGCCGGAACCCGCCCCGGTCACGACTGCCATGCGTTTCTCGGATGCCATCGTTGATCTCCTCCGTCGGTTCTTGTGTTGCGCAATTGGGCCCCGGGAATGCCGTCCCGATGAAACCACCGTCTGCGCTATATTGCGGCAATTCGAGTGATCGGCACAGGCCTCGCGCCGCCGACTGCATCCCACGACTGTTCTGAGGAATTCTGATCATGAAACGCCCTGCTGTTGTCTGCGCCCTCCTCGTCGGCCTTCTCCTTCCACTCATCGCACCCGGCGCAAGCGCAGCGGACATTGCGCTGCGCGGCGCACAGAGCTGTGCGGTCTGGGCCAAGGCCCGCGCGCAGAACGATGCGCGCTACGAAATGGCCTGGCTCACCGGCTATTTCTCAGGGCTTGCGATGGGCACCGACGTCAATTTCTGGGGCAGCAAAGGGCGCGACCTGCTCGAGAGCGAGACCGCGTGGAAGTGGGTGGATGGCTATTGCGCCAAGAATCCGAAGAAAAACGTGATCCACGCAGCCGAACAATTGTTCGTCGAGCGCTATGGTGTCGTAACTCGGCCACCCCGTGACAAAGTGACCAAGTGAGCCAGCGGCGGGTCCTGGCACCCGCGCGACGTTGAGCAATCTGGCAGTCGATGCCCGTTTTTCATGCCGATCTGATGAACCCGGAAGGGCCGGTGCGCCTCGACGCGGGCGGGTGGCTGCTGGTCGAGATGCACGAATCGCGCGGCTGGGTGTGCCGGATTTCTGCCGACGGACGCGAAAAGACCGTGCTCGCGCGCACCGGACGCCCGAACGGTCTCGCGGTCGACCGGACCGGTACGGTCTGGGTTGCGGAATCGATGAACCCGCCGTCGCTGCTGCGCATGACGCTCGATGGCAGGGTCGAATCCTTCCTCGGCGACTGCGACGGACTACCGTTCCTGTTTCCGAACGATCTCGCCTTCGGTCCCGACGCTGCGCTCTACATGACGGATTCGGGCATCTATCGTCCCGAAATCCTCAAAGTGCCATCGCAGTGGCGCCACGGCATGGCGACCGACGGGCGCATCTTCCGCGTCGATACGCGGTCGCGCACGGTGCGTTTGCTCGCGCGCGGACTCGCCTTCGCCAACGGCATCGCCTTCGCGCCCGACGGGCGCCATCTGTTCGTCAGCACCACCAACGACGGACTCGTCTGGCGCTTTCCCTGGCACGCGGACGGTACGCTCGGTGCGCGCACCGTCTTCGCCAACGTCCTCGACCCGGCCAAGGCGCCGACGTTTCGCGGCCCCGACGGGATGGCGTTCGGTCAGGACGGCAATCTCTATGTCGCAGTGGTCTGGCAAGGTGACGTCACCGTGCTCGCACCGACGGGCGAGATCCTGCGCCGCATTGCGCTGCATGGCACGGGGCCAACGAACGTCTGCTTCGGCGCGCCAGGGGAGCACCGCCTCTACGTCACCGAGCAGGGCAGCGGCGCCTTCGAGGTCCACGCGGTCGATACCGACGGCGTACCGTTGCTGCGCGGCTGAGCACGCTCGCCTGCAACGTGCCGTCGCGTTCGTTCATTGGCACTGCGTTTCAGTGCATTGCACGGTCCCTTCCTGCTTGCACTGACGCGGCACGCGCGCGATACTCGACCGGTTTCAAATACCCGGCGCTGAAATGCAGAAAGTTGCGAAAAAGCTGAAAGCCGTACCGACGCCCGCGGAATGGACCGCAGCAGAATCCGTCGAGCTCTACGCCATTCGCAACTGGGGCGCTGGCTACTTCGACATTGCCGATGACGGCGACGTCACGATCTGCGTGCCCGGGAATGGCGAGCGTGTCGCAGTCAGCCTGATGGACATCATTGCCGGCATGCAACAACGCGGACTGCAGATGCCGACGCTGCTACGCATCGAGAATCTGCTCGATGCGCAGATCACGCTGCTCAATGAAAGCTTTCGGCGCGCAATCGACACGCTGGGCTACAAGGCCGAGTACCGCGGCGTCTTCCCGATCAAGGTCAATCAACAGTGCCAGGTCATCGAAGAGATTGCGCATTTCGGCGCACGCTATGGCCACGGACTGGAGGCAGGCAGCAAGGCCGAGCTGCTGATCGCGCTCGCGCATCTGAAGCCAGGCGCGGGCTACATCATCTGCAACGGCTACAAGGACGAAGAGTTCATCGACCTTGGCTTGCAGGCGCTGCAAATGGGCTACCAGTGCTTTTTCGTGATCGAGACGCCGGCCGAACTGCCGATCATTCTCGAGGCCAGCCATCGCATCGGGGTGCGGCCGATGCTCGGTGCCCGGGTGAAGCTCTCGGCACGCGTCGAAGGCCACTGGAACGAGTCGAGCGGAGATCGCAGCATCTTCGGACTCACGACCGCACAGATCGTCGAGTTGATCGATTCGCTGCGCCGCCACGAGATGCTCGATTGCCTGCAGCTGCTGCACTACCACCTCGGCTCGCAGATTCCGAACATCCGCGACATCCGGGGCGCCGTACTCGAGGCCTGCCGCTACTACATGGACCTCAAGCAGGAAGGCGCCGCAATGGGCATCCTCGACCTCGGCGGCGGCCTCGCAGTGGACTACGACGGCTCGCAGACGAACTACCAGTACAGCAAGAACTATTCGCTCGACGAATACAGTTCGGACATCATCGAAACGATCATGAGCACGCTCGGCGGGGCCGGGGTCGAGCACCCGGTGATCATCACCGAATCCGGGCGCGCGACGGTCGCCTATTCGTCGATCCTGCTGTTCAACATCCTCGATGTGACCCGCTTCGAGCCCGGCGAACTGCCGCCGGAAGTGCCCGAGGACGAACACGAACTGGTCAAGAACCTGCGCGAGGTGCTGAACGGCATCAGCCCGAAGACGCTCAAGGAGTGCTACAACGACGCGCAGTTCTACCGCGAGGAGATCCGCGACCTGTTCCGGCGCGGACAGATCCGGCTGCGCTCGCTCTCGCTCGCGGAGAACATCTTTCTCCACATTCTGCGCGGCATTCAGATCGTCATTCAGAATACGCGCCGTGTCCCGGCGGGCTTCGACGACCTGGAGGAGTCGCTCGCCGACATCTACTACGGCAACTTCTCGGTGTTCCAGTCGCTACCCGATGTCTGGGCCATCGAGCAGGTGTTTCCGGTGATCCCCGTACATCGGCACAACGAGCGACCGGGCCGGCGCGCGATTCTGGCCGACATTACCTGCGACTCCGACGGCAAGATCGACAATTTCATCGATTCGAGCGGCATCCGCAAGACGTTGCCGGTGCATGACTGCATCGATGGCAAACCCTACTATTTCGGCGTTTTCCTCGTCGGCGCATATCAGGAGACGCTCGGCGATCTGCACAACCTGATGGGCGACACCAACGTCGCCAGCGTGCGGATCAACGAGGACGGTACCTTCGACGTCCTCCGCGAAATCAGCGGCGACAGCATCGCCGACGTGCTGAGCTACGTTGAATACCAGCCCCAGCAGCTGATCGAGCAGTTTCGGGCGACCGCCGAGCAGGCGGTGCGCGACGGCCGCATCACGCTGGCGCAGCGCCAGGCGGTGATGGAATCCTTTGCCGCGAGCCTGCGCGGCTACACCTACTACGAACACTGAACCGGGAAATGCAGCAACAATGGCGAAGGTACTGATCGTCGGTGCCGGCGGCGTGGGCCAGGTCGTGGCCCACAAGTGTGCGCAGCTGCCCGAGGTGTTCGAGCACATCGTGCTCGCCAGCCGCACCGAGGCGAAGTGCCGGCGCATCGCGGCACAGATCAAGCGCCCGATCACCACCGCCCAGGTCGATGCCGACGACGTGGCGCAGATGACCGCACTGCTCGAACGTGAAAAGCCGGCCATCGTGATCAACGTTGCGCTGCCCTACCAGGATCTGTCGATCATGGACGCCTGCCTTGCCGCCGGCGTGGATTACGTCGATACCGCCAACTACGAGCCGCCCGACGAAGCGAAGTTCGAGTACAAGTGGCAATGGGCCTACCAGGATCGCTTCCGTGCGCAAGGACGCATGGCGCTGCTCGGCAGCGGCTTCGATCCCGGCGTGACCAACGTATTCACGGCCTGGCTGCACAAGCACGAATTCGATGCCATCGACACGCTGGACATCATCGACTGCAACGCGGGCGAGCACGGCCAGGGATTCGCGACCAATTTCAACCCCGAGATCAACATCCGCGAGGTGACCGCGCGCGGACGCTATTGGGAAAACAACGCCTGGCAGAGCACCGATCCGCTATCGGTCAGCCGGATGTTCGATTTTCCCGAAGGCATCGGCCAGAAGAAGATCTACCTCCTGTATCACGAGGAACTCGAATCCCTCGCCAAGCACTACCCGAACCTCAAGCGCGCGCGCTTCTGGATGACTTTTTCGGACAGCTATCTCACCCACCTGCGCGTACTCGAGAACGTCGGCATGACACGCATCGACCCGGTCGCGTACGAGGGCCGCGACATCGTGCCGATCAAGTTCCTCAAGGCCCTGCTGCCCGACCCCGCAAGCCTCGGTCCGCTGACCAAGGGGCGCACCTGCATCGGCTGCCTGGTGCACGGCACCAAGGACGGCAAGGAGAAGATCGCCTTCGTCTACAACATCTGCGACCACGAGGCGAGCTATCGCGAAGTGCAGTCGCAGGCGATTTCCTACACCACCGGCGTGCCGGCGATGATCGGCGCCAAGCTGATGCTGACGGGACAATGGCGCGGCAAGGGCGTGTTCAACATGGAGCAGCTCGACCCGGATCCGTTCATGGCCGATTTGAACCGCTACGGCCTGCCCTGGACGCTGACGACGCGCGATGCACCCATGGACTGAGGCGCGCACGCGCATCGAGCGCTTCCGACGGCTCGATCTCGCGCGCCTGCCCTCCCCCTGCTTCGTCGTGGACGAAGTCGCCATCGAGGAGAACCTGCGCCTGCTTGCGCAACTGCAGCGTGAAAGCGGCGCGAAGGTCCTGCTCGCGTTGAAGGCGTTCTCGATGTGGAGCCTCGCACCGCTGGTGGCCCGTTATCTCTCGGGCACCTGCGCCAGCGGCCTGCACGAGGCACGCCTCGGACGCGAAGCCTACGGCGGCGAGGTGCATACCTTCTGCGCCGCCTTCACCGAGGCGGACTTGCGCGAGGTACTGAAGATCTCGAATCACGTGGTCTTCAATTCACACGCCCAGTGGGCACGTTTTGGCGCGCTGGCGCGCGAAGCGCAGGCGACGCGCCCGGGGCTGCGCTTCGGCCTGCGCGTGAATCCGGAGCAAAGCGAGGGTGCGGCGCCGATCTACGACCCCTGCGCACCCTACTCGCGCCTCGGCATTGCGCGCGCCGAATTTCACGCCGATCAGCTCGACGGAATCAGCGGACTGCACTTTCACACGCTCTGCGAGCAGGACTTTCCGCCGCTCGAGCGCACGGTGGCGGCATTCGAAGCGAAGTTCGGCGAGATCATTCCGAAAATGGACTGGATCAATTTCGGTGGCGGTCATCACATCACGCGCTTCGACTATCAGGTTGACGCACTGGTCGCGCTGCTGCGCGACTTTCGTGCCCGCCACGACGTCGCGCTCTACATCGAACCCGGCGAAGCGATTGCCTATCATGCCGGCGTGCTGGTTGCGGAGGTGCTCGACCTGCCGGTGAACGGCATTCCGCTCGCAATCCTCGACACCTCGGCGACCTGCCATATGCCGGACGTGATCGAAATGCCGTACCGACCGAACGTACTCGACGCCGCGGAGCCTTGCACGCAGCCGCACATGACACATCGCTACCGCCTCGGTGGACAAACCTGCCTCGCCGGCGACGTGATCGGCGACTATGCCTTTGCCGAGCCGCTGCGCGTCGGACAGCGCCTGGTGTTCGAAGACATGGCCTACTACACCATGGTCAAGACGACCACGTTCAACGGCATCAACCTGCCGTCGATCGCGATCTGGAACTCGCAGACCGACGCGCTGCGCATGGTGCGCCGCTTCGGCTACGAGGACTTCAAAGGGCGTTTGTCGTGAGCGCGCCTGCGACGCAGGGCGCGCGCTTTCTGGAAAGCGAGCTACCGCTGCTCGCACCCGAAGCCGCGCGCTTCCATGTCCTGCCGGTGCCGTATGAAAAGACGGTGTCCTACGGCGGGGGCACCGCCAAAGGTCCGGCGGCGATCATCACGGCGTCAAACCAGCTCGAGCGCTGGGACGGTGCAAGCGACCCGGGTACCGAAGGCATCTACACCTGGCCGGCGATCGATTGCAGCGGCCCTGCCGCCGAGGTCATCGACGCGATCGCTGCCGCGGTCGCCCGGATCATCGCCTTGGGCAAGACGCCCGTGGTGCTCGGCGGCGAGCACACGGTGACCGGCGGCGTGATTCGCGGCTATCTCGATGCCGGCGTACGCGACTTCGGCGTGGTGCAGATCGACGCGCACGCCGACCTGCGCGATGCCTACGAAGGCGATCCGCTCAGCCATGCGAGCGTGATGCGCCGCGTGGTGGAAGCGGGCGTGCCGCTGTTGCAGCTGGGCAATCGTGCCTACTGCGCGGAGGAGCGCACGGCGCGGGAAACCTACAACGTGCACGCGATTGACGCCGATCAGCTCGTGCCGCAGGGCATCCACGCGATCGAACTGCCCGCGGATTTCCCATCACGGGTGTTCTTCACGCTCGACGTCGACGGCATCGACCCTTCGGTGTTGCCGGCGACGGGCACGCCGGTTCCGGGCGGCCTGGGTTGGTACCAGACCCTGGGGCTGTTCGAATCGGTCGCCCGCCAGCGCCGCATCATCGGCTTCGATATCCTCGAATTCGCGCCGATCGCGGGTTTCCATGCCTTCGATTTCACCGCCGCGCTACTCACCTACAAGCTCATGGGCATCGTGCAACGTACCGCGCCCGCGTCGGCACGTTGAAGCCGGCTTGATCCAGAGCAAGCTTTTGGTGCATTGTTACGCGTAGATACTGCTTGAGCCCCTCCGCCATCACCCGCAGAATCACGCCATGAACAACACCGCAGGCAGCTCCGCACTCGACCGCACACTCGACAAGACCGCCCTCGCAAGCGCCCTCGCCGCGGCGCTTGCGTTGCCCGCGACTGCGCAGGCGCAATCGAGCGTGACGATCACCGGTTTCTTCAAGGTGAGCTATGAATACCTCAAGCTCGGCGACTCTGTGAAGTCGCCGAGCAGCGAGGACCGCGTCGCCGACGAGCTCTCGCGCATCTACTTTCGCGTCGTTGAAGACCTGGGTGGCGGGCTGCAGGCGATCGGCCAGGTCGAATGGCGCATCAACATGCCGGCCGGAACGGACGCCACCAACGGCGCCAACTGGGTCGGGCTGAAGAGCAAGCGCTTCGGCACCCTGAAGTTCGGTCGCAACGACCTGCATTACAACCAGACGCCGTCGACCATCAACAGCAAGGGGTCGCTGCGCGCCTGGAATGCGTCGATCGTCAGCGCCGCGGGCGGCGGTGGAACGATCATCGCCTACGGCACCCGCACGCCGAACCTCATTTACTACGAAACGCCGAAATGGGGCGCGTTCGATGTCATCGCGGCCTATTCGACCAACCCGGGCGCAGCCGCCGAGGCTGACATCGGCAGCACGGTGCGCAAAGGCAAAGGCTTCAACGTCGTGCCGCGGTACATGACCAAGGACTGGGGCGTCGTCTACAGCTATTGGGACGCGCAGAACGACAACAGCCCGACCCATCAGCGGGCCGACCGGGTCTGGGGCTTTTACAAGCTGAGAGGGTTTCGCATTGGCGCGGTGTACGACAAGTCGAAAATCAGGAACGACTTTGTCGGTACGACGACCAGCAATCGCGATGCCTGGTCGATTCCGCTTTCGTACCAGACCGGCAAGCACAACTTCTGGCTCGAGTACAGCGAGGCGCGCGACGACAAGGCGACCGCCGCGCCCGACGGCGCGACGATGTGGGCAACGGCCTACGCCTACGATTTCTCCAAGCGCACCTCGCTCGGTCTGACCTATACCAAGATCCGCAACGACAGCGGCGCGTCGTACAACCTTTGGAATTCGGCCAGTGTCGGCGGAGGCGGCAGTGCCTCGGGCGCGGTGGCGCCGGGCGAGGACCCGAGCGTCGTCGCAGCAACGGTGCGGCACAGCTTCTAGGCCGCCGCAGCACCGCGTCACGAACCCGAGCTGGTGCCACCACGGCACCACGCGCAGCCGGCGCCATGGCATCATGGCGTCCGTTCACGGATCGATCCGTCGTAGGCCACCCGATGCAGCGCGATCTCGTTCGCACGCTTCTCGAAGTCCTGGTCATTGCCGCGCTTGTCATCGCGTCGTTCTGGATTCTCAGTCCCTTCATCGCGGCGATGGTATGGGCCGTGATGATCGTCGTCGCGACCTGGCCGCTTTTCATCGGACTCGAGGCGCGGCTCGGGGGCCGGCGTGGACTGGCCGTAGCGGTGATGACGCTCGCCATTCTGCTCGTGCTGTTCGTGCCGCTGTCACTCGCGATCGGCGCGTTGGTCGAAAACGCCGATTCGGCGGTCGCCTTCGGCAAGCGCATCGCGCAGGAGGGCCTTCCGCCGCCGCCTGCGAGCGTCGAAACGCTGCCGCTGGTCGGCGAATACATTGCCAAGGCCTGGCGCTGGGTGCTCGACCTCGGTCTCGCCGACCTGTGGAAGCGCGTCGCGCCCTACCTGGGACAGACGGCGAAGTGGCTCGCCGCCCAGGCCGGCGGCGTCGGCCTGGTCGCGGTGCACCTGCTGCTGACTGCCGTGATTGCGGCGATCCTGTACGCCAACGGCGAAGCGGCGGCGCAGGCCGCACGGCGTTTTGGGGTCCGTCTCGGAGGCAACGCGGGCGAAGCCTCGGTCATCCTCGCCGCGCAGGCGATTCGCGCCGTCGCGATCGGCATCGTGGTCACCGCCCTGATTCAATCGCTCGTCGGCGGCGTCGGTCTGCTGATCGCCGGGGTGCCCCATACCGGCGTGCTCGTCGCCCTCATGTTCATGTTCTGCATCGCCCAGCTCGGTCCCGGGTTCGTGCTTTTCCCGGTGGTGGCCTGGCTGTACTGGCGCGGCGAAACCGGCTGGGCGAGTTTCCTCCTGGTGTGGTCGATCGCCGTGGTCTCGATGGACAACTTCCTGCGCCCGATCCTCATCAAGCGCGGCGCCGACCTGCCCTTGCTCCTCATCTTCGCCGGCGTGATCGGTGGGCTGCTGACGATGGGCCTGCTCGGCCTGTTCGTCGGTCCGGTGGTGCTGGCGGTCACCTATCGCCTGACCCAGGCCTGGCTCGATGAAGAATCGAGCCTCGCGCCGGCAGCACCTGCTCAGCGCAACGCATCGAACGAAGACCCGAGATAGAGGTAGCCGGCAACCCGGCCGCCTTCGGAGAAGCCGGCGCCGAGATACAGCGGCCCGAGCTTGCTGTCGACGATCAGGTAGGCGGACCCGGACCAGATGACGCCGTTCGCCGGCGTATCGCCGAGGCGATTGAAGACGTTGCCCGCCTCGACCCCGCCACCGAGGTAGACGCCGGTGCCGAGCGTTCCGTTCAGATCCCAGACCCGGCGCCTGAAATTCACGGTACCAAGCGCATAGTTACGACCGCGGAGCGCGCCGATCGGATAGCCCGAAATATGGTTCAAGCCGCCAAGCACGAACCAGTCGTAGGCCGGCATTGCGCTACCAAAATCGGACCCGCCGCTTAGGGCGAATTCATACACGTTGCGACCACGCGAGACGACCGATCGAATCTTGCCTTCGCCTCGTCGATAGCTGTCATCCGCACCCAGGCTGCGGCTCGAATCGTAGTAGATGAACCTGCCAAGCGTCCCGCGGGTCGGAAACAGCGCGTTGTCGAGCTGGTCATAGACGAAACGCGTGCGCCACAGGCCGGTCGACACGCGCTGCCCCGAGATCCCGGGCGGCGTGCCAATGCTCACGTCCGTGTCGACGGTGCCGCGCTCGAGCCCGAGGCGCCACTCGCCCCAGGTGCCGAAGGCCATGCCGACGTCGAACGTTGCGCCGAATCGCCCCACGTCGTAGCGCGCGACACGTTTTTCGTCCACGTACAGATCCTGCTGCGACTGCGTGTAGAACAGCCGCGGGGCGACGAAAAAGCGCTGCGCAAGATCGATCGGCTGGTAGAACTCCGATGCGACGCCCGCCGGCCGGCCGATCTGAATCGTATTGCGCCACTCGCCGCCGAGGTCGTTTACCCAAGTCCGGCGGTGGTCGACCCGGATGCCCCATAGCGTATCGCCCTGCAGATCGGTCTGCAGGTTGAGGTCAAACAGCAGGTAATCGGGCCCGAGCGCTTTTTCCGTTGCGTGATAGGTCAGAACGTTTTTCCCGTCCTCGCGCAGGAAACGGTAGTCGACACTTTCGAAGTCGCCGCGCCCCACCAGGCGTGTCGAATCCGCAGCGGCCTTTTCCGGATCGAAGCGATCTCCCGGTTTCAATTCGATGAAGTTACGCATCACCGCGGGGTTCACGCGCCCGAGCCCCTCGATACGTACGGCATCGATCGTGCCGCGCTTGGCAACCGCCATCGTGCCCAGGCCCGCACGCCACGCCGTGTATTCGGCCGCCGGAAGGCTGTAGCGCGCCAGCTTCTCGGCCAAACCGCGTGCCGCGGCCTCGCCGATCGGAATCGCCTCCGGAATGCGATCGAAGCTCGTCGCCGTGATGCCATCGAGCACCACCTTGACCGCGACATCGCGCTCGGTCAGCGTCTCGAGTTGCACGCGCTCGTTCAGCTCGACGCCAAGAAACGCTGCACGCCCGAGCACCGACAACGCATCGTTCAGCTCGCCGCGTTTGGGCAGTGGGTTGCCCACCGTGACGGCGATCACGACGTCGCCGCAGCTTTTGCGCGCGACGTCCACCGGCAGGTTGCGTACGAACATGCCGTCGACGAGCAGCCGGTCGTCGATTTCGACCGGTGCGAAGGCCCCGGGCACCGCCATGCTCGCCCGCATCGCCTGGGTCAGGTCGCCGCGCTCGAGCACCACCATCTCGCCGTTCTCGATGTCGGTCGCCACGGCTTTGAACGGGATCGGCAGGTCGGCGAAGCGGTTGGTCTGGCGCGCGCCGGCAACGATGCGCTTGAACAGGTTTTCGACTTGCTGCGTCGGCACCAGGCCCTTGGGAACCAGCACCTTGCCGTTCTTGATACCGATTTCCAGGCCAAGGGTGAAGACGAAATCGAGCTCCTTGCGGCGCACCGGAATGTCCTCGCGCGGTGCGCTGCGGAAGGTGTCCTTCCAGTTGATCGAGGTCATGATGTGATCGAGCGCAGCCGCGTCGAGGCCGGTCGCATAGGCCGCCCCGACCACCGCGCCCATCGAGGTGCCTGCGATGCAGTCGACCGGCACGCGCAACGCTTCCAGCACTTTGATGACGCCGATATGCGCGGCGCCCATCGCCCCGCCGCCACCCAGTACGAGCGCGATGCGCGGGCGCTTCGGCGCCGCCTGTGCCTGTGCCTTCGGCGCGCGCGCGTCAGCGCCGGGCGCAGGCGCGGCGTGCAGCAGGATCGTGAGTGCCACGATCATCCAGGTTGGCTTGGATCCGATGCATGACATGGTCGTTCTCGCAGGAGAAAAGGTGCAAAACGGCAAAAGTATACGGAAGCCTCTTGGTATGCTTGCGCGCTTCTGACTCGAGGCGATTAACCGCATGCGCACGAAACGCGACAATCCGTCGTCGCAGGTCGAATCACCGCGCGCCTGGCTGCGCCTGTTCACCTCGCTCGCGCTGATGACGATCGGCGGCTCCGGGATGTACGCGGTCGTCGTCGTGCTGCCGCTGGTGCAGGCGGAGTTCTCGATCACGCGTTCGATCGCGTCGCTGCCCTACACCGCAACGATGGTCGGCTTCGGCCTCGGCGGTATTCTCATGGGGCGCCTGTCCGATCGCTATGGCGTGATCGTGCCGGTGCTGATCGGCGCGCTCAGCCTCGGGCTCGGTTTCATCGCAGCGAGCGCAGCACCGGGAATCCTGGTCTTCGTGCTGGTCCAGGGCGTCGTCATCGGCTTTCTCGGCAGCTCGGCCACCTTCGCCCCGCTCGTCGCCGATATCTCGTTCTGGTTTACGCGCAGACGCGGCATCGCGGTGGCGATTTGCATCAGCGGCAACTATCTGGCAGGCGCCACCTGGCCGCCCATCCTGCAGTATTTCTTCGACGCCTATGGCTGGCGTACGACCTTTCAGGGCGTCGGCGTGTTCTGCCTGCTCGCGATGCTGCCGCTCGCGCTCGTGCTGCGCGCGCGTCCTCCCGCACTGGAGGCGGCGTCAAGCACAGCGGGCACCCGGCACGGATCGTCCAGGCCGCTCGGCATGGCCCCCGGCATGCTCCAGCTCTGGCTGTCGATCGCCGGCGTCGCCTGCTGCGTGGCGATGTCGATGCCGCAGGTGCACATCGTCGCCTACTGCGGCGACCTCGGATTTGGCGCCGCGCGCGGCGCGGAAATGCTCTCACTGATGCTTGGTTTCGGCATTGTCAGCCGTCTCGCATCGGGCTGGATCTCGGACCGTATCGGCGGGCTGCGAACCCTGTTGCTCGGTTCGACCCTGCAGGGGATCGCGTTGCTGCTTTTCATCCCCTTCGATGAACTGGCGACGCTCTACGTCATTTCGGCGATGTTCGGCTTGTTCCAGGGCGGTATCGTGCCCTCCTACGCCATCATCGTGCGTGAATACTTCACCCCGCTCGAGGCGGGGCGCCGCGTCGGCACGGTCCTGATGGCGACGCTGTTCGGCATGGCCCTGGGCGGCTGGCTCTCGGGGGGCATCTTCGATCTCACCGGCTCTTACAACGCGGCCTTCGTCAACGGCATTGCCTGGAACCTGGTCAACATCGCAATCGTGCTTGCCCTGCTGCGCCGCGCCGGCGGACGGCCGTTTACTTTTTCCAGCGCACGAGCAGGAGCAACGGCAACACGATGAGCGACGTCAGGATGAAGAAGTAAAACGCGTCGATGTAACCGATCATCGCCGACTGGCGCGCGATCTCCCTGCTGAGCGCGGCGAGGCCCTTGGCGTCGGATACATTCCAGCCGCCCATGACCCAGGGCAGGCGCAGCGCTTCGTTGTAGGGCGTCACCAGCGCACCCATTTCGGCGTAGCTGGTGCGCGCCATGCGCAGCGCCAGCGTGATGCTGATCGAGATGTGCACGCTCGAACCGATGTTGCGCACCATGTGAAAGATCGCCGAACCCTCCCCCACGAACTCGGGACCCAGGGTCGAGAAGGTCACCACCGTGATCGCGACCCACATCAGGCCGACGCCGAAGCCCTGCAGGGCCATCGGCCAGAACACGCCGACCGTGGTCAGATTGACGTCGAGCTGAGCAAGCTGCCAGCCGGCGATCGCCTGCAGCAGGAAGCCGATCCCGATCGTGAAGCGCGGATCGAAGCGGCTGGCCCAGATCATGAATGCGAAGGCGACGCAGGTCCCCGAGCCGCGCGCGCCGAGCACGAAGCCGATGACCGAATCCGGGTAGCCACTCACCCCTTGCAGCATCGGCGGCAGGAGCGTCATCGGGGTGAAATTGAGCATGCCGAACACGGTCACCAGCACGATGCCGATGACGAAATTCCGGTCGCGCAGCAGGAGTGGGCTGAGGAAGGGACGCTCGGCCGTGAGCGTGTGCGTGATGAAGATGTAGAGGGCAAGCCCGCTCAGCGCCGCATAGGTCACGATCTCGCCGGCGTTGAACCAGTCGGCGCGCTCGCCGCGATCGAGCGTCAGTTGCAGGCAGGCGACCGCCACCGAGAGGGCGAGAAAACCGGTCCAATCGAGACGCAGGCGGCTGCGCTGGCCCGCGCCGTCATGGATAAATCAGCCAGGTCCCCGCGAGCGCCAGCACGCTGAACGGCACGATCATGTAGAACACCCAGCGCCAGTTGTATATCTCGCTCAGGTAGCCGCCGACCACCGGACCGACAATCGGTCCCAACGTCGCGCCGACCCCGAAGATCGCGATGACCATGCCGTGCTGCCGCTTCGGGTAGGTCGCAAGCACGATCGCCTGCGATACCGGCACCAGCGGCGCACCAAAAGCGCCCTGCAGGGCGCGGAACAGAACCAGGCTGCCGAGCGAATCGGCCAGCCCGCAGGCGAGCGAGGCGAGGCCGAACGCAACCACGCAGCCGTTGCACACCCAGCGCCAGCCCAGGCGCGAAACCAGCCACCCCGAAAGCGGCGTGATCACCGCAGTGGCGACGATGTTCGCCGTGACCACCCAGGCGATCTGATCCTGGGTCGCCGAGAGCGCACCCTGCATCTGCGGCAGCGACACGTTCGCAATGGTGACCGTCATTGCATAGAGAAAGGTCACGGCCGTACAGGTGAACAGGATCAGGGCACGGCGGATCGCGGCGCGCGTGGTCTCGTCGTCCGGCAGCGGCATCGCCCCTGCGGTCATCGCGTCGGAATCCGCGTCACGCCTGCGATACGTCAGTCATGCGTCGAGCAGGCGGTGCGTCGCGGCCAAACCCTTCGGCACCGCGACCGGAAGATCGAGCAGCATCTGCGCAAAGCCCTTGCCGAGCGGATCGGCGCGCATCGAGGCGATGCCGCCGCCATCGAGCGCGTTTTCGAGGACGAAGTTGAACGCGCGAATGCCGGGCACGTCATAGCGCGTCACCGGGCCGTCGACGCAGTAGGCGAAATAGTCCGCGACCCGTGCCGCCGTCACTTCGTGGGCGATAACCGGTAGAAAGTCCTCATGGCGCGCGAGCACGCCAATGTTTTCGGTATTGCCCTTGTCGCCGCTACGCGCCCAGGCGAGCTTTACGAGGGGCAGCTCGACGCATGCGCCCTCCGGTGCTGCGAAATCCGCGTACTGGCGCGGCGACGTCTCGCCCGCCGCGACCGCCTGTGGAAACCAGGGTTCGGCGGCGCTGTCCACCCGCACGCTGACCGCGACGTCGGTCTTCGGTACCAGGAAGGAAAACAGTTTCACGACCGGGGTCGGCGTCTGCCGACCGAGCCCGGCGCCCGTGGTGCCGGGAGACCAGGAGGTTCCCGCCGGAGCGACTTCGCGCGCGAGGAGTTCGAGCGGTTCGCGCGCCGCGTGCTCGGCGACCAGGCGCATGATCGTCTCGCGCACGCGTGGCGTGCGGCCGTGCGGACCATAGGCGGATTCCGCACCGAGTGCGTCGATACGCGTTCTGCGGTAATCGGGCAGACCCCGCGCCTTGAAGATCGCACGGCTGCGTTCGAGTATTGCCTCGCCGGTGCGCTGCGCCTTGCGCGCCGCATCGATGCCGATGATGGTGAGCTGCGCGCTCAGGCGGTAGCCGTCGGCGTAGGTGGCCGCGACCTTGTAGTCGGGCGTCGGCGCCGCGCCGTGCGCGCCGCTCACCTGCACCCGGTGCGCGCCCGCCTGGGTCAGGCGTACGTCGGTAAAGTCGCACACCACATCGGGCAGCACATACTGTCCGGGATCGTGCACTTCGTAGAGCATCTGCTCGCCGACCGTCGCCGGCGTGACCAGTCCGCCGGTGCCCGCCGGCTTGGTCACGACGAACGTTCCGTCGGCGCTGCACTCGGCGATCGGGTAACCGATGTTGGCCCAATCCGGCACCTGTTCCCAGTCGGTATGCAGTCCGCCCGTGGCCTGTGCACCGCATTCGAGCACGTGGCCCACGAGGCTGCCGGCCGCGAGTTGATCGTAATCGGTCGGCGTCCAGCCGAATTCGTGGATCAACGGACCCAGTTCGACTGCGCTGTCGACGCAGCGTCCGGTGATCACCACCTGCGCGCCGCGCGCCAGCGCATGGGCGATCGGGAAGGCGCCGAGGTAGGCATTTGCGCTTATCACCCCTGACGGGAGGGGCGCCCCACTCCACAGGTCGCGCACATCGCGCGCGCGCAAGGCGTCGATGTTCGGCATCAGGTCGTCGCCTTCAACCACTGCGATGGACAGTTTGACGCCTGCCGCCTGCGCCACCCGTGCAACCGCGGCCGCACAGGCCGTCGGGTTCAGGCCGCCCGCATTGCTGATCACGCGAATCCCCTGTGTTGCAATCTCGCGCACCACGCTGTGGATGACGATGGCCGGGAAGTCGGTCGCGTAGCCAAGGTTGGGATCCTTTTGCTTGGCGCGCGCAAGGATCGACATCGTCAGCTCGGCGAGATAGTCGAACACCAGGTAGTCGATGCGCCCATCGCGCACGAGTTGCGGCGCGGCGACGCTCGAGTCACCCCAGAATCCCGCCGCGCAACCGATACGGACCGTCTTTGTGGCCATCGTCCGCTTGATCCGTTACTTGAAATCCGTCAAATCCTTGCGTCGCGTAGGGTAATCGATCCGCGCCCGATGCTGAATCCGTTTTGCAATCGCGGGCGCCGGCGCGGTTTAAACTGCTTCGCGCCATGCATCAGACCACTCTGGAATCCCCCATGCACCCGTCGGCCGAAGAACAGGTACACGCCAAACTCCAACGGGTGGGATTCGCGGCGGACGCGGTACGCAGCTGGTCCGACGAACGCCCTGCGCAGACGGTCGATTTCACGACGGACCGCGAACGTTTCGCTGCGTTCTGGCGTACGACCCATGCGCTGCTCGAGCGGATGCCGGTGCGCGCGAAGCGCAACCCCGACGAGCAGGCGGCGACCGAACAGCTCCTGGTTGCGGCGCGCGACGCGCGCGAGCGCTTCCTGCGTGCCTACGCCACCCTCGTCTACGATGCGCTCACCGGGCAGCGCAGCGAATTCCTGCGCGTCGACGCACTGTGTGAACGCGCCGCCGTGACCTATCCGGGCCTGGTACCGGACCGCGCGACGCTCGCGCTCGAGCTGGCACGCCCGCTGCGCGAAAAGGACGGCCATGAAATTGATCAAGGCGCGTTGCTCGCCCATGTCCTTTCAGACCCCATGGCGGGCGAGCATTTGTGCCACGCCATGCTGCTGCCGCGCGAGGACAGCGTCGCCCGCTTGGGCGAACTGGGGCGTTCAGGGGAAATCGATCTCGGTGCGGCGACGCTGCGCCGCGAAGGCCGCGCGTCGATCGTCACGCTGACGAATCCGCGCTTCCTGAATGCCGAGGACGAAATGACGCTCGACGCAGCCGAGATCGCGGTGGATCTGGCGCTGCTCGATCCGCAGACCGAGATCTGCGTCTTGCGCGGCAGCACGGTCGATCATCCCAAATACGCGGGCCAACGCGTGTTCGGCGCGGGCATCAACCTCACCCATCTCTACCAGGGACGGATTCCGTATTTGTTCTACCTGATGCGCGATCTCGGCTGCGTCAACAAGATCTACCGTGGTCTCGCGCTACGCGACCTCTCGCCGGAGGAAACGCGCGGCAGGACGATCGAGAAACCCTGGATTGCGACGCTGGAGACCTTTGCGATCGGCGGCCATTGCCAATACCTGCTGGTGATGGACCATATCATTGCCGCGCGCGATGCCTACATGACGCTGCCCGCGCGCAAGGAAGGGATCATTCCGGGTGCCGCCAACATGCGCCTGCCGCGCTTCGTCGGCGACCGCATCGCGCGCCAGGCGATCCTGCTCGAACGCCGACTCGACTGCGACAGCCCGGAAGGCCGCCTGATCTGCGACCAGGTCGTCGCGCCCGACGCTATCGATGCAGCGCTCGGGCAGGCGATCGCGAACTTCACCGGATCGGGCACGGTCAGTGCCGCGGGTAATCGGCGCGCGCTGCGCGTCATACAGGAACCGCTCGACAGCTTTCGGCGTTACTTCGCCGCCTACGCGCGCGAACAGGCCTACTGCCACCTCAGCCCGGCGCTGATTGCGAACCTCGAGCGGCATTGGAATGCGCATCAGCGCAAGCTATAACGAAGCGACAAGGGGGTCAGACCCCTTTTGGGGGTCAGACCCCATTGTGATGTTCAAAGGCCGTCAATCATCTAAAAAGGGGTCTGACCCCATGGTCGCGCGTGCCAAAGGTCAACGCTAATCGCCTGCTCGCCGATCTCTACGCACTGCGTCAGATCGGAGCCCAGGACCCCGGCGTCGTGCGCCCGGCGTTCAGTCCCAAGGACATGGCGGCGCGACGCTGGCTCGCCGAGCGTTTCACCGCCGCCGGGCTCGCGTCCAGCATCGATGGCGTCGGCAACGTTCTCGGGCGTTCGCGCCAGCCAGGCAAGGCGCTACTCATCGGTTCGCACTCCGACACCCAGCCCACCGGCGGCTGGCTCGACGGTGCGCTCGGCGTGATCTACGCGCTCGAAGTCGTGCGCGCGCTGGCCGAGGACCCCGCAACCGCGGCGCTCGCGGTCGACGCGATCTCATTTCAGGACGAAGAGTCCCGCTTCCTCGGCTGCCTCGGCAGCCGCTCCTTCGCCGGGACATTGACGCCCGAGCAGGAAGCGGGCGCGAAAGACGGCAACGGCGTCCCGCTCGGCGATGCACTCGCGGCCGCCGGCCTGCAAGAGGTCGCGCGTCTGCGCGCCGATCCGAAACGCTACGCCGGATTTCTCGAAGCCCATATCGAACAGGGCCCGCAGCTCGAAGACGACGCCAAGCGCATCGGTATCGTGACCACCATCGTCGGCGTGCGCGGCCTGCGCATCGTATTTCGTGGCCAGCAGAATCATGCCGGCACGACGATGATGGCGCGGCGGCGCGACGCAGCCGCGGCGCTGTTCGATTTTGCGAGTGCGGTGAATCGGGAATTTCCGCAAGCTGCGGGGACGCGCAGCGTCTGGACCATGGGGCGGGTGCAGGTGGTACCGAATGCGACTTCGATCGTCCCCGGCTACGCGGAGCTCGATCTGCAGTTTCGCGATATCGACGCGAACGTGCTCGATCGCCTCGAAGCGCTTGCCGCTCGCCTGGTCGCGGAGGCCAACGCGCCCGGTGGCGTGCAGGTTGAACTGCAACAGGCACGCGCACCGATCGCACCGACGCGCATGGATGACGGACTACGACGCCATCTGGCGGCTGCCGCGGAACGCCATGCACCGGGCAAATGGGTCGAGATGCCGAGCGGCGCCTTCCACGACGCCGGCATCGTGTCGGCCCGCCTGCCCGCCGCGATGCTGTTCATCCCATCGATCGGCGGCATCAGCCACGACTTCGCCGAGAACAGCCATGACGAGGACATCGTGCTGGGTTGCCAGGTGATGGCGGATGCGGCGGCGATGATTTTGGGGTCATAAAGGCATAATGGGGTCAGACATGGGGTCAGACCCCCTTTTTGATGAAGTAGCGAAAAGGGGTCAGACCCCTTTTTAGATCATTGATGGCCTTCGATCATCACAATGGGGTCTGACCCCATGTCTGGCCCGTTTCCCATCGGCATCATTGGCCTCGGCGTCATGGGCCAGCGCATGCTCGCGCGGCTCGTGGCGCATCCGCGTCTGGCCGTCGCCGCGGTTTGGGACGCATCCGAAGCCGCAATCGCGCAGACGCGCACGTTGTATCCCAAGCTGAACGTCTGCCGAGATGCGGCCGCGGTGATCGCGACGCAGGGACTGCGCTGCCTGTACATCGCGACGCCGCCCGTTGCGCACATGACGCTCACCCATGCGGCATTCGACGCAGGCCTCGCGGTGCTCTGCGAAAAGCCACTGACCGTGGATTTCGCCGCTGGCCGGGATGCGATCGCGCGCATTGCGCGCGAGCGACGGCCGTCCGCAGCGAACTTTTCCCTCGCCTCCTCGCCAGGTCTTGCCACGGTCTGCGCCGCGCTCAAGGACGGTTCGATCGGCACGCCGCAGCGCGTCGAAATCGACGCCTCGTTTACCGAATGGCCGCGCGCCTGGCAGGCTGCGGCGGGCGCCTGGCTCGCCGAACGCGTCGAAGGCGGCTTCACGCGCGAGGTGCTATCGCACTTCGTGTTCGTTCTGCAGCGCGCCACGGGCAAGGCGGCAGTCGAGGATTCGAAGGTCGACTACCCTGCCGACGGCAAAGGTTCGGAAATCGCCATCGCTGCACATTTGAAAGCGGGTGCTCTGCCGGTGTCGATCAGCGGCCACGTCGGCGGCGACCAGGCCGACACCAATCGCTTCACGCTGACTGGCAGCAAAGGCGCAATCGAAATGCACGACTGGTTCGGATTGCGCCGGCGCACTGGCGAAGGTGCGTGGACACCGGTGCGTACGCCGCAGGAAAACCGCGAGATCGGGCAGGCGGCGCAGCTCGATCAGTTGGTTGCGCTCGTCGAAGGCCGCCCGCACAGCCTGCCGAGTTTTGCCGAGGCGCTCGCGGTGCAGGAGACAATCGAGGCGATGCTGCGGGCCTAGGGATCAGACCTTGTAGCAGCCGTGCTCGATTTCATCCAGCAGCGACGGCGCCGACGGCGACCAGCCGAGCTCTTCTCGCGCGCGCGCGGCCCGCACGCGACTGTTCGAACCCATCGTGTAGCGCGCGCCACCCTCGCCCCATTCGGCAACGGCTTCCTCGACGCTGATGGTTTCCGTGCGCCCACCGTAGCCCAGCATCCGACTGACCGCTTCCGCCAGCGCGCGCATCGAGGTTTCACCGTTCTCGGCGTAATAGAACGCGCCGCCCGGTGCGTTCGTCAGCGCCCGCAGATAAAGGTCTACCAGATCAATGATATGTACATTGGACCAGATGTTCGCGCCCGCCCCGATATGGCGGCCGACGCCGTGCTTTTTCGCCAGTTTGATCATCCACGGCACCTGAATACTGTCGGCCGATGCGCCGAGTCCGAGACCGTAGATCAGTGGCGGACAGATCACGATGGCACGAAGCTGGTTCCCGGATGCAGCCAGAACCGCGTCGTTCAACGCGACCCGGCCGGCGCGCAATGGAAGCGGGTCGACCGGCGTCGTTTCATCGTAAATCGTTCCCGGCCGTTCGCCATCGGCAAGGTCCGCAACGATACTGGTGCCACTGGATTGGATAAACGTCTTGCCGCTGTCGCGCAGGGCGTTCAAGAAAATATCCGTGACCTGGCGATCGTCCGAATTCGCCATATTGATGACCGCATCGGCCGCGAGCGCCGCACGTTCCAGCACCTGCGCATCGGCAAGATCTCCAATCACCGGTTCGATGCCGAAACGCTTGACCTCACCGGCACGCGCTTCGCTTCTCACCAGCCCCGTCACCTTGTGGCCAGCGCTGATGAGCCGCACGGCCACCGAACCACCGATGTAACCGGCTGCGCCGGTGATAAACACCTTCATAGGGTTTCTCCGCACGGGTTCCGGGCGATCCTTGTCATACGCGTACTCAAGACTTATCCCTGGGGTCTGACCCCCTTGTCGCGCTTGCCGGATCGCGTCGACCGATTCCGGATTGACCAGCGACGACAGGTCGCCCGGGTCGATGCCGAGCCAGGCGGCGCGGATCACGCGCCGCATGATCTTCAGGTTGCGCGTCTTCGGCAGCTCGGGCACGAAGGTCACCGCCTTGGGGCGAAACGGCACGCCGAGGCCGTGCACCACGGCGTCGATCACCGTGCTCCGATCAGGCCGGTCGTCGCCGGCCACGCCGGGCTTGGGCGCGGCAACGCACACCAGCGCGCTGCCCTTCACCGGATCGGGCACGCCGATCGCCGCGGCCTCGGCGAACCTGCCGGTCGCCATCAGCAGCGATTCGATCTCGGCCGGTCCGGTGCGCTTGCCGGCGATCTTCATCGTGTCGTCGGAACGCCCGTAGATGCGCCAATGCCCTTCGGCGTCGCGGCTCGCGAAGTCGCCGTGATGCCAGACGCCGGGCCAGCTGCTCCAGTAGGTCTCGAGGTAGCGCGCGTCGTCGTGCCACAGCCCGCGCGTCAGTCCGATCGTGCAGCCGCGCATGACGAGCTCGCCGACGGTGCCGGGCGGCACGGTCGCGCCATTCTCGTCGACGACGTCGGCGCCGATGCCCGGCACCACGGCGTTGAAGCCGCAGGGCTTGATCGGCTCGCACGACGCTGGTCACCACGATGCCGATCATCTCGGTGCCGCCGGAGAAGTTGAGGATCGGCACGCGCCGCTTGCCGACGCTGCTCGAACAGCCACCACCAGGCGTCCTCGGTCCACGGCTCGCCGCTCGAGATCGACGATGCGCAGCGCCGACAGGTCGTAGCGTCGACGCCGGGTCGCTCTCCTGCGCCATGAAGGTGCGCACGGTCGTCGGCGCGACGCCGAGATAGCTCACCCGGTGCTCGGCGCACAACCGCCACATGCGATCCGGGTCGGGATAGTTCGGCGCGCCCTCGACCAGCACGTAGTGCCCGCCCATCACCGGCGCGCCGTACACCAGCATCGGTCCGACCACCCAGCCCATGTCCGACATCCACAGCATGACGTCGTCGGGCTTGTAGTCCTGCATCAGGCCCGAGATCGATGACGCATTTCATCGGAAAGCCGACATGCGTGTGCACCACGCCCTTCGGCTTGCCGGTCGTGCCCGAGGTGAACACGAGCAGGTACGGGCGCGTCGGCCTCCATCTCTTCGGTCGGCGCATCCTCGGCGCGCCCATCGAGCAGCTCGTGCCACCAGTGGTCGCGCCCCTCGGTCCATGTGCACCGGCGTATCGGTGTGACGCACGACGATGACGTGGTCGATCGACGGCGACTGCCGCCACCGCCTCGTCGACGATCGCCTTGGTGTCCGCCGGACGGCCGCGGCGCAGCGCGCCGTCGGTGGCAGACGAGCGCGGTCGCGCCGCGAGATCTCGACGCGCGCGGCGATCGCGTCGGCCCCGAAGCCGGAAAACAGCGGCATCACGATCGCGCCGATCTTCGGGAATCGCGAGCATCGCGATCGCCGCCTCGGGCACGTTCGGCAGGTAGGTCGCGATGACGTCGCCGCGCCCGAGGCCGAGCGCACGCAGGCCTTCGGCGCAGCGGCACACCGCGCGATCGAGATCGCGATAGCTGAAGCTGCGCTCGCTCGCCGCTCTTCGCCGACCCAGTCGAGCGCGGTGCGTGTCGTAGGTCGGCGTGCCGCGCCAGCGATCGAGCGCGTTCAGCGCGACGTTGGTCGTGCCGCCGACGCACCAGCGCGCCCACGGCGCGCCCTGCGACGCGTCGAGCACCGTGTCGTAGGGACGGTAGAAGCGGTAGTCGACGTGCTTGCAGCAGCGTGTCGTGGAACCAGGCGGGATCGGCATCGGCGCGCCGCACCAGCGCGCGCGTAGTCCGCGACCCCGGCGAAGCGCATGAAGGCCTGCAGGTTGGACGCTTCAATCGTCGCCTGATCGGGATACCAGGCAGCTTCGTCAACGGTCATGATATTTCGCGCATGCGGGATGGTGCGACGCAACAGCAAACACCGAAAAAGTATAGGCGCGACGGTAGGTGTTTCGCACGTTGACCAGGGTCAAGCGCCGTTACGAGTGGACGGTTATGATGCATCGAAGCGAGGAAAAGCAACCCGGACAACGAGGACAAGTAGGCCCGCATGGTACGTGACCAACCCGATCCGCGTTTCGTCAGCCACCTCACCCGCGACACCTACGCCATCATTCTCGCCGGCGGGCGCGGCAGCCGGCTGGAAGACCTGACCGACTGGCGCGCCAAGCCGGCGGTGCCCTTCGGCGGCAAGTTCCGCATCATCGATTTCACGCTGTCCAATTGCGTCAACTCGGGCGTGCGCCGCATCGGCGTGCGCCACGCAATACAAGGCGCACAGTCTGATCCGGCACCTGCAGCGCGGCTGGAGTTTCCTCGATGGCCGCATCCGCGAGTCGATCGACATCCTGCCCGCGCAGCAACAGATCAAGGAATTCTGGTACCGCGGCACCGCCGACGCGGTGTTCCAGAACCTCGACATCCTGCGCACCGACGGCTGCAAGTACGTGCTCGTGCTCTCGGGCGATCATGTCTACAAGATGGACTACGGGCGTCTGCTCGCCGACCACGCGTCGCGCCGCGCCGACCTGACGGTGGCCTGCGTCGAGGTGCCGCGTCACGGAAGCGCCGCCTTCGGCGTCATGCAGGTCGACGACGAACGCCGCGTCAGTCGGCTTCCTGGAAAAACCGAAGGATCCGCCGTCGATACCGGGACACGAAGGTTTGTGTCTGGCCAGCATGGGCGTCTACGTGTTCAATGCCGACTTTCTGTTCGAGCAGCTGATTCGCGACGCCGACGATCCGAAGT
Source organism: uncultured beta proteobacterium (assembly GCA_963714925.1). Lineage (GTDB taxonomy): Bacteria > Pseudomonadota > Gammaproteobacteria > Burkholderiales > SG8-39 > SG8-39. The sequence goes on along the minus strand of CAVQQK010000003.1, from coordinate 40,627 downwards.
CGAGCCACGACTTCGGCAAGAACATCATCCCGCATGTCATGTCGCGCTATCGCGTGCACGCGCACCACTTTGCCGACAGCTGCGTCGGTCGCGCCGGGCGACGACGCCCTACTGGCGCGACGTCGGCACGATCGACGCGTTCTGGGAAGCCAATCTCGAATTGACCAAGATCACGCCCGAACTCAATCTCTACGACGCGGAGTGGCCGATCTGGACCTACCAGGAACAGCTGCCGCCGGCGAAGTTCGTGTTCGACGACGACGATCGGCGCGGCGGCGCCTACGCCTCGATGGTCTCGGGCGGCTGCATCATCAGCGGCGCGACGGTGCGCCGCTCGGTGCTGTTTTCCAACGTGCGCGTCGAGAGCCACGCGAACGTCGAGGACTCCGTGATCCTGCCCGACGTCGAGATTGCGCCGGGCGCGGTGCTGCGTCGCACCGTGATCGACCAGCACTGCCGTATCCCCGAGGGGCTCGTCGTCGGCGTTGATCCGAACGAAGATCGCCGGCGCTTCCGTGTGACCGCAGGCGGCGTCACGCTCGTCACGCCGGAAATGCTTGGTCAGAGCGTGCATCAGATGCGCTAGTGCGCCTGCCTCGACCCCGAGCCGCCCCGTAACATGTGCGTCGTTCAAGGAACAGGAGACCTGATCCCATGTACCGCCGAATCCTCGTCCCGATAGACGGAAGCAAAACCGCGGCGCGCGGTCTGCGCGAGGCGATTCGACCTCGCGAAGGACCAGGGCGCCGCGCTGCGCGTCATGCATGTCGTCGACAAGATAGCGATCATCGGCGTCGTCGAAGCCGGCATGAATCCACGGCCCGTGCTTGCCAAGCTGGCGCGGGGCGGTCGCACGCTGCTCAACCAGGCGCGGCGCAGCGCGAAGAAATTCGGCGTCGAGGTCGAGACGGTGCTGTACGAGCCGGTCACCAAGCGGGTCGCCGACGAAGTGCTGCGCGAAGCGAAGCGATGGAAGGCCGACCTGATCGTGATGGGCACGCACGGCCGGCGCGGCGTGCAGCGCCTGGTGCTCGGCAGCGACGCGGAACAGGTCGCTGCGCCAGGCGGAGATCCCGGTGCTGCTCGTCGGGTCGCGGCCCGGGGACCGTCCCGGCAGCACGGTGCCGTTGCTGCGTCGCACGCCAACCCGGTAAAATCCGCGTCTACTTCAGGCGTCGCACATGTCGCGCGCGGCCCATGCACGACAATCCCCAGCATGCGCGGCACTTCTGTTTCGTCTCGACGTTCGCCCCGAGCTGCCCGGCGAGCCTGAAGCGGCTCGAAGAACTGGCCAACAACCTCTGGTACAGCTGGGATCGGCCCGCACGCACCCTGTTCGCGCGTCTCGATGCCGGCCTCTGGCAGCGCGTCGGCCACAGCCCGAAAGCCTTGCTGCGCAACATCGACCAGAAACGCCTGCGCGCGGCGGCCGACGATCCGATATTCCTGAGCGCCCTGCAGCGCGTGATGGCGGGGTTCGACGCCTACCACGGCGCGGCGCTCGGCACCAACCATGTCCCGCCACATGGCGCCGGGCGAACAGATCGCCTACTTCTGCGCCGAGTTCGGCCTGCACGAAAGCCTGCCGATCTACTCGGGCGGGCTCGGCATCCTCGCGGGCGACCATTGCAAGACTGCGAGCGACCTGCGCCTGCCCTTCGTCGGCGTTGGGCTGCTGTACCGACAGGGCTATTTTCAGCAACGCATCGACGGCGAGGGGCGCCAGGTCGCGACCTACGTCGACACCGAATTCGACCTGCTGCCGATCGAACCGATCCTGCGCGAAGACGGCAGCGAACTGCGCATCGTGCGTCGGCATGCCGGGGCGCCAGACACAGGTCCGGCTCTGGCGTGCGCGTGTCGGTCATGTCGCACTGATCCTGCTCGATACGCTCGTCGTCGAGAACAGCGAGCACGACCGCGACATCGCGCATCGACTCTACACGGGCGACGGCGAGCGCCGGCTCGAGCAGGAGATCGTGCTCGGGATCGGCGGGGCGCGCGCACTCGATGCGCTCGGCATCGCGCCCGACCTGCTGGCACGTGAACGAAGGCCACCCGGCCTTTCTGATCATCGAGCGGATTCGCGGCCTGATGCACGACGGACTCGAGTACGGCGCGGCGCTCGAGGCGGTCGCGGCGAACACCGTGTTCACCACGCACACCGTGGTTCCCGCGGGGCACGACCATTTTCCCGAAAACAGCGTGCGCACGCACCTGAAGGCCGCGCTGCCCGAACTCGACAGCCAGCTCGATCGCCTCGCTCGCACTCGGTGTCAGCACGCGACGCGCACGACTTCAACATGACGACGCTCGCGGTGCGCGGCTCACGCCACCAGAACGGCGTATCGCAGATACACGGCCGAGTCTCGGCCAAGCTCTGCGCCGACCTCTGGCCGCAGATCGAAGTCGACGAGAACCCGATGGGCTGCGTCACCAACGGCGTGCACGTGCCCACCTTTCTCGCCGATGCCTGGCACGAAGCCTTCGAACACCACATCGGCGCGGGTTGGGCGCAGCGGCTGACCGATCCGGCCTGCTGGCGGCAGGTCGACTCGATACCGGACGCCCAGTTCTGGAACATCCATCAAGGGCATCAAGTCACAGATGCTGCATCTGGTGCGCTACCGGATCCGCAGCAGAACGAGCGCAATCAAGGCTCGGAGGCCCACCTCGACCGGATTTTGAAACACGCCGACCCCGCCAATCCGAACGTGCTCACGATCGGCTTCGCGCGGCGCTTCGCAACCTACAAACGCGCCACGCTGCTGTTCCAGAATCCCGAATGGCTGCGCGATATCGTTTCGATCCCCGAGCGACCGGTCCTGTTCATCTTCGCCGGCAAGGCGCATCCAGCCGACGAGCCGGGCCAGGAACTCATCCGCCGCATTACGGCACTCGCGCGCACGCCCGAATTCGAAGGCAAGATCCTGCTCGTCGAAGGCTACGACCTGCGCCTCGGGCGGCGCCTGGTCAACGGCGTCGATGTCTGGTTGAACAACCCCATCTACCCGATGGAAGCCTGCGGCACCTCCGGCATGAAGGCCGCGATCAACGGCGCGATCAACGTGTCGGTACTCGACGGATGGTGGGCGGAAGGCTACAACGGTCGCAACGGCTGGGCGATCAAGCCGGCCTCGGCGCTGCTCGACCCGGTACGGCGCGATGCCGAGGAGGCGCGCACGCTCTACGAGCTGCTGCAGGATCAGATCATCCCGAGCTACTACGATATCGGTGCCGGCGGCTTTTCGCCCAGCTGGGTGAAGATGTCGAAGGAATCGATCGCGTCGATCGGACCGCGTTTCTGCTCGATGCGGATGCTCGGCGAGTACGTCGACCAATTCTATCGCCCGGCCGCCAAGCAATGGGCACGCGTCTCGGGCGATAGGCTTTCGCGCCGCGCGCGAACTCGCGACCTGGAAGACGCGCGTACGTACGGCCTGGGACGGCGTGGTGCTGCGCGCTGATCGATCCGCCGCCCGTGGCAATGGGCTATGGCGGCGACGTGCGCATCTCGGTCGCGGCCAGCCTGAACGGGCTTGCGCCGCAGGACGTCGGCGGTCGAGGCGGTCTTCGCGCGCCCCGAGCGCGCGGCGCGCGAGCGAAGCGATCGATCTGAAATGGCTAAACTACGAGCGCAGCTTGCCCGATACCGGAGAGCATGCTGTATTCGATCGATTTCTGCCCGCAGATCTCCGGCCGCATCGACTACCGTATCCGCGCCTATCCCTCGAATCCGCTGCTCACCACTCCATTCGAAATGGGGATGATGACCTGGCTCTGAGCCCGCGACTGCCGCGCCGCTGCGGATCCTGTTCGCGACCCCCGAGATCGCGCCCTGGGTCAAGGCGGGCGGCTGGGCGACGTCGCCCACGCGCTACCGGCGGCCCTGGCGCAGGCCGGGGTCGACGTTCGTGATCTGTACCGGCCTACCCGCGCTCAAGGCGCGTTCGCGCAGGCGCAGGCGGCGCGGCGCTCAGGCGCCCGGCGCTCCCGGTGCAGCGCTCGCCCCCGCGCGCCTGCTTCTGGCCGCGTCGACACCGCCGCTCTACCTGCTCGAGTGCGACCCGTACTACGCGCGCGCAGGCGGGCCGTACCAATCGCCGCAGAACGAAGATTGGGATGACAACCACCTGCGCTTTGGTCTCTTGTCGCGCGTTGCCGGACCATCGGCGGCACGCACTCGACGCAGGCGCTCGGCGACTGGCGCCCGGAGGTCATACATTGCAACGACTGGCAGACCGGTCTCGCACCCGCGTACCTCGCGCGCGATCCGGCGTGCGCGCGGCGAGCGTCATGACGGTTCACAACCTCGCCTATCAGGGACTGTTCCCCCCGAGGTGTTGGACGCGCTCGGACTTCCGCGCGGCACTGCACAGCGCCGACGCGATCGAGCTCTGGGGTCGGATTTCCTTTCTCAAGGCCGGACTGCGCTATGCGGATCGCCTGACCACCGTGAGCCCCAGCTATGCGCGCGAGATTCAGGGGCCGGCGCTCGGCTTCGGTCTCGACGGGTTGCTGCGCGAGCGCGGCGACGTGCTCGATGGCATTCTGAACGGCGTCGATACCGAAACCTGGAATCCCGCGCGCGACCCCGTGCTGGTCGAGCGCTACGACGTCACGCAGCTCGAACGCAAGGCAACGAATCGGGTCGCGCTGCAACGCGAACTCGGTCTCGACACAGGGGCGCACGCGCCGCTGTTCGGCATGATCGCGCGCCTCGTCGAGCAGAAAGGTGCTGACCTGGTCGCCGAGATCGCGCCCGAACTCGTCCGCCTCGGCGCGCAGCTGGTGGTGCTCGGCCAGGGCGAACGCCGCTTCGAAGAGGCATTCCACGCACTCGCCCTACACCACCCCGGCGCGATCGCGGTGCGCCTCGGATTCGACGACGCGCTCGCGCACCGCATCGAGGCCGGCGCCGATATCTTTCTGATGCCCTCGCGCTTCGAGCCCTGCGGCCTGAACCAGCTCTACAGCATGCGCTACGGCACGCCGCCGATCGTACGGCGTACCGGCGGGCTTGCCGATTCGGTGCACGACGTGGACGAGGCAACCGGGACCAAGGCGACCGGGTTCGTGTTCGATGCGCCCGACGCCGCCACGCTCATGGCCAGCGTGCGACGTGCGCTCGAGCGCTTTCGCGATCGCGCGGCCTGGAGCGCACTGCAGCGCAACGGCATGCGCAGCGACTTCAGCTGGGCGGCCGCCGCGCAGCGGTACATCGACGTCTATCGCAGCGCGATGCAGGCGCGCGACGCGGCCCTCGCCGCCGCGCGCGGCGCATCCTGATTCGTCGGGGAGAACCCGCGTGGCACCGCATCGCGTCCGACCAAAGCCAGCGCACACGGCTGCCGCCACCGACGCGCACGCGGCCGACGCCACGCATGCCGCGCTCCTGAGCGGACTGCGGCGTGCGCTCGACGCCGTGCATCCGGGCGCCGAGGTCCGCTTGATCGAAACGCATATCTCGAGCGTGCTGCTCGCGGGCGACGCCGCCTACAAGCTGAAAAAGCCGGTCAACCTGGGCTTTCTCGATTTCACCACGCTCGACGCACGCAGGCATTTCTGCGAGCGCGAGCTCACGCTCAACCGGCGCACGGCGCCGCAGCTGTACCTCGAGGTCGTTCCGGTCACCGGCACGCCCGCCCTGCCCGTGCTCGGCGGGTCGGGCGCGCCGATCGACTACGCGGTGAAGATGCGCCGTTTCGAGAGCGAAGACAGCTTCGACAACCTCCTGCGCCGCGGTGCGCTCGACGCGCCGCTCGTCGACGCACTCGCCGAGCGGGTGGCCGGATTTCACGCGAACGTCGATGTCGCGGGCACCGCGAGCGCCTTCGGCAGCCCTGCATCCATTGCGAACGATGCGCGCGACAACTTTACGCATATCGCGCGCCTCGCACCGCCGTCCGCGCTGGATGCGCAATTGCATCGCCTGCGCCAATGGACCGACGCCGAGTCACGCGTCCTCGACGCGCGCTTCGCACAACGCAAGGCAGACGGGTTCGTGCGCGAATGCCACGGCGACCTGCACCTGGGCAACGTCGCCCGCATCGACGGCGCCCCGCGTGCTGTTCGACTGCATCGAGTTCAACGATGCGTTTCGCTGGATCGACGTCATGAGCGAGATCGCGTTCACGGTGATGGATTTCGTCGATCGCGGCGCGGCGGCACTCGGCTGGCGCTTTCTCAATCGCGTACTCGAGTCGAGCGGCGACTACGCGGGCGTCGACGTGCTGCGCTTCTATCTCGTGTACCGGGCGATGGTGCGCGCCAAGGTGGCGCTCATCCGCGCGCGCCAGGTCGGTGCTCACGAACCACGGATGCGCAACGCGCTCGAGGACTTCGCGCGCCATCTGCCGATGCCGACGCGTTCGCCACGCCGCGCCCCAGGTGCTGATTCTGGCCGGCGGCGTATCGGGCTCGGGCAAGACGACGCTCGCCCAGACCGCTGCTCGAAGACGCCGGCGCCGTGCGCCTGCGCTCGGACGTCGAGCGCAAGCGCCTGCACGGGCTCGATCCGCTTGCGCGCAGCGGCGCCGCGCTCGGCGCCGGCCTCTACACGCCGCGGCCACGCGTGCCACCTACGATCGGCTCGCGGCGCTCGCGCGCGCGCTCCTTGCGAGCGGCTTCCCGGTCATCGTCGACGCGACGTTCCTGCACGCCGAGGATCGCCTCGCGTTCGTTCGCCTCGCGCGCGACAACGACGCGCAGTGCACGCTCCTGTGGTGCGACGCACCGATCGACGTGCTGCGCGAGCGCGTTGCCGCGCGCGCGGCAGCCGGTCAGGATGCCTCGGAAGCGACGCTCGAGGTGCTCGCGCAACAGCTCGAAGCGCTCGAGCCGCCGGCGTCCGATGCCGATACGATCAGCTGCGACAGCGCGGACGCGGCCAGCATCGCGGCGGCACGCGATGCGATCGCGCGCCGTTGTCGTACGCGCGGAACGGCGAAGGCGCGCTGATGCGCTTCGACGTCTTCAACGGCGACGCCGACGGGCTGTGCGCGCTGCAGCAGCTGCGCCTCGCCGCACCGGCCGACGCGCAACTCATCACGGGCGCCAAGCGCGACATCGCCCTCCTCGCCCGCGCCGACCTCGACCAGGCCGCCACGGGCGATGTCGTGACGGTGCTCGACGTCTCGCTCGATCGCAACCGGACCGCACTCGAGGCGCTGCTCGCGCGCGGCGCGCGCATCACCTGGTTCGATCATCATTTCGCGGGCGCAATTCCCGTGCACCCGCAGCTCGAGGCCCACATCGACACCGCGCCGCAGGTGTGCACCAGCATCCTCGTCGATCGTCATCTCGACGGCCGCTATCGCGCCTGGGCGATCGCCGCCGCGTTCGGCGACGGACTCGTCGACGCGGCGTACGCGCTCGCCGCCACGCGTTCGCTTGGCGAGGCCGACATCGCGCAGCTGCGCGAACTCGGCGAGGCGCTCAACTACAACGGCTATGGCGAGACCGAAGCGGACCTCACGATCCACCCGGCCGCGCTCTACGCACTGATGCGCGGGGCCACCGACCCGTTGCGCTTCGCGGCCGAGGCAGCAATCGTGCACACCCTGTCGACGGCAAAGCGTGTAGACCTCGAGGCCGCGGGTGCACTCGCGCCACTGCATGCGGACGCGCGCACCGCGGTTTTCGTGTTGCCGGATGCGGCGTGGAGCCGACGGGTGAATGGCAGCTTTGCACACGCGCTCGCGACCGCGACAGCGCAGCGCGCGCATGCGGTGCTCACGCCGAACGCGAAAGGAGGTTACGTGGTAAGCGTGCGCGCGCCACGCGCGCGCCCGCAGGGTGCGGACGTTTTCTGTCGTGGATTCGGCGGCGGCGGACGCTCAGGCGCCGCCGGTATCGACCATCTGCCGGCGGCCGAGTGCGACGCATTCGTCGCGCGCTTCGCCGCGGCGCGCTGGACTCAATGATCCTCGAGCCGCGGACGTTCCTCTTCGGAGAGCTCGCCCGTCTCGGGATCGACCCAGCCTGACACGCCGATTTCGTTCTCCGCTTCCTCGAGGCTTTCCCCCGGCTCGTAGTTCGAATCGACGCTGTAGCCCATGTCGTCGACCGCTTCGAGCAGCGTCGCGAAGGGCCCGTTTTCGCGCATGCCGCCCTTCTCCCGCCAGTAATACCCGTCGGGGCGTTCGGTGACACGCGTGCGGTCGTAGTCGGGCGGCGTTTCGGGAATGCTGCGGGTTTTGTCCATCGCCTACCTCTGCGCGGTTTCGAGGATCGCGGTCCTCCGTTTGACTGCTTCAAGTCTACTCCCGCCCGGCGCCACAATCCAATGCGCGCCGCACTGCGTCCCGCAAACACTGCGCCTCGATCAGGGCGAGGTAAACCGGATCTCGATACGGCGGTTCTTCTGCCAGGCCTCGGCCGTGTTGGTTCGGTCGAGCGGGCGGTACTCGCCGAAGCCGGCGGCAATCAAGCGCTGCGGCGGCACGCCCTCGGCAATGAGGTAGCGCACGATCGACAGTGCGCGCGCGGTCGACAGCTCCCAGTTCGAGGGAAACTCGCGGTTGTGGATCGGGCGCCGGTCGGTGTGCCCGTCGATGCGCAGCACCCAGTCCAGGTCGCGCGGGATCCGCTTCGAGACCTCGTTCAGCGTCTGCCCGAGCTTGCGGATCTGTTCCTCGCCCGCCGGGCCGAGTTCTGCCGACGCCGAGTCGAACAGCACCTCGGACTGGAACACGAAGCGGTCGCCGACGATGCGAATGTCGGCGCGATCGCCGAGCGCCTCGCGCAGCCGGCCAAAGAACTCCGAGCGGTAGCGGTTCAGCTCCTGGACCCGACGCGCCAGCGCGAGATTGAGACGCTTGCCGAGGTCTGCGATCTCGATCTGCTGTTTCTTGGCCTTGGTCTGTTCCAGATCGAGCGCCGCCGACACCGCTGCGAGCTGCGCGCGTAGCGCCAGGATCTGGCGGGTGAGTTCGGTCACCCGGCTCTCGGCGCGTTCCGAGAGCTTGCGCCCTTCCGCGAGCGCCTTGTCCTGGGTTTCGATCTGCGCGACCAGGTCGGCGATGCGCAGATCGCGCTGCGCGGTTTCGGTCTGCGCGAGACGCGTGCGCTCGGCCGCGCTCGCGAGCTCGGCTTCGAGTACCTTCGAGCGATCGCGCAACACGCCGAGCGTCGTGTCGCGCTGTGCAATCTCCTGCTCGAGTTTGGCGCGCAGCGCACGCAGCGCCGCGATGTCCTGCTGCAGCTGGGCGACCTCGGCAAGGCGCAAGCGGATCGCCTCCTTGTCGGCCGTGATCGTGCGCTTTGCCGCGTCGAGTTCCGCCTGGGTCGCGCCGACGCGCGCCTCGGCGCTGCGCAAGCGCCCGGTGAGCGCGTCGCGCTCGGCGAGCGTCGCCCGCAGGCTCGTTTCTGCCGCCGAGAGGCGCGTCTCGAGATCCGTACTTCGCTCGCGTTCGACCGACAGGGTGCGCGCGAGCTCGTCGATGCTTTTCTCGAGCCGGGTGATCGTCGCTTCGCGTCCCGCCAGTTCCCAGGTTGCGAAAAACTGCGCCAGCACGAACACCAGCAGCATGAAGATGAAGACGATGAGCACCGACGCGAGCGCGTCGACGAAACCCGGCCAGATGTCGATGCTGCGCGTGCGGCGCGTGAGCTGAAACATCGCGACGCCTCAGCTTCCGCTGCGGCCGGCGAGCGTGCGGGTGAGCAGGCGCAACTCGTCGCGCAGGTCCTCGGAGAACTGCCTGCGCTCCGCGACCCCCGCCTCCATGATCTGCTTGAGGCTCGACTCGAGGCTCTTCAACTGCGCGCGCAACGCCTCGTCGGTGCCGGTGGCGCTTTCCGCCGCAGCGGCAAGGCGTCCGATCACGGGGTGCAGATCCTGCTGCTGGCGCGCCAGGCCGCGAAGCAGCTGCTGCTCGGCGTGGATCTGGTCGGTCAGGTCGGTCAGGCGGTGGGTCAGCTGCAGCAGGTCGCCCCGCATCTGGCTGCGCTCCTCCTCCCCGCGCGTCATCACGCGCTCGAGGCCTTCGAGGGTGTCGGCGGTCTTTTCGAGCAGCGCTTCGACGTAGGCCGGAATCGGCGTCTCGCCTTCGCTGACGATCGCGCTCGGCAGGTGCGTCAGCTCGGCGAGCCAGTCCTCGAGCGCCATGAAAAAGCGGTTCTCGGCGTGCCCGGCCTGGAGGTCGAAAAAGCCAAGCACCAATGCCCCCGACAGACCGAACAGCGACGAACTGAACGCGGTACCCATCCCGGCGAGCGGCGCCTGAAGGTCGCCGCGCAGGCGCGCGAAGGCCTCGGTCACGTTCGATCCCGCCACCTCGAGGCCCGCGATGACCTTGCCTGCCGCCACGACGGTATCGAGCAGCCCCCAGAAGGTGCCGAGCAGGCCGAGGAAGATCAGCAGGCCCACCAGATAGCGCGCGATGTCGCGGTTCTGATCGAGCCGCAGGCGGACCCCGTCCAGGAGCGAGCGCATCACGACCGCCGAAATGCGCGGTGCGCCCTGGCGCGCGGCGAACACGCGCGCCAGCGGCGCCAGCATGCGCGGCTCGTCCGCGCCGTGCGGGCGCAGTCCGGCACGGCGCACCTCGACCCAGTCGCGTTCGCGCTGGATGCTCAGCACCTGATAGAAAACGATGCCGATGCCGATGGCGAGCACGACGATAATCGTCGCGTTGAACGCCGGGTTGGCCATGAACGCGGTGCGCAAGGGCGAGAACAGCAGCGCCGCGACGACGAGCACCGCGACCAGGAAACCGATCATCCAGACGATGGTCTTGTTTTTCATGCGACCGCCCTCACCATGGTGCCCCAGGGGCACGCCGTTGACACAGCCCGGTGGCTGCGCATGTCGAAGGATAGCGCCTGACGCCCGCGCATGGCCGTCGCGTCAAGCAGTGATGTCGAGCGTGGTGACGCGGCGCATTTCCCTGCGCTGTGCGCTGTCGTCGAAGGGCGTTGCGCGGTGCATCGTCGCGCGGTTGTCCCAGATCACCAGGTCGCCCGCACGCCAGGCATGGCGATGGACGAACCGCGGCTGCGTTGCATGTTCGGTCAGCTCGCGCAGGCGCAACCGCCCCTCGGGCAGGTTCCAACCGACGATTTCCGCGGCGTGCGAGGCGAGGTAGAGCGACTTGCGCCCGGAGGGCAACGTCCGCACCAGCGGGTGCTCGGCGCCGGGCAGCAACGCCGCCTCCTCTGCCGAAAAGTCGAACCCCAGGGTCTGGCGCGAGTAGGCGATCGAATGGCGCACGCGCACGCCCTCGAGCCGCGCCTGCGCCGAGGCGTCGAGCGCATCGTAGGCTGCGCGCATGTCGGCGAACTCGGTGTCGGCGCCCGCGTCGGCCGGCGGCACGACCCGTGCGTGCAGCATCGAATAGCGCCCCGGCGGATCCTCGAACGACGCATCCGTATGCCAGAGGCGGTTGCCGAGGCGGTACAGGCGCCGGCGGTCTTCGGCGGCGAGCAGCGCGCCGTCGTCGCCGATGTTCGAGATGTCGGTCAGCGCCTCGTCGTCACCCAGCCGGTTCTTGCCGATCGCGCGGGCGCCGGTCTTGGCGTGCAGCAGGCCGTCCAGGCGCCGCGCGAAGTCGAGCTGCTCGGCGTCGCTGAAGGCCTGGTCGTGGAACACGATCACCGCGTGTTCGTCCATCGCGGCGCGAATCGTGGCGAGCGTTTCCGGGTCCCGTAGCGTGCGCAGCACGATCGGGCTCGCGGCGGCGAAGAACTGCGGGTGCAGGCGGTTGAATTCGAGGCGCATGGTTTGGGGTCCGCGTCGATTGCCTTCAGCAGGTGGGCAGTGTAGCCCGACGCGACCGCGCTGCGGTACCGGTCCGCCGCAGGCACGCACCGTGCCTTGATGCATTGCAATACCTGTAGCTTCGGACCCGCGCCCAGATTCGTTGGAGTCTTGAGACCATGGCCGGGAAACGCCTGCTGATTCATTCCCTGTTCCTGCTGATGCTGCCGATTCTGGTGGCGCTCTTCGGCGTCTTCACGGCCGGCGCCATCGCACTGGTGCTTGTTGCGCTGGCCTGGCGCCTGGCGATCACGTTGAGCGTTCTGCTCCTTCCAGCGCATGTCCCGAAGCTGGAGCTTGAAACGATCGCGGCTAGCCATTTTTCCGAGAAAGTGCGTTGGCCCATGGATCGGCTTGGCATCGAATACGTCGAGCGATCGACCGCCGGCGGCAATGCGTGTCGAGATCGAGCGATGGATCGAGCACTACCCCCGTACCGTGGCCTTTGTGGAAAAGCTCTACAGAGAACAGCGACGGTCACATTGACAAGAATTGATTCGCTCAAATCAGGGTCGGATGCTGTTCGGGCGTAGGCTCTGGACAATGCAGGCGAGGTCTACTGGATTGCGTGCCATGTATCTGGCGGCAATTGGTGCGCGGCGAGGAATCGCGTAGGCCAGCGTCCGCTTTCCGGAAAAGTGGAAGGGCGCTATCGACCGAGGCTGTGTAAAAACCCGGAATGCGGCCTTCCCCCGCTTTCCCGGACACTACCCTAAGCTTTTTGTAGCCCTTTCGAACTGATCCGGACTGACCTGGCCAAGCGTCGAATGTCGACGCCTCGGATTGTAGAACCGCTCGACGTAATCGAACACGTCGGCCCGGGCCTCGTCTCGCCTCACGTAGCGCCTGCGCGATGTCCGCTCGGTCTTCATTGTTGAGAAGAAGCTTTCCATTGCGGCGTTGTCCCAACAATCGCCCCTGCGGCTCATGCTGCAGGTAATACCCTGATCGGCAAGCAGGCGCTGGAAGTCCTCGCTCGTGTACTGGCTGCCCTGGTCCGAGTGGTGCAGCAGCTCGATCGGCTTGCCCCGCCGCCAGATCGCCATCATCAGCGCGTCAATCACGAGTTGCGCTGTCATCTGGGCGTTCATCGACCAGCCCACGACTTTGCGGCTGTACAGATCCAGCACCGCTGCCACGAACAGCCATCCTTCGGCCGTCCACAGATAGGTGAAGTCCGCCACCCACTTTCGGTTCGGGCCTTCTGCCGCAAATGCGCGTTCGAGCACGTTGGGCGCAATCGTGTGCTCGGGACGCAGCCCTTCATCGATCGGTCGCCGGCGTCGCTTCAGGCGCGCCTGAAGCGACGCCGCTTTCATCAATCGCGCCGTGCGCTGAACGCTGCATCGCTCTCCCCAGTCCACCAGGTCACGATGCACCCGCGGAGAGCCGTAGGTCCGATCGCTCTCCAGGAAACTCGTGCGGATCATCCCCGTCAGGCGCGCGTTCTCCACGCTGCGCTTACTTGGGCCGCGGCCCCTCCACTCGTAGAACCCTCCGTGCGAGACCTGCAGCATCCGGCACATCGTCCTCACAGGCCAGACTGACTGGTGCCGGGCTACAAAGCCGTACCTCACGAGGGTTCCTTCGCGAACTAGCTCACCGCCTTTTTAAGGATGTCGCGCTCGGTCGTGACGCGCTTTAACTCCCGTCGCAGTCGCTCAAGCTCCTGCTGCTGCTCGGTCCTCAGCGACTTGCCAGGCGCCATCTCCCACTTGCCCGCCCGGGCCTGCCGCACCCACCGGGCCAGCATGTTCACATTCAGCCCCAGCTCCTGCGCCACCTTTGTCCTCGATACTCCCTCTTGCCCTGCCAGCTTTACTGCCTCACGCTTGAACTCTGCCGTAAATCTCCGTCTTTCCATCTGACACCTCCGATAGCATCATCCCACCTATCAAAAGTGTCCGGAATATCGTGGGAATCCCAAACAGCACGCTTTGCGACCGGCCTCACCTTCGATGAACCGCTTCATGCGCAACCCCCGTCGATCGGTTGACGTGTGTCGCCCAACACCATCAAGACCTTACGTTTTCACACAGCCTCGATCGGTAGGAGCCGGCCCTGACCGGGCCTTCTTGACCCATTGCGGACCTTGGTGAATTCGGCGTCGCGTCCAGCTAAGAGACCCGTCGGACCGGGCGAGCGCGAATCGGTGCGACCCATCCGAGAAATATGGTCCAAATTGGCTATTTACAGGATACCCACCCCGAAGCTAAAAGTATTAGTGAAGAAGAAACGGCTTCGAGCTCGTCCACGGCGTAAGAAGTGTTTCGCCATGATCGATTACGACTAAGGAAGGAAGGATGCCGCCCAAATTAATTGCCGCCTTTGCCGCGATGGCGATGATCTGTTGGTCGGCCATCTCCATTGCAGCCGACGTTACGTTTTACTACGGCGGTCGAATTACCGCAGCAGGATCGGCGTCTTCAACGCCCTTGAACGTCGACGACCTGTTCTCCGGTTCATACACTTTCGATTCTGCGGCGACTGACTATGATGGTTCGTCGTCGGCTAGCCGGTATGCGCTGACCACATTCTCCCTGACGTTCGGGGGAACCACCTATGCAGGGAGCGCCTCTGGAGACGGGATCGGTCTGCGCGACGGTTCTTCATCCGATTGGTATAGCGTCGGCGAGTATTTCGGCGACGGTAGCGCTTCGACAGGGCCGGCCGATTGGATTCCGCAGGGCGTCTTGATCTTCCTGTCGGACGAGGATGCGACGATCTTCGATAGTGTTCCGGCTCCATGGGGTAGTCCTGCGCTGCCGATGACACCCCCGAGCCTGTCCGAGTTCGAGGGTAACGAGGTGATCTTCGAGCTCGTGGCCAGAGAACAGATTGGGTCGATCGAGGACGAGGACAATCCCGGCGAGTGGATACCCTCGTACGTTACCCACTGGGATGGTGATGCGAGGGGTGTGCTCACGTATCTGTCGACCACGCCTCCGGTCGCGGCCATTCCAGAACCGGAGACTTACGCCATGCTTCTCGCCGGGCTAGGGAAACTCTGATCAAATTCCGCGACTCTAATGCGTAGGCATTGAGTCGAGAAGCGGAGAAGCAAGACTGAAGCGACGCAAGCGACGTTCGCCGCCAGTGGGTTTGAAGCCTACCGCAAGCCCACGCGCCGCGAGTTGTTCCTGGCGGAAGATGGAGCGGGTGGTGCCTTGGGCGAGGCTGGTATCGCTGATCGATCCGGTGTACCCGAAGCCTCAAGGTGCGGGGCGTCGGCCGATTGGGCTTGAGCGGATGTTGCGCATCTACTTCCTGCAGCAGTGGTTCAACCTGTCTGACCCAGCGGTGGAGGAGGCGCTGTACGACTCGGTGGCGATGCGCTCGTTCGTGGGCATTGATCTTGGCCGTGAACCGGCGCCCGATGAGACCACGGTGTGCAAGTTTCGGCATTTGCTCGAAGCGCACGATTTGGGCAAGAAGCTCTTTGCTGAAGTCGGACGCCACCTTCAGGCCAAAGGGCTGAAAGTCTCCTCGGGCACGATCGTGGAACGCGACGATCATCAACGCACCCAGTTCCACCAAGAACGCGAACGGAGAACGCGACCCCGAGTATGCACCAGACCAAGAAGGGCAACCAGTGGTACTTCGGCATGAAGGCCCACGTTGGGGTCGATCGCAAGACCAAGATGATCCACTCGGTGGCGGCAAGCTCGGCCAACGTGCACGACGGTCAGGTGATCGCGCAGTTGCTGCACGGGGCGGAGGATCGGGTCTGGGGCGATAGCGCTTACGCGGGGCAGACCGACAAGATCCAGGCCCGAGCGCCAGGGGGCAAAGGACCTGACGCAAAAACGCGGCAGGGGCTACGAGTGCCTGAGCAAACAGCAGCGTCGGATCAACCGTGCGCGCTCCCGGGTACGCGCGCGCGTCGAGCACGCGATCGGCGTAGTGAAGCGCGTGTTCGGCTTCACCAAGGTGCGCTACCGTGGCATCGCAAAGAACGCGAATCGCTTGTTCGTGACCTGTGCGCTGGCCAATATCTTCATGGCACGAAGGCATTTGTTTAGAGCTCAAGGGGCGTAGTGCGTCCAGAAACAGCACATCAGCAGAAAAACAACCGAATCGAGACCATAAATCGTCTCGATTCGACCGAAATTCACAATCGCACCAATCAGTTCGCATTCGCGTGCATCAGATTCGGTGATTGTTGCAGACCTTCCCTAGGTTTACTCGGCTGGCACGCGCGGCGTAGGAAGAATAGACAAATCTTCTAGTCTCTCTCCTGTTGGCATCGAACCCCGCTTCGGCGGGGTTTTTGTTTGCGTCGCGAATGTCCGCAATTGGTTGCGGATTCAATGGATCGACGCAACACATTGGCTAAATCGTTCCACCGGTGTTCTGAAGCTTAACGTCTTACGTGGTCGTTCGTTAAGGCTTCTGGCGACAGCATTGAGTTTGTTCTGATGCACGTCACTTAGGTCCATGCCCTTGGGGAAGTACTGCCTGAGAAGTCCGTTCGTGTTCTCGTTCGATCCGCGTTGCCACGGGTGCTGTGGATCGCAGAAGTACACGTTGATATCTGTCGCCAGACTGAAGCGCTTGTGATCCGCCAGCTCCTTGCCCCGATCCCAGGTCAGCGACTTGTACAGCTCGCTGGGTAATTTGTGCGCGTGCTTGATCAACGCATTGATCACGGTCTCGGTATCTTTGCTGTCGATCCTCACCAGCATCACATAGCGTGTGTGGCGCTCGACCAGTGTTGCGATCTGGCTGTTTTTGCTGCCAAAGAACAGATCGCCCTCCCAGTGACCAGGCACGGCTCGATCATCAGCCTCGGGCGCTCGATCGCGGATCGATACCGTATCGGTGATACGGCCATGGTTATCGGTCTTCTGCGTATGCTGCTTCGAGCGGCGCATGCCACGCGTTTTGCGTAGGTGCTGCAGCAGCTCGCGCTTCAATGCCCCGCGGGTTTGAATAAACAGACTCTTGTAGATCGTCTCGTGCGACACCTGGAACAGCTCGTTGCCCTGATACTCGTACTTTAGCCAGCCGGCAATCTGCTCGGGTGACCACAGCTTGGTGAGCTTGCGCTCAACGATACGTGCTAATGCCGGGTTATCGACCACTTTACAGGGCTTGGGCCGCTTCGCTCGTTCCCAGGCAGCGTCATCGGCCTTGTTCGCCCGGTATCGTCGCCGCCCGCCGTTGCGGCCGATCTCGCGACTCACCGTCGAGGGCGCTCGACCAATATCTGCCGCGATCGAACGCACAGACCGCTGCGCGACCACGCCCCTCGATATCTCCTCGCGCTCTGAGAGCGAAAGACAGCGCCTTGAACGTTTTCTATCGGGCGGTCTTATCCCGCCCGTTTGCGACAGAACGTTCTGAATCGATGAATGACTGCGGCCAAAGTGGCGTCCAATCTCGTTCAACGATTCGCCTTTCTGCCAGCGATCCCACATCAACGCCTTGGGGGCTTGCGTGTAGTAAATCCTCGTCGGATAACCCATCTGCAACATCCTCCTCTACAGTGATAGAGTTTAGGTGTTGCATCGACTCATTGAATCCGCAGCCGTCAGTTGACCGTCCCGACCGGGTCCTGGCGACCCTAAGCGGCCGGTCGAGAATTTGAATAGATCAGTACCTGGCGCCGCCGAATTTTCTTCCATCTTGTTTTTGGAGATCTGCTTGCATAATTCGGGCTGCGAACAATCCAGAAGAATCCCCGTGGGATACCAGCCAGCACTCGGGCCAATCTCGTTGACGTTCTTGGATGATCCACCGCCACGAAACCCCACGGCATGGTTCGTATTGCCTATTGAGCGAACGGAGCGCCAACTGGTAAGGTCAGGTTGGCGCCATTGGAATACGCCTTGAATTCATGCGGATACGTGGCACATCGGCGATGAATACATTCGACGGATCGAGATTAATCATGAAAATACTGAAATCCCTACTGCTTGCTTTGTCCGTGGTCGTGTTGGCGCCAGGGATATCGAGTGCTACAACAATTGTCGAGGAATTAGAGCCGCCGACCAGCTCAGGAAATATTCAAGGCACGTTTCTTATCACGCCATCGGCGCCGGTCTGGGCGTTTGGTGTCGGCAACGACGCTATCGACGATACTTCAATCTCCGGCATTTCATATATCGATGGGTTGCGTGCAAGTAAGCATTGGATTTCGGCTTTGATTTCGAGAACGAGTTGGGATAGTGGTTTCGATTTCGATTCCATTCGACCCATTGGTGCGACTACTCCTTCGTCATTTTCCATTGTGACAACCAGTACAAATTGGCAATGGGGCAGCATCGACTATGTCGCCTTTTACTGGTTGTCAGAAGCTAATCCCAACGGTGATACCTGCACTTCGCCTTGTGCCGTATTGCAAGCAGGTACAGAGTACGACGCATTCAAGTTTTTCACGTCTGCGCCTGCATCTCCATTCGCGGCATTTCACGCAGCGAACGGTGGCGACATCACGACCGGCGAGACTATTGTGGCTGGCATCCCCGAACCCGAAACCTACGCGATGCTGCTCGCTGGTCTTGGTTTGCTTGGATTCATGACTCGGCGTAGAAAGAAAAAGCTCTCCTCTTAGTTCCCGCTTAGCACTTTACGCGAACCCCGCTTCGGCGGGGTTTTTGATTGTGTCCCGCATGTCCGTATATGGGTCCCTTCTCGGCTTGCAAGCATGCTGGTCTTTGGCGTTGAGGTACGACTGCACACGTATATCCGGCCTCTAAGAGCAGCGTCGGACTACCGATGTCGCGCCATGACGGGTTATTCGCGCGCCGGGTCCTCATCGCTTGTTCGTGCTCGAGGCACTTGGACATTCTCGGGTTCTGCCGGCGCCGACTCGACCTATTCGCCATCGTTCAGCTTGCTTTGCAAGCGTGAGTGAGGTGCCCCTCTTGTGTTGCCTGGTTAATCAGCCCCTGATCAGATCGGGCTGGCAATTGGTTTCGTTTCTGAGCATCGCCCAGGCGATGCGTGCGGTCTTGTTGGCAACGGCCACGGCGGCCATGTTGGGGTGACGACACTGCGCCAAGGCGCTGACCCACAGACTCAGGCGGTCGTTCTTGCCCTTGGCCGGTACGAGCCCGCCAGGTCCGACTCCTAGCGACCAATACCGGTCTCTTGCTGAAGCGGCTCCAGCGGCAAACGATCGTAGCCGATGCGGGTTTGCGCTCCTGTGAAGCGTAACGCGCGCGTCTCGCTGTCCCATCGCATGGATTTTTGGGCGTAAGGGTCAACGTACTTTGCTCCGTTCGCGCTCAGGTAGTCGGCAACATCATCGGCCGTAACGCGATCCCGGCGCAGCGAGCGCTTCAAATTGACCAGGGTGATGAGGCCATCGAGATCGTGCAATCGCCCTGCATAGCGCCTGAAATCGGGCTCCGAAATGGAGCTTAGAACCAAACCAATGGGGTTAAGTATCCATTCGTACCAGTCTGGTTTACAGGCCGGCGTATCCTTGGCACCCCCCTGGGCCATTAATTCGGCGGGAGGGAGCCTCGTTATGGTGAGCGCAGCCTGCCAGCATGGAAAATCCCTATTGAGAGTTCGGTTTGGTTTGAACAGCGCCCGGAGGGCCATCGCGCCCAGCCATGGCGGCATACCCAGATCTTTGCCCAGATCTTCGTAATCCGCCTGTTCGCCTTGGAAAACGCTCAGAGCAGAAGCGACGAACCTGAACTCCCCCATGAGAGCGCGTTCGGGGGATAACGCGGCGGTGCTCAAAGGCGCAAGAACTGGAAAACGGTCAATGTTCGATCTTTTGCGATCCATCATTGCAGCGTAGACGTGCAGGGCGTCGGCCATCATTGCCGTAGCCACCATCTTGGTGAGCACGTTATCCGCCTGGCCGAGGAGCCGGCGCAAGAATTGCAAATCCTGCAAAACTGCGCTCAACTTCTCGTCTTCGCCTTGCAGATAGCCAACGATTTGAACGCCGAGCACCAGGCGATGCGTAGACAGAACCGCATTGAATCTCGGCAGCGGCATCTCCACGTGAGGCAGAAGGTCCGACTGAAACTCTGGAAAGTCCGCCAAACCGCGATAGCGTGCCGTCAAGATCTGGTGCTGGCCCGCAAGGGTCAGCAGGTCGGTGCGTCGCGCCAAAAGCGCGGCGATGCAGCCATCCTTTCTCAAAGCACAAATAATTTTCGTGGGATCGTTGATATCCAGTACCGATTCAACCCAAGCCTTTTGAATCTCCGGCCGCATTTCCTCGGTCTTACCATTGACATGCGAACGCAGAATCTCATTCACTCGCGTGACCGCGGCATAACCTTCCTCAGCCGGGATTTTGTCCACGGCCACCGCGAATCCGGTGAGTGGATAGAACAGATTAGATTCGAGTGATAGGCGCTTGGGCGGCCTGAGCGCCCGTTCCACGGCGGGGTCCAGCGAGTCGTCATTCCGCGTCACGAGAATGATCACACCGATGCCCAACGCCATGACCAAACCCAACAACGCCGTTTTGAAGTTCATCGAACGCGCCCTATCTAGAATCAGGATGTCGAGCCATCGCCCCTGGCCGCCAGTAACAGGTTAGGACTTGACATTGCTGACACGCGGCGAAGAATGGCCCTTCTACTACCTGTAGCGCAATGGGCGCCGGGCGGCGCCCTTTTTAGGCCGAGACCAAATCCTCGGCTTGGACGATCTCGGTCGGACTGACCCGCCGGTCGCGGCGGTTCGACTTGCCCGCCTGCCCCACCAGCGCGAGCGCGCTCTTCGCCTCCCGAATCGGACCGAGCGGCACGTCGTAGTGCCAGAGGTCGCGCGCGATCCGTATGACGCACCCGAGATAGGAAAGACTCGCCGAGACCGTGACCTGCCCCGCTCCGTCGGCGATGCGCCACGAGAGGTAGCGCGTCAGGTCGGCCGCGGTCAGCATCCCGGATGGTAGGTGTCCGATCCCACGCTCAAGCTTCGCCAACTCGCGCTCCTTGCTGGTCCCCCAGGGCTTGAGCGGGTAGACCTCCTTGACGTACTTCTTGATTAGGGCGCCGATCGGGACCTTCGTCGCGCTAAACTTTCCGTTCGCGCGATGGCCGTCGATCTCGTGCTCGACCTTCGTCGCCCAGGTATTCGCGGCACCCTTTGTATCGAACGTCTTGCATCGCGTGACGCCGGCCTTGCGGACCAAGGCGCGCCATCGACCGTTCAGCTTGAGAATGCTGGCCATCCCGTATCAGCCCCGTATCATCTCCACGGTTACTGTTGAAGATTTAACACCATTCTGGATGATACTAAAGCGATATTTTGAGATCTAAGCGATTGATATATTTAACAATACTGTGATTAATACGGGCAATATCCTATGCACCGCCCCGATGATGGACTGGTCGGATCGGCATTGCCGGGTGTTCTTCCGCCAACTCGCACCGCATGCGCGCCTGTACACCGAAATGGTCGGCACCGGCGCACTGCTGCATGGCGACATCGCGCACCACCTTGATTTCGACCCGGCCGAGCATCCGCTCGCCTTGCAGCTCGGCGGCTCGGAGCCCGCGGACCTCGCGCGAGCGGCGCGGCTCGGCGCGCAGTGGGGCTACGACGAGCTGAATCTGAACGTCGGCTGCCCGAGCGAGCGCGTGCAGCGGGGTGCGTTCGGCGCCTGCCTCATGGCCGAGCCACGCCTCGTTGCCGACTGCGTGCGCGCGATGCGCGATGCAACAACGCTCCCGGTCAGCGTCAAACACCGCACCGGGATCGATCGCGCCGAATCGTACGAATTTCTGCGCGACTTCGTCGGCATCGTTGCCGATGCCGGCTGCGATCTTTTCATCGTCCATGCGCGCAACGCCTGGCTCAAGGGCCTGTCGCCGAAGGAAAACCGTGCGATCCCGCCGCTGCGGTACGACTTCGTCCATCGCCTCAAGCGCGATTTTCCAGCGCTCACGATCGTGATCAACGGCGGACTGGCCGATCTTGAACCGATCGTGGCGCAACTCGACGCAGTGGACGGCGTCATGCTGGGGCGCGCGGCCTATCACGACAGCTGGCTGCTCGCCGAACTCGACGCGACGCTGTTCGGGGCGGGTGCGCCCCACAGATCGCGCGCGGATGTCGTCGCGTCGATGACACACTATGCGATGCGCCAAGCCGAGCACGGGGTTGTCGTGCGCCAGATCGCGCGCCACATGCTCGGTCTGTATCACCGCCAACCCCATGCCCGCGTGTGGCGACGCATGCTCTCGGATCCCGTGCAGCTCGCGGCCAACGACCCTGCGCTGTTCCTCGAGGCGCGCGACGTCGTCGAAGGCTGCTTGAAAACTGCGGCCTGAGCACAGGCCGTTTCGCCAGCACGCCCTTGGCGCGGGGCTAGAATGGCCCCGTTGAATCGATATTGCACAAGGAACCTCCCATGCCCGCGAAGCTGAAATCCGTCAAAACACCCTCCGTACGCGACCGCGTCTCGAAGGAAGAATGGGACGTGCGTGTCGACCTGGCGGCCGCCTATCAGCTCGCGGCGATCTACAAGTGGACCGACCTCATCTACACCCACTTCTCGGCACGGGTGCCAAACAGCGAGAATTTCCTGATCAATCCCTACGGCCTGATGTTCGACGAGATTACCGCGTCGAACCTGGTGAAGATCGACCCCGAGGGCACCGTGCTCGACGATCCGTCCGGCATGGGCTACAACGAAGCGGGATTCGTGATTCACGGCTGCGTGCACGCAGCCAGACCGGAGATTCACTGCGTCATCCACACCCACACCCGTGCGGGCGTTGCGGTCTCTGCGATGAAATGCGGCCTGCTGCCGATCAGCCAGCACGCGATGCGGGTGCAGCACGAGGTGACGTATCACGACTACGAAGGCATCGCGCTCGACCTGGATGAGCGCACCCGCATGGCGCGCGACCTTGGCAAGACCTCGAAGGCGATGATACTGCGCAATCACGGCCTGCTCGCGCTGGGAGAGACCGTGCGCGAAGCCTTCGAGGTGATGTATTTCCTAGACACTTCGTGTCAGATCCAGATCGACGCGATGGCGGGCGGCATGGAAAACGTGCTCGCGATGTCGGAGGCGGCGGCGCACACCGCGGATGAGCAATTCCATCGGACCGAGCGGCCCAGCGGGTACCGGGAGTGGCCCGCGCTGCTGCGCCTGCTCGATCGGCGCGGCATACGCTATCGCGACTGAGCCGGGCGTTTGCCGACCGCAGCAGCGCGCGCGGCCCGACCGAACAGGCCCGCCACGCCGCGCGGCAGGAACCAGATCATCGCGATCAGCAGCAGACCGAGCGCCGGAAACGCAACCATGCCGGATGCGCCGCGCGCGAGGTCGGGCAGGAATTTCATCACCAGGCCTCCGAACAGCGCGCCCCAGGCCGAATACAGGCCGCCGATGACGGCGCCGATCAGCAGCTCGATGGAAAACCAGCTGCCGTAGCTGTCGGGCCCGACGAAGTCCGTGAGCAGCGCACCGAGCGCGCCCGCAACGCCCGCATAGGCGCCGCTGGCGCCGAACACGACAGCCCGCGCGCGTGCGACGTCGACCCCCATCGCTTGCGCGGCGAGCGGATGATCGGCGAGCGCCTGCAGCGCGCGGCCGCTGCGGCTGTCGCGCAGATTGCGCGCCGTCCACAGTGCCGTCACCAGCACGCCCGTCACGATCGCGTACCACCACTGGTCATCCGAGAGCGCTATCCCCGCGGGTACCCCCGGACGATCGAGGTACAGTCCCTGCACTCCACCGGTCCAGCCCGCCACCAGGGAGGATTTCAGGAACTGAGGCAATGCAAGTGCCAGACCCCAGGTGGCGAGCGCAAGGTGTACCAGTCCAAAGCGCGCCGCCGGCATTCCAAGCAGAAATCCCAGGCCGAACGCGACGCCGCCCGCGAGCGGCACGGTGAGGAAGGCATCGAGGCCCGCGTGACGCATGCCGATCGCCGCGGTGTACGCGCCGACGGCGTAGAACGCGCCGTGACCGATCGACAGGAGGCCCGCAAGTCCGGTCAGCAGGTTGAGCCCGCAGATCGCGATCGCGAACACGCCGGCCATCGTAAAACGGTACAGCGTGTAGCCTTCGACCGAGAAAGCGAGCACGCCGCTGGCGACGAGCAGCGCGGCGATCCCCGCCAGGTCCCGGTTCACGCGGTTCGGTACTTCGCCGTCCGTCCCGGCAGGTACAGCACCGTCGCCACCGTGAGTAGCAGGACGGCGAACACCGCGTAGAACAGTTCCGCCGCGAGCGCGCGGTCGAGCAACCAGCCGTAGAGCACCGGTGTCGCCATCGAGCCGACGTCGAGCCCCGAGTAGACGAAGCCGTAGACCTTGCCGCTCGCACCGGGCGGCGTCGCACCGCGCACCAGGAGGTCGCGCGACGGATTCGTCATGCCCGACATGAATCCCGCCAGCGCGAGCATCGGCGCAATCAGCGCATGCGAGCAGCACGCCGCTCGCCAGCACGAAGCACCGCGAGCCGCGCTCGCGAGCATGCCGCCGGCCGCCACCAGGTCGTGGCGCGTGCGATCGCCCCGCCACATAGCCGCCGGTGAGGATGCCGGCCGCGCCGCCGACCAGGAACGCCGTCAGCGCGCTCGAGGCGAGCGCGACCGGCGCGTCGTACAGCGCGACCAGGCCGGCGACGCCGAAGTTCTGCACGCCGATCAGCGCCGCGGCGAGCAGCAGGAAGTACAGGAAGCACATCAGCACCGGCGTCGCGAGCAGCACGCGCACGTCCTCGGCGCAGCGTCGTCGGCACGGCCGCCCGCGTCTGCGCGCGGCCCGCGTCGCCCGCAGTGCGGTCGCCGTTGGCGAGGATCAAGCCGATCATCACCGACGCCGAGCAGCGAGGCGACGATGAGCGCCGCATGCCAGCCGTAGACCGCCGAAATCGCGTAGCCGAACAGTGGCGCGAGCGCCCAACCGAGCGTGCCGCCGATGCCGTGAAAGCTGAACGCATAGCCAAGGCGCTTGGCGTTCGACGCGCGCATTGAGGATCGCGAAGTCCGCCGGATGGAACACGCTGTTGCCGAGCCCGGCGACGAAGAACGCGACCACCAGCATGGCGAAGCTCTGCGCGAGGCCCGCGAGCAGCACGCCGAGCGCGCACAGCGCAAGGCCGAGGAGCAGTATCCGGCGCGCGCCGAAGCGATCGACCGCGAACCCGGCGAGCGTCTGGCACACGCCGGAGACCGTGTAAAAGACGCGCCGTCGCCGCACCGAGGGCGGCGTAGCTGACGCCGAGATCCACCTTGATCAGCGGGAACAGCACCGCGACGACGAGCTGATAGAAATGCGACAGCCCGTGCGCGACCGCGATCAGACCGATCACCCTGACGTCCTGGCGTAGCGTGCCGACCGCAGCAGTCATCGGATCAGGCGGACCCGATCGAGCGCGCGCGCGAATGCGCAGCGCCACCGCTCAGCGCATCGACGAAACGCACGATCGCGTCCGTCGTCACGCTCGGGTTGTTCGCGAAACGGGCTGTGTCCGCAACCCTCGAGCTTCACCAGTTCGCAGGGCCCGCGCACCTGGCGCGCGATGGCGTCGAGCTGCGCCATGGTGCCGTACTGGTCGTCGTACCCCTGGATGGCGATCACCGGGCAGGTCACGCCCGGCAGGTATTCCTCGATGTTCCAGCCGGGGAAGTCTGGATCGAGCCACACATCGGCCCAGAGATAGAAGGTCTTGCGCGCATCGCGGTGGTAGCGCCCAAGGCGCTGCGCGAGGTCGGTGGTCTCGAACTGCGCGCGCCGCCTCGACGATGCTGTCGTGTGCAGATCGGGTTCGACGAACACGTGCGGCGCCATCAACGCGAGGCCACGAACCGCATGTCCCGCACCCGCATGGATCAACGCGATCGAGGCGCCGTCGGAATGGCCGACCAGGATCGGCGACTCGATGCCCAACGCGGCAAGCACCTGCGGCAACGCCTCGAGTGCCTCCTCGTGCATGAAGCGGATGCTGCGTCGCGCCTCGACCAGCACGTCCGACTGGCCGTAGCCGTAGCGGTCGTAGACCAGCGCATTGCAGCCGGTCGCGCGTGCCACCCGCGTTGGAAAATCGCGCCACTGGCCGATCGAACCGAGCCCTTCGTGGAGAAACACGAGCACCGGCCTGCCCTCGCCGCCCGCATCGATCCACTCATAGGCGAGCGTGTGGCCGGCGGCGACGAGCGTAGGCATGACGAACAGGATTTCACGCAGGAACAAGGGACGCGGGAGAGTAGCATGCGAGAAACCGCGCACCCACCGCGAGGTCATCGTATGCCGCAACAGTTCGACTATCTCATCATCGGCAGCGGATCTGCAGGCTGCACGCTGGCGGGTCGCCTGAGCGAGGATCCGTCAGTCCAGGTCGCGCTGCTCGAAGCCGGCGGGCGCGGCGACGGCATGCTGGTCAACACGCCCCTGGCGGTCATCGCGATGCTCCCGACCAGGATCAACAACTGGGCCTTCGAAACCGTTCCGCAACCGGGTCTCAACGGCCGGCGCGGCTATCAGCCGCGCGGCAAGGCGCTCGGCGGCACCTCGGCCATCAACGCGATGGTCTACATTCGCGGCGATCGCTCGGACTACGACCACTGGGCGTCGCTCGGCAACGCCGGTTGGGACTTCGACGAGGTCCTACCCTACTTCAAGCGCTCTGAACGCAACATGCGTGGCGCCGATGAATTTCACGGTGACGGCGGACCGCTCGATGTTGCCGACCTGCGCACCGACAGCCCGTTCCACGAGATTTACCGGCGCGCCGCCGGCGAAGCCGGCTTCGCGCTGAACACCGATTTCAATGGCCCCGAGCAGGAAGGCTTGGGTGTCTACCAGGTCACCCAGGTCAACGGCGAACGCTGCAGCGCGGCGCGGGCCTACGTTCTACCGCACCTCGCGACACGGCCGAATCTTCGGGTCTTCACCGAAACGCGGGCACAACGCATCCTGTTCGACGGCAGGAGAGCCATCGGCGTCGAGGTGCTGCGCGGGCGCATGCGGGAAACGCTGCATGCACGACGCGAGGTCGTCGTTTCCGCCGGCGCCTTTCAGTCTCCACAGCTGCTCATGCTCTCGGGCATCGGCGACGGCGCACAGCTGCAGCGTCACGGCATCCCGACCCTGCACCATCTGCCCGGCGTCGGACAGAACCTGCAGGATCACATCGATTTCATTTTCGGCTACCAGGTCGACAGCCTCGACCTGCTCGGCTTCTCGCCGCGCGGGGTGCTGCGCATGCTGCGCGAATTCGGCCGCTATCGACGCGCGCGCCGCGGCATGCTGACGACGAACTTCGCCGAATGCGGCGGCTTCCTGAAGCTCTCTGCCGAATCCCCGGCGCCGGACGTTCAGCTGCATTTCGTCGTCGGCATCGTCGACGACCATGCACGCAAACTGCACTTCGTCCACGGCCTGTCGTGCCACGTCTGTCTGCTACGACCGAAGAGCCGGGGCAGCGTGACGCTCGCAACGCCGAACGCCGCCGACCCACCCCTGATCGATCCGGCCTTCTATGCTGAAGACGACGATCTCGAACGCATGGTCGAGGGCTACAAGCTGACTCGCCGCCTGCTCGAGGCGCCGAGCCTCGCGTCACTGTACAAGAAGGATCTGTTCACCGCCGGTGTGGCGTCGGATGACCAGATCCGCGAGGTTCTACGCAACCGCGGCGACACCGTCTATCACCCCGTCGGCAGCTGCAAGATGGGCGTCGATCCGCTCGCCGTCGTCGATCCCGAACTGCGCGTGCACGGCATCGACGGCCTGCGCGTGGTCGACGCCTCGATCATGCCGACGATTGTCGGCGGCAACCCGAATGCGCCCGCGATCATGATCGGCGAGAAGGCGGCCGATTTAATGCGACAGCACTAAAAAAGGGCCGAAAACGGGGTCAGACCCTTGTGGATAACTTCCGGGTCAGACCCCATTGGATAATCGTTGTCCGTCGATTACAAAAAAGGGGTCTGACCCCTTTTCAAGTTATCCACAAAGGTCTGACCCCATCTAGATCGTCATCGGCTGCCAATAGCCGGTGAGCTCCAAGTAGCCCTTGCCCGACCTCGCGCCCGCCTGCGTGCAGGCGCACCGCGCCTTCCCAGTAGATCGTACCGGTGCTGAGGCGCGAATCGAGTTCCTGGTCGTCCATCAGCGGTTCGAGCGTCCACTCCTCCTCCGCCCGCAATGATGCGCATCGAGACCGGATATTCGACGCCGGTGCGCGGCGAGCGCCAGCGGCGCAGCGGCTCGAACCGCACCGCCTCCGCGGCGAATGCACGCCGCGAACCGTCGGCCCCTGCGCGCGTGCCGCCCGCAAAGTGCACGCCGCCGCTTTCTCGAGCGCATGACGAACGCCATCAACGTACCGCCATCGTCCAGGTTGATGCCGATCCAGTCCCAGCCTGCGGCTTCCGGCGGCACGTAGGCGCTCGACCATTCGTGGTCGAGCCAGGCGCGTGCCACGCACGGAGTCGTTCTCCCGCCGCGCTCGATCGTCCCGGCGACCGCGAGTTGAGGGCGACTGTAGTAGTAGCTCGCCTCGCGCGGACGCGGTCCTTTGCGGCTGAACGCCGCCTCGCCCTGTTCGAACGGCGCTCGGTCGGTCTCGCAACGCTAAGGCGCAGTTGGAATGCGCGCGCCGCAATCGACGCCGCGTAGCCCTGCTCGGTCTGCACCAGCCGCCAGTCGTCGATCCAGACGCGCGTGCCCTCGATTCTCGGCTCCGGCGAGCGTCAAGGCCTGCGCGCGCAGCACGTTGGTCGTGCTGCAGCCTGCCATGCGCCGCATCGGCGAGCGCTGCGTGCGCGAACAGGATCTGGCGCGGCGTGAAGGCACTCGGGTTTTCGGTTGCAGCTTCGTTGCGGGCACGAAAAAACGTAATCTGAAAACCGAGCGTCGCGTGTGGCACCCTGCGCGCGCAGCCAGCCAGTGACATACCACCACTCGATCCGGAAGTCAGGATGCGCACCATGATCG
The DNA here is from genome assembly GCA_963714925.1 of uncultured beta proteobacterium. Classification (GTDB taxonomy): domain Bacteria; phylum Pseudomonadota; class Gammaproteobacteria; order Burkholderiales; family SG8-39; genus SG8-39. The sequence continues at coordinate 11,985 of CAVQQK010000003.1, read as the reverse complement.
CCGGGAAACGCCAACCCGCGCTCGGGCACGACATCGGGAAACCTGATTTTCGCGCGGCGCCGAAGCGCGGGCGCGGCGAACCCGGTCGCGACTGCGCCGACCGCGCCGAGCGCGCGCAGCACATCGCGTCGCCTCACCAATCTTCCTTCACTGCGCGTACCGGTCCCATGCCCATGGCCTCGCGTCCCGACAGGTAGGCGGTCAGCGCCGCCAGCCCGATCAGCGCCAGCGTGAACGCGGCGAGCGTCGCGACCGGTGCGATGCAGGTCCATGCTCCAGCCGAAGGACTGGCGATTGACGACGTGGATCAGGATCAGACTGATCAGCCAACGCCACGCCAAGGCCCGCGATCGAGCCGAGCACCGCGAGCAAACCGCCTTCTGCGGCGAGCATGGCACCGATCTGCCCACGCGTCATTCCGATGTGGCGCAGCATCCCGAACTCGCGCCGGCGCGCGAGCACGATCGCCCCGAGGCTCGTCGAAAGGCCGAACAGCCCAACGAGTACGGCGACTGCCTCGATCGCATAGGTCACTGCAAAGCTGCGATCGAAGATGTGCAGCGACGCAACGCGGATCTCGCCCGGCTCCGCGATCTCGAGCTCCGCGCCGCCGGGCAGTGCGCGCAGCGCCGCCATCGCCTGCGCCGCGGTCGCGCCCGCCGCGAGCCAGAGCGCCGCGTCGTTCGTGCGTCGGTCGCCCGTCAGCGCGACATAGTCGGAGCGACGCATCAATAGTGCGCCCTGCTGACGCGCATAGTCACGCCACACACCGGCGACGATGAATTCGACCCTGCGTCCCGCGAGCGGCAAGGCGACGCGGCTGCCCGGGCCCAGGCCATGCACGTCGGCAATCGCTTCGCTCACCCACACCGCCGGCGGATCGCCCGCCTGCGGCCGAATCTGCGACCTACCCGCGGAAAGTGCGGCTCGCCTTGCGGCAGGTCTCGCGCAAGCAGCGAGACATCGGGCCTATCCGGCCGCAGCGACACGCGGGCGCTGCGCAGAAACTCCGCGCGCGCGACCTGTGGCAGCGTGCGAACCCGCGCCTCGAAGGCAGGATCGAGAAACGCCGTCTCGCCCGCATGCGTCGTACGGAAGTACACGTCGGCCGGCAGCACGGTATCGAGCCAGCCGTCCACGGACTCGCGGAACGAGGCCACCATGATCGCCATCGCCGCCATCAGCGAGAAGCTTGCGACGATCGCGGCAAGGCTGACCATCGCCTGGCCCGGCGCACCGCGCAGTTGCATCAGTGCGAGCGTGACAACAGGATTAGGCACGCGCGGCAGCCATGCGAACGCGAGCTGCGCCGCGCGCGGCATCAGTGCAATGCTGCCAATCAGCAGGCAGGCGATGGCAAGGTAGCCGAACAGCGGCACCCCATCCACCGCAGGCAGCGTGGCCAGGACGCCGCCCAGAGCCAGCACGCCGAGGCCGGGCCAGACCCGCGCGAGGGAAATGAACATCGTCTGGTCGTCGCCCGCCTTTAGTGCCCGTGCCGGCGGATGGCGCGCCGCGTCCAGCGCAGGAAGGACCGCGCCCAGCACTGCGATGACCGTGCCGGCAAGCGCGTAGAGCAGCGCGATGTTTGGAAGAAAGACGATGTCCGGCGCGAGGCCCCGAAACATGCCTGCGCCGAGATCCGCCCCGAACCTGCGCACCGCGATCTGCGCAAGCAGCGTACCGAGCGCAATGCCCAGCACGCTGCCGATCACGCCGATTGCCGCCGCTTCGGCAAGCACCAGGCCTGCGATTCCGCTGCGCTCGACCCCGAGTACGCGGAGCAGCGCATGTTCGGCGCGCCGCCGCGCCACGTCGAGTGCCTGGGCCGAAAAAACGAGAAAGCCGCCCGTGAACAGCGCCACCAGTGCAAGCACGTTCAAATTGACCCGATACGCGCGCGAGGGATTCGCGCTCGCATTTTCTGCGGCCTGCGTTTCCTCCACCCGCACACCGGCTGGCAGCAGCGCGGCGACGCGCGCCTGCACCATCGCGCGCCGAGCGCCCGGCGCAAGCCGCAAGTCGATACGGTTCAGATTGCCGAGCCGATCGAGGCGCCATTGCGCCGTTGCGACGTCGGTCAGCGCCGCAATCCCGCGCAGGGCAGACGCGGGAAGCACGCCGGCGACGCGCAGGCGCACGCGTGCGAGGCCCACCACCAGCACCAGGGGGTCGCCGGCCTCGAGCCCGAGCGTGTGCGCGGCAGCCGCTGAAAGCAGGACCGTATCGGGTTCGAGCAGCGCATAGCGCAACCCCGGCTCGGCGATGAAAAGCGCCGGTTGCAGCTGCGCGCTGCGCAGCACGTCGACGCCAAGCACGCGGATCGTACTCGGCGCCGACGCTGCCGCCCGGTCGATCGTCGGCGCGACGTCTGCGGCCAGTCCTGCACGCAATTCGAGTCCCGGACTCGCCACCGCGACCCCGGGCAAGCGCGCGATGCGCACGTACACATCGTCCGGGAATCCGCTGCGTCCTCCGCGCACCTCGAGATCCGCGTCGCCCGAGAGTGCGCGCACCGCCGCAGTGAGTTCCTCAACCGCGGCTTGATTCATCAGCTGCACACCGTATCCGAGCGCGACACCGAGGGCGATGCCAGCGATTGACAGGAGCGCACGCCCGCGCTGATGCACGAGCCGCGCGTTGAGTACGAGAAGGAGTCGAAGCATGGCGATCGGATGCGGTTTCTACTACTATACTGGGAGCGTGCTGCGCATCATTTTCGCGTGTGTTTTGTCGACGCTGTCACTTGCCGTCAGCGCGCAGGTCGCGAGCCCCCATGCCATCGAACATCCGGCGTGGTTCACGCAGTCGTTTCTCGATTTTCGAGACGACATCGCAGATGCGGCCAAGGACGGCAAGCGCCTGCTGGTGTATTTCGGCCAGGACGGCTGCCCGTACTGCGCGCGGCTGATGCGGACCAACTTCACGCAGCGTTCGATCGTCGACAAGACGCGCAAGCACTTCGTGGTCATCGCGATCAATATCTGGGGCGACCGGGAAGTGACCTGGCTCGACGGCACGCGCATGAGCGAGAAGGCATTCGCCAAGCTGCTCAAGATTCAGTTCACGCCGACCCAGATCTTTTTCGACGAAAAGGGCAATGTCGCACTGCGGCTGAATGGCTACTACCCGCCGCGACGCTTTGAGGCGGCGCTCGATTACGTCGCGGGCCGCATGGCGCCGAAACTCGCGTTTCGCGATTACCTGGCAAGCGCCGTCATGGACGAAGCGAGCGCGATGCTGCATCCGGAGCCCTTCTTCATTGCCTCGCCCCCGGACCTGACGCGGCGCGCCGGTGGCAAACCGCTCGCCGTCGTATTCGAAACGCCCTATTGCGCCGGCTGCGACGAGATGCACCGCGAAGGCTTTCGGCGCCCCGAGGTCGAGGTCGAACTCGCGAAATTCGACGTCGCGCGCCTCGCCCTCGGCGAGCGCACGCCGATCACGACGCCGGATGGAAAGGCGACGCCCGCCGATGCGTGGATGCGCAGCCTGAAGCTCGTGTACACGCCGAGCATCGTATTCTTCGATGCCACCGGGCACGAGGTGTTCCGCACCGAAGCCTATCTCCGCCCCTTCCACCTCGCCGGATCGTTCGCCTACGTCTCGAGCGGCGCCTACGCGAAAGAACCCTCCTTCCAGCGCTTTCTGCGGGGCCGGGCCGAGCGGATGCAAAAGCAAGGCAAGACGGTCGATCTTTGGAAGTGAATGGGGTCAGACCCCTGTGGATAACTCTGGGAGTCGTCAAAAGGGGTCTGACCCCACCTGCCTCGATCTTGAAAGCCTCCCCCACCGCCCCCATCTACCGGCGGTTCTGACGCAGGAGCAAGGAGAGCACACGATGGGCGCGCCCAAGGAAACGCTCGGCTTCCAGGCCGAGGTCAAGCAGCTGCTGCAGCTGATGATTCATTCGCTGTACAGCAACAAGGAAATCTTTCTGCGCGAGCTGGTGAGCAACGCCTCGGACGCCTGCGACAAGCTGCGCTACGAAGCGATTGCCCATCCCGAACTGATCGAAGGCCACGGCGAATTCGGCATCCGCATCGACTTCGACAAGACCGCGCGCACGGTGACGGTGTCGGACAACGGGGTCGGCATGTCGCGTGAGGAAGCGGTCGAGCACCTCGGCACGATCGCCCGCTCGGGAACGCGCGAATTCTTCGCCAGCCTCACCGGCGACCAGCAGCAAGACGCCCAGCTGATCGGCCAGTTCGGCGTCGGCTTCTACTCCTCGTTCATCGTCGCCGACCGGGTGAGCGTCGTTACGCGCCGGGCCGGGCTGCCTGCGGACGGCGCCGTGCGCTGGGAAAGCGATGGCGGCGGCGAATTCACGGTCGAGCCGGCCGAGCGCAGCGAAAGCGGCACCGACGTGACCCTGCACCTGCGCGAAGGCGAGGATGACCTGCTTGCGGGCGAACGCCTGCGCCACATCGTCACGCGTTACTCGGACCACATCTCGCTGCCGATCCGGATGCGCACGGAAACCTGGGACCAGGAAGCGAGTGCGATGAAGTTGAGCGATGAACCCGAGATCGTCAACCAGGCGAGCGCGCTCTGGGCACGGCCCAAAAGCGAAATCGACGACGACCAGTACCGTGCCTTCTACAAGCACGTGTCGCACGACTTCGGCGAGCCGCTGGCCTGGACGCATAACCGCGTCGAGGGCCGCAGCGAGTACATCCAGCTGCTTTACCTGCCCGAGCGCGCGCCCTTCGACCTGTGGGATCGGCGCCAGAACCACGGCATCAAGCTCTATGTGCGTCGCGTGTTCATCATGGAAGATGCCGAGCAGCTGCTGCCGCCCTACCTGCGCTTCGTGCGCGGGGTGATCGATTCGAGCGACCTGCCGCTCAACGTGTCGCGCGAGATCCTGCAGGAATCGCGTGACGTGCGCATGATCCGCGAGGGCTCGACCAAACGCGTGCTGTCGATGCTCGAGGAGCTGGCCGAGAACGAGAAGGAAAAGTACGCCACCTTCTGGGCCGCCTTCGGCCAGCTGCTCAAGGAAGGCGTCGGCGAGGACAGTGCGAACCGCGAGCGGATCGCGAAGCTGCTGCGCTTCGCATCGACCGCGAACGACGGTGCCGATCAGACGGTATCGCTCGCCGACTACATCGGCCGGATGAAAGACAAGCAGGACAGCATCTACACCGTGACCGCGGACAGCTGGGACGCGGCGCGCGCGAGCCCGCATCTCGAAATCTTCCGCAAGAAGGGAATCGAAGTCCTGCTGCTCAGCGACCGCGTCGACGAATGGATGCTTTCCTTCCTGCACGAATTCGAGGGCAAGCCGCTGATTTCGGTGGCCAAGGGCGGCCTCGACCTCGCCGCACTGGCTGACGAAGGCGAGAAGGCCGAGCAGGAAAAAACCGCCGAAGACGCCAAGGACCTGATGGCAAAGATCAAGGGCGCGCTCGGCGAGCGCGTCAAGGACGTGCGCGCGACCTTCCGTCTGACCGATTCGCCGGCCTGCCTCGTCGCCGAGGCACACGAGATGAGCGGGCACCTGCAACGCCTGCTGAAATCCGCCGGCCAGAAAATGCCCGGCGCCGAAACAAAGCCAATCCTCGAACTCAACCCGAAGCATCCGCTGATCGAACGCGTGCGCGCCGAAACGGACGACACGCGGCTCGCCGACTGGGCGCAATTGCTCCTGGAGCAGGCGCAGCTCGCCGAAGGCGGCCAGCTCGAAGACCCTGCGACCTTCGTCAAGCGGCTGAATCGGATGCTGCTCGGCGCCTCAGAGTAGCTTGCGCGCCCGTAGTTCCTCGATCATCACCTTGGCGAAATCGTCCGTCGCCGATTTCACGTCCAACGGCGCAAAGGTTGTCGTGGTCGCGGTCCAGACGAGCGTCTCGTCCGCCGCGTTCCACAGGCTGGTTTCGAGCACGGCCGATTCGTATTCGCGGCTCGCGGCCGGAATCCCGTAGGGCGACCGGGCGACGTCGTAGTAGCCGTAGAGGCTGTTACGGTAGCCCACGGCCGGCACGCCCCCGGCATAGCCCGGCGTATACACAGTCTGCTTGTCGATCCTCACCAACCGTGTAATCACGACGCCGTCCAGTCCCTGCTTGTGTACGGCCGCCTTCAGCACCGCCTTGTCGATTTTGCCGTCCTGGGGAATGACCGTATAACTCGCGACCGCCTCAACGCCCACGGCCTTGAGTGCGCGCGAAAATTCGCCTTCGAATATGCGCCGATTCGTCGACGACTCGGTCGCGCCGACCACCAGCAGCCTCTTGAATCCCCCGCCCTTGTAGGCCGGGTCCCTCCAGGCATTCGTCAGCGTCGTCGACGCGCAGGCCGAGAGCAGCGCAATAAGTACCGCGCCAAGGCTGATTCGAATCGTGGATTTCATCACTGCTGCTCTCCTTTTGGAATGACAACGTCCTCGAGACGTTGCAGTGGCGATTCCGATCCGCCGTCCCCATCCGACTTTTCGCTACTCGGTTCTATGCGCGCGGATTCCGCCTTCGCATAGGCCGCGCGGCAATCGTCGCTGCCATCCGGCTTCGACGACCGTGTTTCGGCGAGCGCCCCGAGGAAGATCGTATACGGGTTGGAATATCGAAGAAGCAACTCGGGCAGCGCGCTGGTCGCCAGCGAAACGCGGGGCGCAGCAATCGTGCCGGAAATGTCGACCGGCGTCGATATCCTGAACAACGCGGGATTCTTCGGAAACGGACGCAACGCACCATCGAGGACCTTGGTCCGCAGATCGATATCGAGGTTGCCGATAAGCCGCATGCGCGTCGTATCGGCGAACAGTGCGCGACTCCTCATCAGGCCCTTCCCAAGGTCGAATACGCCGACCACGCAATTCACCGTCGATTGCGCGTCCGGTTCGAGCGTACGACCGACGATCGAGAGCAAATTGATGCCCATATCTGAAAGCCGGCCCGCGCTGACATCGCGGCCATAAGTTGCCATGTCCAGTGTGCCGTCGAGGTTTTCCACGATGGCCTTGCCAAGGCCCCGGCTCGTAAGCACCGCGCGCGCATCCAGGATTGCGGTCCCCCCTTTGGCTTGCGGCTGCACCACGTGCACGAGTGGCGTGAGATTGAACTGCTTGAGATCCGCGTGCAATGCGTACATCGGAAGGTTGCTGTCGCGCGGCGCATCGATGCTGCCGCGCGCGACGAGCGATCCGCCCTGTGAGCGAATCTCCAATGGATCGATCTGCAGCCGCCCACCCTCGAGCCGGGCCTTCAACCGAACCGGCCCGAGCCATTCGCCGGTCGCGAACAGCCGCTCGGCCTCGAGGTCGACCGTGGCGTCGTAGCGTCTGAGCGGCGCGAGCCATGCGACCTCCCCCGATTCCTGTGCCACACGCCGGGATTCGTCAACGGCCTCCTTCGCAACGCCCCCGCCGATATCGATCAGGCGCAGTGCCGGGCTCGACAGCTTGGCCTCGACCGTCGCGCGCTCGGCAGAAGCATCGGCAACGAGATGGCCGGCAATCCTGCTCTCCCCGATCTGCGCATCGATTCCGTCGAAGACATAGCGTGGCTGCGGCGTCAGCCTGAAGCGCGTGTTCAACGAGAACGCACCGGTTATCGACGTGCTCAGCCCGCCGAGCGCAAGCAGTTGGTCGACGCGCTTACCGCTCAAGCGAAGCTGCAGATCGGCCGTTGGGCCGGTGGCGACCGTACCGTGCGCTTCGAGCGTGCTGTCACCAGCGTTCAGCGTAACGTCGACCGGAACGCGCTCGTCGCGTCCAATCAGCGCGACGAGTTCGGGCCCGCGCGAGCGCGCGCGGAATTGATGCCCGTTCAGCGTACCGCTGACCGTCGCTGACAGCCGGCCCTTGGCACTGGCCACGTCCGCGGCGCCGCGCAGATTGAGCGTGCGGCGTTCGTCCGCAAGTCCCGGCATCGCGAGATCGAGCCCCCGCGTCGAAATCTTCATCGTGCTTTCCGCGACAAGCTGTCTGAGCCGTTCGCCGCGCAGCGTCGCATGCGCTTCAAACGATGCGACGCGCGCATGCCTGACCTTCAGTCCAAACCGCGCCAACAGGGGTCGTGCGTCAAATGACGTGCCCGCCACCCTGGCGTCGAGGCGCGGCATCGTGCCGGTGAAATCCGCAGACAGCTCACCGTTGAGCGCGCCGCCCTTGGCGCGCAGCGCGACCTGCGCCCGCTCGAGCCGGCCCGAACGGGCTTGAGCGGTCGCGCGAACGTCTTCGAATTGCGCCGGATCGAGATCGAGGCGCTTGGCGGACAGTTCCAGATCCATCGCGGGCAACCGCAGGCCGCGCGGCAGTACGACAACGTCCTGCCAGCGCTTCGTTTTGCGCGATCTTGCACCGCGGCCAAGATCGAAGAAATCCATTGACCGGGTATCGAATCGCGCAAAGTCGGCATGAATCGACACCGGCGCCTTGGCATCCCAGGTTCCTTTTGCCGTCGCCACACCCCGGGTCGTGCCGAGCCGCGCGTCCTTGACGTCGACGGCCCAGGTCTTGGGTTCGAGCACCAATGCGCCCTGTGCGCGCAACTCGGTGCCACGTCGGTGCGCACGCTTGACGGTCACATCAAACGCACTGTGCACCACACGATGATTCGTTCGAACTGCCGCACGTTCGCTCGACAGCTTGAGCGCGATACGCGCGTCCTCAATCCCCGCTTCAAACGACCCCTGCAACGCGTCGCGTGTTGCCGCCAGATGCGCCTGCTCGATCTTGACGCGCACCGGCATCGCGTCCTGTTCCGATTTATAGCGCCCGTCTACGTCGCGCAAGTCCAACTCGCCTTCGAGCGATTGGGCGAGCGCCGCCAGGCTCGAGCCTCGAGCATGTGCGGTGAGCTTCGCGGTGCGCACGATCCCGGTGATCCCGACGCGCTCGACATCCGGGTGCAGGGCTTCGAGCGCGATCGGGCCGCCCTGCGCGTCGACGCGAAGCGTGGCTTCCGGCTGCGCGGTCTCGAGCCGCAGCTGCGCGTTGAGCGAACCCGTGAGCACGCGTGCGCTGCTCTCGATTTCAACCCGATCTTCCGTTACGCGCATCACGATGCGGACGTCTTCGGCTGTGCGCCTGGGCCAGATCAACTGCGCCGCCTGCCAGTGGACGTCGACGTCCATCGTCCGCTGAAGGGCGCGGATCGCATCGAGCACATCCGCGTCCGCGGCGTCCTTGCTTTTGTTCGCCGCGAAAACGGGCAACCACGGCGTCAAATCGAGCAGCGTGAACTCCAACTGGCCCTGCGCTCGCCGCCGACCGTTCGCGACCGCCTGGCGCAACGTGACCTGCGCGCGCGTCGCGCCCGCAACCAGTGTCATCGCTTCGAGGCTGGTCGCGTCGGGCGAGGTCAGCAGCCGTCCCTCGACGGACAGCGTGTTCACATCGCCAACCTCGGACTTGAAGCCCGGCAGTATGCGTTCCAGGTAACGACCGTTGCCCTTGAGTTCAACGTGATAATCGCCGTGCCGCAGCGCCAGGTCGAGCGTGCCTTTGGCGGAGAACGACGCATCGGCCAGCGCGATCCGCAGATCCAGCGGTATCGCCCGCTCGCCCGAGAACATATCGGTGACGGAACCGCCACGATAATCGACCCGCATCGCTTCGCCCGCTGCCGTCCCCTGCGCTTCGATCGTCACCTGCTCGTTTCGCGACGCCTTCAACGTCATCGACTCGACCGCGATCTCCAATGGATGGCTGAGCGCGGGCAGAACGAACCGCGCGCGCGCGCGCTCGACCTGCAAGCTGCGCACGCCGACGAAGCGCCAGCCGGATGGCGCAGCGGCCGCACGTCGTCGCGGGACGCCCCGCGCGCCGGTCCTGCCTTCGTGCGCGGCCGCGGCGAACGTCGCCGCATCGATGCGCAGCACGAGGTCGGACGCTCTGGCATTCGTCAGCTGGACTTCGCGCGCAAACAGGGCGCGCAGCTCGATACCGGTGCGTGCCACGCCGAGCCGCGCCAATTCGACCGCGCCGCTCTCGCGCTGCACCGAAAGGACCACGTCGCGCGCTTCGAGCGCCGGTTGTAGGCCCGTGATGAGCGTCAACGGCCCACGCAACCTGATCTGCAGCCGATGGCCCGGGCTCGCCGCCGATTCGATGCGCGCACGCGCCCAATCCAGCGGAATACGGAATTCGACCAGCGCGATCAGCGCCACGAGCAGCATCAAGACCGCGCCTAGCGCGCGCGCGAAACGTTTCAATCTACGTCGCTCGGGCGGCTGCGACCCGTCCTTGGCACTATCGCCGTTCGTCGCAGCAGAATTTTCCATGCCCAATGTTACCGCCGCCGGTGGCGCGCGGCGGCGGCGCGCACGACGCCGCGCCTGTTCTCAGAGCACCGGCGCGAACAGCCGTGCGGCGCGCGAAGCCACGCGCGTCAGCAGTGTCATCCGCGCCAGCGCTGCGGCGTCGATCTCGCGGCTGTTCTCGAAATCGAGCGCCAGCATGCCGGCAAGGTCGCCGGCGAACTGCGCGTCGGCCACCAGCACGCTGATCTCGAAGTTGAGCCGGAACGAACGGTTGTCGAGGTTTGCGGTTCCGACGATGGCGGCGTCATCGCAGAGCATGACCTTCTGGTGCAGAAAGCCTTTCTGGAAGCGAAACAGACGCACGCCCGAGCCGCGCAGATCTTCGACAAACGAAATGCCGGCGAGATAGACGGACCGATGATCCGGCCGTCCCGGAAGCAGGATGCGCACGTCGACCCCACGCATCACGGCGAGCTGCAGCGCAGCGACGACCGGCTCGTCGGGCACGAAGTAGGGACTGCTGATCCACAGCCGGCGCTGCGCACAGTTGATCAGATGGGTGAAGAACAGGCTGCAGGTATCCAACTCGTCCGCGGGACCCGATGGCACAACGAGCACCGGCAGATCGCGGGGTTCGACGGCCTCCGCGCGCCAATGCAGGTCGGGGATCTCGCCGGCGACCCAGTTCCAGTCTTCGAGGAAGGCGAGCTGCACCGCCCCCGCCGCCGGGCCTCGCAGCTCGATATGCGTGTCGCGCCAGGGACTCAACTTCGGCACGCAGCCGAGATATTCGTCGCCCACGTTATGACCGCCGACGTAGGCCAGATGGCCGTCGACGACGACGATCTTGCGGTGGTTACGAAAATTGAGCTGCAGCCGGCGCATCGGGTTGCGCGTACTGAGGAAAGGCTCGACCTGCGCACCAGCGGTGCGCAACGATTCTATGTAGGACGCCGGCAGCGTGTGACTGCCAACCGGATCGTAGATGAACAGCACGCGCGCGCCGCGCCGCCGGCACTCGAGCAGCGCAGCATGCAATGCACGGCCGATGCCGTCGTCGTGCACGATGTAAAACTCGAGCAGCACATAGTCCCTCGCCTGCGCGAGCGCCTCGAGAATTGCAGCGAACGTCGCCTCGCCGTCGATCAGCAGGCGCGCGTCGTTGCCGCCCAGGAAGGGCATCAACGCCAGGCGCTCGAGCGCGGCGAACGGCTGCACCTGCGCACCCGGTTCGCGCTGCAGGACCGGCGCGAACTGGCCTTCGATGCGTCGCGCGAGCGCGCGAATGCCGGCGTCTCCCGAGCGACGTGCGATTCGGTAGCCGCGAAACTTGCGTCCGCCGAACACCGCATAGAGCGGCAGGCTGATCCAGGGAAAGGTCACCAGGGCAATCGCCCAGGCCACCGCACCCTGCGACGTCCGTGCAGTCATCACCGCGCGCAGCGCCATGACGATGCCGGCAATTTCGACGAGGACGAAAACTGCCGCGTACAGCGTGATGGAATCGCCGGCGATCATGCGTCGTTCATCTCGAGCGTATGTACCTCGAAACGCTCAAGCGATCGGGATCAGCACTCGAATTCCTGCAGCACCCGGCCCGGCCCCGCCTCGAGCGATCGCATTCCCTGCGCATCGGCGATCCGCGTCCCGTTCACCCACACGCCGTGCACGCCCCGGGACCGGCGAATCATGCGCATACCGCCGCCGGGCAGGTCAGCGACCCGCTCGAGCGGCGAGATGCCCACCGTAGCTGGATCGAACAGCACCAGGTCGGCC
>CAVQQK010000002.1:0-72514 GCA_963714925.1 uncultured beta proteobacterium | reverse complement strand
GGTAACCCATGTAACCCATGATGGCCATGACGATGAGCGGGTTGCCGATCAGCACGAAGAGCGACAGCACCGCCGCCGGCCACAGCTCGCCGCCCAAGGCGGAAAAGTCCAGCCTGGCGCCCAGGTCGATAAAGAAGAACAGCAGCAGAAAGTCGCGGATGCCGGTGAGCCGCGCGCCAATGGCATCACGGAAATGAGTCGATGCAAGCGAGAAGCCGGCCAGGAATGCCCCTGCCTCCTTGGAAAACCCCGCCCAGTCGCCCAGCGCGGCGAGCGCCGTGCCCCAGGCGATGGCAAAGATGAGCAGCAATTCTTGCGAGCGCGCCATGGCGCGTGTGAGCGGCGGCAGCACGTAGCGCATCAGCACATAGAACAGCGCTGCCGCCGCCAACATGCGGGCGCCGATGGAAGCGACTGTGACGAGCCATGCGGTGTCGGTGTCCCCACTGACGCGCAGCGTGCTGACGGCCATCATCGCCAGCACCACGGCGATGTCCTGCACGATCAGGAAGCCGACCGCGATGCGTCCGTGCAGGGAATCCAGTTCCCGCTTGTCGGAGAGCAGCTTGACGATGATGATGGTGCTGGAGAAGGTGAGCGCCACCGCCACGTAGAGCGCGGTGAGCCAGTCGCGGCCCATCACCATGATCAGCACGAAGCCGATGGCGATGGTGAAGACCAGTTGCCCCAGTCCCGTGGCAAGCGCCACCGGCCCGATGTGGCGCACATGATTGAAGTCGAGCTTGAGTCCGACCAGAAACAGCAGCACCGCCACGCCGACCTGAGCCAGCAGGTCGATCTGGTCATGCGCCTTGACCAGCTCGAACCCCGCCGGGCCGACGGCGATACCGACCACGATGTAGGCGATCAGCACGGGCTGGCGCAGCCGCACCGCCAGCGCGCCGACGGCAGCGGCGATCACGAGCAGCAGGGCGAGTTCCGCGAAAGGCTCGTGCATGGTCAGTCGGTCGTGGAGGTCAACGTCGAGGACGATTGCACCGTCGCCGCGACGCCGGCGCCAGCCATCGCACGCCGCCAGTCGGTACGCGTCAGGCGTCGCGAGGCGTCACGTAGATGTTCTCCGCTGGAGCCGTGCCGATTCTTCGGATGACACCGCCAGCCTATGCAGTAACAACATGACAGCAGCCAAGCGCAGAGATATCGAGGTGAGCAGCGGACTCATTCACATGCTCTGAACATGCAGACGCCGCAGCACGGCCTTTTCTGCTTCCACCGCGAGGAACTTGCCCAGTCCCAGAGCGAGAATGATCAGCCAGGAAGTCGCGTCGAGCGGTGCGGTATGGAACACCTGCTGCATCGGGGGTGCGTAGGTGAACAGGAGCTGAAAACCGATCAACAGCACGCTCACCCAGAAGGCCATCGGGTTGCCGGTGAGGATGTCCCGGGTGAAGGCCGAGGCGGTGAAATGGCGCACATTGAACAGGTACACCAGTTCGCCGACGACCAGCATGTTCACCGCCGCCGTGCGCGCCACCTCGATGCTGCTGCCGCGAGCCAGTTCCCATTCGAACACGGCGAAGGTCACCACGATCATCAGCACGCTCACATAGGCGATACGCGCGGCCAGCAGCCGCGTGATCAAGGGTTCCGAGGGCCGGCGCGGCGCGCGGCGCATGACGCCCGGCTCGGCCGGCTCGAACGCCAGCGCTAGCGCCAGCGTCACCGTCGTGACCAGGTTGATCCACAGAATCTGGGCGGCAGTAACCGGCAGCGCCAGGCCGGCGAAGACGGCCAGTAGGATGACGCCCGCCTCGCCGCCGTTGGTGGGCAGGATGAAGAGCAGCGACTTCTTGATGTTGTCGAACACCACCCGGCCCTCGCGCACCGCGTGGGCGATGGTGGCGAAATTGTCATCGGTGAGCACCAGGTCAGCGGCTTCGCGTGCAGCATCGGTGCCCTTATGTCCCATGGCCACGCCGATGTCGGCGGCCTTGAGTGCCGGTGCGTCGTTGACGCCGTCGCCGGTCATGGCGACCAGCTCGCCCTGCGCCTGCAACGCGGCCACCAGCCGCAGCTTGTGCTCGGGGCTGGCGCGGGCGATCACGTCGGTCTCGAGGGCGCGGCGGCCGAGCGCCGCGTCGTCCAGCATCTCGATGGCCTCTCCGGTGAGCGCCGGATCGGCAGTCAGCCCCAACTGCCGGCCGATGGCCGCCGCGGTGACGGCGTGATCACCGGTGATCATCTTGACGCGCAGCCCCGCGCGCTGGCACTCGGCCACGGCCGCGATGGCCTCCTCCCGTGGCGGATCGATCAGGCCGGTCAGCCCCAGCAAAGTGAAGCGCCGGGTGATGTCGGCCATCGAAAGCGCCGTCGTGCCGACAGGCATCTCGCAGCGTGCCAGCGCCAGCACGCGCTGTCCGGCGCCGGCGGCGTCTTCCATGCGCGCTTCCCAGGCCGTGCGATCGAGCGCGCGGCCGCTCGCGTCCTGCACGCACAGATCGAGCACGCGTTCTGGCGCGCCCTTGAGCAGCACGAAGGCGTGCCCCTCGTGGTCGTGATGCAGCGTGGCCATGAAGCGGTGTTCCGACTCGAACGGGATTTCGTCGACCCGAGGCGTGGCCGCGGCCGCTTCGAGGGGATCCAGCCCGGCCTTGCGGGCGAGCGTCAGTAACGCGCCCTTCGGTAGGGTCGCCCACGAGGAGCCAGCCCGTGGCCGGATCGTGCTTGAGCTGGGCGTCATTGCACAGCAGGGCGCAGCGGGCCAGCACTTGCAGCGCCGCATCCTGCGCGGAATCGACGGCCACGCCGTCGCGCTGGAAGCCACCCTCAGGCGCATAGCCGGCGCCGCTCACTTCCAGGGTGTGGGTGGGCAGCATGACCCGCACGGCGGTCATCTCGTTCTTGGTCAGCGTGCCGGTCTTGTCCGAGCAGATCACGGTGACCGAACCGAGGGTTTCCACTGCCGGCAGCCGCCGCACGATGGCGTGGTTACGGGCCATGACGCGGGTGCCGATGGCCAGCACGATGGTGACGATCGCCGGCAACCCCTCGGGGATGGCCGCCACCGCCAGCCCCACCACCGCGAGATAGATTTCCAGCACCGGCATGTGGCGCACGAAATGCCCGTAGAGAAACGTGATCAGCCCCACCAAAAGAATGAACAGCGTGATCTGGCGCGCGAACTGATCGAGGCGGCGAGTGAGCGGCGTGGCGAGCGTCTGCACCTCGCCGACGAGTGTGCCGATGCGACCGATCTCGGTCGCCTGCCCGGTGCCAACGACCACGCCGTGCGCCTGGCCGAAGCTGATCACCGTGCCGGAATAGGCCATGCCGGACCGGTCGCCGATGGGTGCGTCGTCCGCGACCGCGTTCCGTGCTCTTGTCCACCGGCACCGACTCGCCGGTGAGGGCTGCCTCGTTGACGCGCAGGTTTTTCACGCGCACCAGGCGCAGGTCGGCCGGCACCCGGGCGCCAGACTCCAGCAGCACGATATCGCCCGGCACCAGCAGGGCGGCGTCGATCTCGTGCCGCTCGCCCTCGCGCAGTACCGTGGCGTGACTGGCCAGCATGGCGCGCACCGCTTCCAGCGCCTTCTCCGCCTTGCCTTCCTGAATGAAACCGATAACAGCGTTGATCAGCACCACGCCGATAATCACGCCTGCATCCACATAGTCCTTAAGCGCAACTGTGACGGCGCCAGAAACCAGCAACACATAGATCAACGGGATTGTGAAACTGCAGGGCAAAACGCAGCCAAGGCCCGCGTCGCTTTGGCGCTGGCAGGCTGTTGGGACCGTATTGCTCGAGACGCCGGGCGGCCTCCTCGTGGCTCAGGCCGGTACCGGCGCGAACAGACAACGTCTGCAGCACCTCATCAACGGGCTGGGCGTGCCAGGCGGGCGAGTGACCCGGTGCTGAAGCGTGTGGTGGGTTCACGAAGATTCCCCTAAACGGTTCGGCGGGCTAGCGCGCTCGTCTTGCGCGCCGATCAGCCCGGCGACCAACAAACCCATAAGCTGTTCGCCCACTCGCTTCTTCTTCTCTAGCGGCCTTAAGCTGCCTGATGTGTCGCCGAACCCACCCACCAGGAATGTAGCAGCAGCGTAATAATTACATGCAGGTTGCTGCGGCCAAATCGTCGCGTCCTCGAACGTTCATCTCATTGCTTTCGGCAAGTAGACGTCATTCGCTCAATCGACCGCAGCAGCGATCGGTATCGCAAGCGCGGCGGCCAGGCCAGCACAGCTGCGCCGATATAGACGATCGCCGGGAAGCGCGCCGAGGAACGCCGAGGAAAGGATATCGACGGCCCGGGGTTTCCGGAGACCGAATCACTCCTTGCTGTTTAGCGCCCCAAGCAGGTGCAGCAAGCTAGTGAACAGATTGTAGATCGAGACATACAGTGTCACCGTGGCCATGATGTAATTGGTCTCGCCACCGTGGATGATCTGACTGGTCTGGTAAAGGATGAGTCCGGCCATCAGCAGCACGAAGACGGCGGACACCGTCAGGGCGAGCGCCGGCACGGCGAAGAAGATCGCCCCCAGCCCGGCCAAGAAAGCCACGATGATCCCGGTCATTAGGAATCCGCCCATGAAGCTGAACTCCCGGCGGCTCGCTGTCGCGTAGGCCGACAGCCCGAAGAAGATCGCTGCCGTGCTGCCCATCGCCATAATCACCACCTGATGCCCGTTCGGCATCGCGAGGTAGTGGCCGACAATCGGCCCGAGCGTGTAGCCCATGAAGCCGGTGAGCGCGAAAACCGATGCCAGGCCCCAGGCGCTGTTGCGCAGCCGGACGGTCAGAAAGAGAAGGCCGAAGTAACCGATCAATGTGGCGACAATGCCCGGATGGGGCAGTTGAAGGGTCGCCGTCGCGGCCGCCGCGCTGGCGCTGAATAGCAGCGTCAGCGCCAGCAGCCGGTAAGTGTTGCTCAATACACGGTTGGCCGGCGGGGTCGCGGCGAGCGTCCCCGCATCGCGGGTCAGGACAAGGGTCTGCGTAGGTTTCATGGTCGCAAGCCCTCAGTCTTTGGACATATCAATGGGCTGCGGCATTGCCAGCCGGGCAACGCGCTTGGCTATGTTGCGCCCGGCGCGCTCCGAGGCCCGGTCGATCACAGCGTACAGATCGGCGCCAGCCTCCCCAATAATGACGGTCGGCATTTGCTCCAGAAACAACTGTATCTTGCAGAACTTGTCCGTGCCGCCGTGAGGACCGTTGGTATCGCCCAACCGGACCATTACGCGCCTAATTCGGTGCCCGTTCCGTGTCAGCGCGAAACTCAGCCGCCGTTGGGTGTGATCTATCAGTGGCGCGGTGAGCGGGAAACCCAGGCCTTGGATCTCGATGCGCATGCTCATGTCCTCCTTGTCAGTCAATGCACTGGTGCAGCGAGTTTGGAGGTACCGTAACCTCTTGTAAAATCGATTTATCATGAACTATTAGTCGAATAAACCGAAGGATTAGCGCGATGAATTTCAAGCACCTCCACTACTTCTGGCGGGTTGCCAAGGCGGGCGGCGTTGCGCGCGCGGGCGAGGAGTTGCACCTGACACCGCAGACGATCAGCGGGCAGATCGGGTTGCTGGAGGAGGACTTGGGAGCGCCCCTGTTCGCCAAAAAGGGCCGCAATCTCGAACTGACGGACGCGGGACGGCTCGCCTTCGGTTATGCGCAGGACATCTTCGCCCTTGGATCCGAACTGGAGGAGTCCATGCGGCACTACCCGGCCGGCGGCCGTACGATTGAATTCCGCGTCGGGGTTGCCGATTCCGTCTCGAAGACGATCGCCTACCACTTGATCGAACCGGCAACGCGCCTGCCGGAGTCTGTGCGGGTCATATGCCGGGAGTGGAAACTCGATAACCTCCTCGCGGAACTCGCCGCGCATCGGCTGGACCTCGTCATTTCTGGTGCGCCGATCCCGCCTTCCGTGAGCGTACGTGCATTCAACCACCGGCTCGGGGGATGCGGGGTGAGTTTCTTCGCATCCGCCACGGCTCTCCAGGCGCCTCAAGGGAAAGTTTCCCGACTGCCTCGCCAACGCGCCGATGCTAACTCCGGGCGTCGACTCGGTGGTGAAATCACGCCTGGAGCGGTGGTTCCAAGCGAACAGACTCTGGCCACAAGTGGTGGGAGAGTTCGACGATAGCGCACTGATGAAGGCTTTCGGGCAGCGCGGGGCAGGTGTGTTCATCGGGCCGACTGTTCTCGAATCCGAAATCGAATCGCAGTACGGCGTGAAAACGATCGGCCGAACTGACGAGATTGCGGATGAGTTCTTCGCCATTTCCGTTGAGCGGCGTGTAACGCATCCTTGCGTCGTCGCCATTACTCGAGCTGCCAAGAGCCAGCTATTTCGCACCGGTGATTCCTCCTGAGACGCGTTCGGTCGACCGTCTATTGGGTCCACAAATGCCGTCGTGCCGCTCGGCATTTCGGCATGCCCGGTCGCCGGCGAGCTAAGGAAACTCTGATCAATTCCGCGACTCTAATGCGTAGGCATTGAGTCGAGGAGAACAAGAATGAAAAAGCCGACGCAAGCGACGTTCGCCGCCAGTGGGTTTGAAGCCTACCGCAAGCCCACGCGCCGGGAGTTGTTCCTGGCGGAGATGGAACGGGTGGTGCCTTGGGCGAGGCTCGTATCGCTGATCGATCCGGTGTACCCGAAGCCTCAAGGTGCGGGGCGTCGGCCGATTGGGCTTGAGCGGATGTTGCGCATCTACTTCCTGCAGCAGTGGTTCAACCTGTCTGACCCAGCGGTGGAGGAGGCGCTGTACGACTCGGTGGCGATGCGCTCGTTCGTGGGCATTGATCTTGGCCGTGAACCGGCGCCCGATGAGACCACGGTGTGCAAGTTTCGGCATTTGCTCGAAGCGCACGATTTGGGCAAGAAGCTCTTTGCTGAAGTCGGACGCCACCTTCAGGCCAAAGGGCTGAAAGTCTCCTCGGGCACGATCGTGGATGCGACGATCATCAACGCACCCAGTTCCACCAAGAACGCGAACGGAGAACGCGACCCCGAGATGCACCAGACCAAGAAGGGCAACCAGTGGTACTTCGGCATGAAGGCCCACGTTGGGGTCGATCACAAGACCAAGATGATCCACTCGGTGGCGGCAAGCTCGGCCAACGTGCACGACGGTCAGGTGATCGCGCAGTTGCTGCACGGGGCGGAGGATCGGGTCTGGGGCGATAGCGCTTACGCGGGGCAGACCGACAAGATCCAGGCCCGAGCGCCGGGGGCAAAGGACCTGACGCAAAAACGCGGCAGGGGCTACAAGTACCTGAGCAAACAGCAGCGTCGGATCAACCGTGCGCGCTCCCGGGTACGCGCGCGCGTCGAGCACGCGATCGGCGTAGTGAAGCGCGTGTTCGGCTTCACCAAGGTGCGCTACCGTGGCATCGCAAAGAACGCGAATCGCTTGTTCGTGACCTGTGCGCTGGCCAATATCTTCATGGCACGAAGGCATTTGTTTAGAGCTCAAGGGGCGTAGTGCGTCCAGAAACAGCACATCAGCAGAAAAACAACCGAATCGAGACCATAAATCGTCTCGATTCGACCGAAATTCACAATCACACCAATCAGTTCGCATTCGCGTGCATCAGATTCGGTGATTGTTCAGACCTTCCCTAAGCCAGCCTCATTTCGTACGTGCGCCTGCTCGCCCCAACAAATCGCAACCGTATCGGTAGGAAGGAGCGCGTGGGAACGCCGACCGAAAGCAACCCTATCAAGTCGCGCGAATTTCTGCTTCTAAGGGTCGAAAGTCCCCCATCAGCCCGAACCGGTAGAGTTTCCGCAAAGCGGCCGCCTGGGTGAACGCCGCCGGCCGAGGCGGGCCGATTATATTGCGGCGCGACGCGCCAACCACCCACCGCTCCTGCGACCCGCACGATGCAGAGTCTCTCTCTCCTCCGCCGCCGCTGTAGCACGTTCGTGCTACAGTGACGCCTGCCTTGTTAACGCCTTCCGATACCACCATGTCCACCACGACGATCCGCCTTCCCGCAGAACTCAGGGCGCGCGTGGCCGCCGCGGCCGAGCGTGCGGGAACGACGCCTCACAGTTTCATCGTCCAGGCGATCGCCGAGAAAGCCGAGGCGGTGGAGCGACGCAGTGATTTCGTTGCCGAGGCGGAAGCGCGCTATGACGCCATCGTGGCATCCGGCAAGACGATTCCCTGGCGCGAAATGCGAGCCTATCTCGAGAAGCGCGGCGCAGGCGGAAAACCGCGCCGCCCAAAAGCCCGCAAGCTGGGACGATAGCGTTGCCCGCGATCGAGATCGCACCGGAGGTCGGTGACGATATCGACCGCATACTGGAGCATCTCGATCAGCACGCGGTCGCGGACACGCCGGCCCGCATCCGGGAGATTGTCGAGGCGATCGACATCCTGGCAACGAATCCGTTCATCGGCCGACCGGCTGCGCAAGACCTGCGCGAACTGATCATCGGGCGCGGCGCGCGCGGATACGTGGCCCTGTACCGTTACATTCCGGAGGTCGACGTGATCTTCGTCCTCGCGATTCGCAGCCAGCGCGAGGCCGGCTACACGCGAGGCTAGACGGGCCGGCCTGCCAGCTATGCGCGCGCGTCTTCCTCGGATGCCTGATGCTCGGGGGACGTCTCGTCGAGCGATGCGATTCGCCGTGCGTACAGGCCTATTCCGGGCAGCGCGCTCAGGCCATGGGCGAAGATACTGAGCAATACCGTCGCCATCACCGCCAGACGGATCGTTGACTCGCCTGCCAAGTGTGCTTCTCGCTCCAGGTAGACCAGCCCGAGCACGATGGACGCGAGACCCCTCGGGCCGAACCAGCCCATGAACAGCACGCTCGCCCGGCTCAAGCGGGCGCCGCGCAGCGCCAGCGCAACCGGCAACATGCGTACGAGCGTCAAGCTCAGCACGGCATAGAGCAGCACGGCCGGCGTGAATTGCGCCCAGTCGTTGGCCACGACCGTGCCGAAGAGGAAGAATACGGAATAGTTGAACAGCTGCCCCCAGTCCTCGGTGAATTCGACGCTGTGCCGGCCCGCCTCTTTGAAGCCGAACTGGACCGCGAACCCGGCGACGAAGGCGGCGATGAACATGCTCGCCCCGGCCGCTTCCGACGCCATGACGCAGAGCAGGGGAAGCGCCACCACGCCGAGCTGCCCGAGCGGCGGCGCCATCCAGCCCCTGCGGTGGGCAAGGCCGAGGAGCCATCCGCCGGTCGCGCCGATCCCCAGCCCGATCACCGTGCCGTAGCCCAGCTGTTCGCCGAGGAAACGCGCGAGCACCGCGCCCGGCGCACCGCTGCCCTCTTCGGCAACGGCAAGCGCGATGAACAGCAGCAGAAACGGAACCGACAGCCCGTCGTTCAGGCCGGCCTCTACGTTCAGGGACTGACGAATTAGCTTGGGGACGCGTTCGCTGCTGACGATCACCTGGCCGAGGCCGGCGTCGGTCGGCGCGAGGATGGCAGCCAGGATGGCGGCTTCCAGCCAGGAAAGGCCGCCAAGTACGACCATTGCGCACAGGGCACCCAGCAGCATCGTCAGCAGCATGCCCGTGCCGAGCAGACGCATGGGCAGCCTGCGGCTCCACTTCACAAACGAAGGGTTGATCCGGCTCGCGTCGGTAAACAGCACCATCACCAGGCCGAGCTCCGCGATCAGGAGCAATGCCTCGCGATCGAGCGCGAGGACCTTCGCCGCAGCCGGCAGCAGGACCATCGCAGCGCCGGCGGCTGTGAACAGCATCGGCGCGGTGATGACCGTCCGTTCCAGTCGCCGCGACACCAGGCTGTACAGGAACACGAGCAGCACAAATGCGGCCATCAGGATCATGACTTGTACTCAGGCTTCGAAAACAGGATCAGATTCGATACTCGCGCAACGATGAGCATACCGATTTCACCGCCGCGAGGGCGGCTACATGCGAGACGAGACGGGCCGCGCCACCAGCCGTGCGCGCAGCGCCGCCCAGCCAGACTCCAGGTTGGCCAGCGCCTGTGCGCTGAGCCCTTCACCCAACCCGAACGCCCGACCGCGCACCGCGAGCACGCTGGCCCGCGGCGGCGCCTCACCGGTCAACCTGGCGTACCCCGCGAGCAGCGCCTGCGGCGACAGCGCGTGGGTGGTGACGCTCGTGTCGTCGCCCGGCGCGATCGATTCGAACGTGAACGGCGCCTCGCCCGCGACCGTCGAATCGACGAAGATCACTTCCTCGCGCCCGCGCAGGTCGAGCGCGTACTCGATTTGAAGCTGAAAGTCGGTCAGCACCTCGACCCCGGGCAGCCCGAGTGCCTCGAGCCGCTCGGCGATCAACGGCCCGAGCGCATCGTCGCCGCGGCTCGGATTGCCGATCGCGATCACCAGTCGCGGCGCGACCTGTGCCGGGGCCTCGAGCGTCAGCATGCGTCGTCGCGCACGAGGGTATCGACCGTCGCGCCTTCGGCGTCGACCAGCTCGACGGCGAGCGGCATCTTGCCCAGTGCGTGGGTGGCGCAGGACAGGCAGGGGTCGAATGCGCGGATCGCGACCTCGATGTGATTCAGCAGCCCCTCGGTGAGCGTGCGCCCGTCGAGGTAGCGCCGCGCGACCGCGCGGATGGCCTCGTTCATCGCCTGGTTGTTGTGCGTGGTCGAAACGATCAGATTCGCGCGCACCACCATGTCGTCGTCGTCGACGCGATAGTGATGGATGAGCGTGCCGCGCGGCGCCTCGATCACGCCGACGCCGCGGCCCTGGCGCGCGCCACCGGCCATCAGATCGGTGCCGACGATGTCGTCGTCGTTCAGCAATTCCTTGATCTGCTCGGCCGCGAACAGCATCTCGATCATGCGTGCCCAGTGGTAGCCGAGCGTTGCATGCAGCGGCTGCCCGCCCGCGAAGTCGACGAACGTGCGCCGCTCGCCCTCGGCCAGCGGCGTCGGAATCTGGTCGCAGTTCTGCACCCGTGCGAGCGGGCCCACCTTGTACCAGCCGGTTTCCGGACCCAGCGCGCGCAGAAAGGGGAACTTCATGTACGACCAGGGCTTCACGTCCTCGAAGATGCGCTCCCAGTAGCGCCGGTAATCGACCTGGTCGAAGATCAGCGCCCCATCGGCGTCGCGCGCGCGCAAACGCCCGTGATAAAGGTCCATTTCGCCGTCCTGCGCAACCAGACTCAGCATGTTGGAACGAAACGCGCCGAAGCTGTTGTACAGGTCCACGTTGGCGAGGTGCAGGCCCCTGGCGAGGGTCACCGCCTCGCGCGACCAGGCGATCACCTGATAACTGTCGGCGAGGAGCGTATCGCGCTCGGCCGGCGTGAGCGCCTTGTTGACGCCGCCGGGAATCGCGCCGGTGCCGTGCACCCGCTTGCCGGCGGTGTGGCGGATGACCTCCTGGCCGTACTTCCGCAGCAGCACGCCCTTACGTGCGGCCTCCGGGTGCGCCGCGGCCACCCCGACGATGTTGCGGCGCGCGAGGTCGGAATCGAAGCCGAACAGCAGGTCGGGCGAGGCCAGATGGAAGAAATGCAGCGCGTGCGACTGCAGGATCTGGCCGTAGTGCATCAGGCGGCGCACCTTCTCGGCCGTCGGCGTGAGCTGCTCGGCGCCGACGATCATGTCCATCGCCTTCGCCGCCGCGATATGGTGGCTCACCGGACAGATGCCGCACAGGCGCTGCACCATGACCGGCACTTCCCAGTAGGGCCGGCCCTGAATGAATTTCTCGAAGCCGCGGAACTCGACGATATGCAGGCGCACCTGCTGCACCCGGTCCTCGTTGTCGAGCAGCAGCGTCACCTTGCCGTGGCCTTCGACCCGCGAGACCGGGTCGATCGCGACCCGGCGCAGCCCGGCCGGTTGGCGCGCGGTTTCCAGATCCGTGGTCGTCATGTGAATTCTCCGTGCCGAATCAGTCGTATTGAATGAGGCCGTGGCCGAGCTGCGGCGTGCGCCCCGCGATCAGGTCGGTGAGGAACTTCCAGATCGCGTCGGCCGAGGGCGGGCAGCCCGGCAGGAAGTAGTCGACCTTCACGACTTCGTGCAGCGGGTGCACCTTGTCGAGCGGCAGCGGCAGCTCCGGATCGTTCGGAATGCCGCCCCGGCCCGAGGCCCTGCTCGGTGAGATAGACCTCCTGCAGGCAGGCGCCGAGATCGAGGTGGTTGCGCTGCGCGGGCAGCCCGCCCGTCACCGCGCAGGCGCCCAGCGCGACCAGGATCTTGCAGTTCTTGCGGAACTCGCGCAGGACGTGGACGTTCTCCGCGTTGCAGATGCCGCCCTCGATCAGGCCGACGTCGCAGGGACTGCACTGCTTGATGTCGGTGAGCGGCGAACGGTCGAACTCGACCTGCTCGAGCAGCGTGAAGATGCGCTCGTCGATGTCGAGGAAGGACATATGGCAGCCGAAGCACCCCGCGAGCGAGGTGGTCGCGACCTTGATCTTGGGCTTCGCGCTCATGTGCTGCCTCCGGATTTTTTCGCCGCCATGCGCGGCGCGTCCTCGAGCGCCTGCGCGCTGATCGGGCTCACATCGAATCGGCGTTGACCGATCGGCACCGCGAAGCCGACGCGTTTGCGCAGGATCACGCCCACCGGGCAGACCTCCATCGCCTTGTCGGTCACCGCAATGTCGGTGTCCGCGAGCCGTCCCGATTCGGCATTGACGATCAGGTGTTTCTTGATGCCGCGGCCGGAGAGTGCGAACACATGCTTGGCGTCGACTTCGCTCGAGGCGCGGACGCACAGCTCGCACAGGATGCAGCGGTTGAATTCGAGCAGGATCTCGGGGTGCGAGGCGTCGACCGGTCGATCCGGGAAGAAATGATCGAAGCGCGGGGTGAGGACGCCGAGATCGTAGGCGACGGCCTGCAGCAGGCAATTGCCGCTCTTCTCGCAGGACGGACAGAAGTGGTTGCCTTCGACGAACAGCATCTGAACGAGCGTGCGGCGCGTGTCGTTCAGGTCGTCGGTGTCGTTCTCCACTTCGATGCCGGTCTGCGCCGGCATCGTGCACGCGGCCGCGGTATGGCCGTTCACGCGCACCGTGCAGACCTTGCAGCTGCCGTGCGGCTTGAATTCCGGGTGGTAGCACAGGTGCGGGATGTAGTGCCCGGCCGCGAGCGCGGCCTGGATCACCGTCTGTCCGGGACGTGAACGGAATCTCCTCGCCGTCGAGGAGGAAGGTGGCGCTGCCGGTGACGGCGTTTTTGGCGTGCGTCGGTCATGGCATTCATTCGAGGTAGGCGCCCGGGTCGGTGCGGCCGGTCATCTGGCGCGCGCGGGCGAGTGCGCCGTCCAGATCGAACGCGGGTTCGAACTCGAGCGATTGCAAGCGCCGCTCGTAGGCCGGCCGGAAGCGCTTCAGGGTGTCGACAATCGGATTGCAGGCGGTGTGGCCCAGACCGCAGTGGCTGGCCGCCTGCAGCAGCCGGTTGAGCTGGTAGATCCTGTTCAGATCATGCTGCGAGCCCTTGCCGGCGTGCAGCTTGTCCATCGCATTGCGCAGCAGCGACGTCCCGACGCGGCAGGGCGTGCAGAAGCCGCAGCTTTCGTGCGCGAAGAAATGCGCGAACTTGCGCGCGACCTCGAACATGTCGCGCGATTCGTCGAACACCATGAACGCGCCCGCGGTCGCCAGGTCCTCGAACGCGATGCGTCGATCGAGCTCGTTGGCGTCGATGCAGACGCCCGAGGGACCGCTGATCTGCACCGCCTGCGTGTTCGCCGCGCCGCAGTCCTCGAGCACCGTGCGCACGCTGACGCCGAACGGATACTCGTAGATGCCGGGGCGCGCGCAATCGCCCGAGACCGAAAGGATCTTCGTGCCGGCGGACTTCGGCGTGCCGATCGCCGCATACCACGCGCCGCCCTTCACCGCGACCATCGCCGCGGCGCAGAAGGTTTCCACGTTGTTCACGGTCGTCGGCCGGCCGAGGTAGCCGTGGGTCACCGGGATAGGGCGGGCGGTTGCGCGGAATGCCGCGCTTGCCCTCGAGCGACTCGATCAACGCCGACTCCTCGCCGCAGACGTACGCCCCGGCGCCGAGGTGGATGTCGATGTCGAAATCGAATCCCGCACGCCCGAGGATCGCCGTGCCGAGCAGATTGTGCCGCCGCCGGCGCTCGAGCACGGCACGCAACGGCGCGAGCAGATGCCGGTATTCGCCACGCAGGTAGAGAAAGCCCTGCCGCGCGCCGACGACGTGCGCGCACACGGTCATGCCCTCGAACACGAGATCGGCGCTGCGCGTCAGCAGCACCCGGTCCTTGAACGTCCCCGGCTCGCCCTCGTCGGCATTGCACACCACGACGCGTGCGTCGCCCGGCGCATTGGCGCAGGCTTCCCACTTCAAGCCCGTCGAGAATCCGGCGCCCCCGCGCCCGCGCAGATTCGAGCGCTTCACTTCCTCGAGCGTCGCGCGCGCGGCCGCGCCCGCGACGCTGCCCTCCCCGTCTTCGCGCGCCAGCATGGCGCGCAGCGCCTCGCCCGCCGGCAGGTCGGCGCCCAGCAGCATGTCGCTGCGATGGACGTTGTCGGCAATTGCGAACAAGGCCTGCGGCCAGTCCGCGATCGGTCGCTGCGCGCGGATCAGTTCGATGATCTGATCGACGCGCTCGCGCGTCATGTTCGGAATGGCCCAGCCGTTCACCAGGATCGCCGGCCCCTGGTCGCATAGTCCCGTGCAGGAGGTCATGTCGATCGACACCAGCCCGTCTTCGGACATCCGTCCGCGCTCGACCCAGAGCTGCTTGCACATGTGCGTGAGCAGTGCCTCGTTGCCGAGCATGCGGTCGGTGATGTTGTTCGAGAACAGCACGCGGTAGCGCCCCGCCGGCGCGAGATGGAGGAAACTGTAAAAACCGGCCACGCCTTCGACCCGCGCGCGCGGCAGACCCACGCGCTGCGCAATGCGCGTAATCACCGCAGGCGCGAGCCAACCCCCTGCGGCCTCCTGCGCGTCGCACAGTATCTGCAGCACGCAACTCGCGTCGCCCGCGTAGCGCTCGACGATCGCATCGAGCGCATTCATTTGATCGCTTGTCAGTCCCATCTCAGCAGATCCTCGGCAGCGGCTCGCCGGTGAGCCAGTCCACGATGCGCTGCCCGCCCAGCGCGGTGCGCATCTGTACGAAGCGACGTGGATCTTCGACCACCTCGCCAATGCGGGCGGCGGCGTGTCCGAGCGGATGGGCGCGCATCGCCGCCAGCAACGCGTCCGCCTCGCCCGCCGGACAGATGGCGACCAGCTTGCCTTCGTTCGCGACGTAGAGCGGATCGAGCCCGAGCAGCTCGCAGGCGGCCGACACTTCGGGCGCAACCGGAATCGCCGCCTCGTCGAGCCGCATACCGACGCCCGATTGGCGTGCGAGCTCGTTCAGCGTCGTCGCGAGCCCGCCGCGGGTCGGATCGCGCAGGCAATGAATTCCAGGTGCCACCGCGAGCATCGCCGCGACGAGCCGATGCAGCGCCGCCGTGTCGGACCGGATGGTGGTCTCGAAGGCAAGGTGTTCCCGGTGCGAGAGGATCGCAACACCGTGATCGCCGATCGTTCCGGACACCAGAATGCAGTCGCCGGGCCGCGCCCGGTCACCCGAAATCTCGACCCCATCGGGCACGCTGCCGACGCCGGTCGTGGTGATGAAGACGCCGTCGCCCTTGCCCTTTTGCACCACCTTGGTGTCGCCGCAGACCACAGGCACGCCAGCGTCGCGCGCTGCCGCGCCCATCGATTGCGCAATGCGTTGCAACTCGCCGAGCGGGAAGCCCTCCTCGAGCACGAAGCCGGCCGCAAGGTACAGCGGCTCGGCGCCGGCCATCGCGACGTCGTTGATCGTGCCATGCACCGCGAGGCAGCCGATATCGCCGCCCGGGAAGAACAGCGGCGACACGACGTGACTGTCGGTCGACATCACCATCCGGCGGCCGGGGACCGTGAACTGCGCCTGATCGTTCAGCTGGCGCAGCCATGGATTGTCGAGCGCGCGCAGGAACAATTCGTCCACGAGCTGCGCCATTGCGCGCCCGCCGCTGCCATGCGTCATGTCGATGCAGCCCCGGCGAAAGTCGAGCGGCCGAACGTACTCGGACTTCACGGCGTTCACGGAATTCACTCAGGCCGCCTTTCGTGTTCCCGACGCGACCGGCGCATCGCGCCAACGGCCGTAGCTGTAATGCGCCGCGCAGGCGCCCTCGGACGACACCATGCAGGCGCCGATCGGGTTGTCCGGCGTGCACACGGTGCCAAATACCTTGCACTCCTGCGGCCGCTTCTGCCCGCGCAGAATGGCGCCGCACTCGCAGGCCTTGTGATCGGCCACGGGCGCGAGTGCAACCTCGGCCGGAAAGCGGCGTTCGGCGTCGAACGCCGCGTAGCGATCGCGCAGCTTGAGCCCGCTCGCAGGGATCTCGCCCAGCCCGCGCCATTCGAAGGTCTCGCGTGTTTCGAACACCTCCGCCATCAGCGCGATCGCTTTGCGGTTGCCGTCACGCGAAACCGCACGCGTGAATTCATTTTCGACGGCTGCGCGGCCGGCGTTCACCTGGCGGATGAGCATCAGGATCGCCTGCATCACATCGAGCGGCTCGAACCCCGCGATCACCACCGGCTTGCCGTAGTCGCGGGCGAAGGTCTCATAGGGTCGCGTACCGATCACGGTCGACACATGGGCCGGCCCGACGAAACCGTCCAGCCGCACACTGCCTGAGCGCGCATGCGCGGGCGATCCAGGATCGCCGCCATCGCCGCGGGCGTGAGGACATGATTGCAGAACACCGAGAAATTCTTCAGCCCCTCGGCCTGCGCCTGGCGGATCGCCACCGCGGTGGGCGGCGTCGTCGTCTCGAAGCCGATGGCGAAGAACACGACCTCGCGCTCGGGCTGCGCGCGTGCGAGCGCGAGCGCTTCGGTCACCGAGTACGCCATGCGCACGGCCGCCCCCTGCGCCTTGGCGCGGATCAGCGACATCCCGCCCGAGGCCGGTACGCGCAGCGTGTCAGCGTAGGTGGCCAGCGTCGTCTCCGGCTGGCGTGCGAGCGCGATCGGCGGCGTCGATGCGCGCGATCGGCAGCACGCACACCGGGCAGCCCGGGCCGTGAATCATGCGCACGCTCGGGGGCAGCAGGTCCTGCACGCCGTAGCGCGCGATGGCGTGCGTATGGCCGCCGCAGAATTCCATCAGGTCGTATGCGCGCGCGGCGGCGCGCCTCGCGCGCGATCGAACGCGCGAGGTTGCGCGCGAGCCCGCCGTCGCGGAATTCGTCGACGTATCTCATGCGACCTTCATGCGCCCGCCTGCGGCGCTTCGGCCAATGCCGCGAAGAGCTGCAGCGTGCGCTCGGCCTCCTCCGAGTCGAGCTTTTGCAGCGCAAAGCCGACGTGCACGATCACGTAGTCGCCCACCGCGACGTCCTCCACCAGCGCAAGCGAGATCTCCTTGCGCACCCCGCCGAGGTCGATGATCGCGAGATCGCCCGCTCGACGTTCGATCACCCGCGCCGGCACGGCTAGACACATCGTTGCTGGTCTCCGCCGGTTTGCAGTCTGTGCGATCGCCACCCAGGCCTGCCCGAGTGCGAGTCCGCCGTCGCTCGGCGGCAACTGCGTCGCTTCGAGCACCGCGATCCCGCCGGCTTCGAGTCGGGCGCGCAACGCAGCACTCGAGAACCCGGTTGTGAAAGCACCCGCCGCCGAACGCAACGCGTCGCAGGCCGGCATCGCGCCCGCGCGCGATTGTCCACTGCGCGAGCGCCTCCGCGAGCGTGGCGTGAAACGCGGCGGCCGCGTGCGCGACCGCCGCTGCGTTGGACCTGTTCGCGTCCGCCATTCGCGCAAGCAACGGCAGGAGATCGAGCCGCCCCTCGCCATCGATGGCATAGGCGTCCTCGAACGGCTCGACCGGGCCGTGGCGGGCAGCCAATTGCTCGAGCCGCATCGGCGCCTCGCCTTCGAAGGCCTGCACCTCGCTGACCCCAAGCAGGCCCGCGGCCGCATCGAACACGCGGCCCGCGCTGCTCGACGGCGGGCAGTTCAGGTTCGCGGCGAGCATGCGTGCGAGCGTGACGCCGCGCGGTCCCGGGTAGCGCTGCTCGATCTCCCGACCACGCCCGAGCGTGTGCAAGACGGATACGGCCATGCGCCAGGGTTCGCGCGCCGCGCGATCGCCCCCAGGCAGCGCAAGCGCGCGCAGATGTCCGAGACGGGTGCTGCGGGCACCCTCGACCTGCAGGAGCTCTCCGCCCCAGGCCGTGCCATCGGTGCCGAGACCGACCCCGTCGAGCGCGATGCCGATCACAGGGCCCTCGACACGGTGCTCGGCGACGACGGCCGCGATGTGCGCGTGATGGTGTTGCACGCCGATCGCAGGCAGGCCGCGCCGCGCGGCGAAATCGATCGCGAAGCGCGTATTGTGAAAATCGGGATGCAGATCGTGTGCCACCGCCTGCGGCGCGACCCGCAGCATCGACAGCATGGCGTCCACCGTGTCCTCGAACGCGCCGCAGGTCGTCGCATCGGAGAGGTCGCCGACGTTGTCCGAGACGAAGGCCGCGTCGCGGTGGGTGACACATACCGTGTTCTTGAACCAGGCACCGACGGCGAGGACCGGCGGCGCATCGCGCGACAGTCGAAGTGCGTGTCGCGGCGCAAACTGCGTCGTGCGAACGGGCTGCGCGACGGCGTTCACGGCGCGATCGCCTCCGTATGTGCACCCGGGGTCTTCGCGGCTTCGTCCGCCAGCCCGGCAGTCGCACGGACGGCGCGCGCGCCGGCGGCGAGCCACGCCACCCAGGCATCGATCCCCTCGCCCGTGGTCGCCGACGTGCGCAGCACCTGGATGTCGGGATTGACCCGGCGCGCGTAGCCGATGCATTCGGCCTCGTCGAAGGCAAGGTGCGGCGCGAGGTCGATCTTGTTGAGGATCATGACGTCCGCAGCTGCGAACATGTCGGGATACTTGAGCGGCTTGTCCTCGCCCTCGGTAATCGACAGGACGACGACCTTGTGTGCTTCGCCCAGATCGAATGCGGCGGGACACACCAGGTTGCCGACGTTCTCGATCAGCAGCACGCTCCCGGGCGGCGGGTCGAGTCGCTCGATCGCATGGCCCACCATATGGGCGTCGAGATGACAGCCTTTGCCCGTGTTCACCTGAAGCGCACGCGCACCGGTTGCACGAATCCGCTCGGCATCGCGCGTCGTCTGCTGGTCGCCCTCGATGACGCTGACCGACGGATGTCCCTGCAGCGCCTCGATCGTGCGGCACAGCAGCGCCGTCTTGCCCGAACCGGGGCTCGAGACCAGATTCAGCGCGAAGATGCCGTGGCGCGCGAGGCGGACGCGATTGCGCGCGGCATGCGCGCCATTTTCTGCGAGCAGGTCTTCCTCGACGCGCAGCCGGCGCGTCGTCGATTCATCGCGCGGGGCGCCGTGCGGCCGCGCATCGCCCAGATGCGCGTGTCGATGCACGCGACCGTCCGCGTGCCGGTGCACATCATCGTGGGCATGGCCCTCGATCCTGGCGTCGCCCTCGCCGCAGCCGCAGGTCACGCACATCAATCGCCCCTATTCCACTTCGAGTTCCGTGACGCGCAATTCGGTCCCGGCGATCACCTGAAGTCCGTAGCAGCCGCAACCCGGGCAGGCGTCTTCGCGTGCGGCGAGCGCGGCGACCGAACCGCAAGCCGGACAGCGTCCGCGCCCGGGCACCTCGACGAGCTCGAGCGCAGCGCCATCGGCCGGCGTCTGCCGCGCAGCGGCCGCGAAGCAGGCACGCATCGCCTCCGGCTCGACACAGGACAACTGCCCGATCTCGAGCCACACCGTACGCACCCGGCTGAACGCGTCACGCGCTGCCGCTCCCTCGATGATTTGAATGACGCTCTGCGCGAGCGACATCTCATGCATACCGATGCGCGCTCTTTCAGATGGACGAATCCAATATGCGCGCTGGACCGGGATGCGATTTGACCCATGTCAATTGCGTCCCGAACGCGCAAAACCCCGCGCGATGTGCGACTTCGCTTGTCGGCTTTGAGTGGCGCGAAACGGTGGGCGCGCGCGCCGGGTTCAGCGCGCGAAGCGCGCGACCGGCACGCCGGCGACGTCGAGCTCGAGGCGGACCAGACCGCCGGCATTCGAGTGCGGGTCTCGCGTGAGTGAGGTGACGTAAACAGTCTTCATGTCCGTGCCGGTAAAGCAGGGCATTGTCGGATTGGGCACCGGCAGCGCTATCTGCTCGACCAGCTCACCCGCGGGTGAGAAGCGGTTTAGAAAGCCCGACGACACGCCGGCGCTCCAGTAAAACCCGTCGACATCGGTCGCCGCCCCGTCCGGGCGGCCCTGCTCGAGCGTTGGTTCGGCGATCACCTGCATCGCGGAGATCGCGCCGCTCGCCAGGTCGTAGCGGTAGCGCCGGATCCAGGTGCCGCGACTGTCGGAGTAGAACATCGTGCGCCCGTCGGCGCTCCAGGCGAGTCCGTTCGAGATCCGGATGCCGTCGAGCTTTTTCTCGACGCGCCCGTCCGGCGTAATGCGGTACAGGTGGCCGGTCGGCTCTCGCGCGGGCGTGTCGTCCATCGATCCGACCCAGAAACTTCCGTCGGGGGCGACCTTGCCGTCATTCAACCGATTGCCCGCGGGCGCACCGATCTCGACATCCGTAAAGTGCTCGAGCCGCCCGGTCTCGGGGTCGAGCAGGTGAAGCGCACGCTTGAGCGCGACGAGGATCTGCCCATTTTCGCAAAGGCCGATCGAGCCACATTTCTCCGGCATCGGCCAGGTCTCGAGCGCGTCGGTCGCGACCGCCAGTCGATGCACCGCCGGCGCGTGCACGTCGACGAACCACAGCACCTCGCGCGCCGCGTCCCAGACCGGACTTTCGCCAAGCTCGGTGCGAATCGGCAGCAGTTCGATGTCGTAGGCCATGCGCGAATGCTAGCGTGTCTCTCGATGTCGGCGCGCAGACGATGAATCCACGCCAGCCATAGGGCAATCACTGCGGAATCGCGTGCGACGCACACCCCGAATTCGGGGTATAAACCGAGTCTTCGCCGCCTGCAATTCGGCACCCACCACCGCCATGGAACGATCCTTCGCGAAAGAAGTCGAGCTGCTCACGCTTGGGCGACGGCGACACCTTCCACGGCGAAGGCATTCTCGCGGTGACCAAGGCCCTGCTGCAGTCGGGCGTCGCCTACGTCGGCGGCTACCAGGGCGCGCCGGTATCGCACATGATGGACGTGCTGAACGACGCGCGCGACACCATGGACGCGCTCGGCATCCACATCGAGACCAACGCCTCGGAAGCGGGCGCCGCGGCGATGCTCGGCGCCTCGATCAACTATCCGCTGCGCGGCGCGGTGACGTTCAAGTCGACCGTCGGCACCAACGTCGCCTCGGACGCGCTCTCCAACCTCGCCTCGGCCGGCGTGCGCGGCGGCGCGCTGATCGTCCTCGGCGAGGACTACGGCGAGGGCGCCTCGATCATCCAGGAGCGCAGCCACGCGTTCGCGATGAAATCGCAGATCTGGCTGCTCGACCCGCGCCCGAACCTGCCCAAGATCGTCGAGATGGTCGAGCAGGGCTTCGCGCTGTCGGAAGCCTCGAACACGCCGGTGATGCTCGAACTGCGCATCCGCGCCTGCCACGTGCACGGCGCCTTCGCCGACCAAGCCGAACCGCGCGCCGCCGTTTTCGCGCCGCCAGGTGCTGGAAGAACCCGGAATTCGACCTACGGCCGCATCTGCCTGCCGCCGGCGACCTACGCGCAGGAAAAGCACAAGATCGAGGTGCGCTGGCCGGCGGCGGTGCGAGTTCATTCGCGAGCACGGCCTGAACGAAACGTTTCGCGGGCGACGTGCGACGACGTCGGCATCCTCTGCCAGGGCGGAATGTACAACGTCGTGATTCGCGCGCTGCAGCAACTCGGACTCGCCGACGCCTTCGGCGCGGCGAAGCTGCCGATCTACTGCATGAACGTCACCTATCCCGCTGGTGCCGGAGGAACTGGTCGCGTTCTGCAAGGGCAAGCGCGCGGTGCTGATGGTCGAGGAAGGCCAGCCGGCCTACCTGGAAGACGCGCTGCAGGCGACGCTGCGCCGCCACGGTGCAGAGGCGTCGGCGGCGTCGTGGTGTACGGCAAGCAGGGCGTGGACGACGCCGAGCGCGTCCTGCCGCTCGCGGGCGAGTACACCGGCGAAGTGGTGCTGACCGGCATTGCGCGCTTCGTCGAGCGCGCGGCGCCCGCAGGGCGTCGACGCGCGCACGCTCGCCGGAACCTATGATGCGCTGATGGCGACCCAAGCGCGACGCGATGCGCGCGCTCGGCGCGCCGGTGCCGATTCGTCCGCCCGGATTCTGCGTCGGCTGCCCGGAGCGCCCGGTGTTCGCGGCGATGAAGCTGGTCGAACGCGAACGCGGCGCCTTTCACGTCTCGGCCGACATCGGCTGCCACACCTTCTCGACGCTGCCGCCGTTCAACATCGGCCACACCGTGCTCGGCTACGGCCTCGGGCTCGCGTCGAACTCGGCGGTGAACCCGATGTTCGGCAAGCGCACCGTCACCGTGATGGGCGACGGCGGCTTCTGGCACAACGGTCTGACCTCGGGCATCGCCAACGCGGTGTTCAACCGCGACGACGGCATCCTGGTGATCATGAAGAACGGCTACAGCTCGGCCACCGGCACGCAGGAACTGCCCTCGAGCCCGCAGCACAGCGGCACAAGGCCGACGACATGGCGATCGAGCGCGCGCTCGAGGGCGTCGGCGTGAAGTGGATGAAGCACGCGTGCACACCTACCACGTCGGCGAGATGAAGAAGACGCTCACCGAGGCGATGACCACGAAGTACCGGGCCTCAAGGTGATCATCGCCGACGGCGAATGCCAGCTCGAGCGCCAGCGCCGCATCCGCCCCGAACTGCCAGAGCGCTCTCCGCCGGCGAGCGCCTGGTGCGCGTCAAGTACGGCGTCGACGAGGACACCTGCACCGGCGACCATTCCTGCATCCGGCTCTCGGGCTGTCCGACGCTCACCGTCAAGGACAACCCCGATCCGCTGCGCCGCGACCCGGTGGCCACGGTGATCGAGGGCTGCGTCGGCTGCGGGCTGTGCGGCGAGAACGCCCACGCCGCGGTGCTGTGCCCGTCGTTCTACCGCGCCGAAGTGGTGCAGAACCCGAAGCCCTGGGATCGACTGCATCGATCGCGTGCGGCGCGCCGTCACCGGCGCCTGAGAAGGCCGACCATGGAACGCTCGTTCGCGACGCGAAATCGAAAGCCTGCAAGCTCGGCGACGGCGAGACCTTCCACGGCGAAGGCATCCTCGCGGTGACCAAGGCGCTGCTGCAGTCGGGCGTGGCCTACGTCGGCGGCTACCAGGGCGCGCCGGTGTCGCACCTGCTCGACGTCATGGTGCAGGCGCGCGACATACATGGACGAGCTCGGCGTGCACGTCGAAGCCTGCACCAACGAGGCTTCCGCGGCGGCGATGCTCGGCGCCTCGATCAACTACCCGATGCGCGGCGCGGTGACCTGGAAGTCGATCGTCGGCACCAACGTCGCCTCCGACGCGCTGTCCTACCTGTCGACCGCCGGCGTGCAGGGCGGCGCGCTGATCGTCGTCGGCGAGGACTACGGCGAAGGCGCGAGCGTCGCGCTCGAGCGCACGCACGCGGTCGCGCTCAAGTCCTCGCTCTGGCTGCTCGATCCGCGGCCCAACCTGCCGACGATCGTGCGCATGGTCGAGGCCGGCTTCGAGCTGTCGGAAGCCTCGAACACGCCGGTGATGCTCGAACTGCGCATCCGCGCCTGCCACGTGCACGGCACCTTCGCGACGCGCGCGAACCGTGCGCTCGCCGATGTCGAAAAACCATCCGCTCGAAGGCCCGCGCGGCGTTCGACTACGAGCGCCTGTCGCACCCGCCGGCCACCTTCCGCCAGGAGAAGCTCAAGGCCGAGGTGCGGCTGCCCGCGGCGCGGCGCTTCGTCGCCGAGCACACGCTGAACGAGACCTTCGACGGCGACGTCACCGAGGTCGGCCTCATCGTGCAGGGCGGGCTGTACAACAACCTGGTGCGCGCGCTGCAGATGCTCGGTCTCGCCGACCTGTACGGCACGCAGCCGCATCCCGATCCTCGCGCTGAACGTGGTCTATCCGCTGGTGCCCGAGGAGATCAGCGGCTTCTGCGGCGGCAAGCGCGCGGTGCTGGTGGTCGAGGAAGGCATGCCGGAATTCATCGAGCAGGACATCGCGACGCTGCTGCGCCGCGCCGACCTGCAGACGCGGCTGCACGGCAAGGACGTGCTGCAGCTGGCCGGCGAGTACACGGTCGAGGTCACTGGTCGAAGGGCTGGTCGGTTTCCTCGGCGCGCACGCGCCTGCGCTCGACCTCGGCCCGGGCACGCGCTGGCTCGAACGCTCGAGCGCACGAAACAGGCCGCCGTCGATCGCTCGACGCGCAGGTCGCGCCGCTGCCGCCGCGTCCGCCGACCTTCTGCATCGGCTGCCCCGAGCGGCCGGTGTTCTCGGCGACTCAAGCTCGCCGCAGCGCGAGGTCGGCATGCCGCACATCGCCGCCGACATCGGCTGCCACGCGTTCGCGACCTTCGAGCCCTTCTCGATGGGCAACTCGATCCTCGGCTACGGCATGAGCCTCGCCATCGAGCGCGGGCGTGCGTCCGATGCAGACGCGCCGGCCGCTCGCGATCATGGGCGACGGCGGCTTCTGGCACAACGGGCTGCTCTCGGGCGCGGCGTCGAACCTGCTGAACAAGGGCGACGGCGTGCTGGTGGTGATGAAGAACGGCTACACCTCGGCCACCGGCACGCAGGACATCGATCTCCTCGCCCGAACGACGACGCGAAGGCCTACGCCGACGGCCGAAAGCGCGGTGCAGGCCGATCGCACGATCGAGAACACGCTGCGCGGGCTCGGCGTCGAGTGGCTGCGCACGGTCGACAACTACCGCGTCGGCGCGGTCGCGCAAGGTGCTGCAAGGAGGCGATGACCACCGACAGCAAGGGGCTCAAGGTCATCATCGCCGAAGGCGAATGCCAGCTCGAGCGCCAGCGCCGCATCCGCCCGGTGGCCGCGCAATCGCTCGCCGCCGGCGAGCGCGCTGGTGCGCGTCAAGTACGGCGTCGACGAGGACACCTGCACCGGCGACCATTCCTGCATCCGGCTCTCGGGCTGCCCGACGCTCACGATCAAGGACAACCCCGATCCGCTGCGCCGCGACCCGGTCGCCACGGTGATCGACGGCTGCGTCGGCTGCGGCCTGTGCGGCGAGAACGCGCACGCCGCGGTGCTGTGCCCGTCGTTCTACCGCGCCGAGGTCGTCCAGAACCCCGGATGCCTGGGACCGGTCTGCTCGCCGGCGATTCGCTCTACCGTCAGAGGCTGGCTGGCATGACGACTTCCCGAACGCACGCTCACCATCCTGATCGCCGCGCTCGGCGGCGAAGGCGGCGGCGTCATGGCCGACTGGCTGATCGACGCCGCGACGCGCCTGCGGCTTCCCGGCGCAGAGCACCTCGATTCCGGGCGTCGCGCAGCGCACCGGCGCGACCACCTACTACCTCGAGATCTATCCGGCGACGCGCGAGCGAACTCGGCGGGCGCGAGCCGATCATGGCGCTGACGCCCTCGCCCGGCAACGTCGACGTCATGGTGTCGTCGGAATTCGTCGAGGCCGGCCGCGCCATGCAGAACGGCTTCGTCAGCCCCGAGCGCACGACGCTGGTCGCCTCGACCCATCGCATCTACGCGACGATGGAGAAGATGCAGATGGGCGACGGCCGCTTCGACGCGACGCGGGTGCGCGAGGCCGCGCAACGACTGGCGAAGAAGGCGGTGCTGTTCGACATGCGTGCGCTCGCGCAGCAGCACGGCACCGTGATCAACGCGGTGCTGTTCGGTGCGATGATCGGCTCGGGCGCGCTGCCGCTGCCGCGCGAAGTCTGCGAAGCGGCGATCCGCGGCGGCGGGCGCGGCGCCGAGGCGAGCCTGCGCGGCTTCGCCGCCGGCTACGAGATCGCCGCCGGAACGCGCGACGGCGCCCGCAGCGCCGGCGCCGGTCAGGCGCGCGAGCCGAAACTGCAGGAGATCGTCGACCTCGGCGTCGCGCGGCTGCGCGACTATCAGGGCGAGGCCTACGCGCAGCTCTATCTTGAACGCCTCAAGTCGGTGGACGCCGCCGACCCGCGCGCTGGCTGCGGAAGTGGCGCGCCAGCTCGCGCTGTGGATGAGCTACGAGGACATCATTCGCGTGGCCGACCTGAAGTCGCGCGCCAGCCGCTTCGAGCGCGTGCGGCGCGAGGTCGGCGCCAAGGACGACGAGCCGGTGGTGGTGATCGACTACCTCAAGCCGGGCGTCGAGGAAGTGGCTTCGCTGCTGCCGGTGTCGCTCGGCCGGCAGTCTCATCGCCTGGGCCGAGCGTCGCGGCAAGCTCGACGCCTACAACGTCGGCATGCACGTCAAGACCTCGGGCGTCTTCGGCTATCCTCACCGTGCGCGCGCTCGCCAGGCTCAAGCCCTGGCGCCCGCGCAGCATGCGCTACGCCGACGAGCAGGCGCTGATCGAGCGCTGGCTCGCACGCCGTGCGCGAGGCGGCGGCGCGCGACGCGGCCTCGCGCTCGAAGTCGCCGCCTGCGCCGACGCTGCTCAAGGGCTACGGCGAAACCCACCGCCGCGGACAGGCCAACTTCCTCGCCATCCTCGATGCCCTGGTCGACCACCCGCCGACGGCCGACACGCGCGAGCAGGCTGCGGCGATCCGCCGCGCGCGCGAGGCGGCGCTCGCCGACCCCGAGGCCAAGGCGCTGTCGCAGCAGCTCGGCAAGCCGGTCACCTGGCTGAAGCCGGCCGCCTGGTCTAAGCGCCCCGCCAGGCTGCGCAAACGGCCTCCGCGCGGCGCAGCGCGCGGGCGATGATGCCGGCTTTTGCATCCGAGCCGAGTCGTCCCCGCGACCCGAACTCGCGTAGCCTCCCGGCTGGCGCGCGCGCATCGCCGACCCGATGTTCGCCGCGGTCTGCGCGCTCGGCATCACGCAGATCACCGGCTGGGGCACCAGCTACTACTGCCTCGGCGTGCTCGCCAACCCGATCGCCGCGGACACCGGCTGGAGCCGCAGCCTGATCTACCTCGGCTTCACCGCGGCGCTGCTCGCGATGGGGCTGGTTTCGACCTGGGTCGGGCGCGCGATCGACCGTTACGGCGCGCGCGGCGTGATGTCGCTCGGCACCGTGCTGGTGTCGGCTGCGCTCTACCTGCTCTGCCCAGGTGCGCAGCGAGGAGGCCTATCTCGCCGTCTGGGTGTTCCTCGGCCTCGGCATGCGCCTGTGCCTGTACGACGCGGCGATGGCCGCGCTGGTGCAAGTCGGTGCCCTCGCGCGGCCGGCGCGCGATCTCCTACCTGACGCTGTTCGGCGCCTTCGCCTCCTCGGTGTTCTGGGTGGTCGGCCACTACCTCAACGAGGCCGTCGGCTGGCGCGCGACACTCGAGCTCTTCGCGTTGATCAACCTCGTCGTCTGCCTGCCGCTGCACTGGCTCGGCCTCGCGCGGCGCGAGCGCCCGCAGACGCAGGATCGGCGCAAGCGCGGGACAGCCGGCGCACGACGGCCCGCCGCTCGAAGGCCGCACGCGCTCGATCGCGATCGCGCTGTTCGCGCTCATCATGTCGCTCAACGCCTATCGTCTTCGGCGTCGTCACGGTGCAGCTCGTGCCGCTGCTCGAAGCGGCGGGGCTCGCGACCGCGGCCGCGGTCTGGGTCGCCTCGATGAAAGGCTTCGCGCAGTTCGGCGGGCGCGTGGTGGAAATCGTCTTCGGCCGCAACCTGCGCGCGATCACCGTGGCGCGCATCGCGATCGGCGTGCTGCCCGTCTCGTTCATCACACTGCTGCTCTCGGGCGGCAACCTCGCCGCGATCGTGCTGTTCACGCTGCTGATGGGCGCCTCGCAGGGCGTCATCACCATCGTGCGCGGCGCCGTGCCGCTCGCGCTGTTCGGCGCCACCGGCTACGGCGCCGTGCTGGCGTCTCTCGCCACCCCGGTGCTCATCGTCACCGCAGCCTCCCCACGCTGTTCGCGCTGATCGTCGACCACGCGGGCTGGGTCGTGGCCGAGTGGTCGCTCATCGCCTGCGCCGCGGCGTCGTGGATCGCGATGGAGCTGATGTCGCGCTGGTACGAGCGCCGGCGCGCAGCGTAGCGGCCCCGGCCGCGTCGCCCGGCGCCCCGGGTCACGGCCAGGAACGTGGCCATCCCTGCGATCGCCCTTTGCACCGCTGCGCCGAATTGGCGAAAATCCTTCGCCAATCACGCACTTCGGCAAAGGCGGAAACCCATGGCGAGCGTACTGCAGCCAACCACGCAGGGCCGCGCCGAGTTCTACCGGCGCATGGACAAGGACCATCTGACCCCCCTGTGGGAGGTGCTGCACAACCTCGTGCCGCCGCGCCGAGCTCGCCTGCAATGCCGGCGTACTGGAACTACAAGGCGATCCGCCCCTACATCGAGGAGTCCGGACCGCTCATCACCGCCAAAGAAGCGATCCGCCGCGTGCTGATCCTCGAGAACCCGGGCATGCGTGGTACATCGTCGATCACGCGCAGCCTGTACTGCGGGCTGCAGCTGATCCTGCCGGGCGAGATCGCGCCAAGCCATCGCCATACGCAGTCCGCGCTGCGCTTCATCGTCGAGGGCGCCGGCGCCTACACGGCGGTCGACGGCGAGCGTGTCACGATGCATCCGGGCGATTTCATCATCACGCCGCCGTGGACCTGGCACGACCATGGCAATCCGGGCGACGAGCCCGTGGTGTGGATGGACGGACTGGACATCCCGATGGTGTCGTTCTTCACCGCGCAGTTCGCCGAGAACTATCCCGAAGATGTGCAACCGGTGGTGCGCAGCGAGGGCGACGCGCAGGCGCGCTACGGCGCAAACATGGTGCCGCTCGGCCCGCTGCCGAGCGCGAAGACCTCGCCCGTGTTCAGCTATCCCTACGCGCGCAGCCGCGAGGTGCTCGATACGCTCGCGCGTGATGGCGATCCCGACCCCTGCCACGGCTGGAAGATGCAGTTCATCAATCCACTGTCCGGTGGCTTCGCCATGCCGACGATCGGCAGCTTCATCCAGCTCGTTCCGCAGGGCTTGCGTACCCGCCCCACCGCTCGACCGACGGCACGGTGTACTCGGTCGTCGAGGGCCGCGGCAGCGCACGCATCGGCGAGTCGACCTTCGTCTTCGAGCCGCGCGACAGCTTCGTCGTCCCGTCCTGGTATCCCGCTCGAAATCGAGGCGCACAGACGACCTGCGTGCTGTTTTCCTATTCCGACCGGCCGGCGCAGGTCGCGCTGGGCCTGTGGCGCGAACAACGCTACGGAAGAAGGCCAACAATGAGCGAGACGCCACCTTCTATTCCCGCGAGTACAACAATCGCGCGCTGGTTCCGGACCACGCGCAGTATTTCGCGCGCTGGGAGGAGCGCTCGGCGAGCGCGCGCAACACCATGATCTGCTACCTCGACCGGCGCTATGGCGATGCGCCCGGCGAGACGGTGGACATCTTTCCGGCGCGCAAGGGTGACGGCAGCTGCATGATGTTCATCCACGGCGGCTACTGGCGCTCGCTCGACAAGCGCGACTTCTCCTTCCTCGCGCCCGCCTGGGTCGACGCCGGCGTCTCGCTCGCGATCGTCAACTACGACCTCTGCCCGCACGGTCACGATCGAGGAAATCGTGCGCCAGATGCTGCGCGCGAGCCGCTGGCTGTGGCTGCACTGCGAGGACTACGGCATGGACCAGGACCGGCTGTACGTCTCCGGTCACTCGGCCGGCGGCCACCTGACGGCGATGCTGATGTGCGCGCTGTGGCCGGTGTTCGACGCGCGCCTGCCGAAGGACCTGTTCAAGGGCGGCCTCGCGATCAGCGGCGTCTACGATCTGCGGCCGCTCGAGCACTGCGACTTCCTGCAACCCGACCTGCGGCTCGACGAAGCGTCGGCGCTCAAGGTCTCGCCCGCCTATCTGCCGCCGGCGACGCGTGCGCCGGTGGCGACCTGCGTCGGCGGCGCGCGAGAGCTCCGAGTTCAAGCGCCAGAATGCGCTGCTCGCCAAGCGCTGGCGGAGCATCGTCAACTTCGACATCCCGATGCCGCAGGCAAACCACTTTTCGATCATGGACGGTCTCGCCGAGCCGTCGAGCGCGCTCTTCGCCGGCGCGCGGCGCCTGATGAAGCTGGACCGCTGAGGGGCGATGGACGCCTACCTGCAGGCCGGGTCGCTTCGTCGACAGCGACCATCCCGGCGGTGATCGCCTTCGCGGCGGAGCACGCGCGCGGCGCGAACCCGCTCGAGCGCGCGGTCGCGCTGTACTACGCGGTGCGCGACGGCGTGCGCTACAACCCGTTCCAGAACTTCCTGCGCGACGAGGCCTACCGGGGCTCGGTCTGCCTCGAGCAAGGCGAAGGCTGGTGCGTGCCGAAGGCGGCGCTGCTCGCCGCCTGTGCGCGCGCGATCGACATCCCGGCGCGCGTCGGCTACGCCGACGTCAAGAACCACCTCACATCGCCGGCGCTGACCGAGCGCATGGGCACCGACCTGTTCATCTTTCACGGCTACGCCGACCTCTGGCTCGAGGACAAGTGGGTCAAGGCGACGCCCGCGTTCAACCTGAGCCTATGCACCAAATTCCGCGTCAAGCCGCTCGAATTCGACGGACGCGAGGACTCGATCTTCCATCCGTTCGACGCCGACGAGCGCCGGCACATGGAGTACGTCCGGATGCGCGCCACCTATGCGGACGTGCCCGCCGACGAAATCCGCCAGGCCTTCGCTGAACTGTATCCGCAGTTCTATAACCTCGGCCCGGACGCGGCGAAGGAAACATTCGGCTGAGCGCCGGATCGTCGATGCGGGCGCTGCTCGAAGCGAG
Source organism: uncultured beta proteobacterium (assembly GCA_963714925.1). Classification (GTDB taxonomy): domain Bacteria; phylum Pseudomonadota; class Gammaproteobacteria; order Burkholderiales; family SG8-39; genus SG8-39. Next base: position 41,635 of record CAVQQK010000002.1, on the reverse strand, counting down.
CTTTCGCGCCGCGGTCGCGGCGGCCGACCCGGGGCACATCCTCGCGTCCGCGCTGCCCGCCCCGCCGCAGGGCCAGACCTTCGTTGCGGCAGTCGGCAAGGCGGCGGCGTCGATGGCCGCCGCGCTCGAGGCCGCGTGGCCCGCGGAGGCCGCGCTCGACGGCATCGCGCTCACGCGTTACGGGCACGCCGTGCCGACGCGGCGCATCCGCGTGATCGAAGCAGGGCATCCGGTTCCGGACGCCACCGGCGAGACCGGCGCGCGCGCGATCCTCGAACGCGTGCGCGCGCTCGGCACGGACGATCTGTTGATCGCCCTCATTTCCGGCGGCGGCTCGAGTCTGCTGTCGCTGCCCGTTGAAGGCGTATCGATGGCCGACCTGAAGGCGGTCACGGCACAGCTTCTGCGCTGCGGAGCACCGATCCAGGACATCAACACGGTGCGCAAGCACCTGTCCGCGATCCAGGGCGGGCGACTCGCCATGGCCTGCCGCGCGCCAGTGCGCGCGCTGATCATCTCCGACGTGACGGGCGACGAACCCACGCACATCGCCTCGGGCCCTTGCGCGCCCGATCCGACGACCTATGCCGACGCGCGTGCGGTGCTGGCGCGGCACGGCGTGACGCCGCCGGTTGCGATTGGCGAGATCCTCGCACGCGGGGCCGCCGGCGGCGCGCCCGAAACGCCCAAGCCGAACGACCCCGTGCTGGCACACGCCCGGAACCGCGTCATCGGTACCGCGCACCGCTCGCTCGAAACGGCCGCAGAAACTTTCCGCGCAGCCGGCATCACGCCGGCGATCCTGGGCGATACCGTGACCGGCGAGGCGACCGAAGTGGCCAAGGTGATGGCGGCACTGGTACGCGAAATCCGCGCCTACCGCGCACCGTTCGCGCCGCCCGTCGCGCTCCTGTCAGGCGGCGAATGCACGGTGACCATCGGCACCGACGGTGGCCGGGGCGGGCGCTGTGCCGAATTCCTGCTCGCGCTTGCGATCGAACTCGATGGCGTGGCGGGCGTGCATGCGCTCGCCGCAGACACCGACGGCATCGACGGCTCCGAGGACAACGCCGGTGCGGTGTTTGGCCCCGACACCGTCGCGCGCGCCGCCGTGCTCGGTCTCGATGCCCGGCGGCAGCTCGTCGCGCACGACAGCTACGGGTTTTTCTCCGCGCTCGGCGATCTCGTCGTGACCGGGCCCACGTTCACCAACGTGAACGACTACCGCGCGATCGTCGTGCGCTAAAACAGGTCGCCCTGCGCGCTGCGATCGGCGTAGTGCAACACGTCGCCCTCGCGTCGCGCCGCGGGATGCATCGCGTGCTCGCGCGTTCCCCCATCATCGAGCAGATGAACAACGCGATGACCGTGGGCAAGCAGCCAGTCGGCGATGAGCGATCGGTGACAGCGCGCGGGATCACGCTCGGCGCACATCATGCAGACCCGCTCGGCGACCGCAGCCTGCGCCAGCGCCTCGACCGCACGCCGGAACGGCGTGCCCTCCATGTGTTCGGCATAGGCCCGGAACGCCGGCTCGGTCAGCCCCGCATGCCGATTCGCATCCCCCGCGCGGCGGCGCCCACCGAGTTCGCGCCCGCGCCATGCGTAACGCAGGCCCTCGACCTCGAGCCGCGCGCCGAGCGGGCCGTAGCCGAATTGCGGATGACGTCGAGAGCGGGGCACCGCACGCACGTCGACCAGACGCTCGATCCCGGCACCCCTGAGCAGCGCGAAAAGGCCGTCCAGATCACGCGAACCGTGCCCGATGCTGTAGACGGTCGCCACCTCAATCGATCCAGGCCACGCGCCGACCCACACGCAGCGCGAGGCGGCGTGCCGCGCTCGCCCGGTTGGCGGCAATTTCGACCAGGCCGAGGCTGTTGACGGTCCAGAACACGCTGCCACGCGGCACCGCGTCGAACACGCGGGCGAAGCGCAACACGCGGCGGCCGACGCGCAAGCGCGCCGCGCGCGCGGGCCGCCCGGCGCGCAGCCCGGTCATCGCGTTGCCGTAGTGATCGACGTGAATGACGGCCGCGCGATCGCCCGCGTCGAGCAGCACGCGGGGCGCGCGGCTGCGCACCACCCAACCGCGCGGCAGGCGCCGCGTCGCGAGCAGTGCAGCGACGGGCGCGAACACATCGCGGCCATGAAACGAGGCCGACAGGCGCTTGGGTCGCCAGACGATGCGCCGGCAACTGCGGCGGCGGGCGCGCGCCCAGAGGACCGACAGCAGGCCGTTGTCCGGCCCGACGAACGTCCGGCCGTCGGCCTGGACGACAATCATGTCCCGCGCACCGCCCACCCCGGGATCGACCACCGCGAGAAACACGCTGCCGCGCGGATACTGATTCGCCAACGCAGTGAGCAGCTGTGCAGACGCCTCGATGTCGAAGGCCGGCGCTTCGTGCAGCGCGTCGATCACCCGGGCGCGCGGTGCGCGCGCGGCGAGCACCGCCTTCACCTGCCCGACGTACAGGTCCTGCGCCCCGAAGTCCGTGAACAGAACGATGGCCACACGGCATTCTATCGGCGCGGAGCGAAAAAAAGGCCGGGCAAGCCCGGCCTTCCATCATGCACAGCTGCGGTGCGCGCCGTACGTACGCTACGCGCGCGATCTACTTCTTTTCCTCTGCCTTCTGCATCTCCTTGGCGGCGTCCGCCTCGGCGAGTTCGGTCAGCATGATCAGCGCCATTGGGGCGTTGTCGCCTTTGCGAAAACCGCTCTTCAGGATCCGCAGGTAGCCGCCATTGCGCTTCGCGAAACGCGGGCCGAGTTCGTCGAACAGTTTGCTCACCATCTCACGGTCGCGCAGACGATCGAACGCGAGGCGCCGATTTGCGAGCGAGGGCTTCTTGCCGAGCGTAATAATCGGCTCGAAGACGCGGCGCAGCGTCTTCGCTTTCGGCAGCGTGGTCGAGATGCGCTCATGGCGCAGCAGCGAGTTGGTCATGTTGCGCAGCATCGCGAGCCGATGGCTCGAGGTTCGATTGAGCTTGCGCAGTCCGTGGCCGTGACGCATGGCGATTCCTCAGAGTTAGGTACGGTGATGCTCCAGCCCTGCCGGAGGCCAGTTTTCGAGCTTCATCCCGAGCGTCAGACCGCGCGAGGCGAGCACTTCCTTGATCTCGTTCAGTGACTTGCGCCCGAGATTCGGTGTCTTGAGGAGTTCCGTTTCGGTTCTCTGGATCAGATCACCGATGTAGTAGATGTTCTCGGCCTTCAGGCAATTCGCCGAGCGCACCGTGAGCTCGAGATCGTCCACCGGGCGCAGCAGGATCGGGTCGATCTGGGGCGATTTCTGCGGCTCGGGCGGGAGCGCGGTGCCCTCGAGCTGCGCAAATACCGACAGCTGGTCGACTAGAATGCGCGCGGCATGGCGAATCGCTTCTTCGGGCTCGATCGCGCCATTCGTCTCGATGTCCACGACCAGCTTGTCGAGGTCGGTACGCTGCTCGACACGCGCTGACTCCACCGCGTAAGAGACCCGGCTCACCGGGCTGAACGAGGCGTCGAGAACGACGCGGCCGATGCCTTTCGTTTCCTCGGGCAGGTAGCGCATGTTGCCGGGCACGTAGCCGCGGCCGGCCTCGACCTTGATCTGAACCTCGAGCTTGCCGCCAACGGCCAGATCGGCGATGAGATGGTCCGGATTGACCACTTCCACATCGTGTGCGGCTTCGATGTCGCGCGCCGTCACGGGACCCTCACCCTCTTTCTTCAGGGTCAGAATCGCCTCCTGGCGGTTGTGCAGGCGAAACACCACGCCCTTCAGATTGAGCAGGATGTCGACGACGTCTTCGCGCACGCCGTCGAGTGTCGAGTATTCGTGCACCACACCCGCGATCTGCACTTCGGTCGGTGCGTAGCCCGGCATCGAGGACAGCAGCACGCGGCGCAGCGCATTGCCGAGCGTATGGCCATACCCACGCTCGAAGGGCTCCATCGTCACCTTCGCGTGGTTGGGGGAGAGGTTCTGCACATCGACGATGCGCGGTTTGAGAAATCCGGTCTGCAGCATGTTCAATGTCCTGGGTCCTAGTGGGAGCGGGGCGGCGCCCGGGTTACTTGGAGTAAAGCTCAATGACAAGACTCTCGTTGATCGTCGGGGGCAATTCGCTCCGCGCGGGCAGCGCCTTAAAGGTGCCTTTCATCGCCTTGGCGTCGAGTTCGAGCCATTCGGGCACGCCGCGCGACTCGACGGCCTCAACGGCCGCCTTGATCCGCAACTGCGCCTTGGCGCCGTCGGCAACCTCGATGACGTCCCCGGGCCGAACCTGGAACGACGGGATGTTCACGCGCCGGCCGTTGACCCGGATGGCGTTATGGCGCACGACCTGGCGGGCCTCGCTGCGCGAGGCGCCGAATCCCATGCGGTAGGTGACGTTGTCGAGGCGCGATTCGAGCAATTGCAGCAACCGCTCGCCCGTCACGCCCTTGGTGCGCGAGGCGTCCGCGTACGTCTTGCGGAATTGGCGCTCGAGCACGCCATAGGTGCGGCGCATCTTCTGCTTCTCGCGCAACTGCTTGCCGTAATCCGACAGGCGCATGCCGCTACGCTGACCGTGCTGGCCGGGCGCGTAGCTGCGACGCTCGATCGCGCATTTGTCGGTGAAGCACTTTTCGCCCTTCAGAAAGAGCTTCTCGCCTTCACGTCGACACTGACGGCACTTGGGGTCGAGGTTTCTCGCCATGAATTCTCCTTAGCCGCTCTAGACGCGGCGCCGCTTCGGCGGACGGCATCCGTTGTGCGGGATCGGCGTCACGTCCGAAATGCTTGAAATCTTGAGGCCGATCGCGTTCAGGGCGCGCACGGCGGAATCGCGCCCGGGACCTGGGCCCTTGACGCGTACCTCGATGTTCTTGACGCCATACTCCTGCGCCACACGGCCCGCGCGCTCGGCTGCAACCTGCGCAGCAAATGGGGTCGACTTGCGCGAACCCTTGAAGCCTGCATTGCCCGACGTCGCCCATGCCAGCGCATTGCCCTGGCGATCGGTAATCGTCACGATGGTGTTGTTGAACGACGCCCGCACGTGCGCGATGCCATCGGAGACGTTCTTCTTCACCTTCTTGCGCATACGCGCCGCAGACTGCTGTGCTTTTTGCTGCTGAGACGGATTCCTCGTAGCCATGCGTTTCCTTCGTTACGTTCCTTGGTTCCTTGGTGCCTGCGTTCGTTCGTCGCCGGGACGCGTGCGCTGCACGCCGCGTAATCCGTCTAGACGTTTAGCCCTTCGACGGCGTCGCCTTGTTGGCAATCGCCGCTTTGCGTGGCCCCTTGCGCGTGCGCGCATTCGTACGCGTACGCTGACCACGTGCGGGCAGTCCCTTGCGGTGGCGCGAGCCACGGTAGCAGCCCAGATCCATGAGCCGCTTGATCGACATCGACACCTCGCGGCGCAGATCGCCTTCGACAGAAACGCGCCCAACGGATTCCCGCAGCCGATCGAGTTCGGCGTCGGTGAGGTCCTTGATCTTGCGCGTTGACTCGACGCCGGCTGAGGCGCAGATCACCTGCGCGCGGGTCCGGCCGATGCCATAGATCGAGGTCAGCGCGACGCTCGCCTGCTGGTGGTTCGGGATGTTGATACCTGCGATTCGTGCCATCTGCCTAGCCCCTTCCGCGCGAATGCGGAAAACCTGAAAGTTTAACCCAAAACTACTTTGTGATCAAAGCGTTAAAACGCAATGCGCGTCATCCGCCTAGCCCTGGCGCTGCTTGTGGCGTGGATTGCTGCACAGCACGCGCACGACCCGATTGCGGCGCACGATCTTGCACTTGCGACACAGTTTCTTTACCGAAGCCATCACTTTCATGGTTCTCGCCCTCGTCTAATTCACGCGAAACACGATGTGTTCGCGCGGCCGATCTATCGCGCCGGCAGACCACCGCCGCGGAAATTCGACTTCTTCAACAGACTCTCGTATTGATGCGACATGACGTAGGCCTGCACCTGCGACATGAAGTCCATGGTCACGACGACAATGATGAGCAGCGACGTGCCGCCGAAATAGAACGGCACGTTCCAGCGCAGGATAAGGAATTCCGGCATCAGGCACACCAGTGCGACGTAGATCGCGCCAGCCAACGTCAGCCGGGTCAGTATCCGCTCCAGGTACTTCGCCGTCTGGTCACCCGGACGGATACCGGGGACGAAGGCACCTGATTTCTTCAGGTTGTCCGCGGTCTCTTTCGGGTTGTACTGCAGCGCGGTGTAGAAAAAGCAGAAGAAAATGATCAGTCCTGCGTACATCAGTACGTAGATCGGCTGTCCCGGCGTGAGCGTCGACGAAATGTCGCGCAGCCAGAGCATGCCTTCGGCCGAGCTAAACCAACCGAGCAGCGTCGCCGGAAACAGGATCAGGGAGCTCGCAAAGATCGGGGGAATCACGCCCGCCATGTTGAGCTTGAACGGCAGGTGCGAACTCTGCCCGCCATAGACCTTGTTGCCGACCTGGCGCTTGGCGTAGTTGACGAGGATTCTGCGCTGGCCACGTTCGACGAAGCAGACGAATGCCGTCACCATCAATACGGCGATGCCAATGAACAGCGCCGTCAGCGGGTGCATCGCGCCGGTGCGGACCAGTTCGAGCGTGCCGGCGATCGCACTGGGCAAACCCGCCGCAATGCCCGCGAAAATAATGATCGAAATCCCATTGCCCAGTCCGCGCTCGGTGATCTGCTCGCCGAGCCACATGATGAACATGGTGCCGGTGACGAGCGTCGTGATCGTCGTGATACGGAACATCAGGCCGGGCTCCAGCACCAGGCCGGGCTGCGACTCGAGCGCAATCGAGATACCGGTAGCCTGAAAGAGTGCGAGGAACACGGTGCCATAGCGCGTGTACTGGGTAATCTTGCGCCGCCCCGCCTCACCCTCTTTCTTCAGCGCCTCGAGCTTCGGCGAAACCGAGGACATCAACTGCATGATGATCGAGGCCGAGATGTACGGCATGATTCCCAAGGCAAGGATCGTGAAGCGCCGCAGCGCGCCGCCCGAGAACATGTTGAACATGCCGAGCAGTCCGCCTTGCTGGTCCTTGAACAGATCGGCGAGCACGGCCGGGTCGATTCCGGGCACGGGAATATGCGCCCCGATGCGGTAAACCACCAGCGCGCCGAGCAGGAAGAGCAGCCGGCGTTTGAGATCGCCGTACCGGGCGCCGCTGCCTGCGCTAGGGAGTCTGGTAGCCAAGGATCGTCCTTCGCGCGACCTTAATCGGCCGCCGGTACCGGTACCGGCGCCTCGATGGTCCCGCCCGCGGCTTCGATCGCCGCACGCGCGCCTTTCGACACCTGTACACCCTTGAGCGTCAACTTGCGCGAGAGCTTGCCCGAGAGAATCACTTTCGCGCTCAACACGCGGCGCGCGATCACGCGCTCCGATTTCAGCGTTGCCAGATCAATCTCGCTCGCCTTCATGTGCTCGAGTTCACTCGTACGCACCTCGGCCGTCAGATCTCGCGTCAGGGAGGTGAAGCCACGCTTCGGCAGGCGCCGCTGCAGCGGCATCTGGCCGCCCTCGAAGCCGACCTTGTGATAGCCCCCCGACCGAGCACGCTGTCCCTTGTGCCCGCGGCCCGCGGTCTTGCCCAATCCCGAACCGATGCCGCGCGCCACGCGACGGCGCGCGGTACGCGAACCGGGTCCTGGCTTGATGGTGTTGAGACGCATCGTGGCCATGTTCTTCCTCTGGTTCAGCCTTCCACTCTGAGAAGGTAGTTCACGCGATTGATCATTCCCCGTACCGCCGGTGAGTCGGCGAGCTCGACCGTATGGTTCAACCGGCGCAGGCCCAGACCGCGGACCGTGGCGCGATGTGTCGCTCGGGTCCCGGCGAGTCCCTTCACCAGGGTCACCCGCAGCGTGCCGTTCGTGTTCGTGTCAGTCATGGCGCATCTCAGGCAAGAATGTCTTCAATTTTCTTGCCGCGCTTGGCCGCGATTTCGGCGGGCGTATTCATCGACTGCAGCCCGTTCAGGGTCGCGCGCACGACGTTGTACGGGTTGGCCGACCCAAAGCACTTGGCAAGGATGTTCGTAACCCCCATCACCTCGAACACCGCGCGCATCGGTCCGCCCGCGATGATGCCGGTGCCCTCGGAGGCCGGCTGCATCACGACGTGGGCTGCACCATGACGGCCGACGACCGCGTGCTGCAGCGAGCCGTTTTTCAGGCTCACCTTGAACAGCTTGCGCCGCGCCTCTTCCATGGCCTTCTGCACGGCGACCGGCACTTCGCGCGCCTTGCCCTTGCCCATGCCAATGCGCCCATCGCCGTCACCCACCACGGTCAGCGCGGCAAAGCCGAGCACGCGCCCGCCCTTCACCACCTTGGTCACACGATTGATCGCCACCATTTTTTCGCGCAACCCGTCGCCGCGGTCGTCGCTCGTCTGCATCCTGGGCTTAATCTTCGCCATCGTCCGTTCCTCTGGCCTAGAACTTGAGTCCGCCGGCCCGCGCGGCCTCGGCAAGTGCCTTCACACGACCATGGTAGCGGTAGCCCGAGCGGTCGAACGAGACCGACTCGAGACCCGCACGCTTGGCCTTTTCCGCGATGCGCTGCCCCACCACCTCTGCCGCCTTCACGTTTCCACCGTTCGCAATCTGACCGCGCACTTCCTTTTCCAGCGTCGACGCGCTCGCGAGGACCTGGTCGCCGCCGGGCGCGATGATTTGCGCGTAGATATGGCTGTTCGTGCGATACACGGTCAAGCGAACGGCCTCGATCTCACGCAACTTGAGCCGGGTCTTGCGCGCGCGGCGCAACCGCGCCTGTCCTTTTTCCACCATGGCCTTGGCTCCGTTACTTCTTCTTGGTCTCTTTCAAGACCACAATTTCGTCGGTGTAGCGCACGCCCTTGCCCTTATAGGGTTCGGGAGACCGGTAAGCACGCACCTCGGCAGCAACCTGTCCGACCTGCTGGCGGTCGATTCCCGTAATCACGATCTCGGTCTGGGTCGGCGTCACGACCTTGACGCCCTTGGGCATCGTGTGCGAGACCGGATGCGAAAAGCCGAGCGACAAGTTCAGCTTGTCGCCCTGTGCCTGCGCCCGGTAACCAACACCCACCAGCGCGAGCTTTTTCTCGAATCCCGTGCTCACGCCGCGGACCATGTTGAATACCAGCGCACGCATGGTGCCCGACATCGAGGTCGCGTGGCGCGATTTTCCGGCCGCCTTGCACAGCAACTGCTCGCCGTTTCGTTCAATCGAAACGTTCGCGTCCATCGGTCGTGCGATGGTGCCGAGCGGGCCCTTCACCGAGATGGCGGTGCCACTCAACGTCACCTCGACGCCCTTGGGAATGGGGATGGGATTGTTCGCAATGCGGGACATCGGTCGCTCCCTACGCCACGATGCAAAGCAGTTCGCCGCCGACCCCGGTCGCGCGTGCGCGACGGTCGGTCATGACACCCTGCGAGGTGGATAGAATCGCCACCCCGAGGCCATTCATGATCCGCGGGATATCGTCGCGGCCCTTGTAGACGCGAAGTCCGGGCTTGGAAACCCGCTCAAGGCGCTCGATGACCGGTTTGCCTGCATAGTATTTGAGGCCGATTGACAGCTCCGCCTTCCCCTCGCGATCGCGCACCGCATAGTCCTCGATATAACCCTCTTCCTTCAGGACCTGCGCAATCGACGCCTTGAACTGGGAACCGGGCATCACAACTTCCACGTGTCCGATCATCTGCCCATTGCGAATCCGGGTCAGCATGTCGGCAACAGGATCGCTCATGCTCATACGCGCCTCCTCACCAGCTCGCCTTGACGATGCCCGGCACCTCACCGCGCATCGCGAGCTCGCGCAGCTTGTTGCGCCCGAGGCCGAATTTTCGATAGACGCCGCGTGGACGCCCGGTCAACGCGCAGCGGTTGCGCAGGCGCGACGGTGACGCGTCGCGCGGCAGCTTCTGCAGCTTCTCGCGTGCCGCGTCCTTCTCTTCGTCGCTGCGGTTGGCGTCATGCATAACCGCAAAAAGCGCGGTCCGCTTCAGCTTGAACTTTTCGACGGTCTTGCGGCGCTTCTTTTCGCGATTCGTAACTGAGAGTCTCGCCATATGGTCCTCAGGGTCTGAACGGAAAGCGGAACGCGGCGAGGAGCGCGCGCGCCTCATCGTCCGTCTTCGCCGTGGTAGTGATGCTGATATTGAGGCCCCGAATCGCGTCGATCTTGTCGTAGTCGATTTCGGGAAAGATGATCTGCTCCTTCACGCCCAGGCTGTAGTTTCCCCGCCCGTCGAAAGCGCGGCTCGACACGCCCCGGAAGTCGCGGATTCGCGGGATCGAGATGTTGACCAGGCGATCGAGAAATTCGTACATCCGCGAACCGCGCAACGTCACCATGCAGCCAACCGGAAAGCCGGCGCGCACCTTGAACGCGGCGATCGACTTGCGCGCGTTGGTCGCGACGGGTTTCTGGCCCGCGATCCGCGTCATGTCAACCAGCGCATTGTCCAGGATCTTCTTGTCCGTGGTTGCCTCGCCAACGCCCATGTTGAGCGTGATCTTGCGCAGCCGCGGCACCTGCATGACCGACTTGTAGCCGAACTTCTGCATCAGATCCGGCACGACTTTTTCGCGATAGAACTGGTGCAGACGCGCCGCCGGCAACGGGCCCGCGTCCTCCGTGGCAATCGCGGGCTGCGTCGACTTCGCCGGCTTCGCTGATTTCGTTGATTTCTCTGACTTCGCCGGCTTCGCGCTCTTGCCGGAATCCGCCTTCGAAGATGGGGTCGCTTTCGCCATCATCATGCCCTCACGCGTCGACCTGTTCGCCGTTGGACTTGAACATCCTGACCTTACGTCCGTCGGCGAGCGCCTTGAAGCCGATCCGATCGCCTTTCTGGGTCGCGGGGTTGAACAGCGCGAGGTTGGATACGTGGATCGGCATGTCCTTGTCGACGATGCCGCCCGTAACGCCCTTCATCGGATTCGGGCGCACATGACGCTTCACGCGGTTGACGCCTTCGACGACCAGACGTTGCTCATTGACTCGGCGCAGCACGGTACCGCGCTTGCCCTTGTCGCGCCCGGCGATCACGATCACTTCGTCGCCTTTGCGGATACGCTGCATGACGGTTTTCCTTGAGTCCTCGGTACCTAAAGCACTTCGGGGGCGAGCGAGACGATCTTCATGAAGCGCTCGGTGCGCAGTTCACGCGTCACCGGGCCGAAGATCCGGGTCCCGATCGGCTCGAACTTGGCCGTGAGCAGCACCGCCGCATTGGAATCGAAGCGCACCAGCGAACCGTCGCCGCGCCGCACGCCCTTGGCTGTGCGAACCACGACGGCATGATAGATCTCACCCTTCTTGACACGCCCGCGCGGCGCCGCGTCCTTGATGCTCACCTTGATGATGTCGCCAATCCCCGCATAGCGGCGCTTCGAGCCGCCCAGCACCTTGATGCACATCACAGCGCGTGCGCCGGTGTTATCCGCAACGTCCAAAATGGACTGCATCTGAATCATGGTTCAATCTCCGTCCAACTTCGTCCGCGTTCAGGTCCGGCCCAACGGCCCCGGTCATCGAGTGACAAACCGGGCTTGAACCGTCCCGACGCGACCAGTTTTGGATCCCGTCCGGGAAATGCGCGCGGCAAAAAATGCCCCGCGTGGAAAGCTTTACATTTTAACTAACTGTTCTGCCACCGGGCAAGCGAATTCCGCCACAGAACCATCAAACGCTCTTTGCCTTGGATACCAGCCGTGTCACCCGCCAGGCCTTGGTCTTGGACAGCGGCCGGGTCTCCACGATCTCGACCCAATCCCCTGCCTTGACCTCCGGCGACTCACTGTGCGCGTGGTACTTTTTCGAGCGCATCATGAACTTGCCGAGGATCGGGTGCTTGACCCGGCGCTCAACCAGCACCGTGATCGTTTTCTGCATCTTGTCACTCACCACCCGGCCGACGTGCGTACGCGGCTTCCTGACGGGGGCTGCAGCCTCTTGCACGGCGCTCATTTGGACGGCCTCTCCTTCATCACGGTGTGCACGCGCGCGATGTCGCGGCGCACCTTCTTGATCTGACTGGTGTTGGTCAATTGCTGCGTGGCGACCTGCATGCGCAGACCGAACTGCGCCTTGAGCAAGTCACGCAGTTCCTTGCGCAATTCGTCATCGTTCTTGGCACGAATTTCACTGGTTTTCATCGCTTACCCCAGCATGCGCTGCACGAACGCGGTACGGAACGGGAGTTTCGCCGAGGCAAGCGCGAACGCTTCGCGGGCGAGCGCCTCGGTGACACCGTCCATCTCGTAGAGCACCTTGCCCGGCTGAATCTCCGACACAAAATATTCCACGTTGCCCTTGCCTTTGCCCATCCGCACCTCGGCGGGCTTCTGCGAAATCGGCTTGTCGGGAAAAATGCGAATCCAGATTCGTCCGCCACGCTTGATGTGGCGCGTCATCGCGCGCCGCGCAGCCTCGACCTGGCGCGCGGTGATCCGCCCGCGCGTAAGCGCCTTGAGGCCATACTCGCCGAAAGACACCTTGTTGCCGCGCGTCGCGACCCCGGTATTGCGTCCCTTGTGCTGCTTGCGGTACTTCATGCGTGCAGGTTGCAGCATCGCTTACTCCTTCTTTCCGCCCTCGGCACCGCCCTCGTCCTTGACGACTTTGCGGGTGCGCTTGACCGTGGTTTTCGGCTTGGCGGCCGTCTTGGGCTTGGCAGCCGCCCCCGCCTCCCCGCTGGCGGCCTTGCGCGGGGTCCGGCGCGTCGCGGGCTTCTTCGCGCCCTCACCGGCCGGCTGTTGTTCCTTGCTCGTGCTCGCGCGTTTCGCACCGGGCCTCGGCGCGGGCTTCTTGGCACGCTTGGTCGGCGCAGGCGCCTCCGGCAGCGGCATCGGCTCGTAAGACGCGGGCGCCTGCACCTCGGCGCGCGGCGCAACCTCGCCTTTGTAGACCCATACCTTGACGCCAATCACCCCGTAGGTGGTCTTGGCCTCGCTGAATCCGTAGTCAATGTCGGCGCGCAAGGTATGCAACGGCACGCGGCCCTCGCGGTACCACTCACGACGCGCAATTTCATGTCCGTTCAGACGGCCGGAACTCATGATCTTCACGCCCAGCGCGCCGAGACGCACGGCATTTTGCAGCGCGCGCTTCATCGCACGGCGAAACATGATTCGCTTCTCGAGTTGCTGTGCGATCGAGTCCGCGATGAGCTGGGCGTCGGTTTCGGGTTTACGCACTTCCTCGATGTTGACGTGCACATGGCTCACGCCCATGAGCCGACGCAGCTGCGCTTTGAGCGATTCGATCTCCTCGCCTTTCTTGCCGATCACGACGCCAGGGCGAGCTGAGAAAATTGTGATGCGCGCGTCCTTCGCCGGGCGCTCAATGAGGATGCGGCTGACCGAAGCGTGCGAAAGCTTCTTCTTCAGGAACGACCGCACCTTGATGTCTTCGGCCAGCATGGGCTTGAAGTCGCGGCTGTTCGCATACCAGCGCGAGGTCCATGCGCGATTGACCGCTAGTCGAAAACCGATCGGGTTGATCTTCTGTCCCATAGGTGCTCCTTCAATCGCCCACAGTGACGTATATGTGGCAGGTATGTTTTAGGATCCGGCTACCACGTCCCTTCGCACGCGCTTGAAAGCGCTTGAGGAACGCACCGCGCTCGACGTGAATCCGCTTTACGCTCAGCGTATCGATGTCGGCGCCGTCGTTGTGCTCCGCGTTCGCGATCGCCGACTCGAGCACCTTCTTGATGAGCGTAGCGCCTTTCTTGGGCGAGAACGCAAGGATGTTGAGCGCCTTGTCGACCGGTTTGCCTCGGATCTGGTCGGCAACAAGCCGCCCTTTCTGTGCCGACATATGCGCCCCGCGATGTATCGCTTGAGTTTCCATGTGCACTCCTTACTTCCTCGGTCCGGCGGGAACGGCGGCCGTCTTTTTCCCGGACGAGTGACCTTTGAACGCGCGCGTCAGCGCAAACTCGCCCAGTTTGTGGCCCACCATGTTCTCGGTCACGTACACGGGGATGTGCTGCTTGCCGTTGTGAACCGCGAGCGTCAGCCCGATAAAATCCGGCACGATCGTCGAACGGCGCGACCACGTCTTGATCGGTCGCTTGTCGTTCTTATCGCGCGCCGTGCTCACTTTCTTGAGCAGGTGGAGGTCCACGAAGGGACCCTTTTTGATTGATCGAGCCATGGTTGCGCCCCGCGTGGTTACGATTTACGAGCCGCGCGGCCGCGACGACGCGCGCGCACGATCATGTTTTGGGTCCGCTTGTTGCGGCGCGTCTTGAGTCCCTTGGTCTGCACACCCCATGGCGATACGGGAGGACCCCCGGACGCCGTGCGCCCTTCGCCCCCGCCATGCGGGTGATCGATCGGATTCATCGCGACGCCGCGCACCGTCGGCCGCACGCCGCGCCAGCGCTTGCGCCCAGCCTTGCCGATCGACTCCAGATTGTGTTCCTCGTTGCCGACCTCGCCGATCGTCGCACGGCACTCAACGTGCACCTTGCGGATCTCCCCCGAGCGTAGCCGCAGCTGCGCGTAGGACCCTTCGCGCGCGAGCAACTGGGCGCTCGCGCCAGCCGAGCGCGCAATCTGCGCACCCTTGCCGGGCATCATCTCGATGCAATGAATGGTCGTGCCAACCGGAATGTTGCGCAACGGCATGGCATTGCCGGCCTTGATCGGTGCCTCCACCCCCGACATCAAGTCGGCACCCGCGCCGACGCCGCGCGGCGCAACGACATAGCGCCGCTCACCATCGGCATACAGCAGCAAGGCGAGGTTCGCGCTGCGGTTCGGGTCGTACTCCAGGCGCTCCACGCGCGCCGGGACACCATCCTTATTGCGCTTGAAATCCACCAGGCGGTAGTGCTGCTTTTGCTGACCGCCCTTGTGACGCATCGTGATGCGTCCGGCATTGTTACGCCCATCGGTCTTTTTCTGATGCACGACCAGCGGTGCGTACGGCCGCCCCTTGTGGAGGTCGGGATTGACGACCTTCACCAGGGCGCGGCGCCCGGGTGAGGTTGGCTTGACTTTAATCAACGGCATACGAACTCGGCCTTTTCAAACGATGGGTTCTCGCAAGGGCCCACCGACACCCATTAGTCCAACGATGCGAAATTGATTTCCTGGCCCGGCGCGAGGCAGATGTATGCCTTGCGCCAATTGCGCCGGCGGCCCATGCTGCGCCCGAAGCGCTTCTTTTTTCCCTTGACGTTGGTCACGTTGACCGCCGCCACCTTGACCTTGAACAGCAACTCGACGGCCGCCTTGATCTCAGGCTTGGTCGCCGCATCGGACACGCGAAACACGACCTGATTGGCCTTGTCGCCGATCATCGTGCTTTTTTCAGATACCACCGGCGCCAGCACCACCTTCATGAGCTGCTCATCGGCGTATTTTTTCGTCGCCGTCATACCAGCATCTCCTCGAGCCGCGCGACCGCGGCGCGCGTCAGCAGGATGCTGGGGTAGCGCACCAGTGCAACCGGGTTGGCGTGTCGCGCCGCGATGACTGCCACATTCGGCAGATTACGCGCCGACAGCATCAGGTTGTCATCCACTTCGTCGGTGATCACCAGCACCTGCTCGAAACCCATCGACTTTATTTTCTGCGCGAGTTGCTTCGTCTTCGGCGCATCGATTCGAAACTCGTCCACAACCCGGATGCGGTCGTCCTTCGCGAGTTGCGACAGGATCGATCGCATTCCCGCCCGGTACATCTTGCGATTCAATTTTTGCGAGAAGTTCTCGTCCGGGCTCGATCCAAAAATCTTGCCACCACCGCGCCACAGCGGACTCGAAGCACGTCCGGCGCGTGCGCGTCCGGTGCCTTTTTGGCGCCAGGGCTTGCGCGTGGACTTTGCCACGTCGCTGCGCTCCTTTTGCTTGCGCGTGCCGCTGCGGGCATTGGCCTGGTAGGCGATCACCAACTGGTGCACAAGCGGCGTGTTCACGGCCCGCGCGAACACGCTGTCCGGCGCATTGAAGGTACCCGCAGCACCGCTATCGTTGATCAGTTTGAGATCCATGGCGCGCCCTAGCCCTTTGCCGCAGCGCGCACGATCACGTCGCCGTTGCTTCCACCGGGCACTGCGCCCCGCACCAACAGCAGTTGACGCGCCGCGTCGATGCGCACGACCACGAGGTTCTGCACCGAACGGCGAACGTCACCGAGGTGCCCCGCCATGCGTTTGCCAGGAAACACGCGGCCGGGGTCCTGGTTCTGTCCCGTCGATCCCGCCGCACGGTGTGAAAGCGAGTTGCCGTGGCTCGCGCGCCCGCCGGAGAAATTGTGGCGTTTCATGACGCCGGCAAAGCCCTTGCCCTTGGACACGCCCGCGACATCGACCTTCTGGCCCACCTTGAAGATCTCGACGCCAATCTTGCCGCCAACCTTGAGTTCGGCCAGGTCTTCCGACTTGGCACGGAATTCGCGCAGCGTATGACCGGCCTCCACGCCCGCCTTGGCCAGATGGCCCGCCAGGGGTTTACGTACCCGGCTCGCTCGGCGCTTGCCAAATGCAACCTGCACGGCGGCATAGCCGTCGTGCTGCGGAGTCTTGATCTGCGTGATCCGATTGTCGGACACGTCGAGCACCGTCACCGGCAGCGAATCGCCGTCGTCGGTAAAGATGCGCGTCATGCCGACCTTGCGGCCAACAAGTCCAATCGTCATATTGTTCACCTCACACTGAGGCGCCGGCTGCAATTGGCCGACTTTGTTTCGTCACGCCCCAGGCATCCCGGGGCCCTGCGCGCCGACTTAAAAGGCGCCGGCGCAGAAAATTGTGTTACTTGACCTTGATCTCGACGTCGACGCCCGCCGGAAGATCAAGCTTCATCAGCGCGTCCACCGTCTTGTCGGTCGGGTTGATGATGTCCATCAGCCGCAGGTGCGTACGGATTTCCAACTGATCGCGTGATGCCTTGTCCACGTGCGGCGAGCGCAAAAGATCAAAACGCTGCTTGCGCGTCGGCAACGGCACAGGCCCGCGCACCACGGCGCCGGTGCGCTTCGCCGTATCGACGATCTCGAGTGCCGACTGGTCAATCAGGCGGTAGTCGAAGGCCTTCAGTCGGATTCGAATTCTCTGGCTCTGCATGGTCCTTCTCGTTATCGTCTTGGCTTGTCTTTGCGCGTGTTCGCCGGCCCAGTTACGACGCGGCGAATCCGATATTCAGTTACTCGATGACCTTGGCGACGACACCGGCGCCCACCGTGCGCCCGCCCTCGCGAATCGCAAAGCGCAGCCCCTCTTCCATCGCGATCGGCGCGATCAGCGCCACCGACATCGCAATGTTGTCCCCCGGCATCACCATCTCGGTGCCCGCGGGCAGCTCGACCGAGCCCGTCACGTCCGTCGTCCTGAAATAAAACTGCGGCCGGTAGCCGTTGAAGAACGGCGTGTGCCGCCCCCCCTCTTCCTTCGAGAGCACGTACACCTCGGCCGAGAACTTCGTGTGCGGCGTGATCGAGCCCGGTTTGGCCAACACCTGGCCGCGCTCGACCTCCTCGCGCTTGGTGCCCCGTAGCAGCACCCCTACGTTGTCGCCCGCCTGACCCTGGTCCAGGAGCTTCCTGAACATCTCCACGCCCGTGCACACGGTCTTCACCGTCGCCTTCAGCCCCACGATCTCAATCTCGTCGCCCACCTTGACCACGCCCCGATCCACCCGCCCCGTGACCACCGTGCCGCGCCCCGAGATCGAGAACACGTCCTCCACCGGCATCAGAAACGGCCTGTCGATCGCCCGCTCCGGGGTCGGAATGTACGTATCCAGCGCATCGGCCAGCTTGAAGATCGAGGGCTCGCCCATCTCGCTCTGATCGCCCTCGAGCGCCTTGAGCGCCGAGCCGATCACCACCGGCGTGTCGTCCCCGGGAAAGTCGTACTTCGAGAGCAGCTCGCGCACCTCGATTTCCACCAACTCCAGCAACTCCTTGTCGTCAACCTGGTCGGCCTTGTTCAGGTAGGCCACGATGAACGGAACCCCCACCTGGCGCGCAAGCAAGATGTGCTCGCGCGTTTGCGGCATCGGCCCATCGGCGGCCGAAACCACCAAGATCGCCCCGTCCATCTGCGCCGCGCCCGTGATCATGTTCTTCACGTAGTCCGCGTGCCCCGGACAGTCGACGTGCGCGTAGTGGCGCTTCTCGGTCTCGTATTCCACGTGCGCGGTGTTGATCGTGATCCCGCGCGCTTTTTCTTCCGGCGCCGAGTCAATCTGGGCGTAGCTCCTCGCCTCGCCACCAAACTTCTTCGCCATGATGTGCGTGATCGCCGCCGTCAGCGTCGTCTTGCCATGGTCCACGTGCCCAATCGTCCCCACGTTCACGTGCGGCTTCGTACGCTCAAATTTGCTCTTTGCCATGACTGACCTCTGTGTTCCCTGATCTTGTCTTATTACTTCTTGGCGCTGATGACCGCCTCGGCAACGCTCTTCGGCGCCTCGGCGTAGTGTTTGAATTCCATCGTGTACGTCGCGCGACCCTGTGTCAGCGAGCGCAAGGTCGTCGAATAACCGAACATTTCGCCGAGCGGCACTTCCGCCTTGATCGCCTTCCCGGCGAGCAGATCCTCCATACCCTGGATCAGGCCCCGGCGTGCCGACAGATCGCCCATCACGTCGCCCATCTTCTCCTCGGGGGTCTCGACCTCAACCGCCATCACCGGCTCCAGCAGCACGGGGCTGGCCGCGCGCATCCCGTCCTTGAACCCGAAGATCGCCGCCATCTTGAACGCGTTTTCGTTCGAGTCGACCTCGTGGTACGAGCCATCAAACAGGGTGACCTTCACATCGACGACCGGATACCCCGCGAGCACACCGTCGCGAACCGCCTCGTCGATCCCCTTCTGCACCGCAGGGATATATTCGCGCGGCACCGAACCGCCCTTGATCGCGTCGACGAATTCGATGCCCTTTCCCGGCGGGTTCGGCTCGAGCTTCAGCCACACGTGGCCATATTGGCCGCGGCCGCCCGACTGTTTGACGAACTTGCCTTCCGATTCGATCTGCTTGCGGAACGTCTCGCGATACGCGACCTGCGGCTTGCCGACGCTCGCCTCGACGCCGAATTCGCGTCGCATGCGATCGACCAGGATCTCGAGATGCAGCTCGCCCATGCCGGAGATGATCGTCTGACCCGATTCGTCGTCCGTGCGCACGCGGAACGACGGGTCCTCTTGCGCGAGGCGCCCGAGCGCAACCCCCATCTTCTCCTGGTCGGCCTTCGTCCGCGGCTCAACCGCCTGCGAGATCACGGGATCGGGAAATTCCATCCGTTCCAGCGTGATGACCTTGCCGACGTCGCACAGCGTCTCGCCAGTCGACACGTCTTTGAGCCCCACCGCGGCCGCGATGTCGCCGGCGTGCACTTCCTTGATCTCCGCACGCTCGTTGGCGTGCATCTGCAGCAGTCGGCCGATACGCTCCTTGCGCGCGCGCACCGGGTTGTAGACCGTGTCCCCGGATTTGAGCACGCCGGAGTACACACGGACGAATGCGAGCTGTCCGACGTAGGGATCGGTCATGATCTTGAAGGCAAGACCGGAAAACGGCTCATCGTCACCGGCCTTGCGCAGGTCGGGCTCGCCGTTTTCCTTGGCACCCTTGACCGGCGGAATGTCGATCGGCGAGGGCAAATAGTCGATCACCGCATCGAGCATCGCCTGCACGCCCTTGTTCTTGAACGCCGAACCACACAGCATCGGTACGATCTCGTTATTGATCGTACGAATTCGGATGCCCTGCTTGATTTCCTCGAGCGACAGTTCGCCGGACTCGAGGTACTTGTTCATCAGTTCCTCGTTCGCCTCGGCGGCAGTCTCGACCAATCGTTCGCGCCATTCCTTCGCCAATGCGACGAGTTCGGCCGGGATGTCGATACGATCGAACTTGGTGCCCTGCGTCGCGTCGTCCCAGACAATGGCGCTCATGCCGACCAGGTCGACCACACCGCGAAAGCCATCCTCCGCACCAATCGGAATCTGAATCGGAATCGGATTGGTTTTCAGGCGCGCCTTCATCTGGTCGAAGACCTTGAAGAAGTTGGCGCCAACACGGTCCATCTTGTTCACGAACGCGAGACGCGGCACCCGGTACTTGTTGGCCTGCCGCCATACGGTCTCGGACTGGGGCTGCACGCCGCCCACTGCGCAGAACACCATGCATGCGCCGTCCAGCACGCGCAGACTGCGCTCGACCTCGATCGTGAAGTCGACGTGCCCGGGCGTATCGATGATGTTGATGTGATGCTCGGGGTAAGTGAGGTCCATCCCCTTCCAAAAACAGGTCGTCGCCGCGGAGGTAATCGTGATGCCCCGCTCCTGCTCCTGCTCCATCCAGTCCATCGTCGCGGCGCCGTCGTGCACCTCGCCGATCTTGTGATTCACGCCCGTATAAAACAGGATGCGCTCGGTGGTCGTCGTCTTGCCTGCGTCGATATGCGCACTGATCCCGATATTGCGGTAACGCTCAATGGGCGTCTTGCGTGCCACGGCCATGCCTCTGTGCTCAGAATCGGTAGTGGGAGAAGGCCTTGTTCGCCTCCGCCATGCGGTGAACTTCCTCGCGCTTCTTCATCGCGCCGCCGCGCCCCTCGGCGGCTTCCTGCAACTCGCCGGCGAGCCGAACCGTCATCGATTTTTCGCCGCGCTTCTGCGCCGCCTCACGGATCCAGCGCATCGCAAGCGCGATCCGCCGCACCGGACGAACTTCGACCGGAACCTGATAGTTGGCACCGCCGACACGCCGGCTCTTCACTTCGACCACCGGCTTCACGTTCTGCAATGCCTGCGAGAACACCTCGAGCGGATCCTTCCCGGACTTCGTCTTGATGACGTCGAGCGCGCCATAGATCATGCGTTCGGCCACGGCCTTTTTGCCGCGCGTCATCAGCACGTTCACGAACTTCGTAACGTCCTGGTTGTGAAACTTCGGATCCGGAAGGATCTCGCGCTTCGGAACTTCTCTGCGACGAGGCATTGGGGTGGTGTCTCGAGTCTAGTGTGTGGTGTCTGGAGTCGGTCTGGAATGTCGTAGCGGTCGTGGCGAGCCAATTGGCCTCATGGGGCCCCAGGGGCGCCGAGTGATCAAGCCGCCTTGACGCGTTTGGCGCCATACTTCGAACGCGACTGCTTGCGATCCTTCACGCCCTGCGTATCGAGCGAACCGCGCACAATGTGGTAGCGCACGCCCGGCAAGTCCTTGACACGCCCGCCGCGGATCAGCACGACCGAGTGCTCCTGCAAGTTGTGCCCCTCGCCGCCGATGTAGCCAATAACCTCGAATCCGTTCGTCAGGCGCACCTTCGCGACCTTGCGCAGCGCCGAGTTCGGCTTCTTCGGCGTCGTGGTGTATACACGCGTACACACGCCGCGCTTCTGCGGGGACCCGGCGAGTGCCGGAACTTTCGATTTCGCCGGCTTTGCGACGCGCCCATGGCGCACCAACTGATTGACGGTAGGCATGTTTTTCGGGTCCCAGAAACAAACCGGGCGGCCACGGACCTTGTCCACAGCCGCCCAGTGGAATAAAGAGGCAGGATTATAAAGAAGTTTTTGAGGGAGCGTCAAGCTAAGACGGGCCCGGATTCGGGCCCGCGGCAGTGCGGCGTTGTGTACCCCCGACAGCGTCCATACCATCGCCTCATTGCGCGCGCGTTCGCGACCCGCGCGCAGCGACGCGCCGCCGTGCAACCCCCCTCGCTTCAGCCGGTCGGATCGGGCTGAAAACCGAACCTGGCGCCGAGTCCCGCGCGGACCACACGCCCGAGCTCGAGGTGCTGCGACGCGCTTAGGCGCAAACGGACATCGCCCGGCGCCGCAGCGGTCCAATCGAACGCCGGATCGACGGGACCGCCGCGTCGGTCTTCGAGCATGGACGACACGGCCCCGAGGTCGCGATCGTCGATCACGCCGACGCCCCGGGCCCCGGCAAGGAACAGGGCACCGTGCTCATCGAGCCATGCGCCGTCAAGCGCACCGGATGCGCGCCCGCAGTGATCGCGAAAACCATCCTCGAAGCGCCGAAACACCAGTGGCGTGCATTCGAGCCGCGCATACACGCGCTGCGGGCCATTCTGAAAGAACCACGCGCCGCGCGCCTCGGCTGCGTAGTTGCGCGCAATGAATTCTCGCAGCGCCACGTTCCCGATGCGCTCGAATTCGCCGTTGGCCGGATTGCGCAAACGCCACTCGCCGCGCCGATCAAGCACAAGCCAGCCATACACGGCCGGGATATCGGGCCAGCGCGCACGCGCGCGCCTTACCGCCGGATCCACGCCATCCCCCGCACTCGGCGCACGTCGCTCAGGGTCGCTCCACCGCGCGAGATCGCGTTCCGCGCGCTCTATCCTCACGATCTGGAGTCCCGCGAGTCGCCATTGCACGTCCACCGGTGCTGTATCTTCGCCACCATCTTGCCTTGGACACAGGGTATCGTCGAGTTGGATTAGTCATTGTTTGCTTTTTCTGTCACATCGACCATGACCACAATTTTCTGGGAGGACTTCCAGGTCGGCGAAACAGTCGAGATGGGCAGCCATACCTTTGGCGCAGAGGAGATCATCGCGTTTGGACGTCAATACGACCCGCAGCCGTTCCATACCGATCCTGTGGCCGCGCGAGACTCCTTTTATGGCGAACTGATCGCGAGCGGTTGGCACAGCTGCGCCATCGGCATGCGCCTGATGTGCGAGACCTACATCAACCGGACGCACAGCATGGGCTCGCCCGGCGTCGACAACATTCGCTGGCTTGCGCCAGTCAAGGCAGGCGATACCTTGTCGTATCGACGCACGGTGCTGGAGGCGCGGCTGTCACGTAGCCGGCCGGACGCCGGGCTGGTGCGTACGCGCTGGGAAGCCGTCAATCAGACCGGCGTGCTCGTCCTGTCGATGGAAGGATGGGGCATGTTCGGGCGGCGGCCGCACTGAGTGGGCGCAGCGATGCGCCAACCGGATCGGCGGCCTGCCGTGCCTCAGACGCGTTTCAGCTCGGCGCTCACGGCGAGGTGATCCGACAGCATCGCCCAGGGCGCGCCCCGATGCACCCGCGCGGAGAGCACCTCGAACCCATGCACGTAGATGCGATCGAGTCGCAGCATCGGCAGGATGCTCGGAAAGGTGCGGGCCGCGCGACCGTGATGCGCGACCGAGACCTCTTGCATGCCCAGCCGGCCTTCGAGCACCGCACTGGCGCGGTGCCGCCAGTCATTGAAGTCACCGGCGATCACCACCGGCAGTTCGCGTTCGATCAGGCCGGCAAGCCGGTTTGCGATCGATTCGAGTTGTGCGCGACGACCGCGCTCGTGCAGCGACAGATGAACACACAGACAATGCAGATTGCGCCGCCAGCCGGGAATCATCACCACGCTATGCAGTAGCCCCCGCCGCTCGAAGCGGTGACTCGAAACGTCTTCGTTCGCCGCCGACACGATCGGGTAGCGTGACAGGATCGCGTTGCCGTGGTGTCCATGGTCGTAGACGGCGTTGCGCCCATACACCGGCCGCCAACCGCCTTCCGCCAGGTATTCATGCTGCGGCACGCCGGGCCACGCCGCGAAGCGCAGCGCCAGGCGTTCGTTCATCCCCTGGACCTCCTGCAAGCACACCAGATCGGCATCGAGCGTCCGCAGCGCTTCGCGCAGCTCGTGGATCACCATGCGCCGATTGAACTGCGACAGGCCCTTGTGGACGTTCAGCGTCGCGACCCGAAGCTGCGGTGTCATTGCGGATCGAACGCGAAACCTGCGCCGATGACGCCGCAGGGCTGCCGATCAATCAAAGACCACCGCCCGCGCCGAGCAACTGGATTGCGTCCCGGTTGGACCAGGAAAAGCATTTTTGCGCCGCCTCGCGCCACACCAGCCACATCGACGCGGCGTGCTCACGCGGCGCGAGCACCACCGGCGTCCGTTCGGGCACCGCAAAACTGAATACATGCTCCGTATTGTGCGTCGTCCCGGGGGCGAAACGATGGCGCCAGTGGCCGTAGATCTCAAACGTATTGACGACGTTCCAGCGCCGCAGCCGGCCGTCGTCGACCGTCAGGCCGGTCTCCTCCTGCAACTCGCGTCGCGCGGCGTGCTCCAGCGCTTCGTCGGCTGTCTCCAGCGAACCGGTGACCGATTGCCAGTACCCGGGACGGCGCGCGCGTTCGAGCAGCAGGACGTCGAGCGCCGCCGTGTGGATGACCACCAGGACCGAGACCGGAATCTTGTGACTCACGCCGTTTCGTCGTCCCATGTTGGCAACCGGAGCACGCGCCCGGGATCGACGAAAACCGCAAAGAACGGGCGTTCCTGCCACAACCAGTGGTTGGCCGATTCCGCGAGCACGTCGAGCAGTACGTCGCAGTCGTCGGGCGACGCCGCTTGCAGCGCTTCGAACCCGTCGATCACCAGCAGCTGGCCCCTGCCTTCGCGCCAGGACAGGTCGCTCAGGCAATCCTGGAGCGCGTCCCAGTTGGCACCGAACCATTCGGGAAACGCGAGCGCCGCAGCGAATCGATCGAACAACGCGTCCTTGCCCACGACGCGGGACAGCGAAATCGTCGTGACATCGAATCCGGCCGCGAGCGCTGTGGGCGCCATGCGTGCGTCGATCGCGCGATACACGCCCGAGCGTGTTGCGCCGAGTTGGTCGCCCTGCGGTGCGTCTCTGGTCATTCGCGTATCCGCCGGAAGCTTCGGTAATGGTCGTCGGTGTAGTAGCGCTCGCCGCCCGCGCCAACGACGATTCGCCGTGCGCCGCGATCGCGTCGCCCCGGTGTGCGCACCGTGTACTCGCGATAGTAGCTGCGCGCGCGCTGCGGCAGCAGCCGCTCGCGATTGTGGAACGTCGTGCCGTCCCTGCGATAGAGGGGGGGCGCGCCGCGGTCGATCCGTTCGAGGGTTTCGCGCGCCTCGGGCGGAAGCGCGGCGCGCGCGATCTCGTCGAGCCCGGACGCGGCACCGCAGGCCGCGACCATCGCGAGCACCAGCGCGAGGACGGCTTGGCGCCACGACCGCAGACCCACGCTGCCGACCTCAGGCCGCCGACGTCGAATCGCGCAGTCGGATGTGCAGGTCCCGCAATTGCTGCTCGGTCACGCGAGATGGCGCGCCCGTCAGCAAATCCTGGCCGCGCTGGGTCTTGGGAAAGGCGATCACGTCGCGGATCGCGTCGGCGCCGACCATCATGGCGACCATGCGGTCGAAGCCGAAGGCGATGCCGCCATGCGGCGGTGCGCCGAATTGCAGCGCATCGAGGAGAAAACCAAACTTCGCGCGCTGGTCCTCAGGCGTGATCTTGAGCGCACGGAAGACCTGCTGCTGCACCTCCGGGCGGTGTATCCGAACCGAGCCCCCGCCGATCTCCCAGCCGTTCAGCACCACGTCGTAGGCCTTGGCATAGGCACGCGCCGGCGCCGACTCGATGAACGCTTCGTGTCCGTTCTTCGGACTGGTAAACGGATGATGGCGTGCATTCCAGGTCTTCGATTGTTCGTCGAACTCGAACATGGGAAAGTCCACCACCCACAACGGCCGCCAGCCCGCTTCGGCCAACCCGCGCTCGTGGCCGATGCGCTGCCGCAGCACGCCGAGGGTTTCGTTTACGATCGTCTCGCGATCGGCGCCGAAGAACAGCAGGTCGCCGTTCTCGGCGCCACTGCATTCGAGGATCGCTGCAAGCGCGCCGGCGTGCAGATTCTTCACGATCGGCGATTGCAATCCCGCGGCACCGGCGGCGCGATCGTTGACTTTGATCCACGCGAGTCCCTTCGCGCCGAGCGCGCGCACCGTCTCGGTGTAGCCGTCGATCTCGCCCCGCGTCAGCGTCGCGCCCCCCGGCACCCGCAGCGCCGCGACGCGTCCGCCCGCGGCGTTGGCGGGGCCCGAGAACACCTTGAAGTCGACGTCCTTCACGACCTCGGTCAGCTCGGTGAGCTTCAACGGCACGCGCAGGTCCGGCTTGTCGGAGCCGTAGTCGCGCATCGCATCGTCATAGCGCAGCACGGGGAATGGATCCGGCAGATCGACGCCGATCGTGTCGTGGAACATCGTGCGCACCAACGCCTCCATCATCGCGCGGATCGCATCTTCCTCCATGAACGAGGTCTCGATGTCGATCTGCGTGAATTCGGGCTGGCGGTCGGCGCGCAGGTCTTCGTCGCGAAAGCACTTTACGATCTGGTAGTAGCGGTCGAACCCCGCGATCATCAGCATCTGTTTGAACAGTTGCGGCGATTGCGGCAACGCGTAAAAATGCCCCTCATGCAACCGCGAAGGCACGAGGAATTCGCGCGCCCCTTCGGGGGTGGACTTGTAGAGCACCGGGGTTTCGATGTCGACGAAATCCTGCGCATCGAGAAACCGCCGTGCTGCCGACGCCGCCCGGTGCCGCAGGCGCAGGTTGCGTTGCATCGGCTCGCGCCGCAGATCGAGCACGCGGTGCTCGAGCCGCACGCCTTCGGACAGATTCTCGTCGTCGAGCTGGAACGCCGGGGTGGCCGAGGGGTTGAGCACTTCAACCGCGTGGGCCAACACCTCGACCGCGCCCGAGGGCATGTTCGGATTGACGGTTCCCTCCGGGCGATGGCGCACCCGACCCGTGATTTTCAGCACGTATTCACTGCGCGCGCGATCGGCCGCGGCGAATGCCTCGGGCCGGTCGGGATCGCAGACCACCTGCGCCAGACCGCGGTGGTCACGCAGGTCGATAAAGATGACGCCCCCGTGGTCGCGACGGCGATGGACCCAACCGGCAAGCGTGACGGTCTCGTCAATCAGTGCGGCCGACAGGGCGCCGCAAAAATGCGTTCGCATGCGGTGTTCCTTGCGCGGGCCGCCGACCTTAGGCGCGCTCCGCGTCACGTTCAGATTCGCCGTTTGGCATGACGACCCCCATGGAGATGATGTATCTGAGGGCGGTGTCGACGCTCATTTCGAGCTCGATCACATCCGTGCGCGGCAGCATCACGAAGTAGCCACCGGTCGGGTTCGGCGTCGTCGGCACGTAGATGCTCACGTGCTCGCCTTGCAGGTGGCGCGCCACATCGTCGCGCGGGACACCGGTGAGAAATGCAATGGTCCACATCCCCGGGCGCGGCCACTGAACGAGCACAGCCTTGCGGAACGCCACACTGCTCGAGGAGAACAGCGTGTCGGAGACCTGCTTGACGCCGGAGTAGACCCAGCTCACGAAGGGAATGCGATGCAGCACGTCGTCCCAGATTTTCACCAGCCGCTGGCCGATGAAATTCGCCGCCAGCACGCCGGTCACGAACACGATAAGTGCCGTAAGCAGGACCCCCATGCCGCGGACCTTCATCCCGAGCCACTGCTCGGGGCGCCACTCGGCGGGCAGGAGCAGCAAGGTCTGGTCGAGCGTATCGACCACGAGCAGGAGCACCCAGATCGTGATGACGAGCGGGATCCAGATGAGCAGTCCGGTAATGAGGTACTTTTTCACGTGCGTGGATCCGTGGACAACCCGGAAAAATAAAAACGCCCGGCGCGAGGGCCGCCCGCCGGGCGATTGCTAGCTGGTCGCTGAATCGACGCTCAGCGTGTCGCCCCGGCGGGCGCAGTGCCCTGTCGGTCGGCCGGGGCGGAGTCGGACTTCGATTCAGACTTCGATGCAACCTTCGAATCGGACTTCGATGCAACCTTCGATTCGGATTTCGATTCAACCTTCGAATCGGACGTTGATTCGGACTTCGATTCGGACTTCGATTCGGACTTCGATTCGGACTTCGATTCGGACTTCGATTCAACCTTCGAATCAGACTTCGATTCGGCCTTCACGGGTTTGGCGCCCGAGTGCTTGAAATCCGTCGCGTACCAGCCGGTGCCCTTGAGCTGAAAGCCGGCCGTCGTCAGAAGCTTGCGCAACGACGCCTTGCCGCACGACGGACAGGTTGTCATCGGCGACTCCGAGACCTTTTGCAGGAACTCGTCCTGGAACCCACAGTCGGCGCAACGGTACTCGTATATCGGCATCTGGTGCACTCCGGTAACTGCCCGTTTCCGAGCGGCGCGCATTATAACCCGCGCGCACTCCTACATGCCTGATTTGAGGGCGAAAGCGGCCGTTTTCAAGCCACCCTTCGCGCTCAAAACGGAATATCGTCCTCCATATCGTCGAACTTGCCGGCAGGCTTGCCCGCGGGCTTCCTGGCCGGCGCAGCGGCCTCTGCGCGCGGGGCGCTCGCACCCTCGGCGCGCGGCTCGCCACCCCCCTCACGGCGACCGAGCATTTGCATCGTGTCGCCAATAACCTCGGTCGAGTAGCGGTCCTTGCCTTCCTTGTCCTGCCACTTGCGCGTGCGTAGCTTGCCTTCGACATAGACCTGCGAACCCTTGCGCAGGTACTCGCCCGAAACCTCCGCCAGCCGGCCGAAGAACGCGACGCGGTGCCACTCGGTTGCTTCCTTGGTCTCGCCGCTCGCCTTGTCCTTCCAGCGGTCGGTGGTGGCCACGCGAATGTTGGTGACCGCCTCGCCGCTCGGCATGTAGCGCGTTTCCGGATCGGCGCCCAAATTGCCGACGATGATTACCTTGTTGATCGATGCCATCTCAAAGCCCTCCCGTTACGAGTTTTTTGACGCCGCCCTCATCCCAGTCGCCCGACCGTACTTTAAGGCGCGCGACCCGCTCCTGCTCGGAAACCTCGACTTCGTGCACGCCATGCACACACACCAGCGCCTCGCGCAGGCCCGCGAGATCGACCTCCGATGCAATAGCAAACGTCAGATCCGCGACTTCGTTGACTTGGGGTTTGGGAATCGCGTGCATGCCGGCCACAGCGGCCAGCCAAAGCGCCGCCAGCCCGGCACACAGCCCGAATACCGCATCCGCACCGTAGCGTCCGGCGACGGTACCACCGAGCAGGCCGCCAAAAAACAGGCCCAGCGTCTGCGTCGTATTGAAAACGCCGATTGCGGCGCCGCGCGACTGCGCCGGCGAAATGCGCGACACGAGCGACGGAATCAGCGCTTCGAGCACGTTGAACGCGGCAAAAAAGCCGACCATCAGCACACCCAGCGCCATCACGCCATGCCCCAGCGCGCCAAGCCCCAGCTCGACCACGACGAGCAACCCGATCATGCCCATCAGCACGGGCTTCGGCTGGTTGCGACGGTCCGCGAACAGAACAAACGGCAGCATGAGCAGGAAGGAGGTCAACACCACCGGCAGGTAGATCTGCCAATGGTCAGGCAGCGCAAGCCCGGCCTCGATCAGCCGCTGTGGCACCACCACGAACATTGCCATTTGCACGAGGTGAAGTACGAAGATACCAAGGTTCAGCCGCGTCAATTCCGGCTGTCGCAAGCACTCGGCCAGCACGCGCGCCGCGCCCTGTCGCACGGTCTGCACCCGCCGCGCCACCTGCGGCACGTCCGGTACGACCGCCCTGAGAACCCAGATCGACACCAAGGCAAGGATGGCGGTGGCGACGAACAGGCCGCCCATTCCGATCCAGCGGTACAGCAGCGGGGCGACGACCAGCGAAAGCGCAAAACTGAAGCCAATCGTCGCGCCGATCATGGCCATGGCCTTCGTCCGGTGGCGCTCCCGCGTCAGGTCGGCCGCAAGCGCAATGACGGCCGACGAGATCGCCCCGGCGCCCTGCAAAACGCGGCCCGCAATGGCCGTCCATATGTCGGTGGCGGACGCCGCCAGCAGGCTGCCCGCCGCAAACACGATCAGTCCGATCGTGATCACCGGTTTGCGGCCCCAGCGGTCGGAGGCCATCCCGAACGGAATCTGCAGGATGGCCTGGGACAGTCCGTAGGCACCCAGCGCGATACCGACCAGGGCCAGATTGTTCCCACCCTCGAGCCCCTGCGCGTGCACCGCAAACACCGGCAGGATCAGAAACAGCCCGAGCATTCGCAGGCCGAACACCCCAGCCAAACTCAGGCCGGCGCGCAGTTCCGACGCGGTCATGCGATCGCCAGGCACCGCGGTCGGCATTGCAGGATGACGCTTGGGGTAGAAGCAGGAGGGGAAGGCTCGCTATAGTAGCAGGTTCGCACTTCTCGACCCGCGCCTGTGTCACACCACCCCATCACCGTATGACGACGAACCACCCGCCGCCGGCATCACTACACCGCGTGCCCGACGCACATGACGTGCACGACGCGCGCGCGCCCTACACGCTGCAGGCGACCCGCATCCCTGCAGAGCAAACCATCCGCATCCGCGGCGCGCGCACGCACAACCTCAAGGACCTGAATCTCGACTTGCCGAAAAACCGGCTGGTCGTGATTACCGGGCTCTCGGGTTCGGGAAAAAGCTCGCTCGCCTTCGACACGCTATATGCCGAGGGCCAGCGCCGCTACGTCGAATCGCTGTCGACGTATGCGCGCCAGTTCCTGCAGTTGATGGATAAGCCCGACGTCGATCTCATCGAGGGCCTCTCGCCGGCGATCGCGATCGAGCAGAAAAGCGCGGGCCACAACCCGCGCTCGACCGTGGGCACGACGACCGAAATTCACGATCACCTGCGCTTGCTGTTCGCGCGCGCAGGCACGCCGTACTGTCCCGATCATCAACTGCCGCTCACCGCGCAGTCGGTGGCGCAGATGGTCGATCACGTGCTCGCGCTGCCCGCGGACTCGCGGCTCATGATCCTCGCACCCGTGGTCGCGGGCCGCAAAGGCGAGCAGGGCGAACTGCTCGACGAATTGCGCGCGCAGGGTTTCACGCGCGTGCGCGTCGACGGCAAGATTCTCGATCTGGACGCGGCGCCGCCGCCACTGGCACGCCGTGCGCGTCATTCGATCGACGTGGTGGTCGATCGGGTTCGCGTGCGTCCCGAGGCGCGGCAACGCATCGCCGAGTCCTTCGAGACTGCGCTGCGTCACGCCGACGGACGGGCCATTGCCCTCGAAACCGAGCACGGCGCCGAGCACCTGTTCTCGGCGAAATTCGCCTGCCCGCTCTGTGCCACGGCACTGCCCGACCTCGAACCGCGTCTGTTCTCGTTCAACAATCCGGCGGGCGCCTGTCCGCACTGCGACGGCCTCGGGACGGTCGAATTCTTCGATCCGCGACGTGTCGTGGTGCATCCGAACCTCAGCCTCGCGGGTGGCGCGATTCGCGGCTGGGACCGACGCAACCACTTTTATCATGCGATGCTGCAGTCGCTTGCACGACACTATGGATTCGACATCGAGCAACCCTGGGAGATGCTCGATGACGAAGTGCAACGGCACGTCCTGCACGGCTCGGGCGAGACGCCGATCGCGTTCAGCTATCCGAATGAGCGCGGGCGCGCCACGGTGCGCAGCCATCCCTTCGAGGGGGTGATCCCGAACCTGGAGCGGCGCTATCGCGAAACCGACGCCTCGGTGGTACGCGAAGAACTCGCGCGCTACCGCAGCATGGGCAGCTGTCCGCTGTGTGACGGCGCGCGCCTGCGACGCGAGGCACTGCACGTGCGTCTGGCGGACCGCACGATCCACGAGATCCTGCGTTGGCCGCTGCGCCAAACGCTTGCCTTCTTTCGCACGCTCGCGCTCGACGGCGCGCGCGCTCAGGTCGCCGAGCGCATCGTGCGCGAGATCGTGGGCCGCCTCGAATTCCTCGCCAACGTCGGCCTCGACTACCTGTCCCTCGAACGCCGGGCGCAGTCGCTCTCCGGTGGCGAGGCGCAACGCATTCGGCTGGCGAGCCAGATCGGCTCGGGACTGACCGGCGTGATGTACGTGCTCGACGAGCCCTCGATCGGACTGCACGCACGCGACAACGCGCGGCTCGTCGAGACACTGCTGCACCTGCGCGACCTCGGCAACTCCGTCATCGTCGTCGAACACGACGCGGAGACGATTCGTGCAGCGGATCACGTCATCGACATGGGCCCCGGCGCGGGCGAGGCCGGCGGGCGATTGGTGGCCGAGGGGCCGCCCGACGCGATCATTGCCAACCCGAATTCGCTTACCGGGAAGTATCTTTCGGGCGCGCTGTCGATCAGCCTGCCGCCGCTGCCGCGGCGGCCAGGCCGCAAAAAGCTGCATGTGCGCGGCGCACACGGCAACAATTTGCAGAACATCGACGTCGAGGTGCCGCTTGGCCTGTTTGTTTGCGTGACCGGCGTTTCGGGATCGGGCAAGTCGACCTTCGTAAACGACACGCTCTATGCCGCGGTCGCGCGCCATCTCTACGGCAGCACGGCCGAACCCGCGGCGCACGACGGCATCGACGGACTCGAACACCTCGACAAGGTGGTGAGCGTGGACCAGGCGCCGATCGGCCGCACCCCGCGCTCGAACCCGGCGACGTACACGGGGCTTTTTACGCCCATCCGCGAGCTGTTCGCCGGCGTGCCGGACGCGCGCAGTCGCGGCTACGACGCGGGTCGATTTTCGTTCAACGTCAAAGGTGGACGCTGCGAGGCCTGCCAGGGCGACGGCTTGACCCGGGTCGAGATGCACTTTCTGCCGGACATGTACGTGCCCTGCGACCTCTGCCACGGGCAACGCTACAACCGGGAAACGCTCGAGATCCGCTATCGGGGCAAAAACATCCGCGAGGTGCTGGAGATGACGATCGGCGAGGCCGCGACGTTCTTCGCTGCGGTTCCCGCCATTGCACGCAAGCTCAAAACGCTGCTCGAGGTCGGCCTGGGCTACGTGCGTCTCGGCCAATCGGCGACCACGCTCTCGGGCGGCGAGGCGCAGCGCGTCAAGCTCTCGCTCGAGCTCTCCAAGCGCGACACCGGCCGCACGCTCTACATCCTGGACGAGCCGACCACGGGCCTGCATTTTCACGACATCCAGCTCCTGCTCGAAGTCCTGCGGCGACTGCGCGACGCGGGCAACAGCGTGATGGTGATCGAGCACCACCTCGACGTGATCAAGTGCGCCGACTGGGTGATCGACCTCGGACCCGAGGGCGGGGAGCGCGGCGGCACCGTGGTCGCCACCGGGTCGCCGCAGCGCGTGGCGCGGGTTGCGGCGAGCCACACCGGACGCCATCTCGCGGCGGTGCTCGGCCACGCCGCACCCGCGCGCGCCGCCGGATAGGCACGCGCCGGTCCACCGGCTTCTCACCGTAATTCTCAGGGAGAGCAACATGTCGCACGCACAGCGCAGCCTCACCGTGAACTGGGACGATCCGATGGCCGCGCACGCGGCGGGCAAGGGGTTGAGCGGACTGGGGTACATGGAAAAGCTGATCGCCGGTGAAATCGCACCGCCGCCGATCATGAAACTGATCGGCTACGAGCTGCTCGAGGTTGGCAAAGGTCACGCGGTATTCGGCGCCATGCCGGCCGAGCAGCACTACAACCCGATCGGGGTCGTGCACGGGGGGATCGCGATGACCCTGCTCGACTCCGCGATGGGCTGCGCGGTGCACACGCTGCTGCCGCTCGGCATGGGCTACACGACGCTCGAGGTGAAGATCAACCTGGTGCGTGCCATCACGCACAAAACCGGGCTCGTACGCGCCATCGGCAAGGTGATCCACCAGGGCCGCAGTACCGCGACCGCGGAAGCGCGCCTCGAGGACGGCGCCGGTACGCTGTACGCGCACGGTACGACGACTTGCATACTGCTCGGATCCCCGGCTCCGGAGGGCGCTGCCCCCGCCTGAACAGCCGCTGGCGGGGGCCCGCCGGGCCGGGTTGGCAGGGCGCCGGCAATGGGTTCACAATCGGCCCATGTCCACCGGTCGGGTCTACCGCTTCCCGCCCACGCCCGACCGGCCGGCGCGGCACCTGTTCGTGTTCCTGCACGGCTGCGGCGCCACCGCGCAGTCGATGATCCCCATTGCGTTCCGCTTTCAGGCGCGATTCCCGAGCGCCGCGATGCTCGTTCCGAGCGGATTCCGGCGCGGCGCGCGGGGCGAAGCGGCGCAGGACTGGTATCCGACGCGGGGGCTGAACGGGGACAACCATCGCGAACGCGTCGCCGAAGTATTGCCGGACGTCGAGGACCTGGTGCGGCGCGAACAGATGGCGCTCGGCCTCGCCTCGCGGCGCACCGTGCTGATCGGATTCTCGCAGGGCGGCACGGTCGCACTCGAGGCGGTCAAGGCGCTTCCCGAGCTGGCCGGCGCGGTGGTCGCGTTTTCGTCGCGCTTTGCGACCCTGCCGAAATCCGACACCCGGATCGATGCGCGCATTCACCTCGTGCACGGCGCCTACGACTGCATCGTTTCGCGGGTCTACGCGGAACGCGCGGCGCGCTCCCTGAATGCGCTGCGCGTCCCGGTGACCCTCGACATCGTCGACGATCTCGGCCACGCGCTGTCGCACCCCGCGATTTCGCTCGGCTCGCTACGCCTGCTGCAGGGCATCTACCAGCGCCGCGGCGCGACGCTACATTGAGGGGTCAGACCCCTTTTTTGTTCGCGTAGGCCACCGATTATCAAAAGGGGTCTGACCCCTTTCGAGTTATCCACAGGGGTCTGACCCCGTGTTAAGTCTCCGCTTTAAGCCCGCAACGCCGGCAGATCCCGAAACAGCTTGAGCGCCTCGGGATTGGCGAGCGCATCGGTGTTGCCGACCGGCATGCCGTTCACCACGGCGCGCACGGCAAGTTCGACGACCTTGCCGTTCTTGGTGCGCGGAATGTCATCGACTTGAATGATCTTCGCCGGCACGTGGCGCGGCGTCGCATTGGTGCGAATCTGTTCGCACAAGCGTTCCTCGAGCGCCGCGTCGAGCGTGAATCCGGGGCGTAGTTTCACGAACAGCACCACGCGCGTGTCCGCGGGCGCCTCGGGCGGCCAGAGCTGTCCGATCGCGACCGACTCGTCGACCTGGTCGATGCGCTCGACCTGGGCGTAGATCTCCGCGGTGCCGATGCGCACGCCACCCGGATTGAGCGTCGCATCCGAGCGGCCGTAGACGATCATCGTGCCGCGCTCGGTGAGCTCGACCCAATCGCCGTGGCACCACACGTTCGGATAGCGCGCGAAATAGGCCGCGTGGTAGCGCTCGTCGCCGCGGTCGCGCCAGAAGCCGAGCGGCATCGACGGAAAGGGCTTGGTGCACACCAGCTCGCCCTTTTCGCCGACCACGGAATTTCCGTCTTCGTCGAACACCTGGACATCGACGCCGAGCGAGCGGCATTGCAGCTCGCCGCGGTACACCGGCAGCACGGCATTGGCGTCGATGAAGGCCGCCATGATGTCGGTGCCGCCCGAAATCGACGACAGGCAGACGTCCGCCTTCACGTCGCGATATACGTAGTCGAAATTCTCCGCAATCAGGGGCGAGCCGGTCGTCAGGATCATGCGCAGCGCAGACAGGTCGTGCGTCTCGCGCGGCGCGACGCCGCGCTTGGCGATCGCGTCGATGAATTTCGCCGAGGTGCCGAAATGCGTGATGTGCTCCTGCTCGGCATAGTCGAACAGGATCTTTCCGCCGCGCACGAAGGGCGAGCCGTCATAGAGCATGACGCTCGCCTCGGCGCAGAGGCCACCGAAGAGCAGGTTCCAGACCACCCAGTTCGTCGTGCAGTAGAAGAAGAACCGGTCGCCCGCGCGGACGTCGAATTGCAGCTTGTACATCTTCAGGTGCTGCAGCAGGCTGCCGCCGGCGCCGTGGACGATGCATTTCGGCTTGCCGGTGGTGCCCGAGGTGAACAGGATATAGACCGGATGCTCGAACGGTAACTGCGCGTAGACGATCGTCTCGGGCGTGAAGCGGCGCAGCCATTCGTCGAGCGTCACCGCCTTGGGAATGTCCGATACGTCGAGGCGCGGATCGAGGTGCGGCACGACCACGATCTTGCGCAAAGTCGGCAGACCCTCGGCAATCTCGCGCACGCGCTCGAGGCAGTCGTGGCGCTGGCCGTTGTAGACGTAGCCGTCGGCACAGAACAGCACCTTCGGCTCGATCTGTCCGAAGCGGTCGAGCACGCCGTCGACGCCGAAATCCGGCGAGCACGACGACCACACGATGCCCTGCGAAAGCGCAGCGAGTGCGAACGTGCCGGCCTCGGGCAGGTTCGGAATGAATGCGGCGACCCGGTCGCCCGCGCGCAGCCCGAGCTGGACCAGCGCCTGCGCCGCGCGCGAGACATCGCTGTAGAGGTCGGCATACGACACCCGGCGACGAAATCCCGACTCGTCCCAGAACACGAAGGCGTCGCCGCGGTCGCCGCGGCGCAGCAGGTTTTCGGCAAAGTTGAGCCGCGCTTCGGGATACCAGTGCGCGCCCGGCATCTTGTCGCCGTCGACCAGCACGGTCGAGCCCTTGCGCGAGGCGATCACGCCGCACTCTTCCCACACCGCGCTCCAGAATTCCTCCGGGTGGGCAACCGACCAGTCGTAGAACGCGGGGTAGGTGTTCAGTTCGAGGTTGTGGCGGCGTACGCAGTGGCGCGCGAACTGTGTGAGCTGGGCGCGCTCGATCGCTTCTTCGCTCGGTTGCCACAGAATGGGGGGCGTCGACATGCGGATTCCGGTAGGCATCAGTCGATGGCGCAGCGCGCATTATAGGTGCGCATCGCGCGGGGCGCCCTTGCCCTGCCTCGGTGCTTACCCTAACCTTCTCGCGCGTGCCACATCCTTGGGAGGAGGGCGATGGCGGGACCCACCAAGGCCGAACTGCAGGCGCAGGTTGTAAAGCTGCAGCGTGCGCGCGCGCGCGAAAAGGCAAAAAGCGCGCGGGAGAAGAAGGCGCTCGCCGAGGCGCTCGCGCAGCAGGCCGCGACCACCGAAATCCTCGATCTCATCCGGCGCTCGCCAACTGACGTGCAGCCCGTGCTGCAAGCGGTGGCGGAGCGCGCGGTTAGGCTGTGCGAGTCTGCCGAAGCTGGCGTCTTCCTCGTCGAAGGCGAATCGCTCAAGTTCGCGGCCGGCTTCGAAACGATGCAGTCCTTCGCGGCCGGGGAAACGATGCCCATCAGCCGGGGCAGCGTCATCGGCCGATCGATCATCGACCGCGACCCGATCCACGTCGTCGACCTCGCGGCGGCTTCGTCGAAGGACTTTCCGCTCGCGCGCAAGTATCAGAAGCGCTTTGGGCATCGCAGCATTCTCTGCGTTCCGCTCATGCACGATGGACGCGCAATCGGTGCGATCGTCCTCTGGCGCTACGAGGTGCGCGCATTCAGCGATTCGCACATCGCACTGGTCGAGACCTTCGCCAACCAGGCGGTGATCGCGATCGAAAACGTGCGCCTGTTCAACGAGCTCGAGGCGCGCAACCGAGAGGTAAGCGAAACGCTCGAGCGCCAGACCGCGACCGCCGAGATCCTCAGAGTCATCGCCAGTTCGCCATCGAACATCCAGCCCGTGTTCGACGCAATTGCCCAGAGCGCCGCACGATTGTTCCGTTGCGGCGCGGGTGTCGTCGTTCGCGACGGCGAGTCGCTTGATCTGAAAGCGCTCGCCAATGCGATTCTCGATCCAGATGCGACGAAAACGCGCTTTGACGAGATGAGAAGATTGTACCCGTTGCCGTTCCACCCGGAGAGCAGCCCGGCATCGCGAGCAATCGCCATGTGCGAACTCGTCGAGGTCATCGACACCGAGGCGCCCGACGTAATCGAGGCGGTCAGGGAGACGGCACGTCGAGGAGGATTCCGTTCGAGCGTCCATGCCCCGATGGTCCGTGAGGGCCAAGGCATCGGGATAGTTTCTCTCTTATTCGAACAGCCGGGCGTCGGATTGAACGACCAGCAACGCGCGCTACTCACGACCTTCGCCGACCAGGCGGTGATCGCAATTGAGAACGTACGCCTGTTCAACGAGACCAAAGAGGCGCTCGAGCGGCAGACGGCGACCGCGGAGATCCTCAAGGTCATCGCAAGCTCCCCGTCCGACGTGCAGCCGGTGTTCGATGCGATCGTGCGTGCCGCGGCCAAGCTATGCGACGGTCGTTTGAGCACGGTACTGCGGGTCGATGGCGAAATGGTGAATCTTGCCGCGCATCACAATCTCGGCGACGAAGGCGTCGCGATGTACAGGCAGGTTTACCCCACGCACGTGAGCCGCGACCTGGTCGCCGGTTGCGCAATTCTTGATCGCACCGTCATCAACCTCCCCGACGCTCTGGACGAAGCCGTGCCCACGCGCTCGCGAGCGCTCGCTGCGGCAGGTGCTTTTCGCGCCGTGCTTGTGGTACCCATGCTTCGAGAGGGCGAGCCGATCGGGATCATTAATGTGTCGCGCGCAGAACCGGGGCCATTTTCGGAGGCGCATGTCAACTTACTCAAGACGTTCGCCGACCAGGCCGTCATCGCGATCGAGAACGTCCGTCTGTTCAACGAGACCAAGGAGGCGCTCGAGCGGCAGACGGCGACCGCCGAAATCCTCAAGGTGATCAGCGAATCGCCGACCGACGTGCAGCCGGTGTTCGATGCGATCGTGGAAAGCTGTACCCGCCTGCTGGCCTGCAACCATGCGACGCTGCGACTCGTGAAAGGGGATCGGGCCGAGTTCGCGGCGAGCAATTCCACCCTGGGAGGGAAAACGGTCGCTCAATCGTCCATGTCAATCCACGATGACGCTTGGCCCACTTCGCAGGCGGTATTGCGACGGGCGGTGGTGCAGATTCCGGACACTTCCGCGGAAGGCGTCTCAGAGCAAATGAAGCAACGTGGCGAGCAAAGGGGCTTTCGCTCGCTCATGGTCGCCCCCTTGCTACGGGACAACGATGTGATGGGCACGATCAACGTGCATCGCGCGACGCCTGGACGCTTCGCGGATAAGGAGATCGCGCTGCTCGAAACCTTCGCGAGCCAGGCGGTGATCGCGATCGAGAACGTGCGCCTGTTCAACGAACTCGAAGCGCGCAATCGACAGGTGACGAAGGCGCTCGATCGGCAGAAGGCGACGTCGGAGATTCTGGAGGTCATCAGCCGATCGCAGACCGACTTGCAGCCCGTCTTCGACACGATTGCCGCAAACGCGATGCAGCTCTGCGACGGTGATCAGGGCATCGTCGGCGTTTTCGACGGCGAGCTGATTCACCTCGCGAGCATCAAAGGGAGGAGTCCGGAAGAGGAAGAAAGCACCCGCAAAGCGTGGCCCAGACCGCCTGGCCGGGGAACCGTGACCACTCGAGCAGTCCTGACACGTTCGATCGCCCACGTTTTCGACGTGCTCAAGGACCCGGAGTACGAACTCGAAGGCACGGCGCGCGCTGGCGGCTGGCGCAGTGTGGTTTCGGTGCCCATGCTGCGCGGCGCGAATCCCATCGGCGTCATCAGCGTTACACGCCGCGACCCCGTCGCATTCTCCGACGACCAGATCGCCTTGCTGAAGACCTTCGCCGACCAGGCGGTCATCGCGATCGAGAACGTGCGCCTGTTCAACGAGACGAAGGAAGCGCTCGAGCGCCAGACGGCGACTGCCGAGATTCTCAAGGTCATCAGCGAGTCGCCGACCGATACGCAGCCGGTATTCGATGCGATCGCAGAGTCCGCACGGAAGCTGTTCAGCGACGCAGAAGTGGGAATCACGCTCATCCGTGGCGACGCAATCGAGCTCGTCGCGGCCGCGGGATTATCCGAGGAACGCCTGGGCGCGCTGCGCGCGAGCTTTCCGCGACCGCTCGATCTCGTCTCGACGGTCAACAAAACGGTCGTGGATGGTCAGTTGATCCATTATCCGGACGTCCTCGCGGAGGATGTTCCCGCCTATTCGCGCGACACGGTCAAGGCGGCCGGCGTGCGCGCGATGCTCGGCGTGCCGTTGCTGCGCGAGGGCAGGTCCATCGGCGGCGTGTTCCTCTCGAGGGCGACGCCTGGCGCGTACACAGAACACCAGATCGCCCTGCTCAAGACCTTCGCCGATCAGGCGGTGATCGCGATCGAGAACGTGCGCCTGTTCAAGGAACTGCAGCAGCGCACCGAAGCGCTGACGAAATCGGTCGGGCAGCTCACCGCGCTGGGCGATGTAAGCCAGGCGATCAGCTCGACGCTCGACCTCGACACCGTGCTGCCGACGATCGTCTCGCGGGCGGTGCAACTCACCGGCCTCGACGGCGGCGCAATCTACGAATACGACGAGGCGCGCGAAGTATTTACGATGCGTGCCGGCGAGAACGTGCGGCAGGAGATCCTCGAGCTCGACCGCAGCGAGCCGATCCGCCTTGGCGAGGGCGCGGTTGGCCGCGCCGCGGCGACGCGTCAGACGGTCCAGGTGCCGGACATCGCTGCGGCCAGCGGCCGGCAGACGCGCGGGCGCGACGTGCTGCTGCAGGTCGGCGCAAGGGCGCTGCTCGCGGTGCCGCTGCTGCGCGAAGGCCACATCCTCGGTGCGCTGGCGGTGATCCGCAACACGCCCGGCGAGTTCCCGCCCGAGGTGGTCGCGCTGCTCGAGACCTTCGCCACCCAATCGGCGATCGCGATCCAGAACGCGCGTCTGTTCCGCGAGATCGAGGACAAGAGCCGCCAGCTCGAAGTCGCGAGCGAGCACAAGTCGCAGTTCCTCGCCAGCATGAGCCACGAGCTGAGGACGCCGCTCAACGCCATCCTCGGCCTGAACGAAATGATGCTCGGCGAAATCTACGGCGAGGTGTCGGAGGACATGAAGCCGCCGCTCGCGCAGACGCAGGCGAGCGGAAAGCACCTGCTGAGCTTGATCAACAACGTGCTCGACCTCGCCAAGATCGAAGCGAACCGGATGGAGCTCGCGCTCGCCGCATTCGTGGTGCAGGACCTCGTCGCGTCGGTGCGCGCGACGCTCGAGCCGCTGGCGAAGGAAAAAGGTCTCGAGTTCGTCGCCTCGGCGCCGGACGACCTGCCGCTCGCCCACGGCGACGCCGGGCGCCTGACGCAGTGCCTGATCAACCTCGCTGGCAACTCGATCAAGTTCACCAAGGAAGGACGCGTCGCGATCGCGGTTGAATCCGTGGACGACGCGCTGCGCTTCAGCGTCGCCGACACCGGGATCGGCATTCCGGCGGATAAGATCGAGAGCCTGTTCACCGAATTCAAGCAGACCGACGCGACGATCGCGAGCGAGTACGGCGGCACCGGCCTGGGCCTCGCGATCACCAAGAAGTTCATCGAGATGCACGGCGGGCGCATCTGGGTCGAGAGCGAGCTCGGCAAGGGGTCGGTCTTCATTTTCGAGGTTCCACTGCAGGCGGAAACGACATGAGCGGAACAACCATCCTCTACGTCGAGGACAACGAGGCGAACCGCATGATCGTGCGCGACCTGCTGAAGCGCACGAAGTACACGCTGATCGAAGCGCACGACGGCGAAGCAGGCGTCGCCACCGCGCTCGAAAAGCGCCCCGACCTGATCCTGATGGACATCCAGCTGCCGAAGATCTCGGGGCTGGAGGCGATCCGGCGCATCCGCGCCGAAGCCTCGATGGCGGCGACGCCGATCATCGCGATCACCTCCTTCGCGCTCTCGGGCGACGACCAGAAGGCGAAGGAAGCGGGCGCGACCGCCTACCTCGCCAAGCCCTACAGCCCGTTCGATCTGCTCAAGCTCGTGCGCCAGTTGGCGCCGGAGTCCTGAGCCGACCGATACGCAATCGGGTAGGCTCGGCTGTGGCAACCAAACGCAAACCGGTTCGCAAGACGCGACAGGCGGCGCCCGTGGACGCGCGCGCCCTGCGCGCCGCGCTCGACGCGCTGCCGGTCGGCTTCGCCCTGTTCGACGCCGGTGGAAAGCTCGCTGCATGGAACGCGCGCCTCGCGGATCTCAAACTGTTTCCGAAGCGCCTCCTCAAACAGGGCGCCTC
>CAVQQK010000001.1:0-760460 GCA_963714925.1 uncultured beta proteobacterium | reverse complement strand
CGATGACGTCCACGCCGTTGCCGGCGAACACCACGTCGATACCGCCGCGCGTGTCTATCCGATCAGTAACGCTAGTGCCGAGAAAAACGTCATCGCCTTCAGTACCTATCCAGTCAAACCCGGCGGCGAGCAATTGAGCCTTGCTTACCGTGCCGGACCAGAAAACGAAGGTTTCTATCTGAAGGGACGTCTCTGCGCGTTGCGCATCAAAACCTTCGATACGAAGCTGTCCGGCGGTGCTATCGATCGTAAGCGCCTGTTGATCGACTCCCAGTAAGACCTGGTTGAAATTGATCTGGCCGCCCAGCACCACGACGTCCGTCCCCGCAATATCGCGGATAGTGTCGGTACCCGTTCCAACTCCGTAGTACGCATCGTTTCCCGCCCCGCCGTCGAGCACGTCGTTTCCGGACCCTGCGCGAATCGTGTCGTTTCCAGCGCCCGCTATCACGACGTCATTGCCAGACCCTAGGTCGATCGTGTCACTTCCGCTGCCCGTAACTACCCTGTTGTTCCCATTGCCCAGAAAGACCGAATTGTTTCCATCGCCCGCCTCGACCGTTACGTCCCCAGTCATCCGGTACGAAAGGCTTTGATTTCCGATGAAGTCGTTGCCAGCTCCGGTCAGGATCGAGAAGTTACCGTTGGCGGCAACGTTGCTCACATTTACAAAATTTGTACCGTCGCCGGCATTGATGTATGAGTCGCCCGAGCCCACGTCAACCCGATCGTTACCATCCCCGGTCACAATGGCGTGGGTGCCCGCACCCAGCGAGATGCTGTGGTCACCATCGCCCGTGGTGATCGTGCTGTCGCCCGCTCCAAGATCCACCACGGTGGCGCCCAATGCAGTGATCGTGTTGGCGCCCAGCTCGATGTCGTAGTTGCCCTCCGCGGCATAGATCCTCTTGTGCCCGTCGCCCGCGCGGATGGTCATGTTGCCGCGCATGCGCCCGGAAGCCGCTCCGCTCCAGCCGAAATAGTCGACGCCATCGCCCGATTGAATGACGAAATCGCCCACCCGGACACCGGTGCTCGCATTCACCGTGTTGTTGCCGTCCCCGACATCGATGAACGAGTCGCCCGAGCCCACGTCAACCCGATCGTTTCCACCTCCGGTCACAATAGCGTGGGTGCCCGCACCCAGCGAGATGCTGTGGTCACCATCGCCCGTGGTGATCGTGCTGTCGCCCGCTCCAAGATCCACCACGGTGGCGCCCAATGCAGTGATCGTGTTGGCGCCCAGCTCGATGTCGTAGTTGCCCTCCGCGGCATAGATCCTCTTGTGCCCGTCGCCCGCGCGGATGGTCATGTTGCCGCGCATACGCCCGGAAGCCGCTCCGCTCCAGCCGAAATAGTCGACCCCATCGCCCGATTGAATGACGAAATCGCCCACCCGGACACCGGTGCTCGCATTGACCGTGTTGTTGCCGTCCCCGACATCGAT
Organism: uncultured beta proteobacterium; assembly: GCA_963714925.1. Lineage (GTDB taxonomy): Bacteria > Pseudomonadota > Gammaproteobacteria > Burkholderiales > SG8-39 > SG8-39. The sequence continues at coordinate 759,013 of CAVQQK010000001.1, read as the reverse complement.
GAACGAGTCGCCCGAGCCCACTTCAACCCGATCGTTTCCACCTCCGGTCACAATAGCGTGGGTGCCCGCACCCAACGAGATGCTGTGGTCACCATCGCCCGTGGTGATCGTGCTGTCGCCCGCTCCAAGATCCACCACGGTGGCGCCCAATGCAGTGATCGTGTTGGCGCCCAGCTCGATGTCGTAGTTGCCCTCCGCGGCATAGATCCTCTTGTGCCCGTCGCCCGCGCGGATGGTCATGTTGCCGCGCATGCGCCCGGAAGCCGCTCCGCTCCAGCCGAAATAGTCGACCCCATCGCCCGATTGAATGACGAAATCGCCCACCCGGACACCGGTGCTCTCATTGACCGTGTTGTTGCCGTCCCCGACATCGATGAACGAGTCGCCCGAGCCCACTTCAACCTGATCATTGCCCGAGCCAGTCGATACGACGTGTGAGCCGTTGTGAAGAAAGACCCTGTTATTGCCGCCTAGCGCATAGACCACCAAATCACCCACATCGAGCGACTGAATGATGTCGTCACCGCCCTCGTTCACGACAGTGTGGTTTCCCCCGTTGGTAAACGTGTATGAGTCATTGCCAAGGCCCGTGTAGTGGAGTCCCTCCAACGTGCCCGTCGTGACCGCGTCGTTTCCGTTGCCGGTATCGGTAAATGCGATTCCCGTTACGGTGCTGTTGAGACTAAGGTTTGCGGCGTTGTCGAAAAGAAGCAAATCGTCGCGACTGTTTTCCGAATTCTGGAATACCAGAGGCAATAACGAGATCGCCGTTTCGGCGCTCGGATCGCCTGCAACGCGCATGTTTCTGAGCCGCACCCCAACGTTTCGGACATCCTCATTGAGAACGAGAAAGTCGGTGGAAGGCGAATACACCGCGTTTGGAAATACCTGCTCGAACCAACTGCCAAAGACGAGAAACCGAGCCGCGTAGTGCTCACGCACCATCACCCAGGCGTTGTCGAGAATTACAGCTGCATTGAAATCCGGGTTGGACCCCGTCTGGATGTTCTTGAATGGCGTCGCCGTGAACACCTCGAGCGCCGCAAGCCGCCGGGCATCGATAAACGATCCACGACTCTGGGCGTCTACGTTGTACGTCCTAGCCCAGCGGTAAAGAATCGAATCGATGCCGTCGAGGATCTGCAGTGGCGAACCGGCAAGCAGACCACGAACATCCGACTCGAGGCCGGCATCTTCTGACATTGCGTCGCGCAGATTGCGCATGCCGCCGTACCCGCGAAAATTGGGCAACCCTAGCGCGGTGGGAGATTCATCCACCGGAGTGTAGACATTCCCAACCAACGTCTGCCGCTCAAGCAACGCGTCGCCCGCCACACGAATCGTGCCGTCTTCTAGTTCGTAGCTACCAATTTCCGTGACAATCGTTCCAGGATTTGAACTCGGCTCGGTGAATGGATCATAAGAAAGGGAAATCGCCTTGATGCCGTAGTCGGCAATCGGCCTCAGTTCACCCGTATCGACGTCCCCGTCACCGTTGAAGTCACGCCAGATCTGAAGGTCGACGAACACGCTGTCGGCGGCGTCAATCGTACCGTCGTCATTGCCGCCGTTCTCAAGCAAATCGTGCTCGGCCAACTCTTCGAACCCGATTTGCGTCTCGCTACCGAACAGGTCACCGATGTTGGGTACTTCTCCATCGCCGTTTTCGTCGAGCACCAGAAAGCCGTCGGTTGAATCTATCCAGCCGACGCGCTCGCGTACGCCATCCGCGTTGAGGTCGAAGTTCGCCTGAGAACTGGCCGCCTGAACGAGCTCGATGCCATCGCCGTCGAGGTCGAGCACCAGTGGATCGGCTCGGTAGATGCGCCATGAAGCGGCAGCACGTTGAAATTCCCCGAGGACGTCGAACGCTGCGCGGAAGGTTGGGGCATCGGGGTTTCCGTCGCCGTCGGGGTCGGTGCCGGTGCCCTTCGGGGAAACGACGAAGACTGAAGCGAACCAACCGAGGAAATCTGTGACGCCACCGCCCGCCGTGGGCAACGCGAAATTGCCTGAACCTTCGCCATAGACGTTCTCAAGACGGCCAAGCGTCCCGTCAAGAAAGTCCCTGAAATTGCTCAAACCGGCTTCACTGGCATCTTGACCTGCGGCAAGGAAACGGTTGCTGAAATAGGTGGCAGCTTCCTGCGTCACGCCATATCGCTTCGCCAAATCTCCGAAGCGGTCGGCAGTCCAGGCCAGGATGTCATCGTAGAACTGCTTTACATCCTGAACCGGCTTTTGCGCGTAGTCTTGCGCCTGCTGATAGCTATCGACCAAACCGCCGATTGCCCGGGCGCCTGACGTCAATAGTTCCTGCGTTGCCTGGTCAAGGGCTGCAGACGCACCGCCGATCGTTGCCTCGACGCGATTCGCGATTTCCCGGGCGTAGCTTGTCAACGCCGATGTGTTTTCGGCGGCAACCTCAATTTGGTCGGTAAGCCATTCTTGTGACGTCCGATACTGCTCCGCAATAAGGCCAATTTCGTCCGCGGCCGCAATGACGCTTCGATGATGCGCCAGTGCCACGATCTCCATCACGTCCGCGGCGTTGGAAACCGTTGGGTCATACGTTTCGAAAACCCAATTCGTGAACGCCTCGGAGGATTTGACTCGCGCAACTCCCGCATTCCACGCATTCAGTCCGGACGACAGCCCGTAGAACGCCGCATCCGCTACGCTGGAATTCCCGGTATGGAAATCGATGGCCTGCTGAGGAAGGTGCGGCGCGGTGCCTACTGGATAGAAGAAATCAACGTCATGAGGAACAAGTCGTATGTTTGAAAGATTCTTGAATGTACTGATGACACCGAACGAAGGGGCCGATGCGTAGAGCAGACCCGGGTCGACACCAAGCCCCCCTTGGTTCAGGACCTCGTTAACCCACGTGATGCAGTTCCTTGCGCCCGCATCACCAGCGTCTCTACCGAAGAAATCGTATTGCCGTGGATTCGTAATTTCCCCTGGAGGATTTGCAGCGGCTTCCTGAATCGCGAAATCCCGCATGGCGTCGTACTGCGCCTGCGAGACCTCCACATGAAGTTGATTGACATAATTCTCTCGTCTCCCGGCTTCTAGCAGAGTCCTGGTAGAATTTCCGGGCTTCACTTCCCCTGGCGTTCTTACCCCCATCTCGAACAGCTCGGGTGTGAGCTCTCCTTCATGCCGCGGGTAAAATCCAAGCGCCAATGGACCACCTGACTCGTTGTTGAAACTGATAAAGGCGTGACCCGGTACCGTAGTGGCGTTTCATAGCACTGACAACGGTGATGGTGATGACCGGCATAGAGTCCTCGCGTCTCCGTTAATGTGTCGTCAACGAAATCTTTTCAGGGTATGGGTGGCTCACGGACATATGGCTGCCGCCGCAGAAAGATCGTCATCTTTCGTTCCTGGTCGGCGACGCCATTGCTGCAGCCAAACCTATGAAGACTGGTCGTGATGGCCGCATTTGCCGAGCGACAAGGATGCTGTAGAAACTCCAGAAGTAGCTGCAGCTCCTTCGGAGTCATGCTGATACGCCTTGATCGAAAGGTCGATGCAACCATTTCGCCACCATGGTTCAAAGAGTCCAAAAGGAGCACGTCACCTTGCCAGACCTTGGTGAAATGAATTTGCACGGGCATAGCCGAGCGCTGCCATATATGGCACATGGAAGTCCTTGGGGCTCGCCTCACATTTCTCAACCAGGCACTTCGGCGACGGAAACACTTGATCCTTGGACAGCACACGTCCGCGGTCGAGCAAGATGAGCTCCGTCCCCGCCATCGACAAATCGTATGCATGGGGATCCTGCTTGGGGGAACCAAAGATCAATGCCACTTGGCCGAGCACGTACAAAACGGCCAACGCGATGATCGTCACGAAGATGGAGAATCTCGTAGTCACTTTACCGATTCCTCAATAACCGAAGCACCCGAACTCGCAGCCACGATTAGTGGTCGGCTGCCACAACCGACTGAATCAAGGCCACATCTGAAGTTCTCATGCCCGTGCGATCGCCTAGATGGTCACCTCGCGATCCACCTCCAACCCCCGCGGCAACTGATGCGCAATAAACACCACCGTCACCCGCCCCTTCAACCGATTCACCGTCCGCGCAAAACTCTCCGCCGTCGCCGCATCCAGCCCACTCGTCGCCTCATCGAAAATCAGAATTCGCGGCTGCTTCAGCAACGCGCGCGCGATCGCCATCCGCTGCTTCTGCCCGCCGCTCAAGCCCACGCCGTGCTCACCCAATGGCGTCCGGTACCCCTGCGGCAAGCCCTCGATCACCTCGTGAATCTCGGCCTGTTTGCAGGCCTCGACGATCGCCTCGAACCCCGCATGCGGATTCGCCATCGTGAGGTTGTCGTACACGGTGCCTGAGAACAGCGTCGTCTCCTGCGGCACGACGCCGAAGGCCGCGCGCAACTCGTTCGCCGAGAGTTGCTGCAGATTCCGCCCGTCCAGCAGCAATCGTCCGTCGCTCGGTTGATAGAACCCAAGCAGCAACTTTGCGAGGGTGCTCTTGCCGCAACCCGAGGGCCCGGTGACGACGACGAGCGTGCCGGGATCAATGGCGAACGACAAGTCCCGGTATAGATAGGGATGGCGCTCGCTGTAGCGAAAGGACAGCCCCTGCACGTCGATCGCACCGGCCTTCACCACCGTCGCGCGCGAAGGGCCAATGGCGTAGGGCTCGGCGGGCGCATCCATGATGTCGCCCAGGCGCTTGACGGCGACGTTCGCCTGCTGGAACTCCTGCCACAGGCCGGCAATGCGCAGCATCGGCTGCGCCATGCGGCTCGCGAACATCTGGAACGCAACCAGCATCCCAATGGTGAAACCCTCGCCACGCATCACGAGCAATGCGCCCATCACCAGGATGCCGATGGTCATCGCCTGCTCGAGCGCATTGACCAGGGTGTTGTAGGTATTGGCGAGACTGCGCGTCGAAAACCCCGCGGCCAGGTAGCCCGCAAGGTAATCGCCGTAGCACCGCTCAAGCGAGGGTTCGAACTGGAGCGACTTCACGGTCTCGACGCCGGAGACGTACTCGGTAAGGAAGGCCTGGTTCCTCGCACCGAGCATGAACTGGCGGTTCAGCCGGTCGCGCAGGACGGGCGTCACGAACGCGCTCAGCGCACCAATCACCACGAGCGCCGTCACGGCGATGAGCGAGAGTTGCCAGCTGTACCAGAACATCACCGCGAGAAAAATCACCAGGAACGGCGCGTCGAGGAGGAAGGCGACCGCCGCCCCGGTGACAAACTCGCGAATCGTCTCGACGCCCTGCAGGCGCGCGACGGTGACACCGGTGGGCCGGTGCTCGAAGTAGGGCAGCGGCAGGCGAAACAGGTGAGCGAGTACCTGGCTGCCGAGCACCGCGTCGACGCGGTTGCCGGTGTGCATGACCAAGTGCTGGCGCGCCCAACTCATCACCGCGCTGAACACGAGGAACATCGACAGGCCCACGGCTACGGCAATCAGCGTGCTCTCGGTGTGGTGCACCACCACCTTGTCGATCACCACCTGGGTGAAAAGCGGTGTCGCAAGGCCGACGAGCTGCAGCGCGAGCGAGGCGATCAGCACGTCGCGCCAGATCGCGCGGTGCTTGGCGAGTTCGGGCAGAAACCAGCGAAAGCCGAACGGCTTCTTCTCTTCCTCGAACCCACGCACCGACTCCTCGGTGGCGCCTTCGTGCGACAGGAGAATCACCTCGGGCTCGAAAAATTCATGGAAGTTGCGCACGAGGTGGGTGCGCGGCGCCTCATTCCCCGCTTCGACATAGAGAATGCGCTCGCCCTTGTGACGCAGGATCAGGCCGGGTGCCGCGGACCGTGCGGCCTCACCTTCGGCGGCAATCGGGCGCAGGAATGCGACTAGAGGAAGTGGAACGCCGTTCAGCGTGCGGCCGGCGAGCGAGGTGAGACCGACCCGAAAACCGAATGCGCGCACGGCGTCGACGAGTTGCGCGCGATCGTGCGGCGGTGGAAATTGCTGCAGGAGAAGCGCGCCATCGAACGGCACGCGGTGTAGTTCACACAGACTGCCGATCAACCAGACGAATTGTTCGGCGCTCAGCGCGGCATCGCGCGCCATCGCGTGCGTCGATTCCCTGCGGCGCCACTGCCGCGGCCTGTTGCATCGAGACATCCCCCGGAGGGGAAACCTACTCCGCCGGCGCGCCTTTGTAAGCTAGACGAAAGGATTAGTGCGGCGATTCAAACGCTGGTTTCAGACGAAGCGATAAATGAGGTGAGACAGAAAGATCATTCGATGCGTTCGATTGGTCCGCGCGTCGCCCGAACGGGTGAAAGGGGTCAGACAAAGGGGTCAGACCCTTGTGGATAACTCGATAGGGGTCAGACCCCTTTTTGTTAACTAAGGCCATCGGTCATCCAAAGGGGTCTGACCCCAGAGTTATCCACAAGGGTCTGACCCCATGGTCGCAGTCGCGAAGCCTCCTGCGTATCTTCAACCCGCCTTTCGAATGAACTCCCGCACGCGCGGATAGATCATCTCGCGCCAGCGCCGGCCGCTGAAGATGCCGTAGTGCCCGACCCTGGGCGCGACGTAGTGCTCGCGCCGCGCGGCCGGGATGTTCAGACACAAGGGATGCGCGGCTTCGGTCTGGCCGAAGCCCGAGATGTCGTCCAGCTCGCCCTCGATGGTGAGCAGCGCGGTCTTGGTGATCGCCTGCGGGCGTACGAGCGCGTCGCGCACGCGCCAGCGCCCTTGCGGCAGCGCGAAGTCCTGGAACACGGTCTTGATCGTGTCGAGGTAGTACTCGGCAGGCATGTCGAGCACGGCGTTGTACTCATCGTAGAAGCGCCGGTGCCCTTCGGCGGAATCACCATCGCCTTCGACCAGGTGGTTGTAGTAGTCCCAGTGCGCGTTCATGTGCCGGTCGGGGTTCATGCCGACGAAGCCCATGTGCTGCAGGAACCCCGGATACACGGCGCGCATGAAACCGGGGTACTTGGCCGGCACGCGGTGGATGAGATGCTGCTCGAACCAGGAATGCGGTTTCTTGGTCGCGAGGTTGTTGACTGCGGTCGGGCTTTTGCGCGCATCGATCGGCCCGCCCATCATCACCATGGTCTTCGGCGCGCAGGGTTCGTCCGCATCGGCCATCAGCGCGACCGCGGCAAGCACGGGCACCGTGGGCTGGCACACGGAAATGATATGCAGCTCGGGCGAGAGCAGACGGATGAAGCCACGCACATAGTCGACGTAGTCGTCGAGATGAAAGGCGCCCTGCGCGAGTGGCACCATGCGCGCATCGACCCAGTCGGTGAGGAAGACGTCGTTCTCGGGCAGCAGCGTGCGCACGGTGTCGCGCAGCAACGTCGCGTGGTGGCCCGAGAGCGGCGCGACGACGAGTACCTTCGGATCGTTGCGCGGCTTGGGCAGCGCGCGCTTGAAGTGAATCAGGCGACAAAGGGGCAGTTCCTGCGCCACCTCGATCGTGACCGGCACGGGCGCGCCGTCGATTACGGTCTCATCGATCGCCCATGCGGGTTTTTCGTAACGCTGCGTCATGCGCAGGAACAGGTCGCTGCCCGCGCTCACGCGGCGCGAACCCGGCAGGTGCGCAAAGGGACTGAACGGATGGCCGAACCAGCCGCGCGAGACCTCGGCCGCAATTCGGAGCGGCTCGAGTGCTGCGTGCTGCGCTTCGTACAGGCTGTAGAGCACTCAAAGTTCTCCAAAAACCCGTTGTAAGTGTTTGCTTATAACAGATTTGCGGCGGCGCCGCATTCACGCCCGACGGGGTGAACCGGTATCCTTCGGCAATGCGATTCGTGCTGTGGATTTTTGTGCTGCTGATATTCGTCGCGGGCGCTGTCGCCGGCGGCGGCTATGCCTATCTGCGCGGCTCGTTGCCGAAGACCGCGGGCACGGTGCAGCTCGCAGGCCTGAAGGCCGAAGTCACGGTGTTGCGCGATGCCTGGGGTATCCCGCACATCTACGCGGGTTCGGTCGACGACGCGATGTTCGCGCTCGGCTTCGTGCATGCGCAAGACCGCCTGTGGCAGATGGAGATGAACCGGCGCGTTGGCGCGGGGCGGCTCGCCGAAGTGCTCGGTCCCAAAGCGCTCGCGACCGACAAGTTCCTGCGCACGCTCGGCGTGCAGCGCGCGGCGCAGGCGAGCCTCGAGGCGCTCGACACCGAGACGCGTGACGCGCTCGACGCCTACGCCGCCGGCGTGAATGCCTTTCTCGCCACCGATCCCGTCCTCCCGCCGGAGTTCTGGCTGCTTCGCGTCACGCCGCAGCCCTGGATGCCGGTCGACTCGGTCGCGTGGACCAAGATGATGGCCTGGGACCTGGGCGGCAACTGGAAGAACGAGCTGCTGCGCATGCGGCTCGCGAAGACCCTGCCGCTCGCGCGCATCCAGGAATTCCTCCCGCCCTATCCCGGCGAGGCGCCGCCCGCGATCCAGGATCTGAAGGAGTTGTACCGCGCGCTGGGCATCGACAGCGTTCAACTTGCGCAGGGCGCCGAACACAGCGCGGCGCAACTGGACCAATACAGCATCGAGGCGGCGGGCTCGAACAACTGGGTGGTGAGCGGCGCGCGCACGGAATCGGGCAAGCCGCTGCTCGCGAACGATCCGCATCTCGGCCTCACCGCGCCGCCGGTGTGGTACTTCGCGCATTTGAGCGCGCCCGGGCTGGACGCGATCGGCGCCACGCTGCCGGGCGTGCCCGCGATCGTGCTGGGGCGTAACCAGCGCATCGCCTGGGGCTTCACCAACACCGGGCCGGACGTGCAGGACCTCTACATCGAAAAGCTCGAGGACGACGGCAAGTACCTTACGCCGGACGGACCCAAGACCTTCGAGACGCTGCGCGAAACGATCCGCGTGCGCGGCGCCGAGGACGTGCGCCTCGCGGTGCGTACCACGCGTCACGGTCCGGTGATCTCGGACGTCTCGCGCAGCGCAAACGCGGTCACGCCGCCGAGGCACGTGCTGTCGTTCGCATGGACCGCGCTAGCGCATGACGATCGCACGATGCAAAGTGCGCTGAAGCTCGCGCGTGCCGGCAACTGGCGCGAGTTTCTCACTGCGGCCGAGAATTTCCACGCTCCCCAGCAAAACATGATCTACGCAGACGTCGACGGCAACATCGGCTTCGTCGCCGCCGGGCGCGTTCCGGTGCGCAAGCCCGACAACGACCTCAAGGGCCTCGCGCCGGCCCCCGGCTGGCTGGCGAAGTACGACTGGGACGGCTACCTGCCGTTCGGCGCGCTGCCGCAGGTGCTCAACCCGCGCGAGGAACGCGTGGTCACGGCGAACCACAAGATCGTGCCGCCGGACTACACCCACTACATCACCGCCGAATGGCAGCCGCCCTACCGTGCGCGGCGCATCGAGCAGATGCTCGATGCGATGCCCAAACATTCGATCCCGAGCTTCGCGCGCATGCAGGCCGATGCCACGTCGCTCGCCGTGCGCGAGTTGCTGCCGTACCTGAAGCAGACGCGCCCGGGGAACGAGGAGGCGCGCCGCGCGCTGGCGCTGGTGGCGGCGTGGGACGGCACGATGACGAAGAACCGCCCGAGCCGCTCATCGTGGTGGCGTGGTGGCGCGAGTTCACGCGCGCGCTCTACGCCGACGAGCTGGGCGACGCGTTCCGCCAGTACTGGCGCCCGCGTGCGGTGTTCGTCTTGAACGTGCTCGCCGACCGCGACGGGCAGTCGCGCTGGTGCGACGACGTGAACACCACGCCCGCGCGCGAGACCTGCGCCGACGTGCTGGCGCGCTCGCTCGACGCGGCGCTCGCCGACCTGCGCCGACGCTACGGCAGCGACATGCGGCAGTGGCGCTGGGGCACGGCGCATGTCGCGCGCCACGAGCACCGACCCCTCGGCCGGCAGAAGTGGCTCGCGCCGTATTTCGACATCACCGTGGCGAGCGCGGGCGACGCATACACGGTCAACGTCGGGCGCAACAACTTCTACGACGAGACCGCGCCCTTCGCCAACCGCCACGCAGCGAGCCTGCGCGGAATCTACGACCTGGACGATCTGGAAAAGTCGCTCTTCATCCATTCCGGCGGGCAGTCGGGCAATCCGCTCTCGCCGGACTATGCCGCGTTCAGCGCAGCCTGGGCGAAAGGCGAGTACATCCCGATGCGCACCAACCGTGCGGCAATCGAAGCCGGTGGGGTGAAGACTTTGGTGCTGCGGCCAAATTAAAAAGCCGAGAATGGGGTCAGACCCCTGTGGATAACTCAAATGGGGTCAGACCCCGAGTTATCCACAGGGGTCTGACTCCGACTATCGCCTACGCAGATAGAGGTTGTTCGCCACCAACGCGGCAATCACCATCGCCGCGCCGCCAAGTTCGATCGGCACGAACGCGCGCCCGAGCGCAGCTTCGATGCCGAAGACCGCCACCGGAATCACGTTCAGCATCAGCATCACGTTGAGTGGTCCGAGGTGCTTCACGCTCGCGTTGAAGCCGAGCACGCCGAGCACGACCGTGCCGATGGCGAAGTACACGATCTGCGGTGCGATCGATCCGATCGCCGCCGCATCGGGCATCACCGCGTGGCCGGCGCCGAGCGCCACTGCGTTCACCGCGAGCAGGCCGATCCCGCCCGGCACGATCGTCAGCGCGGTCATGCGCAGCGAACTCCAGCCCGCGAACGACGCGCCGCCGAATGAGTAGGCGACCCAGCACAACGCGCCGCCGAAGATCAGGATGTCGCCGAAGAGTTCGTCCCCTTTGCCCAGACTTGCGATCGCAGTCACCGGGTCGCCGCGCGTGACCACGAGGAGCACGCCGCCGATCGCGACCGCGATGCAGGCGAGGGTGAAATTTGCCGGACGCTGACCGCGCAGCACCCACACCAGCAGCGCTGCGAGCGGCGTCTGAATCGCCATGATGATTGCGGCGTGCTCGGGGCGCGCATAGGTCAGTCCGACCCAGACGAAGGAATTGAAACCGGTGATTCCGATCAATCCGAACACGATCGCAGGCAGCGCGCGGCCATCGAAACGCAGCGCCCGCCAGCCCTCGATCGACGCCACCAGCACGAGAAAGATCGCGCCGCCGAGCAGGTAACGGATCGAGCTCAAGGTGAACGCGTCGACGATGGGCAGCGCGCGCTTCGCGATCGGGAACATCGGCGCCCACACCAGCACGGTGAGCGCCATCCAGGCGAGGCCTTTGCCGAGGGTGCCGGGGATCACAGGGGTCAGACCCCTGTGGATAAGTCGACGTGGTTACAGTCCGTGTCGACTTGCTCGCTCACGAAGTTATCCACAGGGGTCTGACCCCTTTTCTGCCCCATGGTCGCCGTGGCCAACGCCTGCGCGTCGCTACGCCTTCGCCTCGTCGCGCAGCGCGCGGCGCAGGATCTTGCCGACGTTGGTCTTGGGCAGATCGGTGCGGAATTCAACGTGCTTCGGACGCTTGTAACCGGTGAGCTGCTCTTTGCAGTATTCGAGCAGCGCCTCTTCGGTGAGCGTCGGATCCTTCTTCACCACGAACAGCTTCGGCGCTTCGCCCGAATGCTCGTCGGCAACCCCGATCGCCGCGCACTCGAGCACGCCCGGATGCATCGCGACCACCTGCTCTATTTCGTTCGGGAAGACGTTGAAGCCGGAGACCAGGATCATGTCCTTCTTGCGATCGACGATGCGGATGAAGCCGCGCTCGTCCATGACGCCAATGTCGCCGCTGTGGAAGTAGCCGTCGGCATCCATCACCTTCGAGGTCTCTTCCGGTTGCTGCCAGTAGCCGGCCATCACCTGCGGACCCTTGATGCAGATCTCGCCCGGCTGCCCGAGCGCGACGTCCTTGCCATCGTCGTCGCGAATGACGATGTCGGTCGAGGGCAGCGGCACGCCGATGGTGCCGCTGAACTCGGTCTGGTTGAGCGGGTTGGAAGTCGCCGAGGGCGACGTTTCGGTGAGGCCGTAGCCTTCGAGCAGCGGCACGCCGGTGACCTGCTTCCACTTCTCCGCCACCGCCTGTTGCACCGCCATGCCGCCACCGAGCGCAAGCTTGAGGGGCGAGAAATCGAGCTTGGCGAAATCGGGATTGTGCAAGAGCGCGTTGAACAGCGTATTTACGCCGGTGATCATCGTGAAACGATGCTTGGAAAGCTCCTTCACGAAACCCGGAATGTCGCGCGGATTGGTGATCAGGATGTTGCAACCGCCCTCGACCAGCATCGACAGGCAGTTCACGGTGAGCGAGAAGATGTGATAGAGCGGCAACGCAGTGATGATCACCGGCGGGGTCGAAGTCATCGCGGGATTCATCCACACCTTGTACTGCAGCAGTGCGCCGAGAATGTTGCGATGAAGCAGCATTGCGCCCTTGGAGACGCCAGTCGTGCCGCCGGTGTACTGCAGAAAGGCGATGTCATCGTGGGTAAGCGGCGGCGTGGTGAGTGACTTCTCCGCGCCCTCGCTGAACGCCTGCGTGAGCTTGACCGACCCGGGCAGCGCGTAGGGTGGCACCATCTTCTTCACGCGCCGGACGACGAAGTCGACGATCAGGCCCTTGAAGCCGAGCGACTCGCCGAGCGAGGTGACGACGATGTGCTTGATCGGCGTGCGCGACAGCACTTCCTGCAGCGTATGGGCGAAATTCTCGAGGATCACGATCGCTTCGGCGCCCGAGTCCTTCAGCTGATGCTCGAGCTCGCGCGCGGTGTAGAGCGGGTTTACGTTCACCACCGTGCAACCCGCGCGCAACGCACCGAACATCGCGACAGGGTATTGAAGGCAATTGGGCATCATGAGCGCGACGCGCTTGCCCTTGTTGAACCCGCGCCCCTGCAGCCAGGCGCCGAAGACGCGCGAGGCGCGCTCCAGTTCCGCGAAGGTGATCGTCTTGCCCATGCTGTGGAACGCCGGGCGATCGGCGTACTGCTTTATGCATTCGTCGAACAGTGCGACGAGCGAGGCGTACTGGTTGATGTCGATGTCCGCGGGCACGCCCTCCGGATAGCTCTTCAGCCAAATGCGTTCCATCGTCCCTCCTCCGAGACTGCGTTCGCGCACCGGAATGCCGGCGCGGTCATGGCCCGAGAGGCGAAGTTTACTTGACCGCGCCGCGCTTCTGGCCGCGCGCCGCGAACCAGGCGACGACCGCCGCGCCAATGCAGCCGGCGCCGATCGCGCCGTAGGCGATCGGCCAGGCGAGCGCGGCGCGCGCGCCGCCCGCGCCGTCGAGCGCGACACCGAACACCACCGGCCCGAGCATGCCGCCGGCAAAGCCGGTGAGGGAGTAAAGCCCCATTGCCGCACCGCGCAAATCGGCGGGCGCCGCGGCCACCATCCCGGCGGTGAGGGTTGCGGACTCGGCCATCACGAGAGAGGCGTACACGATCATGATCACGATCACCAGCATCCAGTGCCAGGGCGCGGCAAATCCGAGCAGGATCCCCGACAGACCCGAGGCCGCCATCGCGACCATGATCCATTGCCGGCGCCCGATGCGCAGCGCGATCTCGTTGCCGACGATCGAAGCGGGCACCGCGGCGATGTTCACCACCGCCGCGATCGCGGCGACGTTCCAGGGAAAGCTCAAGCCGGGTGCCTGTACGCCGGCGGAAAAAACGAGAAAGGCGACGAGCCAGGTACGCGAACCGAAGAGTTCGAGACAGTGCATGCCGTAGCCGAGCGCGTAGCCCGCGGCGGCCTTGTTGGCGAGCACACGGCGCCAGGCGCCGAACGGAAACAGCGTTGCGAGCGAAAACCGCGCCGCGCCGGCGGCCTTGCGGGTCGACGGCACGATCCCGCGCATGACAAGGAGTCCCGCGAGCGCGGGCCCGGCCGCCGATACGACGAAGGCCGTGCGCCAGCCCCAGACCGGCGAAACGAAGCCCGCGAGTGCGAGCGAAAGCGCGGTGCCGATGCCGAAGAACGAGGTGTAGAACGCGACGTAGCGGCTTTGCGCCGCACCGCTCGCCTGGTCCGTGAGCAAACGCAGGCCCGGCATGTAGGTGCCGGCGACGCCGGCGCCGAGCAGCACCTGGAACAGCATCGCGCTCGCGAAGCCGGATGCGAAAAGTCCGAAGCCCGCGCCGCCCGCGACCGCCAGCGCGCTGCCGATCAGATAAACGCGGCGCCCGTCGGCACGATCGGTGAGCGCGGTCCAATACGACACCGTGCCGATGTAGCCGACGAAGAACGCGCCGCCGACGATCCCGGCTTTCGCATTCGATAGCGCCCATAGCGTACTCAGCTCGGGCAGCAGCGCCGCGTAGGTCGCGAAGCCCAGCATCGAGAGGACGTGGGCTGCGAGCATCAGGATCGCGATCTTGGGGTCAGACCCCTTTTTGTCTTCCCTTTTGTTTTTGCCCGAGTTATCCACAGGGGTCTGACCCCGTTTTTCCGTTTTCTGCTAGCGATGTTTGAACTCAGGCTTGCGCTTCTCGACGAACGCCGCCATGCCTTCCTTCTGGTCCTCGAGACTGAACATGGAGTGGAAGATGCGCCGCTCGTAGTGCACGCCTTCCGACAAGGTCGTCTCGTAGGCGCGGTTGACGGTTTCCTTGATCATCATGATCACGGGCAGCGAATAGTTCGCGATCTTCTCGGCGACCGCCATCGCCTCGTCGCCAAGCGTGTCGAGCGGCACGACGCGCGAGACGATGCCCGCGCGCTCGGCCTCTGCCGCATCCATGGTGCGCGCGGTGAGGCAGAGGTCCATCGTCTTGGCCTTGCCGGCGAAGCGCGCCAGGCGTTGCGTGCCGCCGGCGCCGGGCATGACGCCCAGGTTGACCTCGGGCTGGCCGAATCTGGCGTTCTCGGCCGCGATCACGATGTCGCACATCAGCGCGAGCTCGTTGCCGCCGCCCAGCGCATAGCCCGCAACCGCCGCGATCACGGGCTTGCGGATGTTGCGGATGTGCTCCCAGTCGCGCGTGATGTAGTTTGCCCGGAACGCGTCCATGTAACTGTAGTTCTTCATCACCCCGATGTCGGCGCCCGCGGCGAAGGCCTTGTCGTTGCCGGTGATGACGATCGCGCCGATCGCGTCGTCGGCGTCGAACGCGTCGAGCGCCGCACCGAGCTCCTGCATGAGCTGCGGATTGAGCGCATTCATCTGCTTCGGCCGGTTGAGCGTGATACGCCCAACCCGGCCCTTGGTTTCGGTGAGAATGAATTCGTAGGCCATCGTTACCTGTCCTCGCCTTTTTCCAGTGATTGAACAATTTCGTCCACGGGTACGACCTTGGCGTAGAGCCCGCTCAGCGCGGCGAGAAATGCGCCCTGCACCTGCGCCGCCGCAATCGTCTGGCCGCCGAAGCGCTGCTCGCGCGTCGCGCAGGCATCCGCGCCGAGCGTGACGCGGTAGCCGAGGTCGAAGGCCTGGCGCACGGTGGCGTCGACGCACATCTGGGTCATCATCCCGGCAACCACCAGGTGGCGCGTGCCCGCCGCCTCGAGCCGGGTCTCGAGCGCGGTTTCGCGAAAGCTGTTCGGATAGTTCTTCTCGAGCACCTTCTCGTTCGCCGCCGGCGCGACGCTCGCGTGAATCTCGACGCCCGGCGTGTCCGGCACGAAGAACGTCGCACCAGGGCGAACCGACAGGTGCTGCATGTGGAACACCGGGAGCTTCTTCGCGCGGAACGCGGCGAGCAGCCTGGCGGCGTTCTGCGCCGCGGCGTCGGCGCCCTCGAGCGTCATTGCACCGCCGGGAAAGTAGTCATTCTGGATATCGATGATCAGCAATGCGCTCTCGGCCATGGCCTCAATCCCCCGTTTTGCCTGCATTGCGCTTCATTTCGGAAAGCGGCAGTACGCCCTCGCGCATCGGCATGCGATGCGCCTCGCGCGCTGCGTCGGCGGCGTCGAGCGCAACGGTCTCCTGCATGCTCGCGAGACAGCGCTCGGCGAGCCACTGATAACCCTGCGTGGCCTCGATCTTCCATGCGAGCTCGGCATCGCTCAGCGTGCGCACCACGCGCGCCGGCACGCCGGCGACGAGCGTGCGCGGCGGCACCTCGAACTCGGCCTTGACGAAGGCGCTCGCGGCGACGATCGCCGACTCACCCACCACCGCACGGTCGTTCACCACCGCGTTGATGCCGACGAGCGCGTTGCGTCTGACGGTACAGCCGTGCAGCATCGCGCCGTGGCCGATATGGCCGTCGACTTCGACCACCAGGTCGCGGTCGGGAAAGGCGTGCAGCACGCAGGTGTCCTGGATGTTGGCGCCGTCCTCGATGACGATGCGCCCGAAGTCTCCACGCAGACAGGCGCCGGGCCCGATGTAAACGCGCGCGCCGACGAACACGTCGCCGATCAGCACCGCGCTCGGGTGCACGTAGGCCTGCGGATGCACCACCGGGGTGATCCCGTCCAGTGCGTAAACCTTGATTTGTGCCATGAACAGATTCTACTTGCCCTGGTGTAAGCTGTTGCGCACCCACTCATCCTCGTTCGCAGCTTGAGCATGTCCGCGCTGATCGTATCGGTCGAAGCCGGGGTGCAGCGTCTTGCGCTGAACCGCCCCGACAAGCTGAACGCCTTCAACCCCGAGTTGCTCGGCGCGTTGCGCGCGGCATTCCGCCAGGCTGCGCAGGACGCCGAGATCCGCGCCGTGTTGCTGACCGGGAACGGGCGCGGATTCTGCGCCGGCGCCGATCTCAACCAACGCGACGTCGGTCCAAATGCGCCGCCCGTCGACCTGTCGGTCGGTCTCGACACCGTCTACAACCCGATGATCCGGCAGATGCGCGCGTTGCCCAAGCCGATCGTCTGCGCGGTGAACGGGATCGCCGCGGGCGCCGGCACGAGTCTCGCCTTTGCCTGCGATATCGTGCTCGCGGCGCGCTCGGCGAGCTTCTTGCAGGCCTTTTCCCGCATCGGCCTGGTGCCCGATGCCGGTGCCACGCATTTCCTGCCGCGCCTGGTCGGCACCGCGCGCGCGACAGCGATGGCACTCCTTGCCGAACCGCTCGGCGCAGAGGACGCAGAACGCTGGGGTCTGATCTGGAAGTGCGTCGACGACGCGCGACTCCTGCCCGAGGCCGAGGCGATCGCACACAGGCTCGCCACCGGTCCGACGCGGTCCTACAGCCTGATCAAGCGCGCGCTCCACGCCTCGGGCGGCAACACGCTCGATCAGCAACTCGACCTCGAGCGCGACCTGCAACGCGAAGCCGGCTTCACCGCAGACTTCCGCGAAGGCGTGAGCGCCTTCAAGGAAAAACGCAAACCCAGCTTCAACGGACGTTGAGTACACGACCGCAGGAGGAACGAATGACCGGCTTTCCGCTCGAGGCGATCGAGAAAGCGCCGCTCGCCGATTTGCGCAAACTGCAGTTGCAGCGCCTTCAATGGTCGCTGCAGCATGCATACGAGAACGTGCCGCAGTACCGCAAAAAGTTCGACGCCGCGGGCGTTACGCCCGATCAGTGCCAGTCGCTTGCCGACCTCGCAAAGTTTCCGTTCACCACCAAGGCCGACCTGCGCGAGACCTACCCGTTCGGCATGTTCGCGGTGCCGATGGACAAGATCGTGCGCATCCACGCCTCCTCGGGCACGACCGGAAAACCCACCGTGGTCGGCTACACGGCGAAGGACATCGACACCTGGACGCACGTCATGGCGCGCTCGATCCGCGCCGCCGGCGCGCAGCCCGGCAACAAGGTCCACGTCGCCTATGGCTACGGGCTGTTCACGGGCGGCCTGGGCGCGCACTACGGTGCCGAGCGCCTCGGACTCGCGGTGATTCCGCTCGGCGGCGGCATGACCGAGCGCCAGGTGCAGCTGATCGCCGATTTCAAGCCCGAGATCATCATGGTGACGCCGTCCTACATGCTGGCGATCGCCGACGAGATGGAACGCCAGGGCATCGACCCGAAGCAAACCTCGCTCAAGATCGGTATCTTCGGTGCCGAGCCCTGGACCAATGAAATGCGCAAGCAGATCGAGGCACGCACCAGCCTCGAGGCGATCGACATCTACGGTCTTTCGGAAGTAATGGGGCCGGGCGTCGCGCAGGAATGCATCGAGACCAAGGACGGACTCACGATCTGGGAAGACCATTTCTTTCCCGAGATCGTCGACCCGGAAACCGGCGCAGTGCTGCCCGAAGGCGAGCAGGGCGAGCTCGTGTTCACCGCGCTCACCAAGGAAGCGCTGCCGATCATCCGCTACCGCACGCGCGACCTGACACGCCTGATGCCGGGCACCGCGCGCACGATGCGCCGGATGGAGAAGATCACCGGACGCTCGGACGACATGCTGATCATCCGCGGGGTGAACGTCTTTCCCTCGCAGATCGAAGAGCAGATCCTCAAGCAGCCCGAGCTCGCACCGCACTACCTGCTCGAACTGACGAAGGACGGACCGCTCGACCATCTGTCGGTGCTCATCGAGATGACCCCGGGGAGCGACGCCTGGCCCGAGGCGAAAAAAAACGAAGCGGCCGCGACGCTCAAGCACAACATCAAGTCGCTCATCGGGGTGACCGCCGACGTGCGCATCGTCCCGATCAGCGCCATCGAGCGCTCGATCGGCAAGGCGAAGCGCGTGGTCGACAAGCGCAAATAGATTCGAGACGATGGTTGAAGCCGCAACCACCGGCGCGCGCGCGACAGGACGCCCGACGCGCGAGACGCTGGAAGCCGCAGCGCGCGTGGTGCATGGCGTGCTCGCACCGACGCCGCAGTACTGCTGGCCGCTGCTCAGCCAGCGTGTCGGCGCCGAAGTCTGGGTCAAGCACGAGAACCACACGCCGACCGGCGCGTTCAAGGTGCGCGGCGGGCTCGTTCTGCTCGAGCGACTGAAGCGCGAGCGCCCCGACCTGCCCGGCGTCGTCAGCGCGACGCGCGGCAACCACGGCCAGAGCCTCGCCTATGCCGGGCGGCGTCATGGCGTGCGCAGCGTGATCGTCGTTCCGCACGGCAACAGCCGCGACAAGAACGCCGCGATGCGCGCCTGGGGCGCCGAGTTGATCGAACATGGCCGTGACTTCGACGCGGCACGCCTGCACGCGGCGCAGATCGCCGCCGAGCAGGGTTTGGAGTTGATCGGCCCGTTCATGCCCGATCTCATCGCCGGCGTGGGCAGCTACGCGATGGAGCTGTATCACGGCGCGCCGCCGCTCGATGCGGTGTACGCGCCGATCGGCTGCGGCTCGGGCATCTGTGGGCTGATTGCCTGGCGCGACGTGCTCGGCCTCGCCACGCGCGTGATCGGCGTCGTTTCGGCCCACGCCGATTGCTACGCGCGCTCCTTCGAAGCCGGCCATCCGATCGAAACCGAATCGGCCGACACCTTCGCCGACGGCATGGCGGTGCGCGTGCCAGTGCCCGAAGCGCTCGCCGCGATCCGCGCCGGCGCCGAGCGGATCATTCGCGTGTCCGACGACGAGGTGAAGGCGGCGATGCGGCATTTCTTCCACGACACCCACAATCTCGTCGAAGGCGCCGGCGCCGCCGCGCTCGCGGCGCTGATGAAGGACCCCGCGCGCAAGGGAAGTCGTTTCGCCGTCATCGCGTCGGGGGGGAATATCGATCGGGAGGCGTATATGGAGGCGCTCGCCACGGCGACCCCGGGGTCAGACTAGGGGTCAGACCCCCTTTTAGATAATCGAAGGCCTTGGTTTAACTAAAAAGGGGTCTGACCCCTTGTAGCGTTTTCCAGCGCAAGCAACGCGCGTTTTATCGCAAGCCCGCCGGCGTATCCGGTGAGGCTGCCGTCGGCGCCGACGACGCGATGGCAGGGCACGACGATCCCGATCGGGTTGCGACCGGTCGCCGCGCCCGCGGCGCGCGCGCTGCCCGGGACGCCCGCGCGGCGCGCGAGCTCGCCGTAGGTGATCGTTTCGCCGAAGCCGATCGTCGAGATCGCCTTCCACACCGCGCGCTGGAACGCGGTGCCTGCAGGCGAGAGCGGGACGTCGAACTGCTTGCGCGTACCCGCGAAGTATTGCGCAAGCTCACGCTTCGCCTGCCCGAGCAGCGCATGCCCCGTGTCGCGGTGCCATTTCTTCATTCGGTCTGGAAAATGTTTTTGCCCGTCGAAATAGACGCCGCAGAGCCCGGCGTCGTCGGCGACCAGCAACATCCGTCCCTGCGGGCTGGCGTAGAAATCGTAGCTGTGCATGTCTAGTCCTTTCGAAGAGAGTGCCACAAGTGCATCACGGCGTAGGCGCGCCAGGGCCGCCAGGCTTCACCGGCGGCAAGCACGCGTTTCGGATTGCTGAGGTTCAGTGCCTTCATCACGCCGACGTCGGTATGCGGAAACGCGTCCGGCCAGGCAAGCGCCCGCATCGCGATGTACTGCGCGGTCCACTCGCCGATACCCGGCAGCGCGCGCAATTTCTCCAGCGTCGCCTCGATGTCGGCATTCGGCATCAACACCAGTTTGCCGTCGGCGACTTCGCGCGCGAGCGTGGTCACGCTGCGCGCGCGCGCGCCGGGCATGCCGAGTTTCGCGACGCGCCCGTAGGGGATCGCAGCGATTCGCTCCGCGCTCGGAAACGCCATCGTCAGCGCGTCGAAGGGGGTGGCGACACGATCGCCAAACGCCGCGGCGAACCGACCGGCGACCGTGCGCGCCGCGGCGACCGTCACCTGCTGACCGAGGATCGCGCGCACCGCGACTTCGAAGCCGTCGAACGCACCCGGCACCCGCAATCCCGGATGCTTTCTCGCCAGCGTGCCGAGCGCCTGCGCGACCTCGACCGGATTGCAGGCGAGGTCCATCAGCGCCTTGATGCGCGAAAGCACCGGCGGCAGCGCGCGTGCGAGCGACGCCGAGACCGATACGCGCAGCGCCGGCTTCTTGCGCGACAGACCGACCTCGAGCCAACCGAACTGCTGCTGCCCATCGGGCGCGACGCGCACCGTGCGCCGGTACACGCCATGCGCCAACGCCTCGACGCCGGCAATCGCACGCGCGCCGAGGAACGCACTCACCACCGGCCAATCGTAGGGCGGCCGGAAGCTGAGCTCGAAATCGAGCGTGTCGAGCGCCGCGGCACCCGGCGCAACGCGGCGCAACTGACTCGGCTGCAGGCGATATTGCGCCTTGAACAGCGCGTTGAAGCGACGCACGCTGGCGAACCCGCTCGCGAACGCGATCTCGGTCACCGGTAATGCGGTGTCGGTGAGCAGCCGCTTGGCAAGCAACAGGCGCTGGGTCTGCGCGAACGCCACCGGCGAGACACCGAACTCGGCGCGAAACGCGCGCCGCAAGTGACGGTCGGTGATGCCGAGGCGCGCGGCAACCGCCTCGAGACTGTCGCCCTCCAGCGTGTGGTCCTCGAGCATGCTCGCCGCAGCCTGCGCGAGGCGCGTGGTCGCATCGACGCTTGCATTGCCCGGTGCAAGCTCGGGCCGGCAGCGCAGGCACGGCCGATAGCCCGCCGACTCGGCGGCAGCGGCGCTCGGGTAGAAGCGGCAGTTTTCGCGCCGCGGCGGCTTCACGGTGCACACCGGCCGGCAGTAGATGTGCGTCGAGGATACGGCGACGAAGAAGCGGCCGTCGAAGCGCGCGTCACGCGCCCGCATCGCCCGGTAGCAGATGTTCGAATCCAGCGTCATGCAGGCAGTATGAACGTCGCCAGCGGCCCCTGCTAGCCATTTTCGGACATGGCGGCGCGAGGTCCGAAAACGGCGAGCGCGCCGCCCGCGCATGACGCATGATGCCGGTCATGAACGCCGCCGATACCGCACGTCTGGTCGCGCTCGCCGCACTCTGGGGCGCTGCATTCATTTTTCTGCGCGTCGTCGCGCCGGTGCTCGGCGCGGCGTGGACGGCCGAGCTACGCGTTCTGCTCGGCGCGGCCGCGCTGCTCGTCTGGTTTCGCGTCATCGGCTTCGATCCGGCCTTGCGCCGGCATTGGCGCGCCTATCTCGCGGTGGGCACGATCAATTCCGCGCTTCCCTTCTCGCTGTTCGGATTCGCGGCGATGCACTTGCCGGCATCGATCCTCGCGATCCTCAATTCGACCGCGCCGATGTTCGGCATGCTGTTCGGCGCGCTGTTCGCGAATGAACGCGTGACCGTCAAAAAACTGACCGGGCTCGCGGCAGGCGCCTGTGGCGTCGCGCTCGTCGTGCAGCCCGGCGGCAACCTGGCCGCGGCAGCGGGCCCGATGTTCGGTTGGGCGATCGGCGCGGCGCTCGGCGCCTGCGCCTGCTACGGCATGACCGGCGTGGTGATCCGGCGCTTCGCCAAGGACGCGCCGGCGCGCGGCGTCGCCGTCGGCAACCAGCTCGCGGCTGCGCTCGTGCTGTTGCCGCTTCTACCGCTGCTGCCGCCCGTCGGCGTGCCGACGCTGCTCGTCGCGGGCAATGTGCTTGCGCTCGCGCTGCTCGCGAGCGCGGTGGCCTATCTGCTCTACTTTCGCCTCATCGCAGACATCGGCGCGCTGCGCGCGCTGACCGTGACCTTCCTCATTCCCGTGTTCGGTGCATTCTGGGGGTGGCTGTTCTTGAATGAAACCCTGCCTGCCGCCGCATTCGCCGGCGGCGCGCTGATCATCGCCGGCACCATCCTCGTCACGCGCAGCTAGCGGTCCGGCTCGGGGTGTGCCGGCGTTTTCGTGCACAATTCCGGCTCCTTCGCAACCCTGCAGCGTCGATCGCCATGCCTTCGAACCCACACTACCCGCATCTCTTCGCTCCGCTCAAGGTCGCGCACCTCACGCTGCCCAATCGCATCCTGATGGGATCGATGCACACCGGGCACGAAGGCGCGCCCGGCGGTCATGCCAAGCTCGCGGCGTTCTACGCCGAGCGTGCCGCGGGCGGCACCGCGCTCATCGTGACCGGCGCGTTCTCGCCCAACATGGAAGGCAACCTCAGTCCGGTGCGCGAGACGATGATCGACGCCGAGGATTGCGAAAAGCATCGCGTGATTCCGCAAGCGGTACACGACGCGGGCGGGCGCATCCTGCTGCAACTGCTGCACGGCGGGCGCTACAGCAAGCACCCGAACGCGGTCGCGCCCTCGCCGCTGCGCGCGCCGATCAACAAAGTGACGCCGCGCGAATTGACCGCAGGCGAGGTCGAGCGCACGATCGAGGACTTCGCGCGTGGCGCCAAGCTCGCGCGCGAGGCGGGCTACGACGGGGTCGAAATCATGGCCTCCGAGGGCTACTTGATCACGCAGTTCCTCTGTCTGCGTACCAACCAACGCACCGACGCCTGGGGCGGATCGCTCGAGAACCGGTTGCGCTTTGCGACCGAGATCGTGCGCCGGGTGCGCGCGGGCTGCGGCAAGGATTTCCTCATCCAGTACCGGATCTCGGTGCTCGATCTCGTCGAGGGCGGTCTCAGCGGAGACGAGATCGTCACGGTCGCGCGTGCGATCGAAGCCGCAGGCGCCGATATCCTCAACTCCGGAATCGGTTGGCACGAGGCGCGCATTCCGACGATCGCGCATGCGGTGCCGCGTGGCGCGTTCGCCTGGGCGACGCGGCGCGTGAAGGAGGCCGTGGGCATCCCGCTCATCGCCTCGAATCGGATCAATGCCCCGGAAATCGCCGAGGACATCATTGCGCGCGGCGACGCCGACATGGTCTCGCTCGCACGGCCGATGCTGGCGGATGCCGCGTTCGCCAACAAGTCGAAAGCGGGCGATCGCGCGGGCATCAACATCTGCTTCGCCTGCAACCAGGCCTGCCTCGACCAGATCTTCGATCGCGGCATCGCGAGCTGCCTGGTCAATCCGCGCGCGGGGCGCGAGACCGAGCTCGTCTATACGCCGACGAAATCGAAGAAGCGCGTCGCGGTGGTCGGCGGCGGGCCGGCGGGTCTTTCCTGTGCGGCGGTGGCGGCCGAGCGCGGGCACGCCGTCACGCTGTATGAGCGTGCCGACGCGCTTGGCGGCCAGTTCAATCTGGCCAAGATGATTCCGGGCAAGCGGGAGTTCGGCGAGTCGGTCGACTACTACATCGAGCGGCTGCGGCGCGCCGGCGTGAAGACGATGCTCGGCCAGACGCCGGACGAAGCCGAGCTCGCCGGTTACGACGACGTCGTTCTCGCGACCGGCATCGATCCGCGCCGCCCGGAGATCGAAGGCATCGATCATCCCAAGGTTGCGCGCTACGTGGACGTGTTGAGCGGCCGCGTCAAGGCCGGCAAGCGCGTCGCGATCCTCGGCGCCGGCGGCATCGGCTTCGACGTCGCGCTGTATCTCGCCGAAGGCCAGGGCAAGACACAAAGCGACCCGGCGACGTTCGCCGCGCATTGGGGCATCGTCAAGGACACGGCGAGCGTCGGCGGACTCGCCTCGGCCGCGCCGAAGGCCCAGAAGCCCGCGCATCAGATCACGATGCTCAAGCGCTCGAGCACGCCGTTCGGCACGACACTCGGCCTGACAACCGGCTGGACACTGCGCATCGAGCTCGCGCGCGCCGGCGTGCAGATGGTCGGCGGCGTCACCTATCGCAAGATCGACGATGCCGGCGTGCACGTCACGGTCGACGGCGCCGAACGCGTGGTCGAGGCCGACACCGTGATCCTCTGCGCCGGGCAGGAACCCAACCGGTCGCTCGCCGCCGGGCTCGACGCACGCGGCAAGACGCCGCATCTCATCGGCGGCGCGAAGCTTGCGTCCGAGCTGGACGCGAAGCGGGCGATGTTGGAGGGAGCGGAGCTCGCCGCAGCGCTATAAGGCGCGACTTTGGGGTCAGACCCCTGTGGATAACTTTGAGCCCAACCTTCATGCCATGATGACCTCGACAAAGTTATCCACAGGGGTCTGACCCCATGTTCTCTACCTCCGACGCCCGCGCGCTGTTCGAGCGCATCGCGGGCAACGTCGAGAAGGTCATGCGCGGGCAGAGCGCCACGGTGCGCAAGCTCCTCGCGGCCTTCGCTTCGGGCGGGCATGTGCTGCTCGAGGACACGCCGGGCACGGGCAAGACGACGCTCGCGAAGAGCCTCGCGGCCTCGGTCGGTGCGCAATTCACGCGCGTGCAGTTCACCCCGGACCTGCTGCCCTCGGACGTGCTCGGGGTGTCGGTGTTCAACCAGAAAGAGCAGACGTTCGAGTTCCGCCCGGGACCCGTGTTCACCAACATCCTGCTCGCCGACGAGATCAACCGCGCCTCGCCGCGCACGCAATCGGCGCTGCTCGAGGTGATGGCCGAGCAGCAGGTCTCGATCGACGGCCGCACGCGGCCGATCGACGCGCTGTTTTTCGTCATCGCGACGCAGAATCCGGTCGAGTTCCGCGGCACCTATCCGCTGCCCGAGGCGCAGATGGACCGCTTCGCGATGCGCCTGTCGCTCGGTTACGTCGACGCCGAGACCGAGGTCGCGGTACTCGAAGCGCAGGATCTCGGCCATCCGCTGACGACGATCGGCGCGGTCGCCACGCGCGAGGACGTGCTCGCGCTGATGGCCTGCGTGCGGCGCGTGCGCCTCGCGAACGAACTGCGCCACTACATCGTCGAGATCGTGCAAAAGACACGCGGCGCGCCGCAGGTGCTGCTGGGCTGCGGCCCGCGCGCCTCGCTCGCGCTCGCGCATCTCGCCAAGGCGCTGGCGTTGTTCGATGGCGGCGATTTCGTGCGCCCCGAACATGTGCAGGAACTCGCCGAGACGGTGCTTGCCCACCGTCTCGTGCTCGATCCGCAGGCGAAGTTTTCCGGCATGAGCGCGGCGTCACTCGTCGCCGACGTCGTGCGAGACGTGAAGGTCCCCGCCTAGTCCAGGACCGCGGACCAGGGAGCGCGCACCGGCATGATGCGGTTCGTCTATTTCTCGCTCAGGTTCTTCAGTTCGATCGACCGCTTCCTGCGCGAGCGGATGACGCCGATCGGCTGGGTCGCCTTCGTCGCCAGCCGGCGTTGCGGCGCTCGCGGGCGTCGACACGGGCCAGACCGCGACCTACCAGGCCTTTACTCTGCTTGCGGCACTGCTCGCGTTGGCCCTGACGGCAAGCCTCACATTTCGGTTTCGCGCGCGCGCCGCGATCGAACGCGAACTGCCGCGCTATCTGACCGCGGGCACGCCCTGCGCTTACCGCGTCACGCTCACCAATCAGGGGCGCCGCAGGCTCGCCGGCGCAACGCTCGAGGAGCATTTTCGTGACCCGCGCCCGGGCTACGCGGAGTGGCGGATCACGCGCGAGCCCGGCGAGGCGCGGCGCAACTGGTTCGACCGCGAGATGGGCTACTTCCGCTGGCGCTGGGCAATCCAGCGGCGCGTACCGCGCGCCCAGGGTGCGGTCGACCTGCCCGCGCTTGCGCCGGGCGAGCGCGTCACCGTACGCCTCACGCTCGAGCCACACCGCCGCGGGCGCATCGATCTTGCGGGCGTCACCGTCGCACGCCCCGATCCGCTCGGCCTGATCCGCGGGCTGCGGCGCGTCGCGCTGCCCGCACGCGTAATCGCGTTGCCGCGCCGCTACCGCATTCCGGCGATCGCGCTACCCGGCGCGCGCAAATTCCAGCAGGGCGGGGTCTCGCTCGCCACCTCGGTCGGCGATTCCGAGGAGTTCGTTTCCTTGCGCGACTACCGGCCGGGCGATCCACTGCAGAAGGTGCACTGGAAAAGCTTCGCGCGCACCGGCAAGCCGATCGTGAAGGAATACCAGGACGAATTTTTCGAGCGCCACGCCCTCGTTCTCGATACCGGACGTGCCGCCGGCGAAGACGCGGTGTTCGAAGACGGCGTCGCACTCGCCGCCTCGTTCGTCTATACGATCGACACGCAGGAATGTCTGCTCGATCTGCTGTTCGTCGCCGAAGAAGTGCATCAGTACACCGCGGGCCGCGGCCAGCTGCAGGCCGACCACATGCTCGAAATCCTGGCGAGCGTCGCGCCCGGCGCACCGGGTTCCTTCGACGCACTGGCGCAGGCGGTGCTCGCGCAGCGCGCACGACTGTCGAGCTGCATCCTGGTGCTCGTCGACTGGGATCGTGCGCGCGCTGAGCTCCTGCGCGAACTCGCAGCCTCGGGCATGGAAACCCGCGCGCTCCTGGTCTGCGCCGAGGACGCCGTGCCGCCCGATCTGGCGCACGCGGTCCTCGCAGTGCATCCGGGGCGCATCGAAGAAGGTCTTGCGCGTCTGCGATGAAGCTGCCGCCACTCCTGCTCGGTGCCGCACTCGCCTTCTGGGGCTGGGAGGCGGGTCAACTCGCGCTCGGCATTGCGCTTGGTGTCGCGCTGGAGGCGGCGGTACGCCTGCCCTGGCGCATCGACCTGCAGCCGGTCGCCTACGAGCGGCTCGCGGACCTGTGCACGGTGTTTTTCGTCGGCTTCATCGTGGTGAGCGCCGCGGCCACCGACTCGCAGGGCGTCTCGCGCAGCATCCTCGTCGGCCTCAAGTACCTGCCTGCCTTCGTCGCGCCGATTGCGCTTGCGCAGCTCATCTCGAGCACCGGGCGCCTGCGTCTCTCGGCGCTGCTGCGCGCAATGCGCCAGAGAAAGCGTCGCAACCCGGAGGCGCGCGATCCGCTGATCGATGTCACGGGGCCGTACCTCGCCATCATCGTGCTCGCGGCCGGTCTCGCCAACGACCGCGGCCCGGTCTACTACGCCGGCATCGTGCTCATCATCGCCTGGGTGCTGTTCGCGCGGCGCCCGCGCCACGCACCGATGGCGCTATGGGGCGCGCTGTTCGCGGTCGGCGTCGGCGCGGGCTATGCAGGCCACGTCGGCCTGACCCATTTGCAGACGCAGCTCGAGAACTGGGTCTCCGACTGGTACCTGCGCGGCATGGACGCGGACCCCTATCGCTCGCGCACCGACATCGGCTCGATCGGCCGCCTGAAGCTCTACGACACGATCGTGCTGCGCGTGTACGCGAAGCCGGCAGACGCCGCGCGCCTGAAGCTGCTGCATCGCGCAAGCTTCAACGACTATTACCGCAGGAGCTGGATGGCGCGCAACGTGCCGCTCGCACCCCTCACGCCAAGTGCCGGCGGCGCGAACTGGCGCCTGGCCGAGGGTCATTCGACGGTCTCCGCGCGGATGGCGATTCGCCTCGAAGCCGGCAAGGTCGTGCTCGCCCTGCCCGCCGGCACGACAGAGATCGCGCAACTGCCTGCCGAATCGCTGGAGACGAACGCACTCGGCACCGTGAAGGCCGCGATCGGCGGCGACTGGGCACAGTATGTGGTCGAGGCAGGCGAACGGATTCTGGACACCGCGGCACCGACGCAGAGCGACCTCACCCTGCCCGCCGCCGAGCGCGCCACGCTCGCGCGCGTCGCCGAGGGGCTTGGACTCGAGGGCCTCGCGCCGCGCGAGATCGTACGCCGCGTGCACGCGCATTTCGCGACCTTCACCTACTCGACCTTTCGCGAGGCGCCGCCGCCGCGCGGTGCAACCGCGCTCGGCGATTTTCTCGAGCGCTCGAAAAGCGGCCATTGCGAATACTTCGCGACCGCGACGACGTTGCTGCTGCGCGCGGCGGGCATTCCCACACGCTATGCGACCGGTTTCTCGATGCTCGAGTACAGCGCGCTCGAGGAGGCCTACGTGGTGCGCGCGCGCCACGCGCATTCCTGGACCCGCGCCTGGGTCGACGGCCGCTGGATCGACCTCGACACCACGCCGCCCGACTGGTTCGGCATCGAGGAACGCCGCGCGCCGCTCTGGCAAGGATTGAGCGACCTGCTGCGCTGGGCGGGATTCAGCTGGTCGCAGCGCGCGCCCTTCGTGGCGGGACCCGGTTCCTACGGCCTGCTCGGCGTGCTCGTCATGGTGCTCGTGTGGCGCCTGCTGCGTGGCCGGCGCACGGCGCGTGCGGTTGCACGGCAGGCGGCCGCTACGGCGCGTGCGTGGCCCGGCGCGAACTCGACCTTCTATACGGCCGAGCAGGCGTTGCGTCGGCGCTTCGGCGAGCGCGCGCCGAGCGAAGCGCTCGGCCCCTGGATCGGGCGCATTGCCGCTGCGCTCGATCCGGCCGCGCGCACACAAATTTACGAAGCGCTCGAACTACACCAGCGCAGCCGCTTCGATCCGGAGGGTATTAGCGAAGAATCCGCGCGCAGACTGGGCATCCTGAGCGCCGATGTCGCCCGCGCTGCGCAAGGCGACTGAAGACATGCGGGTCTACCCGCCGTCGTCGGGGATTACAATGCCAGCGCGCTAACAGCAGCTTCGGAGACGCAGGATGGGAACGGTCGTCGCACTCGGTGGACAGGTCGGCGGAGCGAAGCTCGCCGACGGACTGTATCAACTGCGCAAAACGGACCTCACGGTCATCGTCAACACGGGCGACGACTTCGAACAAATGGGGCTCGCCTTCTCGCCCGATCTCGACACGATGGTATTGATGCTCGGCGGTTTGGCGAGCGCGGACGCGGGCTGGGAACCCCAAGGCGAGACCTACGCGCAGTTCGGCATGCTCAAAGCGCTCGGCGGGCCCGACAGCGTGCGGATGGGCGATCAATCGCTCGCGATGCCGATCCTGCGCACCGAAGGCCTCGCCGCCGAGCGCACGCTCTCGGAAATCACCAAAAGTTTCTGCCAGCATCTCGGCATCGTGGCGAACGTCCTGCCGATGAGCGACGACCGCGTGCGCACCCAGTTACTCACCGAAGAAGGCGCGGTGTCGTTCCAGGACTATTTCGCGCAGCTCTCCTGCGAACCGGTGGTGACCGGATTCCACTACGCGAACGCGACCGAGGCACGCATCCCGGGTGCGATCGTCAACGCGCTGCGCGCGCCGGACCTCGAAGCCGTGGTGATTTGTCCGTCGAACCCGTACCACACGGTGCGCCCGATCCTCGAGACCGGCGGCATCAAGGACCTGCTGCGCAAACAGGGTGCGCCGGTCATCGCGATCTCGCCCATTGTCGGCGGCAGCGCGCTGCGTGGGTCGGCCGCAAAGATGATGACCGAACTCGGCCATGAGGTCCTGCCGCGCACGGTGGCGATGGAGTACTACAAGCTGATCGACGGATTCGTCATCGACCAGATCGACGCCGAGCAGGCCGAGGGCCTGCGCGCGAGCGGTATCGAAGTGCTGATCGCACCAACGATCATGCGCACGCCGAACGACCGCGTCGAACTCGCGACACGCGTCCTCGAATTCGCCAAGCATGTCGCCGAGGTGAAGGCCGAGGCGGCGTAGCTGGGGTCAGACCCCTATGGGGTCAGACCCCATTCAGTTCACTGACGGCGACCGATCATCGAAAAGGGGGTCTGACCCCTAAGCGCCGCGGCCACGATCGCGGCGCGATCCACCGCGAAGAAACGCCTGAGCGCCGCGCGCGTGTCGCTGCGCCCGTAGCCGTCGGTGCCGAGCGCAACGAATTTCCGTCCCGCCGGCACGTAGGGCCGCACGAGGTCGGCGAGTGCGCTGACGTAGTCGCTCGCCGCAACGATCGGGCCTTGCGTACCGTCCAGGCACTGCGCGATCCACGGCGTATTCGCCTTTGCCTCGCCGCGCACGTCGCGCACCGCGTCGCTCGCGCCCGCGGCGAGCATGCCGTCCCAGCGCAGTTCCGACCAGCTCGTTACGCTCCACACATCGGCAGCAACGCCGTGCTCGCGCTCGAGCGTTTCGGCCGCGGCGAGGCACTCGCGCAGGATCGTGCCCGAACCGAGCAACTGCACCTGCGCTGCCTTTCCACCCTGCGCCGCGCGCAACCGGTACATCCCGTTCAGGATGCCTTCGCGCGCACCTTCGGGCAGCGGCGGGTGGACGTAGTTCTCGTTCATCACCGTGACGTAATAAAACACGTCCTCCTGCGCTTCGAGCATGCGCCGCGCACCGTCCTCGACGATCACCGCGAGTTCGTAGCCGTAGCAGGGATCCCATGCACGGCAGTTCGGCACGGTCGAGGCGACGAGCTGCGAGGAGCCGTCCTGGTGTTGCAGGCCTTCGCCCGAAAGCGTGGTGCGCCCCGCGGTGCCGCCGACCAGAAAGCCGCGCGCGCGCGAGTCGCCCGCCGCCCAGATCAGGTCCGCGACGCGCTGAAAGCCGAACATCGAGTAGTAGACATAAAACGGCAGCATCGGCGTGCCGTGCGACGAATAGGCCGTCGCGGCGGCAAGCCAGGACGACAGCGCGCCCGCCTCGGTGATGCCCTCCTCGAGGATCTGGCCGTCCTTGGCCTCCTTGTAGTAGAGCAGCTCCTCGTGGTCCTCGGGTTCGTAGAGCTGGCCGACGGCCGAGTAGATGCCGATCTGGCGAAA
This sequence comes from uncultured beta proteobacterium, assembly GCA_963714925.1. GTDB lineage: Bacteria > Pseudomonadota > Gammaproteobacteria > Burkholderiales > SG8-39 > SG8-39. Next base: position 727,927 of record CAVQQK010000001.1, on the reverse strand, counting down.
CAGCGTCTGCATGCCGAAGGTGCGCGCCTCGTCGGCGACGATCGGCACGATGCGCGGGCCGATCGTCTTGTCCTTGAGCAGTTGCGCGAGGAGCTGAACGAACATCATGGTCGAGGACTGCTCACGCTGGTTCGAGCCTTCAAGCGAGCGCCCGAAGACCTTCTCGCCCGGCACCGCAAGGCGCGGCGCGGATGCATCGCGCGCCGGCAGGTAGCCGCCGAGCCTGGCGCGCTGCGCGTGGAGGTACTTCATCTCCGGACTGTCGGCCGGCGGGCGCACGAAGCGCAGCTGCGCGATGTCGTCGTCCGACAGCGGCAGCGCAAAGCGCTCGCGAAATGCCTCGAGCGCTTCGACATCGAGCTTCTTTTGCTGGTGGGTGCCCATCTTGCCCTGGCCCCAGTGCCCCATCCCATAGCCCTTCTTGGTTTTGGCGAGGATGACCGTAGGCCGGCCGCGATGGTTCGCCGCGGCGGCATAGGCGGCGAAGATCTTCACCGGGTCGTGCCCGCCGCGCCGCAGGCGGTCGATGTCGGCGTCCGACAGGTGCGAGACGATCGCCTGCAGTTCCGGATATTTGTTGAAGAATTGCTCGCGGTTGAAGCGCCCGTCGGTCGCGGCGTAGGTCTGGAATTCGCCGTCGACCGTTTCATGCAGGCGCTGCAGGAGGATGCCGTCGTCGTCGCGCGCGAACAGCGTGTCCCAGTCCGAGCCCCAAAGGAGCTTGATCACGTTCCAGCCCGCACCCGCAAACAGGCCTTCGAGCTCCTGCACGACCGAGCTGTTGCCGCGCACCGGGCCGTCGAGGCGCTGCAGGTTGCAGTTGACGACGAATACGAGGTTATCGAGCCCCTCGCGCGCGGCGAGCGAAAGCCCCGCGAGCGACTCGGGCTCGTCCATTTCGCCGTCGCCGACGAACGACCAGACCTTGCGCCCACTGGTCTTCGCGATGCCGCGATCTTCGAGGTAGCGCATAAAGCGCGCCTGGTAGATCGCGGTGATCGGCCCGAGCCCCATCGAGCCGGTCGGGAACTGCCAGAACGCCGGCATCAGCCAGGGATGGCAGTAGGAACACAGACCCTGACCACCGACCTCCTGGCGGAAATTGTCGAGCTGCGCGTCGGACAGGCGCCCTTCGAGCCAGGCGCGCGCGTACATGCCCGGCGCCGAATGGGGTTGGAAGTAGACGAGATCGCCATCCTGTCCGGCACGGAAGAAATGATTGAAGCCGACTTCGAACAGGTCCGCGGCCGACGCGTAGCTGGCGATGTGCCCGCCGAGCTCGGGGTGCGCGCGGTTCGCGCGCAGCACCATGGCGAGCGCATTCCAGCGCACCAGCGCCGCGATGCGCGCCTCGATTTCGAGGTTGCCCGGAAACTGCGGTTGCTCGTCGAGCGCGATCGTGTTGCGGTAGGGCGTGTTGAGTACCGGCGGCATCGGTACGCGCCGCGCACGCGCATGCTCGAGCAGCTTCATCAGCAGGAACGTCGCGCGCTCGCGCCCTTCGGCGGCGAGCAAGGCGTCGAAGGCCTCGAGCCATTCGCGCGTCTCGCCCGGATCGGCGTCCGGTGGATTCACGCGCCAGAAGGCGGAAGAAACAATGTCGGCGAGGTCAGTCATGGCAGTTCCCAAGCGATGCGGCAGACGGGATTGAAGCGATGTTAGCGCGCCGGCGCCACGCGGCGCAGCCAGAGCGGCATCACCGCGATCGCGAGCACGAGATTCGCCGCGATCCAGCCGGCACGATACGGAAACCACGCGGGCGGCGTGGCCTCGAGCATCCAACTGCCGATGCCAATCAGCAGACCGAAGACCGAGAGTGCGCAGAGCAGCGTCGCGGTCGCGCCGCGGCGCAAATCCATGCGCGCACGCCGCCCGTCCTCCCCCGCGGCCTGCGCCACCGGCCCCCACCAGCCCGGTGGATGGACTTTGAGGTAGAACTCGACCAGTTCCAACGGGCGCACCGGCCGGATCCAGAGCGAGACGGCGACCGCAGCCGCGGTCGCCCCCGCGGCGACCACGAGCAACCGCGCAAGCGCCTGGTCATCGGGCACCCATGCGAGCATCGCCGGCACGAGCGCAGTCGACGCCGCGATCGCCGCAAGCTCGCCGAGCGCGCTCACGCGCCACCACAGCCAGCGCAGCAGCAGCACGATGCCGACACCCGCGCCAAGCAGCAGGCTTGCCTCCCAGGCCGCCTTGATCGAACCGAGGCGGGTCATGATCGCGAGGGCGAGCGCAAGAATGAGCACGTTGGACGCGCGCGCAACCCAGACCAGCGCGCGCGCACTCGGCCTGCGTCCGATCCAGCGCGCGACGAAGCGCGCATAGATGTCGTTGGTCCAGTAGGCCGCACCCCAGTTGAGGTGGGTGTCGATGGTCGACGCAAGCGCGGCGATCATCGCGGTGAGCATCAAGCCTTTGAGTCCGACGGGGAGCAGTTCGGCCATGCCGCGCACATAGGTCGCCTCGCGCCCCGCGACATAGCCCGGCGCAAGCGCGCCGCCCTCGGGCGGAAACACGAGCAGCAGGCCGAGCGCGATCGGCAGCCAGATGAGGCTACGCAGCACCACCTGCGCGAAGGTGAACACCACCGCCGCGCGGCTCGCCTCGCGATCGTCGCGGCAGGCCATGACGCGCTGTGCGAGATAGCCCGTGCCGTCGGCGTTCACCTGGATCAGCCATTGCAGAAGAACCACCGCAAGCAACAGCGCGCTCACGTCGTAGGCCGCTGACGGCGTAAAGGCAAGGAGCTGCGAGGCAGTCATCGACACCGGTCCGGTGCCTTGCGCGAAGACGTCGTGCAGGCGATCGACCATCGATCCGAGGCCGCCCGCCTCGCGCACCACGATCACGGCGTAGGCGATGCTGGCAACCATCATGATCGCGAACTGCACGACGTCGGTCTTCACCACGCTGCGCAGCCCGCCAAGCGTCGAGTAGGCGAGCGTCACGCCCGCAATCGCGAGGAGCGACAGCAGGTTACTCGCGGCGCGCACGCCGAAGGCTGCGTCCCCAGGCGGCGTCGCGGTGAGCGAACCCGCGATCGGTGCCGCAAGCCGTTCGGCGAGGCCAAACAGCGGCGCCGGCAGCCATTCGTTCCACAGCAGGAACGGCTCGGCGATGCGCGTCGTGGCGAGCAGCACGATCGCGAGCACCACGCAGTTGAACACGGTGCCGAAATAGACTGCCTTGAAAAGCCGCAGCAGCGCTGCGGCGCGGCCCGGGTAGCGCAGCTCGGCGAACTCGGCGTCGGTCAGCACGCCGGCACGGCGCCAGCAGGCCGCGAGCAGAAACGCGAGGAGCAGGAACGCAAGCGCGTAAATCCACAGCCGCCAGAGCGCGAAGATGCCGCCCACCGCGACCAGCCCGGTGACCAGGAGCGGCGTATCGGCGGCAAACTGGGTCGCCGCCATGCTGATGCCGGCCTGCCAGCCCGAAAGGCTGCGCCCGGCAAGAAAATACTGCTCGAGCCCGCCCGAGGCGCGCCGGCGCTCGCGCAGCCCGGAGACGATCACATAGACCAGGAAGGCACCGACGATTGCGGCATCGATTGCGCTCATGCGGGTTCACTGTGGTGCCGGCTGCAGGAATCGAACCCGCGACCAACGGTTTACAAAACCGCTGCTCTACCAACTGAGCTAAGCCGGCCCGAAAGTGATTTTAGGCGACTCGAGATGCGCGCGTTGAACGGCCGGCTTCGGTCCGTCCCAACGCGCGCAGCGGATTCCGCGCGCGCAAGCGCGTCGCGGATCGGCGCTACTTCACGCGGCGCAGTTTCGGGCGCCCGCCGCCGCGCGGTGTCGGCGGCTCGTTCGGGTCGGCGGGTGCCGCGTCCTTGGTCGCCGCGGGAAGGAGCGTCGACACGGACGAGCCGGATTCGCGTTCGGCCTTCGCCTGCACGCCCGGCGTGGCGGCGTCGATGTCGAACGTCATGCCGTGCCCGGTTTCGCGCGCATAGAGTGCGTACACGTTGGCGACCGGGACCGAAATCTGGCGCCCGACGCCCGCGAAGCGCGCCGAGAACTCGATCACCTCGTTGCCCATTTCCAGGCGGTGCACCGCAGTCGGCGAGATGTTGAGCGTGATCTCGCCGTTGCGCACATGCTCGGTAGGGACTTGCGTGCGCGCGTCGGTCCTCACGCCGAGGTGCGGGGTATAGCCGTTATCGACGCACCACTCGTAGAGTGCGCGCAAAAGATAGGGCTTGGTGGGAATCTCCGCCATCGGCAGGGTCCACTTTACTCCTTTAGGCGACGTGCAGTTGTGCAACTGTGCGGCCGTGCGACCGCGCACGGCACACCCAGGCGCCGACTTACTTGCGCATCACCTTCTCGGAAGGGGTCAGCGCCTCGATGAAAGCCGGGCGCGAGAAGATGCGCTCGGCGTACTTCATCAGCGGTGCGGCGCTCTTGCCGAGCTTGATGCCGTAGTGGTCGAGCCGCCATAGGAGCGGCGCAATCGCCACGTCGAGCATGCTGAAATCGTCGCCCAGCATGTGGCGCGTCTTGCCGAAGATCGGTGCAAACTCGAGCAGTCGCTCGATGATGCTGGCGCGCGCCTTCTCCATCTGCTTTTCCTTGCCCGCCTCCATGATCTCGACCTGCGAGAAGAGCTCATGCTCCATGTTGAAGAGCATGAGCCGTGCCCGCGCGCGCATCACCGGGTCGGCGGGCATCAACTGCGGATGCGGAAAGCGCTCGTCGATGTACTCGTTGATGATGTTCGACTCGTAGAGCACCAGGTCGCGCTCGGCCAGCACGGGCACCCGGTTGTACGGGTTCATCACCGCGATGTCCTCGGGCTTGTTGTAGAGATCGACGTCGATCACCTGGAAGTCCATGCCCTTTTCATAGAGCACGAAGCGGCAGCGTTGGCTGAAGGGGCAGGTGGTTCCCGAATAGAGTTGCATCATGGTGCGATTCCTTGCATCAGTGAAAAAAGCCGGGCGCAGGCCCGGCTTTGCGGTCGCTTGCGGTTTTGGTCAGTGCACGTCTTTCCAGAATTCCCGCTTCAGCGCGTACGCGAACACGAACAGGATGCCGAGCACGAAGAGCACGACGATGCCGATGCGCTTGCGCGCTTCCGCGGCCGGTTCTCCGACGTAGACGAGAAAATTGACCAGGTCACGCACCGTGCGGTCGTACTCGACCGTCGCCTGCGCGCCCGCGCGAATCGTGCGCCATTGATATTCGACCGTCTCGTGCCCGTGGTCCTTCGTCTTGACTCTGTCGAGCGCCTGCTCGCCCTGCAGCGTCCACAGCGCGTGCGGCATGGCCACGTTGGGGAACACGGCATTGTTCCAGCCGCTCAAGGTCTTCGGGTCCCGGTAAAAGGTGCGCAGGTAGGTATAGAGCCAGTCAGCGCCGCGCGCGCGCGCGATCACCGAAAGGTCGGGCGGCGCGACGCCGAACCAGGCCTTGCCATCCGCGGTACGCATGGCCACCTTCATGGTCTCACCCACCTTTTCGGCGGTGAACAGCAGGTTGTACTTGATCTGCTGGTTGGTGAGCCCGATGTCCTGCAGGCGGTTGTAGCGCATGAACTGCGCGCCATGGCAGTTGAGGCAGTAGTTCACGAAGGTGCGTGCGCCGGCCTGCAGGCTCACCTGGTCGTTCGGGTCGATCGGCGCCGGGTCGAGCCGATATCCGCCCTCGGACGCGCGCGCGCCGGCAGACAGCGCAAGCGCCGCAAGCGAAGCGGCAATAAGGGCAATAAGCGCAATGAACAGTCTGTTCACGGTCGTCACGGACGGGGTCCCCATGATCATGACGTGACCCGCTCGGGCACGGGCTTGACCGCGTCGCGCGCCGTATACCAGGGCATCAGGAAGAAGAAGAGAAAATAGAGCAGCGTGCCGAGGCGCGCGACCCAGGTGGCGATCTCCTTGGTATCGAAGAAGAAGACGTCGAAGCCAAACCGGCCCCACACCGTCGTCGGCTCGGTGCCGAGGTAGCCGAGCACGAGGAAGGTGACCACGAACACGCCGAGTGCGATCTTGTAGTACGGGCCGCGGTAGCGGATCGATTTGACCGGACTGCGGTCGAGCCAGGGCAGGAAAAAGAGCACCATGACCGAGAGCCCCATCGCCAGCACCCCTGGGAACTGCGAATTGAACAGCGGCGGAATCGCGCGCAGGATCGAGTAGAACGGCGTGAAGTACCACAACGGCGCGATGTGCGTGGGCGTGACCAGCGGATCGGCGGGGACGAAATTGTTGTACTCGAGGAAGTAACCGCCCATCTCCGGCGCGAAGAACAGCACGGTGCAGAACCCGGCAAGGAACACCACCACGCCGACGATGTCCTTCACCGTGTAGTACGGGTGGAAGGGGATCCCGTCGAGCGGCTTGCCGTTCGCGTCCTTCAGCTTCTTGATCTCGACGCCGTCCGGGTTGTTCGAGCCGACGTCGTGCAGCGCGAGCAGGTGCACGACCACCAGGCCGAGCAGCGCGAGCGGCAACGCAATCACGTGCAGCGCGAAGAAGCGGTTCAGCGTCACGTCCGAGATCACGTAGTCGCCGCGGATAAACAGCGCGAGGTCCGGCCCGATGACCGGCACGACACCGAACAGGTTCACGATCACCTGCGCACCCCAGTAGGACATCTGGCCCCAGGGCAGGAGGTAGCCCAGGAAGGCCTCGCCCATCAGGCAAAGGTAGATCAGGACGCCGAAAATCCAGATCAACTCGCGCGGCGATTTGTACGAGCCGTAGAGCATGCCGCGGAACATGTGCAAATACACCACCAGAAAGAACGCCGAGGAGCCCGTCGAGTGGATGTAGCGGATGATCCAGCCGCCCGGGACGTCGCGCATGATGTATTCGACCGCCCCGAAGGCGAGGCCCGCGTCGGGCTTGTAGTTCATCGTCAGCCAGATCCCGGAGACGATCTGAATGACCAGCACGAACATTGCCAGCGAGCCGAAGTAGTACCAGAAGTTGAAGTTCTTCGGCGCGTAGTACTCGGCGAGGTGCTTTTTGTATTCGATCGCGACCGAGGGCATCCTCGCGTCGAACCAATCCCACAGCGCCATCAGTCTGGATGACATGCCTCAGGCCCCCTTCGGTTCTTCGCCGACGAGGATCTTGCTGTCGGTAACGTAGGTATGCGGCGGCACCACCAGATTGGTCGGCGCGGGCGCGCCTTTGTACACGCGCCCGGCAAAGTCGAACTTGGACCCGTGGCAAGGGCAGTAGAAGCCGCCGGTCCAGTCCGCGCCCATTTCGGCCTTGTCATCGGCGCTCTTCGCTGTCGGCGAGCAGCCGAGGTGCGTGCAGACGCCGACCACCACCATGATGTCCTGCTTGATGGAACGGTACTCGTTGGTGGCGTACGCCGGCTGCTGCGGGACCTCCGAATTCGGATCCGTCATCTGGGCATCGACCTGCTTGATGCCATCGAGCATCGCCTGGCTGCGCTTGTAGACCCAGACCGGCTGACCACGCCATTCGTAGATGCCAAGCTCGCCCGGCACTAGTTTGGAGATATCGACTTCGATCGGCGCGCCGGCGGCTTTCGCACGCTCGGAGGGAAACCAACTGGCGACGAAGGGAATCGCCGCGCCAGCGCTCGCTGCGCCGCCGACCGCGGCAGTAGCGACGATCAGATTGCGCCGCGTCTTGTCCGGCTTTGGAGCGTCACTCATGGGAAAAGGGGCGGGAAGTGGGCGAAAGTTCGCGATTATAAGTAGGCGAGGTGCAAAAGTCCAACTTTTCGCCTATAACCGTATGAATCTATGTGATTTTCTTGACCTTCGGCAAGCGCGCGCCGGGGCGGTCGCCGCAGACGGAATTTGGACTCTCAATGCAGCGGTGGTTTGAACAGCGCGTCGAGATCGCGGTTCAGATCGTCGCGTTGTATGGTCGGACCCGCGGCATGCCGCGCTCGGCGCGACAGGGCCCATGGTAGATTATTTGTGCAGCGCAAAGAGGCACTCAACGCCGCGCTCGATCTGCTGCAATTCCACATGCTCCGTTTCTGGCTCATCTTTGCGCAAGCCACGACGATCGCGGTCGCCGGGCTGTTCGTTGTATCGACCTTTCATCCGGAGTGGCTACCGCAACGCGCGACCACCGGCCCGCAGCTCGCCGTCGTGCAACAGGCCGCCCCCGGCGCAGGGGGCGGCGCATCGGGCGCGCCGGGTGGCCGCGCGTCGCTGCACGAAGCGGTCGCGCGCGCGACACCCTCGGTCGTCAACGTCTTCACCTCCAAGGACATCCGCACGCCGCGCCATCCGCTGCTCGACGATCCACTCTTCCGCCGCTTCTTTGGCGACCCTGGCGGCGGCGAGACGCAACGCGCCAACAGCCTGGGCTCAGGCGTGATCGTCAGCCCGAACGGCTACATCCTGACCAACAACCACGTCGTCGAGGCGGCCGACGAGATCGAGGTCGCGCTGCCGAACGGCAGGAAACTCGTCGCCCACGTCGCGGGCAACGATCCGGACACCGACCTTGCCGTGCTGCGCGTCGACGCGGCCAACCTTCCCGCGATGACCTTCGGCGCTTCGGATGCGCTGCGCGTGGGCGACACCGTGCTTGCCATCGGCAACCCCTTCGGCGTCGGCCAGACCGTAACCTCGGGCATCGTCTCGGCGCTCGGCCGCGTCGGGCTCGGCATCAATACCTTCGAGAACTTCATCCAGACCGACGCCGCGATCAACCCCGGCAACTCGGGCGGTGCGCTGATCGACGCGCAGGGCAACCTCGTCGGCATCAACACCGCGATCTACTCGCGCTCGGGCGGCTCGATGGGCATCGGCTTCGCGATCCCGGTGTCGACCGCGCGCATGGTGCTCGAGCAGATCGTGAAAACCGGCGCCGTCACCCGGGGCTGGATTGGCGTCGAAGTGCAGGAGATCACGCCCCAGCTGGCCGAGGCCGCCGGCCTGGGCGCGGCGAAAGGCACGTTCATCGCGGGGGTGCTGCGCGGCGGGCCTGCCGACCGGGGCAGTGTGAAGCCCGGCGACGTGCTGGTCGCCGTCGAAGGTCAGGCCGTAACGAACCCGGCCGAGGTGCTGAATCGAATCGCGGTGCTTGCCCCCGGCACGCAGGCCAAGCTGACCGTCCTGCGCAAGGGCGAAACCGTCGAGGTCACCGTGAAGATCGGGTTGCGACCGAAGCCGCAGTAGGGGTCAGACCCCTTTTTCGGGGTCAGACCCCCTTTTCGATGAACGAAGGCTTTCGTGTACCTAAAAAGGGGTCTGACCCCAAGGAAAAAGGGGTCTGACCCCTATCGGTCGCCACGATCGAGCTCGCGATCCATCTCCTCATCGGTCATCGGGCGGTCTTCGTCCGCAGCCTCGGCTTCGGCTTTCTTGCGCGCGGAAAAGCGCGCGAAAAATAGCCCGACCTCGTAGAGCAAGCACATCGGCACTGCGAGCATGAACTGCGAGAGCACGTCGGGCGGGGTGATGATGGCGGAGATGACGAAGGCGCCGACGACGACGTAGGGGCGCGCCGCGCGCAGTTTCTCGATGCTCACCAGTCCCAGGCGCGCGAGCACGATCACCACGATCGGGATCTCGAAGGTGATGCCAAAAGCGAGGAACATGGTGATCACGAAGCTGAAGTAGGCCTCGATGTCCGGCGCGGGCGTGATCGACTTGGGCGCGAAGTCGTGGATGAAGGCGAACACCTTGCCGAACACGAAGAAGTAGCAGAATGCGACGCCGAGAAAGAAGAGCACCGTGCTGCTGACGACGGTCGGCAGCGCGAGTTGTTTCTCGTGGTCATAGAGCCCCGGCCCGACAAAGGCCCAGGCCTGATAGAGCACGTACGGCAGCACCGCCATGAACGCGACCATCGCGGTCACCTTCACCGGCACCAGGAAGGGGGTCACCACGCCGGTTGCGATCATCGTCGTGCCCGCGGGCAGCGCGTTCATCAGGGGGGCTGCAAGCACGTCGTAGATCGGGCCCGAGCCCGGCCAGATGAAGATCCCGATGAACACGATGAGGACCGCGACCACCGCGCGCACGAGGCGCTCGCGCAACTCGACCAGGTGAGAGATGAAGGTTTCCTGGGTGCTCATCGGGAAACGCCGCCGGCTTCCCGCGGGTCAGCGTCGGTCGGCGTGTCGAGTGCGGCCGGGGCCTCGGCTGCTGCGGGCGCGGGCACCGCCGGCTCTGATTCCCCGGCGGCCTCCGCCACCGAACGATTGAGGTCGGTTTCGGCCTTGCGCAGGTCCTCGTTCATCGAGGATTCGAATTCGCTCGCCGCCCGCTGCACTTCATCTTTGGTCTTGCGCAGTTCGTCGAACTCGGCCTCGCGGCTGATGTCCGCCTTGACGTCGGCGACGTAACGCTGCAGCCGGCCGATGAGATGCCCCGCGGTACGCGCCAGGCCCGGCAACCGCTCGGGGCCGATCACGATCAGCGCGACCACGCCGACGACCATCAGTTCGGTGAAGCCGATGTCGAACATCGCCGGCGCGAGACCCTACAGATGAAAAGGGCGCCCGAGGGGCGCCCATGCGAAGCGTGTGCCCATGGCGGGCTCAGGCCTTCGTTTCCGACTTCCCTCGCACTTCGCCTTCGACGGTTTTCCCCGTCACCTGCGCCGCGCCGCCAGAATCCGCGGATCCGGATTTTTCACCGCTCTCGCGCATCCCGTCCTTGAAACCGCGCACCGCACCACCAAGATCCGCGCCCACATTGCGCAGCTTCTTGGTGCCGAAAATCAGCATCACGATGACGAGGACGACCAGCCAGTGCCAAATGCTGAACGATCCCATGTCAGGCTCCTGTTTTCTTGCGCATGATCATCGGGCCGAGACGCTCCGGCCCGCCCAGCACATGCATGTGCACATGATACACCTCCTGATGTCCGACCCGGCCGGTGTTGATGATGGTGCGAAAGCCGTCGGTCGCGCCTTCCTTGCGCGCAAGCTCGCCGGCGAGCGCGAGCATTTTGCCGAGTGCCTGGTGGTGCGCCATGTTCGCCTCGTACATCGACGGGAGGTGCAGCTTTGGAATGATGAGGAAGTGCACCGGCGCGACCGGATGCAGGTCGTGAAACGCGAACACGTCGTCGTCTTCGTAGACCTTGTTCGACGGAATTTCTCCGCGTGCAATCCTGCAGAAGACGCACGCCGCATCCGCGCTCATGACCCGGCCTTGCCGCTGCGCGACGCTTTCTCGTCGATGCCCGAGATGCCTTCGCGCCGGTGCAGTTCGGCGAGCACATCCTGCGGCCCGAGCCCGTGGCGCGCGAGCATCACCAGCGTGTGGAACCACAGATCGGCCGTCTCGCGCACGATCGAGAGCTGGTCGCCACCTTTTGCGGCAAGCACGGTTTCGGTCGCCTCTTCGCCGATTTTCTTCAGCACCGCGTCGTCGTCGGGCCCGAGCAGCCCGGCGACGTAGGACGACGACGGATCCGCGCCGCGCCGCGCCTCGATGGCGGCCGCCAGGCGTTGCAGGGTCTCGTACAGTCCGGTCTTCATTTCTTCGCGTAGATCTCTGCAGGGTCCTTGAGCACCGGGTCGGTTTCGATCCAGCGGTCGTCTTCCAGCTTCAGGTAGAAGCAACGTTCGCGGCCGGTGTGGCAGGCGATGCCGCCGACCTGCTCGACGCGCAGCAGGATCGCGTCCGCGTCGCAGTCGAGCCGTACTTCCAGCACCTTCTGCACATAGCCCGATTCCTCGCCCTTGCGCCACAGCTTCGCGCGCGAGCGCGACCAGTATACGACCTCGCCGAGGCGGATCGTCTCGGCGAGCGCCTCGCGATTCATCCACGCGAGCGTGAGCACGCGCCCGCTCGCGGCGTCCTGCGCGACGACCGGCGCGAGCCCACGCGCGTCCCAGTTCACGCGGTCCAGCCAGGCGTCGGTCGGCGTGCTCACAGCCGCACCTCGACGCCGCGCGCACGCATGGCCAGCTTCGCGTCACGCACGCTGTGTTCGGCGAAGTGAAAGATACTCGCTGCGAGCACCGCGTCGGCGTGGCCCACGAGTACGCCCTCGGCCAGATGATCGAGCGTGCCGACGCCGCCCGAGGCGATGACCGGCACGCCGACCGCATCGGCCACCGCGCGCGTAAGTTCGAGGTCGAAGCCTTCGCGCGTGCCGTCGCGGTCCATGCTCGTCAGCAGGATCTCGCCGGCGCCTGCGGCCTGCATGCGCCGCGCCCAGTCGACGGCGTCGATTCCGGTCGGCCGACGCCCGCCGTGGGTGTAGACCTCCCAGCCATCGTCAACCGTCGCGCCGCGCCGCTTGGCGTCGATCGCGACCACGATGCACTGGCTGCCCACCTTGCCCGCGGCCTGCGACACCAGCGCGGGGTTCTGCACCGCCGCGGTATTGATCGAGACCTTGTCGGCACCGGCGTTCAGCAGGCGGCGCACGTCCCCGACTTCGCGCACGCCGCCGCCGACGGTGAGCGGGATGAACACACGCTCGGCCACCGATTCGATCACATGCAGGATGATGTCACGCGCGTCCGAGCTTGCGGTAATGTCGAGGAAGGTGAGCTCGTCTGCGCCCTCGCGGTCGTAGCGCGACGCGATTTCGACCGGGTCACCCGCATCGCGCAGCCCGACGAAGTTGACACCCTTCACCACCCGGCCCGCGGTCACGTCAAGGCAGGGGATGACGCGCTTCGCCAGTCCCATGGTCAGGCTTTTCCGGCGGCCTTGTCCGCGGCAGCCTGCGCCTGCTTCAGGTCGAGCTTGCCCTCGTAAAGCGCGCGACCGGCGATCGCACCGATGACACCTTCCGGGCCGAGTTTCGTACACACGGCCTGCACGTCCTCGAGACTGTTCAACCCGCCGCTCGCGATGACCGGAATCCTGACCGCCTCCGCGAGCTTGAGCGTGGCTTCGATGTTGACGCCGTTCATCATGCCGTCACGCCCGATGTCGGTGTAAATAAGCGCCTCGACGCCGTAGTCCTCGAACTTTTTTGCCAGGTCGATGACGTCGTGCCCGGTGAGTTTCGACCAGCCTTCGACCGCGACCTTGCCGTCGCGTGCGTCGAGCCCGGCGACGATGTGTCCTGGGAAGGCGTAGGCGGCATCCGACAGGAATCCGGGGTTCTTCACCGCAGCCGTGCCGATCACGATATAGGTGACGCCTGCGTCGAGATAGGTCTCGATGGTGTCGAGGTCGCGGATCCCGCCGCCGAGTTGCACCGGCAACGCGTCGCCGACCGCCTTCACGATGCTTCGGATCGACTTTTCGTTCTTCGGCCGGCCTGCGGCGGCACCGTTCAGATCGACCACGTGCAGACGTCGCGCACCCTGTGCCGCCCAGTGCTGCGCCATCGCAGCCGGGTCGTCGGAGAACACGGTCGCCGTCTTCATGTCGCCCTGCTTGAGGCGCACGCAGTGGCCGTCCTTCAGGTCAATGGCGGGAATGATGAGCATGCTCTGGGTTCGGCGCGGACCGACGCGTCGACTGTGCGCGGACGCAGCGCCGGGCCGTCTGGTTTCGCGAATGGGTGTGGGGGTCTGGTGCGGAACGACGCGTTCGGTGGCGCGTGGAAATTAGGGACGCCAGTCAACGAAATTGCGCAACATCTGCAGGCCGGCGGCCTGGCTCTTTTCCGGGTGAAACTGTACGGCAAAAACATTGTCGTGCGCAACCGCGCAGGCGAAGGTCACGCCGTAGCTGCAGCGGGCCGCGATCAGCCCCTCGTCCGCAGGCGCCGGATAGTAGCTGTGCACGAAGTAAAAGCGCGTGCCCGAGTCGATGCCCCGCCACAGCGCATGCGCGCGCGCCTGTGCGACCTCGTTCCACCCCATGTGCGGCACCTTGAGCGCGGCGCCATCGGCGGACCGCATGCGTTCGAGCGGAAAGTGCGGCACGTCCCCACGTAGGAGACCAAGGCCCGGTGTGTCGCCTTCCTCGCCGTGATCGAACAGCATCTGCATACCGATGCAGATGCCGAGAAAGGGTTTTGCGCGGGTCGCCTCGATGACCGCGTCGCGTGCGCCGCTCGCAGCAAGCTGACGCATGCAGTCGGGCATCGCGCCCTGGCCGGGTACGACCACGCGCTCGGCGCCGAGGATCACCTCGGGCTGCGCGGTGACCTGCACCTCGGCCTCCGGCGCAACGTGCTCGAGCGCCTTGGACACCGAACGCAGGTTGCCCATCCCGTAGTCGACGACCGCGATCTTCACCGTGTTTGCAGAACCATGCAGAACGTCTGTCCCGCGGCGCGGCAGAACCTGCCGCACCGCGCGGCACCGTGGTTCCCTATAGCGTGCCCTTGGTGGAGGGCACGACCCCCGCCGCGCGTGGATCGGCCTCGGTCGCCATGCGCAGCGCGCGCGCGAATGCCTTGAAGATCGTCTCGCACTGATGGTGCGCATTGACGCCACGCAGGTTGTCGACGTGCAACGTCGCCTGCGCATGGTTGCTGAAGCCCTGAAAGAACTCGTGCACCAGGTCGACGTCGAACTCACCGATCAGGCCACGCGTGTACGGGACATGGTATTCAAGCCCGGGGCGCCCGGAAAAATCCACCACCACGCGCGAGAGCGCCTCGTCGAGGGGCACGTAGGCGTGGCCATAGCGCCGGATCCCGGTCTTGTCGCCGAGCGCCTTCGCCACCGCTTGCCCGAGCGTGATGCCAATGTCCTCGACCGTGTGATGGGCGTCGATATGCAGGTCGCCCTTCGCCTCGACCTCGAGGTCGATCATGCCGTGACGCGCAACCTGCTCGAGCATGTGCTCGAGAAAGGGAATCCCGGTCGACAGCATGGCCGTTCCGGTGCCGTCCAGGTTCACCTGAACCCGGATCTGCGTTTCCTTGGTATCCCGCCGTACCTCTGCCCTGCGCATGATTCAAAGCACCTCTCTGAGCGCGGCGAGCAGTATACGGTTTTCCTCGGGGGTGCCGACCGTAATGCGCAGGCATTGCGCGAGCAACGGGTGCGCGCCGTGGAAGTTGCGCACCAGTACGCCCTGGCGGCGCAGGCCGTCGTAGGCGCGCAGGGCATCGGGCACGCGCACGAGCAGGAAATTCGCCTCCGACGGGAACACGGTGACGCCGGGCAGCGCAGCGAGCGCCTCCCCCAGCGGCGCGCGCTCGGCGAGGATGCGCGCGGCCTGTTCCTCGAAGCGCTCGAGGTGCTCGAGCGCGAACAGCGCGACGGCCTGGGTGAGGGCATTTACGTTGTAGGCCTGGCGCACCTTGTTGAACTCGTGCACCCACGCCGGGCGCGCGGCGAGATAGCCGAGCCGGATGCCGGCGAACCCGAGCTTCGACACGGTGCGCATCACGACCAGATTCGGAAACTCGGCGAGCTTCGGCATGAACGAGCGATGCGCAAAGGCATGGTAGGCCTCGTCGAGCACCACCAGCCCATCGGCTGCATGCAGCACCTCGAGTACCGCCGCCTCGTCGTACAGCACCCCGGTCGGGTTGTTCGGATACGCGAGATAGACGAGTGCCGGGCGCTCGCGCTTCACCCGCTCGACGAAGGCCTGCGCGTCGAAGCTGAGGTCCGCGCGCAGCGCGACGCCCACCGGGCGCATGCCCGCGAGCACGGCGTTTGCGCGATACATCGCGAAGGTCGGTTCGGGGAACAGCACCGCCGCGCCCGGACGCGCGAGCGTCAACGTCACGATCTGGATCAGGTCGTCCGAACCGTTGCCGAGCAGGAGTTCCATGCCGGCCGGCACCGCCATCCGTTGCGCAAGCCGCTCGCGCAGCTGCCGCCCGGTCGGCTCGGGATAGCGGTTCAACGCGACGCGCGCGAGCCGCTCGGCCAACGCGCGCTGCAGGTCCTCGGGCAGCGTGTAGGGGTTCTCCATCGCGTCGAGTTTCACCATCTCGCCGGCGTCGGCGACGTGATAGGCCTTGAGCGCGAGAATCTCGGGTCGCACCAGCGCTTCGGGTGTGCGCGGCATGGCGTCTAGCGCTCGGTGAGGCGCGCCTCGGCCGAGCGCGCGTGCGCATCGAACCCTTCGCCACGCGCGAGCGTCGCCGCCAGCGGCCCGAGCGCCCCGGCACCCGCGCGCGAGACTTCGATCACGCTGGAGCGCTTCTGGAAATCGTAAACCCCGAGCGGCGACGAAAAACGCGCCGTGCCCGCGGTCGGCAACACATGATTCGGCCCCGCACAGTAATCGCCGATCGCCTCCGAGCTGTAGCGTCCGAGAAAAATCGCGCCCGCATTGCGCAACTTCGGCAACCAGGCTTGCGGATCGGCGACCGAAAGCTCGAGGTGCTCGGGCGCGATCCGGTTGGCGATCGCACAGGCTTGCTCGAGGTCGCGCGTCTCGATCAGCGCGCCGCGCGCAGCGAGCGAGGCCGCGATCACCGCGCGGCGCGAGAGCGTCGGCAACAGGCGCGCCATCGCGGCCTCGACCGCGTCGAGGTAGGTCGCGCTCGGCGAAACCAGGATCGCCTGCGCACTCTCGTCGTGTTCGGCCTGGGAAAACAGATCCAGGGCGACCCATTCGGGCGGCGTGCTGCCGTCGCCGATGACGAGGATCTCCGAGGGCCCCGCGATCATGTCGATACCGACCTGGCCGAACACCTGGCGTTTGGCGGCGGCGACGTAGGCATTGCCGGGGCCGACGATCTTGTCGACACGCGGCACGGACGCCGTGCCGTAGGCGAGCGCGGCGACGGCCTGCGCACCGCCGATGGCGAACATGCGATCGACGCCGCCGAGCGCGGCCGCCGCGAGCACGAGCGGATTGCGCGCACCGCCAGGCGTCGGGCTCACCATCACCACTTCGGCGACGCCCGCGACCTTGGCGGGTATCGCGTTCATGAGCACCGACGACGGATAGGCCGCCTTGCCGCCGGGCACGTAGATGCCGACGCGCTCGAGCGGGGTCACCTGCTGACCCAGCCGCGTGCCGTCGGTATCGGTAATCTGCCAGGACGCGGTGCGCTGCTCGAGGTGGAAGCGGCGGATGCGTTGCGCCGCGGCGTGCAGTGCGTTCGCCTCGGCCGGCGCGATGGCCGCGAGCGCGGCTTCGAACGCCGCGCGCCCGATCTCAAGCTCGGCCATGGCGCGCACCTCGAGGCGGTCGAAGCGCGCGGTGTACTCGATGAGCGCGGCGTCGCCGCGCGCACGCACGTCGGCGATGATCTCGCGCGCGCTGCGCTCGACCGCGGCGTCCTGTGCGGCCTCGTAGTGCGTCAACGCGTCGATCGTCGCGCCGAAGTCCGCGTCGCCGGCGCGCAGTCGCCGCAGCTTCACCGCGCCGCCTTCCGGCGCCCGGGGCCGGTGGCCACCGCCGCGGCAAAGGCGTCAATCAGCGGCTGCAGCGTCGCGCGCTTGGTTTTGAGCGCCGCCTGGTTGACGATCAGACGCGCCGACACCGACATGATCTCCTCGACCACCACAAGATTGTTTGCGCGCAAGGTCTGCCCGCTCGAGACGAGGTCGACGATCACGTCGGCCAGGCCAACGATCGGCGCCAACTCCATCGAGCCGTAGAGGTGGATGACGTCGACATGCACGCCTTTGGCGGAAAAGTGCTCGCGCGCAGCGCGCAGGTACTTCGTCGCCACGCGCAGCCGCGCGCCCTGGCGCACCGCGCGCGCATAGTCAAATCCCCTGCGCGCCGCAACGATCATGCGGCAGGCCGCGATGCCCAGATCGAGCGGCTGGTACAGCCCCTCGCCACCGTGCTCGACGAGCACGTCGCGCCCCGCAATGCCGAGATCCGCGCCGCCGTACTGCACGTAGGTCGGCGTATCGGAGGCACGCACGATGATCAGCTCCACGCCGCGCCGGTTGGTCGCAATGACGAGGCGCCGCGACGTCCCAGGGTCCTCCTGCGCGCGGACCCCCGCACGCGCGAGGAGCGGTGCGGTTTCGTCGTAAATCCGGCCTTTCGACAACGCGATGCGGACGGTGGATGCGGTACGGTCGGTACGGGTGGCCATGAACGGTCGGCGCCAGTCGCGGCGCGCGCTTGCGGAACGGTGTGCGCAGCTGTGCGAAGCGGATCTTAACCTAGGGGCTGGGACGCTTTCAGCGGCAGCGCTCAACGCGCGCGCCGAGCGCGCCAAGCTTGGCCTCGAGCGCCTCGTAGCCCCGGTCGAGGTGGTAGATGCGGTCGATCAGCGTCTCGCCCTGCGCGACCAGCCCTGCAATCACCAGGCTCGCCGAGGCGCGCAGATCGGTCGCCATGACCGCGGCGCCCTGCAGGCGCTCGACACCGCGTACCACCGCCGTATTCCCTTCGATCGAAATGTCCGCGCCGAGGCGCTGCAGCTCGAGCGCATGCATGAACCGGTTCTCGAAAATGGTCTCGGTCACGACGGCCGTACCCTGCGCGACCGTGTCGAGGGCGAGCAGCTGCGCCTGCATGTCGGTGGCGAAGCCCGGGTAGGGCGCGGTGCGCGCGTCGACCGCGCGCGGGCGTGCGTCCATCTCGATCTCGATCGTCTGCGCATGTACGGTGATCCCTGCGCCGGCGTCGCGCAGCTTCTCGAGCGTCGCGTCGAGCGTGCCGGGCGCCGTGCCCCTGAGGCGCACACGGCCGCCCGCCGCAGCGACCGCTGCGAGGTAGGTGCCGGTCTCGATGCGGTCTGGCATCACGCGATGCGCCGCACCGGAGAGCGCGGCAACCCCTTCGATGCGGATGACATCGCTCCCGGCGCCGCTGATGCGCGCGCCCATCGCGTTCAGGCAAACGGCGAGATCCGCGACCTCGGGCTCGCGCGCCGCGTTCTCGAGCACCGTCGTACCCTCGGCGAGCGTCGCCGCCATCATCAGGTTCTCGGTTCCGGTCACCGTGACGAGATCCATCACGATGCGCGCGCCGCGCAGGCGCTTCGCCCGCGCCGTCATGTCGCCGTGCTCGACATTGATCTCGGCGCCCATCGCCCGCAGGCCCTTGACGTGCTGGTCGACCGGGCGCTGGCCGATCGCGCAGCCGCCCGGGAGCGCCACGCGCGCCTCACCGCAACGCGCGAGCAGCGGTCCGAGGACGAGCACCGAGGCCCGCATGGTGCGCACCAGCTCGTAGGGCGCGCTCGGATCGTCGATTCGCGCCGCGGTCAGCTCGAGCACCCCGGCGCCCGGCGCGTGCGCCGCAACCCCCATGCGCTCGAGCAGCCGGGTCATCGTGCGCACGTCCATGAGCTGCGGCACGTTCGATAACCGCAGCGGCGCGTCGACCAGCAGCGCCGCACACATGATCGGCAGCGCCGCATTCTTCGCGCCGCTCACGACGATCTCGCCCTCGAGCGGAACGCCGCCGCGGATCAGCAACTTTTCCATGTCAGGTCGCGTTCGTGCGTATGCGGCCGACGACGATGTGACGCCCTCGCACCGCCTAACGCGCCGCGCCGTCGCGCGCTTGCGTCCACTCGCCGGGCGTCAGCGTGCGCATCGACAGCGCGTGAATCTCCTCGCGCATGCGCTCGCCGAGCGCTGCGTAGACCAGCTGGTGGCGCTGGACGCGCGACTTGCCGTCGAACGCGACCGAGACGATGACCGCCTGGAAATGCTGGCCGTCGCCGATGACCTCGATGTGCTCGCAGGCCAGACCTGCTTCGATTCCTTGCTGGACGCTTTCCGGTGTAACCATGTGTTCCCTGCCCTTCCTGAGGCCGTGGATGCGTGGAGGTGGTCGTGAATCCCCGATGGGCGGCGTCAGCCGCGCAGCCGGTAGCCCGACTTCAACATGCGCAACGTTCCGACCGAAGCCAGCGCGAAGCTTACCGCGAGGACGGCCAGGCTCACGCCGGGCGCCACATCCGAGGCACCGAAAAACCCGTAGCGAAAGCCGTCGATCATGTAGAAAAAGGGATTCAGGTGCGAAACCCCTTGCCAGAACGACGGCAGTGAATGGATCGAGTAGAACACGCCCGAAAGGAACGTCAGCGGCACGATGAGGAAGTTCTGGAAGGCGGCGAGATGGTCGAATTTTTCGGCCCAGATTCCGGCCACAAGCCCCAGCGCGCCGAGCAGCGCGCTGCCCAGCAGGGCGAAGGCGAACGCCCAGAGCGGCGATTCGAACTGCAGCGGCACGAACCACGCGGTGACCGCGAGCACGCCCGCGCCAACGACCATGCCCCGCAGCACGGACGCCAGGACGTAGGCCCAGAAGAATTCGGCGTACGAGATCGGCGGCAGCAGCATGAACACGATGTTGCCGGTGATCTTCGACTGAATGAGGCTGGACGAACTGTTGGCAAACGCATTCTGCAGCACGCTCATCATGACCAGCCCCGGCACCAGGAAGGCGGTATACGGAACGCCGGGGAACACGGTGACGCGATCGCCAAACGCGTGCGAGAACACCAGCAGAAAAAGCAGCGCGGTCAGGATCGGTGCCCCCACGGTCTGATGCGCGACCTTCCAGAAACGCAGCAGCTCCTTGTACACGAGCGTCCCGAAGCGCGTCAGCGCTTCGCCCCGGTCGCTCGCGTCGGCGGCGTCGATGACGTCAGTGACGTCGTTTTTGTGCGCCTTACGCATCGCGTGCCATGAGCCGCAGAAAGACCTCCTCGAGGTCCGGTGGCTGCAGTTCGAGTTCGACGATGCCAATATCCGCTTCACGCAGGCGCACCAGCACCAGCTCGAGCGCGTGGGTGTCACGCAGGCGCAGGGTGTAGAGCGGCCCGTCCTGCGCGAGGACCTCGGCAGGAAACGGCTTCGGCAGCTGCTCGCGCTCGAGCCGCACGCGCAGTTGCAGGCCCGAGAAGGACTCGAGCAAATTGCGCGTCGAATCGAGGGCGATGATCCGTCCGGCCTTCAGCATCGCGATCCGGTTGCAGTGCAGCTCCGCCTCCTCCAAATAGTGCGTCGTGAGCACGATCGTGTGGCCCTCGCGATTCAGGCGCCGCACGAACTGCCACAGTCCCTGGCGCAGCTCGACGTCAACGCCGGCCGTCGGCTCGTCCAGCACGATGACCGGTGGCCGGTGCACCAGCGCTTGCGCGACCAGCACGCGGCGTTTCATCCCGCCCGAAAGCGTGCGCATGTTTGCGTCCGCCTTCGCGTTCAGGTCGAGATGGTGCATGACCTCGTCGATCCAGGCGTCGTTTGCGCGCAGTCCGAAGTAGCCCGACTGGATGCGCAGCGTTTCGCGCACCGTGAAAAACGGATCGAACACCAGTTCCTGCGGAACGACGCCGAGCATGCGCCGGGCGCGCCGGTAGTCGCTGATCACATCTGCGCCCATCACGCGCACGCGGCCCGCGTCGGCACGCACCAGGCCCGCGATGATGCTGATCAGCGTCGTCTTGCCGGCGCCGTTCGGCCCCAGCAGCCCGAAAAACTCACCTTGCGCAATCTCGAGGCTCACGCCATCGAGCGCGCACAGCGCACCGTAGTGCTTTTCGACTTCGCGGACGTCGATTGCAGCCGTCATGCGCGCGCGCCGCGGAGACTGGATCGCGCGCGGCGCGGACCGGGTCTCAGTGCTGCGGCGCGGAGCCCGAGACGAACGCCTCCACGCCGTAGAGCCGCGCAATGGTCGTCAGGCCCCCAGGCAGGCCTTCGATGGCGAGCGTGATCTGCGCCGCACGCGACTCGCGGCGCCAGGCCAGCAGCACGGCGAGGAGCGAGGAATCGAGTTCGGTCACCGCGGCGAGATCGATCGTGCGCGCGCCCTGTTCTATCTGCGTACGGCCTTCTTCGAGCACCGCGCGCACGTTGGCCAGGGTGACCGGACCGCTGACCACAGCGCGCGTGCCCTCGCGGCGGATCACTGCGCGCGCGCTCCGAGCTTCGCGTTCTTCGTCTCGAGCACGGTGATCAGGCCGTCGATGTCACTGCGCCGCACCTCGTTTGCGAACTCAGTACGGTAGTTGAGGACCAGGCTGACGCCCGCAACGTACATGTTGTAGCACTTCCAGCCGCTCGCCGTTCTTTCCATGTCGTAGTCAAGCGCGATCGGCTTGCGTCCGGGCTTGTGCACGCGCACCTTGACCGTGACATCGGTATCAGTTGGCTTGGCACGCAGCGGCAGAAACTCGAATCTTTCGTCGCGATAGGACGTGAGTGCGCTGGCATAGGTGCGCACCAGCAAGGTCTTGAACGCCTCCGTGAGCCGGGCCTTCTGCTCGGCCGTGGCCTTGCGCCAGTTCACGCCCATCGCCAGCGCGGTCATGCTATCGAAGCTGAAGTGTGGAAATACCTTGGCCTTGACCAGGTCGATCACCCTGTCCACATTGCCCGTCTGGATCTCGCGGTCCTTCGAGACGATCTCGAGTACTTCGTTCGTGACGTTCTTCACGAGCACCTCGGGTGGGGTGATCTCCGCCGCCAGCGCGCGTCCCGCCAGCAGGATCATGCCGCCTGCCATGAGCGTGGACAGCAGCCGAACCGTCATTCGCCTCATTGCCGCATTCCTTGACTTGCGGAGATCACCGCTTCGTCATTCGACGGTGCGTCCGGCACGATGGTTCCCCACTCGGTGTACGACCCGCTCCACGCGGACGATTCCGGTTCGCTCGACGACGCGTCCGACCGGGGCGCGGGCGGTCGCGCGTCCGATCGCGGCTCGCGTCCGGGCGGGCGCTCGCGCGGCGGATTGCCATCGAAGATCAGGTCGCGTCGGCGCTGGAAGTAGATGTCACGGCGCGCGACGTACTTGTCAATCGCCGAATCGTCCAAGATCGTCGTCGCGTCGAGCAGGTCGGCGCGCTCATTGACGAGGTACAGCCCCGCCGTCCAGTAGCGCGTGGCGTTGTCATGGATCGCCCACCGCACCGGTGCCGCGACAAGATCGAGCGCAAGCCCGAAGGTGTCGCGCAAGTTGTTCGCGCCGAAGAACGGCCACACGAAATACGGGCCGTCCTCCATGCCCCAGACTGCGAACGTCTGGCCGAAATCCTCGTTGTGCTTCTCCAGACCGGCCTCGCTCGCGATGTCGTGCAACCCGGCCAGCCCGAACGTCGAATTGAGGAGGACACGCGCGAAGTCGTCCGATGCCTGGTTCGGTTTGCCCTGCAGGAGGTTATTCACCCCGATCATGAAGTCCTGGATGTTGGAAAAGAAGTTGCTCACCCGGATCCGGATCTGGTAGGGCAGCACCGTCTTCCAGACCGTCGCCACGGGCTTGCCGATCGCCTCGTCGAAGCCCTCGTTGAACTCGAACATCGCGCGGTTGAAGCTCTCATGGGGATCGCGCGGATCGGGGTTCTGCACGGTTGCGCAGCCCGCGAGCAGGATCAACGCGGCCACCGCGAGCGAACGCGCCGACATGCGCCTGTTGCCCGTCAGCGTCGAAACCGCGATCACCTTATTGCTTTGCCTCTTTTCCCGCGGCTTTGCCTTCGCCTTCTGCCGCCTTGTTGTACAGAAACTGGCTGATCAAGTTTTCGAGCACGACCGCCGATTGCGTGAGCCGCATGCGGTCACCGTCGGCGAGTATTTTCGGATCACCGCCCGCCTCGAGCCCGATGTACTGCTCTCCGAGCAGGCCCGAGGTCAGGATCTTGGCCGAGCTGTCGCGCGGAAACTTGTACACCGTATCCAGGTTCATCGTGACCACCGCCTCGAACGTTTCGTTATCGAAGCGGATCTCCGACACGCGGCCAACCACGACGCCTGCGCTTTTTATTGGCGCTCTCACTTTCAGGCCCCCGATGTTAGCAAACTGCGCATGCACCTGATAACTCTGAGCCGTTGAAAATGAAGCCAAATTTCCCACTTTGAGGGCTAAAAACAACAGTGCACCGAATCCTGCCGCAACAAAAACGCCGACCCAAAGGTCAATAGTGGAGCGGTTCATAAGCCGTTGCCTCCGGTAAACATGAGCGCGGTGAGTACGAAGTCGAGCGCGAGGATCGCAAGCGACGAAGTGACGACGGTGCGCGTGGTGGCACGCGAAACCCCTTCCGCGGTCGGGGGCGCATCGTAACCCTCGAACACGGCGATCCACGACACCGCGATGCCGAACACGAAACTCTTGATGACGCCGTTCAGCACATCCTCGCGCACGTCGACTGCCGCCTGCATCTGCGACCAGAACGCGCCCTCGTCGACGCCGATCAGTTTCACGCCGACGAGGTAGCCACCGATAGATGCCCATCGCCGAAAACAGCGCCGCGAGCAGCGGCATCGAGAGGACGCCGCCCCAGAAACGCGGCGCGACCACGCGTGCGATCGGATCGACCGCCATCATTTCCATTGCGGCAATCTGTTCGGTCGCCTTCATGAGACCGATCTCCGCGGTGATCGCGCTGCCCGCGCGGCTTGCGAACAGCAGCCCCGCGACGACCGGGCCGAGCTCACGCACGAGCGACAGCGCAACGAGGACGCCCAGCGCCTCGCTCGCGCCATAGCGTTGCAGCGTGTGATATCCCTGCAGCGCCAGCACCATGCCGACGAACAGCCCGGAAACCAGGATGATGACCAGCGAGAGCACGCCGGCGAAATAGACCTCGCGCATCGTCAGGCGAAAACGCCTCAGCGCCGTGCCCGAATGCAGCACGAGGTAAATCAGGAATCGGCACGCGAACCCGAGCCGCCACAGGCGCGCAGTCACCGCAGCGCCGAGCCGCTCGAACAGGGTGCGCTCCGTCGTTTCCGCCATCTCAGGCCGCCGCCAGTTCGAGGTCCGCGGCGAATGCGGCGCCAGGATAGTGGAACGGCACCGGGCCGTCGGGCTTGCCGTGCACGAACTGATCGACGAACGGCTCGACCGACCCGTCCACCGCCTGCGGCGTGCCCTGGGCGACGATCTGGCCGTCAGCAACGAAATAGACGTAGTCGACGACGCCGAGCGTTTCCTGCACGTCGTGCGTGACGATGATCGACGTCGCACCCAACGCGTCGTTCAGGCTGCGTACCAGGCGCGAGATCACGCCGAAGGAGATTGGATCGAGGCCGGTGAACGGTTCGTCGTAGAGCATGAGCTGCGGGTCGAGCGCGATCGCCCGCGCGAGCGCCACGCGCCGCGCCATGCCGCCCGACAATTCGGCGGGCATCAGCTGCGCGGCACCGCGCAAACCCACCGCTTCGAGCTTCATCAGCACCAGGTCGCGAATCAGCGCCTCGGGGAGCGTGGTGTGCTCGCGCAATGGAAACGCGACGTTGTCGTATACCGACATGTCGGTGAACAGCGCGCCAAACTGAAACAACATGCCGAGCTTGCGCCGCATCGCGTACAAGGCATCGTGATCGAGCGCCTGCGTATCCGTTCCCAGCACGCGGGCGACGCCGCGCGAGGGGGTCATGGCCGCGCCAATGATGCGCAGCAGCGTGGTCTTGCCGCAACCCGATTGCCCCATGATGCCGACCACCTTGCCGCGCGGAATCTCCAGGCTCACATCGCGCAGCACGGGTCGTGCGGGATCGTAGCCATACCAGACGTTTTCAATGCTGACGATCGGGGCGTTCAAGGGCGGGGATACCTGGACAAAGCGATGGATTTTACTTGAGGGAACCCTGCCGTCGGCTGGCGGGCGCTTCTGCGGCGGGGGTTTCACCTATAGTGTCGGGCATGGCGTCCAGTGCAGCAGCGACAAAACACGCGCGTGGGCCGGTTGCCGCGGTGCACATGGCCGGCCTGGCAAAGCGCTACGGCGAGACCACGGTGCTCGATCGAGTCGATCTGGAGGTGGCCCAGGGCGAGGCCTTCGGCCTGCTCGGCCTGAACGGCGCAGGCAAGACGACGCTGATCAAGTGCGCGCTCGATCTCTGCGCCCGCGGCGCCGGCGAGATTGCGCTGCACGGGGTGCCCGCATGCAAGCCGCAGGCCCGCGCGCGGCTTGCCTATCTGCCCGAGCAGTTCGTGCCTCCGCACTATCTGCGCGGGCGCGAATTTCTCGCACTGATGCTTGCGCTGGCCGGCAAGCGCTACGATGCGGCGCGCGTCGACGCGCGCCTTGCGCAGCTCGAGCTCGATCGCGCCGTGCTCGAACGTCCGGTACGCGCGCTTTCCAAAGGCATGAACCAGAAACTCGGCCTCGCCGCCACGCTGCTGATCGAGCGCGACCTGGTGCTGCTCGACGAGCCTATGAGCGGCCTTGACCCTGCCAGTCGCATCGCGGTGAAATCCGCACTGCGGAATTTGGTCGCAGAGGGACGAACACTGTTTTTTACCTCTCACGTGCTGACCGACGTCGAAGAGCTCTGCGACTCGATCGCCGTGCTCGACCGCGGCACGATCCGTTTCCGCGGCGCGCCCGGCGCATTGTGCGCCCGCACCGGCGAGCCGACCCTCGAGCGCGCGTTTCTGCGATGCATACGCCATGACGTCCAGCCAGACGCGCGCCTCGCCTGAAACCCGGCCGACGCTGCTCATCGTCGACGACGATGCGCTGATCGCCGATACGCTCGGTTTCGTCCTCGGCACCGACTTCGAGGTCTACCCTTGCGAATCGAGGATGCACGCGGTCGAGCTGCTGCGCCAGCTGCCGCAGGCCCCGCAGCTCGCGCTCGTCGACCTGGGCCTTCCGCCCACGCCGCACGCCCCGGACGAAGGCTTTCGTTTGATCGCCGATCTGCTCGCCCACTCGCCGAGCATGCAGATCTTCGTGCTGTCGGGACAGAACGAAGCCGCGCACGCGCGGCACGCGCGCGCGCTTGGCGCCGCCGAATTCATCGCCAAGCCCTGCGATCCGGCATTGCTCAAACGCACGCTGCTGCACGCACTCGACGTGCGCGACGCCGAGTTGCGCCGTCGCGAGACCCAGGCCGACGGGCTCGTCGGCCAGAGCCCCGCGATCCAGAAGCTCAAGGACCAGATTGCGCAGTTCGCCCAGTCGCCGTTTCCGGTGCTGATCGAGGGCGAGTCGGGCAGCGGCAAGGAGCTGGTCGCGCAAAGCCTGCATCGCCTTTCGCGCCGAAGCGCCAAACCCTACTTCGCGCTGAATTGCGCAGCAATCGCGCCCACGCTCGTCGAGCCGACGCTCTTCGGCTACGTCAAGGGCGCGTTTACAGGCGCCGACACGAGCAAGTCGGGCTACTTCGAGGACGCGCAGGATGGCACCCTTTTTCTCGACGAGATCGGCGAGCTGCCACTCGAAATGCAGGCGAAGCTGCTGCGCGTGCTGGAGAACGGCGAATACCAGCGCGTCGGCGAAACGCTGCGTCGCGTGTCGCGCGCGCGTGTCGTCGCGGCGACCAACCGCGACCTGCGCCAGGAGGTCCGTCGCGGCGCCTTTCGCACCGACCTTTATCATCGGTTGTCGGTGCTCACGCTGTCGGTGCCGCCGCTGCGCGAACTGGGTCAGGACAAGCTCGGGCTGCTCGAGCATTTTCGCCAGATCTATGCCGAGCAATCGGGCGCTCAACCATTCGAGCTCGACGCGGCGGCCGACCGGCGTTGGGTTGCCTACCCCTTCCCGGGCAACGTGCGCGAGCTGCGCAATATCGTCATTCGGCTGACGACCAAACATCCCGGCCAGAAGCTGAGCGTCGAGGAACTCGAGCCGGAATTCGACCTCGAGGCGGGCCCCGGCCAGAGCGCAGGCGTCACAGCCGAAAACGGTCCGGCGGCAGCGGCGCTCGAGGCCCTCGGGCGCGCGTCAGATTTCAGCCTCGACGACGCGCTGAGGTCCTGGGAGCGCGCGTACATCGATGCCGCCCTCAAACTCACCCACGGCAACGTCAGCAAGGCGGCGAAGCGACTCGGCATCAATCGCACGACGCTGTACAGCCGGATGCAGTCAGACGCAGGGGAACCTCAAGGCGGTTCCCCTGCTACCCCTCCCCCGGGCGGTACCAACCCGGGCGCAGGCGAACCTCAAGGCGGTTCCCCCGTGCCCCCTGCAACGCCGGACAAGTAGCCGGCACGGTTGAGCATGTATCTCGAACACTTCGGCCTCGACGAGCGGCCCTTCCGCATCACGCCGCACACGGATTTCTTTTTCGATGGTGCGGATCGCGGAGCAACGCTCGACGCGCTGCTCTACGCAATTCAGCATGACGAAGGAATCGTCAAGGTGTCGGGCGAAGTGGGCAGCGGCAAGACCATGCTCTGCCGCGTGCTGATGGAGCGCCTGCCGGGGAACGTCGAGACGATCTATCTGGCCAATCCCGCGCTCACGCGAGACGAGATCCTGCTCGCGATCGCCGACGATCTGCAGCTCGAGACCACCGCCGACAGTTCGCGTGTGCTGATGCGCCAGCTGCAGGAACATCTGATCGAGTCGTACGCGAGCGGCCGACGCGTCGTGATCCTGATCGACGAAGCGCATGCCATGCCCGAGGATTCGCTCGAACAGGTGCGGCTCCTGTCCAACCTGGAAACCGGCCGCCACAAGCTGCTGCAGCTCGTGCTCTTCGGTCAGCCCGAGCTCGACCAGATGCTCGCTGCCACGTCGATGCGCCAACTGCGCGACCGCATCACACACAGCTTTCGCATGCGCCCGCTCGCCGAGGACGAGATCGGACGCTATGTGTCGTTCCGGCTACGCGCGGCGGGCTATCGCGGGCCGGACCTGTTCACACCGAAGGGGATCGCTCTGCTCGCGCGCGGCTCGGCCGGACTCACTCGGCGCGTCAATGTGCTCGCCGACAAGGCGCTGCTCTCGGCGTTCGCGCTCGACACCCATGCAGTCGACGAAAAACACGTCCAACGTGCAATCGCGGATGCCGAGTTGCCGCCGCTCATCAAGGCCAGGCGACCGCTCGCGTATGTTGCGATTGCATTGGCAGCTGGCGCAGTTATTGGCGGAGGATTGCAGTGGGCGCTTACCGACCAAAACCCTGAGATGAATCCTGGCGCAATCACCCTCAGCGCACCAGTGCAGCCGCGCGCACCCGTGGCGAAGACCACAATGCCGCAACCACAGCCCGCCGTACCGCAGAAACCGACGCCGGCGCCTGCGGCCCGTCCAACACCGCCGCCTGACGCAAGCATGAAGCAGGCATCGGCACCGCCGGCGGCTGCGAAACCGACACCACCCACGTCGCGCATCGAACCGGCGCAGGTTTCCACGCAATCTGCGCCGGCGAGTCCCGCTTCGGCCGCGCCGATGGCGCAGGTGGCTCACACCCCCGCCCCAGCGGCGTCTCCGGTGCCGACACAGTCGACCACCGCCTCGCCCCGGCCAGACGACGCAAAGGCGCGACCCGCCACGCCAATCGTCGCAGTGCGACTGCGGCCCGATCAGATCCAGCGCATCGAAACCTATTCGACCCGCGGCCATCCGCTGCTCGTTGAGCGTATCGCAGCGACACGCGATGTGCTGCAGACTGCACCGGATTCCGCGTACAGCGTCGAACTGTACTTAACGCAAAACACCGAACCGGCGCGCATCGAGCGGTTTCTGAGGCGCGCGCGCGACCTCGTTCCACTGTCCGACGTCTACGTCATTCCGCTGACTGATAGAAAACCGACCCGACTCTGGGTCGTTTACGGAGTCTATGGCACGCGTGCCGAGGCCGAAGAGGCGGCGCGGCGTCTGCCGCCGAAGTACCAGAAAGCGTTTCAGACGTCGGTGCGCGACTTCGCCGAGTTGCGCAGATCACTCTGAATGTCCCGAAACGCTCAGAATCTCAGTTGGTTAGCGCTCTTTTCTAAAGTTAACAACGTGCTATGCTTCAACGGCTTAGCCTCGGTCCACGGTTCCTCATGTCGCTACGCTCGTTCGGCGCGCTCTCGGTAGCACTCGGGCTTCTGGCA
Organism: uncultured beta proteobacterium; assembly: GCA_963714925.1. GTDB lineage: Bacteria > Pseudomonadota > Gammaproteobacteria > Burkholderiales > SG8-39 > SG8-39. Next base: position 698,425 of record CAVQQK010000001.1, on the reverse strand, counting down.
GGCTGTGGTCTTGCGCCGCAGCAGCCGTCGGATGTGCATTTGCGCGCGCCCACTACCCCGGTCGAGGGCACGATCCCGCCGCCGGTGCAGCTTGCACCTTTACTTCCCAAACCAAAGCCGACGGCGCGCGCTGAAACCTACAGCGTGGTCGTACACAACGTTCCGGTGCAGGATCTGCTTTTCGCGCTCGCGCGCGATGCGCGCGTGCAGGTCGACATTCACCCCGATGTGAACGGCAGCGTCTCGCTGAACGCGCTCGACCAGACGCTCGAGCAACTCTTGGTGCGCATCGCGCGTCAGGTCGACATGCGCTACGAGGTCAAGGGCGGCACGCTCATCATCCAGCGTGACACGCCTTTTCTGCGCGTGTATCGAATCGATTACGTCAATCTGTCGCGCGAGGGCAGCGTCGACGGCACCCTGTCGTCGTCGGTCACAGGGACCAGCGCGGCGGGTGGCGCGTCCGGCGGTAGCGCCCCCCAAAGCGACACGACGACCAAGATCAAGGCGGAATCCAATAACAGGTTCTGGGCGTCGCTCGAACAGAACGTGAAGGAGATTCTGCGCGAGACGGACAAGATCGTTGCTGCACCAACCCCTGCAACGTCCGCATCCGCGCGGGTCACACCGGCGGCCGGCGCGCAACAGCAGGCGCACGCAGCCACGCGCGTCGTCGGCGACCGCGGGCCCGGGGGTCGTGTACCGCGAAGCGGCGTCCGTCATCGTGAACAAGGAATCGGGCGTCGTGTCGGTGCGCGCGACCTCGCGCCAGCACGAGAAGATCCAGGAGTTCCTCGACCAGGTGATGGCGAACGCGCGGCGCCAGGTTCAGATCGAGGCCACGGTGGTCGAAGTCCAGCTCAACAACAACTACCAGCGCGGCATCGACTGGCGGATCCTGAGCAGTACCTCGCCTTGGAACCTCACGAATCAGAGTTCGGGCAACTTTCCGTTCAATGCAGCGAACACGGGCGGGTTGACGATTGGTTATCTCAGCGGATCGATCAGCGTGAACATCAGCCTGCTGGAGCAATTCGGCGAAATACGCGTGCTCTCAAGCCCGACGATCAGCGCGATCAACAATCAGATCGCCGTGCTCAAGGTCGTCGACAACGTCGTGTACTTCGAAGTCCGGTCGAACGTAAGCCAGCAGGCGAATGCGGGGGCGATCAACGACCTTTGAGACCACGCCGCGCACGGTTCCTGTGGGCTTCGTGATGGGTGTCGTCCCGCAAATCAGCGAGAACAGCATGATCTCGCTCCTGGTGCGGCCGTCGATCTCGCGCATCACGCGTTTCGTCACCGATCCGAATCCGCAACTCACTGCCACTGATAACGCCGGCAACAAGATCCTCAACCAGGTTCCCCAGATTCAAACGCGGGAAATGGAATCGGTCCTGAGGCTGCAGGACGGCCAGACCGCCGTGCTGGGCGGTTTGATGCAGGACGAGGCGAACAACACCGAGGGCACGATTCCCGGTGTGCGTAGCGTCCCGCTACTCGGGGAACTGTTCGCGCAGCGCAACGACACGAGCCGTGAAATCCGAACTCGTGATATTCCTGCGCGCGACGATCATCCGCGACGCAAGCGTCGAAGGCGACTACCGCAACTTTAGACGCTATCTCCCGCAGGACGATTTCTTCAGCACGCCGAATCCGCAGCGCGTGGCGCCGCCCGTCATGCCGCGCAAAGCAGGGGAGTAGCCGTGAGCCTGCTGCTCGACGCGCTGAAGAAAGCCGAGAAGGCGAAGGAAGACGCGCAGCGCGGCGACAAACCGAATGCGCCACGCTCGGACCGACTCAGCCTGGAGCCTTCGCCCGAGGAGGCCAAACGCGTCATGACGCGCGACAAGCTGCCCGACATCTCGACCTCGCTCGAGATCGAGAGCGACGATCTGTCCCCGCGGCAATCGGCTGCAGCAAAAGCCGACGCCACGGCGGCGGCGCCGATGGCGCCCGCGAACCCCGAGGCAACGGCGCCACCTGCCGCCCCCGCCTGCACCCGCCAGGCGCGGCCGACCGCAGCTGCAGCGCGCGCCGCTGCCGATGCGCCGCAGCGCGCAGCCGCCGAGAAGGTATTTCAGGCGAAAAAATTCAAGGAGCCGAATCCGAGGCTGCCCTTCTACATCACGATGGGCGTGCTCGGCCTATTCGCGCTCGGAACGATCGTGTACTTCTGGATTCAACTCCGCCCGCTGCCGCCGCTCGTCAACGCGAATCCGGCACCCCCGTCTGGCGAGCAGCCGGTCAAGCTCGCGGCAGCGCCCCTACCGCAAGTGGACCCGCGAGCGGGGGCACGTCCTCCGCGCCGGCGATTCCCGGTTTGCCCACTGGTCCGGTGGTCGGTGCACCACCCGCGCCGAAGCCGGCCCCGAGTACAGCGCCACCGGCGCCGAGCGCGACACCGACCGCGGCGGCACGGCCCGCGCCGGCCCCAAGGCCGGCCGCCGGCGTCGCGCGACTCGGCCCCGTGGGGTACAGGTGGCCGCGGGTGAACGTCCCGCGTCGAACGCCACCACGGTTCGTGCGCTCGGGCGCCGCGCACCGGCGCGCGTGAATCCCGGGGTCGCGGCCGGCTACGCCGCCTATCGGGCGGGCGATCTCGCCGCCGCGCGGCGCGAATATCAACGCGCCTTGCGCGCAGAACCGAGGAACATCGACGCGCTGCTCGGCATGGCGGCAGTCGCGTTGCGCGACCGACAGCTCCCCGCGGCCGAGGCGTATTACGGCCGCGTGCTGCGCCTCGATCCGCGCAATCCGAATGCGCAAGCCGGCATGCTCGCGCTGCGCGGCCAACAAGTCGATCCGATCGCCGCCGAAAGCCAGATCAAGACCCTGCTCGCGCGCGAGCCGCAGGCCGAGGCGCTGCAGTTCACGCTCGGCAACCAGTACGCGCAGCAGGCGCGCTGGAACGACGCACAGCAGGCCTATTTCAAGGCACTCGCCACCGATCCTGACAATCCGGATTTCGCCTACAACCTCGCCGTCAGCCTCGACCATCTGAGACAGATCGAACCGGCGCTGCAACACTATCGGTTGGCGCTCAAGCTCGCGCAGACGCGGGGCGCCGGCTTCGACGCGGATGCGGTCCGTGCGCGCATCGCGCAATTGGCGCGCTGACAGAATCTGACGCCCGGCCGTTTGCAGCCGGCGCGTATCATTCACACTGGATGAATTCGCCCACCAACCCACAGGCAAAACGCCACCTCGGCCAGATCCTGATCGATCAGGGCATCCTCACCGAGGACCAGCTGCGCATCGCGCTCCTCGAGCAGATGAAGTCACACCTGCCCGTGGGACGCCTGCTGGTGCAGCTCGGCTTCGTATCCGAAGCCACGCTGCGCGATGCGCTCTCCGAAAAACTCGGCCTGCAGTCGGTCGACCTCTCGCACATCATCGTCGACCCCACCGCGCTGAACGCGCTGCCGCGCGAGCTTGCACGACGCTACCGCATGTTTCCGGTGGCGCTGGACCGCGCGGCCAAGCGCCTCATCGTCGCGTTGTCGGACACCAACAACATCGCGGCGATCGACCAGTTGCGCGCGCACCTCAAGGGCGACCTGGAAATCGAGCTGCGCCTCGCCGGCGACATCGAAATCGAGCGCGCGATCGAGCATTACTACGGCCACGAATTCTCGATCGACGGGATCCTGCGCGAGATCGAGACCGGCGAGGTCGACTACACGTCGATCGTCGAGGGTGACGAGTACAGCCAGCCGGTGGTGCGGCTCATTTCGGCGCTGCTCGCGGACGCGGTGGAACGCAGCGCCTCCGACATTCACTTCGAGCCCGAGCAGAACTTCCTGCGCATCCGCTACCGGATCGACGGTGTGCTGCGCCAGATCCGCAGCCTGCACAAGACCTACTGGCCGGCGATGGCCGTGCGCCTCAAGGTGATGGCAAAGATGAACATCGCCGAAACGCGCGCGCCACAGGACGGGCGTATCTCGGCAACGCTATCGGGTCGCGGAATCGACTTCCGCGTCGCCAGTCTGCCGACCACGCACGGGGAAAACGTCGTCCTGCGCATCCTCGACCGGCAAAAGGGCATCGTCCCGCTCGACAAGCTCGGTCTCGAGGAGGACCAGCTCGAGATGCTCAAGCGCATGATCGCTCGCCCGGAGGGCATCATCCTGGTGACCGGGCCGACGGGCAGCGGCAAGACGACGACGCTTTACTCGATCCTCAATCACATCAATTCGGACGCGATCAACATCATGACCCTGGAGGATCCGGTCGAGTATCCGATGACGCTGATCCGCCAGACGTCGGTCGCGGACGCCGCCAAGCTCGACTTCGCCAACGGCGTTCGCGCGATGATGCGGCAGGACCCGGACGTGATTCTGGTGGGCGAGATCCGCGACACCGATACCGCCGAGATGGCGTTCCGCGCGGCCATGACGGGCCACCAGGTCTACTCGACCCTGCACACCAATTCGGCCGTGGGTGCGATCCCGCGGTTGCACGACATCGGCATCGTCCCCGATATCATGGCCGGCAACATCATCGGCATCATCGCGCAGCGTTTGGTGCGCAAGCTGTGCCACACCTGCCGCGAGTCCTACGACCCCGAGCTCCGCGAGCGGCGCCTGCTTGGATTGAAGCCGACCGAGAAAATCACGCTCTACCGCGCAGTCGGTTGCGAGCAATGCGACTACCAGGGCTATCGCGGCCGCATGGGAATCCTCGAGATGCTTCGAATCGATGGCGGCATCGACGAACTGATCGCGCGGCGCGCGACGACGAACGAGATTCTGACCGCGGCGCGTGCGCGCGGATTCCGCATGCTGGCCGACGACGGCGTTCGATTGGTACGCGCGGGCGTCACGAGTATCGACGAGCTCATGCGAGTCGTGGACCTGACCGACCGCATGGCCTGAGCGACGACGACGCACGCTGCGGCTGCGCCGCCGGCGCGGCGCGACACCAGTGCGCGGAGCGCGACGAAACCGTAACCCCTAACCCGTAAACCATGCCCCTTTTCACCTACAAGGCGATTGATGGATCGGGCAAGGCGGTGCTTGGGCGCATCGATGCGGCCAATCTGTTCGATCTCGAACAGCGCCTTACGCGCATGGGGCTCGACCTCATCAACGGTGCGCAGAGCGCGCAGCGCACACGCTTGGTCGGCGGCGGGAAAGTCACACGCCAGGAGTTGATCAATTTCTGCTTCCATCTCGAGCAGCTCTCGAGCGCCGGCGTCCCGATCGTCGAGGGTCTCACCGACCTGCGCGACAGCGTCGAGAATCCGCGTTTTCGGGAGGTCGTTTCGGGGATGATCGAAGCAATCGAGGGCGGCGACAGCGTGTCGCAAGCGCTCGCCGGCTATCCGGAGGTGTTCAGCCGCGTCTTCGTCAGCCTGATCCGCGCGGGCGAGCAGACCGGCAAGCTCTCCGAGGTGCTGAAAAGCCTTACCGAGTCGCTCAAGTGGGAGGACGAACTCGCCGCGCAAACGAAAAAGCTGGTGATGTACCCGGCGTTCGTCGGCGGCATCGTCCTGCTGGTCACGTTCTTTCTCATGATCTACCTCGTGCCGCAGATGACCGGGTTCCTGCGCAACATGGGGCAGGCGATACCGCTGCAGACGCGGATCCTGATCGCGGTGTCCGACTTTATGATTGGCTACTGGTGGGCGGTCATTGCGGCGCCATTCGTCGCCTGGTTCGGAATCAAGCTCGCGGCGCGCAGCTACCCGTCGGTCGCCTACAACATCGATCACTTCAAGCTCACCGCGCCCCTGGTCGGACCGGTCCTGCGCAAGATCACGCTGTCGCGCTTCGCCGCGAGCTTCGCGATGATGTACGCCTCGGGCATCACGGTGCTGGACGCCATCCGCTCCTGCGAGCAGATCGTCGGCAACAAGCCGTTGGAGCATGCCCTGCGCGTGGTGGGCCAGCAGATCGCCGAGGGCAAGAATCTCACCGTCGCCTTCCAGGACGCCGAGCTGTTTCCGCCGCTCGTCATTCGCATGCTGCGAATCGGCGAGAACACCGGGGGACTCGACACCGCGCTCCTGAACGTAAGCTATTTCTACAACCGCGAGGTGCGCGAATCGATCGGCAAGCTGCAGGCGATGATCGAGCCGGTGCTCACCATGGTGCTCGGTGCGATCCTCGGCTGGGTGATGCTCGCGGTGCTCGGCCCGGTGTACGACACCATCTCGACCATGAAATACTGAGCCGGCACAGCCTGAGACCCCATGGCGATCAAGCGCCTCATCTACTTCACCGCGGCCGACCTTCGGGTGTACCGGCGCGCAGGCGCGGCGCTCGCCTCCGAGGGCCGGTTCTCGGTCGACGAAGCCGGGATCGCGTCGTTCCGGGAATTCCTCAGGCAACACCGCGGGGCGCTGTTTTACGTCGTCGCCGATCTCGCGGGCGAGGATTTCCACGAGGACCAGATTCCGTTCCTGCGCGGCGCCGAACGGCGTGCGGTCATCGAGCGGCGTCTTGCGCAGCGCTACCGCGACACGCGGCTCGCCGCCGCAATCTCGCTGGGTACCGTCAAGGACGAGCGCCGCAACGAACGCCTGCTCCTCGCCTCGTTCACGAACGCGCCGCAGTTCACCCCGTGGCTCGATGCACTCGCCGAGGCGGGCACCAAACTCGCCGGCGTGTTCTCGGTGCCGATGCTGGCACCGGCGCTCGCGGCGCGGCTTGGTCCGCGTCGCGACCGCTGCATCGTGGTGAGCATCAACCGCGCGGGCCTGCGCCAGAGCTTCGTCGAAAACGGCCGCCTGCGCTTCGCGCGCCTCGAGCCGACGGTCAACCTGGCACCCGACGCACTCGCGCTCTTCGTGCGATCGGAAACCGCGCGTCTCGCGCAATACCTCGAGACGCTGCGTGCGCTGCCGCGAGACGGACCGCCGCTTCGGGTCTACGTGGTCGCACCGCGCGGCCAGCGCGCAATTTTCGATCAGGCACTGACCTCGGACGCACGGCTCGAGTTCGTGACCGCCGATCTCGCCGATGCACTGCGCCGCGTCGGCCTGCGCGACACGCCCGAAGACAGCGGCGCCGAAGCGCTCTACCTGCATCTTGCCGCACGGTCGCCGCCAAAGGACCAGTTTGCGAAGTCCGAGGAACGGCGTGGATATCTGGTGTGGCAACTGCAGCGCGCGGTCACTGCCGCCGGGGTCGCGGGATTTGCGGCCTGCCTCCTGTATGCCGGCGTGACATGGATCGACATCCTCGGCATACGCAACATGACGGCCCAGCATCAGCGCGAATCGAACGAGGCTGCGGCGCGCTATGAACGCATCACGCGTACCTTCCCGGTGACCCAGACCACGACCGACAATCTCAAGGCGACGGTCAACGAGTTCCGCAAGATTGCATCGCACACGACCTCGCCCGAGGGTGCGCTCGCCCACCTGTCTCAGGTGCTGGAGCAGTTCCCCGAGATCGAGCTCGACAACCTGACCTGGCGGGTCGGCCGACCCGAAGGCGAGCGCGGCAGATTGAGCGCGCCGGCGCCGGGCGCAAACCCTACGGCGGACGCCAGCGAAAACGCCGAACTGCTCGAGATTAAGGGCCGGGTGAATGCGGCGCAGCGTTCCGACTATCGAGGGATCACCGAAAGGGTCCGGCGCTTCGCCGAGGCACTCGGCAAGTCTTCTGCGTATCGCGTCGTGCATACTCGTCTGCCGTTCGACGTCGCTTCGGAAGGCACCTTGAGTGGCGACATCGGTGCGCGGGAATCTGGTGAAGCGCCCCGCTTCACCGTCCTTCTGGCCAGGCGCCTGCCATGAACTTCACCGCGGATGAACTGAAGCGCCTTCTCCTGCCAGTGCTCGCGTTCGCGGTACTCGTCGGCGCGGGTGCCGCGCTGATTTTCTGGTCCAACGACGTGCGCGTGCACGCGAAGCAGCAACTCGGCGTGGTGGGGACCGAGCGCGCGCAGAACCGCGAGCGGTTATTGCGCATCGCCGACGAAGAGCGCGAGGTCAACGAGAAGCTTGCGGTGTATCGCCGCCTGAAGGATCTCGGCATCCTCGGCGCCGAGCGACGGCTCGAATGGGCCGATGCGGTCAGCCGCATCCGCGCGCAGCGCGGACTGATCGACCTGCGTTACCGCGTCGCGCCGCAACGGCAACTCGCCTCATTGCCCGGCAAACCGGGCAGCGTCGACTTCTATGTGAGCACGATGAAGGTCAACCTCGCGCTGCTCCACGAGGAAGATCTGTTCGGCTTCCTCGCCGACCTGCGCGCGTCGGGCTACGCCTATTTCGCGGTGCGGCGCTGCGCACTCACGCGCACCGGAGTCCAACCCGGCGCAGCGAACCTGGCCGCGCGACTGAACGCGGAATGCGATATCGATCTCATCACCATTGTCGATCAGGGGGCGAAATCGTGAGGCGCGTGCTCGCCTTGATCACAGGGTTCGCGCTGTTCGGGATCGGCGCCGCGGCGCCGATCGCTCACGCGCAATCGCTTGGCCGGCTGTTCCTGACCCCTCAACAGCGCGCCGCACTCGACGTGCGCCGTGCCTCGCGCGTACCCGACAAGCCGGCGGCAGAGGTGGTGGTCGAATCGCCAACCGCGCGCATCGACGGTCAGGTCGTGCGCTCGGAGGGGCGCTCAACCGTATGGGTAAACGGACTGCCGCTGCGCGAAGGATCGCGCAACGAAGGTCTGCGCATGACGCCGGCGCCCGCTGCCGCGGACAGCGTCACCCTTTCAGTCGGCGACAGCGAGCGCCGTGTACGCCTGAAAGTCGGCGAGTCGATGAACCGCGACACCGGCGAAGTACGCGACATCCTCGGTGACGGCGAAGTCCGCGTTTCCGGCGCGCCCGGGTCGTCCACGTCGCGCGGCCCACAGCGCTGAGGACGCGCAAGATGCGGCTGCGTCGATCCGTTCGAAACCTTCCCCGCGCCCAGCGCGGCCTGGTGCTGCTCGTCATGCTCCTGATCATCGTGGCGGGGACGACGTGGATGATGGCGAGCGCCCTGAACGCCTCCAGCTCAAATCGCACCGCGCTCAACCGGCAGGACGCCGCGAGGATTCTCGCCGAAGCGAAGCATGCCCTGATCGGCTGGGTCATCACCCAAGCGATCGAGGCTGGCGAGAACAACCCCGGGCGCCTGCCCTGCCCGGAGCCGCCGGCTTTCATCGGCACTGCGAACGAATCGCGGCCATCGCAACGAAGTCGCAACTGCGCGCCGCGTCGCGATGGGCCGGCTGCCCTGGCGCACGCTCGGGCTTCCAAAGCCGCTCGATGCGGCCGGCGAACCGCTCTGGTACGTGGCGTCGCCGGTTGGGCACTTCCGACCGTGACGTACGATGCTCACAATCAACTCCGACTCACTGGGTCAGTTGACGGTCGACGGCGCGGCCAACGCTGTGGTCGCGCTCATCGTTGCGCCGGGACCAGCGCTGAACGTTCAGGCCTCGGGCGGTTGCGCTGCGCGCGCCAGGTGCGCAATGCTCTGGCGCCCGATTTCCGCGACTACCTTGAATGCGAGAACGCGACCAGCCCCGTCGACGCGAGCTTCGCAACCAACGGGCCCGCCGGTTCGTTCAACGACCAGGTCCTCGCGGTGACGACGCGCGACCTCCTGCCCGGGCTTGAGGCAGCGATCGTGAAGCGCATCGAGCGCGAGATCGTCCCGCCTGAAGAGCGTCTACGGCGGCGAACTGCAACGTCTCAGCCGCCAATCCGTGTTTCCCTACGCGGCCCCATTCGTCACCCGGGACCCGGGCCGGACGTCGAACTATCAGGGGTCCGCGAGCTTTACCCAAGGGCTACTGCCGTTCAGCTACTACGCAGCAAGCTGCCCGGGCGTCCCCACACCTTCAGACCCTCCCGACCCGCGCTGCAACAACAGTTCGTTTGTAACTTGGGACACGGCCCAGCTGCCCACGCTGACCGCAAACGGGCGGATCGGCAACCCTCGATTGGTACTCGTGCACGATCAGTTACCCCTGGGCCTACTGTAGTGGCCAGTTCACCGGCGGCGCCGCGCAGACACTGTCGCTGCGCCTCGGAAATGCGACCGCGCTAAACGTCGCGATGGCTCTTCGCTCCATCGACAACGCGAAGACCTATACCTATTTTTATGACGGCGTCTCGCTGGCAAATGACCGGCAATGCGACCGCGACGGCCAGCTTCAACACCGGCGTAATCGTTGGTTACTCGGCGGGCTCTTCGACGATAACGGTCGACGGCACGTTGACCGGGACGGGTTCGCCGCAAATTTTCAGTGTGTTCGGCTAACATCGAGATGTTCGCCAATCACAGCTTGCTTAGTGATACCGAGCCCTCGACTGGCTGGTTTGTGCGAAATGACTGGTACCGGTCCGTGTTCTATGCGATTGAACCGAATCTCGCGGCGAGCGGCACGCCTCCGCGCAGTTGCGGCGCTGCCGCGTCGCCGCCCTCGCCCTGTTTGTCAGTGGCCAATATCGCGCCCGCTGGCGGCGAACAGCGCGCCATTCTGCTGCTCGCGGGTCGCAGCCTGACGAACGCGTCGCGGCCAAGTGCGGCCGACACGGACTACATCGAATCTGCCGAAAACCGCGATGGCGACAGAAACTTCGAGCAGCTCAGGGTCGGCGCCAACTCGAACGACCGCCTGATCGTCGTCGACGCGAATCCATGAGGCTCGGCAGGCGCACGCGCGGATTCACGCTCGTCGAGCTTGCGGTGGTGCTGGCAATCGTCGGCCTGCTGCTCGGGGCCATGATGCTCACCCTCTCGGCGCAGGTGGAAATCCGCGACCGCGGTGACACGCAGCGGCGGCTGGACGACGCCAAGGAATTGCTGCTCGGCTTCGCGATCGTGAACGGCCACCTACCATGCCCGGCCAGCTGCGCCAACCCGCCCGCATGTACGACGGGCAGCGGAGGCGATGAGGATCGATCCGCCACCTTGCCCTTTCCGTGCGTCGCAAACAGTGGCTTCCTGCCGGCGCGCGCGATCGGATTCCAGCCCACGAGCGGCACGGGCTTCGCGCTCGACGCATGGGGAAATCCGATCCGTTACGCGGTGGCGAGTACGGTCAATACGACAGGCGCAGCATGTCCCGCGGTGGACCCGCGAGTTCGCCATCGCTGCTGACACCTACTGGTCGCCGCCGTTCACGACCGCAACAGCCACCGGGCTCCGCAATTCGCCCACCTTCATCGAAGGCAAACGGCGTTGGCTGCCCAACTGGAGACAACGACCTCGTGGTCTGCTCGTGGCGCAAGTCGGCTCCACTGTGCGACCGCGCCGCCCTCGCCTCCCGGTGCTTCCGCCTCCGTCGCGAATCAGAACACAGTTGTAGCCATCGTGTTATCGACCGGCAAGAACGGCGCGCAAGGCGCCGCCGGTACGAACGAAGCGGAAAATACCGACGGTGACAACGTGTTCGTCTACCGCCCCCCCGACCCGAACACCGCGGCGGGCGGTGAGTACGACGACATGACGGTGTGGATCCCGGTCGGCCTGCTCTACGGCCGGCTCACTGCGGCGGGCGTACTGCCCTGAGCTTCGGGCAGGAGCGCGAAGCGTACTGCACCGTCGCGATTCTCCTCGAGCACGAGGCGATAGCCCTGCGCAGCCGCCTGGCGCGCCGCCTGGTACAGACCGATCCCCAGCCCGCTGTCCGAGCGCACCGGGGCGTGCAGCAGCGTGGCCTCCACCTCGCGCGGCACTGCGGCGCCCGTATCCTCGATGCGCAGGCACGCACCGCCGTCCGCGGCGTCCAGCGTCACCCGAATCCGCACCGCTGGATTTGCATTGCGCTTCGCGAGCGCGTTGTGCAGCAGGTTGTCGACGACATGGTCGAACAGCGAACCGGGCACACGTTCGTCGGCGCCAACGGTGCCACGCTCGAAATCGATTCCGGGGTTCGGATAGCGCGCGCCGATCGCCTCCCACCAGGCGTCGAGATCGACATAACGCTCGGGCGTGACCAGCGGACGCCGAAGCTTCTCGAGGGTCGCGGTAAGCCGGGCCCGAATCACCGGTAGCTGGCGGTCGAAAAATGCGGCCGCACGTCCCGCATCCACCGGCTCGGCGCCAGCGCGCACCGATGCGAGTGCGCTCAGCGACTGGAGAATATTCTTCACTTCGTGCGCAAGGCGCGCACCGGTTTCGTGCACCGCCTGCAGGTACGCCGTGTTCTGCAGCTGCTCCTCGCGCAGCTTGGCAACGTAGAACTCGGCCAGCAGCTGGCTCAGCAGCAGCAAGTGCCAGCGCAGCGCCTGGCTCAGGGGAAAACGGGAATAGATAGCGAGCGTCAGCTCGTCCTTCGCAAGTTCAACGATATGCTTGGTCGAGTCACCGACGGACCCTTCGCCACGTGCCGCATGCCAGGACGCACCGGCGATCCAGGGCAGGCGCAAGAGCCCCTGCACGCCTTCGGCGAGAAAGCGCTCGGGGCGCTGTTGTGCCTGTGACAGACCGGCAAGAAAGTACAGCCAGCGCTCGAGTGGCAGACCGATCGAGAGCAGGTAGCGCGAGAAGAAGACGCTCAGTCCGGCAAAGCCCCCGGGCGGATTCCAGGCGAGCCCGAACAACAGCACCCCAACGCCGACACCAAGCACGGTGTAGGTGAGCGCCTCGAGATAGCTCTTTGGCCGAGCGTCATGAACGTGAAGCTGCCGAGCACGATCACCGTCAGCAGCAAGACGACGAACAGGCTGTAGAAAAAGCTCGATCAACTGGAACGCCTGCGCGGTGTCGGATTCGACCGGCATCAACATCACCGCGACGATCAGCAGCGGCAGCCCGTATTCGGCGAGTTCGCGGATTTCCGCGACATTTCGCGCCGCGGCGCAATCTCGGGCAGGATGATCACGGCAAGCAGTGCCAGCAGATAGGCAAACACCAGCAATAGGCGCGCCGTTGCCAGCGTGCGTATTGCTGGTAGCTCACGCTGCTGACGATGCCCGCCAGCGCAATGACCCAGGCCGCGAGCAGCCAGCCGTTAAGCCAGAGCATCGCGACGACGCCCGCAAAACCGATCGCGAGAGCCTGCGCCGTAGCGGCTTGTTCCTGGCGGCGCACGAACGGCTGCCACAGCAGCACCAGGCCCAGATGCGCGACGAGCAGCGCGCGCGCCCACACGTCCGTGGTCCCGCGCAGAACCGCAAAGTGCAGCAGCACGAGCATGGCGACGAGCACCGCGCGCCCGTGACGCTCGCTCAGATCGAGCACGGCGCGCGCGAGGCGCCTGGGCGACGCTGCTGGCGCGGCGCCCGCAGCGTCGGCAGCGGTCGTAAGTGGTGGTTGCATGTCGCGAATGCGCCGACTAGTCTACCCGCGCCGCACCGCGCCCGTGCCGCGCGGCCTCACTGGTTTCGATTCATGCCCCCGACTCTGATACTCGCTCGCAATGTGCTGCTCGAGGCGCGTCGAAGCGGCCTGCCCTGGCTCGCGCTTGCCTGCGTCGCAGCGGCCATCGTGCTGGCCGCGTTCGTGTCGCAGGTGGCACTCACCGAGAGCCTGCAGCTTCAGTCCGCGCTTGCGGCGGCGCTGCTGCGCGCCTGTGCGGCATTTCTGGTCATGGTGGCGGTCGCCTCGAGCACCGTGCGCGAGATGGCCGACAAGGGTTTCGAGCTCATGCTCTCGCTGCCCTTGTCGCGCGCCGTACAGTACGTCGGGCGCTGGATCGGACACGCGTCGTGCGCCGTGCTCGTCGCGCTGCTGTTCAGCCTGCCGCTGTTCCTCTGGAGCAGCCCCGGCGCGGTGGCGCACTGGGCCCTGTCGCTCGCCGTCGAGCTCGCGCTGATCGCTGCGCTGGCGCTTTTTTTCTCACTCGCGCTCGCGCAGCTACTGCCGGCGGTGGCCGCAAGCGCGGGCTTTTACCTGCTCGCACGGGTGCTCGCCACGATTCAGTCGATCGCAAGCGCGCCCGTCATCGACGCGAATTGGGCACAGCGCGGCGCGCAATGGACGATCGATGCAATCGCATTCCTGCTGCCGCGCCTCGACGCCGCGACACGCACCGATTGGCTGCTCTACGGTGCGCCGTCCGCAGGCGACTACCTCGCGCTGCTCGGCGGCCTGGTCGCTCTACACGGTGCTGCTCCTCGCGGCGGGACTCATCGACCTCCACCGGCGCAACCTGTGAGCGCGCGCGAACGCCCCTGGGCGAGCGTGCCGGTCTGGCTCGCAGCGCGCATTCGCCGCGCTGCTTGCTGCGCAGGTCGCCTGGCAGGCACGGCACCCGGCCCCCGCGGCCGTCGCCGCCGACCTGCCGCCGGCGCCGAAATCGAGCGCGCTGCGCCTCGTTGGCCTGGGCGAAGATGCAGCGATCGCGCGCCTCGCGATGCTCTATTTGCAGGCATTCGATCTGCGCAGGGACAACGCGATACCGTACCAGCGGCTGGACTACACGCGCCTCGTCGGATGGCTCGAGGCCATCCTCGACACCGATCCGCGCAGCGCCTACCCGCTGTTTTCCGCGGCGCGAATCTATGCCGAAAACCCGGATCCCGCCAAGAGCCGAATCGCGCTCGCGTTCGTCTATCGCGCGTATCTGAAAGCGCCCAACGCGCGCTGGCCGTGGCTCGCGCACGCCGCCCTGGTCGCAAAGCACCGCCTCAAGGACCTTGCCCTCGCACGGCGCTACGCCGCAGCGATCGACCGCCACACGACCGATCCGAGCGTCCCGTCCTGGGCGCGCCAGATGGAAATCTTCATCCTCGAGGACATGAACGAACTCGAGGCCGCCAAGGTCATGCTCGGCGGGCTACTTGCGAGCGGGCGAATCACGGATCCCGCCGAAGCCCGCTTCCTCAAGGAACGGCTTGAGCAGTTGGAGCGCAGGACCGGGTCATCCGGGCGCCGGCAAGAACACGAGAGGACAAAAGAGAGAAAATCGTCGGGACAGTGACAATTGTGTCAACATTTCGACAGTGTCACTCCAAGACAAAATCCTAACACATTGTTTGTATTACTACATTTAATGGCATGGGATATGCTTTGTCCTTATCACCTCATGCACGGTACTGGGAGTAACGGTATGAAAAGACAACAAAAGGGATTCACCCTGGTCGAAATTGCGATCGTCCTGGTCATCATCGGCCTGTTGCTCGGCGGCATCCTGAAAGGGCAGGAGATGATTACCCAGGCCAAGATCAAGAACGTCGTGGCCGACTTCTCGGGCATCTCGGCGGCCTACTACGGCTACCAGGACCGCTACCGCGCGCTCCCGGGCGACGACTTGAATGCGGCGACGCGCTGGGCCACCCCGACTGCGGCAACGAATGGCAACGGAGACGGCGTCGTAGCCGGGGGTTACAACGGGAACGCAGGTTCCGGGGCCCCGGCGGCGTGCGCTCGCGACCGTCGAAGCGTGCAGCTGGTGGGATCACCTGAGACGCGCCGGCTTCGTCGCGGGTTCGGGGTACAGCAGCCGTTCAACTCAGTAACCGGTCTTCTTGGCGTGCAGACGGGTCTTCCGGGCGCAACACCGCCAACGGCACTCGGAGGATTCAGTGGACTCATTGTTTGCTCCGCCAACCTTCCGGACAAGATCTCCATCGCGGTCGACACCCAAATGGATGACGGTTCGCCTGCCACCGGGACCGTACGCGGACAGGCGCAAACGAGTCCAAATCCGGCCGTAGCGGCAACTGCTGCAACTGCCTATGCGGAAACCGGGACCAACGTCTACGTCCTCTGTCGCTCGCTGTAGGCGCCCAACCCCAGTACCGAAAAGGCCGGCCTTCGCGCCGGCTTTTTTATCCGCGCAACAAGCGTTCTTCGATGGCCGCGAGCGCCGCATGCACGCCGTACGGTCGCGCTTGGACCGCCGCACTGTCGGCGTCGTCGGTCACGCCGTGGAACACGGCTGCGCAGCAGGCCGGACAGCGGGTCGCGCAGCGTGCGCATGCGCCGCGCCACTCGTGTAAGGTGTAAGGGGGATTCCGATCTCGATCAGGGGAAGCGCGGCCAGCACGCGGCCGGATTCGATCGCCTCATGCAGCGTGCTCGAATGAACCGTATCCAAAGACAGCAGAAAGGATTCACGCTGGTCGAGATGGCGATCGTCATGGTCATCATCGGCTTGCTGCTCAGTACGATCCTGACAGGTCAGGAGATGGTGGTGCAGGCCAGGATCAAGAACACGATCGCGGACTTTTCCGGCATCTCGGCCGCGTACCATGGCTATCGGGACCGCTATCGCAAAATCCCCGGCGATGACGGAGATGCGAACGCGCGGTGGACACTTGGCATCGCCGCGCCAGCGTCCGGCGCCTTCAACGACGGCATTGTCAGCGGCGGCTATGCCACGCTGACCGCCAACGAGGAGTCGCGCCTGTTCTGGCTGCACCTTCGTCGTTCCGGTTACGTTTCCGGCGGCGGCCAGGAACAGCCTTCCAACGCGGTCGCCGGCAGGCTTGGTGTCCAGACTGGCGATGCGACGGCGGCGACCGGCCCGATCTTCGGCGGCTTCCAGGGCTTGATCGTTTGTTCGTCGAACCTGCCGGACAAAGTCGCGATCGCGGCCGATACGCAAATGGACGACGGCATTCCGAACGCAGGTAGGATACGCGGCATGCTGCAGACGGCGCCGAATCCGGCGCTGGGCGCCGGGGCAGTGGCCGCAGCGAATTACCTGGAAACTGGGACCAACCTCTACGTCCTCTGCCGCGCGCTGTAAGCGCCCAACCCCGGTTCCAAAAGGCCGGCCTCGCCCCTATCCGCGCAGTAAACGTTCTTCGGCAGCCGCGAGCGCTGCCGGCACACCAAGCAGCACCACCACGTCGCCGGCCTGCAGCACCCCGGCCTGCTCGGCCGAGAGCCGCGCACTCACGCCCGGACGGCGCACGGCATGCACCTGCGCGTCCAGGACGCCGAGCCCGAGCGCCTCGAGCGCATGGCCGACGCTGTGGGCGCCCGGCGCGAGAATCACCCCGTGCAACCGCGGCTGGACCGCCTCGCTGTCGGCGTCGTCGTCCGCACCATGGAACAGGCCACGCAGCAGGCCGTACTGCGCGTCGCGCACCTTGCGCATCCGGCGTACCACCCGGGCGAGCGGGATGCCGATCCATACCAGCGTGTGCGAGGCCAGCATGAGGCCGGATTCGATCGCCTCTGGAACGACCTCGGAGGCGCCGGCCGCAGTCAGGCGTTCGATATCCTTCTCCTCGGGCGCGCGTGCGACCACGGGCAGCGTCGGGTTGAGCGCACGCACGTGCGCGAGCACGCGCTCGGCCGCCGGGACGTCGGAGAACGTGATGACGACCGCGGCTGCGCGCGCAATGCCCGCGGCGACCAGCGACTCGCGGCGCGTGCAATCGGCAAACACCACCGTGTCGCCCGCAAGGACCGCCTCGCGCACGCGCTCGGGATCGAGGTCGAGCGCGACGTAGCGCACGCTTTCGGCGTCGAGCAGGCGCGCCAGGCGCTGGCCGTTGCGCCCGTAGCCGAGCACGATCACGTGGCGTTCGGTCGCCAGCGACTGCACCGCCACCTGATGCAGCTGCAGCGAACGCATCATCCATTCCGAGCGCGCGAAGCGCAGCACGATGCGATCGCTCGCCGCAATCACGAATGGCGTGGCGAGCATCGACAGGATCATCGCCGCCAGCAACGATTGGGCAAGCGGCGCCGGCACGAGCGCGAGCCCCTGCATCAGCACGAACAGGACGAAGCCGAATTCGCCGGCCTGAGCGAGCGCCAGCGCCGTGCGCAACGCGGTGCCCGGCGGGGCGCCGAACGCGCGTGCGAGCAACCCGATCAGCGCGAGCTTGCCGCCCATCAGCGCGACGAGCAGCAACAGCACGAGGACGGGTTCGCCGACCACCGTGCGCAGATCGAGTGCCGCGCCAACCGTGATGAAGAACAGCCCGAGCAGCACGTCGCGAAACGGCTTGATGTCTTCCTCGACCTGGTAGCGATACTCGGTCTCGGAAATCAGCATGCCGGCGAGGAAGGCACCGAGCGCGAACGACAGCCCGGCGATCTGGGTGACGAACGCAAGACCCAGCGTGATGAACAGCACGTTAAGAACGAACAACTCGGTCGAGCGACGGCGCGCGACGACGCCGAACCACGCGCGCATGAATCGCGGCCCGACGAGGAGCAGCACCGCAAGCACGGCCGCGCCCTTGGCGAGCGCGACGCCAACCTCGCGTCCGATCGCGTCGGGCGCCTGGCCGAGTGCCGGAATGAGGATCAGCAGCGGCACCACGGCGAGGTCCTGAAACAGCAGCACGCCGATGATGTTCCGGCCATGGGCGGAGTCGAGTTCGAGCCGCTCGGCCACCAGCTTCGAGACGATCGCAGTCGATGACATCGCAACGATGCCGCCGATCGCCAGGCCCGCCTCCCAGCGAAAACCGAGCGCGAGCATCGCCGCGAGCGTCAGGGCGATCGTGGCGACGACCTGGGTGAGACCAAGCCCGAACACCGCCCGGCGCATCACGCGCAGCTTGGGCAGGCTGAACTCGAGCCCGATCGAGAACATCAGGAACACCACGCCGAACTCGGCAAGGTGGCGCGTCGATTCGTCCGCGGGCACGAAACCAAGCGCGTGCGGGCCGAGCACGAGGCCGGTTGCGAGGTAGCCGACCATCGGCGGGAGCGCAAGACGTCGACACGCGGCGACCGTGATCACGCTCGCTGCGAGCAACACCAAAATCGGCTGAAGAGAGACGCCTACGCCGTCCATTTTTCAGAGGGGAATCAAGGGGGTTCGGCTATACTTGCCAGCTATGATAAGCGTAGCCCGATCGGCGGGACAGTCGGCAGAGGGCGCTCGACGCGCCTCGCCCGCGGCGCTCGAGCTTGCGCGCCGCGTGCTGGTCATCGAGGCAGACGCGATCCGCGCGATGATCGAGCGCCTTGACGAGCGCTTCCTCGACGCCGTCTCGCTGATCCTCGCCCGCAGCGGCCGCGTGATCGTGGGCGGCATGGGCAAGTCCGGCCACGTCGCGCGCAAGATCGCCTCGACGCTGGCAAGCACCGGCACGCCAGCCTACTTTGTCCATCCGGCCGAGGCCAGCCATGGCGATCTCGGCATGGTGATGGCGGGCGACGTGTTCATCGGTATCTCGTACTCCGGCGAGAGCGACGAGCTGCTGCGTATCGTCCCGCTGCTCAAGCGCCAGGGCGCGAAGCTGATCGTGCTGACCGGCAAGCCGGACTCGACACTTGCACGCGAGGCCGACGTGCACCTCGACGTTTCCGTGGCGCAGGAGGCGTGCCCGCTCAACCTTTCGCCCACCGCAAGCACGACCGCGTCGCTCGCGTTGGGCGATGCGCTCGCGGTCGCACTGCTCGATGCACGCGGTTTCTCGGCGGACGATTTTGCGCGCTCGCACCCCGGCGGATCTCTTGGCCGCCGGCTCCTCACCCACGTGTCCGACGTGATGCGCACCGGTGACGCGATACCGCTGGTGCGCCTCGGGGCGACGCTTGCCGACGCCGTGATCGAGATCTCGCGCAAGGGCATGGGAATGACGGCGGTGGTCGACGATGCGCAACGCATTGTCGGCCTCTTTACCGACGGCGACCTGCGTCGCGCGCTCACGCGCGACGTCAACCTGCGCACCACGCACATCGACGAAGCCATGACGCCCAGCCCACGCACCATCTTGCCGGGCGCGCTTGCAGCCGAAGCGGTCGAAATCATGGAAAGAACGAAGAGCACCCAGTTGCCGGTGACCGACGCGGACGGACGCCTGGTCGGCGCGCTCAACATTCACGACCTGTTCCGCGCCAAGGTGGTCTGATCGCGTGACCCCGGCGTCCCCATCGCGCGACGCACTCGAGCGGGCGGCACGGGTGCGTCTAATGATCTTCGACGTCGACGGCGTGTTGACCGACGGCAAGCTGTGGTACGGGCCCGAGGGCGAAGCGCTCAAGGTGTTTCACGCCGCCGACGGGCATGGCGTCAAGATGCTCGCTGCGAGCGGCATTGTCACCGCCTTGTTGAGCGGGCGGCGCGCGGCGGCAGTCGAGCGCCGCGCGGCGGAGCTTGGCATCGCGCACGTCCTGCAAGGCGTCGAGGACAAGCGCCCGGCATTCGAGTCGCTGCTCGCACGCGTCGGCGTCGATGCCGACGCGACCGGCTACATGGGCGATGAACTGGTCGACCTTCCGGTCATGATGCGCAGCGGATTCGCTTGCGCACCGAGCGAAGCGCCGGCGTTCGTACGCCAGCACGTCCAGTACGTTGCCCGCGCACCGGCCGGCGGCGGCGCGGCGCGCGAAGTCTGTGAGCTGGTGATGCACGCGCAAGGTACGCTCGCCGCGCGGCTCGCCGCCTACGTTGCATGAAGATCAGTTCGACGCGCCTGTTTCCGCTGCTGATGGTGCTGCTGCTCGCCGTGCTCAGCTATGCGCTCGAACGCGCAGTGCGCGATGCACCCCGCACGCCCGAGCCGCGACGTCACGATCCCGATTACATCGTCGAGCGCTTCGTCGTCACGAAATACAGCGTGGATGGTGCGGTCGAATCGCGTTTCGACGCGGACAAGATGATGCACTACCCGGATGACGGCACCACCGACGTCTTTGCGCCGCGCGCCGTGCTGTCCAAACCGGGCCAGCCGCGCTACCGGGGCCGCGCGGCGCGCGCGGCCATCGCCGACGACGGCGAGGAGCTGTTTCTCTACGATGACGTGGTCGTCGTACGTGAAGCCGACGCAACGCGCCCCGAAGCGCAGCTGAAAACGCAGTTTCTGCACCTCGTGGGTGGGCCGGCCCTGGCGCGCACCGATCGCGAGATCCGCCTGCGCGAGGGGAAACGCGAACTCAGCGGCCGTGGCATGGAATTCCACCAGGAGTCCGGGCAGTTCATCCTGCGCGAGCGCGTGCGCGGCCTGTTCGTGCCGCAGAAAGTCCAATGACATCGACCTCACAGCGGGTTTGGCGGCGCGTGGCCGTTTTGCTGGGCGCCGCGTTGCTCCTGCCGCTTGGCGCGCAGGCGGAAAAGGCCGACAGCGAAAAGCCCCTGGAAATCGAGTCCAACGCGATGAGCGCCGACAACCTGCGCAAGGTGGTCGTATTCAGCGGCGTGGTCGTATTGACCAAAGGCACGATTCGTATCACCGCGGATCGCCTCGTCTTGACCGAGGGCGACAAGGGTTCCAATCTAGCGAAGGCGACGGGAACGCCGGTGCGCTTTCGCCAGCGCCTGGAGCCGAAGGACGGCAAGGAAGGCGTCTGGCTCGATGGCGAAGCCTTGCGCGTCGTGTATGACGAGCGCACCGAACGCGTCGAGCTGTTCGACAAAGCACGCGTGACGCGCGATGGCGACGAGGTGCGTGGCGACTACATTCTGTACGACCAGCGGACGGAATTCTTCTCGGCGCGCACCGACAAAGCGTCGACGTCGGGCCGCGTGCGCGCAATCATTCAGCCGAGGTCGAAGCCCGACACGGGGGCGCCCGCGAAACGTCCCGCCACAGCGCCCGCACAATGAGCCTGCTGCGCGCGGACAACCTACGCAAGCGCTACAAGGGGCGCACCGTAGTGCAGGACGTCGCGCTCGACGTCTCGAGCGGCGAGGTCGTCGGGCTGCTGGGACCGAACGGCGCCGGCAAGACGACCTGCTTCTACATGATCGTCGGCCTGATCGCCGCCGACGCCGGCCGCATCGAGCTCGACGGCAACGAGCTCACGCACCTGCCGATCCACCGCCGGGCGCGGCTCGGTATTTCCTATCTGCCGCAGGAAAACTCCGTGTTTCGGCGCATGAGCGTCGAGGAGAACATACAAGCGATCCTCGAACTGCAGCGGGTCCCGGCACAGGAGATGGAAGCGCGCCTCGTCGAACTGCTCGAGGATCTCGGCATCGCCCACCTGCGCAAGCATGCCGCCGTCTCGCTCTCGGGCGGCGAGCGCCGGCGCCTCGAGATCGCGCGCGCACTCGGCACCCGCCCTACCTTCATCCTGCTCGACGAGCCCTTTGCCGGCGTCGACCCGATCGCGGTGCTCGACATTCAGCGCATCATCCGCTTCCTCAAGGAACGCGGCATCGGCGTGCTCATCACGGATCACAACGTACGCGAGACGCTGGGCATCTGCGACCGCGCCTACATCATCAATGAAGGCGCCGTGCTCGCCTCGGGTCATCCTGACGAGATTGTCTACAATGAACATGTTCGTCGCGTCTATCTCGGCGAGCATTTCCGCATGTGACGGGCGACCTGAGCGATTCCCAGCCATGAAGCCGACGCTCCAGTTCCGGCTTTCGCAGCACCTGACCCTCACGCCGCAGTTGCAGCAGTCGATTCGGCTGCTGCAACTCTCGACGGTCGAACTCAACCAGGAGATCGACCGCATCCTGATGGAAAACCCGATTCTGGAACGGGACGAAGCCGACGGGGCGTCGGCGCCCGCGTCGACGTCGGTGCCGTCGCCCGCGCAGGAGGCCGCGAGCGAAGACGCGACCCCGGATGCAGCGACGGCGGAGTCCGAATCGGACCCGGGCACCGAAAGTGCCGATGCCTGGACGCCCGAGCTGTCGTCCACCTCCTGGCGTGCGAGCGACGACAATGACGACGAAGGCGATCGCGCATTCAACGCGCCCGACATGCCCACGCTGCGCGACCACCTCAACACGCAACTCAGCATGACCAATCTTGGCGCGCGCGACCGCGCCCTCGTCGCCATGCTGATCGATGCCCTCGACGAGGACGGCTACCTCACGCAAAAGCTCGATGAGATCGCTGCCCAGCTGCCGCCGGAAGACGACGTCGAGCTCGACGAGCTCGCGATCGCCCTGCGGCACCTGCAGAACTTCGATCCGTCTGGCGTCGGCGCGCGCTCGCCCAGCGAGTGCCTGGCGCTGCAGATCCGCGCGCGAACCGCACTCGCCAGCGAATCACACGCGCCGCACGCCGTCGACGCGGCGGCGGCCGGCGCGGTGCACCAGCTCGCGCTCGACATCGTTGAGCACCACCTCGAGCTGCTCGCGAAGCACGACAGCACGCGGCTCAAATCCGCCACGGGCGCGAACGAAGCCTCGCTGCGCGCCGCGGAGAAGTTTATTCGCAGCCTGAATCCCCGCCCCGGCGCGGCATTCGCCCGCGTCGAGGCGCGCTACGTCGTGCCCGACGTCACGGTACGCAAGGTGCGCAACGTCTGGCGCGCGAGCCTGAACACCGAGGCCATGCCGCGGCTGCGCATCAACCGCCTCTACGCGGAGCTCGCCGCGAGCGCACGCGGCGGCAACGCGCTCTCGACGCAGCTGCAGGAGGCGCGCTGGCTGATCAAGAACGTCCGCCAACGCTTCGAGACCATTCTGCGCGTCTCGCAGGCAATCGTCGATCAGCAACGGCATTTCATCGAGCACGGCGAAATTGCCATGCGTCCACTCGTGCTGCGCGAGATCGCCGAGACGCTCGGCCTGCACGAAAGCACGATCTCGCGCGTGACGACGCAAAAGTACATGGCCACGCCGCGCGGAACGTTTGAGCTCAAGTACTTCTTCGGCAGCCACGTGGCCACCGACACGGGTGGCGCCGCCTCGTCAACGGCAATTCGTGCCCTCATCAAGCAGCTCGTCGCCGAGGAGGACGCGGGCGCGCCGCTGTCGGACGCCCGCGTCTCGCAAATTCTGGGCGAGCAAGGTATCGTGGTTGCACGCCGAACGATCGCAAAATATCGTGAATCACTCCACATTCCGCCCGTCAGCCAGCGCAAGGGGTTGTAGGCTGTGTGTGGGGTGCCGGCCCGGACCTCGCACATCCATTGAATTTTTCGTTCCAGAGGAGCGCCACATGAACCTGAACGTGAGCGGACACCACCTCGAAGTCACCCCCGCCATCCGCGCGTACGTGAACAGCAAGCTCGAACGCGTGACGCGGCACTTCGACCATGTGATCGACGCGCATGTGATTCTTTCGGTCGGCAAGCTGCAGCAGAAAGCCGAGGTGACGCTGCATATGCGCGGCAAGGACCTGCACTGCACGTCGTCCGAAGCCGACCTCTACGCGGCGATTGATCGGCTCATCGACAAGCTCGATCGACAGGTTCTCAAGCACAAGGGCAAGCACTTCACTCCGCCGCACGACAGGATCAAGGACCGTCCGGAGGACCTCTAGCCCGGTGGCGGTTTTGGGCAAGTGTCGCCGCAACCGACCGGGCCAGGCGATGGGCTATAATCCGCGCCCTCTGCAGCCGCCCCCCGCCAGATTGCGCCCGCGCCTCGTACGCATCGTTCACTTCGTCCGGCCTCCGGCGCGCCGTTCCGGCACTCAATCCGCATGAGTCTCGTTGCCCAATTGCTGCCGCCGGCGAACGTTCTGCTCGACCTCGCCGTGTCGAGCAAGAAACGTCTGTTCGAACAGGTCGGCCTGCTGTTCGAGAACAATCACGGTCTGGCGCGAAATGTCGTTTTTGACAGCCTGTTCGCGCGCGAGCGGCTGGGCTCGACCGGGCTTGGCCAGGAAGTCGCGATCCCGCACGGCCGCATCAAGGGCCTGAAGGATGCACTGGGCGCGTTCGTGCGCCTCGAACAGCCGGTGCCCTTCGATGCACCGGACGCGCAACCGGTGCGTCTCGTATTCGTGCTCCTCGTGCCTGAACAGGCAACCGAGAAGCACCTCCAGATCCTTTCCGAACTCGCACAGATGTTCAGCGATCGCGCGCTGCGCGAGCAGATGGTCGGCGCGGCAAACGCCGACGCACTGCACGCGCTGATCGCCACCTGGCAACCGGATGTCCCAGGTCAACGTCGCGCAGCTGCATGAAGACAACGGCGCCGCGCTTTCCCTCGCGTGGATCGCGGGGCGCGACGGTGGCGGCGCACTGCGCAGCGAAGCGGCAAACGCCGCAGCCCTGATCGGGCACCTGAACCTCACTCACCCGAACGCCGTGGAAGTGCTCGGCGCAATTGAAGCCGAGCTGCTCGGCACGAACGCGGCGACGCGCAGCGACTTCGCCGCGCGTCTGTTCGACGGCGCCACCCAGGCGGTGATTTTCACCGACGCCGTCGCGCCAACCGACGAAGTCCGGGCGCGCGCCGACGCGGTGCGGACGCCGCTGTTCACCACACCACGGTCCGCGGCCGAGGTCATCGAGAAGCTCACGCGCTATCTGACTAAGGCGCTTGCCGAACGAATCGAGCGCCACGGCGTGTTCATGGACGTGCTCGGGCTCGGCGTGCTGATCACCGGCGAATCGGGGGTCGGCAAGAGCGAGCTCGGGCTTGAACTGATCAGTCGCGGCCACGGTCTCGTCGCCGACGACGTCGTCGAGATTTCGCACATCGCGGCGAACGCGCTCGAAGGCCGCTGCCCGGCCATGCTGAAAGACTTCATCGAGGTCCGCGGCCTCGGTCTGCTCAACATGCGCACGATCTTCGGCGAGACCGCAATCCGGCCGAAAATGAAGCTCAAGCTGATCGCCCACCTTGAAAAGCCTGCGCCGGGCGGGCGCGACACCGTCGAGCGCCTGCCGCTGTCCGAACTCTCGGAAGAGATCCTCGGCGTGACCGTACGCAAAGTCATCATCCCGGTGGCGGCGGGCCGCAACCTCGCCGTACTGCTCGAAGCCGCGGTACGCAATTACATCCTGCAGTTGCGCGGGATCGATTCGACGGCAGAGTTCATCAGCCGGCAAAAACGCGCGCTGGGCAGCGAGCACTGAGCGTGGTGCCTGCTCCGGGCCACCGCCTGCGCACTGCGCAACCAGCCGCCAACCGCTGACCCACGCACAGGGCCGAACCTCCGGACGCATGCAACTCGTACTCGTCAGCGGGCTTTCTGGGTCGGGCAAGAGCGTCGCACTCAACGTGCTCGAAGACGACGGCTACTACTGCGTCGACAATCTGCCTGCGACCCTGCTCGACGACGTCACGACCTTCCTTGCCGAGGCCGGCCACGACCGCGTGGCGGTGAGCGTGGACGCGCGCAGCGCAGCGCTCGCGGCACTGCCCGAGCGCATTGCGCATCTGCGCTCGAGCGGGGTCGAATGCCGCCTGCTGTTCCTGGAGGCGTCCTCGCAAACGCTGCTCCGCCGGTTCTCCGAGACTCGCCGACGCCATCCGCTGCTCGGACCCGCGCGCACGCTCGCGGAGGCGATCGAGCACGAGCGGTTGCTACTGGCCGGCGTGGCGGAACTCGGCGAGCGCATCGACACGAGCGAGGTCGAGCCACAGGCGCTGCGGCGCTGGGTGAAGGCGCTGCTCGCGCTCAGCGGCGGCGCGCCGATGCTGTTGATCGAATCGTTCGCGTTTCGCGACGGCCTTCCGCTCGACGCGGATTGGGTGGCCGATGTGCGCATGCTGCCCAATCCCCACTACGTAGCTGCGCTGCGCCCGCTGACCGGGATCGATGCGCCGGTGGTCGCGTTTCTCGAGCGCGAGGACAGCGTGCAGCGCATGGTCGCGGACTTGCGTGGGCTGCTCGAGCGTTGGCTGCCGGAGATTCTGCGTGAGAATCGCAGCACGCTGACGATCGCGATCGGTTGCACGGGCGGGCGGCACCGCTCGGTGTTCGTCGCCGAGCGCCTGGCGCAGGCCATGCGCGCGCAGTGGAAGGTCCTGGTGCGTCACCGGGCGCTGGCGCGCGCCCCGACCGCGGAGGCGGACGCGGATGAACGGGGCGATGCGTGAACGACACAGGGCTCGAGGAGGTTGCGCTGTTTCCGCTCCAGACGGTGCTCTTTCCGGGTGGACAGTTGCCGCTGCGCCTGTTCGAGCAGCGCTACCTCGAGATGGCGAAGACCTGCCTGCGCGAAGACCTGCCCTTCGGCGTATGCCGCATCCGTGAAGGACAGGAAGTCGGCGCGCCGGCCACGCCGGAGTCGGTCGGCTGTCTGGCGCGCATCGCGCAGTGGGACATGGCGCAGTTCGGCGTACTGAACATCGTCGCGCGCGGGGCGCAGCGCTTCCGGATTCTGGAGCGGCGCATCGGTCGCGACGGGCTCGCACGCGCGTCGATCGCGCGACTGCCGGAGGTGATCGACGCGCCGGTCGCTGCGCCGCTACGCGACTGCGTGACCGTACTCGAAGCGATCCTGGAGCGCGGCGGCCTGCCGTTACCCGGAGACTCAGGCGCGCTCGATTCGAGCGCCTGGGTCAGCGCGCGGCTGGCCGAGCAGCTGCCACTCGCGCTCGATTTCAAGCAGGCACTGCTCGAACTCGACGACGGCGCGGCGCGCCTCGCGCGCCTGCGCGAGGCGCTGGTGGCACTGCACGTGCTGCCGGCGCGGGCCGCGGACGCGGCGGGCCCTGCAACCCCCGCAGGATCCGCCTGACCGGCACCGGCACCGGCCAGCGCGCAGGACGATCAAGATTCGCGAGGCGCAGCCACTGCGCGCCGTCCGGCAGCGGCCCGGCCGCGCGCTTCACCTCGCAGACCATCGGCTGGATGCGCAGCCGGAAGTGCGTGAAGCCGTGCTCGAACGGGGTTCCCGGACGCAGCACGCCGATCTCGCAGCCGAGCGCGCGTTGCGCCGCGCCGCGAATGCCGCGCAGCGTGCGCGCCGTGCTGCACGGAAACACCCACAGCCCGCCCCAGAGGCCTTCAGCCGCGCGCGGCTCGAGCAAGACGCGATCGCCGCGCTGCAGGACGAGCCAGGTTTCGCAGCGCAACGCCCGGGCCTTGCGCGGGCGCGGCATGGGCAATTGGTGCACGCGGTCTTCGCGCCGTGCGACGCACTGCGCGCGCAGCGGGCAGAGACCGCACTGCGGACGGCTGCGCGTGCAGACCGTGGCGCCGAGATCCATCAGCGCCTGCGTATAGTCTTCAATCGCGCGGCGCGGCAGGAGCGACTCGGCGAGCGACCAGAGCTGCGTCGCGATCGCCGCCTCGCCGGGGTAACCCGCGATACCGAAACAGCGTGCGAGGAGCCGCTTGACGTTGCCATCCAGGATCGCGGCGCGCCGACCGAAGGCGAAGGCGGCGATCGCGCCCGCGGTCGAGCGGCCGATGCCGGGCAGCGCGGCCAGGCCGTCGACGCTGTCCGGAAAACGTTTGCCGTTGCTACGCGCGAGCGCGCGCGCGGCGCGATGCAGATTGCGCGCGCGCGCGTAGTAGCCAAGGCCGCTCCACAAACCGAGCACTTCGTGCAGCGATCCCCGGGCGAGCGATTGCACGTCCGGAAAACGCGCCAGGAAGCGTTCATAGTAGGGAACGACCGCGGCCACCTGCGTTTGCTGCAGCATGATTTCGGACAGCCAGATTCGGTAGGGGTCGCGCGTCCCCTGCCACGGCAGGTCGCGCCGGCCAGCGCGGCGCTGCCAGGCAATGAGCGTCGGTGCGAAGCGGTTCATGGCTCGGGTCCGGCCGGTTTTTCGAAAGACCGTGTTGCCGGGGTGCGCAGTTTGACGGACCCAGGGGACCGGGGCAACATGATCGCAGGAGACAGCCCATGAACCGACCCGTCGAAAACGTCCTCGAAAGCCCGGTCGAGCAGGTCCGCAAGTATCACGGCGAACTGCAGACGATCCGGCGCGACCTCCACGCCCACCCCGAGCTCGGATTCCAGGAACAGCGCACCTCGGACGTCGTCGCCGAGAAACTTGGCGCCTGGGGCATCGAGATCCATCGCGGGATGGCGAAAACCGGCGTGATCGGCGTGGTGCATGGCCGCAGTCGCGGCAGCGGACGTGCGGTGGGCTTGCGTGCCGACATGGACTGCCTGCCGATGCACGAGCTGGGCGATGCCCCGCACCGCTCGACGCACGAGGGCCGCATGCACGCCTGTGGCCACGACGGGCACACCACGATGCTGCTCGGTTGCGCGCGCTATCTCGCCGAGACGCGCAATTTCGACGGCACGGCCTATCTCATCTTCCAGCCCGCCGAAGAAGGCGGTGGTGGCGGGCAGGTGATGGTCAAGGAGGGACTGTTCGAGCGTTTTCCGGCGAACGAGGTTTACGCGCTGCACAACTGGCCGGGCCTCGAGCCGGGCAAGATCGCGGTACGCCCCGGGCCGATGATGGCGGCGACCGACGAGATTCAGATCACCGTGCGCGGCCACGGCGGGCACGGCGCGATGCCGCACCTCGGTGCCGACCCCGTGGTCGCCACCGCACACATCATCACCGCGCTGCAGACCATCGCCAGCCGCAATACCGATCCGGTCGATGCCGTGGTGGTCAGCGTGTGTTCGATGCAGACCAGCCAGCTCGGTGCATTCAATGTCATTCCGGATTCGGTCAAGCTGATCGGCACCGTGCGCAGCTTCCGCCCCGAAACACGCGTGCTGGCCGAGCGCCGCGTGCGCGAGATCGTCACCGGCGTCGCCGGCTCGCTCGGCGCGAGCGCGGAGGTCGAATACCGCCACGGTTACCCGCCCACCGTGAATTCGGAGAAAGAAGCCGAGTTCGCGGCACGCGTCGGCGAGCGCATCTTCGGCCCCACCAACGTGATTCGCGACGCCGATCCGACGATGGGGGGCGAGGATTTCTCCTACATGCTGCTCGAGCGACCCGGTGCCTACGTCTGGCTCGGCCAGGGCGGCGGGCCGCTCGGCTGCTCGCTGCACAACGCGAACTACGACTTCAACGACGCGGTCATCCCGCTCGGCGCCGGCTACCTGGCCGCGCTGGTCGAGGACGCGTTACCCCTGACGTAAGTTAGCAGCAGATCTGACCCGATCGCGCCCGGGGTCCTGCGTGCGCCATGCACGCCACGCACGCTACTTGCCGAACAGGCTCTTCAGCTTGTCGCCGATCGCCTGGACCGGCGAGCCCGCTCCCGCCTTGCCCCCGGTCAGCTTTTCGGTGAGCTTCGATTTCGCCACCGCCGTCGCCACCGCCGCGTAGTCGACTTGGTACTTCACCGCGTCGAACGGCCCGACCAGCCGCACCGGTACCGTGACGCCGTTGAGTTCGGCGAGCTCCGCACCGCCCTGGCCCTTGGACGTCGCCACGATCGTCGGTTTCGCGAGGTAATTGAGCCGCGAATTGCCGATGTCGATGTCGCCCGCCCCGGCAAGCCGGAACAGCGGCGACTTGCCCCTGAGGTCGTTGTTGTGCGCGACACCGCGCGCGATCTTGAAGCTGCCGCTCAGCTCGGAAAAATCGGTTTTTTGGCCACCTTCGGCGCTTTGCTGCGCCGATTTCGTGCCGAGCACGGCCTTCGCCTTGCGCAGCGCCGCGGCGAGGTCGAACCCCTTCACCGCGCCGTCGCGCAATACGAAACGCGCGGTTCCGCCAAGCGCCTTCTTCAACGCCCCGACGGTGCCGCCGGCGCTGTGCACGTCGAACACGACGTTGCCGCGCCCTTCGATTGCATCGCGTCGCGCGACATCGCGCAGCAGCGGCCCGATCGAAACGTTGCTGAGCGTCTCCTTCAGCGCCACGCGGTCGCCGTTCGCATCGGCGCTGAGCGCGCCCGCGAGCGTGCCCTGATAGAGCCTGGCCGAATGCGGGCTGACGTCGAGGCGACCGTTGGCAAGACTGATCTGCGCCTTGAAGTCAGCCAGCTTCGCGTTTTTCACCTGCAGCGATCCGACGTGCACGCGCCCCTTGGCGTTGATGCCCTTCAGACCCGACAGGTCGACCTTCGCGTCCGCAGGTCCGCCGCCGCCGGCGGTGCCTGCGCCACCCGCCTTGGCGGGCGTGCCCGCGTTGCCCGCCGGCGCCGCCTGTGCCGTTGCCGCGCCGCCCTTGCCAATGTAGCGATCGAGATTCAACCGATCGGCGTCGATGTCGAAGGTGAAGAACGGCGGCGAGAACTTGGTCAATCCCAGCGCCGCCTTGAGGTTGGTTTCGTCGAACTTGGAGGTCAGGTCGGCCCGCAGCGTTTCCTTTTCGAGGTTGGCCTGCAGCGTGCCGGTCAGCGGCAGGTTCAAGGTCTTCATCGGCAGCGCCGGGTCAGTCAGCTTGAGTTGCGCGGCGAGGCTCGCGATCTTGAGGGCTTTCGCTGAGCCTTCGACACCGGACAGTTTCAGCGTGACATCGGCCGTGCGCTGTGGTCCCTTGAGCGCGAACTTCGCATTGATCGCCTCGCCACTCGCCTTGGCGGGCGAGATCGCAAGTTTCGGCGCCGTCACCGTCGCCTCGAAGACCTCCTGCGCTCGTGTACCTTTCGCATTGAGGGCGAAACCGTTCACCGCATAGGTCTGCGCGGCCGGATCGGCGGCGACATCGCCCTTGAGGGTCAGCAACAACCCCGTGATGCCGGCCGCCGCGCCCTCCACCGTCGCATCGAGGCCCGACAGCGCGAGCGCCTTCCTCGCAAGATTGAATCGATAGGCGCCCGCGATCGCCACGCGCGCGTCGACCGCCGGCGCAGTACTTTTCACCTGCGCAGACAGTTCGAACGTTCCCGGAACGTCGTTCTTTATGCGCCCGGTGCGCAGGTTCAGGTCCGCGACGTCGACCGCCTTTCCGGACTTCGCATCGCGGTAGCTGATCGCCGAGCGCTCGATGCGCACGCCGCCGATGTCGAAGCGCACCGCGCCACCGTCTTCCGGGCGCGGTGTGGGCACGGTGAGTTTGTCATCTTTCGCGACCGGCACGCCGAGCAGATCGTCGAAGTTGAAGTGTCCGTCCTTACCGCGTGTCACGGTCGCCTTCAGGCCCGCGAGCCGCACGCCGTCGACCACGATGTGCTTGGAAAGGAGCGGCATGACCGCGACCGACACGTGTGCCGACTCGAGGCCGATGAACGTCCCCGTGCCACCTCGGTCGGAGAGTGATGCGCGCCCGACCGAAGCACCGACACTCGGCCAGAACGCGAGTTTGAGATCGCCCTCGAGCTTCAGCGTGCGCCCGGTCTGCGCCTGCACCGCGCGTTCGATCTCCGCCTTGAGCGTGTTGGCATCGAACAGCACTGCGATCGCGATCCCGCCGGCCACCGCCAGCACGACAATGCCGCCGAGCACATACAGGACGAACCGACCGATCTTCATGAAACCCTCCGCGAAATATTCGTGATTCCAAATGGCACATGGCCCGCCGCCACGTGCTGGCGCGCGGACTCGACGTGCACGCGCTGGTCATCGAAATAGAAGTCGGGCTCGAAAGCCTTGAGAAACGCGCCCTTGTCGAGCCCGCCGAGGAACAGCGCCTCGTCGATGCCGACGTTCCAGTCCATCAACGTGCGCACGGCCCGTTCGTGCGCCGGCGCGCTGCGCGCCGTGACGAGCGCGGTGCGCACGCGCATCGGCACCTCGGTGCCCGCGGCCGACTGCAGGCGGTGCAATGCTTCGAGCAGCGGCTTGAACGGACCCGGCGGCAGCGGGCGCAGCGCGTGCACCGTCTCATGCGCGGTGAAGGCCTCGAGCCCTTCGCTCTGGAACACGCGCTCGGCCTCGTCCGAAAACAGCACCGCGTCGCCGTCGAAGGCGATGCGCACCTCGTCGGCGTGTCGTTCGGCCGCCTGCGCCGACTCCGGAATCACGCGCGCCGCCGGCACGCCCGCTTCGAGCGCGCTCATAACGTCGTTCTCGTTCGCCGACAGGAACAGGTTCGCCTTCAACGCGTCGAGATAACGGTACGGCGCGCGTCCGCGCGTGAACACGCCGCGCTCGAGCTTGAGCCCGGTACGCTCGGCCGAGCGGAACACGCGCAGCCCGCTCAGGGGATCGTTTTTCGACAGGATGACCACTTCGACGCGCTGGGTCTCGGCGGTGTTGAAGGCGAGCAGCTTCTTCACCAGCGGGAACGCGACACCGAGACGCGCCGGCACGTCCATTCGGGAGAACTGCAAATCGATGTACGCACGCTCGCCGTCCGCGTCGAACACGCGGTTCTCGTCCTCGAAATCGAACAGTGCGCGCGACGAGATGGCGACGACGAGTTTGCCTTCGAAGGAGACCGGCATACGGCTGCTCCAATCCGGTTCCAGGGGATGACGCGATTGTAGCGGATCACGCGAGGTACGCCGCGATTCGCCATCGCCGCGCAACTGGGCTATCTTCGGCCGTTGGCATCACTCGTCCCGGAGCAGGCATGGCCACGAAACGACACAACATCCGCTTTCCCGCGACCGACACGAAAAAACTTTCGCAGGACGAGGCCTACTTCACGATCATCGAAGCGAACGGCGTGTCGAAGAAGCTGCGCTTCCACGACTACGACGCGATCTACAGCCGCCCGGGACTTTACGAGCAGCTGTTCTACGATCGCCTGAAATGCCAGTCGCCCGAGAAGGTCGTCAGCATCCTGCGCTATGCGATGAGCGGCGAGCCGTGGCTGTTCAACGAATTGCGCGTGCTCGATCTCGGCGCCGGCAACGGCATGGTGGGCGAAGTGTTGCAGAAGCAAGGCGTCGCGCGCATCGTCGGGATAGACATCTCGGCCCCCGGCGCAATGGCCGTGGAGCGCGATCGGCCCGGCGTCTACGACGAGTACTACACGATGGATATGTCGAGCATGAATCCCGCCCAGCGCGACGACCTGGCCAGCTGGCGGTTCAACTGCATGATCTCGGTGGCGGCGCTGGGTTTCGGCGACATCCCCGTGCGCGTGTTCGCCGAGGCGTTCAACCTGGTCGATGACGGGGGCTGGGTCGCGTTCAACATCAAGGAGACGTTCCTCGACAACCGCGATACGAGCGGCTTCTCGGTGTTCGTCAAGAACCTGATCCTGAGCGAGTACCTCGGCATCTATCACATGGAGCGTTACCGGCACCGGTTGTCGATCGATGGCAAACCGCTCTATTACTTCGGTGTTGTCTGCCGCAAGGCCGGCGCAATCACGAAGTCGATGATGAAGGCGAAGTAGCGAAGCGCCCGGCGCGCTGGAGCGGGTGAAGGGAATCGAACCCTCGTATGCAGCTTGGGAAGCTGCCGTTCTGCCATTGAACTACACCCGCGGCGGGAAGAGATTCTACGGCGAAATGTGCTAAACGTAACCCGGGTGAGACGCGAGGAGGTTACATGATCGCTACCGCAGCACGGTGCCTGCTGACTGCAGCCATGGTCCTCGGGGCTTTTGCCGCCGAGGCCGCGACGCCTTGCGAACTCGAGCGCCCGATCAAGTTCGCGGGCAACGACTGGGCAAGCAGCAGTTTTCATAACGCGCTGGCGAGCCATATCCTCGAGAAAGGCTACGGCTGCAAGGTGGCCTCGGTGCCGGGCACGACGCAGCCGCTGCTGAACGCCGTCGCCAAGGGCGACGTCGACATCAACATGGAGCTGTGGAAGGACAACAACGTCGAGATCTGGGACAAGATGGAAAAGAGCGGGCGCGCGATGGAGACCAAAGGCGTCTCGATCCAGGGAGCAATTCAGGCTTGGTGGGTGCCACGCTATCTCGTCGAGGGCGACAAAAAGCGCGGCATCAAGGCGCAGGCGCCGGGACTGCGTGCGGTATCCGACCTGCCGAAGTACAAGGCGCTGTTCAAGGACCCCGAGCAGCCGTCGAAGGGCCGCTTCTACAACTGCAAGCTGGGCTGGAACTGCGAGAAGGTAAATTCGCGCAAGCTCGAAGCCTACGGACTGCTCGATCACTACACCAACTTCAAGCCCGGTAGCGGCGCGGCGCTCGACGCCGCCATCGCCTCGGCCTACAAGCGCGGCCGACCGATCGTGTTCTACTACTGGGGACCGACCTGGGTGCTCGGCAAGTACGACCTCGTGCGCCTGACAGAGCCGGCCTACGACAAGGCGGCCTGGGAGGTCCTCGACAAGGCGAAATCTGGCGTGGGCCTGAAGGCCTGCGCCTATCCGGCGATTCGGGTGACGATCGCGGTCAACAAGGCCTTCGCCGATGCGGCGCCGGCGATCATCCGCTTCCTCGACAACTATCGCATGCAGGACCACCTCGTGAACCAGGCGCTGGTCTACATGCGCGAGAAAAAGGACAAGACCGGCGCCAAGGCCGCGCGCGCGTTCCTGCGCAAGCACCCCGCGCTGTGGAAGGCCTGGGTGCCGGCCGAGGTCGCGGCAAAGGTGAAGGCTTCGCTCTAAGCGGAGCCATGCGACGGCGCCTGCGATGAGCATCGCCAGCGCCCTGTCGTTTTTCGCCTGCGTCGCGATCGCGGCCGCGATCGTCTATTTCGGCCTCGTTCAGCATGGCGCGCGCACCCGCATCGCGGCAAGCGCCGGCGTCGCGGCGCTGCTCCTCGTCGCCGGGTTTGCCGGCGGCTGGTCGGCGCTGGTCGGCGAGCGCCCGGACATGCCGCTGCTGCCCGTCGGCGAGCACATCGACCGGCTGGTCGACTGGCTGGTGGTGCGCTACGGCGACTTTCTCGGCGACATCAACAACTGGATCGTTCACAAGATCGGCTTTTTCGAGCGCTTTCTCTATCAGTCGATCGCCTGGCCACTGATGGCGCTGCTGTTCGCGGCGATCGCGTTCCATGCCAGCCGCAGCCTGCAGCTCGCCGCGACCGTGGTCGTCGCCTTCGCGCTCATCTGGTCGCTCGACCTGTGGACGCCGACGATGCAGACACTCTCGTTGATGAGCGTCTCGCTGCTGGTGACCGTGGTCTTCGGCCTGCCGACGGGCATCCTGATGTCGCAGAGCGACCGGTTCCGCGCAGTCATGACGCCGATCCTCGACTTCATGCAGACGATGCCGTCGTTCGTCTATCTGATCCCGGTGGTGATGCTGTTCGGCCTCGGCACCTTCTCTGGGGTGATCGCGACCATGATCTACGCCGCGCCGCCGCTCATGCGGCTGACCGACCTCGGCATTCGGCTCGTCGACAAGGAGGTCATCGAGGCGGCCACCGCGTTCGGCGCCACGCGCCGCCAGACGCTGTTCGGCGTGCAGATCCCGCTTGCGCTGCCCAACATCATGGCCGGCGTCAACCAGTCGATCATGATGGCGCTCGCAATGGTGGTCATCGCCTCGATGATCGGCGTGCGCGGACTGGGACAGGAAGTGCTCTACGGTCTTCAGCGCCAGGAACCCGGCGCCGGCTTCGTCGCCGGGCTGTCGATCGTGCTGCTCGCGATCGTGCTCGATCGCATCACCCAGGCCTACGGCCGGCGCCTGGCCGCGCACCGCGAGGTCGTGCATTGATGAGCACGGGTGACATCGTCCTGCGCAAGGTCAGCGAAGATTTTCGGCCCGACGCCCGCGCGCCTGCTCGATCAGCTGCGCGCCGGCATGATCGAAGGAAGCACTGCTCGCGCAGACCGGCCATACGATCGGCGTACGCGACGTTTCGCTCACCATCGAGGCCGGCAAGTGCTTCGTGGTGATGGGACTCTCGGGTTCGGGCAAGTCGACCCTGGTCCGCCACCTCAATCGGCTGATCGAGCCGACTGCGGGCGAGATCCTGTTCGACGGCGAAGACATCCTGCGCCTCGAGCCGGACGCGCTGCGCCGCTTTCGCCGCGACCGCACCAGCATGGTGTTCCAGCGCTTCGCGTTGTTTCCGCACAAGACCGTGCTCGAGAATGCGGCCTACGGCCTGAACGTGCAGGCGCGCGACCGCGCCGAGCGCCGCGCGAACCTCGACACGGCGCGGCACTGGATCGAGCGTGTCGGCCTCGCCGGCTACGAGGCGCAGTATCCGAGCCAGCTCTCGGGCGGCATGCAGCAGCGCGTCGGCCTCGCGCGCGCGCTCGCCACCGATGCCGACGTCATGCTGATGGACGAGGCCTTCAGCGCGCTCGACCCGCTGATCCGGCGCGAGATGCAGGACCAGCTCATCCGATTGCAGACCGAGCTGCGCCGCACGATCGTGTTCATCACCCACGACCTGGACGAGGCGCTGCGCCTGGGCGATCGCATCGCGATCATGAACGACGGCGCGATCGAGCAGGTCGGCAGCGGCGAGGACATCCTGCAGCGCCCGGCGACCGAGTACGTCGCGCGCTTCATCGAGGACGTCAACCGCGGTCGCGTGCTGACCGCGGGCGCGGTGCGGCTCGAGGCGATCGTCGTGCGCGAGAGCGAACGGCCCGGAGACGGTACTCGCCAAGCTGCACGGACAGCCGCTGCCGGTCGCCTACGTCGCCGACGCCGAGGGACGACTTGCAGGGCGCGGTCACCGAATCGATGCTGCGCGGCGCAGGAGCCGGCCGCCACGTGCGTGCCCTCGCGCAGCCGGTCCCTTCGGCGCTGGCGAGCCTGGTGCTCGAACGGGTGCTGCCGCTCACGCTGGAAAGCGATTTCCCCGTCGCCGTCGTGGACGACGCGGGCCGGATCCTCGGCATGCTGCCGAAAGACCGCATCATCGCCGCGCTCGCGGCGCATCAGCGGGGTCCGGGCGCCTGACGGCGTGCCCGCGCGCTCGCGCGGCGGTATGATTGCCGTTGATGATTCAGATCGTGGTCAACGGTGCCGCGCACCGCTTCGAACAGCCGCTCGAGGTGACGGAACTGTTGCGCCGGCTCGCGCTCGAAGGCAAGAAAATCGCCGTGGAGCAGAACGGCGCGATCGTGCCGAAAAGCGCGCACGCAAGCACCGTGGTGAATGACGGCGACCAGCTCGAAATCGTGGTCGCGGTCGGTGGAGGCTGAGATGGCAACGAACGATCCCCTGGTGATCGCGGGCAAGGCCTACGGCTCGCGCCTGCTGATCGGCACCGGCAAATACAAGGACTTCGCGCAGACGCGCGCTGCGATCGACGCCTCGGGCGCCGAGATCGTCACGGTCGCGATCCGGCGCACCAACATCGGCCAGAACCCGAACGAGCCGAGTTTGCTCGATGCGCTGCCACCGTCGAAGTTCACCTACCTGCCGAACACCGCCGGCTGCTACAGCGCAGACGACGCGGTGCGCACGCTGCGCCTCGCGCGCGAACTGCTCGACGGGCATGCCCTGGTCAAGCTCGAAGTGCTCGGCGATCCGCATACCCTGTTTCCGAACATGCCCGAGACGCTCAAGGCCGCCGAGCAGCTGGTGAAGGAAGGCTTCAAGGTGATGGTCTACTGCTCGGACGATCCGATCCAGGCCAAGCTGCTCGAGGACATCGGCTGCGTCGCGGTGATGCCGCTCGCCTCGCTCATCGGCTCGGGCATGGGCATCCTCAATCCCTGGAACCTGAAGCTCATCCTCGAAGCGGCCAAGGTGCCGGTGCTGGTCGACGCCGGCGTCGGCACCGCGTCGGACGCCGCGATTTCGATGGAGCTCGGCTGCGACGGCGTGCTGATGAATACCGCGATGGCCGCGGCGCAGAATCCGATCCTGATGGCACAGGCGATGAAGAAGGCGGTCGAGGCCGGGCGCGAGGCGTTTCTTGCCGGGCGGATGCCGAAAAAGCTCTACAGCGCGAGCCCCTCGTCGCCGGTCGGCGGCACCATCCAGACGTCGCAGCCCAAGGCCGCCTGAATCGTTTGACCGAGCGGCGCCCGGTCAGAAGCTACGTCCTGCGCCAGGGCCGCACCTCGGCCGCGCAGGCGCGCGCGCTGGAAGAGCTCGGTCCGCGTTATGCGATCCCCTATACACAGAGGCTGCTCGATCGCGTCGCCGTGTTCGGGCGCGAAGCGCCGCTCGTCGTCGAGATCGGTTCGGGCATGGGCGAGTCCACGCTCGAGATGGCCGCCGCCGATCCGGCAACCGACTTCGTCGCGATCGAAGTACACGGGCCCGGCGTCGGCAGTCTGCTGCGCGGGATCGACGCCGCGGGACTGACCAACCTGCGCGTCATCCGCCACGACGCGCTCGACGTGCTCGAGCAGATGATCGCCGACGCCTCGCTCGCCGGGATTCACCTCTTCTTTCCCGATCCCTGGCCGAAGAAGCGCCATCACAAGCGGCGACTGATTCAGCCCGCGTTCGGCTGCACTCGCCGCGCGCAAGCTCGCGCCCGGCGGGATCCTGCACGCTGCGACCGACTGGCCCGAATACGCCGAGCAGATCCTCACCGTGCTTGCCGCCGAGCCGCTGCTGGAGAACACCGTGAAGGACTACGCGCCGCGACCCGCGCGCCGCCCGCGCACCAAGTTCGAGGAACGCGGGTTACGGCTCGGGCATCCGGTGCGCGATCTCGTATTTCGCGCGCCGATGCCTAGGCGCGCCCGTCGCAACGCGTGTCAATGCCACAGCTACTAACGGCTGCAGTTGAACCGTGTCAGCCCGAACGATGAACTGACCGATGCACGCGCTCGCCGACACGCTCGATCTCGGCGCGCGCGCACTTGCCTGCGCAGCGCTCGCCACCGTGCTCGCCGCAGCGGCGCAGCGCCGACGACGAGGCCAAGCTGTCGGCTGAATCCGATTCCAAAGCGCTGGTGGCAGACTCGGCGACGACGGCGTGACGTTGCCCGGCGTCTTCGCCGACTGGCATCTCTATCGGAAGGACGGGTTTCGCATCGACCGCAGCGACGGCAGCCTGAAGCTTAAATTCAACGCGAGCCTGTGGGCAGACGCAGGCGACATCGGCGCCAACGACGTGCTCGAGACTGCTTTTCCAAATCTCACTGGAAATGCCGCCCAATTCTCCCGGGCACGCGTGACGATGCGCGGATGGGCTGTCGACGTCGGTGACTTGAAATTCCAGTTGGAATTCGCGCAGCAACCGCAGATCAAGGATATGTGGTTTCGCTTCGAACCCCTGCCCACCGTCGGGCGCATCCGGGTCGGCAACATGCGTGAACCCTACTCGCTCGAGAACTCGACCGCAGGCGGCAACCTCACCTTCATGTCGCGCGCGCTGCCGACCCTCGCGCTCGCACCGGGACGCAACATCGGTATCGCCACCACCAACACCGCGTTCGATAAGCGCATGACCTGGTCGGCAGGCGGGTTCTGGAACACCGGGTCCTTCGATAACTTCGGCGGCGCGAAGGACGCGCTGAGCAATTCGATCGGTACCGACCTGGTCGCGCGCGTGACCGGGCTCGCGCGCTACGCGGACGAGGGACGCGACCTGATCCATCTCGGCCTGTCCTTAAGCCATCAGAATTTTAACGATCAGGTACGGACGCGCGCAGTACCCGAGACCGCCCTCACCGACGACGACCTGGTCGATACGGGCAAGATCAGTCCCAATAGCGCCATCCAGATCAATCCGGAATTCGCCATCGTGTCCGGTCCCTGGTCGTTTCAGGCCGAGTATTTCCACAGCGCCCTCAAGGCAAACAGCGCCGGGAATTCGCGGCTGAACGGAATCTACGCGTTCGGTAGCTACCTCCTGACAGGCGAGAGCCGCCACTACGACCGCGGCGCGGGGGTATTCGACGGCGTCCGGCCGAAGCGCAAGTTCGAATGGGGGGGCGACGGCTGGGGTGCCTGGGAAGTGGCGTTGCGCGTGTCGACCGTCGACCTGACCGACGGCGCCGCTGAGCGGCGGCCGGCAAACCGACCTTACCGCGGGGCTCAACTGGTACATCAACGACAAGGCCAAGGTGATGCTGAACTACGTTCACGGACGGGTGAACGACCGCTCGAATTCCCCCGCGGTCGACGGCGGGCACGTGAACGTCCTGCAAGCCCGCGTCGCGATCGACTTCTAACGCGGCGCGATCTGCACCATGGTGCCGGGTCGCCGGGCGCTATTTTTCGGGCAGGAAAAGCGCGATCAGCTCGTTTAGGAACAGCCCCCCGCGTTCGGTCGGCCGGATGCGCATTGTCGAACGCTCGATCAGCCCGCGCGCCTCAGCCTCGGCGAGCGGCCCCTCGATCGCGCTGATTGGAATTCCCGTGCGCTCCGCGTACAAGCGCGGCTCGAATCCATCGACGAGCCGCAGCGCGTTCAGCATGAATTCGAACGCAAGCTCTTTCGCCTCGATCGTCCGCTCTTCGACCATCGAGCCCTCCCCGAGCGCCGCCGCCATGTACTCGCGCGGCTGCTTGGCGCGCGCGTGGCGCGTGATGCGGTCGGCAAAGCTCGACCTTGCCGTGCGCACCGGCGCCGATGCCGAGGTAGTCGCCGAACTGCCAGTAGTTCAGGTTGTGCCGCGCGCGCCGGCCGGATGTCGCAAACGCCGACGTTTCATAGTGCGCATAGCCTGCGGCGCCGAGCACGTTCTCGACCATCAGCTGCATGTCGGCGCAGGCGTCATGCTCTGGTAGCTGTGGCGGGCGCGCGTGGAACACGGTATTCGGCTCGATCGTGAGCTGGTACGCAGACAGATGCGTCGTCTCCCAGTGCAGCGCTTCGTCGATGTCGGCCTGCGCCATCGCCAGCGTCTGCCCGGGCAGCCCGTACATGAGGTCCAGATTGACGTTGTCGAACGTTGCGCGCGCCATCTCGATCGCGCGCCGCGCCTCGTCGCCGCTGTGGATGCGCCCCAGCTTCTGCAACATCGCATCGTCGAAGCTCTGCACGCCGATCGACAGGCGATTGACGCCTGCTGCACGGTAACCGCGGAAGCGTTCCGCCTCGGCGGTGCCAGGATTGGCCTCGAGCGTCACCTCGGCGTCGGGCTCGAGCGGCAGGCGCGCGCGCACATCCGACAGCAGCCGGTCGATCGCGCCGACCGAGAATAGGCTCGGCGTGCCGCCACCGATAAAGACACTCGTCACGCGCCGGCCCCAGACCGAGGGCAGCAGCCCTTCGAGATCGGCGACGAGCGCGTCGACGTACGCGGCCTCGGGCAGCGCACCACCTCGCTCGTGCGAGTTGAAGTCGCAATAGGGACATTTGCGCACGCACCAGGGGATGTGGACGTAGAGCGCGAGCGGCGGCAGTACGGTGAGGCGCACGCGGTCGGGGCGATGCAGCGTAACGGGCGTTGCGCTCATCCGCGTTCGCGCAAACGCTCGAGCAGGCGCGCGAGCGCCTGCCCGCGATGGCTGATCCGGTTCTTTTCGGCGGCGTCGAGCTCGGCCGAGCTGCAGTCCCGCCCGGGCAGCACGAACAGCGGGTCATAGCCGAAGCCGTTCGATCCGCGCGCGACGGAGCCGATCGTGCCATGCCAGTTGCCCTCGGCGACGAGCGGCTGCGGATCGTCTGGGTGGCGCAGCAACACCAGCACACAGCAGTAGTGCGCGCGCCGGTTCGGCTGCGTCGCCAGGGCGTCGAGCAATTTGGCGTTGTTTCGCGCATCACGCGTCTCGCGCGATCCTGCCGTCCCCGCGTAATACGCCGAGTGCACGCCGGGCTCGCCGCCGAGCGCCTCGACGCAGAGGCCCGAGTCGTCGGCCAGCGCAGGCAGGCGGCTCGAACGACTCGCGTGGCGCGCCTTGGCGAGCGCGTTTTCAAGAAAGGTCTGGTGCGGTTCTTCGGCCTCGCCAATGCCGAGCGCAGCCTGCGCAACGACGGCGATGCCGAGCGGCGCGAGCAGCGCGCCGATCTCGCGCAGCTTGCCGGGGTTGTTGCTCGCGAGAACGAGTTTCTCGAACCCTTTCACTCGCCGCTAGAGATCGAGCGCCTTGCGCTGTGCCGCAACGAGTGCCTGGATGCCGTTCTCGGCAAGCAGCATCAATTCGTCGACCTGCGCGCGCGCGAACGGCTCGCCCTCGGCGGTGCCCTGGAGTTCGATGAAGCGCCCGCCGCCGGTCATCACCACGTTCATGTCGCAGTCGCAGGCCGAATCCTCGGCATAGTCGAGGTCGAGCACTGCGGTGCCCTGGTACAGGCCGACCGAAACCGCGGCGACAAAGTCACGCACCGGCAGCGTTTCGATCAAGCCCTGCGCGCGCATCCAGCCGAGCGCATCGTGCACGGCGACGAAGGCGCCGGTAATCGATGCGGTGCGCGTGCCGCCGTCGGCCTGCAGCACGTCGCAATCGACCTTGATCGTGCGCTCGCCGAGCGCACCCAGATCGAAGGCCGCGCGCAACGCGCGCCCGATCAGGCGCTGGATCTCCTGGGTGCGACCCGACTGACGCCCGCGCGCGGCTTCGCGGTCGGATCGTGTGTGGGTCGCACGCGGCAGCATGCCGTATTCGGCAGTGATCCAGCCACGCCCCTGGTCCCTGAGAAACGGCGGCACGCGGTCCTCGACGCTTGCGGTGCAGAGCACGCGGGTTTCGCCGAACGCGACCAGGACCGAGCCTTCGGCGTACCGCGTAAAGGCGCGCGTGAAGCTGACCGCGCGCAGTGCGTCGGGCGCGCGTCCGCTCGGCCGCAGGGCCGTCTGTGACGTCTGTGTCGTTGTCACGCTGAAATCCTAGGTCTGGTTGGGAACACCGGCGGAAGGCTCGCCGCGCCGATCGGGCTCGTTCCACACGATCGCCATGACCGAAACATTATCGCACTGCGCGCCCGCGCGCTGCTCAGCGCGGCGCACCAGCGCATCGACTTCTTCCTGCAGCGCGCGCCCGGGCAATCCTGCGAGCAGCTCATCGGCTGTGAGTGAACCCCAGAATCCGTCCGAGCACAGCAGCA
Source organism: uncultured beta proteobacterium (assembly GCA_963714925.1). Lineage (GTDB taxonomy): Bacteria > Pseudomonadota > Gammaproteobacteria > Burkholderiales > SG8-39 > SG8-39. Next base: position 655,396 of record CAVQQK010000001.1, on the reverse strand, counting down.
CGACATCGTTTTCCTTCAGCACCATGCTTTCGGGTTGCGGCACTTGCAGCACGTGCGGCGCGTCGTCGCCGCCGACGCACCTGAGGACCAGATTGCGCTCCGGGTGCAACCCCGCCTGATCCTCGCTGATCCGCCCGACGTCGACGAGGTGCTGGACGTAGGAATGGTCGTGCGTCCGCGTAACGACCGCACCGCAGCGAATAAGGTAGGCGCGCGAATCGCCCACATGGGTCCAGGTGACCGTGCCGTCCTGCACCACGCATGCGACGAGCACCGTGCGCGGCGCATCCGGCAGCCCGATGTCACGCGCTTCTCTGATGATCGAGCGATGCGCATGCCCGAACGCCTGCAGTAGGAATTCGTCGGGCCGCGTGAGCCGCGGCCGCGCCTCGCGGACGAAGTCCTCGACGAGCCGGTCGACGGCGATTTGCGCGGCGAGCTCACCGCGCGGATGCCCGCCCATGCCATCGGCGACGACCATCAGCAGCGCATGCTCGCTCGACCAGTAGCCGATGCGGTCCTGGTTGTTGCGCCGCGCACCGATGCGGCAGTCCTGCGCGATGCTGTACTTCAATGCCATTCGGTGAAATCCCGCTGTGGCCGACCGCGCACCGTCGCCCGGCCTGGTTGGCTCGGGCCGCTAATCGCCCTATGATACGCGCTCCGTACGAGCGAACGGCCACGCGCGGCGACGCCCGGCTTGATCCAGCGCCGCGCATTGACACTTTCTGCCCCCTCTGCGAGACATGATTCACAGCATGACCGGCTATGCCGCCGTCGCGATCGACACGCCGCGCGGCCGCTTGAGCTTCGAGCTGCGTTCGGTGAACGGGCGCTTCCTCGATTTGCAGTTTCGCATCGCCGAGGAGTTGCGCGGCCACGAACCGATGCTGCGCGAGCTGGTCTCGGCGCGCCTCGGGCGCGGCAAGGTCGAATGCCGATTGCAGTTCACGCCGGGATCGAGTGGCGCGCAGCGCGCGGCGCTCAATAGCGACGCGCTCGCAGAACTTGCGCGGCTCGCCGCCGAGGTCAAGAAGACCCTGCCGGACGCCGTGCCGCTGCGCACCGCGGACGTGCTGCGCTGGCCCGGCATGCTGGCGGAGACGGCGCTGAGCGAAGCGCAGGCGCGCGAAAGCATCGAACAACTCGGCACCCTGGGACTCGACGAGCTCGTCGCGGCGCGTGCGCGCGAGGGCGCGAAGCTCGCCGAGGCGATCCGCGCGCGCGTAGCCGAGATGCGCAAACGCGTCGCGGAGGCCGCGCCGCTCGTGCCGCAGGCCCTCGCCGCGTATCAGGAGAAGATTGCGCAGCGCCTGCGCGATGCGATCGGTTCGGCGGACGACGATCGCGTGCGCACCGAACTTGCCCTGTTCGGCACGCGCATCGACGTCGACGAAGAGCTCACCCGGCTCGGCGCGCACCTCGACGAAGTGCTGCGCGTGCTCGGGCAGCCTGGCCCCGCGGGCAAGCGGCTCGATTTCCTCGCGCAGGAACTGAACCGCGAGGCGAATACGCTCGCGTCCAAGTCCGCGTCACAGGGCCTCGCGGACACCGCGCTCGCGTTGAAACTGCTCGTCGAGCAGATGCGCGAACAGGTGCAGAACATCGAATGAAGGGGCTGCTGTTCGTCATTACCGCGCCCTCGGGCGCAGGCAAGAGTTCGCTCATCCGCGCCGCACTCAAGGACGAGCCGCGGATCCGGCTGTCGGTGTCCTACACGACGCGGGCGCCGCGCGCCGGCGAGGAGAACGGGCGCGAGTACCACTTCGTCGACGCGCAGGCCTTCGAGGCAATGGTCCAGCGCGGCGAGTTTCTCGAGTGCGCGGAGGTCCACGGCAATCGCTACGGCACCTCGCAGCGCGTCATCGACGCGGCGCTCGCGCGGGGCGAAGACCTGCTGCTCGAGATCGACTGGCAGGGCGCCCAGCAGGTGCGCCGGCTGTATCCAGACTGTGTGACGATCTTTGTCCTGCCGCCCTCGGTGGACGAACTGGGGCGGCGGATGCGCTCGCGCGCGCTCGACAGCGACGCGGTGATCGAGCGCCGCCTGGCGAACGCGCGCGAGGAGATGAGTCACGCCCCGGCGTTCGACTACGTTATAATCAACGCCGACTTCGAGACCGCCCGGCGCGAATTGCTGGGCGTCCTGCGCGCCGAGAATGTCCGCACCGCCCGACAGCTCGCGCGTGAACCCACTGTGTTTCGTCCATAACGCGACGAATCCGCGTTTGAACCTGTTTCGCCCATTTCGCCCATTTGGCGACCCGCTTACGCCATTCAACTTTACGGACCGCAGACCATGGCCAGAATCACCGTTGACGACGCGCTCGAGAAGATCAGCAATCGCTTTCACCTCACGCTCGCCGCGACCTATCGCGCACGCCAGCTGAGCGCCGGCGCCTCGCCGCTGGTGGACCCGGACAAGGACAAATTCACCGTGATCGCACTGCGCGAGATCGCTGCCGGCAAGGTTGGCGCCGAGATCCTGAAGCGCAACGCGCCGGTCTCCGCGCCGATCGACGCTCCGCTGTAGCGCCCCCCGCAGGGGCGCATCTGCGAGTCTGCGCGGGCGTGTTCGGCGCCCGATCCGCCCCAACCCACGCGGCTTCGGGTACGCTCGCCGCATGGCCGCGGTGTCTCTTCTCGACGAGTCCCGCTTCGGGTACCTGAAGCCCGCGGACGTTGAGCGCCTGGCCGAGGCCTACCGGTTCTCGGACGCCGCCCACGCCGGCCAGAAACGCGAGTCGGGCGACCCTTACATCTCGCACCCGCTGGCGGTCGCCGAAATTCTGGCCGATTGGCACCTCGACGGCCAGACCCTGATTGCCGGCCTGCTGCACGACGTGCTCGAGGACGCGGCCATCACCAAGGACGAAATCTCGGATGCCTTCGGGCCCTCGGTGGCGGAACTCGTCGACGGCGTGTCGAAGCTCGACCGCATCGAGCTGCAGTCGGCCGAGGAGGCGCAAGCCGAGAATTTCCGCAAGATGCTGCTCGCGATGGCGCGCGACGTGCGCGTCATCCTCATCAAGCTCGCCGACCGCCTGCACAACATGCGCACGCTCGGCGCCGTGCCACCGCCCAAGCGCCGCCGCATTGCACGCGAGACGATGGAGATCTATGCGCCGATCGCGAACCGGCTGGGCCTGAACGCGCTCTACCACGAACTCCAGGAGCTCGCCTTCTCGCACCAGCATCCCCTGCGCTACGCGACGCTCGCCAAGGCGACGCGCGCGGCGCGCGGCAACCGGCGCGAGGCGATCAGCAAGATCGAGGCCGCGATCAAGGCGCGCCTTCTCGCGAGCGGCATCGAGGCGAGCGTGACCGGGCGCGAGAAGCACGTCTACTCGACCTATCGCAAGATGCTCGAGAAGCACCTGTCGTTTTCCGAGGTGCACGACATCCACGGCGTGCGCGTCGTAGTGAAGGACGTGGCGGCCTGCTACGTCGGGCTCGGCGCGCTGCATGCCCTTTACAAACCGATTCCGGGCAAGTTCAAGGACTACATCGCCATCCCCAAGGCGAACGGCTATCAATCGCTGCATACCGCGCTGATCGGTCCTTACGGCGGGCCGGTGGAGTTGCAGATCCGCACCGAAGAGATGAACCACCTCGCCGAATCGGGGGTCGCCTCGCACTGGATGTACAAAGACGACGCCGAGTCGCTGTCGGAAGTGCAGAAGCAGACGCACCGCTGGCTGCAATCGCTGCTCGAGATCCAGAACCAGTCCGGCGATTCACACGAATTCCTCGAGTACGTGAAGGTCGACCTGTTCCCGGACGAGGTCTACGTGTTCACGCCCAAGGGGTTGATCCTCTCGCTGCCGCGCGGCGCGACCGCGGTCGATTACGCCTATGCAGTGCACACCGACATCGGCAACCGCTGCGTCGCGGCGAAGGTGAACGACGAGCTGGTGCCGCTGCGCAGCGAGTTGCGCAATGGCGATCGCGTCGAGATCATCACGGCGAGCCACGCCAAGCCCAACCCCGCCTGGCTGCAGTACGTGCGCACCGGCAAGGCGCGCTCGAACATCCGCCATTTCCTGAAGACCATGAAGTACGAGGAATCGGCGCATCTCGGCGAGCGCCTGCTCGAGCTCGCGCTGCGCGGCCTTGGCACCGCGCCCGAGGACATCGACGAGGCGAGCTGGGAGCGCGTGGTACGTGACGGCGGTTCGAGTTCGCGCCAGGAGGTGCTCGCCGAAATCGGACTCGGCAAGCGCCTGCCCGCGGTCGTCGCACGCCGCCTGCTGCGCCACGCGGAGGGCACGGCGGAGTCAAAACCAGGCGCGGTGGTCATGATCAACGGCACCGAAGGCATGGCGGTACAACTCGCACGCTGTTGCCGCGCGATTCCGGGCGACGCGGTGGTGGGTTCGATCAAAAAGGGACAGGGGTTGATCGTGCACGCCGCGGGCTGCCGCCAGGTGCTGCGTTCGCGACGCGCGGAACCGGAACAATGGATCGACGTCGAATGGGCGCCGGAAATACACCGGCTTTACGAAACCGAAATCAGGGTCACCGTCGCCAACCAGCGCGGCGTGCTGGCCAAGGTGGCCGCCGAGATCGCCGAGGCCGGTTCCAACATCGACGCGATCACGATGGAGGACGATCGTGCGCTGTACACCACCATGCACATCGTGCTCGAGGTTTCCGATCGCAGGCACTTCGCGCGCGTGATGCGCGCCCTGCGTCGCCTGCCCGAGGTCAAGAAACTCGAACGTGTGACCGAAGCGTAATCGGCAGTCGGCAGTCAGCGATCAGTCGTCAACCTCGGCGATCCAAGATTGGCGCGTCAGGGGGCTGCATTCTCGCCCGGCGTGGCGCCCGGTACTCAGTTCAGTACGATCGTCAGCATGGAATCGCCCCGCACGACGTTCAACGCCACGCGCCCGTTGGCCTGCAGGCGTCGCGCGAGGGCTTCGACCGAGCCGACGCGCCGGCGATTGACGCCGACGATCAGGTCGCCCGGCCGCAGACCTTGCTCGAAGGCCACGGTTCCAGCCTCGACGGACACGACGAGCACGCCGCGGCTACGTCCCGCATCCGTTTCCCGCCCGACGGTCGCCAGCATCGCGCCCTCGAGCGCGGCGATCCGGCGTCCCTTGCGTGCGTGGCGCGCTTCGATCTCGGCGATCTGCGCACGAATCGTGCGTGTCTCATCGCCCTTCCGCACGGTCAGCTCGACCGTTTCGCCGACCGGCAGCACACCGAGCCGTGCACGCAGACCCGAAGCCGAATCCACGCTGCGCCCATTCACTGCGATGACGACGTCGCCTGCAGCCAAACCCGCGCGCGCCGCAGGCGAACCGGTTTGCACATCCGCAATCACCACGCCCTGCCCGCGCGCAATGCCGAGCGAGCGGGCAAGATCGGGCGTGAGGTCCTGCATGCTGATCCCGAGCCGGCCGCGGCGCACTTCGCCGAAACGGATCAGTTGCCGCATCACCGCGCGCGCCATGTTGACCGGCACCGCGAAGCCGATGCCGACATTGCCGCCGGACGGGCCGATGATCGCGGTATTGATGCCGACCAACTCGCCCTTCAGATTGACCAGTGCGCCGCCCGAATTGCCGGGGTTGATCGATGCGTCGGTCTGGATGAATTCCTCGTAGCCTTCGCTCGACAGCCCCGCACGGCCAAGCGCCGAAACGATACCCGAGGTCACGGTCTGCCCGATGCCGAAGGGATTGCCGATCGCGACGACGAAATCGCCCACCTGCAGCGCGTCGGAATTCGCCGGTTTCGCCTCAACCAGGCCGGTGGCATCGATCTTGAGCAGCGCGATGTCGGTGCCGGCGTCCGAGCCGACCACCTGGGCCTTGAATCGTTGATTGTCCTTCAGCGTCACCACGACCTCGCTCGCGTGCTTGATCACGTGATGGTTGGTGATCACGTAACCCTGCGCGGCGTCCAGGATCACGCCCGAGCCGGCCGACATCTGCGGGCGTGCCTCATCGGGGAGGCCGAAAAAGCGCCGGAAGAACGGATCGCGCAGCAGCGGGTTCTGCGCCTCGGGGCTGCGCTGCATCACCGCGATGTTGACCACCGCGGGGGTCACGCGCGCGAGCATCGGCGCGAGTGTCGGCATGCCGTCGCGCAGCGCGGCGAGCGGCGGCGCGGCGTGCGCAGCGGGCAGCAGCGCAAACAGGCCGGCGGTCAAGAGGACGACAAGCAAGGGTCGTCGCGACGGCATGCGGCGCGCCCGAATCAACGCCCGAAGCCCGCGACGGCCGGGAGCCAGGTCGCGAGTCCGGGCAGCATGAAGACGATGGCGAGCCCCAGCAGCATCAGCATCACATAGGGCACGGTGCCGCGGATGACGTCGCCCAACGGCGCCCGCGCAATGCCCTTGATGACGAACAGATTCATTCCCACCGGCGGCGTGATCAACGCCAGTTCGAGGTTGATCATCAGCAGGATACCGTACCAGATCGGGTCGATCGACAGTTCGAGCATCACCGGGTAAATGATCGGCGTCGTGATGAGGATGATCGCGATCGTCTCGAGGAACATGCCGAGCACGAAGATCACGGTCATCACGGCGATGAGGAATCCGGTCGCGCTCAGGTCCTGCGCGGTGACGAATTCGACCAGTTCCGCCGGCAGGCGGATGATCGTGATCGAATGGCCGAAGATCGCGGCGGCGGCCAGGATCAGGAACAGCATTGCGCTGGTGCGCACCGTTTCGAGCGACGTCTCCCATAATTCGGTCAGCCCGAAATTGCGGTAGACCTCACGGCGATGAGAATCCGGTCGCGCTCAGGTCCTGCGCGGTGACGAATTCGACCAGTTCCGCCGGCAGGCGGATGATCGTGATCGAATGGCCGAAGATCGCGGCGGCGGCCAGGATCAGGAACAGCATTGCGCTGGTGCGCACCGTTTCGAGCGACGTCTCCCATAATTCGGTCAGCCCGAAATTCCGGTAGACGAAGGTTCCGACGCCAAGCGCGTAGATGCAACCGATCGCGGCGGCTTCTGACGCGGTGAACACGCCCAGGTAGATGCCGCCCAGCACCAGCGGCGGCATCGAGAGCGCCCAGACGGACTTGCGCACCGCGCCGAGACAGGCGGCGAAACCCTGCCATTGATCGCGTCGCACCTCGGTCCGCCAATACCCGTTCACCAGGCAGTACAGCGCGAAGGCAGTCGCCATCATCAGTCCGGGAATGACGCCGGCCAGAAACAGCGCGCCGATCGACGTCTCGGTGACGATCGCGTACAGGATGAGCGGCCCCGAGGGCGGAATCAGGATGCCGAGCGTGCCGCCTGCGGCGATGACGCCGTAGGTATCGGACGGCCGGTAGCCGAAACGCCGCATCTGCGGAATCGACGACGAGCCGATGGTGAGTGCAGTCGCGACCGACGAACCGGAAATGGCAGCAAAGATCGTGCAGGACAGTACCGTGGCAATGCCGAGGCCACCGCGAAAATGCCCGACGACCGCGTGCGCGGCGTTGTAGAGATCGTCGACGACCTTCGAGCGGATCATGACGTGCGCCATGAATGCGAACATTGGGATCGCCGTGAGCAGGCCGTTGTTCAGCTTGGCAAAGGCCGTATCGGCGACGCTGTTGATGTTGCCTTCGGTCGCGAGCATTACGATGAGCGAGATGAGCCCCAGGCCGGCGAAGATCGGCGCACCGGTCAGCAGCAGGACGATGAGTCCGCAGAGGATCGCGAGCGTCGTCACGGGTGGCGCTTGGCACGCAGGAGCGTGACGATGCGGGCGAGCGCCGCAAGGCAGATCAGCGCTGCGCCGATGAGCATCGGCGCCTGCGGCTTCCACATCGCGACTTCGAGATAGCCTGCGGAATACATTCCGAGATTGATCGAGAAGCGCAGCATCAGGAACGCGCTGTAGCCGAGCGCGCAGGCAAACAATGCCGCCGCGAGCATCGCCCACAGGTCGACGACGCGCCGTGCGAGCCCGTCAAGCCTGCCGGTCAGCAGGTCTACGCTGATATGCTCGCCGCGCAGCAGCGTATCGGCCGCGCCGAACATGACGATCGCGACGACCAGGTAGCCCGACAGTTCGTCGGCCCAGGTCAGCGGGGCGCCGAACACGTAACGCAGAACGACGGCGTAGCCGGTGACCGCCAGCGTGAACAGCACCAGGGCGGCGGCGATCGCCGCGCCGAATCCGGAGACGCGCCCGATCAGGCGTTCGGGCAGGGACGCGGGGGGGCCGGCCCCTCCCCCGCGCCGTCATTCGACTGCAACGCCAATTAGCCGCCGATCTCCGCCACCAGCTTGAGCAGCGTGGCGCCGTCCGCGCCCGTTGCCTTGCTGAACGAGGCATCGAACGCGGGCGCCATGATCTTCTTCCACGCCGCCATCTCCGCCGGAGTCTGCACGTGGACCTGCATGCCCTTTTCGGCGAGTTGCTTGGGTGCGGCCGCGGCGGATTCTTCGGAGGCCTCGACCGCCCAGGCGGAGGCCTTCATGCCCGCGTCGCGCAGCGCTGCCTTCGATTTGGCGGAAAGCTTGGCGTACCAGCCCGGGTTCACGTAACCGTGGAAGAACACACTGAACAGCGGCGTCACCGTGACATGGTCCTGAACTTCGTAGTATTTGCGCGAGTAGGCCGCACTGATGTCGGTCATGCCGGCGTCGATCACCCCGGTCGACAGGGCCTGATAGACCTTGGACCCGGACATCGCCGAGGGCGCGGCGCCCATCGCGACCAGCCCGGCGTCGGCCACCGGGTTGAGACCGCGGATCTTGACGCCCTTGAAGTCCGCCGGATTGATCAGCCCCTTGCCCTTCGAGGTCATCGCAGTCATGCGCGTGGTGAACAGCCAGACGACGTTCTGCACCTGCTTGGTGAGAAGCTTTTCCTCGAGGAAGGCGGCCGCCCTCGACGACGGCCACTTGGCGAGCACCGCGAGATCGGTGACCGCATAGGGCTTGAGCGTCACGTTCATGATCGGCAGCGTCTTGCCCCATTGCGGGTTGATCGAGAACGCACAGTCGATGTTGCCTTTCGCGACCGAAGATATGTTCTCGCGCGCACCCACCAGGCTGTTCGCGCCGAAGACCTGGACATCGATCTCGTTGCCGGAAAGTTTCTCGACTTCGGCCGCCCAGCGGTCGATGACCTTGGCGATGTGGTGCTTCGGCGGCAGCTGGTGGCTGCAGCGCATTTCGGTCGCCGCGGCGGCAAGGCCGGGCGCGAGCAGCAGCGCCGCTGCGAGGGCGTAACGGAATTTCATGGTCTCCTCCTGTTCGATTCCGATGTGCCAGGAAGATGGTTCCCGGCGGTGGCGAATTCTACTGCGCCCGATTCGCCCCGGCGCATCCCACTCGCTCGCTGCGCAGTCCACGCGCCGCTTTGCGAACGCGCCGAGCGGTCCGTGCGGATCATCCTGTATCTTTTGTCCTCCTGCCCCGTTGGCATCGGCAAGACGGCGTGCAATGTCAGAGAACCCGCGAAGAGCGCATACCGGAAGGACCGCCGGCGCGGCGCGGCACGTCGACGTCCTCATCGTCGGTGCCGGCTTCGCCGGGATGTACATGCTGCACCGTGCGCGCGGGCTCGGCCTTGCGGCGCGCGTGTTCGAGGCCGGCTCGGGCGTCGGCGGCACCTGGTACTGGAACCGCTACCCCGGCGCGCGCTGCGATATCGAGAGCGTGGAGTATTCCTACCAGTTCGACGCAGCGCTGCAGCAGGCCTGGCACTGGAGTGAGCGTTTCGCCGCGCAGCCGGAGATCCTGCGCTACGCCAATCACGTCGCCGACCGCTTTGCGCTGCGCGCGGACATCCGGTTCGACACCCGCGTCGTCGCAGCGACCTTCGACGAGACCGCCAGGCGCTGGTCCGTAGGCACCGACGACGGCGCCGAGACCTCGGCCCGATTTCTCATCATGGCGACCGGCTGCCTGTCGTCTCCGAACACGCCGAACATTCCCGGGCTCGATCGCTTCGAGGGCGCGGTCTACCACACGGGCGAATGGCCACACGCGCCGGTCGACTTCACCGGCAAGCGCGTCGGCGTGATCGGCACGGGCTCGTCCGCGGTGCAGTCGATCCCGATCATTGCCGAGCAGGCGAAGGCCCTGTTCGTCTTCCAGCGCACCGCGACCTACTCGGTACCGGCACACAACGCCCCGCTCGATCCGAACTACGAGGCGCAGGTCAAGGCCGACTACGCCGGGTTTCGTGCGCGCAACAGCCTCATGCCGAATGCCTTCGGCGCCAACTTTCCGCGCGCCGATACCTCGGCGCTCGACGCAACGCCCGAGGCGCGCCGGCAGGCGTTCGAGCGTCGCTGGCAGCACGGAGGGCTGTTCTTTCTCGGCGCGTTCGGCGACCTGATTCTGAACGTCGATGCGAACCGAACGGCCGCCGCATTCGTGCGCGAAAAGATCCACGCCATCGTGCGCGATCCGGAGGTCGCCGCGCTGCTCTCGCCGAAGCAGGTCATCGGCGGCAAGCGCCTGTGCATCGATAGCGGGTACTACGAGACCTTCAATCGGGAAAACGTCCATCTCGTCGACGTGAGTGAGGCGCCGATCGAGGCGATCACGCCGCAGGGTGTTCGCACCGGAGGACAGGACGTCACGCTGGATGCGCTCGTGTTCGCGACCGGCTTCGATGCGATGACCGGCGCGCTGATGCGAATCGACATCCGCGGGCGCGGCGGGCGCACGCTGCGCGAGGCCTGGAACGACGGCCCGCGCAACTACCTCGGCCTGTCGGTCGCGGACTTTCCGAACCTGTTCACGATCACCGGTCCGGGCAGCCCCTCGGTGCTCACCAACATGCTGGTCTCGATCGAGCAGCACGTGAACTGGATCGCCGACTGCCTCGGCTACTTGCGCGCGCACAACCACGCGACGATCGAAGCGCGGCGCGAGGCGCAGGACGCCTGGGTCGCGCACGTAAACGAGGTTGCGGAGCGCACGGTGTACCCCCTGTGCAACTCCTGGTACGTCGGCGCCAACGTGCCGGGCAAGCCGCGCGTGTTCATGCCGCTGCTCGGGTTTCCGCCCTACGCCGAGAAATGCAGGGAAGTCGCGGCGAAGGGCTACGAGGGCTTCGTGCTGGCGTGACGGCCCGGCCGCCGGCGCCCAAGGACGGATCTCAGCCGACCAAGCGCAGCGCGAGGTACGGCACCAGGTTGAACAACCAGATCCCGAGCTTGAACAGGCCCATGCCCGCGTAGTGGATCGTGTTGAGCGCCTCCGTACTGAGCTTGAACCACCTGCGGTGCAGGTCGTACACCCAGTCGCGCGCCAGGGTGATGAGCAAAAGCCATGCGAGCAACACGCCGAAATTGATGAGCGTGCACCAGCCAAGCGCGTTACGAATGATGTCGAGTGTCATAGTCGGACTCCTGATGTTGTTCGATTGGCACAGATCGTATTCTCTGCGCGGCGCCGTGCCGGCACGCAGCCGATGTGCGGGAGGGGTCGCAGGCGTTGCGCGAACCAAAAAGAAAGAGGCCCCTGGCTTGCGCCAGGGGCCTTTTGAAGAAGTGCCCGAACAGAGGAGGAGGAGGAGGAGAAATTCGGGCGGTTCCGCGACCTTCTGCGGATCGCTGGAAAAGTCGGCAAAGTTTCAGTTCATCGCGTCGGCTTGGATCAAGATGAGCCTAGAATCCTCCCCTTGCCACTGGACGTCAATGAAATTTTGCACATTTTAATTAGAGGGATAGAGCCAGTTGTTAACTTACAACCAAGCTAATAATATATAACTAATTGATTTTACAATATAACATTGTACATTATCGTCCTGGAACCGGGGGCTGGCGCAGAAAGGAAGACGCATGAAGTATCGAAGATTTGGCCGCAGCGGCCTTCGGGTCTCAGAAATCGTATTCGGCGGCGGCTACGTCGGCGGCATCATGATCCTCGCCGACGACGACACGCGGCGCCGCGCGCTGCGCCGCGCGCTCGACGCCGGCATCAACTGGATCGACACGGCGCCGCTCTACGGCCAGGGGCGCTCCGAAGAAGCGCTCGGCTGGCTGCTCGCCGAAGTCGAGGACAGGCCTTTTCTCTCGACCAAGGTCCGGCTCGATCTCGGCACGCTCGCGGACATCCCGGGCGAAATCGAGCGCAGCGTGCACGAAAGCCTGCGCCGGCTGAAACGCGACTCGGTTGACCTGCTTCAGTTACACAATCAGATCGGCGCACGCACCGGAAGCGGCATACTCGGCGCCATCAGCATCGAGGACGTGCTGCGCAAGGACGGCGTCGCCGACGGGCTCGAGCGCATGCGCAAGGCCGGCCTCACGCGTTTCATCGGTCTCACTGCGCTCGGCGAAGCGCCGGCGATCATCCGTGCGCTCGACAGCGGGCGCTTCGATTCGGCGCAGATCTACTACAACCTGCTCAATCCAAGCGCCGCGCGCGCGATGCCGTCCGGCTGGAGTGGCCACGAATTCGCCGGTGTGTGTGCCGCCTGCGCGCGGCACGACGTCGCAATGATGGGTATTCGCGTGTTCGCCTCGGGTGTGCTCGCGACCGACCGACGCACCGGACGCGAGATGGTGCTGACCAAAGACAGCGCGCTCGATATCGAGGAACGGAGGGCCCACGCGGCACTGCATGCGCTCGGGCGCGGCCACGGCACGCGCGCGCAGGCCGCGCTGCGCTTCGCGCTGGCGAATCCGGATTTCGCCTGCTTTGTCGTCGGGCTCGGCGAGGCTTCGCATCTCGACGAGGTGATCGAAGCCGAGGCGATGGGGCCGCTCCCGGCGGACGTCATGGCACGGCTCGAAGCAGCGTACGCGAGCGGATTCCAGCAATAACCACATCTGTGCCGCTGTCTTGACTTGCTATAGTGCGCGGGTCATTTGGCACGTTACGCCCACCGGCAACACACGAGCGTAGGCAACCGTAGGCATGGACAGCAATACGCCGCGACCCACCGAAATCAAGCTGCACCAGAAGTCGCGGCTGCTGGAGCTTTCGTTCGCCGATGGCAAGACCTTCCAGCTGCCCTGCGAATTCCTGCGCGTCTACTCGCCTTCGGCTGAAGTACGCGGCCACGGCCCGGGACAGGAAGTACTGCAGGCGGGCAAGCGGGCCGTGGAAATCACGCAGATCGAGCCGGCCGGCAGCTACGCAATCCAGCTCACCTTCTCCGACGGCCACGACACCGGAATTTACTCATGGGACCTGTTGTACGAATACGGTCTGCGCCAGGAGGAGATGTGGCAGCACTATCTCAAACGCCTGGAGGAAGCCGGCGCGAACCGCGAGACGGCGCCCGCGGCGTTCGCGCAGCGACCGCAGTCGAAGTAGCTGACACAAGCGAACGCGGCGAACGGTTCGACGTCGTCCTGATCAATCCCTATGAGCTGGGGCGGCAGCCGTTTGCCCTGGCCGAGCCCGCGGCCTGGCTCAAACGCGACGGCTGTGCGGTGCACTGCCTCGATCTATCGCTCGAAAAGCTCGACGGCGATGTCCTGAAGCACGCGCGCCTGGTCGCGATTTACGTCGGCATGCATACCGCGACCCGCATCGCGATCGAGGCGCTGCCGCGCATCAGGCAGCTTGCACCGAACGCCCACCTCTGCGTCTACGGCCTGTACGCGCCCATGAACGAGGCGCTGCTGCGCGGACTCGGCGTGGGCACGGTGCTGGGTGGGGAAGTGGAATCGGCGCTGGTTTCCCTTTGCCGGCGCCTGCGCACCGATGCAACGGCAGCCGCGCAGCGCGAGCCGGTCATCGGCCTGGACAAGATCCGCTTCGCGCTACCCGACCGCAGCGGCCTGCCGAAGCTTTCACGCTACGCGCATTTGGTGCTGCCCGACGGATCGACGCGGATCGCCGGGTTTGCGGAGGGCAGCCGGGGCTGCAAGCACCTGTGCCGGCATTGTCCCGTGGTTCCGGTGTACCAGGGAACCTTCCGCATCGTTCCCGCGGACGTGGTGATCGAAGATATCCGACAGCAGGTAAACGAAGGCGCGGCCCATATTTCCTTCGGCGACCCGGACTTCTTCAATGGCCCCACCCATGGGCTGCGGCTCGCGCGGGCGCTGCACGCTGCATTCCCGGACGTCACGTTCGACGCGACCATCAAGATCCAGCACCTGATCGATCACGCCGAACACCTGCCCGCATTGCGCGCGAGCGGATGCCTGTTCATCACGGCAGCGGTGGAAGCGGTGGACGACGAGATCCTGCGCTTGCTCGACAAGAACCACAGCAGCCGCGAGTTCGATCGCGCCGTGGCGCTCACGCGTGAAGCCGGCATTGCGCTGGCGCCCACGTTCGTCGCGTTCACGCCCTGGACCACGCTGGCGGGATACCTCGCGCTGCTCGAACGGATCGTGGAACTGCAACTCGTCGAAAGCGTACCGCCGGTGCAGCTCATCATCCGGCTGCTCGTTCCCGAAGGTTCCTATCTTCTGCAGCTGCCGGGGTTCAGGCAACGGTTGATGGCCTTCGACGCCAAGCTGCTGGGCTATCCCTGGCGCCATTCCGATCCCCGGGTCGATCGCCTGCAGCAGGATCTGCAAGCCCACGTGGCCCGATGTGAGCAAGCAAACGTACCGCGCCGCGAGGTGTTCGCCGCCGTCTGGCACATGGCCCACGACGCTACCGGACGGACGGCGCCAGCACTGCCGGCAGAACTTGGATTGCCGATCCCTCGGCTCTCGGAACCGTGGTACTGCTGCGCCGAACCGACCGACGCACAGCTGCAGTCGTTCTGAAACGATACGCTGCAATGAAGCGCGTTCTGCTGCTTTTGCCCACCACCGGCTACCGCAACCAGGATTTCCTTGCGGCCGCGAAGACGCTCGATGTGGAGATCATCGCTGCGGCGAACTACTGCCACCAACTGGCACCCGCCTGGGGCCTCGCGCCGATCATGGCGCTGCATTTCGACCGCCCTGAGCAGGCGGCGGACACGGTGTTGCGCGAGATCGAAGGCACACCCGATGCCGTGCTGGCGGTGGATGACTCGGGAATCGAGCTTGCGGCGTTGCTCGCCGAGCGTTTCGGGCTGCCGGGGAATCGTCCCGAGACGGTTCGCCGACTGCGTGACAAGCTCGCGTTTCGCCGGCTGCTGAAGGAACACGCATTCCTGTGTCCCGGATTCCATCACCTGCCGACCAACGCGGACCCGCTGACGCTGGTTCACGCGCTGAAGTTTCCCGTGGTCGTGAAGGCACGACGCCTGTCCGCGAGCCGCGGCGTGATCCGTGCCGACGATACCGCGGCGCTGCTGCGCGCGGTGAACTGGGTACGCGCGATCCAGGCGCGTGCCGACCGCGACGCCCAGGAACTCGGCCTCGTCATCGAAGACTTCATCGCGGGACGCGAGTACGCGCTGGAAGGCATGCTCGACGGCGGAACGCTTACCCCCCTCGCCCTGTTCGACAAACCCGATCCCCTGGACGGACCTTTCTTCGAGGAAACGCTTTACGTCGCGCCTTCGCGCCTGCCGGATGCGACGCAGCGCCACATCCGTCAGGAAGTCACGCGCATCTGCCGCGTCGCCGGACTCACGGACGGTCCCGTTCACGCCGAGATGCGCGTCAACGAACAGGGCGTCTGGTTGCTCGAGGTCGCGGCACGTTCGATCGGCGGGCTGTGCGGACGCGTCCTCACCCATGTTCTGGGAATGCGACTCGAGGAGCAGATCCTGCGTCAGGCGCTGGGCAAGCCGGTGGCGGTTGCGCGCAGCGACGGCGCCGCCGGCGTGATGATGATCCCGATTCCACGCCGCGGCATCTATCACGGGCTCGAAGGACTCGCCGCTGCGCAATCGGTCGCGGGAATCATCGATGTCGCCATCACGGTGCAGCCCGGTCACATCATCGCACCACCGCCCGATGGGGCGAGCTACCTCGGATTCATCTTTTCCCGGGCGACGCGGCCCGCGGATGCGGAAATGGCTTTGCGCACCGCGCATCGTCTCCTGCACTTTGACATCCGCCCGGAGTACCCGGCGACCGTTGCACCTGCCGCCGAGCCGTCGTGAGACTGAATCCGCAGAATCTCGCGAACATCGCAGATACCACGCTGGAACACTACAACCGGCGTGCGGACGATTTCTGGCACGGCACGCGCGGTCACGACGTCAGCCAGAACATCGAAGCGCTGCTGCACGCCATCGAGGGTGAGGCGCCGTTCGCGATTCTCGATTTCGGTTGCGGGCCGGGGCGCGATCTCAAGACCTTCGCCGAACGCGGACACCGCGCAGTCGGCCTGGAGGGCGCGGCGCGCTTGGCCGAAATGGCGCGCATCCATAGCGGCTGCGAGGTGTGGGAGCAGGACTTCCTCAAGCTTGATCTGCCGGATCGTCGTTTCGACGGTGTGTTTGCCAACGCGGTTCTGTTTCATGTACCCAGCCAGGCGCTGGCGCAGGTGTTGCTGCAGTTGCACGCCACCCTAAAGCCGCGCGGCGTGTTGTTCACTTCGAACCCGCATGGCGACAACGTCGAGGGCTGGCAGCGCGGCCGCTACGGTGCGTACCACGATCTCGAATCCTGGCGCCGCTACGTCTTGGGTGCCGGATTCGTCGAGCTGACGCACTATTACCGCCCCGCCGGCCTGCCGCGCGAACAGCAGCCCTGGCTGGCGAGCGTCTGGCGCAAGGACGCTTGAGGGCCACTGAACGCAGAAGGCCCCGGCGCACGCCGAGGCCTTCGATGTTTCGTCGCTCGGAGCGGATCCCGTCCGCCGAGCGTCGCGCCGGCTAGAACTTCTTGCCGGGCGCCGGAGGAATCCTTATCGGGGACGTTCCCTTAGCGAGCGCTGCGGCGCCCGCAGGCTTTTTCGGTTGCTTGGGTTTCTTCGCTTCACGATTACTGCGTTGCTGGCCCTTGGGCATTCAAGTTCTCCTGTTATGAGTGTGGGGCGAGCGGCGCAACCGTCGCCCCGTCGTTTTACCACCGCAATTTTGAAGGGACTTTCGTTGCACGTCGAGTCCGCCGCAATCCCGCCTCAATGCGAGCCCGTTCACATACCCATGCCGCCCATGCCGCCCATGCCGCCCATGCCGCCCATGCCCCCCCCTCCCGGCATGCCGCCACCATTACCGTCGGAATCCTTTTCCTCGACGCGTTCCGCCACCATCGCCGCAGTCGTGAGCATCAGGCCCGCAACGGACGCCGCGTTCTGCAGTGCAAAGCGAACCACCTTGGTCGGGTCGATCACACCCATGGCCACGAGATCACCGTACTCGTCGGTCTGCGCGTTGAAGCCGAAGTTACCCTTGCCTTCAAGCACCTTGTTGACGACCACCGAAGGCTCTGCGCCCGCGTTCGCCACGATCTGGCGCAGCGGCTCTTCGAGCGCACGCAGCACGATCTTCACGCCCGCTTCCTGGTCGTGGTTGTCGGTCTTCAGTTTCTCGAGCGTCTGGCGCGAACGAATCAGTGCCACGCCGCCGCCCGCCACGATGCCTTCCTCGACTGCCGCACGGGTTGCGTGCAGCGCATCTTCGACGCGCGCCTTCTTTTCCTTCATCTCGAACTCGGTCGCAGCGCCCACCTTGATCACCGCAACGCCGCCGGCGAGCTTGGCCACCCGCTCCTGCAGCTTTTCCTTGTCGTAGTCGCTCGTCGCCTCGTCGATCTGGGTGCGGATCTGCTTGACCCGCGCCTCGATCTGCTTCTTCTCGCCGTGACCGTCGATGATCGTGGTGTTTTCCTTGCCGATCTCGATCTTCTTCGCCTGCCCGAGGTCCTTCAGCGTGGCGTTCTCGAGCTTCAGGCCCAGCTCTTCGCTGATCACCGTGCCGCCCGTGAGCGTCGCCATGTCCTCCAGCATCGCCTTGCGGCGGTCACCGAAGCCCGGTGCTTTCACCGCGCAGGTCTTCAGGATGCCGCGGATGTTGTTCACCACCAGGGTCGCGAGCGCCTCGCCCTCGACTTCCTCGGCAAGGATCAGCAGCGGCTTGCCCGCCTTCGCAACCTGCTCGAGCAGCGGCAGCAGTTCGCGGATCGAGGAAATCTTCTTGTCATGGAGAAGAATATAGGGGTCCTCGAGCACGGCAGAGTCTGCTTCTCGGGATTGTTGATGAAGTAGGGCGACAGATAGCCGCGGTCGAACTGCATGCCCTCGACCAGGTCGAGCTCGTTCTGCAGCGACTTGCCGTCCTCGACCGTGATCACGCCTTCCTTGCCGACCTTGTCCATCGCGTCGGCAATGATCTTGCCGATGTCGTGATCGAGGTTCGCGGAAATCGCGCCCACCTGGGCGATTTCCTTGGTCGTCGTGCACGGCTTGGAGATCTTCTTCAGCTCCTCCACGACCGCATCCACCGCCTTGTCGATGCCGCGCTTGAGGTCCATCGGGTTCATCCCCGCGGCAACGTACTTGAGGCCTTCGCGCACGATCGCCTGTGCGAGCACGGTCGCCGTCGTCGTGCCGTCACCGGCAACGTCCGAGGTCTTCGAGGCGACTTCCTTCAGCATCTGCGCGCCCATGTTCTCGAACTTGTCCTTGAGTTCGATTTCCTTCGCGACCGATACGCCGTCCTTGGTGACGGTCGGCGCGCCGAACGAGCGCTCGAGCACGACGTTGCGTCCCTTCGGTCCGAGGGTCACCTTGACCGCGTCGGCGAGGATGTTGAGACCGTGCACCATGCGCGAGCGTGCGTGGTCGTGAAAACGTACTTCCTTGGCTGGCATTTTGCTTCTCTCCTGGATTATTCGATGTGGCGATGTGCAGCGATCAGAGCGGCGGGCCGGTAGGCCTCGCATCACGCGCCCCTCGATCACGCCCATGATGTCTTCTTCGCGCATCACGAGCAGTTCGTCGCCTTTGACCTTCACCGTCTGGCCCGAATACTTGCCAAACAGCACCCGGTCGCCGACCTTGACGTCGAGCGCGACGACCTTGCCGTCGTCACCCCGCTTGCCTTTGCCGACGGCGACGATCTCGCCCTGCTCGGGTTTCTCGGCGGCGGTGTCCGGAATCACGATACCGCCGGCGGACCTGCGTTCCTCTTCGAGACGCTTGACGATGACGCGGTCATGCAACGGTCGAATTTTCATCATGAGATTGCCTCCTGACAGAGCATCTGAGTAAGTGAATGTCGAGATCCGTTACGCGTTCACGATCCCGGCGATCAGGTCCAGAAGCTCGGTCTGGACAAGCGCCGTGTCGATCTGGGCCAGTTGGTAATCCCCTCTGGAGCCGGCAGCACCGCTGGTTTTGGGTGCCGCATTGCTCGCGAATATGCACACCGTCTTGTTGTAGTGCCGGGTAATGAACGAAAGCGAAGGAAACTGGGCCGTGCCGTGCCTGGGCTTTTCCATCCCCGCCGGCATGACGTAAATCGATAGCGCCGCCTCGGTGATTTTGCCGCCCGGTTCCCGGCCAATTGCATTTTCGGAAATGCTGAAGTCATGTCCGCGTGCTTTCAGGATCGCCCCGGTGGCCTCGAAAACTGGTCGGATAACGTTGGCGCTAAGCGCGGCGAACCCGTCTTCGAAAGCGTCCTCATCGCGCTTGACCTGGCGCTTGCGCTCTTCTACGGCGCGGTGATTCGCGTCGTATTGATCGAGCAGTTTTCCAAGCTCCAAACTCAGGTCATGTGCCATAAAAAACTCCTCGCTGTCGTTGCTGCGTACCGGGAGGCGGCGGCGACGCGCCCTCTGTGTCTGCCTGTCTCGGCGTATCGCGCAGCCCGGGCTTCGCGTTCGCGCGCACCGCGGTTCACTTGGGCGGTTCCGGCGTTAGCAACTGCCGCTGCCAGTCGGCGAGCTGGCGCTCGGCATCGTCTTTGCTGAGTTCGTACGCGTCCCGGATCCTGCCCGCGAGTAACGCCCGCCTGCCGGCGATCGCTTCGAGCTGCTGTTCCGTCAGCTTGCCCCAGCGCCGCTTGGCGCTGACCTTGAAGCGCTTCCAGTCGCCCTCGACTCGATCCCAGTGCATGTGGATTTCTTTGCGTCGCATGCGCGCCGACGCCGGACCGATGCCGGCACGTCAACCTCGACGCAATGGTCCGAACGCCGGCAATCGACCGTGCGACACCGGGTCCGTCCGACGGGCTGCCGGCACCGGAGGACGAATATGGACCGGTTGCCAACGAACACCCTGTGCTACGATACTGACCGGTCACTAACAAGTCAAGCGCGATGTTCCGATGAGCAAGAAACGAGACCCCGCGCGTCCAAGCGCCCGTACGCGCATCTTCGACACCGCGTCCGATCTGTTTTACCGCAAGGGCATTCGCGCGGTCGGCATCGACGCGATCGCCGCGCAGGCCGATACGACCAAGATGAGCCTGTACCGAAGCTTTGAATCCAAGGATGCGCTGGTGGCCGAGTGGCTGCGCGATCACGACGCGAAGTTCTGGCAGACCTGGGATGCGATGTCGCTGAAGTACCCCGACAAGCCGCGCAAGCAACTTCAGGTCGCGTTCGCGCTCGTCGCAAAGCACGTATCCGATCCCGCTGCGCGCGGCTGCCCGATGGCGAACGCGGCCGTCGAGATTACGGAAAAGGATCACCCAGCGAGGCGGGTGATCGAGGCGCACAAGTCCAAGTTGCGCGCGCGACTTGCCACGTTGTGCGCACAAACAGGCGCGAGCGAACCGGCGTTGCTGGCCGACGAGCTTTTCCTGCTGATGGAGGGCGCACAGGTCAGCACGGTTCTGGGCGTCCGCATCCCGGCGCAGAGCATCGCGCGCCCTGCCGAGGCGTTGATCGACGCCCACCTCGGGCGCAAGCGCCGGGCGTAGCGTCCGAGCGTGCTCTTGCTAAACCAGGTTCAGGTCGCATCGAAGCCGGCAACGCCACACAACGCTTCGCCCCCTCGTACGCGGGGTAGAAAATTGAAATCGGCAATTCTGCGTGCCTTTGGGCGCGCGCCGCGCGCGGCGCCATGGGATAACGAGCAATCGATCCGCGAGGAGCTGTTCAGCGTCGAGCGCCTCGAGCAGCATGCCGAGAGCCTTGCGACGGCCCAACGGATCACCGCCCGGCCGACGACCGGGCGATCGCTCGCCGCGCGACTGAAGGACAACGAGTCGGTTCTGCTCGGCGCGTATCGCACCATCGCAAGGGCGGTCGGCGAGGGTCGCGCCATTACACCGGCCGCCGAGTGGCTGCTCGACAACTACCACCTCGTCGAAGAGCAGATTCGCGAGATTCGTGACGATCTGCCGCCCGGCTACTATCGGCAGCTGCCGAAGCTGGCCGCCGGACCGTTCACCGGTTATCCGCGGGTGTTCGGTCTGGCATGGGCCTTTGTCGCTCATACCGACAGTCGCTTCGACCCCGAGATGCTGCGCCGGTTCGTGCGCGCCTACCAGCGCGTTCAGCCGCTGACGATCGGGGAGTTGTGGGCGGTCGCGATCACGTTGCGGATTGTGCTCGTCGAGAATCTTCGACGCGGAGCCCGACGCATCGTGACGAGCCGCGCCGCGCGTCAGGAAGCGAACACCCTGGCCGACCGCCTCCTGGCCGTGAACGCGCACCCGGCCGACCCGGTCGCCCTGATTCTTCGAGAGTACGAGCGGGCACCCTTGCCTGAGTCGTTTGCGGTCCAGCTCGTTCAACGGCTTCGGGACCAGGATCCACGGGTGACGCCGGCACTGACCTGGCTCGAGGCGCGCCTCGCCGCAGTGGGAAGGACCGCAGACGAGATCGTGCGCGACGAGCACCAGCGACAGGGTGCGACGAACGTGACGGTTCGCAACGTCATTACGAGCATGCGGCTGATCTCCGACGTCGACTGGGCGGAACTCGTCGAAAGCACCAGTCTCGTCGACGACGCGCTGCGCGCCGGCAGCGACTTCGCGGAGATGGATTTTCCGACGCGCGACCTATATCGCAGCGCGATCGAGGCGCTTGCGCGAGGCTCGAAGCTGACTGAACTCGAGATTGCGCGCGCGGCGCTGCTGGCGGCAAGCGATCGAAGTGGCCGCGAGCGGGATCCAGGCTACCACCTGATTGCCGGGGGTCGTCGCGCGTTCGAGGGGACGGTCGGATTTCGTCCCCGCATCGGAAGCTGGCTGGGTCGATTCAACGCGACGATGGGTATCGGCGGCTATATCGGAGCCGTCATCGTAGTTGCCGCGGCCGTTCTCTGCGTGCCGCTGTTCGCGCTGGCCGATGCGCGGATCGGCAGCGCCTGGCTCGGTCTGCTTGCTCTCCTCGGGCTGATTCCGTCGATCGATGCGGCGATGGCGCTGGTGAACCGAGGCGTCACGAAAGGGTTCGGTGCGTCGATCCTGCCGGGCCTCGAGTTGGACGACGGCGTACCTGCGCATCTGCGCACGGTCGTGGCCGTTCCGATCCTGCTCACGACGCAGACCGCACTCGAGGAGCAGATCGAGCGCCTGGAAATCCACTATCTCGCGAGCCCGGGCGGGGAGTTTCATTTTGCGCTGCTGTCCGACTGGACGGACGCCGAGACCGAAACCATCGATGGCGACGAAGCGCTGGTCGCCGCCGCCGCCGCGGGCATCGACCGCCTGAATCGCCGCTATGGGCCTGCGCCTGCGGGCGCGCGCTTCCTTCTGTTGCATCGCCGGCGGGTCTGGAACCGCGGGCAGAACCGGTGGCTCGGCTGGGAACGCAAGCGCGGCAAGCTGCACGAACTGAACCGGCTGCTGCGCGGCGCGACCGATACCACCTTCACAGGGCGCCACGCCCCGCCTGCCGGGGTGCGTTACGTCATCACGCTCGACGCTGACACCCGGATGCCGCGGGAAACGGCGCGGCGGTTGGTCGGCAAGATGGCGCACCCGCTGAACCGTCCGCGGTTCGACGCCCGCACCCAACGTGTCGTCGAAGGCTATGGCGTGCTGCAGCCGCGCGTCACGCCGTCGCTGCCGATGGGCCGCGAGGGGTCGCTGTTCCAGCGCATCTTCTCCAGCATGAACGGGATCGATCCCTACGCCACTGCGGCCTCCGACGTGTATCAAGACCTGTTCGGCGAGGGCTCCTACACCGGCAAGGGGATCTACGACATTGATGCCTTCGAAGCGGCGCTCGAGGGCCGTGTACCCGAAAGCACGCTTCTCAGTCACGACCTGTTCGAAGGCAGCTTCGCCCGCGCCGGCCTGGCGTCCGATATCGAGGTGGTGGAGGAGTTTCCGTCGCGCTACGATGTGGCGGCGGCACGCCAGCACCGCTGGGTGCGCGGCGACTGGCAGTTGTTGTCGTGGATTCTCGGCCGCGGCAATGCCGCAGCCGGCGATCGTAGCCGCAGCGATGCGCGACGCGCGAGCGCGCTGCCGCCGATCGGGCGCTGGAAGATGGTGGACAACCTGCGGCGTTCGCTTTCTGCGCCCGCATGTGTCGCTGCCCTAATTGCCGGATGGGTACTGCCCCTGCACGCCGCCCTCGTCTGGACCGGCTTCGCCCTGTCGACGATTGCAGTGTCGACGCTGTTCCCCGTCCTGTCCGCGATCGTGCCGCGACGTGCCCGGATTACGACACGCAGCCACCTGCGCGCCCTCGGCGCGGATGTTCAGCTCGCGCTGTCCCTGACCGCGCTGCAGGTCGTGTTCCTCGCGCACCAGGCATGGTTGATGGCAGACGCGATCGCAAGAACGCTATTTCGTCTGCTCGTAAGCCACCGGCAGCTGCTCGACTGGTTCACCGCCGCTCAGGCAATGGTCGGCCCGCGGCTCGACCTCGCCGGGTTCGCGCGACATATGAGCGGTGGCATCGTTATCGGGATCGTTGCCGCAATTGTCGTCTGGTGGGTCGGCACCGACGCATGGCCGGTGGCGTTACCGTTCGTGATCGCCTGGATCACATCGCCGGCCATTGCGCGCTGGACGAGCCTTTCGCCCCCGATCGCGGGGCGTTTGTCGGTCTCGAGCATGGACACCCGTGCGCTGCGGCTGATCGCGCGTCGTACCTGGCGCTTTTTCGAGACCTTCGTGACCGCAACCGACCACATGCTCCCGCCGGATAATTTCCAGGAAGAGCCGAAGCCGGTCGTCGCGCACCGGACCTCCCCCACCAATCTCGGTCTTTACCTCCTCGCCGCCGTCAGTGCGCGCGATTTCGGATGGGCGGGGACGACCGAAACCGTCGAACGGCTGGAAGCGACGCTCGCGACGATGGGTGGCCTGCAGAAGTTCCGTGGGCATTTCTACAACTGGTACGACACACGGGATCTTCGTCCACTGGACCCACGCTACGTCTCTTCGGTGGACAGCGGCAATCTGGCCGGGCACCTGATCGCGCTTGCGAACGCCTGCCGGGAGTGGATCGGCAGGCCGATGACTGCAGATCCTGGACGGTTTGCCGGCATCGACGACGGCATTCGCCTCACGCAACACGCCTTAGAGGCGCTTCCCGACGACCGTCGAACGCAGACGATCACGCGCCATCAGCTCGACGGCGCGCTCGATGCCTTGGGCGCCGCGCTCCACTTATACCTGCCTCGCCAAAGCCTGACGTCACCGGAGGATGTCGCCGCCGGATGGCGCGAACTCTCGTCTCAGGCGGCGACCATGCTCGACATCGCCCGAGCGCTCGCCAGCGAACGTGGCGACGAGCCCGGCGCCGAAATGCTGTTCTGGGCGGAGGCGACCCAACGATTGGTCGAGAGCCACCGCGGTGACCTTACGCGGAGTGCCGACGCCGCACGGTCCCTGGACCGTCGACTCGCTTCGCTTGAGGCGACAACGCGCGCGATGGCGGCAGCCATGGAGTTCGGCTTTCTCGTCGACCCGGAGCGCAAGCTCCTGTCGATCGGTTATCGGGTTACGGAGGGCGATCTCGACCCGAGCTGCTACGACCTGCTCGCCTCCGAGGCCCGGCTTGCGAGCTTCGTCGCGATCGCCAAGGGTGACGTGGCCTCGCGGCACTGGTTCCGACTCGGGCGCGCGGTTACACCGCTCGGACGCGGCGCAGCGTTGATTTCCTGGTCCGGATCGATGTTCGAGTATCTGATGCCCGCGCTCGTCATGCGCGCGCCGGCGGGCAGCCTGCTTGAGCAGACGAGCCGTCTGGTCGTGCGCCGGCAGATCACCTATGGCGCCGCGCTCGGCGTGCCCTGGGGCATTTCGGAATCCGCATACAACGTCCGCGATCTGGAGTTCACCTATCAGTATTCGAACTTCGGTGTCCCGGGCCTGGGGTTGAAACGCGGTCTCGGCGAGAACGCTGTGGTCGCGCCCTACGCGACGGCGCTCGCGACCATGGTCGATCCGGGCCCAGCGGCCCGGAACTTCGCCCGACTCGCCGCCGTCGGCGCGCTTGGCCGCTTCGGCTTTTACGAGGCCCTGGACTACACGCCCGCGCGGCTGCCCGAAGGAAAGGACGTCGCCATCGTGCGCGCTTTCATGGCGCATCATCAAGGCATGACGGTGGTCGCCATCGCCAATGCGCTCCTCGACGGTGTGATGCGTGGACGGTTTCATTCCGAGCCGAGCGTGCGGGCGACGGAGCTTCTGCTGCAGGAACGCACGCCGCGCGATGTCGCGGTCGCACACCCCAGGGCGGAGGAAGTCAAAACGGCGGCGACGGTGCACGACCTCGAGCTTCCGGCCGTGCGACGCCTGCATTCCGCCCACGACGCCACGCCGCAGGCACAGCTGCTTTCGAACGGCCGCTACGCGGTGATGCTAACGAGCGCGGGCTCCGGGTACAGCCGCTGGGGCAATGTCGGAATCACGCGCTGGCGCGAGGACGTCACCCGCGATGACTGGGGCGCCTACATCTTCCTGCGCGACGTGGACAGCGGCGAGCTGTGGTCGGCGGGCTACCAGCCGAGCGGCGTCGAACCGGAAAGCTACGAGGTGACGTTCACCGAGGATCGTGCCGAGTTTGTCCGGCGCGACGGGACACTCACCACCACCCTCGACGTGTTTGTCTCGCCGGAAGACGACGCCGAAGTGCGCCGCGTCTCGGTGGCGAATGCGGGCGGCCGGGCGCGGGAAATCGAACTCACCTCATACGCCGAGCTCATGCTCGCGCCGCCCGCCGCCGACACATCGCATCCGGCCTTTTCGAAGCTTTTCGTGCAAACCGAGTATCTCGCCAAGAGCGGCGCTATTGTGGCGACGCGGCGGCGGCGCTCGCCCGCCGAGCCTGAAATCTGGGTGGCGCATCTTGTCGTGGTCGAAGGCGAGACGATCGGCGAGCCGGAAATCGAAACCGACCGGGCCCGTTTCCTCGGTCGTGGACGCGAGGTGCGGGCGCCGATCGCCGTCATGGACGGTCGGCCGCTTTCCAATACCGTCGGCACGGTCCTCGATCCCGTATTCGCGCTGCGCCGCCGCGTGCGGGTCCCGCCCGCCAAGGCAGTGCGCGTCGCGTTCTGGACCGTCGTTGCGTCGTCGCGTGACGAGGTGCTGGACCTGATCGACAAACACGGGGACACGACCGCCTTTGACCGCGCGGCCACGTTGGCGTGGACCCAGGCGCAGGTGCAATTAAGTCATCTCGGAATCGATGCGGATCAGGCAAGCCTGTTTCAGCGTCTCGCCGGCGCCGTGCTCTACGCCGATCCGTCGTTGCGTCCGTCGTCCGATGTCATCCGCCGCGGCGGCGACGGGCTGGAGGCGCTGTGGGCTCAGAGCATTTCTGGCGACATCCCGATCGTGCTCGTGCGGATCGACAACATCGACGACATTGCCATCGTCCGCCAGTTGCTGCATGCCCATGAGTACTGGCGGATGAAACGACTCGCCGTCGACCTCGTGATCCTGAACGAGCGGTCATCGTCCTATGTCCAGGACCTTCAAGTCGCCCTGGAAACGCTCGTCCGCACGAGCCAGTCCCGGCCGCTGATCGGAGCCGACATCACGCGAGGCTCGGTGTTCGTGCTGCGTGCAGACCTGGTTCCGGTGGAAACGCGCGCCGTACTTTTCTCCACGGCGCGGGCAGTGCTTGCCGGCAGACTCGGGACGCTTGCCGAACAGCTCAACCGTCTCCACGACCTCCGGGATACGGAGTCGGCGGTCACCCTGACACCGCGCCGCGCGCCGCCCTCTGGGTCGTCGCAGACCGTGCCGGCGCAAGAGGACCTCGAGTTCTTCAATGGGCTCGGCGGATTCGCCGCAGAGGGACGAGAGTACGTGACGATCCTTGGCGCGGGACAGGCAATGCCCGCCCCCTGGATCAATGTCATCGCCAATTCATCGTTCGGCTTTCAGGTCGCGGTCGAGGGAAGCGGCTACACCTGGTCGCTTAACAGCCGCGAGAACCAACTCACGCCCTGGTCTAACGATCCGGTCACGGATCGGCCAGGCGAGGTCATCTACGTACGCGACGAGGAATCCGGCGAACTGTGGGGCCCGACGGCCCAGCCGATCCGACACGAGTCCGCGCCCTACGTCGCCCGGCATGGCCAGGGATACAGCCGATTCGAGCATACCGCCAACGGCATCGCGCTCGAACTCCTGCAGACCGTGCCACTCGACGATCCGATCAAGCTCACGCGGCTGACGATCCGCAACACGTCGGATCGCGCACGGCAGCTTTCGGTCACGGCCTTTGTCGAGTGGGTACTCGGCCCGTCGCGCAGCGCATCCGCGGCTTCGGTCGTGACGGAGATCGATCCGCAGACAGGCGCGATGTTCGCGCGCAATCCCCGGAACACGACCTTCGGCGCCCGTGTCGCCTTCGCGGATCTGGGTGGACGACAGAGCGCCTGGACGGGAGATCGGCGCGAGTTTCTGGGGCGTCACGGCACGCTCGACAACCCCGCCGCGCTGGCCGGGGACGCGCCGCTCTCCCTGCGGCTCGGCGCCGGACTCGACCCCTGCGGCGCGCTTCAGACCTCGCTCGAACTGGCGCCGGGCGGCACTGCGGAGGTCGTCTTCTTCCTCGGCGAGGCAGCAACAGCCGCCGACGCGCGATCGTTGATCGTTCGCTACCGGGCAACAGACCTCGATACGGTCCTGCACGACGTCGTCGCCCACTGGGACGACATACTCACCACGGTGCAGGTGAAAACCCCGGATCGCGCGATGGACCTCATGCTGAACCGCTGGCTCATCTATCAGACGCTCGTTTGCCGCGTCTGGGCGCGATCGGCGTTCTACCAGGCGAGCGGCGCATACGGTTTCCGCGACCAACTCCAGGACGGCATGACGCTCGCCCTGTCGCGACCGGCGATCACGCGCGAGCATCTCCTGCGCGCCGCGGCCCGCCAGTTCCTCGAAGGCGATGTCCAGCATTGGTGGCTGCCACCGTCAGGCCAGGGGGTGCGCACGCGCATTTCGGACGATCGGATCTGGCTTGCCTACGCCACCGTGCACTATGTCGAAACGACCGCGGACGTGGCGGTGCTCGACGCGCCCGTTGCGTTCCTCGAAGGCCGGCGGCTCGAGCCCGGCGAGCACGACGCCTACTTCCGGCCGATGCTCGCGGACGAGAGCGCACCACTGTTCGAGCACTGCGCGCGCGGCCTCGATCAAAGCCTTGCCGTCGGCGAACATGGCTTGCCGCTGATCGGCACCGGCGATTGGAACGACGGCATGAACCGGGTCGGCGAGAAGGGAAAGGGGAGAGCGTCTGGCTCGGCTGGTTCCTGTACGCAACGCTTGAAGCGTTCGCGCCGCTCGCGAGCGCGCGCGGCGAAGACGCGCGCGCTGCGACGTGGCGGGCACACGCCACGCGGCTCCGAGCCTCGCTCGAGCAGGACGGCTGGGATGGTGACTGGTACCGACGCGGCTACTACGACGATGGGACACCGCTCGGCTCGTCGACGAATGACGAGTGCCGAATCGACTCGATTGCGCAATCCTGGAGCGTACTTTCCGGGGCCGCGGATCCAGCGCATGCCGCGCGCGCGATGGCCGCGGTGGACGCGCAACTCGTGCGTCGCGACGACGGTCTCGCCCTGCTGTTCACGCCGCCCTTCGATCGCACGCCGCTCGATCCCGGATACGTCAAGGGCTATCCACCCGGTATCCGGGAAAACGGCGGCCAATACACGCATGCTGCCGCGTGGTCGGTGATGGCATTCGCAGCGCTGGGCGACGGCGACAAGTCCGCCGAATTGTTCGCGCTCCTGAATCCGATCAGTCATACGAGCACGCGCGCGGACGTGCAGCGCTACAAAGTCGAGCCCTACGTGACCGCCGCCGATGTCTATTCAGAAGCGCCGCACGTCGGGCGCGGTGGCTGGACGTGGTACACCGGCTCAGCCGGTTGGCTCTATCGGGCCGGGATCGAGTCAATCCTCGGTTTTCGTCTGGAGGGCGCGTTCCTGCGCCTCGCCCCCTGCATCCCCAAGGCATGGCCGCGATTCGAGATCGTCTTCAACTACCGCTCTGCGCGCTACGAGATCGCGGTCGAAAACCCCAACGCGGTCTGCCGTGGCATCGTGCACGCCGAGCTGGACGGCGAGACGCTGCCGGAGGGCCCGACGCGCGTTCCTCTCGTCGACGATGGTCAATCCCACACCGTGCGCGTGATCCTCGGTTAAGGTTGCATGATGTCTGTTCGCCGGGGACGGAAGCTGGCGGCGAACTGTTCGAACCCCCTGCAAAGTCTTCAAGCCGCTCGGTGGCCAGACTGATTTCCTGCCCTCATGGTCGCAATAAGGCGTAAAATCCCCTCGTACGCGTAGCACTCTCCGACGATGCGTTCGTCCAGAGATCGCCGGTTCCCGCTTTGAACCGTCAGGATGCCCGGCCCGTTCTGGACAGCAGTTGCATCGCCTTTCTACGAGTGCGCAATGAACATGGTCGTCCGGATGCCGGCCGGCGCCGTATCCGGCTGGATCAGGCAGGGCATGTGATTACGATGGAGGGAATCAAGCGAATGAGCGACAAAGAGATCAGAACGGACGAGGAGCAGGAATCCTCAAGCGCCTTTTTTCGACGGTCGACGCCAAAATTTCTTGATTGGACACCGCCGACAGAGAAAGAGAAGGCATTGGCGGTGGAAGCTCGGCGCGAAGCAAGAGAAGCCGAACTGAAACGGGTCACCGAATTGGCGAAGGTCAGGGAGGCCGAAAAGGCAGCCCAGAGAAAACGCGGCCCGAGCGAAGTCATCAAGAAAAGGCGGCGCGGGGCTGCGGTTTAAGGCAATCCCCGTCGGCGCGATCGCGCGTGGTCGCGCGACCGGCCTCTGAGAATTTGGTAGGTCGTGGCGGATTCGAACCGCCGACCAACGGATTAAAAGTCCGCTGCTCTACCAGCTGAGCTAACGACCCGAGGGAAGGGCGCGATTCTACTGGCTGGCGCGCGCGATGGTCAACGCGCGCGCGGTTTCAAGCCTCGCGCATCACGCGCCAGTACTGCCACTTCATCGTCGCCGCAGCGCCCGCGACGATTGCGACGAAGGTGACGATCGAGCCGAGCGCCAGCGTCGAGAATCCAGTGATGCCCTGCCCCACAGTGCAGCCGAGCGCGGTGATCCCGCCAAAGCCCATCAGGACCCCGCCGATCATGTGGCTGGCGGTGTCCTCGGCGTTGATGAATCCCTCCCAGCGGAACTGCCGGGTCGCCAGCGCATAGGCCGCCGAACCCGCCACCACGCCGAGCGCCGAGGCGATGCCGAAGGTCACGATCTTGGTCGTGTCGGTCCACAGCATGAGGTATTCGAGACTGAAGGCCATCGGCGCGACGAATGAGAAGGACTCCATGCGACCAGTATTGGTCGCGACGTACGCGGCCTGCAGCGTTTCGGGGTGCTCGGCGACGTAACCGAGCGCACCGCTCATCCACCAGCCGCCGATCACGATCAGCCCGATGACGACGCCGCCCAGGGTGTAGTCGAAACTCGACCGGAAGTCCCGGCTCGAATAGACGAAGCCGATGAGCCCCACGCCAATCACGAGCGAGAACGCCGCAATCAAGGTATTTTTCGTCGCGCCGGTCGCACCTGCCACGAGCGAAGGCAGGTCCTGGCCGCCGGCGAGTACGACGGTCGCCTGCTCGAGCACGTTGATGCGGAACGTCGCAAAGAGGCCGCGCAGCGTCATGTACGCCGCAATGCCGAGAAAGACGAACACCAGGAGCGACTTGAGGCTGCCGCCGCCGATGCGGATCAGCGTCTTCGAGCCGCATCCCGAGCCGAGCGTCATGCCTACGCCGAACAGGAACCCACCGACGAGGTACGAGAGCCAGGTGAAGTTCGGCGTCTGGTAAATCGCCTTGGAAAGATCGACGACGCCTGCTAAATGCAGCGCGTTCGAGCCAAGCACCGCCACCGCGATCGCGAGCAGCCACATGCGCATGCGGCCGGTATCACCCATGTTGACCCAGTCGGACACCGCGCCCATGGTGCAGAAGTTGGTCTTGTTGCCGACCGCGCCAAAGACGAAGGCGAGGATGAACGCACCCCAGGTGACGTATGTCGTGAGCTGTGCGAGATTGGCTTCGTCCACGGGCCCTCTCTTGCGGTTGAATGCGGCTCAAACGCGAATTCCGGCGACTATAGCGGATCGGCGCGCGCGCAGCGCGGCACGCGCTTCGAATCGGCGAGGGCACCGATCAATGCGGTTTATTCCGCGGCGCAGTACCGCGTCGTGTCGGCAACGCCCGCGGCTACGAACCCTGCGCGCCGGATGCGACAGGCGTCGCAGCGCCCGCAGGCGCGGCCTTCGGCATCGGCCTGATAGCAGCTCACCGTCATCGCCGGATCGACGCCAAGCGCGAGCGCGCGGCGCACGATCTCGGCCTTCGGCAAGTCGATCAAGGGCGCGCGAATCGAGATCCTGCGGCCCTCGAGCGCGGCCTTCGTCGCGAGGTTTGCCATCGCTTCGAAGGCGCGCAGATATTCGGGGCGGCAGTCGGGATATCCAGAGTAGTCGACCGCGTTCGCGCCGATAAAGAGTTGCCGCGCATCGAGTACCTCGGCCCAGCCGAGCGCGAGCGAAAGCAGGATGGTGTTGCGTGCCGGTACATAGGTCACCGGAATACTGGCGGATCCAGGCCCCTCAGGCACCGCCACTGCGGGATCGGTAAGCGCCGAGCCCTGGAAAATCGACGCATCGAGCCGCGCGACCCGATGCGCACGCGCACCGATCGCCTTGGCAAGACGGGCGGCAGCCACGATTTCAGCCGCGTGACGCTGACCGTAATGGACGCTGAGTGCGTAGCATGCGAATCCCTCGCGCACGGCCCAGGCAAGCGTCGTCGCCGAGTCGAGCCCGCCGGAAAGCAGAACGACCGCGTTCAGCGCCGTGAACTCTGCGCGAGCCGCTGCTTCGCGCTCGCCGCCGCCGGACTGGAGGGATACTTCTTGATGAGGTCGTTGAGTGTGCGCTTGGCGCCGTTACCGTCGCGCAGCGCCTCCTGCGAGCTGGCGATATTGAGCATCGCGTCCGCCGCCTTCGGATTGGTCGGCCAGGTCGAGAGTACCTTCTGCTGCGCCCTCATCGAATTGCGGTAGTCGCGCTTGGCGAAGTAGGAATTGCCGACCCAGTACTGCGCCGAGGGTGCGAGCGGGCTCGCAGGGTAGGTCTTGAGAAAGCCCTGGAAGGCCGAAATCGCAGTCGAGTACTTGCCGAGCTTGAACTGGTTCAACGCAGCCTCGTAGGCCTTCGCCTCGTCGGGCGAGGACTGCGTGTCGCCGCCTGCCGCGGGCGTCGCGCCCGGGGTCGCGGGCTCGAGCTTGCGCAGGCGCGTGTCGATATCGAGGTAGAGGTCTTTCTGGCGCTTTTCCAGCGTGACGATGCTGTTGGCAAGCACTTCGATCTGACCGCGCATGCGCGCAACGTCGGCACGCAGCGCATCGATCTGTGCGGCAAGGTCGACGAGCAGCCGCCGATCGGCCGCATTCTCCTCGAGCTTCTTGAGTCGGGTGCGGACTTCCTTCTCGAATTCGTCGTTGCCGAAGAGTTGGGCCGCCGCCGGAATCGGCAGCGTCGCCGCAACGAAAAACGCGATCGCGATGGCGAATCTGTGCATCAATACTCGCCCTGGTAGAGGATGTCGCTACGCCGGTTCTGGCTGAAAGCAGCTTCGTCCGAGCCCTGCGCACGCGGTTTCTCCTCGCCGAGGCTGACCGACTCGACCTGGATCTCGACTGCACCGAGCAGGATCAACATGCGCTTCACGCCGTCGGCGCGCCGCTGGCCGAGGGCGATGTTGTATTCCCGGCTGCCGCGCTCGTCGGTGTTGCCCTGAATCAGCACCTTCATCGTGCGGTTTTCGCGCAGGTACTTGGCGTGCGCCTCGACCAGGGGACGGTACTCGGGCTTGACGTCGTACTTGTCGTAGTCGTAGAAGATCGAGCGCTTCGACAGGACGCTCGACGGGTCGGTAAGCGGGCTGCTGGAAGGCTTGCCGCCGTCGGCACCCCGCGCCTCGGTGCCGGGTTTGCGATCTTCCACGCCCGCCCCGTCTTGTTCCGTCGTACCCGCACAGGCGGCAAGCATTGCACAGACGACAGCGATCCAGAAGGCACGCATGGTGGTTCTCCTTGTCATTTGATGAATGGGCCCCAGGCCGGTTCGCGCACGTCACCCGCGCTCACGCTGAGACGCTGCTTGATGCGTCCGTCCGCGGATACAGCCGACAGCACGCCGCGCCCGCCGATGACGGTCGCAAACAAAATCATTCTGCCGTTCGGGGCGAAACTGGGTGACTCGTCGCGCGCGCCGTCGGTGAGGATCTGCAGCTGGCGTGTCTCGAGGTCGAGCAGCGCGGTCTGGAAGCGGCCGCTGTTGCGGTGAATAAAGGCGAGACGTTTGCCGTCCGGGCTGATGCGCGGCGAGACGTTGTAGCTGCCGTCGAAGGTGATGCGCTGCGCCTCGCCGCCCGCGACCGGCATACGGTACGCCTGCGGACTGCCGCCGCGGTCCGACGTGAAGTAGATGAATTGCCCGTCGGGCGAGAAGCGCGGTTCGGTGTCGATTGCGCTCGAGCGCGTGAGGCGGCGCACATTGCTGCCGTCGGGGTTGACCAGAAAGATCTGCGAGCCACCCGCACGCGAGAGCGACACCGCAAGGGTGTTGCCGTCAGGCGCCCAGGCCGGCGCTGAATTGGATCCCTTGAAGTTCGCCGCCACGCTGCGCCGACCGTTGAGCAGCGAATGCACATAGACAACCGGCTTTTTCTGCTCGAAGGAGACATAGGCAAGGCGGCTGCCGTCGGGCGACCACACGGGCGAGAGGATCGGCTCGTTCGAGCGCAGCACGAAAAACCCGCCGGCGCCGTCCGCGTCCGCGATCTGCAGCTCGTAGACCTTGCCGCGCTTGAGCACGTAGGCAATCTTGGTTGCGAACACGCCCTTTTCGCCGGTGAGCTTTTCGTAGACGTAGTCCGCGATGCGGTGCGCGGTGGCGCGCACCTGGTCGCGCGTCAGCGTGTAGGCCACCCCGCCGGCGGCAGTCTGTTTCACGACATCGAATAACCGGAAACGCACCTCGAACTTGCCGTCCGGGCGCGCTGCGACCGAACCCAGCACCAGTGCGTCCGCAAGCCGTGCCCGCCACTCGGCATAATTTACGACCGCGGTCTCCGTGGGATGCGGCTGGAGCGCCGGCACTTCAACGCCGCGGAACAGACCACTGCGCTCGAGGTCGGCGCGCACGATCGACGAGATGCTTGCCGGCAGCACGCCCTCGCCGGCCAGCGGCACGATGGCGATCGGCAGGCGCTGTTCGCCGCCACCGGTGATCTCAATGGTGAGTTGCGCCGCCGCCGGCGTCGCGCCGAGCGCAAGCAGCACCGCCCAGAGCATGAACACGGCGCGCAGGAACCCGCTTCTCGGCCTGCCGCGCGCGTCGTTTGCCGTCTTCGTCACAGTGGGTGATTCTAACTGGGCACAGGGCTCTGTCTGGTCCATCGGCGTCACGTGCATCATTCCTGCGGTCGAAAGTGGAGGTTGAGATTGCGCGAGAACACCTTGGGGTCCTCCGGGCGCGGCAGCGGCGAGGACTTCAGAATCGCACGCAGCACCGCGTCGTCGTAGCGCTGATCGCCGCTCGAGCGGCGCAGGCGAGGCGCGCCGAGCACCTCGCCCGTCGGCAGCAGCACGACGTCGAACACCGCCTCGGGATTTCCCGCCAGCGACGGCGGCAGAATGATGTTGCCGCGAATCTTGGCGCGGATCTTGTCGGTCCAGGCCGCCAGCGCGCGCGCGCTCGATTCCCGTGACAGCAGCGCGCGCAACTCGGCGTCCTGGCGCTGTGCGCGAATCGTCGCCTGCTCGCGCGCAAGCTCCTGGCGCATTTGGCGGCGCGCCGCCGCGTCGGGCCGCGGCTTGGGCGCGGGTTTGGGTTCGATTTTTGGTTTGGGCTTTGGCTCAGGCTTCACCACGGGCTTGGCTTCGACTTTCGGCGTGGGCTTCGGCTTCGGCGGTGCCTTTTGAACGATATCGGGCTTTTCGACGCGCAGCTCAGGCTTGGGCGGCGGCGGCGGCGTTTCCACCTTGGGAACCGGCAGGGGTTTCGGGGGTTCGACCTTCGGCTCGGATTTCGGCAGTGGTGGCGGCGCGACCTTCGGCACCGGCTTCGGCGCGGGTAGCGCGACCGCCGGCGGCGCCGGCTGCCAGAGCTCGACCATGACAGGCGCCGGCCGCTCGCTATGCCAGCGCACGCCGATGAACAGGATCCCGAGCAGCACGAGATGCACCGCGATTGCGAGGCCGACCGCGCGGCCGATGCCGGGTTCGTCGCGCGCCTCGAAGTCGCCGAATCCGCTGATCCCGAATGATTCCGCTGCGGCCATCTATTTCGCCGGCTGCACCAGCAACCCGACGCGGCGCACCTGCGCACGCTGCAGCTCGTCCATCACCTTGAGCACGGCCTCGTAGCGCACGTTTTTGTCCGCGGCGATGACGACCGGCGTATTCGGCGCCGCGGCCTGGCGCTCGCGCACCAGGCGCGCGAGGTCGCCGCCCTGGATGTGTTGTTCGGCCTGCGCGCCGCTCTTCGCGTCGCGCGTGCGCAACAGCAGCGTACGGTCTTGCTTGATCACGACCTCGATCGGCGCAGCCGGAACCACCGGCGCCTTGGACATCGAGGGCAACTCGACCACACCCGGCGTGATCAGCGGCGCCGTCACCATGAAGATGACGAGCAGCACGAGCATCACGTCCACATAGGGCACGACGTTGATGTCGTGCATCGGCGCGCGCTTGCGGCGCAGCGATTGCATCAGGCACCACTCCTCGGTCCCTGACGGTGCAGGATGTTGGAGAACTCGCCCATGAAACTCTCGAAACGAATCGAGAGGCGATCGATGTCGTGCGAGAAACGGTTGTAAGCCACGACGGCCGGGATCGCGGCAAACAAGCCGATCGCGGTGGCGATCAGCGCCTCCGCGATGCCGGGCGCGACCTGGGACAGCGTCGCCTGCTGCACGTTGGCCAGGCTGCGGAAGGCATGCATGATCCCCCACACGGTACCGAACAGTCCGACGTAGGGGCTCACCGAACCCGTCGACGCAAGAAAGGCGAGATGGCGCTCCAGCAGATCCATCTCGCGCTGGTAGGTCGCGCGCATGGCGCGCTCGGCGCCTTCGACGAGCGCCGACGCATCGTTGCCGCGCTGATTACGCAGCTTGGAGAATTCCCGGAACCCGGCCTCGAAGATCCGCTCGAGGCTGCCGATCGTATGGCGCGCATTGACCGCGCCCTGGTACAGCAGATTCAGGTCGTTGCCGCTCCAGAAGTCGCGCTCGAACTGCTCGGTCTGCGCGCGCGCCCGACGGATCGCGATCCACTTGCTGAATATGAAGGTCCAGGACAGGAACGAAACCGCCATCAGGAGCAGCATCACCAGCTTTACCACCAGGCTGGCGTTGACGATCAGCGTCCAGAGTTCCAGGTCCTGCGAGACGTTCACGAGGCGTTCAGCACCTTTTTAAGTTCTTCGGGCATGCGCGTCGGCTTCAGGTGGATACGGTCCACCAGCACGATCGTGACTTCGGCTTCGACCAGCAGTTCCCGCTCGCGTTCCACGCGCTGGCGAAAAACCACGCTCGCGTGGCCCATTTTAGCGACTTCGGCGCTCACCGAGATGCGCTCGTTCAGGCGCGCCGGTGCATGGTAGGTCGCCGCGAGAGAATGAACCAGGAACAGGACCCCGCGATTCTCGGCAAAGTGCGCAAGATCATAACCGCGCGCGTTCAGCAGTTCGGTGCGCGCGCGCTCCATGAACGCGAAATACTGTCCGTGGAACACGACGCCACCGGCGTCGGTGTCCTGATAGTACACGCGCAGCTGAATCGAATAAGGCGCCGCCATCAGGGCCGATGCTACCGCGCCACGTCCGCCGGGGGCGGTACCGGTTTTCGATCCTGCCTCCAGGTCGGCCGCGCAGCGGGCCAGATCCGGTCGAGCAGGGGCACCAGTGGGGCGCAGAGGAACAACGCCCACAGCGGGCCGTTGGGCACGTAAAACACGTACTGCCAAACGTAGGCCAGGCCCGCGACGCAGGCCGCGTAGGCCACTCGCGCGCGCACACGATTCGGGATCGTCATCGGATCCGAGATCATGAAGAACGCAAACACGAGCAGCGCACCCGACTGCAGCTGGTGCGCGAGTACGCTCCAGTCCTGCCCGAGCCAGGCGACGCGCGCCGCGAGCGCGCCGACGTAACAGGCGAGGAAGGCCGCACTCATGTCGAAGCTGCGCGCGCGGTTCGCGACGATACCGCCAAGCGCGACCACCCAGCAGGCGAGCAACAGATCGGCACCCCACTGCCCCGGCGAGATCCAGGCGCCGGGCAGCAGCAGCACGGCGATCACGACACCGAGGTTGGTCGGGTTGAAGAGATGCTTGCCGTTCACCCGCAGCAGAAATTTGGCAGACAGGCAGGCCGCGGCGGCGAGCGGATGGACCCACAGACTGTCGGCGCGCAGGAGCACGGCCAGCCCGAAGCAGGTAATCACCGCGCTGAGCACCCCGACGCGGTGCAGGCCGAGTGCGCGCACCCACACCAGCTGCGTCGCGATCCCCGCGACGAAGGTGAGCGCGACCTGGCGCGCCTCGAGGCTGAAATCGCGCGCGAGCACGCCGGCGCCGAGCAGCAGCGCGAGAAACGCGATCTGGTAGAGCCGTGCGTCGAGCTGGCCGAGGCCGCCCGCGCAGCGCGCGCCAGCGCCCGGCACCGTGGCCTGTCGCGCGCGGCCCGACGGTCCCGATGGACGGAACGGTCGATTGTGGTCTCATGTTCACGCCCCTTCGCTTTGCAGCCAGCGCCAAAACGACTCGATGGGTGAGTTGGCGGTGGTGCCTGCAGCGCCAGGCGCGATCGACAGCGGCGTTTCAACGTGCGCCGCGCGCGTCTTGGCGCGAATCGCGTCGATATTCCAGCCGGTCAGGTTGGCCAGCGTCTGCGCCTCGCGTTCCTGGCGACGGCCGAGCTCGACCAGGTAGCGCTGCGCATTCTGCAGATTCTCGCAGTCGGCGAGATCGAACTTGGCCGGATGGCGCAGCACGTAGCGCGTCTGCCAGTTGCGTCGATCCGACGTCTCCTGGAACGCGAGGTCCTCGGGGAAGGTCTCGGGCGTATAGCGCACGTGCAGCCGCGTGAGCTTCACCTGCGCGCCGCGCCGCGTGTTGCCGCGCGCCCAGTCAACACCGAGATTCGCGAGTTCCTGCGCCGTGAGCGGGTTGGCTGCGCAGGGATCGCACCAGCCCATGTCCCAGAAATACTCGGTGAACACGACGCGATGCCCTTCGCGCTTGGCGCGCTCGTCGAACATCGCCTTGTAAAAGCGCCCGAAGCTGTGCGTCTCGTCGAACTTTACATAGGGCGGCAGGTCGACGTTCGCCGGCAGCTTCACTGTGCGGTAGTTGGTCGTCTCGACGCGCCCTTTCTTGGTTAGCACCCAGAGCACGAGATCCTGCGGGCCGCGCGCATTGATCATGCCGAGCCGGATGGGCAGCATGAATTTCTCGGTACGGAAGGAAAACTGCAGCGGGGCAAGGAAATGCGCGCCCGATTTCGCGTGCTCTTCCAGGTTCACCTTGGCGACGAAGAACTTCATGTCCTGGCGGATGTACGGCGCGAGTGCCTTGGACGCGCCGGCGGGAATGCGGTAGCCGTTCTCATGCAGCCAGGTCTCCAGCCCGTCGGATTGATTCGCAGACAGGATGACGATGTCGTAGGGCCCGACCGTGTACTGTGCCTCGACCCGCACGCCGAGTTCCTCGGCGCGGTCCTCCGCGATCATGCCGCGGCCCATCGATTTCTGCGCCGCGCTCGGCGCATTCAGCGCGCGCGGGCGCGGCGGATGGCAGGGATTGGGGTCGTAGTACTCGGCAAGGCGCGGCGCGCTGTAGGCATCGAGCCGGTCGAACACCGCGCGAAACGGGGTTTTCACGTCCTCCTTCTGCAGCACGACCGGCACCGGCACCACCATCGCGAACTCGGTCAGCGCGCCCTGATAGTCGTTCAGCATGTTGATGACCGTGCGCTCGCCGTCGCGCACCATGACCACCTTGGAG
The DNA here is from genome assembly GCA_963714925.1 of uncultured beta proteobacterium. Taxonomy (GTDB): domain Bacteria; phylum Pseudomonadota; class Gammaproteobacteria; order Burkholderiales; family SG8-39; genus SG8-39. The sequence goes on along the minus strand of CAVQQK010000001.1, from coordinate 616,151 downwards.
GCGTCGTTGAACAGGTTCGCGTCGGCCTTGCCGACATAAAAGCCGCAGAAGGCCTGCGCGGTGGACGCGGCCGCCGCCAGCGCGGCCCCGGCGGCGAATGTGACAAAAGTCCGTTTCATGTTCGCTCCTTGTCTTGGGAAGTACGTCTCATTGAACGTCGCGCCGCGCGAAACGGGTTAAGCGCGGCGCAGTCGGCGCACGATCGCGAGCCAGGTCAGCGGCAGCATCGCCAGCAGAAAGAACATCTCGACCAGCACGAACTTCGCATACAACGCCGCGGGCGACGGCCCGCCGCGGACGATCATCTGGCCGGCGGATGCATGCCACCAGCCGACTGCGACATAGGCCGCGCCGACCGCAACGAGTAACGCCAGCAACCAGCGGCGGCGCCACCACGGCTGCTGCGGATCGGGGCGCAACGAGCCAACCACCCAGACGATCTGCGCGCAGCGTCCGGCAAGCAGTGCACCGGTCGCGACGACCGGACCCCAATCGTGCAGCCGTCCACGTGCACGCATCCACGCGACGCCTTGGTCGAGTGTTTCGCCGCGCGGTAGATCGAGAAATGCGTAGAAGCCCGCGCCCAGCGCCTGCGCCACGAACAAGGGCAACCCACAGACGATCACCGTGCCGAACAGCGGCAGCAGTCCGAGAAGAATCCGCTGCAACCCGGAGTCACGCTGCCCCGAGACCATGTCGCGATGGACCGCAGACAAGGGTTCGGCCCAGGTCTGCCACTGGCGCAGGTGGTACAGGCCCGTCAGCTCGACTACGAGCAGCAGGCCGAAAAACCACTGCCCGAAACGCAGGCCCGCCTGCGGCGAACTCCAGGCCACCCGGTCCAGATCGCCCTCGATGCCGACGATCGCCATCGCAATGCTGAGCACCATCGTACTGATGATCCAGCGCAGCGCGAGGCTCAACGCAGCGCCAGGCGTGGTGAAGTTGAGAAAGAAACCAAGGTAGGTGGTGACGGTAAGCGACAGGAACAGGGCGAGGCCCGGCCGGCCGCCCGTCTTGTACGCCGCGTTCAGGTACATCGCGCCGAGCAGCACGACCGCGAGCCATTTAAGTGCCGCCCATTCGGCGCGGGGCGGGCGGACGAGCGCGAGCAGGCCAAGAAATCCGATCGAGTGCAGCACGATGAACTCGATGCTCGCGCCCAGGCCGAGCGCCTTGGCATCGAGTCCGAAAAAGGGCTCGCCGGTCGCCCGCAGGCGCGCATAGGCGAGCGCGACGACGGCGAGCGGTGCCGCCGACAGCAGCACCTTCAGCCGGAAGCCGACGCGGTCGATCCAGGATCCCGCGTCGGTCGTCGTCACAGCGATCGGTTGCGCCTGGCGATCAACCCGCCGCTTCGCCCGGCGCGTCGCCGTCCGGCAGCAGGTCGCGCATCGCCGCCGGCGCACCGATGCCGAAATGGCGGTAGGCGGTCAGCGTCGCGACGCGCCCGCGCGGCGTGCGCTGCAGGTAGCCCTGCTGGATGAGGTAGGGTTCGACGACATCCTCGATCGTGTCGCGTTCTTCGCCGATCGCGGCGGCGAGATTTTCGACCCCGACCGGACCGCCACCGAACTTCTCGATCACGGCGAGGAGCAGCGTGCGGTCTATCAGGTCGAGACCGAGCACGTCGACTTCGAGCATCAAGAGCGCGGCGTCGGCCACCGCGCCCGACACCGCACCCTCGGCCTTGACCTGGGCATAGTCGCGCACGCGGCGCAGGAGCCGATTCGCGATGCGCGGCGTGCCGCGCGCGCGCGTCGCAATCTCCAGCGCACCCGCGGCGTCGACTTCAACGCCGAGCAGCGTCGCCGAGCGATGCACGATGCGCGAGAGTTCCGCTGCGGCGTAGAACTCCAGCCGCGCGACGATGCCGAAGCGATCGCGCAGCGGGTTGGTCAGCATGCCCGCGCGCGTGGTCGCGCCAACGAGCGTGAACGGCGGCAGGTCGAGCTTGATCGAGCGCGCCGCCGGCCCCTCGCCGATCATGATGTCGATCTGGTAGTCCTCCAGCGCGGGGTAGAGGATTTCCTCGACCACCGGCGAGAGCCGATGGATCTCGTCGATGAACAGCACATCGCGCGGCTCCAGATTGGTGAGCAGCGCGGCAAGATCGCCCGGACGCTCGAGCACCGGGCCCGAGGTCTGGCGCAGGTTGACGCCCATCTCGCGCGCGATGATGTGCGCGAGCGTGGTCTTGCCCAGCCCCGGCGGGCCGAACAGCAGCACATGGTCGAGCGCCTCGTTGCGCGCGCGCGCCGCCTCGATGAAGAGCTCGAACTGGTCGCGGACCTTCTGCTGCCCGACATAGTCTGCGAGCGAGGTCGGGCGCAGCGAGCGGTCGAACCGCGCCTCCTCGCCCGAGGTCGGTTTCGCCGAGATCAACCGATCTGTTTCGACCGCCACGTCAGGATTTTGCCAGAGCCTTGAGCGCAGCGCGGATGCCTTCGGCAACACCCACCCCCGGTGCGAGCCCCTTGACCGTCGCCGCCGCCTCCTTCTCGCTGTAGCCGAGCGCAACCAGCGCGTTCAGGATGTCCGCAACCTCGCTCGGTCCCGCGGCGCCGCCTTCGACGCCAGGCAGCGGTTCGGCGAGGCGTCCCTTCAGTTCGAGCAGCAACCGCTCGGCGGTCTTCTTGCCGACCCCCGGCACCTTGACCAGTCGCGCGCTCTCCTGCAGCGCCACCGCCTGGGCGAGGTCGGCGACCGAGAGCCCGGAGAGCACCGCAAGCGCCGTGCGCGCGCCGACGCCCGATATCTTGATCAACGCCCGAAACGCCGCACGTTCCTCGAAGTTGCCGAAGCCGTAGAGCAGCTGCGCGTCCTCGCGCACGACGAGGTGGGTGTGCAGCGTGACCTCGGTGCCGGTCGCGGGCAGGTGGTAGAACGTGCTCATCGGCACGTTGACTTCGTAGGCGATGCCGCCCACATCGACCAGCACCTGTGGCGGGTGCTTGGCGAGCAGTGTTCCGCGCAACTGTCCGATCATGCCGGGGCACCCAGGGTTCGTTCGCCGAAGCATGCCAGAGCGCGGCGCATCCTGTGCGTAACGTGCATCCGATGCACGACGCGCGCGATCATCCCAGCCGGCCGCGCCGCATGCGCAAACCCCGTGTCGGCAGCGCCCCGAGCCCCTGCCCGCCATGCGCGTGGCAGATCGCACAGGCAAGCGCATCGGCGGCATCCGGGCTGGGATCGCCTGGCAACTGCAGCAGTCGGCGCACCATCGCCTGCACCTGTTCCTTGCGCGCGTGGCCTGCGCCGACCACCGCCTGCTTGACCTGCAGCGCGGTGTACTCCGACACCGGCAGGCGCTTGAGGACCAGCGCGGAGATCGCCGCGCCGCGCGCCTGGCCGAGCGCAAGCGTCGAGCTCGGATTGACGTTGACGAAGACGATCTCGACCGCCGCCTCGGCCGGGTGGTGTTCACCGATCACCTCCGCGAGTCCGTCGAGAATCGCGGCGAGGCGCTCGGGCAGCTCGCCCTTGGGCGTGCGGATGCAGCCGCTGGTCACGTAGTGCAATGCGCTACCACGCTTATCGATGATGCCGAAGCCGGTGACCCTCAGCCCCGGATCAACGCCGAGAATGCGCAGACTGCGGGTGGCGTTCAAGCGGGCTCAGGCAATCTCGAGCGCGGCATTGGTATAGACATCCTGGACATCGTCCAGCTCTTCGAGCACATCGAGCAATTTGCGCATGCGCACTGCGTCGTCACCTTCGAGCACGCTCTCGGTCGAGGCCTTCATGGTGATCTCGGCGATCTCGGGCTTGAGCCCGGCCGCGGCAAAGGCCTCGCGCACCGTCGCGAAGTCGCCCGGCGCGCAGATCACCTCAATTGAGCCGTCCTCATTCGACGCGACGTCGTCCGCACCCGCCTCGAGCGCGACCTCCATCACCTTGTCTTCGCTCGTGCCGGGTGCAAAAAAGAACTGGCCGCAGTGCTTGAACTGGTACACCACCGAGCCGTCCGATCCCAGGTTGCCGCCGTGCTTGGCGAGGGCGTGCCGCACCTCGGCCACGCAGCGCGTGCGATTGTCGGTGGTGCAGTCGATGATCAGCGCGGCGCCCCCGACGCCGTAGCCCTCGTAGCGGATCTCCTCGTAGGCAACGCCTTCGAGTTCGCCCGTGCCGCGCTGGGTCGCACGTTGAATGTTGTCGTTCGGCATGTTCTGCTCGCGCGCCTTGTCGATCGCGAGCCGCAGCCGCGGATTGATGGCGGGATCGCCGCCGCCGAGACGCGCGGAGATCGCGATCTCCTTGATCAACTTGGTGAAGATCTTGCCGCGCTTGGCATCCTGGCGCCCCTTGCGGTGCTGGATGTTGGCCCACTTGCTGTGTCCGGCCATGGTGGCGAAGTGCTCAGTTAAGATTGCCGAGTAGGCCTTGAATTTTACCGTTCCGGAGACTCGCATGGCTCGCCCTCTGTTGATCGCCAAGCACGGCACGAACGAATCCTGCCTTCTGCCCGCGCTTGCGAACCGCCACGGACTGGTGACGGGCGCGACGGGCACCGGCAAGACGGTGACGCTGCAAGCCATGGCGCAGCGCTTTGCGTCGATCGGCGTGCCTGTGTTCATGGCCGACGTCAAAGGCGATCTGTCCGGCATGGCCCAGCCCGGCGGCGGCAATGCCAAGGTCGACGAGCGCCTCAAGCTGCTCGGCGTAGACCTCCCCTTCGAGGCCTGTCCGGTCGTGTTCTGGGACGTGTTCGGAAAGGCCGGGCACCCGGTGCGCGCGACGGTCTCCGACATGGGGCCGCTTCTGATTTCGCGCCTGCTGAGCCTGAACCCGACCCAGGAGGGCGTGCTCAACATCGTGTTCCGCGTCGCCGACGACAACGGTCTGCTGCTGCTCGATCTGAAAGACCTGCGCGCGATGCTGACCTTCGTCGCCGAGAACGCCAAAAGCATTAAGGTCGAGTACGGCAACGTATCGCACGCATCGGTCGGCGCGATCCAGCGCGGCCTCCTTGCGCTCGACAGCCAGGGCGCGAATGCCTTCTTCGGCGAGCCGATGCTCGATATCGCGGACCTGATCCAAACCGACGCAAAGGGCCACGGCGTCGTCAACATCCTCGCCGCCGACCAGCTGATGGCAGCGCCGAAGCTCTACGCGACCTTCCTGCTGTGGATGCTCGCGGAATTGTTCGAGAACCTGCCCGAAATCGGCGACCCCGAAATGCCGACACTGGTCTTCTTCTTCGACGAGGCGCATCTGCTGTTCGACGATGCGCCGAAGGCATTGCTCGACAAGATCGAGCAGGTGGTGCGGCTCATCCGCTCGAAGGGCGTCGGCGTGTATTTCGTGACGCAAAACCCGCTCGACATTCCGGAGTCGGTGCTCGGACAACTCGGCAACCGCGTTCAGCACGCGCTGCGTGCCTTCACCCCCAAAGACCAGAAGGCGGTCAAGTCGGCGGCCGAGACGCTCCGCCCGAATCCCAAGCTGGACGTCGCCGCCGCGATCACCGAGCTCGGCGTGGGCGAGGCGCTGGTGTCGTTTCTGGACGCGAAGGGCCGGCCTGAGATCGTGGAGCGCGCCCTCGTCGTTCCGCCGGCCAGCCATCTCGGTCCATTGGACGCGGCCGAGCGCAAGCGCGTGATTGCGTCCTCGACCATCCACGGCCACTACGAGGCCGCGGTTGATCGCGAATCGGCGTACGAGAAGCTCAAGGCGCGCGCCGCGGCTTCCGAAACGGCGGCGCCCGCACCTGTCACCGGCAAAAAGCCCGGCGAGAGCAGCGTGATTTCGGACATCCTGTTCGGCAAGACCGGCCCGCGCGGCGGCAGACAGTCGCAGGGCATTCTGGAGTCCATGGCGAAAAGCGCCGCGCGCTCGATCGGATCGGGCCTGGGGCGTTCGATCCTGCGCGGCGTGCTTGGCTCGATCCTCGGCGGCAAAAGTCGTTGAACCCATCGCAGCGCGCCTGGGGCGTGGCCTTCGCCCTTGTCGGCGTCATCGCGTTCTCGTTTCGCCCGATCCTCATCAAGCTCGCCTACGCGGCACACCCGGTCGGGCCGGTGACGCTCCTGTTCCTGCGCATGATGCTCGCCCTGCCGTTCTTTCTTGCCATGGCCTGGTGGCTGCGCAACGCCAATCCGCGGCTCACCGCGCGCGACTGGGCGGGCGTCGTCGGGCTCGGTTTCATCGGCTACTACCTGGCGAGCTTTTTCGACTTCCTCGGCCTGGTCCACGTCGGCGCGGGGATCGGGCGCCTGATCCAGTTCCTCTACCCGACGCTGGTGCTGCTGCTGTCATTCATGTTCCTCAACAAGCACCCGACGCAGCGCGAACTCGCGGCGCTCGCGCTGAGCTATCTCGGCATCGCGCTCGTCGTCTCGCAGCAGCTCGAGGCGACGCCGGCGGGACGGGCGTTCCTGTTCGGCGCGCTGCTCATCTTCGGCTCGGCGCTGTGCTACTCGATCTACCTCGTCGCCGGCAGCCAGCTGGTGCAGCGCATCGGCTCGCTGCGCTTCACGGCCTACACGATGGTGGTGGCGACGGCGCCCGCGGTACTGCAGTTTTTTCTCCTTGAACCGCTCGCTGCGCTCGATCTGCCCGCTGCCGTCTGGGGCTACGCGATCGTGATGGCGACCTTCAGCACGGTGCTGCCCGTATTCCTCGTCGCCGAGGCGCTGCGCCGCATCGGCGCGAACCACTTTGCCCTCATCGGCGCGGTCGGGCCGGTCAGCGTGGCGATCACCAGCGCGCTCGGGCTCGACGAGCCCTTCACCGGGCTGCAAGCGGTGGGCGGCCTGCTGGTGATTGGCGGGGTGCTGCTCGTTTCGCTCCGGCCCGCAGCAGCGATCGCGCCGGCGCGGTAAATTCCGCCCACTCGAACCCAGGAGGACGATCATGGATCTCGGCATTCGCGGCAAGACCGCGCTCGTATGCGCAGCATCGAAAGGACTCGGCAAAGGTTGCGCGATGGCGCTCGCGCGCGACGGCGTGAACCTCGTCATCACTGCGCGCGGGGCGGAAGCGCTCGAAGCGACCGCGGCGGAAATCCGCAAGGCAAGCGGCGTCAAGGTCATCGCGGTCGCCGGCGACATCACCACGCCCGAGGGGCGCGCGGCGGCGCTCAAAGCGGCGGTCCAGGTCGACATCCTGGTCAACAACGCTGGCGGCCCGCCGCCGGGCGATTTCCGCGACTGGTCGCGCGAGGACTGGATCAAGGCACTCGACGCCAACATGCTCACGCCGATCGAGCTCATCAAGGCCGTGGTCGATGGCATGATCGAGCGCAAGTTCGGGCGTATCGTCAACATCACCTCGGGCGCGGTAAAGATGCCGATTCCGGAGCTCGGCCTGTCGAACGGGGCGCGCACCGGGCTGCACGGCTTCATCGCCGGCCTGTCGCGCAAGACTGTGCGCAGCAACGTGACCATCAACAACCTGCTGCCGGGGCCGTTCGACACCGACCGGCTGCGCGGCAACTTCATTTACAACGCGAAGCGCACCGGCAAGACGGCGGAGGAACTGGCCAAGGTGCGCGCCGAGGCGAATCCCGCCGGGCGCTTCGGCACCATCGACGAGTTCGGCGATTGCTGCGCCTACCTGTGCAGCGCGCAGTCCGGCTACATCACCGGGCAGAACTTCCTGATGGACGGCGGCGCCTATCCGGGGACGTTCTGACGCGGGGATGATGCGCCAACATCGGCGACGGTGAATCCCGCGATGCGCTTGTAGTTCTCCGACAGGGCGCGCAACTCGTCCTGTGTGACATAGCGCTCGAGGTCGTCGAAGGGCCGATCACCCACGCGCTCTTCGACCGTGGCAATGATGACATCGGGCGGATGGGCGCGGTTGGTACGCACGATTTTCGCCGTCGCGTCCCGCCGCGCCGCCTCGTAGGCCCGCAGCGCAGCGCGCGGATCGGCTGCGCCCGCAAGACAGTCGGCAACGGTACGCGCATCGATCACCGCCTGCGCCGCACCGTTCGATCCGCGCGGATACATCGGGTGCGCGGCATCACCAGCCAGTGTCACGCGGCCGAAGGTCCAGCGCTCGACCGGATCGCGGTCGACCATCGGATACTCGAGGATCTGTTCGGCGTCGCGAATCAGCGCCGGCACGTCGAGCCAGTCGAAACGCCAGCGCTCGAACAGGCCCACGAAATCCTCCGCCCGCCCGGCCTGGTTCCAGTCGTTGCGCTCGAAGTCATCACGCTGGTACTCCGCCACCCAGTTGATCAGCTGGCGGCCACTGGCGTCGCTATCCACATCGTCCGCAATCGGATAGATCACCATCTTGCCGTTGCGCAGTGCACCGATACGCAGGTAGCTGCGCCCGGTCAGGATCGGCGCGTGGCGCGTGACGCCGCGCCAGGTGTTGATGCCGGCAAAAGCAACCTGCTCCCCGGGATAGAACTGCGCGCGCAGCGCCGAATTGATGCCTTCGCAATCGATGACGACCTCGGCCCGGCCAGGCGCGAGCGGCGCCTGCGTCGGGCTCGCCACGAACCTGACGGTCGCGCCATCGCCGTCCTGCTCGACGCCCATGCACTGATGGCCGAGACGGATGCGCGCCGCGCCGAGGCGCTCGCATGCCGCCGCGTAGAGGATCGCGTGCAGGCGGCCGCGGTGAATACCCACCTCGGGCAACGCATAGCCTGCGAAGCGCCCGCGGTCCTCGCGATAGACAAGCTGACCGAAGCGATTGAAAAAGCAGCTCTCGCGGTTCTCGATGCCGGCAGCGAGAATTGCGTCCGCCACGCCCAGCGCGGCGAATTCACGCATCGCGTGCGGCAGCAGCGTGATACCCACGCCGAGCGGCTTGATCTCCTCGGCGCGCTCGTAGACGGTGCAGCCGATGCCGCGCCGGTGCAAGTTGAGCGCGAGCGCGAGACCGCAGATGCCACCGCCGACGATGGCGACCTCATCCATACCCTGTGCCTCGCCCTTGTAATGCCCCGCACGCCCCATAGGCCCCGTACATTACGCTCAGACCGGGAACGCGGTTGCCCGGTGCTGAGTCGTTACCCACTGCCACTGGGCGAACGCCTGGTGGTTGGCGACGTCGCCGCGCCGCCCAGATACGCCGCCTGTACCGCAGGGTCGGATGCCAGGGTTGCCGCCGGACCTGCGCCGACGACGTGGCCGTTTTCGAGGATGTAGCCGCGATCGGCGATCGCCAGACCCTGGCGCGCGTTCTGCTCGACGAGCAGGATCCCGACGCCGGTCTTGCGGATTTCGCCCAGCACCTTGAATAGTTCGCTGCACAGCAGCGGCGAGAGCCCGAGCGAGGGTTCGTCGAGCATCAGGATGGATGGCGCCGACATCATGGCTTTGCCGATCGCAACCATCTGCTGCTCGCCCCCGCTCATCGTTCGCGCCGTCTGCGCGCTGCGCTCGGCGAGTTTCGGAAACAGGCCCAACACCTGGTCCAGGTGCTCGCGTTCGCTCTGCCTGGCACGGCGCGCATAGGCACCCAGCAGCAGATTCTCGCGCACCGTCAGGTCACCGAAGATCGCGCGCCCCTCCGGCACGAGGGACAGCCCCGCCTCGACGATCTCATGCAGCGCAACGCCGCGCAGCGATCTGCCCCCGAGCAGGATCTGGCTCGCTGCGGACGCCGGAACGACCCCGGCAATCGCGTTCAGCAGTGTCGTCTTGCCTGCGCCGTTGGCGCCGAGGATGACGACGATCTCGCCGGGCGCAATCTGCAGCGCGACGTCGTCCAGCGCCCGGTGCAATCCATAGGACACCGAGAGGCCGCGAATTTCAAGCATTGGCGTCCCCGAGGTAGGCGCGCACGACCTCGCGGTTCGAGAGCGCCTCCTCCGGTGTTCCTTCGGCGATCTTGGCGCCGCTGCTCATTACGACGCAGCGGTCACACAGACTGCGGATCGCATCCATCACATGCTCGACAACGATGATCGTGCGGCCGTCGTCGCGCAGACTGCGCACCAGCTCGATGCCCGTCTGCATCTCGGTCGCGTTCAGTCCGGCCAGCCATTCGTCGAGCAGCAGGATCACGGGATCGGAGGCAAGCGCCCGCGCCAGCTCAACCCGCTTTTCGTCGATGTAGGTCAGCGCCGAGACCGGCGCGTGGGTCGCCTGCGCCAGGCCGACGCGCTCGAGCTGGCGGATCGCATGCTTCTGCAACTCACGGCCCCAGAGACGCTTGTGGCCGAACACGGCGCCTGCCATCACGTTTTCCACCACGCTGAGCGACGGCAGCAGGCGAACGAGCTGGAATGTTCGCGCGACCCCCGCGGTCGCGATCTGTCGAACCGACCGTTGTGAGATCAACCGGTCCTCCAGATAGATGTCGCCGTCGGTCGGCTTCAGCGCACCAGAGATGAGGTTCATCATGGTCGTCTTGCCGGACCCGTTCGGACCGATGAGACCCATGACCTCGTGTTCGCGCACCATGAAGCTCACGTCGTCCACCGCGCGCAAACCGCCGAACAGCTTGCTGACCGACTGCACGTCGAGCAGGACCTTCTGTTCAGCCATCGCGTGAACCCCGGCCGTCGCCGGCCCGCCGCACCCAGGATTCGATCAGGCCGACCACGCCGTGGGGGATGAAGTAGACGATCAACAGGAACGCGACGCCGAGCAGCAACACCGTCTGGGTCGGAAAACTTGCCGCGATCACCTCCCACAAGAGGGTAAAGGGAATCACCCCGACCAGCGGACCCCACAATCGATGCACGCCCCCGAGCAAGGCCATGATGACGACCTGGAACGAGAGCTCGGGCGAAAACGCAAGACTCGGTTCGATATAGGTGAAGCGCGGCGCCATGACCGCACCGACGACCGCAGCGAAGACTCCCGAGATCACGAACAGAATCACCTTCGCACGCGCTGAATGAATCCCCACGTGCGCCGCGACGCGTTCGTCGTTGCCGATGATGCGCATGGCGAAGCCGAGGCGCGAGCGATTGACGATCCAGCCGATGAGATACACCAGCGCCGCCAGCACGAGAAGCTCCCAGTAGATCATGCGCTCGGTGATATCGGTCAGCACGTAAAGACCTTGGCTGCCAGTGAAATTGTTCTGCACCCAGGTCACCAGCTGACGGACCATTTCCGCCAGTCCGAGGGTGAAGATGACGAAGTAAACGCCGGACAGACGCAGCGTGGCCAAGCCGACCAGGGCCGCGAGTAGTGCGCCGGCAACACCGGCAAGAAGCACCAGCACCGCATAGGGGACTACCCCGATCCCCCCCGCCACCACATAGGCACCGACGCCGTAGAACGCGGCCGTGGCGAGCGAGATGTAGTGAGTCGGCCCGGAAAACAGCGCCCAGGATGTTGCCAGCACGGTATACATGGCGATGGGTATCGCGAGCGACAGGAGATAGCCGCTGTCCTTCAGAAACGGCAGCCAGGGGAGGATCGCGAACGCGACAACCGCGAGGAGTGTGTTTCTGATTTCACGCCGCGTCATGACGGGCGCCGGCCGAACAGGCCCTGCGGCCTGAACAGCAGGACCAGCACGAAGAGCAGATAGGCGGCGGCCAAGGTCAGTCCCGGATCGATCAGGCTCGCCACCGCGGTCTCGGTAAGCCCGAGAATCAGCGACGCGATGATCGACCCGCGTACGTCACCGACGCCGCCCATGATGACGATGATCAGCGCCTTCATCGTGAAGACGACGCCGATCGAGGCGTCGAGCGTCAGGAAGGTGCTGAGCATGATGCCGCCTGCCGCGGTCACCGCACCGCCGAGTGCGAACGCGAACGTCGACATGTTCGGCACGTCGATCCCGGCGAGGCCGGCGGCGGCGGGGTCGACCGCCACGGCGCGTATTGCCATGCCGGTTCGGGTCCGGTTCAGCCCCAGGTAGAGCAGCCCGCAGATCGCGACGGCGGCGGCGAATGCGACGACCTTGTTCAGCCCGTAGGGACTGCCGAAGATGACGAACGGTTCGGAAAGATAGGAATAGGTGAAAAACTCGCCGCCGAAGACCGTCAACATGATGCCGACGAACACGAAGCTCATGCCGAAGGTTGCGAGAATGCTGTCGACCTCGAGCATGCCGCGATTCCTCGCCCGGCGCACCAGCGGCCGCAGCAGGAAGCGATAGATGAGCCAGTTGAGCCCGAAGGCCGCCGGCACCACGAAGAGCAGCGCCAGGTACGGATTGACCTTCTGCACCGTGAACACCCAGAACGCGCCGAAGGCGCCCGCCACCAGCATCTCACCGTTGGCGAGATTCATGATCCGCGCCACGCCGTACTGCAAATTCAGCCCCATCGCGATCAGGGCGTAGGTCGCCCCAAGCAGGATGCCGATCGTCAGAATCTCCATGGGGTACTCAGAATAAAAAATACCCCGGTGCGGTCACGCCACACCGGGGTCTTTTTACCGACCCGCAGGTCGACGTGTAGAGGCTACCAGCCGGTCTTGGCGACGACCGGCTTCGCGCCCGATGCGCCCGTCGAGTTCACGCCGTAGAACACGCCGTTCTGCCATTGGCCCACGGTCCAGAACTGATCGATCACCTGATTGTTGAACTTCCAGGTGCCCATGACGGTCTTGAAGGTGCCTTTCTTCAAATACGCCGTCACCGCCTTGCGGTCGGTGCTGCCCACCGCTTCGATCGCCTGCTCAAGCGTTTGCAGCGCGGCGTAGGTCACCGGGCTCGCCCAATAGTCGGCGGTCTTGCCGGCAATCTTCTGGTGCGCGGCGCGGTAGGCCTTCATTGCCGGCGCATCCGGATTGACGCCGCCCGCACCCAAAACGCCTTCGGCCGACTTGCCGAACTTCTTGTCATAGACCGGGAAGGCGGTCGCGACTGCGGTGTAGAAGGCTTTCACGTTCAGGTTCTCGATCTTCGCCTGCGCGGTAAGGCCGAAGGTGTCCGGCGGATACGACCACGCGATGAACGCGTCGGGATTCGTCGCCTTCGCTCCCTTCACGATGGTGGACAGGTCCTGCGTACCAAGCGGGTAGGACTTGTCATAGACGATATTGAAGCCGGCCTTTTTGAAGATCGGCCGTGCCGATTCGGCGAGCTCGATGCCGAACGCATCGGCCACGTTCACCATTGCGATTTTCGACCCGATCGTGCCGTCCGCGCGCATCTTCGACAGGATGCTGACGACCGAATCGGCGAACGCGGTGGTATTGCCGAGCGTGAAGAAAATGTCCGGGTAGCGCTTCGTCAACTGCGGAATCTTGTCGGTGATCGCGGCGACCGCAATCAGCGGATAACCGTGCTTGGCGAACACCGGCGCCGAGGCAAGGGTCAGGCCGGTGCCGTAGGGTGCGGCGATGAAATCCGCCTTGTCCCGGGTGGCCAGACGCTCGACCGCCTTGATCGTCTCACCCGGATTCGTGCGGTCGTCGTACTCGATGATCTCGACCTTGCGCCGCTTGCCGCCCTTCATTTTCAGCCCGCCGCGCGCGTTGACCTGGGTCGCCCAAAGCTTGAAGTTCGGCCAGTGCGTCACGGCAGCGCCGCCCGCCAGCGGGCCGGTTTTCGGCCCGACCGCGCCGATCTTGATGACGTCGGCGGCCTGCGCCGGGTTGAGGGACAGCGCACCGAGGAACGCCCCGGCGACCGCCAACCGAAATATTGATCTGCGTCTCATTTCTTCCTCCTCCGTTATCGATCTGGGCTCCGCGTACTGCGCAGGCAGATGTCACTAGGCAACTGCCGCCGAACGGGTGTCCCATGACACGCCCCGCTTCGCACAATGCCCCTCATTAGACTGGTGCTTTCGCTACACTCTAGGCAGTGGGCTGCAAGCGTGTCAATCGTAAAGTTTGGTACCCAAACAATCGAACTAGCGAGTTTCCCCCGCTCTGGCAGCGCTAGAATTTCCGCATTGCAGCGCAACAGCGCAACAGGAGGACCCACCATGAATGCGCCCAACCAAGCCGGCCTGCCACCGGTATCGCTCAAAGATCCGAAACTGTTCCGCGCCCAGGCCTACCTCGACGGCGCCTGGACTGACGCCGACGGCGGCGCAACCTTCCCGGTCACCAACCCGGCGAACGGCGAGACGCTCGGCGCCGTGCCTGACATGGGCGCAGCCGAGACCGAGCGCGCGATCGCCGCCGCCGATCGCGCCTGGCCGGCGTGGCGCGCGAAGACCGCCAAGGCGCGCCACGCGATCCTGCTGAAGTGGTTCAACCTGATGCTGCAGCACCAGGAGGATCTGGCGCAGATCCTCACCGCCGAGCAGGGCAAGCCGTTGACCGAGGCGCGCGGCGAAATCGCCTACGGCGCGTCGTTCATTGAATGGTTCGCGGAAGAAGGCAAGCGCACCTACGGCGAGGTGATTCCTTCGCATATGGCCGACCGTCGCATCCTGGTGATCAAGCAGCCGATCGGCGTATCGGCGATGATCACGCCCTGGAACTTTCCGAATGCAATGATTACGCGCAAGGCCGGACCCGCGCTCGCGGCCGGCTGCACGGTGGTCCTGAAGCCCGCCGAGCAAACGCCGTTCTCGGCGCTCGCGATGGCCGAGCTCGCCGAGCGCGCCGGCATTCCCAAGGGTGTGCTCAATATCGTGACCGGCAGCGTGGCTTCGGCGCCCGCGATCGGCAAGGCGCTATGCGCGAGCCCGACGGTACGCAAGCTCTCGTTCACCGGTTCGACCGAAGTCGGCCGGATTCTGATGCGTCAGTCGGCCGACACGGTGAAAAAGCTCTCGCTCGAGCTCGGCGGCAACGCACCGTTCATCGTGTTCGACGACGCCGATCTCGACGCCGCGGTCGAGGGCGCGATCGCAAGCAAGTACCGCAACGCGGGACAGACCTGCGTGTGCGCGAACCGCATCTACGTGCAGGACGGCGTGTACGACGCCTTCGCCGCCAAGCTCGCCGAGAAGGTCAAGGGTTTCAAGGTCGGCGCGGGCACCGAGGACGGCGTCGTGATCGGTCCGCTGATCGACGAGCAGGGCATGCAGAAGGTCGAGCAGCACCTGTCGGACGCCCTCGGCAAGGGGGCCAAGGTCATGCTCGGTGGCAAGCGCCATAGCAAGGGCGGCCTGTTCTTCGAACCGACCGTGATTACTGGCGTGACGTCGGAGATGATCGTCTCGTTCGAGGAAACCTTCGGCCCGGTCGCGCCGCTCATCCGCTTCGAGACCGAAGCCGACGCGATTCGCCTCTCGAACAACACCGAGTTCGGGCTTGCGGGCTACTTCTACAGCCGCGACGTGGGCCGCATCTTCCGCGTCGCCGAACAGATGGAAACCGGCATGGTCTGCGCCAATTCCGGCATCCTGTCGACCGAGATCGCCCCCTTCGGCGGGGTGAAGCAATCGGGGCTCGGGCGCGAAGGCTCGAAGTACGGCATCGACGAGTACCTCGAGGTGAAGTACCTGATGATCGCCGGGCTGGACAGCTGAGGGCATGACCGCGCCGGCACCCGGCGAGGAATTCAAGGACGACGTCCGGCGCAGGCTCGCGCCGGCTGCGGTCGCGCGCCTCACCCGGCGCTCAGCCTGGCGCGCGACACGCGCGATCGCCCACGATCTCGCGATCATCGCCGCCGCGATCGGGGTTGCGCTCGCCTACTGGCCGAACCCCTGGGTGATCGCAGCCGCAGTGATCGTCATCGGCACGCGTCAGCACGCGCTGTTCGTCATTGCGCACGATGCCGCACATTACCTGCTTTTTGATTCGCGCCACGCCAACGATCTCGCCGGCCGCCTGTGTGCAACGCTCGCCGGGTTGTCGATGTGTACCTACCGCGTGGTGCATCGCCTGCATCACAACAATCTGTACGGCGCGCTCGACCCGGACACCGCGCTGCACGGCGGCTATCCGCGCGGCAAGGCGTACCTCGCGAAAAAGCTGCTGAAGGACCTTACCGGCCTGACGGCCTGGAAGACCTACGCCTATTTCTTCGGCGCGCCGGCGTTGAACCGCGACACGAATATCGCCCTGCGCCCGCTCGCCGATACCGCACCGCGCCTCCATGCCGAGGCGGTGCGAGACCGACGCTGGGTGATCGGCCTGCACCTCGCCGCCCTCGGCGTCGCGGCTGCGAGCGGCGTTCTCGTCGAATACCTCGTGCTGTGGATCCTGCCGCTTGTCACGGTGGTGCAGGCGATTCTGCGTTTGCGCGCCATCTGCGAGCATGGCGCGGTGAGCGACACGCGCTCGCCGCTCACCGCGGCGCGCACCAACCAGTGCCCGGCGTGGCTCGCCTGGCTGCTGTTTCCCCACCACGTCAATTACCACATCGAGCACCACCTCTACGCCTCGGTACCGATGCACAATCTCCCGGCGCTGCACCGGGAAATGACGGCGCAGGGCCTGCTCGAGGGCGCGGCGGTGATGCCGTTTGTGGTCACGCTCGGAAAAATATTCGCCGATCCGGTGACGCAGACCGAGGTGGATTGACGTTGTATCGACGGATCGCTGACGTTTCCGCTGCAGCGACTGATAGAATACTGTCCTTTTTGTGTCGCCCCCATGCCGCCTCCGGTAGGCCCAGTCCGTCCTGAACGCGACGTTCGCAACGTCGCCATCATCGCGCACGTCGACCATGGCAAGACGACGCTCGTCGACAAGCTGCTGCACCAGTCCGGCACCTTCGGTGCGCACGAGCGCATCGCCGAGCGTGTGCTCGACTCGAACGACATCGAGCGCGAGCGCGGCATCACGATCCTGGCAAAGAACTGTGCGATCGATTACGCTGGCGTGCACATCAATATCGTCGACACCCCCGGCCACGCCGACTTCGGCGGCGAGGTCGAGCGCGTGCTCGGCATGGTCGACGGCGTGCTGCTGCTGGTCGACGCGGTCGAAGGTCCGATGCCGCAGACGCGCTTCGTCACCCGCAAGGCACTGGCGCTCGGTCTGAATCCAATTGTCGTCGTCAACAAGGTCGATCGCGACGGTGCGCGCCCCGAGTGGGTCGTGAACCACACTTTCGACCTGTTCGACCGGCTCGGCGCGAGCGAAGCCCAGCTCGATTTCCCGATCATCTACGCCTCCGCGCTGCAGGGTTGGGCAGCGCTCGAACCGCATCAGCGCGGCAGCGACATGCGACCGCTGTTCGATACCATTCTCGAGCGCGTGCCGCCGCCCGAGGCCATCGACGCAGATGGCCCGCTGCAGTTGCGCATCGCGGCGCTCGATTACTCGAGCTACGTCGGACGGATCGGCATCGGCTGCGTACGGCGCGGTCGCCTCGCACCTGGCATGGAGATCGTCGTCGCACATCCCGACCGCGCGCCGCTACGCGGCAAGATCGGCCAGGTGTTCGGTTTTCGCGGCCTCGAGCGCGTGGCGCTCGAGGAGGCGCGCGCGGGCGACATCGTGCAGGTCACGGGCGTTGACGCGGTTGCGATCGGGGCGACGCTCTGCGCGCCCGAACAGCCCGAACCCCTGCCTGCGCTGAAGGTCGACGAGCCGACCCTGATCATGAACTTCCAGGTCAACACCTCGCCGCTGGCCGGGCGCGACGGGCGTTTCGTCACCAGCCGGCAATTGCGCGAGCGCCTGGTCCGCGAGCTGAATACGAACGTTGCGCTGCGCGTCGAGGACACCGCGGACGCGGACGTCTTCCTGGTCTCGGGACGCGGTGAATTGCACCTCACGATCCTCGCCGAGAACATGCGCCGTGAAGGCTACGAGTTGGCGCTCGGCCGGCCGCGCGTGATCACGAAAACCATCGACGGCGTCCTGCAGGAGCCGATCGAAATGCTGACGCTCGACGTCGAGGAGGCGCACCAGGGTCCGGTGATGGAGTCGCTTGCCTTGCGACGCGGCGACCTCGTCGACATGGCCCCCGATGGACGGGGGCGCGTGCGGCTCGACTATCGCGTCGCCGCGCGTGGCCTGATCGGCTTCCAGGGCGAGTTCATGAACATGACGCGCGGCAACGGATTGATGAGCCACGTGTTCGACGGCTACGACCTGTGGAAAGGCGAGTTTCCAGGGCGGCGCAACGGCGCCATGGTGTCGCAGGAAGACGGCGAGGCCGTCGCCTTTGCGCTGTTCAACTTGCAGGCACGGGGGCGCCTGTTCGTTTCGCCCGGCGACAAGGTCTACGAGGGCGCGATCGTCGGCATTCACAGCCGCTCGGGTGATCTGGTCGTCAACCCGATCAAGACCAAGAAGCTCACCAACGTGCGCGCCTCGGGCAAGGACGACAACGTGCTGCTCACGCCACCGGTACGCCTCACACTCGAGACCGCGATCGAATTCATCGAAGACGACGAATTGGTCGAAGTCACACCGCACGCGATCCGCGTGCGCAAGCGCCACTTGGTGGAGCATGAGCGGCGGCGTGCCACGCGCGTCGTTCCGCAGGATCCGGGCGTCGAGGCGCTGGTCCGTTAGACGTACGGACTCGCCCGGCCGTGATCGTGCGCCTTATCGCTTCGACGGTCCTCGCATGCGCGCTCGCCGCCTGCGCAGCCAAACCGACGACGGCCGAGAAACCCCATAACGAGGCCCACACGACGGATTCGAAGCACGCGAAAGCGCAGTCCGACTGCGCCCGCCCGGGGGCATGGTATGTGCTCGACGGATCCGCTCCGCGCGCAGTCGATGCATCGACCGTCCTGAACGATGCCGCAGGGCGCGACGTCGTCCTGCTCGGCGAGCAGCACGACGCGGCGGACCATCACCGCTGGCAGTTGCATACGCTCGCCGCGCTGCACGCGCTGCGCCCAGACATGGTGATCGGCTTCGAAGCGTTTCCGCGCCGCGTCCAGCCGGTGCTCGATCGCTGGGTGGCGGGTGAACTGGACGCGGCGGCGTTTCTTGCCGAAGTCCAGTGGGAGAAGGTCTGGGGTTTTCCGGCGCAACTCTATTTCCCGCTGTTCGAATTCGCGCGCATTTACCGCATCCCGATGCTCGCGCTCAACGTGGCGCGCGACCTCACACGCGCGATCGTCGCCGAAGGCTGGAACGCCGTGCCCGATGCGCGCAAGGAAGGCGTGTCGCGCCCCGCGCCGGCGAGTGCGGCATACCGCGCGGCCCTGTTCGAGATCTATCGCGCACACCCGCTCGACAAGAAAGCAGACGGTACAAAGCCGTCGCAGGACGATCCCGCGTTCCAGCGTTTCGTCGAGTCGCAGACCACCTGGGACCGCGCGATGGCCGAGGCCATTGCGACCCGGCGCTCGGGCGCGCCAGGCGCTCGCCCGCCGCTCGTCGTGGGGATCGCGGGCAGCGGCCACCTGAGCCAGGGCTTCGGTATCGCGTATCAGCTGCACGATCTCGGGGTCACGCGCATCGCAACGCTGCTGCCGATCGATGTTCCGGCGGACTGCGAAGCGCTTCGCACCGGATTCGCCGATGCGGTGTTCGCCCTGGCGCGCCCGCGCGCCGTACCGCCGCCACGCCCGCGCCTTGGCGTGCGCCTCGAGCAGAAGGACAAGACGGTAACGATCGTCGGCGTCACACAGGCCAGCCTTGCGGCATCCATGGGCCTGCGTGCCGGCGACGTGATCGTGACCATGGCCGGCGTGCCGGTCACCGGCCTCGCATCGGTCATCGCGCCGATTCGCGCGCAGCCGCCCGGTACCTGGCTGCCGATGCGGCTGCAGCGCGGTGCCGAGACGCTCGATCTCGTCATCAAGTTCCCTCCGGCGAAACCGAAGTAATGGCGCTGCGCTCGCGCGCGGCGCTCGCGGTCGCGCTGCTCTTTGCTGCCTGCGCGAAGGCTGCACCCCCGCAGGTCGAGCTCGACGTACGTCTCGACCCCGACACGCGCGCCCTGCACGTTGTCGCTGAACTGCGCGACGCGCGGATCCGCACGGTCGTGCTGCACGAGACGCTCACGCTCGCGTCGGCGAGCGCGAATGGGAAGCCCATTCTTTTCCGCAGCGGATCGGTCGCGCGCGGAATGCGCGAATGGCGCCTGGCCAAAGCGGGTGGCGTGCTTCGTCTTTCCTACGCGGGCACGCTCCCCCGCCTCGAGCGAAGCGCCGACCACCGCCGCGTGCTGCGCGCCCTGCCACCGATGGCGGCGTCCGAAGGCAGCTTTCTGTCCGCCGCGAGTGCGTGGGCACCCTGGCCCGGCGTCAATTTCACCTATCGCGTTCGCCTGTCGCTGCCTGCGGGCCAACGCGGCCTCGTCGCCGGCGATCTGACGCAGGAGACCGTTTCCACGGGCGCGGGCGAACGCAATGTTGCAACTTTCGAGATGCGCACACCGACCGACGGCATCGATCTGATGGCCGGTCCGTACGTCGTGCGCGAGCGAATCGTCCAACGTCCCAACGCGACGCCGTTACGCCTGCGCACCTACTTCACGCCTGCGCTCGATTCGGTCGCCGAGGGTTACCTCGACGACAGCCAACGTTACCTCGAGCGCTATTCGAAGCGCATCGGCGCCTATCCCTTCGCGTCGTTCTCGGTCGTCGCAAGCCCGCTGCCCACCGGTTTCGGCATGCCTACGCTCACCTACATCGGCGAGACCGTGCTGCGCCTGCCCTTCATCCGTGCCACCTCGCTCGGTCACGAGGTGCTGCATAACTGGTGGGGCAATGGCGTTTACGTCGATGCCGCGAGCGGCAACTGGGCCGAAGGTCTGACCACGTTCATGGCCGACTACGCGTACAAGGAAGAGGCCTCGGCCGAGGCCGCGCGCGCGATGCGCCTGGGCTGGCTGCGCGATTTCGCCGCGCTGCCGCCCGGCGCCGCCAAGCCGCTCAGCGCATTCCGCTCGCGTGCACACGCCCGGGATGCCGCCACCGGCTACGGCAAGGCGGCGATGGTCTTTCTCATGCTGCGTGATGCGATCGGCAACGACGCCTTCGATCGCGGGTTGCGTGAATTTTGGACGCAACACCGGTTTCACAGCGCCGCGTGGCACGATCTGCAGCGTTCGTTCGAGGCTGTCTCGGGACGCGATCTTGGTGCGTTTTTCGCGCAATGGATCGAGCGTGCGGACGCGCCGGCGCCGCGACTCGTCGCCGCGCGCGCGCGAGGCAACGCGGTCGACCTCAGGCTCGAACAGGCGCGACCGCCCTACGTTCTGCGCGTAGCGCTGGAATTCCGGAGCGACGCCGGGCCGACGACACGCTGGGTCGCGTTATCGAAGGCGCAGGAAACAGTGCGCGTGACGCTCGACACGCCGCCCGAGACCGTCCGCCTCGATCCGAACCTGCGCCTGTGGCGGGTGCTTGATCCGAACCAGCTGCCGCCGATTCTGCGGCAATGGATTCTTGCGCGCGCGCCGCGCGTCGCCGTGGTGTCCGACGCGAACGACTTGCACGCGGCGGCCGATCGGCTGGCAGAACGTTTTTTCGAAGCACCCGCGCACCGCGTCGATCTCACCGATCCCGGTGACGGCCCCTTGTTGATCATCGGTTCGCACGCCGACGTCGACGCGGCACTCTCGCGGCTCGGTCTCGCACGACGTCCTGCGCAACTCGAGGGCCGCGGCTCGGCGCAGGTCTGGACCGTTCAGCGCAAACCGGGTGCGACGCCGATCGCAATCGTTTCGGTTCGCGACACCGCCGCGCTCGCTGCACTCCATCGGCCGTTGCCGCACTATGGCGCACAAAGCTATCTCGTGTTCGATGGCCGCCGCGCGATCGCGCGCGGCCTGTGGCCCGCGCGCACCGAGGCCGTTTCGGTGCAGCGCTGACGCCGGCCGACGCGCGATGAAATTGCTTTTGCGACCATCGCCCGACTGAATTAGCCTTGGCGCGCCATGCTGACCGCCCTGTTCCGTGACTTCGCCGCGCGTCTGACGCGCGGACGCAGTGCCACGCCGCCGGAGCACTGCCTGCCGCTGCCGGAGGCGGACCTCGCGCCCATGGGCGCCGGCGAACGCGAAATTGTGCAATCCGCGGTAGCCCTGTACCACGCGGGCCGGTTCGACGAGGCGCGCCGCAAGACGGAGCGACTGTGCGCCGGCGGTCAGGGCGGGGCGCTCGGGCTCGCACTACTCGCGACCTTCCGACGCGCGACGGGAGACGAGACCGCCGCGCGTGCCGCGTTTGCACAGGCTGCTGCGCGCGACCCCCAGTTGCTGCGACGCGTGGTCGACGAGGCCAAACGCGCACGCACGCGAAGCGATGGCGACGCCGCAGCGCTCGGTGCCTGCCTGATGGCGGCCGGCCTCGCGCCGGACAATGCCGCGCTGCAGGCCCAGGCAGCGGACCTGTTCTACCTGACAGGCTACCCCGAGCACGCGTTGCCGTGGCTGGAGCGTGCGTATCGGGCCTGCGGCCGCGACGCCTTGCGCGTGAAGCGCGTCTTCATGCAGCTGCCGCCGATTCTGCGTTCGATCGAGCACCTCGAGGCCGCGCGTGCGGCCTATCTCGAGGGCCTGCACGCGCTGGACGAAGCGCGGCTCGAGATTTCGAACCCTGCCGTCGAAATCAACATCACCAACTTCTATCTCGCGTTTCAGGGACGCAACGAACGCGATTCACAGGCAGTCCTCGCGCGCGTGCTGCTCAAGGCCAGCCCGATGCTCGGCTACGTGGCGCCGCACTGCGGGGCGGCGCAGGCCGCGCCGGACCGTCTGCGCGTCGGGTTCGTGTCGAGCCATCTCGGGCGTGCGCACTCGGTCTCGGTTTCGTACGCGCGCATGATCCAGGCACTTGGGGCGCGCGCCGAGTTTGATGTTTCGGTCCTTGCACCGGGAGACACGCTGCCGCACGATCTCGCCGCCGCACAGCGCGCGCTTGGGGACCGTGTGCTCGACATCGTGGTGCATACGGACATCGGCATGGATCCCTTCACCACCTTCCTGGCCTTTGGCCGCTATGCACCCGTTCAGGTGGCGCTCGGCGGACATCCGTTGACCACCGGCATTCCAAACATCGACGCCTATATTTCCAGTGCCTTGCTCGAGGAAGCCAGTGCGCAGGCGCATTACACCGAGCGCCTCATCCTGCTGCAGGATCTGCCCTGCGCAATGACGCCGCCGCCCCGGCTGCCGCCGTTGCCGCGCGAGGAGCTCGGTCTCGACCCGCGCCGCAATCTATACGTCTGCCCGATGAAGCTGCAGAAACTCCATCCAGATTTCGACGCTGCGCTGCGCGAGATCCTCGAGACCGATCCCGCGGCGGACGTGCTGATCTTCGAGGAGCGCACGACCCCGGCGTGGAACTCGGCCCTGCGCGAGCGCCTGAAGCAATCGCTTGGCGATGTCTATCGGCGCATCCTGTTCGAGCCTTGGGCCGAATTTGCACGCTTCATGCGCATCCTCGGTTCAGCGGATGTGGTGCTCGACAGCTTTCATTTCGGCGCCGGTACGACCGCCTGTTTTGCGTTGGGCTCCGGCTGTCCGATCGTGACGCTGCCGTCCGAGTTCCAACGCGGCCGCCCATCGCTGGGCGCCTACACCAAACTCGGTATCCTCGAATGCGTCGCACGGAGCGCATCCGAATACACCCGCATTGCACTGCGCATCGCGCGCGACAAGGACTACCAATCCGATCTGCGGTCGCGCATTCTGGCCGCGAGCCCCGCGTTGTTCGAGCACACCGGGCCCACTGCCGCGCTCGCAGAGGCGCTCGATGCACTCTACCGCGAACGTCGTTCGTTGGGGGCGCTCTAGAATCCGAGTGACGGTGACCGTATCGTTCGACGCGCGCGCGCGGACATCGGTACCGATGCGAACCTGCTATCCTGCCCCGATGAAGCGAATCGCGCTTCTGATTCCCGATCTACCGTCGCACGCGGAGCTCACGCCCTATCTCGAGCGCATCGACGCGGCGCGCTGGTATACGAACTTCGGTCCCCTGTCGCGCGAGCTCGAGGCGCGACTTGCGACGGGCTTCGACGCCACGCGCGGCACGCCGGTCGCGGTCAGCGTGGCGAACGCAACCCTCGGGCTCGAACTCGCGCTGCTCGCGCTGCACTTGCCCGCGCGATCCCGCATTTTGGTGCCGGCGCTCACGTTCGTCGCGAGCGCGGCATCGATCATGCGCGCAGGGCACGAGCCCGTGTTCTGCGACGTCGCAAGCGATCGCTGGCTCCTCACGCCCGATATGGCGCGCGCGCTCGTCGACACCCAACGCGTCGCTGCCGTCATGCCGGTGGCGACTTACGGCTGCGAAGCCGCAGTGGATGAATGGGACGCTTTCACGCAGGAACTCGGCATCCCGGTCGTTGTTGATGCGGCCGGCGCGTACGGCAACCAGACGCGCGCGGGCAGCAATCCCGCGGTCTTCAGCCTGCATGCGACCAAGAGTCTCGGCGCCGGAGAAGGCGGGTTCGTCGTGACGACCGAACCCGCGTTCGCGACCGAGCTGCGGCGCCTGTCGAATTTCGGCATCGACCTATCGAGCGGCGCAGTGCCCTCGGTGGGTACGAACGGGAAACTGTCCGAGTATCACGCCGCGGTCGCACTCGCCGCGCTGGACGGATGGGCCGCGCGGCAGCACCGCCGGCAGCAGTTGCATCGGACCTACGTCGACGTCCTCGCGAGACGCTGCCCGGCGCTGCAACTTCAGGCACGCGCCGTGGATGCCGCCTACTCGATACTGCCGGTGCGGCTTCCTGCGGACCTGCGCGCCGCCGATGTGCAGGCGCGTCTTGCGGCGCGCGCAATCGAAACGCGGCGCTGGTATTGCCCGACGTTGAATCATCATGCAGCCTTCGCCGGGGTCGGGGTGGCTGGATCGCTCGACGTTTCCGAAGTGCTCAGCGAGCGGCTGCTCTCGCTGCCTTTTCACACCGCACTGTCCGCGGAGGACGTGGACACGGTCTGCGCCGCGTTGGCCGAAATCCTGTAGCGCGCCGCGGCGCGCGCCCATTCAGCCGATCGCGTAGCGCACGGGCGCAGCGCGCGTGCCGGAGCCGCGTTGCGGCATCATCGGCAACGCAAAGCCCTGCTGGTGACAGGCACGGGTGACGACGATGAATTTCCACAGCGCGCCGCCGGCCACCGCACTCAACCCCGCGATCGCCGCGACCGCCGGCCAACTGCCCGCGCCAAGCGCAGCCGCGAACAGCAGCGCTGGCATGAGATGCCCGACCAAGTGCAGCGGGGCGGTAACCGCGGCGAGGTCCGCGCGCGACAGCGGGCCGATGCCCGCGGCCTTGGCCGTCGCCCGGTAGCGCCACCACAGCACGGCATTGACGCCCGCCAGCAGGATGCCGGCGGGGGCAATCGACGACGGTGCCAGCGCGATCGCGCCGGTCCCCGCGCCGATGGCAAGCAGGCCGAGTCCCTCCAGCAATCCGGTGGCGATCAGCATCCACGGCATCAGCGGGGCGCGCCAGCTGGGAATGCCCTTCGATGCATGCAGGATGCGCGCTTGGCAAACCAGGAAGCCGGCCGCGGCGAACGCGGCCAGTGCTTGCAACGCGCCGGACGCCGACAGCAGCCCCGCCGCTACCGTCGGATAGAACACGGCGACGCACCAGGTTTCGCGCGTCATCCACGAGGTCTGCGGACGACGCAGCACGTACAGGAAGCGCAGCTTGCGGCCGATTTTCAGGAATACGAAAAACAGGCCTATCGCCATCAGCGCTGCGGCGGCCGCGTTGACGCCCGGCAGTGACCCCGGCGCGAGCAGGCTGGCGGCCTGCGCCAGCCACGCCATCACCACCAGCCCCGATGCCATGCCGCCGAGGATGAAGTTCATCGCCGCGCGGTAGTCCCAGAACGTCTGGCGTGCGCCGACGCGCGGATTGGCCAGGTCGGAGAGCCTCTCGTCGTCGACGTCCGCCGGTTCGGACGCACGACCCGGCGTCGCGTTCGGCACCTCGTAGAGGTACTTGATCTGCGGGTCGGTGCCGAGCTCGGCATGCATCTGGAAACTGCGGTTCTCGCGCGCGAGTTGCGACACCGTGCTCTGCGGATCGGCGAAATCGCCGAACTGGATCGCCTGCGTGATGCATGAAACCGCGCAGGCCGGCGTGACGTCGGGATCGACGCCGGGCACGCGTCCGGTGGTTTCTGCGCTGTCGATGCGCTCGATGCAGAAGCTGCACTTGTTGGCGACGCCAACGCGATCTGCGTGCGCGGTGCTCGTTTCCTGCGCCGTCTGCGCGCCGTAGTAACCCTTCGATTCGTGCCCGATGGTGCGTGCCTGGTAGGGGCAGGCCACCGCGCAGGATGCGCAGCCGATACAGCTGTCGTAATGCATGGTCACCAGGCCATCCTCGCGCTGGCGCGTTGCGCCGGTCGGACAGACCGGTACGCAGGGCGGCTCGGCGCAGTGCTGGCATCCAGTGACGAGGAACAGGCGCTCGACATCCGGGAAGCGCCCCAGCTCGATGTCGTGGACCTGACGCCATTGCACGCCGGGCGGGGTGTCATTCGCATGCTTGCAGGCAATCGTGCAGGTCTGACAACCCACGCAGCGGTTTAGATCCACCACCATGCCGTAACGTTTCATGCGGCGGCCCGCTTCACCGAGACACGCATGATGTCGGCCCCGCTGCCGGTCGCATCCGTGAGCGACAGCGCAAGATCGGTCAGCGAGTTGAGGCTCGGGACGCCAAAGTCCTTGGCGAGCGGCGTGGCCCAGTGATCGAACTGTCCGATCAACAGCACGGTGTCCGGGCGGATGCCCTCGCGCAGCGTCGCGCGGCCGCGCGTGCTGCCGCTCGCGGATTCGAGCACGATCGGATCGCCATCGGCGATATCGAGCTTTCGTGCGGTAGCGCGATTGATGATGACGCCGTCGTGTCCGGCGATGTTCTGCGCAACTTCGCGGATCAGCGGCAGGCCCACGTTCGCGCCCCAGGCGTACTGCATGCTGCGTGCCGTCAGCGCCCAGAGCGGAAACTCTTGCGGATCGCGCCCGAACTCGGTCGCGTAGTGCTCCCAGATGTCGGGGAACCGCTGATATCCGGGCAGCGCCTCGTATTCCTTCAACTGCGCGTTCCACCATTCGATGCCGGTCTCGTGCAGCCGGCGCTCGAGCTGCTCGCCGTGCCGTTTGATGCGTTCCTGGTACGGCATTTCGAAGCGCAGGCCCTGCGCCTTCATGCACGGGTAGAGGTACCACTCGAGCTGCGAGAACGGGCGAACCATGAATCCCTTGTCGGCGAACCAGTCGAGGTCGCGCACCTCGGCACCACCGGAGACGTCGTGGCTCGCCGCTTTGGCGACCGCGTTCCAGATCTCGCGCGCGCTGTGCGCCACGTCCGGGTCGAGCGCATAGTCATAGGCGGTACCGCGCAAGGTGATGGCGGCAGAGCCGCGGTTGATGGCCTCGTTGTATGCGCGCAGCAGGCCGGTGCGCTG
Organism: uncultured beta proteobacterium; assembly: GCA_963714925.1. Classification (GTDB taxonomy): domain Bacteria; phylum Pseudomonadota; class Gammaproteobacteria; order Burkholderiales; family SG8-39; genus SG8-39. Next base: position 589,052 of record CAVQQK010000001.1, on the reverse strand, counting down.
CGCGAGTTCGGTGGCAATGTCGCTCATGTCCTTGCACTCGCCGGCGGGCGCGACCGCGGGCTGGCGCAACGCCCAGCCCTGATGGCGCCAGAACTGCTCTGCCGATCCGGTGCCGCCGATGCGCGACATCTGCCAGCTCTCGAGATCGGTGGCCTCGGGCAGGATGACGTCGGCCATCCAGTTGGACTCGTCCAACGTGTAGCCGAATGCCAGCGTGAACGGAAATTCGGCGATGCGATTGGCGACCTCGGGCGCGTTCCACGACGAGATCGCCGGATTGGTGCGGTAGCAGATCCACATCTCCGGCAACGTCTGGCGTGGCCAGGGCTTCGGCGCCTTGTGCTGGAACAGCCATGGCAGGTGCGCCGGGCCCAGCGCCGCCGACCACGGTGAGTTGGCCGACAGCGGCACCAGCATTTTGTAGGCGTTGCGGATGTGCGGCTTGGATTGCCACGCATCCTTGGTCGTGGGATTGAACGGATAGTGCATGAAGCCGTCCTCGCCGTGCGTCGCACTCTTCAGGCGATTGTCGGCAGGACGGTTCAGGCGCACCTTGGTGCCCATCGTCGCGCCCGGCACCTCGAGCGCGCCGACCAGGCAGGCCAGCAGGGTGCGACCCCACATTGCGTGATAGCCGCCCCAGCCATTGTTGACGCCCTTGCCGAGCATCACGCCCACCGGGCGGTGCGGCAACGTCTGGCCTTCGATCTCGATCGTGGCGCCCACCCGCGCGTGGGCGACGAACTCGTCGGCGATGCGGCGGATCGTCTCGCCCGGCACGTCGCATTCGGCCGCCGCCCATTCCGGGGTGTACTGGCGGATGTGTTCGCGCAGCAGCTCGAATGACGGTCGGGCCTCGACCGCAGCATGCACCCAGCGCTCGCCGTCGGGACCCTCTTCGTAGCCGGAGACGTTGAAGATCCCCTCCAGGGCTGCGTCGGCGATCACGGCATCGTAGGGCTTGGCCGTGGCGTCGGCGAGATCCTGGATCAGTGGTTTGCCGGTGGCGTTGTCGCGCACGAAGTAGCCGTGCGGGCCGACGAGGTAGGGCGAATTCGTGTCCTCCTTTAGGAACCGCACGTCACACAGCTCACGCCACGCGCGCTCGATGAGAATGCGGTGGATCAGCGCATACAGGAACGCGGCGTCCGTCTTGGGCTTGATCGGCACCCATTCGCCCGAAAGCGCACCGGTCACCGACAGATGCGGCTCGACCTGCACGCGCTTGAGGCCGCGCGCGCGCGCGTCCGCCTGTCGCCACACGCCCGTAACGCCACCGGAGGCTTCATGATTGCTGCCGCAATTGATCACGTAGTCACAGTTGAGCGAGTCCACCACCACTGTGAACGCGCGATGCCAGAACTCGCCGTACAGGTGTTCGGAGTGGAAGCACTTGGCACCCTGACCCGAGCCGTAGCCCTGGTCGAGCACACCCCAGGCCGACAGGAACGCCGGGAACGTCCCCATGTAGCGCGTCGGCGTGCCGCCGCCGCCGAAACTCGCGGCAACGCGCGGATAGCCTTCCTCGTCGCGCAGGCCCTTGGCGCGGATCTCGTTCAGCTTGGCGGCGACGAGTTCGAGCGCTTCGTCCCAGGAGATCGGCACGAATCGCGGATCGTGTGCCCTGCCCTTCTGCGGATTGGTGCGCTTCAGCGGCCGCGTGATGCGGTTCGGGTTGTAGGTCTTCTGCACCAGGCCATAGGCCTTGACACAGATGCGTCCGCCGGCCGGATGGATGCCCTCCAGATCGAAGTTGGGTGTCATGCGCAGCGCGACGCCATCCTTGACCTCGACCTTGAACAGGTCGGGGCCGCACACGCATTGATTGCAATACAGCGGCACCATCGTGCTGTCGCCGACGGGGGTTGCGGCGGCGGCGGGCGGGTCGGCGTCTGCACTCATAGCGAAACTCCGGAGGCGGCGGGGCTTGAGGGTCGGGGCACGGCGCGCGCGCCAACGCGGGCGCGTCCCGGCAAACTAGGCGCAGCGTCTGCCGCCGTCAATACACGGTTTACGTTGCGACTGCAGCAATGGGCCCGAGCAGCCGGGCTGCCGGGCCCCTGCGCTCGCCGAGCGGGACCCGCCCGCATAAGCGCCCGAGTGACCGGCGTTGCAATTTCGCCGATGCCACGCGCAAAATCCTCGCGTGTCGTTTCTAGACCGGACAGTGAGCGCGCTGGACAGCATGGGATGCATATGACCGATTCTCTGGACAAGCACATCAAGGCATATGAAGGCCAGAGCATCTACGATTTCGACAACGAGATTTTGCTCAATTGGTATCCTCAAAGAATCACGCGGCTTGCGAACCATGCCCGGTCGGTCCTTGAGCTAGGCCTGGGACATGGATTCTCCACCGACCTGTTCTCGAAGCATTTCGAGCGGCATGTCGTCTTGGAAGGATCGCCGGCCGTCGTGGCCAACTTCAAACGTCGCTTCCCCGATCACCGTGCCCAGATCGTCGAGACCCTCTTCGAGGCATTCGCGTCGGACGAGCGGTTTGATGTGATCGCGCTCGGCTTTGTCCTTGAGCACGTTAACAGCCCTGCCGAAATTCTGACTCGATACAAGAACTTTCTCGCAATCGGCGGGCGAATGTTTGTGGCGGTTCCGAACGCCGAAGCGCTCAATCGAAGACTGGGACAGCTGGCTGGATTGCTCCCGGATCTCGAGGCACTGAGCCAGTACGACACCCTTCTCGGTCACCAGCGCTACTACACCGTAGATTCGTTGACCCGCGCGATCACCAGTGCCGGTTGCCGCGTCGAGCGCATGGAAGGGATCTATCTCAAGCCATTCGCCACGAACCAGATGATTTCTTTGAACCTGGACCAACGAATCATTAGCGCCCTCTGTGAAACCGGAATAGGCTACCCGGAACTCTGTTGCGGGCTTCTGGCGGAGGTCAGTCACCTGCCTTCGGCATCGAGCGCGTATCCGTCGAATAAGGGATGACCGTGCTGGTGCACTCTCGACGCAGGCCTGCGCCGCTTTTTCGATCGCGATGATCACGGTTCTTGTATCCGGGGCCAGCGGCATCGTCGGCTACGGTGTCCTGCGTTCGCTCCGGCAGGCACCGACGGATCTGCGGTTGATTGGTACGGCGATCGTCGATGATTCGGTCGCACCGGCTTTCTGTGACGTCTTCGAGCGCGCGATTCCCACCGCCGACGACGGCTACCTGTCCTGGTTGCTGTCGACGATCTCGAAGCACCAAATCGATTTGGTGATACCTGGAATCGAGGCAGATCTGTACAAGTGGGTGAACCACATTGCAGAGATTGAGCACAGCGGCGCGAAGATCCTGCTGAATAACCCCGCGCTCATTTCCTTGTGCAAGGACAAGTGGCGCTTCTACGAGAAGCTGAAGGCGTTCGGCACGCCCTATGCGATCGATTCATCGCTTGTGCCGGACTTCCAATTTCTCGAAAGCTCGTTTGGCCTACCCTTTCTGCTGAAGCCGCGTCGCGCGTACGGCGCACGAGGCATCGTACGAGTGGACAACCGCGCTTCATTCGACAGGTACCGTTCGGACGTGGGCCCCGTGCTGATGGCGCAGCCGATCGTTGGGACCGATGACGAGGAATACACGACGTCTGCCTTCGGTGACGGACAGGGGTCGTTCTTTTCGAGCATCTCCCTGAAGAGGACGTTGTCGTCCGAGGGGTTCACCGAGAAAGCTCAGGTGGTTGAACCTCAGGACGTCGTGACGGCCGTTTCGGCGTTGTGCCGCTGCTTCGCGCCCGTGGGCCCGACAAACTTCCAGTTCAGACGGCACCATGACGGCTACAAGCTTCTGGAAATCAACCCGAGGTTGTCGTCGTCGACCTCGATCCGAGCCGCCTTCGGTTACAACGAAGCGCAAATGGCAATTGACTATTTTTTGAAGAACGTGAAGCCCGCGCCGCCCTCGATTCGCCGGGGTCGGGCGGTTCGCTACGTCGAGGATCTAGTCTTCTATGATGATCGGATTGATCTCTGATATTCACGGTAACTACGAAGCATTGCAGCGGGTGCTGTCTGCTTTGGATCGCCTAGACGTATCGGAAGTCTATTGTCTGGGCGATGTCGTGGGTTACTACTCGCAAGTCAACGAATGCTGCGAGGCGCTCCGGACACGCGAGATACCCTGTCTCATGGGGAACCATGATTGGTACATGGCAAGCGGTGGTTTTTGTTCGAGATCGCAGAGCGTAAATGATTGCCTGGCGTACCAGCGCACGGTGATCACAGCGGACAACATGGCGTGGCTGAGGTCTTTTCCCGTCCAGCGGAAAGTCCATGGTCTCCATCTCGTCCACGGTGGGTGGACCGATCCGATCGACGAGTATCTGAAGCCCTCTGCGGAGTACTTCGCCCGACTCGACGGCCAATGGTTTGCATCCGGACACACCCACATTCAGGCGGTTTGCCACTACGCGGAAGGAAAAACCTACTGCAATCCAGGATCGGTGGGACAACCCAGGGATAACGACCCCCGCGCGGCATTTGCCGTCTTTGATGGCGGCTTCTCTCTCCATCGAACTGAGTATGACGTTCAGCGTGTCTGCGACCTGATGCACAAGGCCGGCTTCAACGACTACTACTATGGCGGCCTCAAGACGGGGGCGCACAACCTGCGCCGACCGTGAGGCGGCCGTCGCGATGTTCAAGTGGATCAAGCTCGGGCAGGTTTTCGATCCGACGACCGGTGGAAACGGCGGTTGGATGAAGCAGTATGCGCAGGCACCATCGGCGCTGGTGTTTCCCGATACCGTGAGGGTGTACTTTTCCACGCGGCCGGCTGCGGATCCACAAGGACAGCACCTAAGCTATCTGGCGTTCGTAGACCTCGACCGACGCAACCTTCTCAGGGTGGTGAATGTCTGTCGCGCCCCCGTCATGCCCCTGGGTGCCAAGGGCGCCTTTGACGAGTTCGGGATCTATCCTGCGTCCGTGGTAAGGGATGGCGAGGACCTTCGCGTCTACTATGCCGGGTGGACCCGCTGCGAGTCGGTTCCGTTTGACGCGGCCATCGGTGTCGCGGTCAGCCACGACGCCGGCGACAGCTTCGTCCGGGTCGGCGCGGGTCCCGTGCTTTCCCATAGCGTCGATGAACCGTACGTTCTGGGCAGCCCGAAGGTCCGGCGATTCAATGATCGCTGGTACCTCTGGTACGCCTCGGGCAGACGATGGACGGGTGACGATAAGCCCGAACCCGTATACAGGATTCGTCTCGCCACGTCCGAAGACGGCCTGACCTGGGTGCCCTACGGCCAGGATCTCATCGAAACGCCATCGACCGACGATGAGTGTCAGGCGAGCCCGGACGTGTTTTGGCGTGATGGGAAGTACCACATGTTCTTCTCGTACCGGCATTACGCCTCGAGGCGATACCGGATTGGCTATGCCTGCTCCACCAATCTGCTGACGTGGTCACGCAATGATGCGACGGCCGGACTCGATGTGTCGCAGAGCGGGTGGGATGCCGAATCCGTCAGCTACGGGCATGTGTTTGGGTTGGATGAGGCGGTCTACATGCTCTACCAGGGCAACGAGGTCGGGAAATACGGGTTTGGTCTGGCGAAGTTAGATGGACATTTCTAGCGCACGGCGCGGGCTGGATCGGGCATGAAGTGGAAGAAACTGGGCCGGATCTTCACCCCCACCGAGCGCGCGCCGGCTGCCGCGGGGTTCGCGCAATCTCCGCAGGCATTGGTGTTCGACGACTTCGTGAGGATCTACTATTCGACGCGAACCCTCGATCGGACCGGTAAACCCTTGAGCCACGTGGCCTTCGTCGACATGGACAAGGCGCTGCGCCGCGTTGTCGGGACAAGTCTTGGGACCGTGGTCAATCTCGGTGAGCGGGGTTGCTTCGATGAGCACGGGATTTTCCCGTTCAATGTGCTGAGGGTCGGCGATCTGATCTACGGCTACAGCACCGGTTGGAGTCGGCGCGTCTCAGTCCCGGTTGATGCATCGATTGGCCTGTGCTTGAGCCACGACGATGGGCGAACGTTCGAGCGGCTGGGCCCCGGGCCGATCCTCACGTCTTCATTGCACGAACCCTTCCTGGTGGGTGACGCGTTTGTCGCCGACTTCGGCGGTTTTCATATGTGGTACGTCTATGGCACCCGATGGATAGAAGATCCGGCGACAGGCCAGCCTGAACGTGTCTACAAGATCGGCCATGCCACATCCGTGGACGGGAAACAGTGGCGCAAAGAGGGTCGCCCGATCGTCGGCGACCGGCTTGGCGGGGATGAGTGCCAGGCGCTGCCGACGGTGATTCATTTCGACGACCGCTACCACATGTGGTTCTGTTACCGGCATGCCGTCGATTTCCGCACCAACAGAAACCGGGGTTATCGGATCGGATACGCGTTTTCCAAGGATTTGACGGACTGGGTCCGGGATGACGCGCAGGCGGGAATCGAGTGCTCCGATACGGGCTGGGATTGCGACATGTTGTGTTACCCGCATGTATTTCGCTGCGACGATAGGATCTATCTGCTGTACAACGGCAACGAGTTTGGCCGTCACGGATTTGGCGTGGCGGAAATGGAGCGATAGATGGCGGGCGGCAAACGAGACTACGACCGCGAACAAAAGGATGCCCTGGGGCATCAATACGCGTACACCTTTGATCTCGAGGTGATGCACCCGTTCATCCTGCGGTCCTTCGTACCGTTCTTCAACAGCGGCAGTGTCCTCGAACTGGGAAGCTTCCGCGGCGACTTTACGAGAAGGCTGATCGAGCACTTCACCGATATCACCTGTGTGGAGGCGTCGGGAGAGGCCGTCGAAGCCTCCCGCGCAACCCTTGGAGAAGCCGTGCGAATCGTCCACGGCAGGTTTGAGACGGTCGCCCTTGGCCGCAGGTTTGACAATATCGTCCTCACCCACGTGCTCGAGCACCTGGATGACCCTGTCGGCGTGCTGGCACGCGTCAATCAGGAGTGGTTGTCCGAGTCGGGTCGACTATTTCTCGCCTGCCCGAACGCGAATGCTGCGTCCCGCCAGATCGCCGTGCGCATGGGCCTCATTGCACACAATGCGGCAGTAACGCCCGCCGAGCACGAACACGGGCACCGCATCACCTACGCGCTGGATACGCTGGAGCGCGATGCGCGGGCGGCGGGCCTGACGGTCATGCACCGATCGGGGGTCTTCTTCAAGGCCCTTGCCAACTTCCAGTGGGATCGGTTGCTCGCCACGGACATCATCTCGAAGGAATACCTCGAAGGCTGCTATCAGCTGGGGCAGCTCTATCCCGACTTATGTTCGAGCATCGTCCTGGTTTGCGCTCGAGGATCGTCTTCGGGCGCGTGATCGTTCGGGCATGACGCTCGCCATCATGCAACCGTACTTCCTACCCTATATGGGCTATTGGCAATTGATGGCCCTGGCGGATCGGTTCGTCGTGTACGACAACATTCAGTACACGAAGAGGGGATGGATCAATCGGAACCGCTTCCTGCGCGAGGGGGCGGATGCGTACTTCACGGTGCCGCTCAAGAAGGACTCTGACCACCTGAACGTGGCCGACCGCGAGGTGGCTGACGACTACGATCGCGGCAAACTGCTCAGGTCGCTCGAAGCCGCGTACCGCCGGGCACCATATTTCGCCACCGCCTTTCCCGTGGTCGAACGCGTCGTGCAGTGCCCGCTGCGCAACCTGTTCGCGTACGTGCATCACAGCCTCGTCGTGATGGCCGAGGCCCTGGAGATTCGAACGCCCCTGGTGGTGTCGTCGACGATCCCGATCGACCACAGCCTCACCTCCGGGCAGCGGGTCCTGGCGCTGTGCAAGGCGATGGGGGCCGACCGGTACGTCAATCCCATCGGTGGCCGGGACCTGTACTCGGGGGTCGCATTTGGCGCCGAAGCGGTTCGACTGGAGTTTTTGCGCCCACGGCCGATCGAGTACCCGCAGTTCGGCGACTCCTTCGTGCCCAACCTTTCGATTGTGGACGTGCTGATGTTCAACTCGACTGACGCGGTGCGCGCAATGCTGGATCAATACGATGTCGTCCCGGCGCTCTGACGAACCGAGCTATTTCCGACCAAACATCAACGCACCGCCCCGGACCAGAGGGGACATTCAGACGTTGAAGCGGAAGTGCATCACGTCGCCATCGCGGACGACGTACTCCTTGCCCTCGACACGCATCTTCCCGGCTTCCTTCGCTTTCTGCTCGCCCTGGAGTCGCAGGTAGTCGTCGATCGCGATCACCTCGGCGCGGATGAAGCCGTGCTGGAAGTCGGTGTGGATGACCCCGGCGGCCTGCGGTGCGGTCGCACCCACCTGCACGGTCCAGGCACGCACTTCCTTCGGACCGGCGGTGAAGTAGGTCTGCAGGCCGAGCAGCGTGTAGCCCGCGCGGATCACGCGATTCAGTCCCGGTTCGTCCATGCCCATGTCGGCAAGAAAGATGCTGCTTGTCCTCATCGGCGAGGTCGGCGATCTGCGCCTCGATCGCGGCGCAGATCGCCACCACCGGCGCACCCTCCTGCATCGCGTGCGCCTGCACCGCGTCCAGCAGCGGATTGCCCCGGAACCCGTTCTCGGCGACGTTGGCGACGTACATCGTCGGCTTCATGGTGAGCAGGAACAGCGGCTTCAGCACCGCGTGCTCCTCGCGCGAAAGTTCGACCGAGCGCGCCGGCCGCCCCTCGTTCAGCGCCGCCTGCACCTTCAGCAGCACGGCGACGAGACGCTGCGCGTCCTTGTCGCCCCCGGTGCTGCGCAACCCGCTCGTTTTTCGCCAGCTGCTTCTCGACCGTCGCCAGGTCGGCGAGCGCAAGTTCGGTATTGATCGTCTCGATGTCGGATACCGGATCGATCTTGCCTGCGACGTGCACCACGTTCGGGTCCTCGAAGCAGCGCACCACGTGCGCGATTGCGTCGGTCTCCCGGATGTTGGCGAGGAACTGGTTGCCGAGCCCCTCGCCCTTGGACGCGCCCGCGACCAGCCCCGCGATGTCGACGAACTCGACCACCGCCGGGATCACCTTCTGCGGCTTGGCGATGCGTGCGAGCTCCGCCAGCCGCGGATCGGGCACCTCGACAATGCCGACGTTCGGCTCGATGGTGCAGAACGGGTAGTTCTCCGCCGCGATTGACGCCTTGGTCAGCGCATTGAAAAGCGTCGACTTGCCGACATTGGGCAAGCCGACGATGCCGCATTTGAGGCTCATGTTCTTGAGCTTTGGTCCTTGGTGTGCAGCTTCAGCATCGCCGCCTCTTTCCGCAAGTCGCCCTCGAGCCGCACTGCCCGGAGCACGTCGAGCGCGCGGTCGATCGACTGATCGATCGCTGCGCGGTCCTCGGGTGGGCTTGTTGAGCACGTAATCGGCCACCACATTGCGGTCGCCGGGGTGCCCGATGCCGATCCGCAGGCGCCAGAAATCGTTCGATGCCGATGCGCGCCGCGATGTCCCTGAGCCCGTTATGACCCGCGACGCCGCCGCCCTGTTTGAGCTTTGCCGTGCCGGGCGCAAGGTCGAGCTCGTCGTGCACCACCAGAATCTCGGTCGGCGCAATCTTGAAAAAGCCGCGCGAGAAACATGCACCGACTTGCCCGCTCGCATTCATGTAGGTCTGCGGCAGCAGGAGCCACGCGCCGCTCGGCGCGTGGCGCCCGACGTAGCGCCTGGTATTTGCACATCGTTGCGCAGCGTAATGCCATCGCGCGCGGCGAAGCGTTCGACCAGCCAGGAACCCGCGTTGTGACGCGTGCGCTCGTAGTCGCGTGCCGGGATTACCGAGACCGACAAGAATGCGGATGGCGGGCATGTCGATGCCTTAACAAGAGAAACGGGACAAATGAAAGCGGCGGAAGGCTCGGTGCCTTCCGCCGCAGCGTGGTGATTGAACGAGGCGTGCTATTTGCCCTTGCCCTTGTCCTCGTCCTCGCTGCCTTCGCCTTCTTCGGGCTTGGCGCCCTGCTGCGTGGTCGGCACCTCGCCGGCAGCCGGCGCGCCTTCCGCGGTTTCTGCCACCACCTCTTCCTCGGTCACCAGCGCAGGCAGGATCACGGTCACCACCACCGGGTTCTCGTTCCGGTGCAGCACCGCCTCGACACCCTTGGGCAACAGCGAGCTCGCGCGCGTGGATCGAGTTGCCGACCGCCAGTGCGCTGAGATCGACCTCGATGAACTCGGGCAGGTCGTCCGGCAGACAGCTGATGTCGAGGTCGTTCATCACATGGTTCGACCACGCCACCCTGTTCCTTCACACCGGGCGCAATCTCGGCGTTGACGAAGTGCAGTGGCACCTTCATGTGAATCTTCTTGTCCTTCGAGACGCGCTGGAAGTCCACGTGCTGCACGCGCGCCTTGAACGGATGCATGTTGAATGCGCGCAGCAGAACCTGTTCATCCTGACCATCGAGCTTGAGCGTCAGGATGGAAGCGTGAAAGGCCTCGCGCGTCAGATTCCGGTGAATCTCCTTGTGATCGAGCTCGATTTTCACCGGCGTTCGGTTACCGCCGTAGACGATGCCCGGAACCTTGTCTACGCGACGCAGGCGGCGGCTCGCACCCGTGCCCTGCGCGTCGCGCTTTTGCGCATTGACTTCGATATTCATCGTGTGCTCCTCTGCAGATCCGCCAGGCCCGCGACCAGGCACAGACGGGGTTGGGAAAAATCTGTCTATTCGATAAACAGCGAACTCACCGATTCCTCGGTGCAGATTCGCAGAATCGTTTCGGCGAGCAGGCCGGCAACCGTAAGCTGGCGGATCTTGCTACAGGCCAGCGCATCGCTCGCGCAGCGGGAATCGTGTCGGTCACAACCAGCTCGTCCAGGTCGCTCGCCGCGATGCGATCGACCGCGTCGCCCGAGAGCACGGGGTGCGTACAGTAGGCCACCACCCGCGTCGCGCCCTGTTCCTTGAGCACCTGCGCCGCCTTGCACAGCGTGCCCGCGGTGTCGACCATATCGTCCATGATCACGCAGGTGCGGCCTGCTACGTCGCCGATGACGTTCATCACCTCGGAGACGTTCGCCTTCGGACGGCGCTTGTCGATGATCGCGAGATCCGAGTCGAGCCGCTTCGCGAGCGCGCGGGCGCGCACCACGCCGCCGACGTCGGGCGACACGACGATCAGATCGTCGTAGCGCTGCTTCCACACGTCGCCCAGCAGCACCGGCGCGGCGTAGATGTTGTCGACCGGCATGTCGAAGAAACCCTGGATCTGGTCCGCGTGCAGATCCATCGTCAGCACCCGCGCGACGCCGACCGAGGTCAGCATGTTGGCGACGACCTTGGCGCTGATCGCCACGCGCGCCGAGCGCGGCCGCCGGTCCTGGCGCGCGTAGCCGAAGTACGGGATCGCCGCCGAGACGCGCGCCGCCGACGAGCGCTTCAGCGCGTCGACCATCACCAGCAGCTCCATCAGGTTGTCGTTGGTCGGCGCGCAGGTCGACTGCAGAACGAACACGTCCTTGCCGCGCACGTTCTCCAGCAACTCGACCAGCACCTCGCCGTCGGAGAAACGGTCGACGATGGCGCGCCCGAGCCCGATGTTCAGATGCTTGACGACGTCCTGCGCGAGACGCGGATTCGCGTTTCCCGGTGAACACCATCAAGCGTTCGAGCGGCAGGTTCGTCATCGATGTTCCTGTGCCGGCGAAAAAGCGGCCGTCGGTCGCGACCGAGGCCAGGTGATTCGGTTGGCTGGGGCGCTAGGATTCGAACCTAGGAATGCCGGAATCAAAATCCGGTGCCTTAACCAGCTTGGCGACGCCCCAGTTGTACTGTCCTGACAGACCTCAATCATCCGCCCAGTCGTGCAGCGGGTGACGCGCAAGTCCCTCGGCGAGGAACCCGTGCATCGACGCCGGCAGTGCCGACTGGAGGGCACGCGCATCTGCGGCCGACTCGAACTCCGCGAACACGCACGCCCCACTACCCGTCATGCGCGCACCCGGCCGATGCTGCCTGAGCCAGTCCAGATGCGCCGCGACTTCGGGGTATTGGGCAGTCACGACCGGCTTCAAGGTCGTTTCGGCCAAGCCCCTGAAAAAAGGGCGTAATTTTGAGGGTTTCGTGTCGCTGTCAATCGGATCGCGGCGAAGACCTCCGCCGTCGACACGCTCACGGGCGGTACCAGCACCAGGTACCAGGCCGGCGCCAGATCGAGGGCGCTGCAGCCGCTCGCCAATGCCTTCGCCCAGGGCCGTTGCGGCCAAACAGGAAAAACGGCACGTCGGCACCGAGTCCCGCAGCGTCGGCAATCAGTGCCGAGCGCCCAAGCTGGAGATTCCAAAGTCGATTCAGCACGAGCATCACGGTCGCCGCGTCCGACGATCCGCCCGCCGAGTCCCGCGCCCATCGGCAGGCGTTTGTCGAGCGCGATCTCGGCGCCGAGCGCGCCACCGCCGATCCTCCGCGCGCGAGTGCGATTTCCTTCATGCACGCGGCCGCACGCAGACAGAGATCGTCCGCGGCGGCACGCCCGGCAGGGCGTCGAGACGGCTCAGTTCGCCATCGTCGCGAGGCGCGATCCCGACGCGGTCGGCCCGGTCGATCAGGCGGAACACGGTCTGCAGCTCGTGATACCCGTCGGCGCGACGTCCGAGCACGTGCAGGAAGAGGTTCAGCTTGCCGGGGGCCGCGTACCACTTCACGGGGCTTTTCCCCCCGTTGCACCGCGTGCCACTCGGCGATGACGAGGCGCAGCTCGAGCTCGGGTAGGTCAGCCGCAGGCGCGTCGGCAGACCGCGATCGTCGGGCACCTCGGAATAGGCAAGATACTCGATGCGCCAGCCCGCCTGCTCGAGCACCGCGAGCCGTCCCTGGGCATCGCGGCGCGCGCGCGCCGGGCCCTGCGCCTCAGGCGCCGGCCGCCCCGAACCCAGTCCGCGAGCCCGGCGAGCGGCACCCGAAAACCCAGCACGCGCTCGGTGAGTGCCTCTGCGTCGGCCGCGCGGTACTCGCGGCCATTGGCGGTCGTGAGGGTAACCGCCTCGTTCTCGCGCAGAATACGCGCAAGGCCCTGGCCGAGCGGCGAGCTGATCAGCATCTCGTCGCCATCGCGGTCGTGGCGCCAGCGCAACTGCCCGCCCGCGGCCTCGCGCCGTAGCGCACCGCGATCCGGCCGGAGAGCTCGAATCCCGGCGCATCGGTCCTGCGCTCGAAGTCGAGCCCGCACAGGCGCCCAACGGAACAGCCACGCGAGCGCGAGCGCCCGTGCAACTGCGCTCACGGACGCAGGCGCCGGACCGTCCTCTGCAGGGATCTCGTTGTCCGGGTGGTCGCGCAGCGCCTCGTCCCAGATGCGGCTCGCCTCGTCGCGCTGACCTGTCGTCCACAGAACCTCACCGAGATGGGCGCCGATCTCCGCGTCCGGGCGCAACGACCACGCGCGTCGCAGCTGATCGACCGCGCCCTTTGCATCGCCCTGCCGGTACAGGACCCACCCCATTGAATCTACGATGAAGGGATCGTTCGGCGCGAGCTCGAGCGCGCGTTCGATCAGCGTGTGCGCCTCCTCGAGACGGGTGTTGCGGTCCGCGAACGAATAGCCCAGCGCGTTGTACGCGTGCGCGTGATCCGGGCGCACGGCGATGACCTTGCGCAGGTTGGTCTCGAGCACATCGAAGCGCTCGAGCTTCTCCGCGGTCAGCGCGTGGTCGTAAAGCAGGTCGGGCTCGTCGGGTTCTTTCTCGAGTGCTTGCCCGAGGATGTTGAAAGCCTCGTCATAGCGGTTCGCCTCGCGCAAGATTTGCGCCTCGGCCACCAGGATCTGCACCTTCTGCTGCTCGTCCTTGACGACAATGCCGCGCAGATAGGCGCGCGCCTCGTCGAGCCGGCCTTGTTTCGCCATCACGCTGGCCACACGCATCTTGGCCGGGAGCGCATTCTGGCCCGCATCGACGGTCTCATACCAGCGGATCGCCTTCGGCCAGTCCTTCTGCTCCTCCGCAATCTGACCCAGCGTGTAGCGCACGCTATTGACGTCGCGGTAGTTGAGTTCGAGCAGGCGCTCCAGATTGCGTTCCGCAACCGCGTAGTCCTTGAGCTGGAACGCGAGCAACCCGACGGCGTAGATCACATCCGTGTTGCCAGGGTTGTCGGCCAGCAGTCGCTCGAACTGCTGCGCGCGCGTCCGGATAGCGCTTGTCGAGCACCAGCAGGCGCGCGTAGTTCATCCGCACGTCGCGCTTGTCCGGGTGCTTCACGAGATAGCGCTCGAGCCGGTCAGCGGCCTTGCGCGGGCGACTGCGACTGCAGAATCTGCGCCTCGAACAGCGCGGCGATCTCCCAGTCCGGACGCAGCGCCGAGGCGCGACGGATCGCCACCAGGGCGCCCTCTTCGTCATGCGCAGCGAGCGCGGCCTGCGACACCGCGAAGTGCGCCTCCGGAAGCTCCGGATAGGGTGCGGCGAGCCGATGAACGACCCGCAACGACGCCGCCTTGTCCGGGTTGCGCGCAAGCAAGCGATCGAGTTGCATGAACCCGCTTGCGATGTTCGTGCCGTGCCCGGCAAGCAACTTCGCGAGGTACGGTTCGACATCGTCGATTCGTTTCCGCGGCGACCAACAGCGCGGTCACCGTCTGCAGCGCGCGCGTCGAACTCGGGTCGGTTTCGTACCAAAGCTCGGCCGCCTCGAGCGCGAGATCCTGCTGGCGCGCAGCGCTGGCCATCTCCACCGCGCGGCGCGCGACGCGCGGATCGCGGGTGCGCCGTGCAAGCTCGATGTAGGTGCGGGCGGCAAGCGCGCGATCGCCGCGCTGCGCGGCGATCTCGCCGAGCAGGAAGTCGTACAGCATCGACTCCGACAGGGTCTGCTCGGGCAGCGCGCGCGCGCTCACCTGAGGCAGCGCACTCGCGCTCACCTGAGTCGGCGTTGAGCCGCCGGACGCATCGCCGGCAGCGTCCAATTGGGCGCAGGCCGCCGCCGCCACCAGCGCGGGAATCAACGCAAACGGCAGGGATATACGCCGCAAAAACATGGGGCGCTCAGTGTAGGTATATTCGATGCGCTGCACAAGCGAGTGTCCGCAGCAAACCAAGACTTTCGACCCCATGCTGATGCCTTCGGTTCACGCGCAGCGCGCGGTACACGCGAAACCCGTGATACACACCGACCACGATGCCCGAACTGCCCGAAGTCGACGTGACGCGGCAGGGCATCGCACCGTACGTCACGGGTCGCGCACTGCACGGCGCGATCGTCCGCGAGCGGCGCCTGCGCTGGCCGGTGCCGCAGGCGCTCGGCGCATCCCTTGCCGGCCGCGTGGTGCGCGCGGTACGCAGGCGTGGCAAGTACCTGCTGCTCGACTGCGACGGCGGCCACCTGATCGTGCACCTGGGCATGTCGGGAAGCCTGCGCCTGCTGCCGCACGGCGTCCCGCCGGGCAAGCACGACCATGTCGACCTGGTGTTCGCCGAGCGCGTGCTGCGCCTGCGCGACCCGCGTCGTTTCGGTGCCGTGCTCTGGACACAGCCACCGCTCGAGGCGCATCCGCTGCATTCGCCACCTCGGTGTCGAGCCGCTGTCGCGGTCGTTCAATGGCGCGCGGCTGCACGCGCTCACGCAGGGGCTCCGCACGTCCATCAAGAACGTGCTGATGGACGCACGCCGGATCGTCGGGGTGGGAAACATCTACGCCAGCGAGAGTTTGTTTCTCGCCGGCATCAATCCGCGCACGCCCGCCCGGCGCCTTTCGCACGCACGCTGCGCGCGGCTCGTCGCGGCGATCAAGCACACGCTGCGCACCGCGATCCGCGCGGGCGGTTCGTCGCTGCGCAATTTCGTGCGCAGCGACGGCGCGCCCGGCCATTTCCAGTTGCGCGCCCGGGTCTATGGCCGGGCGGGCGAAGCGTGCCGGCGTTGCGAAGGCACGGTACGCCGCATCGTCCAGGGACAGCGCGCGACGTTCTACTGCCCGCAATGTCAGCGCTAGTTCGCGCCGAGCGCGGGGTCAGACCGATCGCGCGCGAAGTGCGCTCAGCCCCCCAGCGACGTGATCTTTTGCTTGAGGCGAGCCTGGACCAGTGGGTGAACGAACTTCGATACGTCGCCGCCGAAGCGTCGCGATCTCGCGCACCAGCGTCGCGGAAATGAACATGTGCTGCTCGGACGGCGTGAGGAAAACCGTCTCGACGTCCGGGTAGAGGTTGCGGTTCATCCCGGCGAGCTGAAATTCGTACTCGAAATCCGACACCGCCCGCAGGCCGCGCAGAATCACGCGGGCGTCGTGCTCGCGAATGAAATCGATCAGCAAGCCGGAGAAGCCCACCACCGTGACGTTCTTCAGTCCGGCCAGCACTTCCTGCGCCAGATCGACGCGCTCCTGCAAGCTGAAAGAACGGGCGCTTCGCGCGGCTGTCCGCGACGCCGACGATGACGGCCTCGAACAGCAGGCCGGCGCGCCGCACGAGATCCTCGTGTCCGCGCGTCAGCGGATCGAATGTTCCGGGGTAGACCGCTCGGTTCATTCTGCGTCCCATTGCAAGAGCTGAATACTCACCTGGCCGGCGCGCAGGCGGCGCAGCTCATGCCAACCCTGCGCTGCGTCTTGCGGCGCCGGCGCCTCGACGCTGACGCGGGCGCCCGATGCGAGGCAACGCGGCAGGCGCTCGAACAGCACCGGCCACGCATTCTGCCTGAATGGCGGATCGAGGAAAACCACGTCGAAGCGCGCGTCGGTCTGGGCGAGATAGTGCTGCGCATCTGCCGCGACAATCTCGACCTGTTCCGCCCCGAGTGCGGTGCGCGTCGCATGGAGCGCGGTCACGGCGCTGCGCGCGCCTGCTCGACCAGCACGACGCGCGCCGCGCCGCGCGACGCCGCCTCGAAGCCGAGCACGCCAGTGCCCGCGTACAGATCGAGGCACAACAGCGCCGTCGAGCGTCTGGCCGAGCCAGTTGAACAGCGTCTCGCGCACGCGATCCGGCGTGGGGCGCAGGTCTGCGCCGCGCGGCACGTCGATACGCCGCCCGCGCCATGCGCCGCCGACGATGCGCACGCGCCCGCCCAGACGGGCGTGCTTACGTGGTTTCGCCGCGGGCATGTCGATCGCGTTTGATAGAATGATCCGCATCTTAGCGGCACTCGCGCCGCCTTGCCGTGCTCGGTCTCGCCAACAAACCTTCGAACGAGAAGACCTCGTGGACGACCCGCCTCAAGGCGGGCCTCGCGCGCACGCGCGGCGCGGTCGGTGGCGGGCTGGGCGCGCTGCTCGGCCGACGCAAGGTCGACGAGGCGCTGTTCGAGGACCTCGAAACGGCGCTGCTCACGGCCGACTGCGGTGTCGATGCCACCCAGACGCTGCTCGCGTCGCTGCGCACGCGAGCGCGCAAGGAACGCATCGAGGACGGCACGGCGTTAAAGGAGGCGCTGCGCGAGGCGCTTGTCGCGCTGCTTGTCGCCGCTCGAGCGCAGGCTTGAAATCGCCCCGGAGAAACCCTTCGTCATCATGGTGGCGGGCGTCAACGGTTCGGGCAAGACCACCTCGATCGGCAAACTGACCAAGTGGCTGCAGTCGCAGGACAAGAGCGTGCTGCTGGCGGCGGGCGACACCTTCCGCGCGGCGGCGCGCGAGCAGCTCGTCGCCTGGGGCGAGCGCAACGGCGTGACCGTCATCGGGCAGGCCGATGGCGACCCCGGTGCCGTGATATTCGACGCAATCCAGGCCGCGCGCGCGCGCGGCATCGACGTGGTGGTCGCCGATACGGCGGGTCGCCTGCCAACGCAGCTCCATTTGATGGAAGAAATCAAGAAGGTAAAACGCGTTGCCGCGAAGGCGCTCGCCGGCGCCCCGCACGAAGTGCTGCTCGTGCTCGACGCGAATACGGGCCAGAACGCACTCGCGCAGGTCAAGGCCTTCGACGACGCCATTGGGCTCACCGGCCTCGTGTTGACCAAGCTTGACGGCACGGCGAAGGGTGGTGTGGTGGCGGCCATCGCCACCGCAGCTGAGGAACCCCTGCCGCTGCTCTTTGTCGGAATCGGCGAGAGCGTGGACGACCTGCGGCCATTCTCGGCGCGCGACTTCGTCGAGGGACTGGTTGATTAGCTTCTCCGCGGTATCCAAACGTTTCCCGGGCGGCAAGGAGGCGTTGCGCGCCGTCACGTTTTCGGTGCCCGACGGTGAGCTCCAGTTCATCACCGGCCATTCGGGGGCCGGCAAGTCCACGCTGCTCAAGCTGATTGCCGCGATCGAGCGCCCGAGCAGCGGGTCGGTGCTCGTGAACGGCCAGAACGTGGGCACCCTGAAACGGCGTGCGATTCCGTACCTGCGACGCAACCTCGGGTTGGTGTTCCAGGACCAGAAGCTGCTCTACGACCGCAGCGTGTACGACAACGTGATGCTGCCGCTCGCGTTCTCGGACCACCCGCCGCGCGAAGCCGCGCGGCGTGCACGCGCCGCGCTCGACAAAGTTGGCCTGCTCGAGCGCGAGCGGGCAAATCCCATCCAACTCTCGGGCGGCGAGCAGCAACGCCTGGCGATCGCGCGCGCCGTCGTCAACCGCCCCTCGATCCTCATCGCCGACGAGCCGACGGCGAATCTCGACGTCGAGTCCGCAGCGGACATTCTGGAGATCTTCCTCGCGTTCAACCAGGTGGGCGTCAGCGTGCTGATCGCGACGCACGATCTCGCGCTCGTCGAGCACTACGGGACGCGTGTCATGCGCCTTGCGGAGGGGCGCATGCTCGAGGCGGAGGGCGCGGCATGAGCGCGTGGCTACGCCAGCACCGACTGGCCCTCGCCGCGGCGGTGCGCAAATGGCTTTCCCAGCGCGCAGCGGCGCTGCTGAACGCGCTCGCGCTGGGCGTCGCGCTCGCTCTGCCCGCCGGCGGCTACGCGCTGCTCGAGAGCCTGCATGGCGTCTCGACGCACAGCGCCATCAATCCGCAGTTGTCCGTCTTCATGCGCACCGACGCCGACCTGGCGGTGACCCGACGGCTCGAAGCGCAACTGCGTGCCGACCCGCGTATTCACCGGGTGCGGCTCATTACGCGCGCGGAGGCGCTCGCGTCGCTGCGTGGCACGAGCGGCCTCGCGGACGTCGTCGCTGCACTCGGTCGCAATCCCCTGCCCGATACGCTGGTGGTCACGGCCGCGGTAAGCACCGACGACGCCCTCGATGCGCTGGCGCGCGAGCTCGGCGCACTGCCGGGCGTCGCGCAGACCCAGGCCGACGCGCTCTGGGCACGGCGCCTTGCGGCGCTTGCACGTGTGGGACGGCTCATGCTCGCACTCGTCGCCGGCGTGCTCGCGGTGGGACTGATTGCCATCACATTCAACACGATCCGGCTCCAGATTTTGACCCAGCGCGATGAAATTGAAGTCTCCAAGCTGATCGGCGCAACCGACGGGTTCATTCAGCGCCCCTTCCTCTACCTCGGGCCTGCTCCAGGGCGTCTCGGGCGCGATGGTCGCTTTGGCGATCGTCTGGGCGGGCCTTGCGCTGCTCAACCAGGAAATCGAGATCCTTGCGCGGACCTACGGCAGCGCGTTCCGCGTCGGCTTCCTAAGCCCGGGCGAGGCCATGACGCTGGCACTGATCGCGGGCGGGCTCGGGTGGCTTGGGGCAAATATGTCAGTGAGTAAGTACTTACGTGATATAGAACCAAATTAAGGGATGTATCGAAGGAACCTAGGGGAACTCTGGAGAGGTTTTGGCACTCAAATGGTGTGAGTGCTAATATTCTAGGCGGAGGTTTATGCAATGCCAGCCACATCCTACGCAATGGCGCTCCCCGTCCCCTCGGCGACCGGGAGCATCGAAGCCTACATCCAGTCCGCGAACCGTTTTCCGATTCTGAGCGCCGAACAGGAGGGTCAGTACGCCCGCCGTTACCGCGACGAAAACGACCTCGACGCGGCGCGGCAGTTGGTCTTGTCGCACCTGCGGCTGGTGGTTGCGATCGCACGCGGCTACCTGGGCTACGGGCTTCCGCATGCCGATCTCATCCAGGAGGGCAACGTCGGTCTGATGAAGGCGGTCAAGCGTTTCGATCCGGAGCGCGGCGTGCGCCTGGTGTCGTTCGCGATCCACTGGATCAAGGCGGAGATCCACGAGTACATCCTGCGCAACTGGCGGCTGGTCAAGGTCGCCACGACCAAGGCGCAGCGCAAGCTGTTCTTCAACCTGCGCTCGATGAAAACCGCGCTTGCGCCGCTCTCGGGTGACGAGGTCGAGCGCATCGCGACCGCACTGAACGTGAAGCCCGAAGAAGTCGTCGAGATGGAAACGCGCCTCTCGGGTCGCGACGTCGCCTTCGAGACCGACGACGACGACGAGTCGTATGCGCCGGCCCAGTTCCTTGCTGACCATGACGCGGAGCCCTCCCGCCAGCTCGAGCGCAAGCAAAGCGAGCACGTCGCGCGCGGCCGGCCTCGCGACCGCACTGCTTGCGGCCTGGACGCGCGCAGCCGCCGCATCATCGAGGCGCGCTGGCTACGCGAGAAGGACGCGGCGACGCTGCACGAGCTGGCCGACGAATTCGGCGTGTCTCGGCCGAGCGCATCCGACAGATCGAAGCCAAGGCGCTCGAGAAGATGCGCAAGGTGATTGCATCCTCGGGCGCGCCGCGCACGCTGCGCGGCGCCCGCCGCGGCCTGAGCGCATGGGTACCGGCCGTGGCCCGATCGCCGCGGCCACCGTTTCCGTTTCAGCCCGCCTCGTGAACAGCACGCGCACGTCGTGCGGCAGGTCCGTGGCCAGCGCTCGTGGCGCACGAACAGGCGCAGCCGACCCTGTGTGTCGAACGACGTAGCGTCTGCGCGCTGTGATCAATCGAGTAGCTGCCCGGCGCGCTCCCGGCCGCTTTTCGAAGAAGACCTTGAACTCCTTCGCCACCGCGCGCGTGGCCGCGAGGTCCCCGTAGAGCCCGAGGAAAGCGCGGATCGAAGGCCGGCACGTAACGCGACAGGATCTCCGGCGTGTCGCGCTCCGGATCGACCGTGACGAACAGCACCTGCACGCGCTCGGCGTCCGAGCCGAGCGCCTGTCATGGCGCGCGCCATCTCGGCGAGCGTGGTCGGGCAGATGTCGGGGCACTGCGTGAAGCCGAAAAACAGCACCACCACCTTGCCGCGGAAGTCCGCCAGCGTGTCGCGGTCGGCCATCGTGACCGGTCAGCGCGAGCGTCGTTGCCGTACGGCGCGCCGGTGATGTCGGTGCTCTTGAACTGCGGCGCTGCCGCTGTCGCAGGCGCCCAGGAGCACGGCGGCAGCGCAGCGCCGCGACGCCAGATCCGCACCGCCGATCGCGACGTCCTCACCCCGGCAGAATCAGGAGGTAATGGTCGAGCAGCAGCGCCGCAAACAGCGCCGCCAGGTAGAAGATCGAAAAGCGGAATGCGCGCTGCGCAACGTGATCGCTGTAGGCATAGCGCACGCGCAGCGCATGCACGATGTACCCGCCGCCGAGCGCGCAGGCCGCGACGAGATAGAGCAAGCCGCTCATGCGGATCGCGTAGGGCAGCAGGCTCACCGCCGAACAGGATCAGCGTGTAGAGCAGCACCTGCTGCCGCGTGTAGGCCTTGCCGTGCGTGACCGGCAGCATCGGCAGGCCCGCGCGCGCGTAGTCCGCGGTCCGGTAGAGCGCGAGCGACCAGAAATGCGGCGGCGTCCAGGCGAAGATGATGAGGAAACAGCAGCATCGGCTCGATCGGTCACCTCGCCGGTGACCGCCGCCCAGCCGAGCACCGGCGGCATGGCGCCGGAGGCGCCGCCGATCACGATGTTCTGCGGCGTCGCAGGCTTCAGCATCACCGTATAGATGACGGCGTAGCCGACGAAGGTGGCCAGCGTGAGCCACATGGTGAGCGGATTGACGAAGCGCAGCAGCAGCCACAGGCCCAGTGCGCCGACCGCGCCTGCGAAGACCAGCGTCTGCGCGGCCGGACAGTTCGCCGCGCGGCAGCGGCCGCGATCCGCGTGCGCTGCATGCGCGCGTCGATGCGTCTGCTCGACGAGGCAGTTCACCGCCGCGGCGGCACCGGCCACCAGCGCGATGCCGAGCGTGCCGGCGAGCAGTATCGGCGCAGGCACCATGCCGGGCGTCGCAAGGAACATGCCGATGACCGCGGTAAACACGATGAGCGAAACGACGCGCGGCTTCGTCAATGCATAGAACGCGCGCGCGCGCCGCGCCAGCGTGCGCGTCATTCCGGGAGCAAGGACTTGGGTATTCACGACGGCACGGTGGGAGAAGACGGAAAACGGCGTCGGGCATCGCCCGAGAAAGCGCGCGCAGTCTAGCATGTCCGAATCCCATTCCGGTGCCACCTGCCGGCCTGACCGGGGGGGCGGGCGGCGACGCCATCATCCCATTGCGGAATAGGTCAGCAGCCGCCGCAAATCCTTGATGACCCTCGACGGATCTGGGTCGCGCGGAAAGCGCAGCATCAGATTTCCACGCGGATCGATCAGGTAGATGTGGTCGCGAACGCTGTGCTCGGCCGGAAACGCGGCGGCGAAGTCAGGTTGCGCCGGGCGCGCCACCTGTGTCCCCTCGATCGCGGCGAGCAGGCGTGGCGCAGGCGCATCGACCCCGCGCGTGATCCAGACACGTTCGACGCGACTCTGGTCGCGCCCGAGCGCCTTGCGCACCTGACGCATGATGTAGAGCTTGCGCTCGCAGACCGCATCGCAGGCGGGCGCATCGAATTGCAGCAGGATCCATTTCCCACGCAGCTCGCCAAGACGCATCACGCGGCCGTCAAGCGCGGTAAGCACCGTTTGCGGTACGACGCGCGGCTCGATCAAGTCGCCGTAGTTGCCCGTTTTCCCAGTCGACCAGCCAAGGAGATACGCCAGCCCGCTGCCGACGAGCGGGAACGCGAACACCGCCACGATCAGCAGGAGTTGGACGCGCCCGCGCCTGACAGGGTCTTCAGGAAGAATGCGCATCGCGTCGAAATGAGAGCACCAACCACAGGATGACGGCCAGTGCAGCGAGCGAGTACCACTGCAGCGCGTAGTTCTCGTTTTTCTCCGCGCCTGAGCCGCGTTGTGGCCAGTCGCGCGAAAGCCCGTCATTCGTCTCCGAACGCTGCTCGATCATCACGGGCTGAAGCGCGAGCCCGGTGGCCGCACGCAAGCGATCGATGCTCAGGTTCTGCCAGCGCTGCCCTTCGGGTCGCGCACCTTTCGGCTCGTAGCGCTGCGGTATCCCGGCCAGCGCGATACCCTCAATGCGCAGCACGCCGGCCGGTGTCGAGACCCGCGGCAGGTCGTCGCGGCTGCGTCCGGCCGCGACCCAGCCACGCAGTACGACCACGTGCAGCGCGCTGCCCTCAATGCGCATCGGCGTGACTACCGCGTAGCCCACGCGCCCCTGCCGGAGGCGGTTGTCGAGGTAGACCGTACGCGCCGCAACGAACGTCCCGCGCACGCTCACCCGGCGCAGTGCATAGGCAGACGCATCGATTGGCTGTCCGGGCAGCGTCACCGGCGGCGCCTTGAGCGCGGCCTGATGCGCGGCCGCCAGCGCGTGCCGCCCCTCTGCGCGGCGCAACTGCCAGTTGCCCAGCGCAATGAAGGCGATTGCACCGGCGAGCGCGAACGCGAGCCACCACCAGTGCGGCCGGAAGCGCCACCCGCCGATGCTTAGTGCCATCGCCCACGCGCCTGCCAGGCGGTACACTGCGCCGTCCGGCGGTTGGCTTCGCGCCACATCAGCCCTATCCCGCCTGACGGCCGAGCAGACGGATTGACCGAACGTTCATGCGATACATCGTAATCGGAATGCTCGTTCTAATTGTCGCGAGCCTGGGCTCGGCGCTGGTATTCATATACCGCGACGAAAGCGGTTCGAAACGCGCGCTCAAGGCACTTTCGATCCGCGTGGCGCTGTCGATCGCCCTGTTCCTGTTCATCATGGCGGGGTACTACTTCGGCTTAATTCCCGGCCGGCTTACCGACTTGTAGCGCCGCCCCGCGGCGACAGGCAAAAAAATGCCGCAGGTCCTGCGGCATCCAAAGTGCTCCGCTGCAGCACGTGCATCGCCGGCTGCGCATCGCATGCGCGCTATGCCGGTCTTCCCCACCGCCTCCTCGTTGTCTTCCCGCCTGCGGCGCGCCTAGAGCCAGTACACAAAGATGAATAGGCCCAACCAGACCACGTCGACGAAGTGCCAGTACCACGCCACGCCCTCGAAGGCGAAATGATGGTTTGGTTTGAAGTGTCCTGCCAGGCAGCGCGCAAGAATCACGCTCAGCATGATCGCGCCCAGGGTCACGTGAAAGCCGTGGAACCCAGTCAGCATGAAGAAGGTTGAACCGAACGCCCCGGTTGTCAGCTTCAGGTTGAGCGCACTGTAGGCGTGTCCGTACTCGTAGGCCTGCACACACAGGAAAATCACGCCGAGCAGAATCGTCAGGAACAGAAACAGGTTCAGCGTCCCGCGCTTGTTCTCCTTCAGCGCCCAGTGCGCGATCGTGACCGTGACCCCGGAACTCAGCAGCAACATCGTGTTGATCGCGGGCAGCCCAAACGCCGCCATCGGGGAAAATTTTTCCGTAAACGCCGGGCCTGCGGAAGGCCAGTGGGCGCTGAACCCGGGCCACAGCAGCTCGTTGGACTCGAGGCTCGCGAGGTCGGGCACCGACAGCACCCGAATGTAGAACAGCGCACCGAAGAATGCCGCGAAGAACATCACCTCCGAGAAGATGAAGAAGCTCATCCCCCAGCGAAACGACCGGTCCTCCCAGCCCGCGTACTTGCCGCCTTCCGACTCGCGAATCACGTCGCCGAACCAGCGGAACATCATGTAGAGCAGCACCATGAACCCGGCAGCGATCGAGATCCATCCGCCCGACATGCCGTTCATCACGAATACCCCGCCGAGCATCATGAGCCACAGCGACAGGGAGCCGAGGATCGGCCACGGCATCGGCTGTGGAACGTAGTAATGCTGCTGCCGGGCTGCGGCTGCGTCGTGTGCCATCTGATGTTCTCCCTGGAATCCCGTCCCCGACCCTTAACTTGCGACGACGATCCGAACGACCGTGATCAGGGTCAGGATGAAAAACGCCGCGGCAATGATCCCCGCGATGATGATGTAAATCGGCTTGATGCGTGCGGCGCCACGCTCGTGGTCCGCGCGCCGGCGCACGCCAAGTGCGCCGAAGGCGACAGTCTTGATGACGTCGAGGAACGATGCTGGTTTCACGCTGCGCGCCATGGTCAAGTCTTGCCACCGCGCCCGGCAACCTCGAAGAACGTGTACGACAGCGTGATCGTGTTGACGTCCTTCGGCAACGCGGGGTCGACAACGAACACTACCGGCATGCGGCGCACCTCGCCCGCGTCCAGAGTCTGCTGCTCGAAGCAGAAGCACTCGACCTTCTTGAAATACGCCCCGGCACGCGCCGGGCCGTAGCTCGGCACAGCCTGACCCGTGACTTTGCTCGCGCGCACGTTCACCACTTCGTACTCGATCGTGGTGAGCTCGCCCGGATGCACGCTCAGGTGCTTGACGAGCGGCCGGAATCGCCACGGCAGGTTATGCGCATTCGCGTCCAGCTCGATCGTGATGCTGCGCGAGCGGTCGATCTGGGTGTTCTTCGCCGCCGCGCGCTCGATCGGGACCAGAGAATTCACCCCGAGCGCGCTGCAGATCTGATCGTAGAACGGCACCAGCGCGAATCCAAACGCGAACATGACCACGGCAACGGTCGACAGGCGTATCAGCATGCGCCGGTTCTCCCGCGCCCGTGCGTCCGTCTCCCGGAATTGCGCCCCGTTTGTTGCAGCCATCGAATCAGCTTCCGCCCAGAAGCCAGATCTTGACCACGGTGCCGATGAACGACACCAGAGAGATCAAGCCAAGCAGCAGCGCCGTTTTCAGGTTGCGGCTCACGCCCGACCTATTTCAACACCGGCTGCGTTTCGAACGTGTGATACGGCATGGGGCTCGGCAGATGCGTCCACTCAAGCGAGTCCGCCCCCTCCCACTGCTTGTCCTTCGCCTTCTCGCCGCTCCGCAGCGCCTTGAGGATGATGTACAGGAACAGCAATTGCGACAGGCCGAAGCCGAAGGCACCGATCGAACTGATCTTGTTCCAGGTCTCGAACATCAGCGGATAGTCCGGGACGCGGCGCGGCATCCCCGCAAGGCCGGAAAAGTGCTGCACGAAGAAGGTGATGTTGATGAAGATCGTCGACAACCAGAAATGCCACTTGCCGAGCGTCTCGTTGTACATCTTTCCGGTCCACTTGGGCAGCCAGAAGTACACCCCAGCGAACCCGGCGAACACCGCGCCGATCGCCATCACGTAGTGGAAATGCGCAACGACGTAGTACGTGTCGTGAAGCTGAATGTCCACCGCCGCGAGCGAGAGCACGAGGCCCGTCATGCCACCGAGCGTGAACAGGAACAGGAACCCGATGGCAAACAGCATCGGCGTCTCGAACGACAGCGAGCCGCGCCACATCGTCGCCACCCAATTGAACACCTTGACGCCGGTCGGCACCGCAATCAGCGTCGTCGCGTACATGAAAAACAACTGGCCCGTGACCGGCATGCCGACGGTGTACATGTGGTGCGCCCACACGATAAACGACAGGATCGCGATCGCCGACGTGGCGTAGACCATCGAGGCATAGCCGAACAGGGGCTTTCTCGAAAACGCGGGAATCACCTGGGAGATCACACCGAAGGCCGGGAGCGCAATGATGTAGACCTCGGGATGGCCGAAGAACCAGAAGATATGCTGGTAGAGCACCGGGTCACCGCCGCCGGCCGCATTAAAGAACGTGGTGCCAAAGTGGCGGTCGGTAAGCGTCATCGTCACCGCACCGGCGAGCACCGGCATCGCGGCGACCAGCAGATAAGCGGTAATCAGCCAGGTCCAGCAAAACAGCGGCATGCGCATCAGCGTCATGCCCGGCGCGCGCAGGTTGAGGATCGTGGTGATGATGTTGATCGAGCCCATGATCGAGCTCATGCCGAGGAGGTGCACGGCAAAGATCGTCAGGTCCATGCCGATGCCCATCTGCACCGTGAGCGGTGCGTACATCGTCCAGCCCACGCCCGGGGCGCCGCCTGGCGTGAAGAACGAGATCACGAGCAGCGAGGCCGCGAACGGCAGGATCCAGAACGACCAGTTGTTCATGCGCGCAAAGGCCATGTCGGGCGCACCGATCTGGATCGGAATGAGCCAGTTTGCGAAGCCGACGAACGCCGGCATGATCGCGCCGAACACCATGATGAGACCGTGCATGGTCGTCATCTGGTTGAAGAAATCCGGGTCGACCCACTGCAGCCCGGGCGAGAACAACTCGAGGCGAATCACCATCGCCATCGCCCCACCGGTCATGAACATGATGAAGCTGAACCACAGGTAGAGCGTTCCGATGTCCTTGTGGTTGGTCGTCGTGATCCAGCGCATGATGCCGCCGTACCCACCGTGGTGGTGTTCGTGCCCGTGTCCGTGGCTGTCCACAACTGCGCTCATCTGCCGTCTCCTGATCGCCTAATTCGGTGCTTAGTTGCGCTGGGCCATGACATCGGTTGGCTGAACTTCGCCCGCCTTGTTGCTCCAGCTGCTACGCGTGTAGGTAATGACTGCGGCGAGGTCGGTATCCGACAGCTGCTTGCCGAACGCGACCATCGCGGTGCCGGGTTTGCCGTTCAGCACGCGCGCGATCTGCCCTTCCTTCGGGCCGTTCACGATTTTCGAACCATCGAGCGGCGGAAAGGCCGGCGGCAGTCCCTTGCCGGTGGACTGATGGCAGGCGACACAATTCGCCGCATAGATCTTCTCGCCGCGCGTGATCAATTCGGCGGTCTCCCATTTCTTGTTCGGGTCCTCCGCCACCGAGGCTGCCTTCGACAATTTCATGCCGACCCACTTCGTGTACTCGTCCTGGCTCACCACGCGCACGACGATGGGCATGAAGCCGTGGTCCTTGCCGCAGAGCTCGGTGCATTGGCCGCGGTAGGTGCCGGTCTTCTCGGCCGTGAAGTGGATGGCCCTGATAAATCCCGGGATCGCGTCCTGCTTGGCACCGAACGCCGGTACCCACCAGGCATGAATGACATCGGCCGCCGTGGCGAGGATGCGTACCTTCTTGTTGACCGGCACGACCATCTCGTTGTCGACCTCGAGAAGGTAGTTCTCCCCTTTGGGTGCACGTCCATCGATCTGCTCGCGTGGCGTCGTCAGCATCGAGACGAACTGAATGCCCTCGCCTTCGCCCTTCACGTAGTCATAGCCCCACTTCCACTGATAGCCGGTCACCTTGATCGTGAGATCGGGCTGCGAGGTGTCCTTCTGCGCGATCACCACCTTGGTCGCGGGCCAGGCGATGATGACCAGAATGATGAGTGGGATGACGGTCCAGAGAATCTCGACCGTGGTGCTTTCGTGAAACTGCGCCGCCTTGTAGCCCTTGTCCTTGCGATGCGCGTAGACCGAGTAGAACATGGCGCCGAACACGCCGACAAAGATCACCGTCACCAGGATCATCACGTACTCGTGCAGGCTGTGGACATCCGCCGCGATCTGGGTCGCCGGCACCTGCAGGTTCCAAGGCACCGCGAGCGCGAGTCCGGCCGCGGCGAGACCTGCGACACCCGCTGCGGCCACCGCGAGATTACGGACCCAGTTGCTTGCCATCGTTGCTGTCTCCTGATTCAGAAGCTCAAAGATCTTTGCCGGCCGCTCTCCAGCCCGACGGGAACGCCCGCGTCGAGATGGCGGCCGCCTTCAATCGCGCCCGCGCACGCAACTGCCCGCCCTCGGCGAGATCGAGCAATTGCGCTTGAGGAGCAGACTGAATCCGTGGGAGGAACCCAGAAACGCCCATTCGCGCTGCGGACAGTCCATCGATTACCAAGCTCCACAGCGAACGGCCGCGGGCCACGCCATTAGGGGCGCGAAGTTACCACAGTCGACCCTCTGCCTCAAGAAACACCAGCGAGAGCGGTTCTCAGGAATCGCGGCCCGTGCCCAAGCGAATCTTATCGCGCAGCGCGTCAGTTTGAATGACCGCGCGCCCCTCGCCGGTTTGGCGTATCTCGCCCTTCCAGGCGTGGCCGTACACCACCTCGAAGGTTGCCGAGATGCGTCCACCCCCAGCCTGCTCGACGATCGCCCCGCGCAACTGCTCGAGGAAGCGTCGTCCGCGCAGGCCGCGCGCCCGGTCCGCACGCGCAGAAGTCTGGCCGCTGCGCCGCAGGTCGGCAAACAGGCGCGCCGGATCCGCGTAGGTCAGCGTAATGATCTCCGCGTCCATGACGGGCGCCGCGAAGCCTGCGCCCACGAGCAGATCGCCAATGTCGTGCATGTCCATGAACAGGTGAACCTGCGCAGCGCCGGCAACACGGCGCAACTCCTTCAGCGTGTCGGGGCCGAGCGTGCTGAACATCAGCAGTCCGTTCGGCGCAAGCACCCGCGCGAACTCGCGCACCACCGCGTCTTGCGCCTGGGCCCAGTGCAACGCCATGTTCGACCACAGCAGGTCGATGCTCGCGCCCTTGAGCGGCATGTCTGCGAAGTCTCCGACGACAGCGCGCGCACGCGGCTGGCGCCGCAACCAGGCCCGCAAACCACGGGGCCGCGGGCCCGCGCGCAGCATGGCGAATGAGGCGTCGAGCGCGACCAGCGTCGCGCCCGGAAAGCGGGTGACGAGCGCGTCCGCCTCGCGCGCCGGCCCTGCGCCGGCGTCCAGCATCCGGCGCGGTGTGACGCGAATGTAGTCGAGCCGCTCGAGCATCCGCGCCCCGACCTCGGCCTCGAGTGGCGAGGCGGCGGCGTAGGTCGCCGCCGCGCGGTCGAAGCGTCGGCGCGCAGTCCTCGCATCGATCGCGTACGGAAGCTCAGCCACCCCGAGCAAGCACGCGCTCGATCGTCTCCGCGACCGCAAGCACGTGCCGGTCCGCAAGCGCCGTGCCGGACACCATGAGTCCGACCGGGGCCGTTCCCGACGCGTGACAGGGCAGCGTCGCGGCGCAGCCGTCAAGAAAGTTGATCAGACCGACATTGCGCATCACGCGCAGAATCCAACGAAAGTAGTCTTCGTCGCGCGCCCCCGCCTCGTCGAGCGTCGGCGCAATGCTCGGTACCGTCGGCATCAGGATTGCGTCATAGGGGGCCGCGATTTCGCCGACCTCGCGCATGTACGCTTTGCGCAGCAGGCCGAGCTCGATGTAATCCGCCGCCGAGTAGTCCTTGAACAGGACCACGCGCTGACCGACGCGCGGATCGAACAGGTCGAGCCGGTCGAGCCGTGTGCGGTGGATCGCATACGCTTCGGCGCCGGCAAAGCCACCGCCCCTGAAATACTGCTCCTGCCGATCAAAGGCGGGCACCGGGACTTCGGTAAGCACCGCGCCTGCCGCGGAAAGCCGCTTGAGCGCCGCCTCGAAGTCCGCGCCGACTTTGGCGTCGAGATCGTCCAGTGCGCTCGAGCGCGGCAGGAGCAGGCGCAGGCCCTTCGCCGGCAGGGCGATCGGGGGCACGGGCGCCTCGCCGGCGAGGATCGCGTCGTAGGTCGTGCAGCAGGCGATGCTGTTTGCGAGCGGGCCGATCGAATCGAGCGTGAACGAAAGCGGAAAGGCGCCGTCGAGCGGGACGCGCCGCGCGGTCGGCTTGAATCCGGCGAGTCCGCACAACGCCGCTGGCACGCGCACCGAGCCACGCGTATCGCTGCCGAGCGCCATCACGCACATGCCGTCGGCCTGCGCGACGGCCGCGCCCGCCGAGGAACCCCCAGGCACGCGTCCCGTGGTGCGGTCCCAGGGATTGCGCGGCGTGCCGTAGTGGGGGTTGAACCCGAGCGGCCCGAACGCGAATTCGACCATGTTGGTACGCCCGACGATCACCGCACCCGCCGCTCGCAAGCGCGCAACGACCGGTGCATCCACCTGCGCCGGCGCGGCGTCGGCGAGTATCTTCGAGCCCGCGCGCGTGACATCGCCACCGACGTCGAACAGGTCCTTCACCGACACCGGAAGGCCGTCGACGGGCGAGCGCACAACGCCGGCGGCACGCAGGCGGTCGGCGAGGTCGGCCTCCGCCCGCGCCGTCTCGGCATACACCTTCAGAAATGCGCGTGCGCCCTCGCCTGCCGGGTCGGCGATACGCGCGAGCGCCGCCTCGAGCAAGGCGCGGCTCGAGGTCTTACCGGACGCCAGGTCGGCGCCGAGTTCTGTAACGGTCCACATTGGTTGGTTTCCTCGATGCTGCGCGCGCAGTGCGTGGGCGCCGATTCTCGCGGGCGCGTCGCGCCAGCGTCAAGGCGTATCGGCTTGCCACGCAGCAGAAACGGCCGCGGCGCATAATCGAGCACCCCACGCTCGTCCTCTCGTCCCCGATGTTGGCTAATGCCGCCCGACAGATTGCGTCGATGTTCTTCGGCGCAAGCTGTTTTCTGTGCCGCGGCGCGGCCGCGCGCGGCGCCGTACTATGCACACCCTGTCTGGGCGATCTGCCACGCCTTGGCGAACCGCGCTGTCCGCGCTGCGCGCTGCCGTCCGCGGCGGGTGCGCTCTGCGGCCGCTGCCTCGCGCACCCGCCGCACTTCGATGCGACTTTCGCCGCGCTCGAGTACCGCTTTCCCGCCGATGCACTCGTTCATGCGCTCAAATTCCGCGGCGAACTGGCGCTTGCCCCGCTCCTCGCCGAGCGCCTTGCCGCGGAGATTCCCACCGGTGAACGGGTCGACCTCGCGATGCCGGTGCCGCTCTCGGCTGCGCGCATGCGCGAACGCGGGTACAACCAGGCGATGGAGATCGCCCGCGCCCTGCACCCGCGGAGCGCCGTGCGGCTCGAGCCCACACTGTGCGCCCGCGTGCGCGACGCCTCGGCGCAGACTGACCTGCCCTGGGCCGAGCGCGCGCGTAACGTGCGCAATGCATTCCAGTGCGATCGCGTACTCGACGGCATGACCGTGGCGGTGATCGACGACGTGATGACCACCGGCGCGACCCTCGACGCAATCGCAGCAACGCTCAAACGCGCCGGTGCTGCGCAGGTGGTCAACTGGGTCGTGGCACGCACGCTCCCGCCAATGGACGTTTAGGCATGTTCGACATCGTTCTGATCAATCCCGAGATTCCGCCGAACGCGGGAAACGTCATCCGCCTGGCGGCGAACACGGGCGCACGGCTGCACCTCGTTGAACCGCTCGGTTTTTCGATTGACGACCGCCAACTCAAACGTGCCGGGCTCGACTATCACGACCTTGCGGAGGTGCGCGTGCACCCGTCCTGGGCAGCGTGCCGCGACACGCTTGCGGATCGGCGCGTGTTCGCGCTATCCACCCGCGGCACGCGCCGATACACGGAGGTTGTCTACGCTGCGGACGATGTTTTGGTTTTTGGGTCGGAGACGCGCGGACTGCCTGACGCGCTCCTCGGCGAGATCGATGTGACCAACCGGCTGCGCCTGCCGATGCGCGCCGAAAACCGGAGTATCAATCTGTCGAACGCGGTCGCGGTCGTTGTCTTCGAGGCCTGGCGCCAGCTTGGTTTCGTCGGCGCAGGTGAAAACACCTAGCGCAGGCCAGGATTGACCTTTCTTCGGCCGCGTGCAAACTGCGCAGGCGCGGGGCTGTGGCCGCGCCGCACGCGGAATCGACTGAGGGAATGCGATGTGGGTTGGGAATAGTGTCGGGGTCAGGCGGCAATGCGAGGGCGGGTTCGGCCCCGGCACCCGGCGCGGAGGCGGCACCCGGTGAGCGACGCGCCACGTAAAAAGGGCAAACGGGCCGCCACAGGCGCTGGCCGACATAGGGCCGTGTACGGCGACGACGAAGTCACCGAAGCCCTGGCGAGCGAGGATCTGCAGGCGCAGCTGCGCGACGTGCGCTGGGTTCTTACCCTGCAGTCCGGCTCAGCGGTGGGGTTCGTGCTGCCGCTCGAAGAAGGCGAAACCGTGCTCGGCCGCGCCCCCGATACGCACCTCCAAGTACATGACGAGAGCCTTTCGCGCGCGCACGCGGCGTTCGTGCTGAGCAAAGGCGTGCTATCGGTGCGCGACTTGGGAAGCACCAACGGCACCTATGTCGACGGCAACCGGGTCACGGGCGAGTACCCGCTGAAGGGCAATGAGCGCATCTGGCTTGGCTCGGGCACGCTCGTGAGGCTGCAGCGGATGGGCCCCGCGGAGCTCGCCGCGGCGCAGATGTTATGGGAATCCGCCACCGCTGACCCACTCACCGGCCTGAACAACCGACGCTATCTCGAGCAGCGCATTCGATCTGAGTACGCCTTCGCCAAGCGCCACCAGCGCGCGCTGTCGATGCTCGTGCTGGATATTGACAACTTCAAGCGCGTAAACGATACCTGGGGCCACATCGCGGGCGACGCCGTCCTGCGGGCCGTCGGCGCGTGTCTGACGTCAACGCTGCGCGCCGAAGACGTGGCGGCGCGATTCGGTGGCGAGGAATTCGTGCTCCTTCTGCGCGACGAGGACGCGGCCCGCACGCAGATCGCCGCCGAACGGATTCGTGGGCAAATCGAGCACATGCGGGTGCCGTGGGAGGGACGCTCGATTGGCGTGACCGTGAGCATCGGTCTCGCCACCTTTACGCCGGATTCGAACTTCGCAGACGGCGACGCGATTCTTGCGAGCGCCGATGCCTGCATGTTCCGCGCCAAGCAAAGCGGGCGCAACTGCGTGGTTGCGAACGTTACGCGTAGTTGACGCGCGTCGCTGAGATCGGCGCGGACGCGGTTGCGCCTGCCGATGCGCGCCGGCTAGCCGCCGGGCCGCTCGCTGCGCGGATCGCGCGCGAGCAGCCGTTCGACCGCAGCGTTCGGCGCGAGCCGTCCCTCGAGCACATCGAGCACCGCCGCGGTGATCGGCATATCGATTCCCTGCGCGGCCGCACGCTGCGACGTCTCGCGCGCGCTACGCACGCCCTCGGCGACGTGACCGAGTCCGGCGAGTACGGCGGCGAGATCACGCCCGCGCGCAAGCTCCAGCCCAACCCGCCGATTACGCGACAGGTCGCCGGTTGCGGTCAGGATCAGATCGCCCGCGCCGGCGAGTCCTTGAAAGGTTTCTGCCCGACCGCCGAGGGCAACGCCGAGGCGCGTAATTTCGGCCAGGCCGCGCGTGATCAGCGCCGCACGCGCGTTCTGACCGAGGCTCAACCCATCGCACAGTCCGACCGCGATCGCGACGACGTTCTTCACCGCGCCCCCGATCTCGACACCGACGAGGTCGTCGCTGGTGTATACCCGCAACCGGCCGCCATGCACCCGTGCGCCAGCGGCGCGCGCAAACGCTTCATCATGCGCCGCAAGCGTGAGCGCACAGGGCAAGCCGCGCGCAACTTCGAGCGCGAACGAGGGGCCCGACAGAACACCGCAGCGCGTGGGCGCGTCAAGGACCTCCGCGAGAATCTGGTGCGGCAAGCGGCCGCTCCCCTGCTCAAAACCCTTGCACAACCACAGCAAGCCAGGCATCGAATCCAGGTTAAGCCCCGCGATTCGGGTCACGAGCTGGCGCAATCCCGCGACCGGCGTGGCAAGCAACAGCAGATCGGAGCCGGTGATGGCGGCACGCAGGTCGCCGCCGACCACCAGCCCGTCTGGAAATTTGATCTCGGGCAGGTACCGCGCGTTGCGCCGCGCGCGCGCCATCGCGTCGGCCTGCGCCCGGTCGCGCGCCCAGAGCATGGCGCCGTCACGCGCGCCGAGCGCGCAGGCGAGGGCGGTTCCCCAGGCGCCGGCGCCGAGCACCGCGACCCCCTTGCCCGCCTCAGCCATCGTGCGCGCGGCTCAGCCTCCCCACACCTCGGTCGCGCGCAGATAGCCGTTCGCGCCGTCGGGGTGGCGCACATGCAGCCACCCGCCGGGCGCGACCCGCACGAGTTCGAGCACCACGTTCTGCGCGACGACGAACGCAAGCGGCGCCTGATCCTCGGGCCGCCGACGCACATGGGCCGACGGCACAATGACCACGACCATGCGCGTGTTCGAGAGCTGGCGCTTCTCCACCCAACTCAGCGTCCCGCTCTGGTCGCGCACCTTGGCCCAGGCCTCAAGATCGACAATCACCTCGAGCGGATAATGACGCGAGACCACCCATTGCGGCGTGGCCGCCCGCGAGGGCGCGTCGTACAGCACTGCGGCGGCGTCGGCGACACTGCGGAAATCGGCCGCCGCGGCCGACAGCGCGCCGCTCCCCCACAGCGCGCCGAGCACGACAATCCGGCCAAGCGGCGTGCGCACGGCGTCAGCTCGCAAGTTCGATGCGCGAGTCGGCGCCGCCCTGCTGGGTGCGCTGCGCGTAGATCGCCTCGAACGACACCGGCGCGAGCAACACCTGCGGGAAGCCGGCGCGCGTCACCATGTCCGACACCGTCTCGCGTGCGTAGGGATACAGAATGGTCGGACAGCCGATCCCGAGCAGGGGACCAAGCTCTTCGGCGGGCACACCGACGACCTGGAAGATCCCCGCCTGTACCACCTCGACCAGGAACAGCGTGGTTTCGCCCGCCCGTGCCGTCACCGTCACACTGACCGTGACTTCGAAAAAGCCCTCGTTGATCGGCGTGGATTCGTTCGCGATCTGGACTTCGAGCTGTGGTTGCTCGGACTGCATGAACACCTGCGGGGCGTTCGGCAGCTCGAGGGAAAGGTCCTTGACGTAAATCTTCTCGATCTGAAAGGTGGGTTCGCTGTCGCTCATGATGAGTTCCTTGCCCTGGGTTGTCGGTCAGTTCGACGCACACCGCCGGCGCTACCGCGGTCCGCGTCCCGTTTACGCCGCCAGCAGCGCGTCCAGCGCACCATCGGCTTCGAGTTCGTACAGGTCGTCGCAGCCGCCAACGTGGCGCTCGCCGATCCAGATCTGCGGCACCGAGCGCCGTCCAGATCGCTGAATCATCTCCCGCCGCTGCGCCGGCACCATGTCGACGCGGATTTTCTCGAGGTCACGCACGCCTTTCGTCGCGAGCAGCCGCTCCGCCGCATGGCAATACGGACAGCCGCCCGTGCAGTACATAACGACCTGCGCCATACTACTTCTCGACCGGCAGTCCCGCTTGCTGCCACGCGGCGAAACCACCCGAGAGGCTAAATACGTTCGCATAGCCGTGTTTGCGCAGAATGGCCACCGCCTGCCCGGACTGGTTACCCCGTGCACAGTACGCGATCACCGGCTTGACCTTGTTCTTTCGCAACTCGCCCGCGCGCGCCTCAAGCTGCGCGAGCGGCACGTGGCGCGCGCCGATGATCTTGCCGTGCGCGACCTCGGTCGCCTCGCGCAGGTCGACCAAGAGCGCGTCCTCGCGATTAATGAGCTGCGTCGCGCGTAAGGTATCGACCCCCTGACCGCCCGTGCCGCGGCGTAGGAGAGGCAAAATCAACAGCACCCCCGAGACGACGGCCACCGCAATCAGAAGCAGATTGTCTTTGGCGAACTCGATCATTCAGGCTGCGGCTCGGCCCGCGCTCAGGGCAGCGCTTCGCCGCAGTACACCTCACGCATCATGCCGAGCAACTGCAGGGTGCGCTCGTCGCCGACCCGGTAATACACCCGGTTCGCATCCTTGCGCGCGCGCAGCACGCCCTTGTCGCGCAGGATCGCCAGGTGCTGGGAGATGTTGGATTGCGACGTGCCGACGGCTTCTACGATTTCTTGAACGTTTACCTCG
Organism: uncultured beta proteobacterium; assembly: GCA_963714925.1. GTDB lineage: Bacteria > Pseudomonadota > Gammaproteobacteria > Burkholderiales > SG8-39 > SG8-39. Next base: position 552,477 of record CAVQQK010000001.1, on the reverse strand, counting down.
TTCGCGCCGAGCACGCACAGGATCTTCAGGCGCAGGGGGTGCGACATTGCCTTCATGACCCGCGCCGCGAGTTCAATGTGCTCTTCCTTCTCGATCAGATCGAATGCTTCGCGCTTCATGGGCCTGCCAGCATCAAAGCGCGCATTATAGAATACGGGATCGTGCTGGACGCCCCGCGATGACTGCACCCGCCCACACCCTCGTCCTGCTGCGCCACGGCGAGTCCGAATGGAATCGCGAGAACCGGTTCACCGGATGGACCGATGTCGAGCTGTCGCCGCGCGGCGTGACCGAAGCACGCACCGCGGGGGAACTCCTGCGGGCCGACGGATTCCAGTTTGATCTTGCGTACACCTCGGTCCTGAAGCGCGCCATCCACACGCTCTGGCTCACGCTCGATGCGATGGACCTGCAATGGATTCCGGTCGAAAAAAGCTGGCGCCTGAACGAGCGGCATTACGGTGCGCTGCAGGGACTGAACAAGGCCGAAACAGCGGCGAAGTTCGGCGATGCGCAGGTCCTCGCGTGGCGACGCAGCTACGACACGCCGCCCCCGGCGCTCGAAGCGGGCGATCCACGCCACCCGGCGGGCGATCCGCGCTACGCAACGCTCACCGCGGACGAGTTGCCATTCACGGAGTGTCTCAAGGACACCGTCGCACGCGTCATGCCGTTCTGGGAGTCAACGATCGCCCCCTCGATCCGCTCGGGTCGCCGGGTCCTCATCGCAGCACACGGCAATTCGCTGCGTGCACTGGTCAAGTATCTGGACGGCGTCGGCGACGCCGAAATCGTCGGCTTCAACATTCCGACGGGCGTGCCGCTGGTCTATGCGTTGGATGCCGCGCTCAGGCCGCTGGGCCACCGCTATCTTGGAAACGCCGACGAAGTGGCGCAGCGCATCGCCGCTGTTTCGGCGCAAGGCAAGGCGAAGGCCTGAGGCGCGCGCGCACCCCGTTCACGCTGCTTGCCGCGCTGCTCGTCGCGACGGTAAACAGCGTCGGCGAGGTCGGCGCGGCGCCACCCCAGGAGCGGGCGCAGGCACAACGTACGGCAAAGGCGCGCGATCTCGCCGATTTGCGCGAACGGATCGCCGCCCTCACCGCCGCGCTCGAAGAAAAGGAAGCCTCGCGACGGGAGACGCGCGACGCGCTGCGCGAATCGGAACGATCCATCTCGGAGGTCAACCGCACACTCGCGGCGCTCGATGACGAGGCGACGGCGGTACGCAGTGCGGCGGCGGCGCTCGACACGCGCCGGCGTGCGCTCAAGGACGAAATCGGACGCCAGCAGGCGGCGATCGCGCGCCTGCTCGCGGCACGTCATGCGGCAGGCGCACCCGATGCCTTGCGCCTCGTGCTTTCGGGCGACGATCCGGGGGAGATCGCACGCAAGCTCCATTACCTGGCACAGCTGTCGCGCGCTGGCGCCGCGATCATCGCGTCCTACCGGGCGGATATCGACGAATTCGAGACGCTACGCGGCGAGGCGAACGTCAAGGCTGAACGGTTGAGCGAAATCCAGCGCGTGCAGCGGGCCGATCGCACGCGTCTGTTCGCCGAGCAGCGCACGCGCCGACGCGTCCTTGAGCAGGTCGCGGTCGAGATCCGGCGCGGCCGCCGCGAGATCAAGGTACTGCGGGCGGACGCCGCGCGCCTCGCCAAGCTGGTCGAGGAAATTGGCCGCGTACTCGCCGAGCGCCCCGGTCGTAGTGTCGTACACATCGACAAGCTGCCCGAACCGGGTGCGACGGGGGGACCCTTCGCAGCACAACGCGGCCACCTGCGTTTGCCCGTGCGCGGGGAACTTCTGGGGCGCTACGGCACTCCAAGAGGCGCTTCGGGTGCGGTATCGAAGGGGCTGTTCATCCGAGCCAGCGATGGCACGCCCGTGCATGCCATCGCGCACGGTCAGGTGGTTTTCGCGGACTGGATGCGGGGCTTTGGCAACCTGCTGATCATCGACCATGGCGACGCCTACATGTCGATCTACGCGTACAACGAGGCGCTGCTCAAGCAGGTGGGCGACCCCGTCGCGTCGGGTGAGCGCGTCGCAATGGTCGGGTCGACCGGGGGCAACGGTCAATCAGGTTTATACTTTGAAATCCGCTACATGGGAAAGACGTTCGACCCCATGCGATGGGTCGACCTAAACTGACCGCTCACCGCGGCGCGCCGTCGAGGAAAGGCATCATGAGCATCAAGCTTCGCAACTTCGGATTGGTTCTGGCAGGCGCCCTGGCGGGCGTACTGGTGAGCCTCAATTTCCAGGCGATCGCCGATCGCGCCGATCGCGCACCCCTGCCGGTCGAGGAACTGCGCGCCTTCAGCGAAGTATTTGGCGCCATCAAACAGAACTACGTCGAGTCGGTGGGGGACAAGAAGCTCATCACCGAAGCGATCAATGGCATGTTGACCGGCCTCGATCCGCACTCGGCCTACCTCGATGCCGATGCGTTCAAGGAACTTCAGGTCGGCACGCAGGGGCAATTCGGCGGCCTTGGCATCGAAGTCGGCATGGAGGACGGTTTCGTCAAGGTCGTGTCCCCGATCGAAGACACGCCCGCCTACCGGGCCGGCGTCAAGCCCGGCGATCTCATCGTCAAAATCGACGACACGCCGGTGAAGGGCATGACGCTCTCGGATGCGGTCAAGCGCATGCGCGGCAAACCCGACACACAGATCACGCTAACGATCTCGCGCCGCGGCGAGGCAAAGCCGATCGTCGTCACCCTGACGCGCGCGGTCATCCGGGTGCGCAGCGTCAAGTCGAAACTCATCGAACCGGGCTACGGCTGGATCCGGGTGTCGCAGTTCCAGGAATCGACCTCTGAATACCTCGTGCGCCATCTGTCCGGGCTGTACAAGCAGGGGCGGCTCAAGGGCCTGATTCTCGACCTGCGCAACGATCCGGGCGGACTGCTGCACGGCGCAGTGGCAGTTTCGGCGGCCTTCCTGCCAGCCGATGCCCTGATCGTCTCGACCGATGGTCGCGCAAGCGACTCGAAGCACGAATATCACGCCGACGCGAACGACTATATGCGCGGCGGACGCGATGACGTGCTGAAGAACCTTCCCCCCGAGATCAAGACGGTGCCGATGGTGATTCTGGTCAACGGTGGCTCGGCGTCCGCGTCCGAGATCGTCGCCGGTGCGCTCCAGGATCATAAGCGCGCCCCGGTAATGGGCACGCAGACGTTCGGCAAGGGTTCGGTCCAGACGATCATGCCGCTGGGCAACAACACCGCGATCAAGCTCACGACTGCGCGCTACTACACGCCGAATGGCCGCTCGATCCAGGCCAAGGGAATCACGCCGGATATCGTCGTGCGGGAACCCGGCGATCCGGACAGCCGTATTCGCGAGGCCGACCTGCAGCGCCACCTCGAGGGCGACGACGAGCGTAAACGCAAGAATGAGGCGAAGCCTGCGGCGCCGGCGCAACCCGAAACGCCTCCGCAGCAGGGCAAACCAATCCAGCTCGGATCGAAGGACGACTTTCAGTTGCAGCAGGCACTCGCGCACCTGAAGGGCGAGCCGGTGCTGAGCGAGCCGCAGAAGACCGTCGCACAAAAATCCGCGAAGTAGCGGTCGACGCACGGCAGGTGACAGGCGACGTGCGCGTGCGGGGCACGTCACCACGCATGGATTGCGGTGAACGACGAGCAACTCCTTCGCTATAGCCGCCACCTACTTCTGACCGAACTCGGCGTCGAGGGCCAGGCGCGCTTGCGCGCCGCGCAGGTGCTGATCGTCGGGGCCGGCGGATTAGGCTGTCCGGCTGCGCTGTATCTCGCCTCTGGCGGCATTGGCCGGCTGACCATCGCCGATCCGGATGTCGTCGATCTCACCAACCTGCAGCGCCAGATTCTGTACCGCAGCGAATCCGTGGGCGCGTTGAAGGCCGAATCGGCGCGCGCCGCCCTGCATGCCGTCAATCCGGAAGTCGAGGTCGTTCCGATCGCGGCGCGTCTCGAGGGTGAAGCGCTCCAACACGCGGTGGCTGCCGCCGATGTGGTCCTCGATTGCTCCGACAATTTCGCGACCCGCCACGCAGTGAATCGCGCTTGCGTACGGCACGCGCGCCCACTCGTTTCCGGCGCAGCAATTCGCTTCGACGGCCAGCTCGCGGTGTTCGATCCGCGCCAGCAGGGGGCACCCTGCTACGCCTGCCTGTTTCCGGAAGACGCCGAGGCGGAGGCGCTGCGCTGCGCCGTGATGGGCGTGCTCGCACCCCTCACCGGCATGATCGGCGCACTGCAGGCCACCGAGGCCATAAAGCTCCTCGCCGGTATCGGCCAGTCGCTCGCCGGCCGACTCCTTCTCGTTGACGCACTGCATGGGGAATCGCGCACCGTGCGCATTGCCAAGGACCCGCACTGCCCAGTGTGTGGCGAAGCGTCCGCCTAGGACGCGCGAGGTCGTCGGTGCAGTCGGCTCGATGCGGTTGGGCTCGACGCAGCCGGCTCTACGCACCTAATTCGATTCGATGAGCAGCTGCTGGTGTGCGCTGAAGTGCTCCACAGGCGCCAGCGTGAATCCACTTTTCGCGTAGAGCTGCAGGCTGCCAATTGCGTAGCGCAGGACGATGCCGGCGTGCGCTGCCGCGTCGGCGTCCGAAGCCAGGCGCAAGGACTGTTTTAGCGTCGCCTCGAAACGATCGAAGAACTGGTTTACGCGCGCCTGGAGCCGTTCGTGCTCGCCGACCAGGGCTTCGCCGGTCAGCACCCGCACGAGCCCGGGATTCTTCTCGCCAAACCCGAGCAGCATCCGAACCAGCGCGATCGCCTGCCCAGGACCCTCGGGCTCCTCGCTCGCAATTCGATTGGCCAGGCCAAACACGCTCTGCTCGATGAACTCTATCAACCCTTCGTACATCTGCGCCTTGGACGCAAAGTGGCGATAGAGCGCCGCCTCGGACACGCGCAGGCGCTCGGCAAGAGCAGCCGTCGTAATCCGAATCCAGCGCGGCTCACCCAACATGAGCGCGAGCACTTTAAGGATCTCGAGGCGGCGTTCGCCTTTGGCGCGGGGCATAGTAGACGCGGGGTGGTGCCGCCGATTCTAGCGCGATCGGCCGCGCCCCGCGTCACCCGCGCCGGAACACGCGGCCCGGCAGCTCGCGCACCGAGGCCACCCGCAGGTCGACGAAGGGGACGTGCCGCGCACGCCGGCTCACCCACACCGTCGACATCCCGAGGCGCTTTGCGGTGCGCAGATTCTCGAGCACGTCATCAATGAACGCGCAGCGGTTCGGATCGAGGTCATGCGCGCGCAGCAGCATATGAAATCCCTGCTGCGCGGGCTTCGGCCGAAACCGGGTGCTCTCGATCGAATAGACCGCGTCAAACCAGCGTGCCACACCGATGACGCGCAGCACCTGCTCGACGTAGTGGCGCGGCGCGTTCGAGAACACGAGCTTGCGACCCCCGAGTCGTGCAAGCGCGTGACGCAGCGCGTTTTCGTGTTTGACCATGCCCTCGAGTTCAGGGAATTGATGCGTCTCGCGCAGGAAATGGTGTGGGTCGGTTCCGTAATGGCGCATCAGACCCTTAAGCGTCGTGCCATAGCGGCGCCAGAAACTCTGGCGCATGACGTTCGCGCCCGCTTCGTCTACGCCCAGGTGACGCTTCAGGTAGTCGTTGATCTGCGCATGCATCGACGGAAAGATCATCGCGCTCGCGTCGTGCAGCGTGTTGTCGAGGTCGAAGATCCAGACCCGTCGGTGCGGGGGCAGCTTGGCGATGCGCACGGTTTACGGTACTACCGACTTACGATGCGGCGACCGCGCATCGTCCGCCCGAGGCTCACTTGCTGCGAATGAGTGTACCGACGCCCTGGTCGGTGAGCACTTCGAGCAGCAGCGCATGCGGCACGCGACCGTCGATGATGTGCACGCTCTTCACGCCACCGCGTGCCGCGTCCAGTCCCGAGGCAATCTTCGGCAACATGCCGCCCGAGAGTACGCCGGAGGCCACCATCACGTCGATCTCGCGCGGCGTGACGCCGGTGAGCAGTTGGCCCTTCTCGTCCAGCACGCCTGGCGTATTGGTGAGCAAGATCAGCTTTTCGGCGCGCAGCACCTCGGCAAGCTTGCCCGCGACCAGATCGGCGTTGATGTTGTAGCTGTGGCCGTCGTCGCCGATGCCGATCGGCGCCACCACCGGGATGAATCCACCTTCTTCAAGCGTCGCAATGACGCGCGGGTCGATCGCCACGATCTCACCGACCTGGCCGATGTCGACAAACTCGTTCGGCCGATCCTTGGCCTGCATCATCATCTTGCGCGCACGAATGAAGCCACCGTCCTGACCGGTCAGACCGACCGCCCTGCCGCCAGCCTGGTTGATGAGGGACACCAGATCCTTGTTGACGGCGCCGCCAAGCACCATCTCCACGACGTCCATCGTCGCCGCATCCGTCACCCGCATGCCCTGCTCGAATGTGCTCTGGATCCCGAGCCGGTCCAGCAGCTTCTCGATCTGGGGCCCGCCACCGTGCACCACGACTGGATTCATGCCCACCAGCTTCAGCAGGACGACATCGCGCGCGAACCCGGCCTGCAGCGCCTCGTCCGCCATCGCGTTGCCGCCAAGCTTGACGACGATCGTCATGCCGTGAAAGCGCCGGATGTACGGCAGCGCCTCGGCAAGCGTGCGGGCTTTGTCAGCGGCTGGATTCTGCTTGTTCATACGCGGGACGATTGTACGTGAAGCGAACTTGCGCGCGCGACGTGCGCAAAAACGAACGGCCGGGACGCACCCGGCCGTGTCGCATGTTCTGCGGCAGCGCGATCCGCGTTACTGGATCGTGATCTGCTTGCGCCCGGCGGCCACCTTTTTCGGCAAGGTCAGCTCGAGCACGCCGTCACGAAAGCGGGCTTGAACCTGCGCATCGTCCACCTCCTGCGGCAGCGCGAAGCTGCGCGTAGCCCTGCCGAACTCCCGCTCTGCGTGCAGCAGGCGTTCGTCGGCAGCGGCATCGACTTCGCGCTTGATCTCCGCAGCAAGGCTCAATCGCGTCGCGTCGACCGTCACCTGGATGTCTTCCTTCTTGACCCCGGGCAACTCCGCGCGCACTTGATACGCGGCATCGTTCTCGCTGATATCCACTCGCATACGCGGCGCCAGGCCGCCCTGCTGCGGCGCTCGATCACGTTCCGCCGCCAACGGATGAACCAGGAACCCGTTGAAAAGATCGTCCACCAGATCCGTGAATGGGTCGACACGCGACCCGGCTCTCGAAATATTCGCCATGCTTGCCTCTCCGTTCGTTCGTTGCGTTGATTGCGTTCGTCGCATGGTGATCGACCGATTGCCGGCCACCCGCGTTGTCCCTATCTGGGGTGCCCGAAAACGGTTTCAAGCCCCCGCCGGGCACCGCGGATAGGCCCGATGCCAGGCGGTTTGCGGGCAATCGATCACACCGCTAAAGTGCTCGGACCGTGAACGCAGAGAGCACCGAAGACACCGCGAGTCCCGCGAACGAAACAGCGCCTGCGCACAGCGCGTTCCGGGCGCAGCTCGAAGTGCAACGTCCCTACCTGCTGCGCTTCGCCGCGCTGCAGTTGCGCGACGCGAACGCAGTCGAGGACGCAGTGCAGGAAACGCTGCTCGCGGCACTCGGCGGCGAGGCGGGCTTTGCCGGCCGCTCGAATCTACGAACCTGGTTGACGGGCATCCTCAAACACAAGATCGTCGACAGCATTCGGCGTGCGGCGCGCGAACCCACCGTGGCGGCCGACGCGGTCGATGACGGCGGCGCGTTCGATGGCGAGTTCCGCGCCAACGGGCACTGGGTGGAACGCCCCTCGGCGTGGTCTGAGCCGCACGGTGCGCTTGAGCAGAAACAGTTTTTTGGCGTGCTTGAACAATGCCTCGCGCGCCTACCCGACAAGACCGCGCGCGTGTTCATGATGCGTGAGCACCTGGGGCTGGATACCGAGGAGATCTGTAAGGAACTCGGTATGACCCCGACCCATTGCTGGGTATTGCTCTACCGGGCGCGCATGGCCTTGCGGCTGTGCCTGGAGGAGCGATGGTTCCGCACAGGGGGCGGAAAGGCGGAAAACAAATGACATTGATGTCATCCTGCAAAGAAGTGACGCGCCTCATATCCGAGGGGCTCGATCGCGACCTGGGATTCGGCGAGCGGGTCACGCTGCGCGTGCACTTTGTGGTGTGCAAGGGTTGCCGCAATTTCGAGGACCAGATGGCGCGCCTGCGCGAAGCCGTGCGCGCGCTGGTTGGCGCAGAGGATGAGCAGCGCGCCTGAGGTGCCCCTGGATCGGTGGCACCGCCTGCGCGTGCTGTGGCGCGCGATTCGAATGTGGGCTGCAGGCCGGCGTCGCGCGCTGCTGGTGCACCGAACTGCCACCGATCGCCCCGGTACCGGATCAGGGCTGCCTGTGCCCGGCGTGCCTGCGCGCCGCGATTGCGACCGCGCAGTGCACGCCCGGCGTCTGAACGCCTCTAGCAGAATCGTTCGGCATACCCAGAACGCCTACAGCACGTAGCGCGCCAGGTCCTCGTTCTTCGCGAGTTCGTCCAAGCGCGTGTCGACGTAGGCCGCATCAATGACGATTCGCCCCACGCTACGCGTGCCGGCTTCGAAGGAGATCGACTCGAGCAGCTTCTCAAGTACCGTGTGCAATCGTCGCGCGCCGATGTTTTCAGTGCGCTCATTGACCTGGAATGCAATCTCGGCGAGTCGCCGGATCGCGGCGGGCTCGAATTCGAGCGTTACACCCTCGGTTTCCAGCAATGCATGGTATTGCTTGACGAGGCTGGCGTCCGTCGACGTGAGGATGCGCTCGAAGTCGTCCACCGAGAGGGAGTCAAGCTCGACGCGAATCGGAAACCGACCCTGCAATTCGGGAATCAAATCCGAGGGCTTCGACAGATGGAACGCGCCCGAGGCGATAAACAGGATGTGATCGGTCTTGACCATGCCGTACTTGGTCGACACGGTCGTCCCTTCGACGAGCGGCAGCAGATCGCGCTGCACGCCCTGACGCGAGACGTCGGCACCCGCAAGCTCGCTGCGCGAGGCGATCTTGTCGACTTCGTCGAGAAACACGATGCCGTTCTGCTCCGCGTTGGCGAGCGCGCGCGTCTTCAAGTCGTCGTCGTTTACGAGCTTTGCCGCCTCCTCGTCCGTGAGCAACCGGATCGCCTCGCGGATCCTGACCGTGCGCAGCTTGCGGCGCCCGCCGGCGACGTTCTGGAACATGCCCTGAATTTGGGACGTGAGTTCTTCCATTCCGGGCGGCGCCATGATTTCCAGCTGCTGCGCAACCGCCGAGACCTCGATCTCGATTTCCTTGTCGTCCAGTTCACCCTCGCGAAGCTTCTTGCGAAACTTCTGCCGCGTCGCGCTTTCCTCGCCGGCGGGCTCCCCGGCGCCAGAGCTGGTGCTCGCGCGCGGACGGCAGGAGCGCATCGAGGATGTGCTCCTCGGCCGCGTCCTGGGCGCGCGTGCGCACGCGGTGCATGGCCTGCTCGCGGGTCTGCTTGACGCTCGTCTCGACGAGGTCGCGAATGATGGTGTCGACATCGCGTCCGACATAGCCGACCTCGGTGAACTTGGTCGCCTCCACCTTCACGAACGGCGCGTCCGCGAGACGCGCCAGACGGCGCGCGATCTCGGTTTTACCGACGCCGGTCGGCCCGATCATCAGGATGTTCTTTGGCGTGATCTCCTGGCGCAGTGGCTCGGCGACCTGCTGGCGACGCCAGCGGTTGCGCAACGCGATCGCCACCGCGCGCTTGGCGCGTTCCTGGCCGACGATGTTCTTGTCGAGTTCATGCACGATCTCCTGCGGAATCATCGACGACATCGCCCTACTCCAAAACCTCGATCGAACGCTGGTGATTGGTATAGATGCACAGATCGGCGGCGATCGCGAGCGCGCGCTCGACGATCTCGCGCGGTGCGAGTTCGGTGTTCTCGACCAGCGCACGTGCCGCGCTCTGCGCATACGCTCCGCCCGAGCCGATCGCCACGATTCCGTGCTCGGGTTCGAGCACATCACCAACCCCCGTGATGACGAGCGAATGTTCGCGATCGGCGACCGCAAGCATCGCCTCCAGCCGTCGCAGAATCCGGTCGGTGCGCCAGTCCTTGGCAAGCTCCACGGCCGAGCGCATCAGGTTGCCCTGGTACTGGTCGAGCTTGGCCTCGAAGCGCTCGAACAGCGTGAAGGCGTCCGCCGTTCCGCCCGCGAAGCCCGCAAGAATCCGGTCCTGATACAGACGCCGCACCTTGCGCGCGCCGCCCTTGAGCACGATCTGACCGAGCGTCACCTGGCCGTCGCCGCCAAGTGCGACGCGGTCGCCGCGGCGCACCGAAAGGATGGTCGTGCCGTGCAGTTGCTCCATCAGCGCGTCCTTGTCAGCCCGCGAGACACTGTTCGAGCCCCGCGATGAAAAGATCCTTCGGCAGCTTCTTGCCGATAAACACCATGATCGAGGATTTCTTTTCGCCTTTGGCCCAGGGCTTACCCAGGTCGCCGCCCATCATCATGTGCACGCCCTGGAAAACCACGCGGCGCGCATTGCCCTTCATCCACAGCACGCCCTTGTAGCGCAACAGGTCGGGCCCATAGACCTGGATCATGCCGGATAGAAACTGCTCGAGCTTGTCGCCGTCGAAGGCCTTTTTCGACTTGAAAACGAACGACTCCACCTCGTCGTGGTGCTCGTGCTGAATGTCAGTGAGGAATTCGGGATCGATTTCGAGAATCGCATTCAGGTTGAAGCCGCGCAGATCGAGCAGCTCGTCGAGCGGCGCCGCGCCGAAGTGCACCTGCTTGATCGGCGCGCGCGGATTCATGCGCCTGATGCGATCGGCAAGTCGCTTCACGTCTTCGTCGGTCACGAGATCGGTCTTCGATAGCAGCACCCGGTCGGCGAATCCGACCTGTTCCTGTGCCTCGTGGAACTCATCGAGCTGCCGTTCGGCGTGCTTCGCGTCGACCAGCGTCAGAATTGAGTCGAGCAGGTAATAGCCACCGATCTCCTCGTCGGTAAAGAAGGTCTGCGCCACCGGGCCCGGGTCGGCCATGCCGGTGGTTTCGATCACGACACGATCGAACTTCAACGCGCCCTGCTCGCGCTTGCCCTTGAGTTCGCTCAGGATGCGAATCAGGTCGCCGCGCACGGTGCAGCAGATGCAGCCATTGTTCATTTCGACGATCTGTTCGTCGGACGTTTCGATGATGTCGTTGTCGATGCCGACCTCGCCGAACTCGTTCTCGATGACGGCGATGCGATGACCGTGATCCTCCTGCAGGATGCGGTTTAGCAGCGTGGTCTTCCCGCTGCCCAGAAAGCCGGTCAGGATCGTGACCGGGACCATGTCCTGCTGATTCATGTTGTGACTCTCCAATTCGAAGTCGGCTGCTAATGCCCCTGTCCCTGGCCGGCAATTGCGACGACCGCGATGCCAAGCGCGATCAATGCCCCCTGGGACAGCGCATCTTTGACCGCGAACCGGCGGTGCAGGTTCGGGATCAGGTCGGCGACGGCGATGTAGATGAAGCCTGCCGCCGCGAGCGCAAGGATATAGGGTAGCGCATGCTGCGCCGCGCGCAGCGCGAAATAACCCAGCACCCCGCCTGCGACCGCGGTGAGGCTCGAGAGCGCGTTCAGCACGAGCGCGCGTTTCCGCGAGTAACCGGCGTCGAGCAGAATCAGGAAATCGCCCACCTCCTGCGGCACCTCGTGCGCGATCACGGCAACTGCGGTCGTCCAGCCAAGCGCAGGGTCGGTGAGAAACGCCGCCGCGATCAGCACGCCGTCGACGAAGTTGTGCAGTGAATCGCCCAGAACGATGAGCGCGCCCACCGGGCGCGTCCCGTCCGCAGGTCCCTGCGCGTGATGTCCATGGTGACCATGAGAATGCGCACCCGGCCCGTGCGAGTGGCGCCAAAGCGCGAGCTTTTCGAGCATGAAGAAAACCAGCAGCCCGACGAGCAGCGTCGCGAACACCGTGTGGGGCTTGGCCTGCGATTCGATCGCCTCCGGGAGCAGCTGGAGTAGCGCAGCGCCAAGCAGCGCGCCGACCGCGAAGCTCACCAGCCGCGGCACCCAGCGCTCGAGCACCGCGAACGCCACGAGCGCGGCCGCGAGCACCGACAGCAGCCCGCCGGCGAGGTTTGCCGCAATGATCGAGGTGAGCACCATGCGGATCTACCGCGCGGGAGCCGTCGTCGGGCGGTGCGTCACGCCCGTGCGCGCAGGTTCTGCTGAGGGAATTGCCACTGGCGCATTCTACTTGCAGGCGCATGGCGGCTGCGATCGAATCGCCCGCCTGGCGCGTCCCCCTTTCGCAGCGCGGCGACGCCCCTGGCGTCCGTGCGGCTACTTCTTTTTCGCGCGCGGGTGCGCGGCGTCGTACACCTTCGCCAGCGCCTGATAGTCGAGATGCGTGTACACCTGGGTCGTCGCAATGCTTGCGTGGCCGAGCATTTCCTGGACCGCGCGCAGGTCCTGCGAAGACTGCAGCACGTGGCTGGCAAAGGAATGGCGCAGCATATGCGGGTGCACCGAGGCGTCGATTCCCTGGCGCAGCGCGCGCGCGCGCAGACGCTCGCGGACCGTGGTCTGTGCAATGCGTGCCCCGCGCGCCCCGACGAAGAGCGCGCGCTCGCCCGCGCGCGCCAGGCCGGCGCGCAGCGCAAGCCAGCGGCGCAATGCCTCGCGCGCGCGCGCGCCGACCGGGACGGTGCGGGTCTTGCGCCCTTTGCCGGTCACTGTCACCTCACCTTGCGCCACGTCGAGCCTACCGTCACCGATGTCCAGCGAGACGAGCTCGCCCAGACGCAGGCCGGACGAATACAGCAACTCGAACATCGCCGCGTCGCGGGCAGCGGTCGGATTCTGTTCACGCCCGGCATCGAGCAGGCGCTGGGCCTGCTCGACCGAGAGCACCTTGGGCAGCGCGCGCGGCGACTTCGGTGCGCGCACGCCCTGCACGGGATTGATGCGGAATCCGCGCTGGCGCACGAGCCAGCGATACAGGCTGCGCCAGGCCGACAAGGTGAGTGCGAGCGTGCGGCCGGAAAGACCGTTCGCGTGCAGGGTGGCGACAAAGCGTCGAATCTGCGCCGGCTCCAGTGCATCGAGTTGCAGCGCGCCCGCCAATTCGAGGAGCGCCGCAACCGCGTGCCGGTAATTGCCGAGGGTCGCCGGAGAGAGCCGGCGCTGGACCTCAAGCGATTCGAGCCAGGCCTCGACCTGCGACTGGTCGGGATGCGCGGCGGTTGCGGCGGTTGGTGACGCCACCACGCGCACGCGGTGCTACAGCCGGCTGGCGGTGCCCACGGCGCAGAGCTCACCGATGCGTCGCAGGAAAAGTGTGCCCATATCAGCGTAGAAGCGCGCTGCGTCCTCGCTGCCGAGCGCAAGCAGTCCGAATACCTTCGTCTCGCCCAGCGGCACGAGGGCGAGCGAGCGCAGCTGCGGCGCGGCTTCGCCGAACCACGGCAGGAAAGGGCTGTCGGCCGCAGGCCCGCACTGTGGGCCGCCCATCGTTTCCGCGGCTTGGCGCTGGGCGTCGTTGATCGCTTCACCCTCGGGCGTCTCGTCAGATAGGCCTTTGCCCCAGACCCGTAGCACGACATGCGGGACCGAAAAGTCCTCGCGCAGATGAAAGATCAGCGCCTGCGCAAGCGCGGGGAAGTCGCGCGCCGTGAGCAGCGCGACCGCCAGCCGATGCACGCGCTCGCCGATCGTGTCGTTGTCCTCGCCGATCCGAATGAGCTCCCCGAGCTTCGATTCGAGCGTCCGTGCCCGCTCGCGCAGCGAAACCATCTGGCGCTCCGCGATCGGGATCGCCCGCCCGCCATGCGGGTGCGGCACGCGGATCGACTCCAGGAGTTCGGGATGCTGATCGAAAAACTGTGGATTCATGCGCAGGAAAACGGCGATATCGTCTTCGTTCATCGGTTCACTATTCCACCTGTTGCGCCAGATCCATCGTTCCCTCGAAGACCGTTGTCGCGGGGCCCTTTAACCATACGGGATTGTCGCCGCCGGCCCAAGACACGGTCAACGCGCCACCGCGTACCTCGACGCGCACCGGTGAATCGAGCAGACCGCGCGAGATGCCGGCGACAACGGCCGCGCACGCCCCCGAGCCACAGGCAAGCGTCTCGCCGACGCCGCGCTCCCAGACCCGCAGGCGGATCCGACCGCGTCCGAGAACCTGCAGATAGCCCGCGTTGACGCGCTTCGGGAAGCGCGCATGCTGCTCGAGGCGCGGTCCCTCGGAGCGGACCGGTGCCGCGGCCACATCGGACACCAGCTGCACGGCGTGCGGGTTTCCCATCGACAGCACCATCAGCTCGCGCAGCTGGCCGTCGATTTCGAACACCTGAACCAGTCCTGGTCGCTCGGTGAGGAACGGAATCCGCGCCGGTTCGAGGATCGGCGATCCCATATCGACGGAGACTTCGCCATCGTCCTCGAGCCGCGGCACGATGACGCCACCCAGTGTCTCGACGCGGATCTCGCGCTTGGCGCTCAATCCGCGCGCGTGCACGAACCGCACGAAGCAACGTGCGCCGTTGCCACACTGCTCGACCTCATTGCCGTCGGCGTTGAAGATTCGATAGCGGAAATCGACATCGGCTCGCGCGCTGGGTTCGACAACCAGAATTTGATCGCAGCCCACACCGACATGGCGGTCGGCGAGCAGGCGCAACTGTGCCGCACTCAGCGCGAAAGGCGTTTCGGTCGCATCGACGACGACGAAGTCGTTGCCGGCGCCTTCCATCTTGGTGAACGCAAGTCGCGCCACCTGCGTCATGCCGGCAGCGCGGGCATCGGCCTGCGGTCGTCCAGCACGTTGTTGCAGCCCAAGACGACGAACAGACCGGCGTCACGTGCTCGAATTTCGGCGTCGGGCGGGTTGGCGGACACGGCGCGATTCTAAGGCTTCGCGTCGTGCAGCACCGCGCACACGCGGTCAATGTCCGCATCGCCCAGATGGGGGTGAACCGGCAGCGACAGCACCGTGCCTGCCGCCGCCTCCGATTCGGCCAGCTCGAGTGCGGGATACGCGTCCGCGTACGCGGGTTGACGGTGCACCGGCAGCGGGTAGTACACGGCGCTCGCGATCCCGGCCGCGGCCAGCGCGGCGCGCAGCGCATCGCGCCGCTCGCTGCGAATCGTGAACTGGTGATACACGTGTGCGCCGCGGCCGTGTTCGACCGGCAAACCAACGCCGCTGCCGTCGAGCCCCGCACGGTAACGCACGGCGGCGCGGCGGCGCGCCGCATTGAAGCGCGCCAGATGCGGCAGCTTGGCGCGCAGGATCGCGGCCTGCAGTTCGTCGAGCCGACTGTTGTAGCCCACGCACTCGTGCGCGTAGGTCTGGCGGCTACCGTGGTGGCGCAGCATGCGCACCCGCTCCGCATTGGCAGCGTCGCGCACGGTCACCAGACCGGCATCGCCGTAGGCGCCGAGATTCTTGGTCGGATAGAACGAGAAGCATCCGAACGCACCCCAGGCGCCTGCCGCCCGGCCGTCGTAGTCGGCACCAATCGCCTGCGCGCAGTCCTCGATCAGAATGAGGCTGCGCGCCTCGCACAGCGCGGCGATCGCGGGCATCTCCGCGCATTGCCCGTAGAGATGGACGATGATCACCGCGCGCGTCGCCGGCGTCAGCGCCGCCTCGAGATTCGCCGCGGTCGCATTGAACGTGGCCGGATCGATGTCGGCAAAGACCGGCCGCGCCCCGGTGTAGGTCACGGCCTCCGCAGTCGCGATAAAGGTGAACGCGGGCAGCACGACCTCGTCGCCGGGGCCGATTC
The DNA here is from genome assembly GCA_963714925.1 of uncultured beta proteobacterium. Lineage (GTDB taxonomy): Bacteria > Pseudomonadota > Gammaproteobacteria > Burkholderiales > SG8-39 > SG8-39. The sequence continues at coordinate 536,661 of CAVQQK010000001.1, read as the reverse complement.
CCGCCGCGCGCAGCGCGAGATGCAGCGCGTCGGTGCCCGAGGCGACCGCCACCGCGTGCGTGGCGCCGACCTGTGCCGCAATCTCGGATTCGAACGCGGCGCCCTCGGGTCCCAGAATGAAATGTCCCGAGGCAAGCACGCGCTGCACCGCCTGGTCGATGTCGGCGCGCAGCGCAGCGTACTCCGCGCGCAGGTCCAGCATGCCGATGGCGCTCATCGACTGGCCTCCCCCGTGGCGGCCGCAAACCGCGCCTGCCGCTCACGCACGAGGCGGCCGACCTCGAGTGCGAGCGCCAGTGCGCGGCGCCCGTCGTCACCGCTGACGGCGGCCCTGCCGCCCTCCGCGATGGCGGCAACGAACGCCTCGATCTCGGCGCGCAGTTCGTCGCGATCGTCGAACGCGATCTCTTCTTCGGCAACGCCGGCACCCGCGGATCCCCGCTTGACGAGGCGCAGCCGCCCGGCCTGCAGGTCAGCCGACACGTAGCCGCCGGCGTGGAATGCGCGCAGTTTGCGCACCGCGCTCTGGCTCGCGCGGCTCGCCGCCAGGTTGGCGACGCAGCCATCGGCGAACTCGAGTCGCGCGTTCGCGACGTCGATCGAGTCGGTCAGCACCTGCGCGCCGCAGGCACTCACCGATACGACGTCGCTCTTCGCCATCGCGAGCACCAGATCCAGATCGTGAATCATCAGGTCGAGCACCACGTCGACGTCGACGCCGCGATCCTTGAATCCCGCGAGCCGTTCGGTCTCGATGAAGATCGGTCGTCCGATCGCACGCTCGAGCGCACGGAACGCCGGATTGAAGCGCTGAAGATGTCCCACCTGCAGGATGCGAGCGTGCGTCTTCGCGAGCGCGACCAGCGAGTCGGCCTCGGCCAGCGTGCGCGCGATCGGCTTTTCGACCAGCACGTGTGCGCCTGCACGCAGAAAATCACCCGCAACGACATGGTGCAACGCGGTCGGCACGACCACGCAGGCGGCGTCGACGGCGCCGAGCAGCGCGTGATGGTCCGCATGCGCCTCGCAGCCGTGCGCCGCGGCGATCGTCCTGGCGCGTTCGATATCTGTGTCAACCACGGCGACCAACTGCACGCCCGGCATCGACGCGAGCTTTTCAGCGTGGAAACGCCCGAGGTAGCCCACGCCGATCACGGCCGCTCGCAGGGTTTTCATTCTTCTGGCCTCACTGGTACAACTTCGCCTCTCCCGGCGGTCGGGTTTTGAGCCGCTTGTGCATCCAATTGTATTGTTCCGGCAGCTCGAGAATACGCTGCTGGGCGAAGACATTCATGCGGGCATTCGTGCGCTGCGTGTTGGCGCGCGGGCTGCGCGTCAGGGCAGGTCGGCAATCTTTGGTATCCTTGCGCCCTTCTCGCAACCCCGCGCCGCGCGTTCAGTGCGGCGTCCCAGTAAAACGAGGCATCCACGCAATGAGCGATTTTCTATTCACGTCCGAATCCGTGTCCGAGGGGCATCCGGACAAGGTTTCCGACCAGATTTCGGACGCGGTACTCGATGCCATTCTAGCCAAAGACCCGCGCGCCCGGGTCGCGGCGGAAACCCTGGTCAAGGACAACCTGGTCGTGCTCGCGGGGGAGATTACGACCACCGCGGAAGTGAAATATCAGGATGTCGTGCGCCAGACCATCCGCCGCATCGGCTACAACGACCCGGCGATCGGCTTCGACGCCGACACCTGCACCATCCTCACGGTGTACGGACAGCAGTCGCCCGACATCGCGCAGGGCGTGGACGAAGGTGCCGGACTCGACCTGGATCAAGGCGCGGGCGACCAGGGTCTGATGTTTGGCTACGCCTGTGATGAGACGCCTTCGCTCATGCCGCTACCGATTTATCTCGCACACCGCCTGGTCGAGCGCCAGTCGGAGGTGCGCCGCGACGGACGTCTTGCGTGGCTTCGGCCGGACGCGAAATCGCAGGTCACCGTGCGCTACGTGAACGGCAAACCCGATTCGATCGACACGGTACTCATCTCGACGCAGCACGCCCCGGGCGTGACGCACGAAAAGCTCGCCGAAGGGGTCATCGAAGAGATCATCAAGCCGGTACTGCCGCAGAAGCTCGTCAAGAGCGACGTACGCTTTTTGGTCAACCCGACCGGCGCGTTCGAAATCGGCGGCCCGAAGGGCGACTGCGGGCTCACCGGCCGCAAGATCATCGTCGACACCTATGGCGGGTCGGCGCCGCACGGCGGCGGCGCGTTTTCCGGCAAGGATCCGTCCAAAGTCGACCGTTCGGCGGCCTATGCTGCGCGTTATGTCGCCAAGAACATCGTCGCCGCAGGGCTCGCGTCGAAGTGCCTGGTGCAGGTTTCCTACGCGATCGGCGTCGCCAAGCCGACCTCGGTCATGGTGACCACCGAAGGCACGGGCAAACTGTCCGATGAAAAGCTTTCGGCGCTGGTCCTCAAACACTTCGACCTGCGCCCGAAAGGGATCGTCCAGATGTTGAATTTGCTCCGGCCGATCTACGAAAAAACCGCGGCTTACGGACATTTTGGGCGCGAAGAACCCGAGTTCACCTGGGAGGCCACCGACAAAGCCCGGGCACTTAAGGACGCCGCATAGAGGGCTTGAGGACGCTGCATAGAGGGCTTGAAAGGGGGGCGCTCCGCCCCCTTCAGATCCCCCCGTCCGCGGTATAATGTCTCCTTGCTGAGGGGCGCTGCATCCTCTGTTCATCGGGGGTCAGGCTCAGCGAAATCAACGGCGCTCGCATCGAAACCGGTGCGGGCGCTTCGTCTTTTGGGGCTCCCCCCTGGACCGTCAGACGTCGATAGGAGCTTCTCGAAATGAACGCACCCAACCCGAAATTCACCGACTACAAGGTCGCCGATCTCGCACTTGCAGATTGGGGCCGCAAGGAAATCGCCATTGCCGAGCACGAGATGCCGGCGCTGATGGCGATCCGCGCGGAGTACGCGAAAGCCCAGCCTTTGAAGGGCGCGCGCATCACCGGATCGCTGCACATGACCATCCAGACGGCCGTACTGATCGAGACGCTGAACGCGCTCGGCGCGGAGGTGCGCTGGGCCTCGTGCAATATCTTCTCGACCCAGGATCACGCCGCCGCCGCAATCGCCGCAGGCGGCACGCCGGTATTCGCCTACAAGGGTGAGTCGCTCGACGAGTACTGGGAGTTCACCCACCGGATCTTCGAGTTCGGCGGCAAGGGCCCGAACATGATTCTCGACGACGGCGGCGACGCGACGCTCCTGATGCACCTTGGCGTGAAGGCCGAGAAGGATCCGTCGGTGCTTGGAAAACCCTCGAGCGAGGAAGAAACGGCGCTCTTCGCCGCGATCAAAAAGCGGCTTGCAGCGCAGCCCGGCTGGTACTCGAAGGTGTCGAAGGAGATCATGGGCGTCACCGAGGAGACGACGACCGGCGTGCACCGCCTCTACCAGATGGCGAAGGACGGCCAGCTGATGTTCCCGGCGATCAACGTCAACGATTCGGTGACGAAGTCGAAATTCGACAACATCTATGGCTGCCGCGAGTCGCTCGTCGACGGCATCAAGCGCGCGACCGACGTCATGATCGCCGGCAAGATCGCGGTGATCTGCGGCTACGGAGAGGTCGGCAAAGGCTCGGCGCAGGCGCTGCGCGGCCTGCAGGCCCAGGTCTGGGTCACCGAGATCGATCCGATCTGCGCACTGCAGGCGGCGATGGAAGGCTACCGCGTCGTGACCATGGAAGAAGCCGCGCCGCAGGCCGACATCTTTGTCTCCGCGACGGGCAACCTGCACGTCATCACGCACGCCCACATGAAGGCGATGAAGAACAACGCCATCGTCTGCAACATCGGTCACTTTGACAACGAAATCGAGGTCGCGGCGCTTAAGCAGTACACCTGGGAGAACATCAAGCCGCAGGTCGACCACATCATCTTTCCGGACGGCAAACGTCTCATCCTGCTGGCCGAAGGGCGTCTGGTGAACCTGGGCTGTGCGACCGGCCACCCGTCCTACGTGATGAGCTCGTCGTTCGCCAATCAGGTGCTGGCACAGCTCGAGCTGTTCACCGATACCGCGAAATACCCGATCGGCGTGTACATCCTGCCCAAGCGCCTCGACGAGAAGGTGGCACGTCTGCAGCTCTCGACGCTCTCCGCAACGCTCAGCGTACTCACCGACGAGCAGGCCGCCTACATCGGCTTGCCGAAGGACGGGCCGTACAAAACCGAGCACTACCGCTATTAGGCCCGGGGGTCATCCGGTCGCGGTAGAGAGGGTGAGGGCATGAGGTCCGAGCGCGACTTCAGCTTCGAGTTCTTCCCACCCAAGACAGCGGCCGGGAAGGACAAGTTGCGCGCCTGCTGGCGGCAGCTCGCCGAGCTGAAGCCGCGCTTCTTCTCGGTCACGTTCGGCGCGGGCGGTTCGACGCGCGAAGGGACGCTCGACACCGTGCTTGCGATCCGCGCCGAAGGTCACGAGGCGGCGCCGCACCTGTCCTGCGTCGCTTCGACGCGCGCGGAAATCGCCGGCCAGCTCGAGCGCTATCGGGAACGCGGCATCCGGCACCTCGTCGCCCTCAGAGGCGACGTGCCCTCCGGGATCGCGTCCTCGGGCGAGTTCCGGCACGCCGACGAGCTGGTTGCCTTCATCCGCGAGACGACCGGCGACTGGTTCACGATCGACGTCGCCTGCTACCCGGAGTTCCACCCCCAGACCCGCAAGGCGGACGACGAGATCCGCAACTTCAAGAAAAAGGTCGATGCGGGTGCCAACGCAGCGATCACGCAGTATTTCTACAATGCCGACGCCTACTTCCGCTTCGTCGACGACTGCCGCATGGCCGGTATTACCGTCCCGATTGTGGCGGGCATCATGCCGATCACGAATTTCTCCCAGCTTGCGCGGTTCTCCGATGCCTGCGGCGCCGAAATTCCGCACTGGATTCGCTTCAAGCTCGAATCGTTTCATGACGACAGTGCATCGATTCAGGCCTTCGGGCTCGACGTGGTGACGGCCATGTGCGAACGGTTGCTTGCGGGCGGCGCACCGGGGCTGCATTTCTACACGCTCAATCAGGCCACGCTGTCGACGGAGATCTTCAAACGCCTTGGGTGGTGAAGCGGTAAGCTGGCGAGTTGGTGGCTCGGTGAGCGTGCGCGCCTGTGAGACGCTTGGACGTTAAAGCAGTAAGGCGATGAGGCAATGAGCGGTGCGACCGGCAAGACGCTCGGCTGGCTGACCGCCGCACTGCTGGTGGCGGTGGCGCTCGAACTGTTCACGTTCCGGTTGTTCGCCCCGCTGGAAAACCGGCTACTCGACACCTTTGTACGCATGCACGCGGCGCACCTCGCGCCAGACCCCGGCATCGTACTCGTCGACATCGACGAGAAAAGCCTCGCCCGGATGCAGAACATCGCAGGGCGCTGGCCTTGGCCGCGCGCGGTCCACGGTGAGCTCGTCGAAGGCCTGGCGGCGCAGAAACCCCAGGCCATCGTGTTCGACATCATGTTTTCGGAGCCCGACCGCTTCCGCCCCGAGAGCGATCAGGCCTTCGCCGACGCGGTCGCAAAACACCGCAATACCTATTTTCCGATCTTGCGGCTCGACCCACGCGATGATCCGCGCGGCGTCCCGGCGCGCGACCTCGCACCGCTCGTCGGCTTGGAGCGTGGTCCCAACGCCGACCCGAACGCCCGGATCGCACTGATTCCGCCGCTCGTCCTGCCGCCCGGGCAGTGGCGCGTCGGCACGATCAACTTCGAGGAAGATTCAGACGGGGTCGGCCGGCGCTACGCGCTGCGCACGTCCGTCCATGGCTGGACGCTGCTGTCGCTCCCGGCGCGCATTGCGCGCGACCTCGGCTGGACGCTTCCCGCGGAGAAAGACATGGTGCTCGCCTGGCGCGGGCGCGCGGGGGAATTTCCGCGTGTCTCCTACAGCGACCTGTACGACGATTTCAATCGTGGGAAGCGCCTGCGCCCCGCCGATGAGTTCGCCGGCAAAATCGTGGTGATCGGCACCGCCGCAGCGGGACTCAAGGACCTGCGGGTCACGCCGCTCACGAGTCTGCACGCCGGCGGCGAAATTCTCGGCACCGCGCTCGAGAACCTGAAAAACAACCGCCACATGCGTACGGTGAACACGCTCTGGCCTGCATTGACGGGTGCACTGCTCATTGCGCTGCTCGCAACTGCGTTCGGCCGCAACCTCGACGCGCGCCATACTGGATTCGCGCTGGTCGCTGCGACGCTCGCGCTGCTCGCGATCTCGTACGCAGCCGTCGGACAACGCGTCGTGCTGCCGCTTCTCACGCCGCTCGTCGCCGCATGGACATACTATTTTGGCGCCGCACTCGCGGCCTACCTGCGCGAGCGGCGCAGCCGCGAAGAGGCAATCGCGCAGTTCTCCCGCTTCGTCAATCCGCATGTCGTCAAGCAGCTGCTCGAACGCGGCGGCCTCGTGGGTGCCGGCCAGACGCGCGAGGTCACGCTGCTCTTTTCCGACATCCGCGGCTTCACCACCTTGTCGGAGAGGTGCGCACCCGAGGAAGTCGTCGGCTTGCTAAACCGCTATTTCACGCTTCAGGTCGCCGTGGTGTTCCGCCACCGCGGCACGCTGGACAAGTTCATTGGCGACGCGATCATGGCCGTCTGGGGCGCGCCGCTCGACGACCCTGATCACGCGGCCCGTGCCGTGGCCTGCGCGCTCGAGATGGCCGACACGCTCGAGCAATTCAAGGCGGAGTTGGGTGAAACCCAAACGGATTTCGACGTCGGCATTGGAATTCATTCGGGACCCGCAGTGGTCGGCCTGATTGGCTCCGACCAGCGGCGCGAGTACACCTCGATCGGCGACACCGTGAATCTCGCCAGCCGGATCGAGGGCTTGACGAAGGATGCGAAGCGCCGGATTCTGGTCTCACGCGAAACCATGCAGCGCTGCGGGGGCGCGTTTGACTTCGAGTCCTGCGGTTCGTATAAAGTGAAGGGACGCGCGCAGGAAGTCGAGCTGTTCGAGCCGATACGAAAACCCAGCTGATGTCCTATCAAAAAATTGGAGTGGTCGCTGCGATCGTGCTGTGTGTGTTCTGCGCGCCGATCGTGTACGCCGATCCCGCGACCGTGGTGCGGCCGACCCCGCTGAAGAAGGAACCCGCGACCGACGCGGAAACGGTCGCTGAACTCGAGGAGAACACGGCCGTGGAGACCGGCGAGCGCCGCGGCGGATGGATTCAGGTCAAGACGTCTACCGACGCCACCGGCTGGGCGAAATTCCTGGCATTACGATTTGCAGGATCGGGAACAGCCAAGGCCGGCGGCAACGGTGTCGCGCAATTGTTCAACGTGGCACGCGGCGGCACCTCGGGGTCACAAGTCACCACTGGCGTGCGCGGGCTCGACGCCGAGGACATTTCCGGCGCACAACCCAACGCGGCGGCGCTGCAGACCATGGACGGCTACGCGGTGAGCACGGATGAAGCGGGTCGATTTGCCGCTGCAGGCCCCCTGCAGGCGCAAAGCGTCGAGTATCCGTCGGAGGAATGATGAAACGACGACTCCTGCTGATCTGCCTCTGCGGTCTCATCTCCGGCACCGCGCAGGCACAGTTCAATCTCGACATTAACCGCCTCATCGACACCGCGAAGAGCATCGGCCAGGCGAGCACCGAGATCGACGAGGCGGGCGAGATCGAGATCGGCCGCGACGTCGCCGCGCGCCTGCTCGGCGCGGCGCCGCTGCACCCGAACCGGGACCTGCAGCGCTACGTAAACGACGTCGGTCGCTGGCTTGCCTCGCAAACCGAACGCGCCGAACTACCGTGGCGCTTTGCCGTGCTCGACGCGCCGCAAGTGAACGCCTTCGCGACCCCCGGCGGGTTCATCTTCGTGACCGGCGGACTGGTCGCGCGAATGAAGACCGAAGCCGAGCTTGCCGGCGTGCTGTCTCACGAAATCGTGCACGTGTTGCGCAAGCACCATTTGCAGGCGATCCAGAAAGGGGCGCTGGCGAACGTCGCGAGCAACGTGGTGGCGCTCGCGGTGCAGGACAGGAACTCTGCACTACGCAACCGACTCGTGTCGTTCGGCACCGAGCTGTACGTGCGCGGCCTCGACAAGACCGACGAGCTCGAAGCCGACCGGCTGGGCGTCGTGATCGCCGCCCGCGGCGGCTACGATCCTTGGGGCCTGCCGGTGGTACTGCAGACACTGCAGTCGATCAGCCCAGACAATTCCGCAGTCGCGCTGATGTTTGCGACGCACCCGCCGCCAACCGAGCGGCTGGACGCACTCGAGCAGCGCATGCTGCCGGTGCTTGACGCCTACGCTGCGCAGCCGCAGCTCGCCGACCGGTTTCTCGCGCGCCTGAGCGCACCCCGATAACGCGCGTTGCCGCTAGTCGAGCGGCTCGACGCGCGTGCGCCCGGTCGGGCCGGCACGCTGATAGGCCCGCCACGGCGCAGCGTCGCGCTCGCGGCACACCCCGTAGCGAAACGGCATGTTCTCCCGCCCCGGGGTGAGAAAGCGCAGGTCGGCGAACCACACGCAGGTCGAGCCCTGCGTGATGCCGTCGAACGCCGGCTTGTCAGCAAACCAGCGGAAGAACGCCAGCGCTGACGCGTCCCAGGCCGCGCGCGCGAGTTGGCGTGTCTGGGCCGATTCGCCGTAGCGCGAGCGCGTCTCCCATCGCGCCTGTGCAACCGGGAGATAGGCCGCGTCCAACCGGGCGATGAATCCAGCGTCGGGTTCGAGTGTGCGCGGCAGCTGCCGCAGGAGGTTCAAGTGCGCGAAATGGTGCACCTTGTCGTCGCTGACGAACACCGTCCAGTTGAACGGCGACACCGGACGCGGCAGCGCCTGTACCGTCGCACCGGCGAGTCCCCGCGCCGCGGCATACTGCAAGCCGATCTCCTCCGCGCGCTGCTTCTGCAGCCACTGAAATCCGACATAGCCGGTGAGGAGCAGGCTCGCGACGAGCGCCGGGATCCGTGTACGCCGGAAGATCGCCGCCGCAATCAAACCCACGACGATGATCCCGGTAAACCACAGGTCGATAATGAAAGTCGTGCCAATCGCCGCACGCCAGTTTGAAAACGGTGCCAGCACCATGGTGCCGAAGCTGGTGATCACGTCGCCGGCGATGTGCGCGCTGATCGCAAGCACGCAGACGCCGTACAAGGCGCGCCAGCCGCCCGGTTCGCGCAGCAGCTTCGCAAGCACCCAGGACAGCACCAACGCCCAGAGCGGCAAGATCAGCAATGAGTGGGTGACACCGCGATGAAACTGCAGGTACTCGACCGGGCCGAGGAAGCCGATCACGAAATCGAGATCGGGCGCGGCGCAGGCGAAGAACCCGGCCGCGACGCGACGCGGAATCGCCCGCGGCGGCAGGGTCGACGGTGTGGTCGCGCGCGCGAGCAATGCCCCCGAGAGCGCGTGGGTGAGCGTATCCATCGAGGGCGCATGCTACCCGCACCCGAGGGGATCTGAAGGGGGGCGGAGACATTTTGTCGGAGCCCCCCTTTCAACTTCGGGGGGATCTGAAGGGGGGCGGAGACGTTTTGTCGGAGCCCCCCTTTCAAGACCCTAAGCTGCTCTTTTTTTGCGCTTCGCGTCGTTCGCGTGCATCTGCGCGTAGGCCCCATGCGCCGCGGACTCGGCATCGCCGACGTGCACTGGATAGCCCATGTCGTCCAGCACCGAACCGAGCGCCGACAGGCACAGCATCACGTTGTCGGGTCGGCACGAATAGCCCATCAGGCCGAAGCGCCAGATCTTGCCTTTGAGCGGCCCGAGTCCGGCGCCGATCTCGAGGCCGAATTCCCCCAACAGCGTCGAGCGCAACTGCGCCTCGTCGATGTCCTGCGGGCAATACACGGCGTTCATCTGCGGTAGTTGGTACGCTTCCTCGACGAGGAATTTGAGACCCATTGCTTCAAGCCCCGCCTTGAGCGCGACATGGTGGCGCTGGTGGCGTGCCCAGGAGTTCTCGAGCCCCTCTTCACGAATCAGCAGCAGCGCTTCGTGCAGACCGAGCAGCGAATTCGTCGGCGCGGTGTGATGGTAGGTGCGTGTCGTTTCGCCCCAATAACCGAGCAGCAGGTTCATGTCCATGAACCAGCTGTGGATCTTGTCCTTGCGTTTCTTGACGTGCTCGACGACACGTTCCGAGAACGACACCGGCGACAGGCCCGGGGTGCACGAGAGGCATTTCTGGCTCGCGGAGTAGATCGCGTCGATCTCCCACTCGTCGACCTTGACCGGCGTTCCGGCGAGCGAGGTGACCGCGTCGACGATCACCATCGCGCCATGCTTGTGCGCGATCTGGGTGAGCAGCTTCGCGTCCGATTCGCAGCCGGTTGAGGTTTCAGCCTGGACGAAGGCGACGATTTTCGCGTCCTTGTTCTTCTTCAGTGCGTCCTCGACCTGCTGCGGATCGACCGGTTCGCCCCAGGCGTTCTCGACGACCACCGGGACACCGCCCATGCGCTGGACATTTTCCAGCATGCGTCCGCCAAACACGCCGTTGACGCAGACGATCACCTTGTCGCCAGGCGCCACCATGTTGACGAAGCAGAATTCCATGCCGACCGAGCCCGGCCCCGACAGCGGAAATGTCATCGGATTCTTGGTCTGGTAGGCGTAGCGCAGCAACGACTTGAGCTCCTCCATCATCTCGACAAAGACCGGGTCGAGGTAGCCGATTGCCGGCTGGCTCATCGTGGTGAGCACGCGGGGATGAATTTCGGTCGGTCCGGGGCCCATGAGCGTGCGCTGCGGCGGGTGGAAGGACTGGATGCGTTTCGACGGGGCGTACTGGATCATGGGATTGGACTCCTGAGGAATGCCGAAGGGCGCGTTATCTGGACGCGATTTCACGCGCACCGGCTTCTTTACGCTCGCTTCGTTGACGATATCGGCTGCCGCGATGCGGCCCTGTGTCACGTGCTCGACCTCACCCGCCCAGCGCGCCGGGACGTAGCCCGACTTGGCCCAGTGGTTCACCACCGCGCGGTCGAGCTGGAGCGCGCGCGCCACCTCGGCCTGACTGCCGAACAGGGCGACGAGGCGGGAGACGCAGTCGTCGGCGTCGGGCTGGACCGTGGGGCGGGAGGGCATGGAGGTCGAATCCTATCTTGTCAAACTCATCTTGACAAGACCCTTACGACGCATTGCGCTTTGTGCGCGCGATTGAACGCCCCAGGAAGCGCCGGCGCGATGCGGTCACGATGCCGGCCAGTGTCTCCACATCCGCGTGGCGCGCACTCGACGTGCGCGCCACGAGGGCGACCGACCGTTTCGGGACTGGCGGCTCGAGTGGACGCGCAAGCAGTTGGGTATTGGTCAGCAGCCCGCCTTTCAACGCAAGCTCCGGGATCAACGCGAGCCCGATTCCGGATTCCACCATCTGCACCAGCGTCAACAGGCTGGTCGCCTCGATATCGCCCGTACCGGCGCGCGTCCCGTGCGCACAGGCCGAGAGCGTGTGCTCGCGCAAGCAGTGTCCCTCCTCCAGCAGCAGCAGCCGCTCCGCAACCGACGCGCTCACCGCCGCGCGGCGCGCTCTGAGCACCGGATCGTCCGCCCGCCCGACGAGCCAGAACTCGTCATCAAAGAGCGGGACCTCGACCAAGCCCGCGGTGTCGTAGGGCAGCGCGATCAGCGCGGCGTCAAGCGCCCCCGCACGCAGGCGCTCGAGCAGGCGCGCGGTGAGATCCTCGCGCAGCGCGAGGGTGAGCCCGGGGTGGCGTTTGCGCAGGTCGGGCAGCAGACCGGGAAGCAGAAACGGCGCAATCGTGGGGATGACACCGAGCCGGAACGTGCCGCTCATCGGCGCCCCGGCCACCGCTGCGCGCTCGACGAGATCCTCTGCTTCCGCGAGCAGGCGCTTGGCGCGCTCGGCAGCCTCTGTGCCGATCGGGGTCATCAGCACCGACTGGCGATCGCGCTCGACCAGCCGTGCGCCGAGCAGCGATTCGAGCTCTTTCAATCCTGCCGACAGCGTCGACTGGGTAATGAAGCAGGCCTCCGCCGCCCGCGTGAAGCTGAGGTGTTCGGAAAGCGCGACGAGATAGCGCAGTTGACGCAGCGAGGGCAGTGCACGCATGGAAGCAGGGACAGGCCGTGTTATCGAGAATATCGATTATATCAAGCATATTTATTCGTTAGACCCAATAACGCTGCGCCGGCACACTGCGCCTGTCCCAACGTCACAAGGAAGCACTGCGATGAAACCCGAATCCGTCACGATCCAGAACCTCGAAGCCGCGTTCGCCGGCGAATCCATGGCGCACATCAAATACCGTTATTTCGCGAAACTCGCCCGCGCGCAGGGTGACGCGGAGACCGCGCGCATCTTCGAGGAAACCGCGGCGCAGGAGGTGCAGCATGCCTTCGGCCATCTCGACCTGCTCTACCCGGAGGCGCGGCTCACGCCCGCGCGCGCGCTCGAGATCGCGATCGAAGGCGAAACCTACGAGTACACCGAGATGTACCCCAAGTTCCGCCATCTTGCACTCGAAGAGGGCAACGCCTCCGCGGTAAAGGAGTTCGACGAGCAGATCGCCGAGTCGAAGGCGCACGCCGAGAACTTCAAGCACGTCCTGGAGAAGGCGGCCAAGCGCTTCGCGGCGCTCGCCAAGGTCGAGGAGCGGCACGCGAACCAGTACAAAGCAGCCCTTGAAAAGGCCAGGGCCTAAACCCCCAAACTGAAATGGAGAATGACATGAAAAAATGGCAATGCATCGTCTGCGGCTTCGAATACGACGAAGCCGCGGGTCTGCCCGAAGAGGGCATTTCCGCCGGTACGCGCTGGGCCGACATCCCGGAAGACTGGGCCTGCCCCGAATGCGGTGTCGCCAAATCCGACTTCGAGATGGTCGAAGTCGTCGCCGCCTGAGCGACGGCGATGCATTCGGATGCAGCACCCGTCGTCATCGTCGGCAGCGGGCTCGCGGGCTACACACTGGCCCGCGAGTTCCGCAAGCTCGACGCCGGCACGCCGCTTGTCGTGATCAGCCGCGACGACGGCGCGTTCTACTCGAAGCCGATGCTTTCCAATGCGCTCGCCGCCGGTAAGGATCCGGCACAGTTGCGCGGCGCGAGCGCGGAGGACATGGCCGCGCAGCTCGACGCGCGGATCATGCCGTTCGCGGAGGTCGAGACGATCGATACGGCCGCGCACCGGATCGAGGCCGGTGGCAAGAAGATCGCATATGCGCGCCTGATCCTCGCGCTCGGCGCCGACCCGATTTCGGTGCCGCTCGCCGGCGACGCCGCGGGCGAGGTGCTACAGGTCAACGACCTTGCGAGCTACGCCCGCTTCCGTGCCGCCCTCGACCGCGGGCGCCGCGTCGTGCTGCTCGGCGCCGGCCTGATCGGTTGCGAGTTCGCCAACGATCTCGCGCAGGCGGGATTCGCCGTCAGCGTGGTCGATCCGGCGCCGGCGCCGCTCGGCCGGTTCCTGCCCGAGCCCGCCGCAGCGCGCATGCGTGAGGCCCTCGAGGCGCTTGGCGTGCGCTGGGCGCTCGGGACCACCGCGACCGCGATTTCGCGGGCCGGCGCGCAGCTTCGCGTCACCCTCGCCAACACTGCGGTACTCGAGGCCGACGTCGTGCTTTCCGCGATCGGGCTGCGGCCACGTATTGCGATCGCGCAGGCGGCGGGCATCGAAGTCGACCGCGGGATTGTCACCAACCGGTTCCTGCAGACCCGCGCAGCCGATGTCTACGCGCTGGGCGACTGCGCCGAGGTCGAGGGCAAGGTGTTGCCCTATGTCATGCCGATCATGCATGCTGCACGTGCGCTGGCGAGAACCCTCGCCGGCGCACCGACGGCTGTCCGCTACCCCGCGATGCCTGTGGTCGTGAAAACACCGGCGATTCGCGCAGTGCTCGCGCCGCCCGCGGGTCCGGGCGAATGGCGGCTCGACGCGACGCCCGACGGACTCGCGGCGCGTCATTACGACGAAACTGGCGGCCTCAGCGGTTTCGCGCTCCTCGGTGCAGCGACCTCGCAGAAGCGTGCGCTCACCGACCAGCTGCCGTTCGTACTGCAGTAGCGCGTTCGCCGAACCCGCGCGCGTGGCGCGTCCTCAGCGCTCGGGCACGGTCCAAAAATGGATCGTGTGCAGGCCGACTTGCTGGGTGATCTCCGGTTTCCAAAGACCCATGTCGTACTCGTGCGACAGGACGCGCGTGCCCGGCGCGAGCTCCTGCAGCAGACGCGGCCTGAGCTTCAGGTTGAGCGCGGCGCCGAGAAACAGCGTGACGATCGTCGCCTCTCCGAAGTCCGCGCTAAAGAGATCTTCCTTGCGAAACTCGACCAGCGCGCTCACCCCCGCGCGCCGCGCATTCTCGTTCGCCCGTGCGATGAGGTCGGGGTCGACCTCGAGGCCGATGCCACGGATGCCGTAGCGCTGCGCTGCGGTCACCACGATGCGCCCGTCGCCCGAACCGAGGTCGTAGAGCACATCGCCAGGCTGTGGTGCGGCGAGCGTGAGCATCGCATCGACTACTTCGGGGGTCGTCGGATCGTAGACCACGTCCGGTTCACGCTCGGCCGCGTCTGGGCCCAACCACGCGATCAGTTCAGCGCAACCCGCGAGGGTCATCGCGATCGAGACGACGCCAAGCGCGGCCCATCGCTGAAAGCGCTTTCGTATGGCGGTCGCGCCGGCGGGTTAGTACGCGCTGGGCGATTCGGGCACGCCGCGCGTTTCGGGCGCACTGTGCACGGCGCCAACCACCACACGACGCGCAGGCCCGATCCGCCCGATGAGCGGCAGCTTGAGCGAGAAATCGAAGGGATTGACGCCGAAGGTCAGCCCAAGCAGGTTTACTTCCAGCCCCTCGACCTCGCTCGCCAGAATGCCCAGCACGCCGCGGATCGAGAACTGAACGCCGCTGCCGCTCGGCGCCGACGCGACGATGCGCTCGCCGAGATAGTCCTTGCCGATCGCAGTCGGCGGCAGGTCGGCCTGCAGTTCGGGCGCATGGCGCAGCACCCAGGCGGTGAACGTGTTCGAGTTGGGCCCTGGCCAGACGCTGTACTCGGCAGCGTAGGGATAGCTGCGCACCGCGGCCTCGATGCGCCCGATCAGTGCCTCGACGCCTGCACCGCGCTTGTCGGCAAGCAACTCGGGTGGCGAACCGAACCAGCGTGCGTCGGCGTCACGCTCGCGCACGACAACCGCCGAATCGCTCCAGCGCAAGTGCCAGCCAATCACTTCATACACGGTAAACGTGCGCGCATCGGCCCGCTTGACCGCAATCCAGGTGTGCACGCCGAAGGTGCCACGCCAGCCCCAGGTGCGCGCCGCGTAAACCTGCACCACAGGCTCGCGCGTCGTCGCTGGATCCGGCGCGAGGCCCACCGACGCGTGGCTCGCGGTGCGCCAGTCTGCCGCGCGCACGCGGTTCGCGCCGGCCGCGACGAGCGCCAGCGCCGCCGCGATCACCGATACGCCAATCACCTTCATTGCACGTCGTCCTGTCATGTCACGCTTCGGCAAACAACGGTTCACCGAGTTCCCTGGCATCGAAGGCGTCGAGGACAGCCGCGTCCTCGGCCGTGGGCCGCCCGGTCGGTTTGAGGCCGACGAAGTCGAACAGCTGTCGGTCCATGAGATGGGACGGACGCACGTCGGAGAGCGCGCGCAGGATCGACTCTATTCGCCCGGCATGGCGCTTCTCCCACTCGCGCAGCATCGTGCCTACAACCTGCCGCTGCAGGTTCTCCTGCGCACCGCACAGGCTGCAGGGGATGATCGGAAAATCGCGCATCCCGGCGTAGGCGGCGAGGTCGTCTTCGCGCACGTAGGCGAGCGGTCGGATGACCACGTGACGTCCGTCGTCCGAGACCAGTTTCGCCGGCATCGCCTTGAGTTGTCCGCCGTAAAACAGGTTGAGGAAAAAGGTCGCGAGAATGTCGTCGCGGTGATGCCCCAACGCGATCTTGTTTGCCCCCAGCTCGCCTGCGACACGGTAGAGCACGCCGCGCCGCAGGCGAGAACACAGCCCGCACATCGTCTTGCCCTCGGGTATCACGCGCTTCACCACCGCGTAGGTGTCCTGCTCGACGATACGGTATGGCACGCCGCGGGCCGCAAGGAACGCCGGCAGTACCTGTTCGGGGAATCCAGGCTGCTTCTGGTCGAGGTTCACCGCGACGAGATCGAATTCCACGGGCGCCTTCGCGCGCAGCGCGAGCAGCGTGTCGAGCAAGCCGTAGCTGTCCTTGCCGCCCGAGACGCAGACCATCACCCGATCGCCCGCCTCGATCAGATTGAAATCCGCGATCGCCGCACCCACCTGGCGGCGCAAGCGCTTGGCGAGTTTGTTTTCCTCGTAGACCCGCTTGCGCGAATCCGGGCGGTGAACGACGTGCATGAGCGGACTGTACAGGCTTACCGGCCTAGAGAAACACCGATCGCCCACCGTCGACAGCGACGGTCTGTCCCGTAACGAAGGGCGCGCGCGCAAGGAATTCGACCACCCGTGCGATGTCCTCCGGGGCGCCGATGCGTCCGAGCGGCGTGGTCGACACGATTCGCGTGCGCTCGGCGGTCGAAAACTGGTCGTCCTCCGGCCAGGCGATCGCGCCGGGGGCGACCGCGTTCACCCGCACGTCCGGCCCGAGCTCGAGCGCGAGCGATTTGGTGAGCGCTGCGAGGCCCGCTTTCGCGATCGTGTACACCACGTAGTCCTTGAGCGGGCGCTCGGCATGAATGTCCGTGATGTTGACGATCGCACCGCGCGTCTTCGCCAGGTGTGGCGCCGCGGCCTGCGACAGAAACAGGGGCGCACGCAGGTTGCTGCCGGCAAGTTCATCCCAGTGGCGCGCGTCGATCTCGCCGAATCGCGTCGGATAAAAGGTCGAGGCGTTGTTCACCAGCAGATCGAGCCGTGCGTAGTGCTCGAGCGCGGCACCGATGAGTGCGTCCGGCGCGTCAGCCTCGCGCAACTCGGCACGCACGCAGATCGCGCTCCCGGCCCGTACGCCGTTCAGCGCACCCTCGAGCGCACGCGCATCCGACGCCGAGTTGCGGTAGTGCAGCAGTACCTGCATGCCTGCGCCATGCAGGCGGCGCGCAATCGCCGCGCCGACACGCCGTGCGGCGCCGGTCACGATCGCTACCTTGCCCTGCAGGGATTCGTCCATTGGATTGCGGATTTTACCGGTCCGGGCCACCATGCCGCGCAATGCATGCAGACCGCTTCAGCTTGCCCGAGCCCGATGCCGCAGCACGCGCTGCAAGCCGCGCACTCGTTGAACGGATCGAGCAGGATCTGCGGCGCGGCGGAAACTGGATGAGCTTCGCGCACTACATGGCGCTGGCACTGCACGCGCCCGGACTCGGTTACTACGCCAGTGGTACGGCGAAATTCGGCGCCGCGGGCGATTTCGTGACCGCGCCGGAGCTCGGCACGGTGTTCGCGCGCACCCTGGCGCGCCAGGTCTTCGAACTGCTCACGCCGGGCGACGCAGTGCTCGAGTTCGGTGCGGGCAGCGGCGCGTTGGCCGACGCGCTCGCCGACGCGCTGGCGGGACTCGGTGCACGCCCCGAATACCTGATCCTCGAGCCGAGCGCGGAACTTGTTGAACGCCAGCGCGCCCGGGTGCGAGCGCCGATACGCTGGATATCGGCGTTGCCAGCGCAGTTTCGCGGTGTGGTGATCGCAAACGAGGTCCTCGATGCAATGCCGGCGCATGCGCTCGCGTGGACCCCACGAGGCATTTTCGAGCGTGGCATCTGCATGAACGAGGGACAGCTCGCCTGGTGCGATCGCCCAGCCGAAGGCGAGTTGCTCGCCGCCGCGCAGGCCGTGCCGATCGAATCGAGTGAACGCTATGAAAGCGAACTCAATCTCGCAGCGCGCGCGTGGATCCGAACGCTCGCGGAGCGGCTGGAACGCGGCGCGATTCTGGTCATCGATTATGGATTCCCGGCGCGCGAGTACTATCATCCGCAGCGCAGCGCCGGAACGTTGATGTGCCATTACCGGCACCGTGCGCACGGCGATCCCTTCTTTTTCCCCGGCCTGCAGGACATCACGACGCATGTCGACTTCAGCGCACTCGCGCGCGCCGCGCAGGAGACCGGGCTGGAGGTCCTGGGCTACGCCAATCAGGCGCAGTTTCTCGTCAACTGTGGTATCACCGACCTGCTCGGCGAAACCGATGCGTCCGACGTTCGGCGCTACGCCCCCCTCGCGGCGCAGGCGCAGACGCTCCTCTCGCCCGCCGAGATGGGAGAACTGTTCAAGGTGCTCGCGCTCGGTCGCGGGATCGACCCGCCGCTCTCCGGCTTTGCCACCGGGAACCGCGCACAGTCGCTATGAGCCTGGTGCGTCGCGCAGCCCTCGTTGCCCTCTCGTTCTTGCTTGCCCTGTCCGCCGCCGCACAGAGCCGCGATGAAGCGGTCGCGCAGGCCAGGCAGCGCTGGGCCGAGAGCCCGTACGGGCCGATGCTCGAGCGCATCCTCCCGCCCGGCTATGACCCGGCGCAATTGCCGGCACCCGAGTCGGACGGTGCGCGGCTTGCGCTGCGCTACTGCGTGCAGTGTCATCACCTACCCAACCCCGCGATGCACCACGCGGCGAAATGGCCCAAGGTCGTCGAGCGCATGGTCGAGCGCATGCGGGGGCACGGCAACATGGGCCGGCTGATGGCCGACATGATGGGGGCGGTGAAGGCGCCCAACGACGCCGAAGTCGATCGGTTGGTCGGTTACCTGCAACGATACGCGCAAGCGCCGCTCGATCCGAGAGTGGTGCCGCAAGCGTATCTGGTCGAAGGCGAGGCATTTCGCCTCGCCTGCAACCAATGCCATGTGCTGCCTGATCCACGGCGCCACACCGCCGCGGAATGGCCCGCCGTCGTGACGCGCATGGAGCGCAACATGGCATGGATGAATCGCGTGGTCGGCTCGAAGCCCGTACACGGCGAGCCGCAGTTGCGCATCGAGGCGATCAACGCCTTTCTCGCGCGCCATGCGCGCGAGAAGTAAACCGGGCGGCTAGCGACCAACCGCCATCAGGCGGGCACGGTAATCCCGCGCGCCACCGCCGGGCGCGCGCTGATGGTGTCGAACCAGCGCTTCACGTTCGGATACTCGGCGAGATCGACCTGCTGCCACTCATGACGTAACACCCACGGATAGGTCGCGATGTCCGCGATCGAGTACTCCTCGGCGAGGAACGGTGCCTCGCCCAGACGCTTGTCGAGCACACCATACAGGCGTCGGTTCTCTTTGCCGAAGCGCTCGATTGCATACGGCACCTTTTCCTTTGCCGCGCGCATGAAATGATGCACCTGCCCGAAGATCGGGCCAATGGCCCCCATCTGGAACATAAGCCACTGCAACGTGACGTACCTGCCGGTCACCGATGCGGGCAAAAACTTGCCCGTCTTGCCCGCCAGATAGACAAGGATCGCACCGGATTCGAACAGCGTGAACGGCTTGCCCTCGGGGCCGTCGGGATCGACGATTGCCGGAATTTTGCTGTTCGGGTTGATGGCGACGAATTCCGGCTTGAACTGGTCGCCCGTGCCGATATTGATGGGATGCACCCGATACGGCAGGCCGCATTCCTCAAGCATGATGGATGCCTTGCGGCCGTTCGACGTGCCCCAGGTGTACAGATCGATCATTTCGTCCCTCGATGGTCCAAAGCCGAAGCGCGCGAGTGTAACGTCTTGTCGCGCCTGCCGCGCGCGGGTCGCCTCAGACCGCGTCCGCAATCGCCCGTTCACGCGCCCTATCGACGCGCGCAGCGATCTCGTTCTGCGGCGAACCTGCCGCGATCGCGCCGGCGTCCACCGCCCGTGCAGCGTCCAGCGCCCGATCGAGACGACGCGCCGCAGCTCGAGTGCCTTCGCCCGGCGCAGCGTAGTGTGCAACCCGCAGGAGCGCGGCGTGGCGCTCGGGGCGCCGGAAGGCGTCCACACACTTGAGCGTCGCGAGTAGCGCCGCGGGCGGCGCACGCTCCGCCCCATGCAGTCCTGCGCCACAGCGGCACAGGGCGCGCGCGAGATCCTCGACATCGTTCGGTACGCGCAACCGCGCGCATAGCGCGTCGATCGCGGCATCGCCTGTCGCACCGAGGGCGTGGGCGAAGAGCGCGAAGCGCTCCGGCAACGGCGCGCCGGCGCGCGCCGCGCGTTCGAGGGACGCATACAGCGCGGCGCGTGCCGTCGCGTCGGAGAGGACCGCTTCGAGTTCCGGCAGCACGACACGCTGTGCACCGCACTGCAGGAGCGCATCGAACAAGCGCGCGGGTTGCGGCTCGGCCAGGCCGCGCGCAAGTTCCTGCCACACGCGTTCGGCGACGAGCGCCTGCATTTCGCCCGCCTCGACCAGCCGGCGCATCAGCGCGAGCGTCTCGTCGGCGATGCGAAATCCGAAGCGCGCCGCGAAACGCGCCACGCGCAGCACCCGCAACGGATCCTCGGCGAAGGCATCGCTCACGTGGCGCAGCACGCCCGCGCGCAAATCCTTTTCCCCGCCGAACGGGTCGATCAGCTGGCCCGCCGCGTCCTTTGCCATCGCATTGATCGTCAGGTCCCGGCGCTTGAGATCTTGTTCGAGCGACACGTCGGGCGCGGCATACACGGTGAACCCCTTGTAGCCGCGGCCGCTTTTACGCTCGGTGCGCGCAAGCGCGTACTCCTCCCGCGTTTCCGGATGCAGGAATACGGGGAAGTCCTTGCCTACCGGCTTGAAGCCGGCCGCCGTCATTGCCTCCGGCGTTTCGCCGACGACGACCCAATCGCGGTCGGCCACCGGCAGACCGAGCAGGGCGTCGCGTACCGCCCCGCCCACGACGTAGGCTTTCATGCGCCCGGCGCGACCCGCGCGTCGCCGATCAGCGCCGCGCGCGCCAGCGCAGTACGGGGTAACGCTCGCGCGGCGCCGTGTGGCAGAGGTAGGTCGGCGCGACGGCCTCAAGCCGCGTCGGTTCGATTCCGAACGGAAGCACGCAGTCGCACACGCTGGGCACCCGCATCGAGCGCACGTTGTCGCGTGACATGAGCGGGCCCGGCGTCCATTCGAGGAACCAGGCCTGCAGCATCGACAGTGCATCGGGCAGACCAATCACCCAGCGTCGACGCCCGGTCAGCTCGCAGACCAGGCGCACGAGTTCGACGAGCGTGTAACGCGTCGGGCCGCACAGATCATGGCGTCCGCCGGGCGCGACGCGCGCCTCGAGCGCTGCGAGCAGCACCTTCGTCACATCGCCCACGAAAACGGGCTGGAACTGCGCCTGCGGACAGGCGAGCGCAAGCACCGGAAACAGACGGGTCAAGGTGGCGAAAAGATTGAGAAAGCGGTCCTCGGGTCCAAACACGACCGACGGACGAAAGACCGTGGTCTGCAGATCATCGGCGGCAAGAACGACCCTTTCGCCGACGCCCTTTGAACGTAAATACTCGGAGGGCGCATCCGGCGCAGCACCGACTGCGCTGACGTGCAGCAACCGCTTGACCCCCGACGCATGGCAGGCGTTGACAATCGCCTGCGGCAGTTCGACGTGTGCGCGCGCGAAATCCGGGCCGTAGTCGTTCGGCCCGCGCTCATCCGGGCGTCCGCGCCGACTGTGCAGGACGCCGACCAGATTGATGACCGCGTCGTACCCCGGGACGAGCCGTTCGAGCACGCCCGGCGCGAATACGTCTACCTCGCGCACCTCGACGGTGGGCAGCAGAATCAGATGCTTGGCACGTTCGCGCCGGCGGGCGGGAACCGTGACGCGGGCACCCCGCGCCGCGAGCGCGGCGACGAGATGTCGGCCGATGAAGCCGCTGCCGCCGACGACGAGGAAATTCTTTTCACGCATGACCAGAACGTTGGATGACCGACGGTGCAAGGCCTCGCGGCGTGGCCAGTCGCTCACGCCACCGAGGCAAATTATCCCGCGGTGGCGCCCTGTGCGCCACCAGGCAGATCAAGGAAGGTCTTTGTCTGCGCGCTCATTCGGCGTTTTCGGTGGCATCGTACCGATCCGCTGCGTGAGCGACGACGGCTTGCCATCGAGCAAGGCGTAGAAAACGGCGTTCACCATCACCTTCTTGACGTAGTCCCGGGTCTCGTCGAATGGGATCGTCTCGATGTAGATCGCGCCCTCGAGCGGCTTGGTGCTGCGCCAGCGCCGTGCGCGCCCCGGGCCCGCGTTATAGCCGGCCGTCGCCAGCACCGGGTGGCCCAGGTCGTCGAGAACCATTTTCAGGTAGCTCGTGCCCAGCGTGACATTCGTTTCGACGTCCGTCACATCGCGCCTGCGAAAGTCTTTCATGCCGATCTTGCGCGCGGTCCAGCGCGCGGTACGCGGCATGAGCTGCATCAGGCCGCGCGCGCCGGCCCAGGACTTCGCGTCGGCAATGAAACGGCTCTCCTGGCGCACCAGTCCGAGCACCCAGGACTCATCGAGTTCCTGCTCGTTTGCATAGGCGCTGAACACGTCGCGATACGGCGCCGGGTAGCGCAACTCGAAATTGTGCTGCACCTGCGTACGGTCCGCAGTGTTGATTTCGCGATCGGGAATCTCTGCCCGGCGCGCAAGTTCGGACGCCGCCAGCAGTTCACTATCGTCCATGGTCCGGATCGTGTAGACCCATTCCCGCCGACCGTCGGTGCGCAGATTGAGCCGGTAAAGCGCAAGCGCTCTGCGCAGTCCCGGATTGCGCTTCGCCGCGGCCAGCGCCTTGCGGCTCGGCTTGTGCACCGGTTCAGGCAGCGTCGCGTAGTCGCCGAGCGCTTCGGTGGCGAGCAGGCCGTAAAAATGTGGCTCGCCCGCAAGCCGCAGGTAATGCGCCCGCGCGCCCCCGGTTCTGCCGAGCGCCGCCAGCGCGCGACCGTACCAGTAGGTCCAGGCCGGATCGCGATGCGCTTCGACCGGCATTTCGTCGATTGCATCGCGCAGCGCAACCCAGTGCTTTGCGCGTAGTGCGGCACGCGCCTTCCATTCGCGCTGCTCGTAGGTCAGCGTATTGATCCCCACGCGCGCGTACCAGGCAGGCGCTTCGGGGTAGTGACGGCGTGCGGCCTCCATCGCGACGCGTCCCCACAGGTAATGCCGGTCCACTTCGCTCAGCGCCTTGGCCAGGCGACCCTCGAGCAGGTCGGCCGCACGCCGCGGGCTGATGCCCGCGAGTCGGATCATCGCGAGTACCGCAAGTTCGCGATCGGCACGCCGGTCGAGCTTGGTCTTGAGCAACTTGGCCAGTACGCGGTCGGGCTTCTTCGCAACGAGCTTGAGCGTCGCCTGGTCCGGCCGGTCCTTCTCGGGCACGAATTCGAGCGCACGGCCCGCCTCCGAGCGGCGCCGATTCTCCATTTGAACGCGCGCGCGGCGCCACGCGAGATCCTCGTTGAGCACACCGATCTCAGCCATGTCGTCCGCGAGTCGGTCGCAGCCGTTGGGGAGCTTGGCGGGCTCGAGCCACAACTGAATTGCCGCGTCCAGCACGCTGCGATCGCCCTGCGCCAGGCGCGACGCCCAGGCGTAGCAACGCACCTCAAGGTTATCGAGGACCAGCGGCGCAAGTTCGACGTCGAAGCGCTTCCAGTCCTTGCGCTTGCCAAGCTCCTGCAGCCATTGGGCACGCACGACATCCGCTAGACGGCTGTCGGGATTGCGCGACAGAAACGCGTGCACTTCGGGCGCGGTGGCAACCTCGATGCGCATCATCAACTGCCAGTACGCGACGTAGGACTCGAGCACATGGCCACGCGCAGCCGCTTGCTGCTGCTCGAGCGTCGCGAAATCGCCCTTTTTGAACGCGGCGTATGCCGCGAGGACCGCGTCGTCACCGTTGGCCGCCTGTGCCAACCCGGACAAGACAACCGACAAAACCGCGCAAAGATAACAGAAACGCTGCAAAATCATATAGTAAGGATAGCACGCGCATGACTCCAGGCGACCTTCTCTGCTGGCGACAGTCCACCCGCGACCGCTTGGTCGCTGCACGTCTTGCACTCGATCCAGCGACGCTGTCTGCATGGCGTCGTGCGATCGACCGCCACATCGAACGTGCGTTCCCCGGACTGGCCAGCACCCGACTCGCGTTGTGCTGGCCGATTCAGAATGAATACGACGCGCGTCACGTCGCGCGGCGGCTGCGCGATCGCGGCGCACGCACGGCACTGCCTGTCGTCGTGACACGCGCAGCGCCTCTGCTGTTCCGTCAGTGGCAGCCCGGCGTCACGCTCGCGCGCGGCCCGCTCGGCATCCCCTACCCGACGCGGGGACCCGAGATCGTTCCGCGGGCGATCCTGCTGCCCGTCAACGGTTGGGACGGCGCGGGCTTTCGGCTCGGCTACGGTGGCGGTTATTTCGACCGCACGCTCGCTGCCATGACGCAAAAGCCGATAGTCATCGGCGTCGGTTACGAGTGCGCTCGCATCGAGACGATCGACCCGCAGCCCTGGGACGTGCCGCTCGATTACCTGGTGACCGAGCGCGGGGTGTACCGGCGCGACGACGCGCAACTCGCGTTTCTCGGCGCGCCGCCAGCGCCAGGAGAAGTCTCTGCGCGCGCGTCGCCGGTGTGCTACGCCGCCGAGATCGCGCCGGGCTACTTTGGCGAAGGCGAGGACTGACGCGCTCAGGCGAGAAACATGCGGTAGGCGGGATTCCTCGACTCATCGCTGTACGGATAGCCGAGCTTGGTGAGAAAGCGGCGAAACTCGCCCATCTCGGTGCGCGGAACCTGCATGCCGACCAGCACGCGCCCGTAGTCGGCGCCTTGATTGCGATAATGGAACAGGCTGATGTTCCAATCGCTACGCATCGCGTTCAGGAACCGAATGAGCGCTCCGGGCCGCTCGGGAAATTCGAACCGGTAGAGCAATTCGTGCGCCGCGCGTCGCGCGCGTCCATCGCTCGACCACGGCGCACGCCCGCCGACCATGTGGCGCAGATGCAGCTTCGCCATCTCGTTGTCCGAGAGGTCGAGCGCATTTAGCGCGTGGCGCTCGAGGTTACGCACGATGCGCGAAGTTTCGGCACGGTTCGCGACTGCCACACCGACGAAGATGTGCGCATCACGCGAGTCCGCGATGCGATAGTTGAACTCGGTGATGTTCTTGGCGCCGAGCGTCGTACAGAACTTCTTGAAGCTGCCGGCCCGCTCCGGGATCGTGACTGCGAGGATCGCCTCGCGATGCTCGCCGAGCTCCGCCTCCTCCGCAATGAACCGCAGCCGGTCGAAATTGGTGTTGGCGCCGGAGGCCACCGCGGCGAGCGTCTTGCCGCGCGCGCCGGTTTTTTCCACCCAGGCCTTGGCACCCGCGATCGCGAGTGCGCCTGCAGGTTCGAGAATCACGCGCGTGTCCTCGAACACATCCTTGATCGCTGCACACATCGCGTCGGTGTCGACGCGTACCACGCCGTCCAGCAGGCGGGCGCAGAGCCGGAAGGTTTCGCGCCCGACGCGCTTGACCGCGACGCCGTCCGCAAACAGTCCCACCTGTTCGAGCGTCACGCGGCGACGTGCCCTGAGCGAGCGCGCCATCGCGTCCGCATCGACCGGTTCGACGCCGATCACACGAACGCCCGGGCGCAGCGCCTTCACGTAGGCGGCAATTCCGGCAATGAGTCCGCCGCCACCGACCGGCACGAAGATCGCGTCGAGCGGCCCGGTATGCTGGCGCAGGATTTCCATCCCGATCGTGCCCTGGCCGGCGATCACGTCGGGATCGTCGTAGGGATGCACGAAGGCAAGCCCGCGGCGCCGCTTCAGCCGCACCGCATGTGCATAGGCTTCGTCGTAGGAATCCCCGTGCAGGACGACCTCTGCGCCACGTGCCGCAACCGCGTCAATCTTGATGCGCGGCGTGGTCACCGGCATGACGATGACCGCGCGGCAACGCAGTTTCTGCGCAGCCAGCGCGACGCCCTGCGCGTGGTTACCCGCGCTCGCAGTGATCACGCCGCGCTTGAGCGTCCGCGCCGGCAGACTCGCCATCTTGTTGTAGGCGCCGCGCAGCTTGAACGAGAACACCGGCTGCAGGTCTTCGCGCTTGAGGTAGAGCCGGTTGCCGAGTCGCTTGGACAGTCCCCGCGCAAGCTCGAGCGGCGTCTCGATCGCGACGTCGTAGACGCGCGCCTTGAGTATGCGCTCCAGGTAATCGTCACGCGCCGCCACGATCAGCCTCGTAAAAGCGACGGAGCCTAGCATAGGCGCAGGGTCTATCGAGGCGCGCCGCCGGGCTCACGCATCGGACGGATTGCGGTCAATGCGATGTGCGCCGACAGGAGAAAGTCGGTTCGAGACAGAGCAATCGATAGTTAAACAGCATCGCAACTATTACAAGAATCGATTTTACAAATAGCCTTCGGCGGTGTGAAATGACCCCGTGCGAAGAGGCCCACAGAACGCCATTGGAGAGAAACATGGAGGCAAAGACTGACGACAAAAACGCGGGCGAGTGCCCGTTCAACCACACCGCCGGCGTCGGCAGGACGAACCGCGACTGGTGGCCGAACCAGCTGCGGCTGGAACTGCTGCACCAGCATTCCGCGAAGTCCGACCCGATGGGCAAGGGCTTCGACTACGCAAAGGCGTTCAAGAGCCTCGACTACAAGGCGCTGAAGAAGGACCTGGTCAAGCTGATGACCGACTCGCAGGACTGGTGGCCGGCGGACTTCGGCCACTATGGGCCGCAATTCATCCGCATGGCCTGGCACGCCGCCGGGACCTACCGAATCACCGACGGCCGCGGCGGCGGCGGCCGGGGCCAGCAGCGCTTCGCCCCGCTCGACAGCTGGCCGGACAACGTCAACATCGACAAGTCGCGCCGCCTGCTGTGGCCGATCAAGCAGAAGTACGGCAACAAGATCTCCTGGGCCGACCTGATCATCCTGGCCGGCAACGCCGCGCTGGAGTCGATGGGCTTCAGGACCTTCGGCTTCGGCGGCGGCCGCCCGGACGTGTGGGAGCCCGACGAGGACGTGAACTGGGGTGCCGAGATCGCGTGGCTGGGCGTCGACAAGCGCTTTAGCGGCGACCGCGACCTGGATCAGCCCTTCGGCGCCACCCACATGGGCCTGATCTACGTCAACCCCGAAGGCCCGGACGCCAGCGGCGACTACATGGCCGCCGCCAAGGACATTCGTGCCACCTTCGGCCGCATGGCGATGAACGACGAGGAGACCGTCTCCC
Organism: uncultured beta proteobacterium; assembly: GCA_963714925.1. GTDB lineage: Bacteria > Pseudomonadota > Gammaproteobacteria > Burkholderiales > SG8-39 > SG8-39. Next base: position 509,518 of record CAVQQK010000001.1, on the reverse strand, counting down.
TCATCGCCGGCGGCCATACCTTCGGCAAGTGCCATGGCGCCGCCCCGGAATCGCACAAGGGTCCCGAGCCGGAAGGCGCGCCGCTCGAAGCGCAGGGCCTGGGCTGGATGAGCGATTACGGCACGGGGCACGGTGGCGACACGATTTCGAGCGGCATTGAAGTGACCTGGACCAAGACGCCGGCGTTGTGGAGCAACAACTACCTCGAGAACCTGTTCAAGTACGAATGGGAGCTGACCAAGTCGCCGGCCGGCGCCAAGCAATGGGTGGCCAAGAATGCGCCGGAGATCATCCCCGACGCGCACGACCCGTCGAAAAAGCACAAGCCGACCATGCTGACCACCGACCTGACGCTGCGCTTCGATCCGGAATTCGGCAAGATCTCGCGCAGGTTTCTCGACGACCCGCAGGCCTTCGCCGATGCCTTCGCGCGCGCCTGGTTCAAGCTGACACACCGCGACATGGGCCCGCGCGCCCGCTATCTCGGCCCGGAAGTACCGAAGGAAGAGCTGATCTGGCAGGACCCGATTCCCGCGGTGGATTACACGCTGATCGGCGAGAAGGAGATCGCCGACCTCAAGAAGAAGATCCTCGCCTCGAAGCTGTCGGTTGCGCAGCTCGTGTCGACTGCCTGGGCATCGGCCTCCACCTTCCGCGGCTCCGACAAGCGCGGCGGCGCCAACGGCGCCCGCATCCGGCTCGCCCCGCAGAAGGACTGGGCAGTGAACCAGCCGACGCAGCTGGCGAAGGTGCTAAAGACCCTCGAGGGCATCCAGGCCGACTTCAACAAGAAGGCCAAGGGCGGCAAGAAAGTGTCGCGCGCCGACCTGATCGTGCTCGCGGGCTGCGCGGGCATCGAGCACGCGGCGAAGAAGGGCGGTGTCGAGGTGAAGCTTCCCTTCACGCCGGGGCGCACGGACGCCTCGCAGGCGCAGACGGATGTCGAATCCTTCGCCGTGCTCGAGCCGATCGCCGACGGTTTCCGCAACTACCTGAAAGGCAAGTACGGGGTCTCCGCCGAGGCGCTGCTGGTCGACAAGGCACAGCTCCTGACACTCACCGCGCCCGAGATGACGATCCTCGTCGGCGGCATGCGCGTGCTCGGGACCAACGTCGGCGGCTCCAAACACGGGGTCTTTACGAAGAAGCCCGAGGCGCTGACAAACGACTTCTTCGTCAACCTGCTCGACATGGGCACGGAGTGGAAGGCGGCCGGGGACGTGTTCGAGGGGCGCGACCGGAAGACGAACAAGGTCAAGTGGACCGGCACGCGCGTCGATCTCGTTTTCGGCTCGAACTCGCAGCTGCGGGCGATCGCGGAGGTCTATGCCAGCGCCGACGCGAAAGAGAAGTTCGTGAAGGACTTCGTGGCGGCGTGGAACAAGGTGATGAACCTCGATCGCTTCGAACTCAAGGGGGCGAAGGCGGCTTGAACGCGCGGGCGCAGTGGGCTGTCGCCGCCTCGCCCGCTACGTCGTCAACCGCGGCGCGCGCCGAAGCGCAATACGAGAACGCCGTCCTCCTCGAGCGCCGACATCCGTCCTGCGCGCCGCAGGCGCGCGAGTGCGCGATAGAGCGCCTCGTGCGTGAGTCCGAGCTCGGCGGCCCAGGACTTCCTCGTCTGGCGCAGCTCGAACCGCCCGTCGCGCCCCTCGGCCTCGACGTAATGAAGGATCCGCTCCGCGGCGCCGCGCAGACTGAGGCGTTCGCACTGGGCGCGTAGCTTGCGGACCTCCGTCGCGAGCCGCCGCAACCAGTAATTCTTAAACACCGCGTCGCGCTCGAGCGCCGCGCGGAAGCCCTCCATCGGAAAACCGACCAGTCGGCTGGCGACCACCGCCTCGACGTCGCAGTGGTAGCGCTGCGCTTCCAGGCTCGCCTCGGCAACGAAGCCCGAGCGCGCGCGCTGCAGCACCACGTCGGCGCCGCCCGCGGTGTGCCTGACGAGGCGCACTTCGCCATCGACCACGAACAGCATCAGGCGGGGCCGGCTGCCAAGCCGAAACAGTGTTTCGCCGGCCCGCGCGCGGACGTCGCGCGCGGCGCCACGCAATTGCGCCGGGAAGGCGGCGAGCTCGGCATGCCTGCGCGCAAGCTCGGCCCACGCGTTGGTCGTCAGGCGCGTCGAGGTCAAGGTGCTCATATGATTAGGATCATACGCGGGCGTCGCTGGCGAGGCCTACGCTCACGACCCTGAAATCGCCCAACGCCAAGGACTCACGACATGAAACTTCGCGCATTGACGCTGTGCGTCGCGGCCTGCGGGCTGCTCGGCACTGCCTACCTGGCGTTCGCGCAGCACCAACACGGCAACCACGGTGCCCAGGCTGATCAGGCTGTGCCCGACGATCGTCGCGTGGCCGTGAAGTTTCCCGATCAACTGCGCGAGCACACCCTGGTGAACATGCGCGACCACCTGCTCGCGCTCGCACAGATCCAGGATGCCCTCGCGAGCGGCGCGTTCGACGCAGCCGGCAGGATCGCCGAACAGCGCCTCGGCATGACCTCGCTCGTCGCCCACAACGCGCACGAAGCCGCGAAGTACATGCCTCAGGGCATGCAGGACGCAGGAACCGCGATGCACCACGGCGCAAGCCGGTTCGCCATCGAACTGCAGAAGACCGCTGTTACCGAGGACCTCAAGCCAGCGCTCGCGGCGTTGGCGGAGACGACGCGCGCCTGCGTGGCCTGTCACGCGGGCTACCGCCTGCAGTGAGGCGCGGCCGCACCCCCGGCACCGTGTAACCACTCAAGGGTCGCGCGAGACGCTACGGCGGCTCTTGATCGGACTCGAGCCGTGCCTCGAGCGCGTGGCGCTGGATCTTGCCGCTCGTCGAGCGCGGAAACTCGTCCAAGCCGATGAAGTGCACCGCCGTCGGCTGCTTGTAGCCCGCGAGCGTCTCACGACAGCGCGCGAGGAGGTCCTCGGCTTGAAGCGCCGGATCGCGCCGCGCGACAAAGGCCACCGGCACCTCGCCCCAGCGCGCATCGATATTGCGCACGACGACCGCATCGGCCACGCGCGGATCGGCAAGGATCACCTGTTCGATCTCTGCGGGATAGATGTTCTCGCCCCCTGATTTGATCATGTACTTCACCCGGTCGACGAAGTCCAGGGTGCCGTCGGGGTTGCGGCGAAAGACATCGCCCATGTGAAACCAGCCGTTGCGAAAGTCCTGCGCGTTGGTCTCCGGCGCGTTCCAGTAGCCGGAAAACAGCGTCGGCGCGCGAATCGCCAGTTCGCCTGGCGCGCCGTCGGGCACCTCGCGGTCCTCGGCGTCGACCAGGCGTACCTCGCAGAAGGCACTCTGGCGCTTCGACAAGCGCAGCGGTGTCTCGCCCGCGGGAATCAGCGCGCCGGTCGCCGGCGGCAAACCCGTTTCCGTCGAGCCGAATGAATTCAGGTATGGCGCCTCGAGCAATGCGCTCACCTCCGCAATCTGCTGGCGCGGCACGAGGTCGGCCATCGCCCCGCAACAGCCGATGCCCGCGGGCCGCACCGGCCGCGCGCGCAGCGCCTGAATCATTGCCTCGACCATGCCGGGAATCAGAATGAACCAGCCCATCCGCAACCGCGCCACCGCATCGATCAGCGGCGCGGGCTGGAATCCATCGACGACGGTCACCGTGCCGCCGCGCAGCAGCGTCGAGAGCGCCTGGTCGGTTGACGCCATGTGATACATCGGCGGCCAGGCGACGAAGTGATCGCCCGGCGGGATCGCAAGCTCGGCAGCAAAGCACAGTCCGCGCGCGATCATTGCGCGGTGACTGACGACGGCGCCTTTCGGCAAGCCGGTCGTTCCACTGGTGTACAGGATGACCAGGCCGTCCTCGGGGTCGACCTCATGCTCGAACACGCCGCCGGCGGCGGCCTCGATCGCGGCGTCATATTCGGCGCCGAGCACGATCCGTTCGTGCACACCAAGCGCGAGCGACGCCAGGGCCTCGCCAAACTCGATCTGATAAATCAGCATCCGTGGTTCGACGAGATTGACGCAGTGTGCGAGTTCGCGCCCCGCCAGACGCCAGTTGAGCGCCGCCAGGATCGCGCCCAGCTTTGCGCAGGCAAGCGCAACCTCGATGTATTCCATGCAGTTGCGCGCGAGCAGTGCAACGCGATCGCCACGGTGCACGCCGCGCGCGTGAAGCACGCGGGCGAGCCGATCGCTGCGGTCGTCCAGGGCGGCGTAGCGCATGCTGCGCGCGCCGTCGACGAGCGCGATGTGGTCGCGGCAGGCGCGTGCCCGATGGCGAAACAGCGCACCGAGCGTCGGGCGCCCCGCGCCGCGCACCGGGTTCAGGCCGCCTGCAGCTTCGCGACGCTCACGGCCAGCCACTTGACCCCTTCCCGGCCGAAATTAACCTGCAACCGCGCATCATTGCCCTGCCCCTCGGCGTCGACGATGACCCCGGAGCCGAATTTCGGATGCACGACGTTTTGCCCGATCCGAAAGCCGCTGTCATCGCCCCGCGCACCGAATTGTGCGCGCCGCCCGCTGCCTGTGGCCGCCGGTGCTGCCGCGCCGAATGCCGCCTTGCGCGGCACGCCCCAGCCGCGCGTTGCGTCTCGCATCGCCTCGCGCGCTCGCTGCCCGGCATGGCGCGGGGTCAGCCACTTCGTGACGCCCTCTGGAATCTCCTCGAGAAACCGCGTCGGCAGGTTGTAGCGCGTCTGCCCGTGGAGCATGCGCGTCTGCGCGAATGAAAGGTACAGGCGCTCGCGTGCACGGGTGATCGCGACATAAGCAAGGCGCCGCTCCTCTTCCAATCCATCCTTCTCCACCGCGCTCTGCTCGTGCGGGAACAGTCCCTCTTCGAGTCCCGAGAGGAATACGGTGTCGAACTCGAGCCCCTTTGCCGAATGGACCGTCATCATCTGCAGCGCGTCCTGCCCCTCGCCCGCCTGGTGTTCGCCGGATTCGAGCGCCGCATGCGTGAGGAACGTGGTCAGCGGGTCGATCGGCAGCGCATCGGCCTCGTCCGCCCCCGCTCCGGTCTCGAGCCCGCTCGCGTGCTCCTCGACATCGAACGCCACCGCCGCATTGACCAGCTCGCCCAGGTTCTCAATCCGGTCGGCGCCCTCGCGCTCGTTGCGATAGTGCGCGATGAGGCCGCTCTGCGCGACGGTATGCTCGACCACCTCGGAGAGCGGCAAGTTTTCCACGTCCCTGCGCAAACCCTCGATCAGCGCGCGGAACGTGGCGAGCGCCTGCGCCGAACGCCCGCCGAGCGTGCCGGCTGCAGCCCACAGGCTCGAACCCTGCGCAGCTGCCGCGTCCTGCAGCTGCTCGAGCGAACGCGCGCCGATCCCGCGCGGCGGAAAATTCACGACCCGCAGGAGCGCGTTGTCGTCATCGGGCGATGCGACTAGCCGCAGGTAAGCGAGCGCGTGTTTCACCTCGGCACGCTCGAAAAAACGCAATCCCCCGTAGACGCGGTAGGCAATCCCGGCCGAAAACAGCGCGTGCTCGATGATCCGCGACTGCGCGTTCGAACGGTACAGCACCGCCATGTGATCGAGCCGTGCACCGTCGCGCGCCAGCGCCTGCGCCTCGTCCACGATCCAACGCGCCTCGTCGACGTCCGACTCGCCCTCGAACACGCGCAGCGGCTCGCCCGCGCCCGCCGCGGTCCACAGGTTCTTGCCCAGACGCTTGCGGTTATTGGCGATCAGCGCGTTCGCGGCGTCTAGGATGTTGCCGTGCGAGCGGTAGTTCTGCTCGAGGCGAATCACGTGCTGCACGCCGAACTCGCGCTCGAAGTCGGCCATGTTGCCGACGTTCGCCCCGCGGAAGGCGTAGATCGATTGATCGTCGTCGCCGACCGCGAACAGGGCGGCGCCGACCGGCGCCGACCGCGCATCAATTGAACCGCCGCCACCGCTTGCGCCGGCGAGCAATTTCAACCAGCGATACTGGAGGCGATTGGTATCCTGGAACTCATCGACCAGGATGTGGCGGAACCGATCCGCGTAGTGCGCCCGAAGTAGTTCGTTGCGCGCCAGCAACTCGAAGCTGCGCAGCAGCAACTCGGGAAAATCAACCACCCCATCACGCTGGCATTGCGCGTCGTACGCCGCGTAGAGCTCCGTCAGGCGCCGCGACGATTCGTCGTAGACCTCCGCGTCGGCGGCGCGCACGCCCTCCTCCTTGCGCGCGTTGATGAAGTACTGCACCTCACGCGGTGGAAAGCGGTCCTCGTCCACGTTCAACGACTTGAGCAGGCGCTTCACGACCGCGCGCTGATCCTGCGTGTCGAGAATCTGGAACTGCTGCGGTAATCCGGCATCTCGATGGTGTGCGCGCAGCATGCGGTTCGCCAGGCCGTGGAACGTGCCAATCCACATGCCGCGCGGGTTTACCGGCAGCATTGCGGTCACGCGCGTAAACATCTCACGCGCCGTCTTGTTGGTAAACGTGACCGCGAGCACGCCGCCGGGCGAGACGCGTCCGTTCTTGACCAGCCAGGCAAGCCGCGTCGTGAGCACGCGCGTCTTGCCGCTGCCGGCACCCGCAAGGATCAGCGCGTGTTCGTCCGGCAGGGTGACCGCGGCGAGCTGTTCGGGATTGAGGTGTTCGAGATGCAGCGACACGAGAGGCGCATTCTAGCGTCCGTGCGTCGCGGGCGTACGAACCGGGCCGCTATAATCCAACGTTTTTCCAGCCCCTCGTGACCCGATCCTCAGTCATGCAAGAGCGCTACGACCCGCAGCGCGTAGAGCGCGATGCGCAAGGCTTCTGGGATGCCCAGGCCTCATTTCGCGCGCTCGAGGATCCATCGCGTCCGAAGTTCTACTGCCTGTCGATGTTTCCCTATCCATCGGGGAAGTTGCATATGGGGCATGTGCGCAACTACACCATCGGCGATGTGTTGACGCGCACCTACCGCATGCGCGGCTTCAACGTGCTGCAGCCGATGGGTTGGGATGCCTTCGGCCTGCCCGCCGAGAATGCCGCGATGGCGAACGCGGTTCCGCCGGCCCGATGGACCGACGACAACATCACGTACATGAAGGCGCAGTTGAAAGGGCTCGGCTTCGCGCTCGACTGGTCGCGCGAACTCGCCACCTGCCGCCCGGACTACTACCGGTGGAATCAGTGGCTATTCACACGCCTGTTCAAGAAGGGCATCGCGTACAAGAAGACCGGCGTAGTGAACTGGGATCCGGTCGATCAGACCGTGCTCGCCAACGAGCAGGTGATCGACGGTCGCGGCTGGCGCACCGGCGCAGTGGTGGAAAAGCGCGAGATTCCGATGTACTTCCTGCGCATCACCGACTACGCCGAGGAGCTGCTCGGCGCACTCGACGGCCTGCCGGGCTGGCCCGAGCAGGTCAAGCTGATGCAGAAAAACTGGATTGGGCGCTCGGAGGGCGTGCGGCTCGGCTTTCCCTATGTGCTCGACGGCGAGCAAAAGCAACTCTGGGTATTCACGACGCGGGCCGACACCCTCATGGGGGCGACCTTCTGCGCGGTCGCCGCGGAGCATCCGATCGCGACCTGGGCCGCGGCGCGTGACCCGAAGATCGCGGCGTTCGTCGATGAATGCAAGCGCGGTGCGGTCAACGAGGCGGAGCTCGCGCAGGTCGAGAAGAAAGGGATGCCGACGGGCCTGTACTGCACGCACCCGCTCTCGGGTGAGCGCGTACCAGTGTGGGTCGCGAACTACGTGCTCATGGGCTACGGCGAAGGCGCGGTGATGGCGGTGCCGGCGCACGACGAGCGCGACTACGCGTTTGCCCGGTCCTACGGCCTGCCGATCAAGCCGGTGATCCGTCATCCGCTCGGCGACAGCGTTCCCGCGCCGTGGAAGGCGGACTACGCCGAGCCGGGCCTGTGCATCAATTCGGGCAGCTACGATGGCTTGGGCTTCGAGGCCGCGGTCGACGCGATTGCGGCCGACCTCGCGGCGAAGGGCCTGGGCGAGAAACAGGTCCAGTGGCGTCTGCGTGATTGGGGCATTTCGCGCCAGCGCTACTGGGGCTGCCCGATCCCGATCGTGCATTGCCCCGATTGCGGCGACGTGCCGGTGCCGGACGCTGACCTTCCGGTCGTGCTGCCCACCGACCTCGTACCCGATGGCACCGGCAATCCGCTCGCCAAGCGGTCGGCGTTCACCGAGACGACCTGTCCGGCCTGTGCCAAGCCCGCACGACGCGAGACCGACACGATGGATACCTTCGTCGATTCGTCGTGGTACTTCGCGCGCTTCTGCTGTCCCGGGCAGGACGGCGCGATGATCGACGAACGCGCGAACTACTGGATGCCGGTCGACCAGTACATCGGCGGTATCGAGCATGCCATCCTGCACCTCCTGTACTCGCGCTTCTTCCAGCGCGCGATGCGCGACGAAGGACTGTCGGCGGTGGCCGAACCGTTCACCAACCTGCTCACGCAGGGGATGGTGCTCGCCGAAACCTATTACCGCGACGCGCCCGAGGGGCGGCGCGAGTGGGTGAATCCATCGGAGATTGATGTTACGCACGACGCCAAGGGCAAGTTCGTCTCGGCGAAACGCCGGTCGGACGGCGCGGACGTCCTGTTCGGCGGCATCGGCACGATGTCGAAATCGAAGAACAACGGCGTCGACCCGCAAGCGCTGATCGAGAAGTACGGCGCCGACACCGCGCGCTTTTTCATCATCTTCGCCTCGCCGCCGACGAATACGCTGGAATGGAGCGACGAGGGGGTTGAGGGCTCGTATCGCTTTCTCAGGCGCGTGTGGGCCTACGGCGCCAAGCTGCAAGCGAGCGCCGCGCAGGCCGCGCATCCCGCGTCGGAAAAGGCGGTGCGCTTCGAGGTGCATTCGGTGCTCAAGCAGGCGAGCTACGATCTCGGCAAACACCAGTTCAACACGGTCGCCTCGGCAGCGATGAAAATCCTGAACGCACTAGAGAAGCTGCCCGGACGCACGCCCGCCGCCGAGGAGGGTTTCTCGATCCTCGTGCGGCTGCTCTCGCCGATCACACCGCACGTCTGTCATTACCTGTGGCGCGCGCTTGGCTACGGCGAGGACGTAATGCAGGCCAGCTGGCCGGAGCCGGATTCCAGTGCGCTCGAGCAAGACGAAATCGAGTATGTCGTACAGGTGAATGGAAAAAAAAAGGGAACACTCGTTGCTCCGCAAAGCCTCGATCAAAGGGGACTCGAGTTGTTCGTTCGTGCGAGCGACTTTGTAACGAAAGTCATTGCCGGCGCGGTGATCAAAAGAATCATCATCGTGCCCGGGCGCCTCATTAACATCGTCCTATGAAGGTCGCGCTCGCCGCCGCGTTTGTCCTGATGCTCGCAGCCTGCGGCTTCCAGCTGCGCGGGTCGGCGAACCTCCCATTCGAAACCCTCTACGTCCCGGGCGCCACGAGCGGCATCGCACTCGACCTCAAGCGTACGATCCAGACCGGCACCAGCACCCGCGTCGTCGACACGCCGAAGGACGCCCAGGCCGTGCTCGAGTTCACCGGGGAAACGCGCGAAAAGGAAATCCTCTCCCTGACCGGCGCCGGGCGGGTGCGCGAATTCCGGCTGCGTTACCGGGTGCAGTACCGCGTGCACGATCGCAAGGGACGCGAGTACATTCCGCTGACCACACTTCTGCAAGTGCGCGACATTCTCTTCAACGACAGCATCGTCCTCGCCAAGGAATCCGAGGAACAGCTCCTGTACCAGGACATGCAGCGCGACATGGTGCAGCAGATCATGCGCCAGCTCGCGGCGGCGCAACCGAAGTAGGTGGCCACCGCGCGACCATGAATCTGCGCGCCGAGCAACTCGAAGCGCACCTCGCGAAGACGCTCGGTCCGCGCTACGTCATCCACGGCGACGAGCCGCTCCTCGCGCTCGAGGCGGCTGATGCGATCCGCGCCGCGGCGCGCCGCCGGGGCCACGCGGAACGCGAGGTGTTTCAGGTCGAGCGCGGATTCGATTGGAGTGCGCTCACGCATGCGGGCGCGAGCCGCTCGCTATTTGGCGACGCCAAGATCGTCGAGTTGCGCATCCCGACGGGCAAGCCGGGCACCGAAGGCGCGGCTGCGATCACCGCGTACTGCGCGCGGCCCGCGCCCGAGATCGTCACCATCGTCTCGCTGCCACGGCTCGATCGCGCGGCCCAGTCCACAGCCTGGTTTCGCGCGCTCGCGAGTGCCGGCACCGTCGTCGACGTATTTCCGATCGAACGCGCACGCCTGCCGGCATGGATCAGCACGCGCCTTGCGCGCCAGGGCCAGCGCGCCGCGTCCGAGGTGCTTGCGTACCTCGCCGACCGTGTCGAGGGCAACCTCCTCGCCGCGCATCAGGAAGTGCAGAAACTCGCCCTGCTCGCGCCGCAGGGCGAGTTGACGCTCGAAGCGGCGCGCGACGCGGTCGCCAACGTCGCCCGGTACGACGCTTTTGACGCGTCGGCGGCGCTCCTCGCGGGCGACACCGCACGCTACGCGCGCGCGATCGCGGGCCTGCGCAACGAGGGCGAAGCACCGACGCTCGTCCTGTGGGCGATTGCCGAGGACCTGCGCGCCCTCGTGCGTGTACAGGACGGCCTGCGCGCGGGACACGCACTCGAGCAACTGATGCGCGAAAACCGCGTCTGGGGCGTGCGCCAGGGCGCAATGCGCGCCGCCACGCGCCGCGCCCTGACGCGCGCGACGCTCGATCAGGCGATCGTCCGCGCCGCCGAAATCGACCGCGCAATCAAGGGCGTGGGCAAGGCAAACCCCTGGCAGGGCTTCATACGCCTGGGGTTAGAATTGGCCCATGGATCAAACAGTTGACGCCAAAACAGTCGACGTACGCGCGTACATGCGAGAGCTCGGCCTCGCGGCGCGGGGTGCTGCGCGCGTGCTGGCCCGGGCGACGACCAACACCAAGAACGGGGCGCTGCGAGCGATGGCGCGGGAGATCCGCGCCCATGTTGCACAACTGCTCGAGGCGAACCGGGCTGACGTCGAGCATGCCCAGGCCCAGGGACGCGACGCCGCGTTCGTCGACCGGCTGACGCTGAGCGAAGCGTCGATCGAGCAAATCGCTGCCGGCCTCGAGCAGGTGGCCGAATTGCCCGATCCGGTGGGCACGGTGACCGACCGCGTGCGCCGGCCGACGGGAATTGAGGTCGGGCGCATGCGCGTGCCGCTCGGTGTCATCGGCATCATCTACGAGTCGCGCCCGAACGTGACGGCCGACGCCGCAGGCTTGTGCCTCAAGGCGGGCAATGCCTGCATCCTGCGCGGTGGTTCTGAAGCACTGCATTCGAATCAGGCGATCGCCGCCTGCGTCCGCGCCGGGCTCAGGGCGGCCGGGTTGCCGGACACCGCGGCGCAGGTCGTAAAGACGGCCGACCGCGCTGCAGTCGGCGAACTCATCACGATGCACGAGTTCGTCGACGTCATCGTGCCGCGCGGCGGCAAGGCACTGATCGAGCGGCTGATGCGTGAATCCCGTATTCCGATGATCAAGCATCTGGACGGCGTCTGCCACGTTTACGTCGACGACCACGCCGATCTCGACATGGCGGTGCGCATCGCGGACAACGCGAAGACGCAACGCTACGGCACCTGCAACACCATGGAAACGCTGCTCGTGGCCAATGGTGTCGCATCCGCCTTCCTCCCCCGCATCGCCGAAATCTACCGTGCCAAGGGCGTCGAGATGCACGGCGATGAGACGACGCAGCGCCTCGTGCCCGACGCCAAGCCGGCGAGTGACGCCGACTACCACACCGAATGGCTCGCACCGATCGTGTCGATCCGGGTGGTCGAGAATCTCGACGCGGCGATCGACCACATCGAACAGTTCGGCTCCAAGCACACGGATGCAATCGTGACCGCAGACACGGCGCGCGCGCAGCGCTTTCTGCGCGAAGTCGACTCGGCGTCCGTAATGGTGAACGCCTCGACGCGCTTTGCCGACGGGTTCGAGTACGGTCTGGGCGCGGAGATCGGCATCTCGAACGACAAGCTCCACGCCCGCGGCCCGGTCGGACTCGAGGGCCTGACCTCGCAGAAATTTATCGTGCTCGGGCACGGAGAAGTGCGCGATTGAGTGCGGACGATGCCGACGATGCGGATGGCGTCGCCCGTCCGATCGGCATCCTCGGCGGCACCTTCGATCCCGTGCATCGCGCGCACCTTGGAATCGCACAGCTTGCGCTCGACCGTCTGCGCCTCGCGCGCGTGGTATGGATCCCCACCGGCCAACCCGGCTATCGCGACGCGCCCGTGGCGCCGCCCGCGCATCGCGTCGCGATGCTGCGCCTCGCGCTCGGCGCTGAGCCGCGCTACCAGATCGACGAGCGCGAGCTTCGGCCGGGCGCATCGGGGTATACGGTCGACACGCTCCACGCGCTGCGCAGCGAACTCGGCGCCGCGCAACCGCTGATGCTGCTGATGGGCGAGGATCAGTTCGCGACGCTCGACCGTTGGCACCGCTGGACGGCGCTGTTCGGCCTCGCGCACATCGCCGTGTTCGCCCGCCGCGGCGGGTCGCCGGCGCAGGGCGGCGCGATCGAGGCCGAATGCGCGGCGCGCGCCGATCGACCGGAGGGCGCCTGGCGCCAACGGAACGCGGGCGCCGTGATCCGCGTCGAGATGGCGCCGCTCGACGTTTCGGCCACGACACTGCGCGCGCAACTCGCGCGCGGCGCAGACGTCTCGGCCTGGCTACCGCCCGCGGTGCAGGACTACATCGCGCGCCACGGCCTGTATCGCACACCCTGAAGGAGCGCAGCGCAACGCAATGGATATTCGCAAAAAGCAACGTGCCGTCGTAGACGCACTCGAGGACATCAAGGGCCACGACATCGCCGTCTTCAATACGGCGGACATGGCGACGATCTTCGAGCGCGTAATCATCGCGAGCGGCGATTCGAACCGGCAGGTGACGGCACTCGCAGACAATGTCGCCAAGAAACTCAAGGCGCTCGGCGAGCGCGTCTACGGCATCGAGGGCGACACGAGTGCCGAGTGGGTGCTGGTGGATCTCGGCGACGTCGTCGTGCATGTCATGCATCCCGCCGTACGCAGCCACTACAACCTCGAGGAGCTGTGGGGCGATAAACCGGTTCGCATGAAATCCCTTGCGGCGCCGCCAACGCCGCGCCGATCCGGGCGGACGCGGACGACACGGACGGCGCGAGTGCCGTCTGCGCGCAAGGCCCACTAGGTCACGGCGGGTGGCGCGCCTGCTCGTCATCGCCGTGGCGGGGCGCTTGCCCACCTGGGCCGAATCCGCCTGCGCCGAATACCTGAAGCGCATGCCGCGGGGCTACGAGGCGCAGCGCCTTGCGGTAAAGCCCGAACCGCGCAGCGCCGGCAAGCAGCCCGCGCAATGGCTCGCGGCCGAGGCAACGCGGATCGCGGCCGTGGTGCCGGCGGGCGCACTGCGCCTCGCACTGGACGAACGCGGCAAGGCACTCACGACCGCACAGTTCGCAACCCAGCTGCGCGACTGGCTCGCGGCGAGTGCGAACGTCACCTTCGTGATCGGCGGCCCGGACGGGCTCGATGCCGCGTTCGCACGCGGCTGCGCGCAGCGGCTGCAGCTTTCCGCACTCACGCTGCCGCATGCGCTGGCCCAGGTCCTGCTGTGCGAGCAGCTCTATCGCGCCGCAAGCCTGCTCACAGGACACCCCTACCATCGGGCGTGACCGTCCCGGGGTTTGTGCGAGCGGCTTTGCTACACTCCTGCGCCCGTCATGATTTCTGCAGAGGCGCGCCCGATTTACCTGGCTTCTCGCAGCCCGCGGCGACGCGCGCTGCTTGAGCAGATCGGCATTCGCTACACGCTGCTTGGCGACGGCACGGAGGATGGAGTGGACGAATCGGTGCATGCCGACGAGCCACCGGCGGTCTACGTCGAGCGTATCGCGCGCGCGAAGGCAGACGCAGGCTGGGCGCAGGTGCACGCGGGCAAGCTCGCCCCAGCGCCCGTGCTCGCGGCCGACACGGCAGTGATCGCCGGGCATCGCATTCTCGGCAGGCCCGCTGAGCGCGCAGAGGCGGCACGCATGCTCGGCCTGCTCTCGGGAACGACCCATGAGGTCCTCACCGGTGTGGCGCTGCGCAGCGCCGTGCAGTCGATGTTCGCGCTCTCACGCAGCCGCGTCACGTTTCGCGATCTGGACGAAGGCGAGATTCGCGCCTATCTCGCCACGGGCGAGGCCGACGACAAGGCGGGCGCCTACGCAATCCAGGGGCGCGCGGCGCAGTTCATCACCTCACTCGAAGGCAGCTATTCCGGCGTGATGGGGTTGCCGCTGTACGAGACCGCGCAACTCATCGAACGCATTGAGCACGGTGGCATCGATCGGGCAGACGCATGACCGACGAAATCCTGATCAACGTCACGCCGCAGGAAACGCGCGTCGCGGTACTCCAGGCGGGCAGCGTGCAGGAACTGATCGTCGAGCGCGCGGCGAACCGCGGCCTGGTGGGGAACGTCTATGTCGGGCGGGTCGCCCGCGTGCTGCCCGGAATGCAATCGGCGTTCGTCGACGTCGGACTCGAGCGCGCTGCATTCCTCCATGTCGCGGACATTCACGGCGAGCGGCGCCCGAACGGCGAGGCGGGGCGCCCGATTCAACACATTCTCGCCGAGGGACAGCCGATCGTCGTGCAGGTGCTGAAGGATCCGATCGGCACTAAAGGTGCGCGGCTTTCGACACAGATTTCGATCGCGGGTCGCATGCTGGTCTACCTCCCACAGGACCCCCACATCGGCATCTCGCAGCGGATCGAGGATGAAACCGAGCGACAGCTGCTGCGCGAGAAGCTCACGGAGCTGCTGCCCGAGGACGAAAAAGGCGGATTCATCATTCGGACGCTCGCCGAGGCTGCGAGCGACACGGAGCTCGCAGCGGACATCACCTATCTGCGGCATCTGTGGCGCGACCTCGACGCGCGTGCGCAGGGGGCGCCGGCGCCGACCCTGCTGTACCAGGACTTATCGCTCGCGCAGCGCGTGCTGCGCGACATCGTCTCTGATAGCACCGCCGTCGTGCGCATCGATTCGCGCGAGAATTTTCAGAAACTGGTCGCCTTCGCGGAAACCTACACGCCGAACATTCTGCAGCGCCTCGAGCACTACATGGGCGAGCGGCCGCTGTTCGACATGTACAACGTGGAGCCGGAAATCGAGAAGGCGCTCTCGCGCCGGGTCGACCTCAAATCGGGCGGCTATTTGATCATCGAACAGACCGAGGCGATGACCACGATCGACGTCAACACCGGCGGATTTGTCGGACAGCGCAATTTCGATGATACGGTGTTCAAGACCAATCTCGAGGCAACGCAGACCGTCGCACGGCAGCTGCGTCTGCGCAATCTGGGCGGCATCATCATCGTGGATTTCATCGACATGGATAGCGACGAGCACCGCGGCGCCGTGCTCGAGGAGTTCAAGCGCGCACTGGCGCGGGACCGCACGCGCATGACGGTCAACGGCTTCACCCAGCTCGGGCTCGTCGAGATGACGCGCAAGCGCACGCGGGAGTCACTCGCACAGGTACTGTGCGAACCCTGTCCCACCTGCGAAGGCCGCGGCGAGGTGAGGTCCGCGCGTACGGTATGCTACGAAATCCTGCGCGAAATCCTGCGCGAGGCGCGTGCCTACAATGCGCGCGAGTACCGCGTCCTGGCCTCGCAGGCGGTCACCGACCTCTTTCTCGAGGAAGAGTCGGGTGGCCTCGCGATGCTGTCGGATTTCATCGGCAAGCCGATCTCCATGCAAGCCGAAAGCAGTTATTCTCAGGAGCAGTTCGACATCGTTCTCATGTGACGCAAATTCCAATGACTGAACTTTGTTTCGTGGGCGCCAAAAAACTGGCGCAACAGATCCGCACGCGCAAGCTGTCGTCTACCGAGGTCGTGCGCGCCTTCATTGCGCAGATCGAGCGCGTCAATCCACAGGTCAACGCGATCGTGACCTTTGTGCCGGAGCGCGCGCTCGCGCAAGCGAAATCGCTCGACCGACGTCTCGCGCGGCCGCGTACCGCGCGCCTCGGTCCGCTCGCCGGACTGCCGATCGCCTACAAGGATCTCGTTCTCACCAAAGGCATCCGCACGACCAAGGGCTCGCCGATCTACGCCAATCTTGTTCCCGAGGAGGATGCCGCGCTCGTCGAGCGACTGGCTGCCGCGGGCGCGATCACGCTCGGCAAGACCAACACGCCTGAGTTCGGCGCCGGCAGCCAGACCTTCAACGCCGTGTTCGGCGCGACACGCAATCCCTACGACCTGTCCAAAACCTGCGGCGGGTCGTCTGGCGGCGCCGCAGTCGCGGTCGCCTGCGGCATGCTGCCGTTCGCCGACGGATCAGACCTCGGCGGGTCGCTACGCAATCCCGCGAACTTCTGCAACGTCGTCGGCTTTCGTCCCACCCCCGGGCGCGTGCCGACCCACCCTGCGGACGACGCCTGGGACACCATGGCGACGCTCGGTCCAATCGCGCGCAGCGTCGAGGACACCGCGTTTCTCTTCTCGGCAATGGCCGGACTGGATCCCCGCGCGCCGGTAACGCTGAGTGAACCTGGCCGCATCTTCGCGCGCCCGCTGAAACGAGACTTTCGCAAGGTACGAATCGCGTGGAGTCCGGACCTCGGCGGTCTGCCGGTCGATCGGCGCATCGCGCGCGTGCTCGCCGCACAGCGCAAGACCTTCGAGGCGCTCGGCTGCATCGTGGAGGAGGCAACCCCGGACCTCTCCGGCGCCGACGAAGCCTTCCACGTCTTGCGCGCCGTCGGCTTCGCGATGCGGTACGCGTCGCTTCTCGACACCCACCGCCAGCAGATGAAGGACACGGTGATCTGGAACATCGAAGAGGGCCTCAAGCTCGACGCCGGGCGCATCGCGCGCGCGCATGCCCTGCGCTCCAAGGTGTACCAGTCGCTGCGCAGCTTCATGGCGCGCTACGAATTTTTACTCGCGCCGGTGTCTCAGGTGCCGCCCTTCCCGGTCGACCAGCCCTACGTCACCGAGATCAACGGCGAGAAGCTCACCACCTACCTCGACTGGATGAAGGTGTGCTTTCGGATCACCACCGCGAGCCATCCAGCGATCTCGGTGCCGGCGGGGTTCACCGCCGACGATCCGCCGCTGCCAGTCGGCGTGCAGATCGTGGGGCGCTATCGGGACGATTTCGGCGTGCTCCAGCTCGCCCATGCGTTTGAGCAGGCGTCGCAGTTCGGGAAACGCCGCCCAGCGATTACGGGCTGACGCAATCCTTCGTTCCGAGCGCGACGCGCTGGCGTCCGCGTCGGATGGCGTGCTGGTAGGCAAGCGCAGCCCCAACGATGCCCGCATCGTTTAGGAGCGTGGCTGCGACAACCTCGACCGTGTCCCGGACCGTGAGATGCCCAAGAAACTTGTCCGCTTTGCGGCTCACGCCGCCGCCAATGATGATTCGGTCGGGCCAGAAATAGCGTTGCAGCGCCATCAGGTAGAGGTCGACGCGGCGTGCCCACCGCTTCCACGACAGGGCTTCGCGCTTTCGCACCTTCGCCGAAGCGCGCACCTCGGCCTCGTCGCCGTCCAGCTCGAGGTGGCCGAGCTCGGTATTCGGCACCAGGTGTCCGTTGATGAACAGCGCGGTGCCGATCCCGGTGCCGAGCGTGACGATGATCACCAGCCCCGCGCGCCCACGCCCGGCGCCGAAGGTCATCTCGGCATAGCCGGCCGCGTCGGCATCGTTGACGATCGCGACGCGGCAACCGCTCGCGCGCGAAAACAATGCGCGCGCGTCAGTGCCGATCCAGCTGCGATGCACGTTTGCCGCGGTGAGGAACACACCGTCGCGCACCGCAGCCGGAACACCGCAGCCGATCGGACCCGTCCACTCGAAATGACGCGTGAGACGCCCGATCGCGCGCGCCACTGCAGCCGGTGTCGCCGGCGACGGCGTGTCCACGCGGAAGCGCGGCGCAAGGAGCCTGCCGGTACGGGTTTCGACCGGCGCGCCCTTGATCCCGCTGCCGCCAACGTCGATTCCCAATACCCGCATCGCTAGCCGCCCCGCGCGACGCGTCCCAGAGAATAGAACTCGTCGTTCGGACGCATGTCGGTGAGATTGGCCATGCGGTTGGAGAGCGCGAAAAAGGCCGCGATCGCACCGATATCCCAGGCGTCCTCGTCCGAGAAACCGTGTTCACGCAGCGCCTCGAAATCCGCGTCACCGACGTCCTGCGCGGCGAGCGCCACCGTCATTGCGAAGTCGAGCATTGCCCGCTGGCGCGGTGTGATGTCGGCCTTGCGGTAGTTGATCGCAATCTGGTCGGCGATCAGCGGATTCTTGGCGCGGATCCGCAGGATCGCGCCGTGGGCGACGACGCAGTACTGGCACTCGTTCGCCCCGCTTGTCGCGACCACGATCATCTCGCGCTCGGCTTTGCTGAGGCCACCGTCCTTCTCCATCAGCGCGTCGTGGTAGGCGAAAAAAGCACGGAACTCGTCCGGCCGATGCGCCAGGGCGAGAAAGACGTTCGGCACGAAGCCCGATTTTTCCTGCACCGCCAGGATCCTCGACCGGACGTCCTCGGGCAGGTTTTCGAGTTCGGGTACGGGAAAGCGGCTGGGGGGCTTGTCGCTCATTCGGACTCCGTAAGCATTCGCGAACGGCCATTCTAGCCGGCGGCGCGGCGGCATCGCCGGGTTTGCACCGAGGTCGCTCGTACGCAGCCTGCGCCTGGACTAGACTTCGCTTGCCACGTCAGCCCGCAGGTGACGATCCGCAGGAGGACCACAGCATGGCCGAAGAACAGTCGGAAAAGACGCCGCTCCAGAAACTCAAAAACGTCCTTTCGCAACTCAAGGAGATGGAGCACTACGCGCGCAACAACATGGAATCCCTATCGGAGATTTGGTTGTTGCTCGATGATGAATTCAAGAAGCAAAAAACGCTCGCCGAGCGGGCGAACGACCTGCTCAAGGCGCAGAGCACGATGCAGGAGCAGCTCGGCTCGGTGATCGAGGACTTCGAGAAGGCGAGCGCGGAGATGGAAAAGAAGACCTAACCGCGCGGTGGCCCGGGCGAAGCGCGCGCGGAGAAATGGCGCGCCCGAGACGATTCGAACGTCCGACCCCTGCCTTCGGAGGGCAGTACTCTATCCAGCTGAGCTACGGGCGCGCGGCGGACCGCATTTTACCCCGCCCGGCGAGTGCGCTGCGCCGTGAGACCGCCGGAGACCCTCGCTTTGACGCTAAAATTCGCTTTTTCACCGATCGGACGCGGCAAAGGTACAGGTATGAGCGAGCACGACGAGCATTCCTCCTTCATCAAAACGCCGCAGCAGCTCATTGTGATCGTGCTGCTGGCGTTCATCGTGCCGGTGATCGGCGTCGTGCTGCTGGTGCAGTTGGTGGTCAACCGCCCCAGCGCGGATCCAAAGGCGCTGGCCCCCGAGGCGGTTGCGGCCCGCATCCAGCCGGTTGGTCGCGTCGAATTCGCAGACGACCCGAAGTACAAGCAGAAAATGGCCGCAGTGCCGGCATCGGCACCCCCGGCCGCTGCGCAACCGGCTGCGGCTGCCGGCCCGGTCGACGGCAAGGCCGTCTACGACAAAGCCTGTGTCGCCTGTCACGCGACCGGCGTGGCCAACGCGCCGAAACTGGGCGACAAGACGGCCTGGGCGCCGCGCATCGGCACCGGCATCGACGCATTGATGAAGAGCGTGATCGGCGGCAAAGGGGCGATGCCGCCGAAGGCGGGCAATCCAAGCCTGACGGATGCCGAGATACGCGCGGCGGTCGATTACCTCGTCGGCCAAGGGAAGTGATCCCGACGGTGCGCGCGCCCGACGCGCCCGCGGCCTGATGCCGCCGCGGTTGTAGCAGCGATGGAATTCCTCTTCATCATCGACCCGATCGAGACGCTCAAGGCGTACAAGGACACGACCGTCTCGATGATGCGCGCGGCGCAGGCGCGCGGACATGCAGTGTCGATCTGCGGGCAGGCGAGCCTCGCCTGGCGTCCCGGGGGCGTGATTGCCGAAGCGACGCGCATCGTGCTCTCGGACGACGACGAGGACTGGTATCGGGCGCACGATGCCGCCGATCGGCAGCTGGCCGAATTCGACGGCGTGCTCATGCGCAAAGACCCGCCGTTCGATCTCGAATACGTGGTCAGCACCTGGCTGTTATCGGCAGCCGTGCGAGAAGGCGCCTGCGTGATCAATGCACCCGACGCGGTGCGCGATCACAACGAAAAGCTGGCGATCGCCGAATTTCCCCAGTATGTCGTGCCAACGCTGGTGTCGCGCGACGCAGCGCGCATTCACGCCTTCGTAGACGAGCAGCTGGATGTGGTCGTCAAGCGTCTCGACGTGATGGGCGGAGAGAACGTCTTCCGTGTGCGCGCCGACGATGCGAATCGCAATGGCATCATCGAGATCATGGCGCAGGGCGGAGCGCGCTCGATCATGGCGCAGCGTTACATTCCGGAGATCACCGAGGGCGACCGGCGCGTGATTCTGATCGACGGGAAAGTGGTTCCGCACGTGCTGGCGCGCATCCCGAAGCCGGGCGAGTTCCGTGGCAACCTCGCCGCAGGCGCGCGCGGCGTCGCGATGCCCATCACCGAGCGCGAGCGCGAGATCGCGCAGACCATCGGTCCGCGGCTTGCCGCACGCGGCCTGCTGCTCGTCGGACTGGACGTGATCGGCGACTCGATTACGGAGATCAACGTGACGAGCCCGACCTGCTTCCGTGAGATTCAGGATCAAACCGGGTTCGATGTGGCCAGCCTGTTCATCACCGCGCTCGAAGCGACGGTGGCGAAGACCCCGTCCTAGCGCCCGCGAAGGCCACGCGCCGCGCGCGCACATGCACCCCGCCGCTGCCATCGATCCTGCCATGATCGGCGTCCTGATTCTCGCCCACGACGGACTCGGCGCCGCCCTGATCGCCTCGGCGACGCATATGCTTGGGCACGCCCCGGAGAACGTGCGTGAGATCGGCGTGACCGGCGCGGACGACCCGGATGCGATTCTCGTGCGCGCGCGTGCGGCCGTGCATGAACTCGACACCGGAACCGGCGTGCTCGTGCTGACCGATATTTTCGGTGCCACGCCCTGCAATATCGCGTCGCGCCTGCTCGAACGCGGACGCGTCGAGGGGGTATCCGGCGTAAGCCTGCCGATGCTGATGCGCGTGCTGACCTACTGCGGCGGCGAACTCGAATCGCTCATCGGCAAGGCACGCTCGGGCGGCATCGAGGGTGTCGTTCATATGGGCGATGACTGCTGTTCCAATGCCAAGCGCTGACGCATTGGTCGACAACAAGCTCGGCCTGCACGCGCGCGCCGCGGCCAAGCTGACCGAGCTCGCGAGCCGCTTTCAGTCCGAGGTCTGGCTTACACGCAACGGCCGGCGGGTCAACGCCAAGAGCATCATGGGTGTGATGATGCTTGCGGCCGCCAAGGGCGCAATCGTAACCGTCGAAACCGATGGCACGGACGCCGACGCAGCACTCACCGCGATCCAGGATCTGATCGCGAACAAGTTCGGCGAGACCGAGTGAGCACTCGCCGCCCTCAGGCACGCGCATGAATTTCGTTTTGCACGGCGCGAGCGTTTCGACGGGCATCACGATCGGACACGCCCACCTCGTATCCACCGCGCGGCTCGAGGTCGGGCACTATGAGATCGCGGAAGACGTGATTGAAGACGAGATCGCACGCTTCGACGCAGCCGTCGCACGCGTGCGCGAGGAATTCGAGGCGATCGAATCGCACATACCGGTTGGCGCCCCCGCCGAGTTCGGCGCCCTGGTCAACGTGCACCGTATGATTCTCGAGGACTCGACGCTCTCCAAGGTGCCGCGGGATCTGATGCGCGAGCGCCGCTGCAACGCAGAGTGGGCACTGGTGCAGCAGATGGAGCGCCTGGTCGAGCAATTCGAGTCGATCGACGATCCCTACCTGCGCGAGCGCAAGGCGGACGTCGAGCAGGTCGCGGAGCGCGTGCTCAAGGCGCTGTTGGGAACCGATACGCCGCCTGCGCCGCAGCTCGCACAGGAGAAGAACCTGATCGTCGTGGCGCACGACCTTGCGCCAGCCGACATGATCCTGTTCAAGCGGCACCATTTCGGTGGCTTCGTCACTGACGTGGGTGGCGTGACCTCGCACACTGCGATTCTGGCCCGCAGCCTCGGCATTCCGGCGCTGGTCGGCCTGCACCACGCACGGCACATGATCCGCGAAGGCGAGCAGATCATCGTTGACGGCGTACAGGGCGTATTGATCGTCGACCCCGATCCGCTCGTGCTGCGCGAATACCAACTGCGCCAATCGCAGCTCGACATCGAGCGCCAGAAGCTCAAGCGGCTGAAGACCACGCGCGCAGCAACGCTCGACGGCACCCCAATCGAGCTCTACGCCAACATCGAATTGCCGCAGGACATCGCACATGTGCTCGAGGCCGGAGCCGAGGGCGTGGGGCTCTTCCGCACCGAGTTTCTGTTCATGAACCGCAAGGACCTACCGAGCGAGGACGAGCAGTTCGAGGCGTATCGCGACGTCGCCCAGGCGATGAAGGGTCGGCCTGTCGTACTGCGCACGCTCGATGCCGGCGCGGACAAGGCGCTGCACGGCGACGTGCATGTCATGCCGAATCCGGCGATGGGACTGCGCGCGATTCGCTACTGCCTCGCCGAGCCGCAGATGTTCCTTTCCCAGCTGCGCGCGATCCTGCGCGCTTCGTGCTATGGCCAGGTCCGGATCCTGCTGCCAATGCTCGCGCACCCGCATGAGGTAGAGCAGTCGCTCGCCCTCATCCGCCAGGCAAAGCAGCAGCTCGACGAGCGCGGCTCTCCTTACGACGCATCGATTCAGATCGGCGGGATGATCGAGATCCCGGCCGCCGCACTCGCGCTGCCGGTGTTCATGCGACGGCTGGACTTCCTCTCGCTCGGTACCAATGACCTGATTCAGTACACGCTGGCGATCGACCGCGCCGACGACGCGGTCGCGCACTTGTACGATCCGCTGCACCCGGCCGTGCTGCAGCTCGTCGCGCGAACGATCCAGACCGCGAATCGCGCCGGGACACCGATCGCCGTCTGCGGGGAGATGGCGGGCGATTATTCCTTCACGCGCCTGCTGTTGGGATTCGGTCTGCGCAATTTTTCGATGCACCCCACGCAGCTCCTCGCGATCAAGGAGCGCGTCCTGAGAACCGATCTCGGACAGACCCAGGCGCTCGCGCAGCGCGTGCTGCGCAGCAATGATGCCGGCCGCATTCGCGAACTCATCGCGAAACTGAACGCATAACGGCGCCCGCCCTGCAATGCCTGGTCCGCTAGACGGTGTGCGCGTAATCGACCTCACCACAGTGGTGATGGGACCGTATGCCACCCAGATTCTGGGCGACCTCGGCGCGGACGTGATCAAGGTCGAGCCGCTCGAAGGCGACGTGATGCGCACCGCCTGGCCGCTTCGTAACCCGGGCATGGGCCACATCTTCCTCAACGTCAACCGCAACAAGCGTTCGGTAGCGCTCGACCTGAAGCGACCGGACGCGCACGATGCGCTCCTCGCGCTCGCACGCGGTGCCGACGCGCTGGTCTACAACATCCGCCCGCAGGCCATGGCGCGCCTGGGGCTCGGCTACGAGGATCTGCGCGCGGTGAATGAGCGGATCCTCTACGTGGGCGCGTTCGGCTACAGCCAGCGCGGCCCCTATGCCGCGCGACCCGCCTACGACGACCTGATCCAGGGCGCGTCCGGCATTCCCTGGCTGCACCAGGCGGCAGGCAACGAATCCCCGCGCTATGCACCGCTGATCACGGCCGATCGAACGGTGGGTCTGCAGCTCGCCAACGCGGTGACTGCCGGGCTGTACTGGCGCGAGCACTCGGGGCGCGGGCAACGGATTGACGTTCCGATGTTCGAAGGCATGCTGCAGGTCGTGCTCGGCGAGCATCTCGGCGGCTACACCTTCGAGCCGCCACTGGGTGATCCAGGCTACGTGCGCCTGCTCGCGCGCGACCGCCGCCCCTATGCGACCCGCGACGGCTATGTCTGCGCGCTCATCTACAACGACAAGCAGTGGCGCACGTTCCTCGAGCTGGTCGGGCGCAGCGACCTGCTCACCGACGACGCGCGCTTTGCCACGCACGAAGCGCGCGCCCAGAATTACGACGCGGCCTACGCTTTCGTCGCCGCCGAAATGCGCAAGCGCTCGACCGACGAATGGCTCGAGGCGCTCGAGCGTGCCGACATCCCGGTGCAGCGCATGAACAGCATCGACGACATCGTGCATGACCCGCACCTGGCGGCGATCGGCTACTTCAAGGAGATCGAGCACCCAAGCGAGGGCACGATCGTCTCCATGATGGTGCCCTCCGAGTGGACCGAATCGGTGCCCGAGTATCGACGCCACGCGCCGCGTCTTGGCGAGCACACCCTCGAGGTCCTGAAGGAAGCCGGACTCGACGACCAGGCGATCGAGGCGCTGATCGCGAGCGGCGCGGCGCGGACTGCCTGATGTCGGGGGCGCTCGGTTATAATGGCCGCTGCGCCGATTTGAAGTTCAGCTTGCGGGCGCATAACAAATCCAGCTAAAGAGACGGCCGTCCGAGAACCCGTTTCTGCGCAAGCTGAACGGGTTTTTTTATGTCTGTACAGAACATGGACTCCGCGCAGCCACATTCGGTTGGTGTCGTTACGCCGCAAAAGGCGGCGTTCGACGCATCCATTCGGCTGCGCAGCGGCGCCAGCCTGGCGTCCTTCGAACTCGCCTACGAGACCTACGGTACGCTGAACGCGGCGCGCTCCAACGCGGTGCTGGTCTGCCACGCGCTGAACGCCTCGCACCACGTCGCGGGCCTGTACGCCGACCGGCCCGACGACATCGGCTGGTGGGACAACCTGGTGGGCCCCGGAAAGCCGCTCGACACGGACCGGTTCTTTGTGATCGGGGTGAACAATCTCGGCGGCTGTCACGGCTCGACCGGACCCATGAGCATCAATCCGGCGACGGGGCGGCCCTGGGGGGGGGATTTTCCGGTGGTGACGGTCGAAGACTGGGTCGAGACACAGGCGCGGCTCGCCGACCAACTCGGCATCGAGTGCTTCGCCGCGGTGATGGGTGGAAGCCTCGGCGCGATGCAGGCGCTGCAGTGGGCGCTCGCCTATCCGACGCGGATCCGGCATGCGCTGGTCATCGCCTCAACGCCCGGCCTCTCGGCGCAGAACATTGCGTTCAACGAGGTCGCGCGTCAGGCGATTACGACCGATCCGGACTTTCACGGCGGACACTACTACGACAAGGGCGTCGTTCCGACGCGCGGCCTGCGCATCGCGCGCATGATCGGGCACATCACCTATCTGTCCGACGAAGCGATGATGACGAAGTTCGGGCGTCTGCTGCGGCGCGGCGTACCCGGTTTCGATTTCGACATCGATTTCGAAGTCGAGTCCTATCTGCGCCACCAAGGCGACAAGTTCTCTTCGTATTTCGACGCCAACACCTATCTGCGAATCACCAAGGCGCTCGACTACTTCGACCCGGCCGCGGAGTACGGGGGCGATCTCTCGGCTGCGCTCGCGCGCGCCCAGGCCGCCTTTCTCCTCGTTTCATTCAAATCGGACTGGCGTTTCGCGCCGGCACGCGGGCGTGAAATCGTGCATGCCCTGCTCGACAACCGCAGAATTCTCTCCTACCTGGAACTCGACGCGCCCGGTGGCCACGACGCCTTCCTGCTGGACGACCCGCACTATCACGGCGCACTGCGCGCGTATTTCGGCAACATCGAATTCTGACGCCGTGAACCGATGAACGCCACCGATCACGCACTGCTTGCCGCGCGCCCGGATTTCGCTGCCATCGCCCGGTGGGTTGCGCCGGGCGCGCGCGTACTCGACCTGGGTTGCGGCGACGGCGCGCTGCTGCGCTATCTCTGGGAGGCACGCCAGGCCCCGGGCTACGGCGTTGAGATCGACAGTGCCGAAGTCGTTGCTTGCGTACGAAACGACGTCAACGTACTGCAGATGAACCTTGAAGATGGGCTCTCGGTGTTTCGCGACCGGTCGTTCGACTACGTGCTGCTCTCGGAGACCCTGCAGACCATCCACCGCACCGAGCAGTTGATGCGCGAAATGCTGCGCGTCGGGCGTGAGGTGATCGTCTCGTTTCCGAATTTCGGGCACTGGCAGGCGCGACTGCAGCTTCTGCTCGGAAGGATGCCGGTCTCGGAGGAACTGCCCTACGCCTGGTACGAAACACCCAACGTGCACCTGTGCACGCTGACCGACTTCGAGGACCTGTGCCGGCGGCTCGGTACCCGGATCGAGGAGCGGCTCGTGCTCCACGCCGGGCGACCCGTCAGCCTGCTGCCGAATGTATTCGGCAGCCTCGCGGTCTACCGCTGCACCTGGGCCTAACGCCCCGCGGCGAACGTCAACCTCGGCAGCCCGCGACGCCGTCGATCCATTGTACGAGCTCGGCGATCGCGCGCGTGACCGCGCGCTGCATCGCCTTCACGCCCTGCGCCGCCGTCGATCCGGCGTCCGGCTCCGAAAGACGCATCGCACGCGTTTCGATACTGTCGGGAGGCGCACCGAGTGTGGTGACGAGCTCGAGCTTCGCGATACTCGCGTCTGACGCGCTGAACACCTGGCTGAATTCCTGCAGCTCGATCTCCAGCGTGCAGCGCGGCGTCCCGGCGCGCGTTGCGCGAGCGAGCTGCTTGCGCACGAGTTCCCCTGGCGGCGCCACCCAGCGCGATTCGGCGAACGCCACGAGCTCCGCGCCGTCACGGTAGGTCAGGCGGTAGTACATCGCGGTGCCGTCGAACGGCCGCACCGCACGCACGCCGCGCAGCGTGACCGCCGGCATGCTCGTCGCGGGGGTCTCGATGCCGAGGTCGTAGCTGTGCGGTGGCATGCTCGAGGCGCCGCCGCCCGCGCAGCTCGCGAGTACGAGGGTGAATACAGAAGCAAGGCCACCGCCAAGCCGCGATCCGCTCATTGAAATCCTTCCTCACCGGGACCCGGAGGCGCCTTGTCGTGCCCCCAGATAAGACTGTCAGGCTTCTGCTCGAGCGTTTCCGCCAGTTCGCCAACGCGCCGCGCGCTGCGCTCGACCGAGTCGGCGAGCGCATTCACCTTCGGCAAGGTGCTGCCGCGCACAGCGTGTACTGTACCCTTGGACTCACGCGCCAACGCAGTCGCCTCTGCGGCGAGCGCGCGCGCGTCGCGTACCAGTTGCTGCGAATCCTTCACCAGCGCCGGCAGGTTGCGCGTGGTCGCGTTCAAGTTTGCGAGCGTCGCCGCGGCATTGCGGCGGTTCTCCTCATTCAGCCAGGCCTGCAGGCGCTCGTCGCTGCGCTTGACGAAGCCCGGTAGCTGCTTGGCGGTCACCTTGAGATCGACAATGAGTTCCTCGAGGTGAGCAAGCGAACGCCCGATGCGCTCGCGGTTCTCGTCGTTGACGAGCTTGGTCAACTCGGTGAGGAGCACCCGTCCATCACGCAGCACCGCCTCTGCGTTGTCGGTCAGCGCATCGAGGAACGAAGGCCGCAGATGAATCTCGGGAACGCCATCCCGGCCCCTGGCGGGTGGCTCCCGGGAGCTGAAATCGTCCTGCAGGTGGACATAGGCGATCCCGGTGATCCCTTCCTGTCCGAGCTGCGCGAAGGTGCCGCGGGTGATCGGGATCGACTCGTCAATCTCGATGCCGATCTGGATGCGATTCGGGTTCGCCGAATCAAGCCGGATGCTCGCCACCCGCCCGGCGTCGATGCCACGATAGCGCACCCGCCCCTGCTCGCTCAAACCGGTGATCGGCCGCAGTGCAACCACGCGATAGCTGCTGCGTCGGACGGGATCGCCAGCAAGCCAGTTTGCCCACACCGCGATCGCCGCCGCAATCGCAATGATGAACACGCCGGTAATCAGCGCATAGGCGCGGTTTTCCACTCTCCCCCTTCGCGCTTAGGCCGCCTCAAAGGCACGCCGGCCGCGCTCCCCCCGAAAAAGCTCTGGACGAAACGGTGGTCCATCGAGCGTACTTCGTCGACCGAGCCGCAGGCGATTATATGCTGGTCGGCAAGCACGGCGACCCGGTTTGTGAGGTCGTGCAGCGTGTCGAGATCATGCGTCACCATCAGGACCGCGAAGCGGTACTCGGTCCGCAGCCGCTTGATGAGGCGCACGAATGCCTCCGAGCGGTCAGGATCGAGCCCCGCGGTCGGCTCATCCAGGATCAGGAGCTCAGGCGAGAGCGCCATCGCGCGCGCAAGCGAGACACGCTTGACCATGCCGCCTGAGAGATTCGCGGGCATCAGATCTGCGTGCTGCGGTTCGAGCTCGACCTGCGCGAGTTTTGCGTGCACGATCGCGTGGATCGCGTCCTCGTCCAAGCCACCGCGTTCGCGCAACGGAAAAGCGACATTCTGAAAAACCGTGAGCGCGGAATACAGGGCACCGTTCTGGAACAGCATGCCCATGCGTTCGCGCGTGGCGCGTATCTCCGCGTAGCTCGCGCCATCCCAGGACACCCCGAACACCCGCACGACCCCCGCACTCGGCCGTTTCAGGCCGAGGATCACGCGCACCAATTGCGTCTTCCCACTGCCGGACCCGCCGACCAGCGTCATCACTTCGCCCGCACGCACGTCGAAGTCCAGATCGCGATGCAGCACGAAGTTCGACACCTTGTTCAGGAGCTTGCGAATCTCGACCACGTTCTCGCCGACGGTCTCGGCGACGTGCTCGATCGGGGTCTCAGCCGACATTGCGCAACAGTATCGCGAATACAGCGTCGAGCAGAATCACGCAGGTGATCGACGCAACCACGGAACGCGTCACGCCCGCTGCCAGGCTATCCGTGTTCGGCAACACGCGCAGGCCGTAGTGGCAGGCGACGAACGCGACCGAAAAGCCGAACGCGACCGACTTTCCGATCCCGATCCAGAAATTGACCACCTCCACCGCGCGCGGCAGCGCCACGAGAAACGCCGCCGGTGCGATGCCCAGCGTGACGTCCGCGATCATCATGCCGCCGGCGAGTGCGGCAATGTCGGTGCAGAACGAGACCATCGGCAGCGCAATCGCCAGGCCCAGGACTTTCGGCAGCACAAGTCGCGCGGTCACCGAAATGCCCATCACGGAAAGCGCCTCGATCTCCTCGGTCACGCGCATGACGCCGAGCTGCGCGGTCATGGCCGAGCCCGAGCGACCCGCCGCGATGATCGAGGCAAGCAACGGCCCGAGTTCGCGCACCACGCCGATGCCGACGATATTGATGACGAGCAGATCGGCGCCGTAGCGCTTCAGCTGCAACGCCGAGAGATAGGTCAGCACGACCCCGATCAGGAACCCGACCAGCATGGTTACCGGCAAGGCCGAGACGCCTGCACGGTAGACGTTCGCCGACAGTTCGCGCAGGGGGAATTCGCGCCAGCGCCGCGTGACCCGCACAAGATCGAGCAGCAGCTGACCGAGCAGCGCGGTGGCGTCGCGAATGTGGAACCAGAAGTCGATGCCGCTCTCGCCGAGCGCGACGATCCCGGCCAGCGGATCGACGCGCCGCTCCGGCCGACCGACGAGCAGGCCCTGGCTCGCCTGATTGAGCAGATCGCGGTAACTCGGCGCCACGTCGATGTGCTCGGCCGAGCGAAGTGCACGTACCAGCCACACAGCGCCGGCGTCGTCGAGCGCGGTGATTCCCGTCAGATCCCAGCGCAGCGTCTGCGCCGGCCGGCGCTCGAGGTCCGCGGCGACCCGCGCCAGCGCGTAGCGCCGCGCGGTCAACGCGCGAAAGGTCCAGTCGCCGGATACACGGACCGCCGCACCGGATTCGGCGTTCGACGGCGCCTCGATCTCGAGCGCGGCTTGGGCAACGGACATGGCCGGAGGATCTTACCAGCGGCGCGGTGATGGTCGCCGCCCGCTAGCCGTGCGGCGCCACGTCGAGCGCTTCGATCCGCCTGCGCAGCCACACGAGCATGAGCACGCCGGGCAGCGCGGCGACGAAAGTGAAAAGGAAGAAAACGACCCAGCCCAGGCTGGCGGCCATCACGCCGGCCACCGGTCCGACATAGACCCGACCGAATGCCGCCAGCGCCGAGAGCAGGGCGTACTGCGTCGCCGAAAAGCGCCGGTCGCACATCGCCATCAGCAGCGCGACGAAGGCCGCCGTCCCCATCCCGCCGCAGAGGTTCTCCGCCGCGATAACCGCGATCATCAACACGTAGCTCTTGCCGACCGAGGCGAGCAGCATGAAGCCGAGATTGGTGAGCGCCTGCAGCAAGCCGAACAGGAGCAGCGCGCGATACAGGCGCAGCCGCGCCATGAGCGCACCACCCGCAAGCGCACCGAGGATCGTCGCACCGATGCCGAGCCATTTGTTGATCAGGCCCACCTCGGTGAGCGAGAACCCGGGGCCACGCAGTAGAAACGCCGTGGTCAGGGTACCGGCAAATGCATCGCCCAGCTTGTAGAGGATCACCAGGATCAGCATGACCCACGCGCCGTGCCTCGAAAAATATTCAAAGAACGGTTCAAGTACCGCCTCGCCGAGCGTATGCGGCGCGTGCGCGGGCGCAGGCGGCTCCTCGGCAACCCAGGTCGCCGCAAGCCCCACGAGCATCAACCCGGCCATCAAGAAATAAGTGCCATGCCATCCGAGCCAGGAATCGGCGAGGATCAATGCGAGGCCGCCCGCGGCGAGCATCGCGATGCGGTAGCCGAGCACCGAGACCGCGGCCCCGGCACCGCGCTCGTCGGCGTCGAGGACGTCTGCGCGATACGCGTCGAAGACGATGTCCTGCGACGCGGAAAGGAAGGCCACCGAAAGCGCGGCACCCGCAAGCAACCAGGGCGAGGCTTGCGGCGAGAGGGTGCCCATCCAGGCGATCGCCGCGAGCAGGGCAAGCTGCGTCAACGCAAGCCAGCCCCGGCGCCGCCCAAGGAACGGAATCCGGTACCGGTCCATCAAGGGTGCCCAGAGGAACTTGAAGATGTAGGGCTGGCCGACGAGCGCGAACAGACCGATCGTTCTCAGGTCGATCTGTTCGACCGCAAGCCAGGCCTGCAAGGTGCCGGCGGTGAGTGCCAGCGGAAGCCCCGAGGCAAATCCGAGCAGCAGGAGCAGGAAGATCTTGCGGCTGCGGAACACCGCAGCAATGCCATGTGGGGCGTCGGTTGGCATGCGGTATCTGAGCCTCAATGGATTCTAACCGCCGGCATACGCGCCGCCGGGTCGACCGCGCGTGGTCCGTCGCACGCCGCGCACTGCACATCGCGCGTCAGTCGAGCGACCAGTCGTAGTCGATCGTGAGCGGCGCGTGATCCGAAAAGCGCTGACGTTTGTAGATCGACGCGCGCACGGCGCGCGCCGCGAGGCCCGGGGTGGCGATCTGGTAGTCGATACGCCATCCAACGTTCTTCGCCCAGGCCTGGCCGCGGTTCGACCACCAGGTGTACTGCTCAGGCCGGGGGTTGATCCGCCGAAAGACGTCGACGAAACCCACCCCATCGAATACGCGCGAGAGCCAGGCGCGTTCTTCGGGCAAGAACCCGGAATTCTTCTGGTTCGCACGCCAGTTTTTCAAATCGATTGCCCTATGCGCGATGTTCCAATCGCCGGCGAGGATCACCTCGCGACGCGATCGCTTGAGCTTGCGCAGGTACGGCAAGAAGGCGTCCATGAAGCGGTCCTTGGAGGCCTGGCGGTGGGGGCCGCTCGAGCCCGAGGGAACGTACAGGGACACGACCGAAAGCTTCCCGAAGCGGCCCTCCAGATAGCGCCCCTCGGCGTCGAACTCGCGGCCGCCAAAGCCCTCGATGACCGCGTCCGGCGCTTTGCGGCTGTAGAGCGCAACACCAGCGTAGCCCCTTTTCTCACCATGCGAAAAGGCTGCCGCGTAGCCCCGCGGCGCGCGCATCGTTGCGTCGAGGTCGGTCTCCTGCGCCTTGATCTCCTGCAGACAGACGACATCCGCGCGTTGCGCCGCGAGCCAGCGAAACAGGCCCTTCTTCGCGGATGCGCGGATGCCGTTTACGTTTAGCGTGACGACCCGCACGCGGGCCACTCAGGCCGAGGGAAAGCTCGAGACGCCGCCGTGCGCCGCCGACCACTCGGCGGGCGACTTGAGGAACTTCTCCACTTCTCCGATCTGCTTGGCGCCAAGATGACCGCCCTGCTTGACCACCGCCAACACATCCCACCACGTCGCCAGGTAATGCAGGCGCACGTTCAGATCGGACATGATCGTCTTCGACTCCGGGAAGATGTCGTAGAAGAAATTCACGAAGACGTGATCGACGACGGCGCCTGCGCCGCGCAGTGCCTGACAAAAATTGATCTTCGAGCGCCCGTCGGTCGTCAGGTCCTCGACCAGCAGCGTACGTGCGCCGTCACGGATGTCGCCCTCGATTTGCGCGTTGCGCCCAAAGCCTTTCGGTTTCTTGCGCACGTACTGCATCGGCAGGCCAAGGCGGTCCGCGATCCATGCGGCGTAGGGAATTCCCGCAGTTTCGCCACCCGCGACGACATCGAATTGTTCGAAGCCCGCGTCGCGTGCCAAGGTGGCCTCCGCGAAGTCCACCAATTGCGCCCGAATGCGCGGGTAAAAAATGAGCTTGCGGCAGTCGATATAGACCGGACTCGCCCATCCCGAAGTGAAGATGAACGGCTTGTCCTCCCAGAACAGCACCGCCTTCACTTCGAGCAGCATCTTGGCCGTCGTTTCGGCGATGAAGGCGCGGTCGGCTGATTGCATCTATCGCATCTGGGTGGCTGCGCGGGACGTGGCGCGGATCTTATCAGGTGGACAGGGCGGGCGCGCCGTGGCCGAGTGGCGTTAGAATCATGCGGGTCCTTGTATCGCGCAGGAGGGAACATGGTCCGCACTACCTCGCTTGCCGCCGTCATCATCGGCGCCATGCTTGCCGCGTTGCCCCCGTTTGCCGAGGCGCAGTCCTATCGATGCGTCGGCGCCGACGGCAAGAAGTATTACGGGCAGACGATCCCGCGGGCGTGTATTGGAGAGGTCATCGAGCAGCTCAACCCCCAGGGGATGGTTATCCGGCGCATCGACCCGAGGGGCTCGGCGGCCGAGCGCGAGGCCAAGGCCGCCGAGGAAAAGAAGAAGAAGGCGGAGGCAATCGCGCGCCGCGAGCAGTTGCGCCACAATCGCGCATTGCTGGCGACCTACACGAGCGTCGAGGACATCGAGGCGGCACGCGCGCGCGCGCTCGCCGGCAACAACCAGACGATCAAGGACGTGGATGACAAAATCGGCCAGATCAAGAAACGCCAGGAAAAGCTCGCTGAGGAAATGGCATCCTACAAGGACAAGGCGCCGCCCCCCGAGCTTGCCCGCGACATGGAGAACGCGAAGATCGATCTTGCCGCCCAGGAAGGCCTGCGCGCGGCGAAACAGAAGGACCATGAGGCGATCAATGCGAAATACGACGCGGACAAGAATCGCTACATCGAGCTGACGCAGCCGAAAAAGAGGGAACTACCCAAAGAATCACAGAAGGAACCAAAGAAGGAATAGGCGCGCTGCTGGGCGCGGCCTAGCCCAGCCTGCGGCGCAGAATTTCGTTTACTTGCGCAGGGTTCGCTTTGCCCTGCGTCGCTTTCATGACCTGGCCGACGAGCGCATTGAGCGCTTTCTGCTTGCCAGCGCGGTAGTCCTCGACCTGCCGAGCGTTTGCGGCAAGCACCGTAGCCACGGCTTTTTCGAGCGCACTGGCGTCGCTGATCTGCTTCAGGCCGCGCCGCTCGATGATCTGGTCCGCGCTGCCTTCGCCCGCCCACATCGCGTCATCGACCTCCTTGGCGAGCTTGGCCGAGAGCGTGCCATCGACAAGGCGGTCGATGAGCCCTCGTAGCTGCTCGGGACTGACCGACGAATTCTCGATTCCGATGCCCCGCTCGTTTAGCTTCGCATTGGTATTCACCGCGATCCAATTGGCCGCCTGCCGCACCGTCTGCGGGTCCGCGTTGGCGATCACCTGCTCGAAGTAGTTCGCCATCGGCAGGCTGCTCGTAAGAATTGCCGCGTTGGCTGGCGAGAGCAAGAGCGTTTCGGTGAATCGCCTGCAACGTTCGGCCGGTAGCTCGGGCATCGCCGCCCGGATACGCGCAATGTCCGCTTCGCTCACCACCAGCGGCAGCAGATCGGGATCCGGGAAGTAGCGGTAGTCCTGTGCATCCTCCTTGGTCCGCATCGAGCGCGTCTCGTCGCGCTCCGGATCGTAGAGACGCGTCTCCTGATCGATGCGCCCGCCGTCCTCGAGAATTCCGATCTGACGCCGTGCCTCGTATTCGATCGCACGCTCCATAAAGCGGAACGAATTCAGGTTTTTGATCTCGCAGCGGGTTCCGAACGCAGTTTCGCCCCGACGGCGCACCGACACGTTGGCGTCGCAGCGAAACGACCCTTCCTGCATGTTGCCGTCGCACACGCCGATCCAGACGACCAGCGCGTGAAGCGCGCGTGCGTAGGCGATTGCCTCCTTCGCGCCGCGCAGATCCGGCTCCGAAACGATCTCGAGCAGCGGGATACCCGCGCGATTGAGATCGATTCCCGACATCCCGTGGAAGTCCTCGTGCAGCGATTTGCCGGCATCCTCTTCGAGGTGAGCGCGCGTCAGCGCAACCCGTTTCTCGCCATCGGGCAGCACGACCGGCACCACACCGCCTTGCACGATCGGGATTTCATACTGGCTGATTTGATAGCCCTTGGGAAGATCAGGATAAAAGTAGTTCTTGCGCGCAAAGATCGACGTCCGGTTGATGGTCGCGTCGACCGCAAGACCGAAGCGCACCGCGAGCTCAACCGCGGCCTGGTTGAGTACGGGCAGAACGCCCGGCAGCGCAATGTCCACCGCGCAGGCCTGTACGTTCGGCTCGGCGCCGAACGTGGTCGCTGCGCCTGAAAAAATCTTGCTTCGCGTACGCAGCTGCGCGTGGGTCTCCAGCCCCACAACGATTTCCCAATTCATGACGGCATCCGCTCCGGGACCCCGCTCAGCGGGCGATCGGCCGTAGCAACCGGCACTGGTCCACGCCATCGACGAGGATCGGTTCGATCTGCACCCGCGCGCCACAGAACGCGCTGCAGCCCGCCGCGCTGACGCGTAGCGCCTCGCCGAGACTGCGCACGCTGATCGTGCAGCCCCGGTCGCCCGCAGCACCCCCGGGGTTTGTAACATTCCGGTCAATCTGGAAGCGCAACCCGCGCTCATGCCTCACTTGGCGCACGGCCGTGCCACCCAGCACGCAGACATCGCCGCTCTCCGCGTCACGCGAGGTCCAACTCAGGCTTCCCGGGCGCAGCCGGCCCGTATTGATCACGAAGGCGAGCGCGGTGCTGTACTTCCCCTCGCTCGCACTGCATTGCACCGCCGTGCTGTAGCTCGCCATCGATGGAAACGTTGCGCTGAACTTGAAGCGCTCGCGCACCTGCCCGCCGGGTCCGTAGCGCGTCCCTTCGAACGCTCCGTCACGCCAGACGCCCTGCAGTGTTGCCGTCGGCGGACGCCCGTAGAGGATTGGCGAGGTGCCCTCGCTGAGCGTCGTCACGCTCAGTGTCGGGCCACCCTCGCCCGTCAGAAAACGCCGTTGCAGCGTATCCAGTACGAGATACTCCCCGGTGATACGCCAGGCGCCGTCCGGTGCCTGTGTCCGAGAGACGGACAACAGCGCGGCGCGGTTGCCAATCTCACCGATCAGCTCGTTCGCGTACAGGTCGGCGCGCGCACTCGGCGTGACCGCCGCGAGCGCGAGCAGCGTAGCCGCCCATCTCACAGCGGCGCTCCCGGGGGCAGGCGCAGGTGCCAGTCGCTCGCCTGCTGATAGCGGTGCGCGATACCGAGTAGCCGCGCCTCGGAAAAATGGTCGCCGGTCAACTGCAGGCCGACCGGAAGGCCCTGCCCATCAAACCCGCACGGAACTGATAGTGCGGGCAAGCCCGCGAGCGGCGCGGGAATTGTGTAGATGTCGTTCAGGTACATCTGTACCGGATCGTCCATCTTCGCGCCGAGCGCGAACGCCGTGCCCGGCGTGGTCGGTCCCATGATGACGTCACACGCGCGATACGCCGCGGCGAAATCCTGTGCGATCAGGCGTCGTAGCTTCTGTGCCTGCAGGTAGTACGCGTCGTAGTATCCGTGCGACAAAACGTAGGTCCCGACGAGGATTCGGCGCTTGACCTCCTCGCCAAACCCCTCGGTACGCGAACGGACGTACATATCGGCAAGGTCATGGAAATCCTGCGCGCGATGGCCGTAGCGCACGCCGTCGTAGCGTGACAGGTTGGACGAGGCTTCAGCCGGCGCGAGCACGTAGTACACCGGTAGCGCGAGTCCCGCGTTCGGCAGTCGGATCGGCACCGTCCGGGCCCCCTGCGCGCCGAACCAGCGCAGGGCGTCCTCCACCCGCGCACGCACGTCCGCCTCAAGCCCTTCACCGAAAAATTCCTCCGGAACACCGATACGCAGACCCTGAAGGTCGACGTCGAACGCGCGCGCGTAGTCCTCCGGCGGGCGTTCGATACTCGTCGAGTCACGCGGGTCGAATCCCGCCATCGCGTTCAGCAGCAACGCGAGATCCTGCGCGCTCTTCGCCATAGGCCCACCCTGATCGAACGACGAGGCAAAGGCAATCATGCCGTAGCGCGACACAAGGCCATAGGTCGGCTTAATCCCGCAGGTTCCGGTAAACGCGGCGGGCTGGCGAATCGATCCGCCCGTATCGGTGCCGGTCGCCGCGGGCGCCATGCGTGCCGCGACCGCCACCGCCGACCCGCCGGACGAACCGCCCGGCACACAGGCGAGGTTCCAGGCATTGCGCACGGGCCCGAAGTACGAAGTCTCGTTCGACGAGCCCATCGCAAACTCGTCCATGTTCGTCTTGCCGAGCGTGACCGAGCCCGCGTTGCCAAGGCGCTCGATCACCGTGGCGTCGTAAGGACTGACGAAGTTTTCCAGCATGCGCGACCCACAGGTCGTACGCAGACCCTTGGTGCAAAAGATGTCCTTGTGAGCGATTGGAATTCCGGTCAGCGGACCCGCCTCGTTGCGCGCCCGTCGCGCGTCAGCCCGCCGCGCGTCCTCCAACGTGCGCTCTTCGTCCACCGTGACGAACGCATTCAGAGCCCCATTCAATCGGGCAATCCGGTCCATAAACAGGCGCACAAGCTCCACGCTCGAGACGCGGCGCGCCGCAAGCGCGGACGACAGTTCTGCGACGGTGGCGTTCAGCATCTCAGTGCGGTTGGCACGCCCGTGCGCTCACGCACGTACGGTTGCCGCCCTGCCCGCCTACTCGATGACCTTCGGCACGAGATAGAGGTCGCGCTCAACGGCCGGCGCGACCGCTTGGAACAACGCCCGCTGGTCGAGCTCAGTGACCTCATCCGGGCGCAGGCGCTGGACCACGTCGAGCGCGTGCGCCATCGGCTCAACGCCACGCGTGTCGACCGCGCGCATCGCCTCGATCATGCCGAGAACCCGGTTCAGGCGCTCGATCACGGCGACCGATTCCCCCGGGCGGACGGCCAGGCGGGCAAGGCGCGCGATGCGATCGACTTCATCTCGGGAAAGCGACATTGGTGCAATGCAATAACGCCTTTCTGTACGCCTGTACAGTGGGTTACGTTAGGGTATCATAGGAAGGCCATCTTGAGCTGCGGCTGGAGATGGGAAGGGTTAATCCTGACACGGCCTTATGAGACGAACTTAAGGTACGACAGTAAGAGAGTCACTGAAAGCGACCGAACTGGACGGAAAATGTTTGGATTTCTGCGTAGCTACTTTTCGAACGACCTTGCGATTGACCTTGGCACCGCGAACACGCTGATCTACGTGCGCGGCAGAGGGATCGTGCTTGACGAGCCTTCGGTGGTTGCAATTCGCCAGGAAAGCGGGCCGAACGCGAAAAAGACGATCCAGGCGGTCGGCAGGGAAGCGAAGCTGATGCTCGGCAAGACGCCGGGCAACATCGTCGCGATTCGTCCGATGAAGGACGGCGTGATCGCCGACTTCACCGTCACCGAGCAGATGCTCAAGCAATTCATCAAGAAGGTTCACGACAACAAGCTGTTTTCGCCGAGCCCGCGCATCATCATTTGCGTACCCTGCGGCTCGACGCAGGTCGAGCGCCGTGCGATTCGCGAAAGCGCAATCGGCGCCGGCGCGGGCCAGGTGTATCTGATCGAAGAACCGATGGCCGCAGCCATTGGGGCGGACTTGCCGGTCGCCGAAGCGACCGGCTCGATGGTTGTCGACGTCGGTGGCGGCACGACGGAGGTCGGCATCATTTCCCTCGGCGGCATGGTGTATTCGGGAAGCGTACGCGTTGGGGGCGACAAGTTCGACGAGGCGATCATCAACTACATCCGTCGCAACTACGGCATGCTGATCGGCGAAGCGACCGCCGAAATGATCAAGAAGGAGATCGGCTCGGCGTTTCCGGGTTCCGAGGTGCGCGAGATCGACGTCAAGGGTCGTAACCTTGCCGAAGGCATTCCGCGCAGCTTCACGATTTCGTCGAACGAGATCCTCGAAGCACTTACGGAGCCGCTGAATCAGATCGTTTCCGCGGTCAAGAGCGCCCTCGAGCAGACGCCGCCCGAACTCGGTGCGGACATCGCGGAAAAAGGGATGGTGATCACCGGTGGCGGCGCGCTGTTGCGCGACCTCGACCGCCTGCTGATGGAAGAGACCGGCCTGCCGGTCATCGTCGCCGAAGATCCCCTGACCTGCGTCGTGCGCGGTTCGGGCAAAGCACTCGAGAAGATCGATCACTTCGGTCCGATTTTCACCAACGACTAAGCGCGTCGTAGCACCTAGCGCCTAGGTGCCGATGGAGCACACGCCGCCACCGTTCTTCAAGCGTGGCCCGGCGCCCGTTGTCCGGCTCGCGTTCTTCGCCTCGCTGTCTTTCGCGCTACTCGTTCTCGACGCGCGATTCCGCTACGTGGAAGGCCTGCGCGATGTCCTGGCGCTCGCCGCCTATCCGTTCCAGCAGGCGGCCACCGCGCCCGTCGCCATCGCGCAGCGGATGGCCGAATTTCTCGTCAACCAGGAAAAGCTGCAGGCCGAAAATTCCACTCTTCGCGCGGAGCTGCTCGACACGGCACGCAACGCCCAACGCTACGAAACCGCGGCGTCCGAGCTGGCGCAACTTCGTCGCGTGAACGAAATGCGCGCGCGGGTTGCGCGCCGCAGCATCCCGGCCGAAGTGCTCTACTCCGGGCGCGACCCGTACGATTACAAGGTCATCCTCGACAAGGGCAGCCGGCACGCCGTCGCCGCCGGCAGTTTGGTGATCGACGCGGTCGGCGTGATCGGGCAGGTCACGCGCGTCCACACGCTGGTTTCCGAAGTCACTTTGCTCACGGATAAGGCGCAAGCGATCCCGGTTCAGGTCACGCGCAATGGCCTGCGCGCGGTCGCATTCGGTGCGGGCGCGTCGGGCATGCTCGAGCTGCGCTTCCTCCCGGCCAACGCCGACGTGCGCAACGGCGACCGCCTCGTAACTTCTGGGATCGACGGTACCTATCCGCCCGGTCTCGCGGTCGCACGCGTCGTTCATGTCGAGCGCGACGCGGCACAGGCGTTCGCCCGGGTGACCTGCGAGCCCGTCGCGGGCGTCGACCGCAGCCGCTACGTACTGGTGCTTGCGGGCGACGACGCATTGCCGTCGTATCCGGCACAGGACAAAGAAGTGGGCGGCACGCGGGGTGGGTCGCCAACCCGCAGGCGAGGGAGCACCCGTGGCGCCAAATAAGCCGCAGCACATCCTGTCGCCGGTCCGCGTAAGAACGATCATTGCCTCCTTTGCTGCCGCGCTGCTGCTCATGTTCCTGCCCTGGAACGACACGCGCCTGGTGCCGGACTTCGTTGCCGTCGTGCTCGTATTCTGGTGCGTCCATCAGCCTCGGCTCGTCGGCCTGGGGGTCGGTTGGCTCATTGGGCTGGTGGCCGATGCCGGCAACGGCGTCCTGCTCGGCCAGCACGCGTTGGCATATGCGTTGCTTGCGTTCTTCGCGATTACGTTTTCGCGTCGCATCCTGTGGTTCAGTCCGTGGTACCAGGCGCTGCATGTCGCGCCGCTGCTCCTCATCGCGGAGGCGGTCGTGATGCTGGTGCGCCTTGCAACAGGCGCGCCGCTACCCGGTTGGTCGATTCTGGTCGCCCCCTTGGCCGGTGCGGCGCTCTGGCCGTTCGCTTCATGGCTGCTCTTGCTGCCGCAGCGTCGAGCGCTCGAAGCCGGGTCGCTCTAGCGCAGTCCGAAGCATGGTCGCGATCACGGAATTCAGGAACACGAAACGCGAACTGCGCGCCTTCCGCGCCCGCATACTCGTGGCCGCCGTGATCGTGCTGGCTGCGTTTGGCGCGCTCGGCGCGCGCTTTGTCTGGTTGCAGTTGTCCCAGCACCAGTACTATCAGACACGCGCCGAAGATAACCGGATTGCGATCGTTCCGCTGCCGCCCCAGCGGGGCCTGATTCTCGATCGCAACGGCAGGGTGCTTGCGCGCAACTATTCCGCGTATACGCTCGAGATTTCCCCACGCAAAGTCGACGATCTCGAGCGCACGATCGCAGCGCTTTCTGCGCTAGTCGAAATCGGACCACGGGATCGCAGTCGCTTTGCCAAGCACGTCGCTGAGGCGCGCAACGCCGAGAGCCTGCCGATTCGCACGCGACTGTCGGACGAAGAAGTCGCGCGCTTCGCGGTGAATCGGTACCGATTCACCGGAGTCGAGATCAAGGCGCGGCTGTTTCGCCAGTACCCGTTCGGCAATACCGCGTCCCACGTGCTGGGTTACATCGGGCGCATCAACGAGCGTGACCTTGAGCGTCTCGAAGCGCTCGGTGTCGAGGCGAACTATCGCGGATCCGAATACATCGGCAAGCGCGGTATCGAGGCGAGCTACGAGCAATCGCTTCACGGGGCGACGGGCCTCGAGCAGATCGAGATCGACGCGGCGGGTCGCGGCATTCGAACGCTGTCGAGCAACGCCGCCCGCCCCGGACGCAACGCGACGCTGACCTTGGATATCGGATTGCAGCAAGTCGCCGAGACGGCCTTCGCGGGGCGGCGCGGGGCGCTCGTCGCACTCGATCCGGCGAATGGTGCAGTGCTCGCGTTTGTCTCCATGCCGGGCTACGACCCGAATCTTTTTGTCGACGGGATCGACGTGCAGAGTTGGAAGGCGTTGAACACGTCAGCAGACCGGCCGCTCAACAACCGCGCAATTGCGGGCCTGTATCCACCAGGCTCGACGTTCAAACCGTTCATGGCGCTCGCCGCACTCGAACTCGGCAAACGCACACCCGAAAGCGCGATTCAGGACCCCGGCTACTTTATGTTTGGGGGACGCCGATACCGTGACTCCCATCCCGGCGGCCATGGCACAGTCGATCTGCGCAAATCGATCGTGGTGTCGTCCGACGTCTACTACTACCAGCTCGCGCACGACTTGGGTATCGTCGCGATCGCCGGCTTCATGCAACGGTTTGGCTTTGGCGCACGGACCGGCATCGACCTCGACGGAGAGGCGACCGGCGTTCTACCCTCGCCGCAGTGGAAAATGAAACGGTTCCAGCGACCGGGGCAGCGACGCTGGTACGCCGGGGAGACGATTTCGATCGGTATCGGCCAGGGCTACAACGCCTATACGCCGCTCCAACTTGCAGCGGCGACCGCGGCGATCGCCAACGGCGGCACGCTCTACCGGCCGCACGTGGTCGCACACATCGAGGATCCGCAGTCCGGCGCGCGCGAGACCGTCACGCCCCATCTGATACGTCGGGTTGCCATTAAACCCGCGCATCTTGCCTTCGTGCGGGACGCAATGGCCGGGGTAAACAGCGAAGGCACCGGCGCGCGTGCGTTTGCCGATGCCCAGTACACGAGCGCAGGCAAAACCGGGACCGCGCAGGTCATCGGCATCAAGCAGAACGAGAAATACGACGCGAAGAAGATCGACGAGCGCTTGCGCGATCATTCGTTGTTCATCGCATTTGCGCCGCTTATCCGTCCGAAAATCGCGCTCGCGGTGGTGGTCGAAAACGAAGGTTTCGGATCACGCGCCGCGGCACCGATCGCGCGCTCGGTGCTCGACTATTACCTTCTTGGCAAGAAACCGGTCGCGATCGAACACTCATCGGCGCAGAACGCGGGCACGCCGCCTGCCGGGAACCTCTGAGTGGAGCTTACGCGCGGCACGATTCGGCGTCTCGCGCGCTCGAGCGTGGATCGGCTTGACGCGACGCTGTTGACCATCGCGCTTCTACTTGCCGCGCTTGGCATCGCCACGCTGTACTCGGCGAGCGGCGAAAACCCGG
This sequence comes from uncultured beta proteobacterium, assembly GCA_963714925.1. GTDB lineage: Bacteria > Pseudomonadota > Gammaproteobacteria > Burkholderiales > SG8-39 > SG8-39. The sequence continues at coordinate 467,226 of CAVQQK010000001.1, read as the reverse complement.
CGCGCGTAATCAGTCAATTGCGCCATCTTGGCGTCGCTCTGATCGCAATGTGGTTGATCGCGCGCATGCCGCCGCAAGCGCTCATGCGCTTCTCGCTTCCAGCCTACGTGATTGGCCTGCTCCTATTGGTCGCCGTCGCTCTGTTCGGCGATATCGCGAACGGCGCGCGACGCTGGTTAAACCTCGGTGTGACGCGATTTCAGCCCTCAGAGATGATGAAGATCGCGATGCCGCTGATGCTCGCCTGGTATTTTCACCGCAACGAAGAAGATCTGCGGCGGCGCACGTTCGTGGTCGCCGGCCTCCTGGTCGCGATTCCGGTATTTCTCATCGCGCGTCAACCCGACCTGGGCACGGCGCTGCTCGTCGCCGCGGCTGGTTTCTACGTGATCTTTTTCGCCGGCCTGAGTTGGAAGGCGCTGGGCGGGTTGATGGCGATCACCCTCGCAAGTCTCCCGCCGATCTGGGGGCTGCTCCACGATTACCAGCGCCGGCGCATCCTCACGCTGCTCGATCCCACGCAAGATCCACTTGGCGCCGGCTACCACATCATCCAGTCGACGATTGCGATCGGCTCGGGCGGGCTGTCCGGCAAAGGCTGGCTGAACGGCACGCAGTCGCACCTTGAGTTCATTCCCGAGCGACATACCGATTTCATCTTTGCCGTGTACTCAGAGGAGTTCGGCTTGATCGGCAACTGCGTCCTGCTGGTGCTCTATGCGCTGCTGATCGCGCGCGGTCTGGCGATCGCCATGCAGGCTACGACCTTCTTTTCGCGCCTGCTGGCGGGCACGATCAGCCTGATGCTGTTCACCTACGCGTTTGTGAACATGGGCATGGTGTCCGGCGTCCTGCCGGTCGTCGGTGTGCCGTTGCCATTTCTGTCCTATGGCGGGACCGCGTTGCTCACGTTGTTCGTCGCCATCGGCTTGCTGATGAGCGTCCACAACGACCGTACGCCCGGCAGGAACTAGGCGGCTGCCGCGCCCAGAGGGCATATTGCGACGCGGCAAACCTCTGAAACAGCTCTCCGCATTGTGAAATACCGGTGTCATAACTTGTTGTAAACGATTGTTTTTTATTCCATCGAGTTTTCCTGAGAGGGTTATTGCTGCGCGGCATTCACGTCGGTTACTGTGATCCCGCCAGCCTGTACGGGCATGCGTCATGTGCCGGTCGGGCATTTCGTCATTCAGCCAACCGAAAGGAAAACTTCGTGGATCAGCGTAGCCAAGACATTGCCGCACTGAAGAAAGACTGGGCGGAGAACCCGCGTTGGAAGGGCATCACCCGCAACTACCGCGCGGAAGATGTCGTTCGACTGCGCGGCAGCCTGCAGGTCGAGCACACGCTTGCGAAACGCGGCGCGGAGAAACTCTGGGCCATGTCCCAGGAAAAGCCGTTCGTGAATTCGCTCGGCGCAGTTACTGGAAATCAGGCGGTGCAGCAGGTGAAGGCGGGCGTTCCTGCGATTTACCTTTCGGGCTGGCAGGTCGCAGCCGACGCCAACGACTCGCTCCAGATGTACCCCGATCAGTCCCTGTACGCGGTGTCGTCGGTACCGACGGTCGTGCGTCGCATCAACAACGCGCTGACGCGCGCCGACCAGATCCAATGGATGGAAGGCTCGGGCGACGTGGACTACTTCGCGCCAATCGTGGCCGACGCCGAGGCGGGTTTCGGGGGCGTACTGAACGCGCATGAACTCATGCGCGCCATGATCGAGGCCGGTGCTGCAGGCGTACATTTCGAGGACCAGCTGGCCAGCGTCAAGAAATGCGGCCACATGGGCGGCAAGGTGCTGGTTCCGACGCAAGAGCACGTGCAGAAGCTGCACGCGGCACGGCTCGCCGCCGACGTCCTGGGCGTGCCGACGCTACTGCTCGCGCGCACCGACGCCGAAGCCGCGGACCTGGTGACCTCTGATATCGACGAGCGTGACCGTCCGTTCCTCACCGGCGAGCGCACGCCCGAGGGGTTCTACCGTTCCAAGAAAGGATTCGACCAGGCACTCGCGCGTGGCCTCGCCTACGCCGCCGTCGCCGACATGGTGTGGTGCGAGACCGGAACGCCCGATCTGGAATTCGCCAAGCGCTTCGCCGACGGAATTCGCAAGCAGCATCCGGACAAGATGCTGGCCTACAACTGCTCCCCGTCGTTCAACTGGAAGCGCAACCTGGACGACGCCACGATTGCGAAGTTCCAGCGTGAACTCGGGGCGATGGGCTACAAGTTCCAGTTCATCACGCTCGCCGGCTTTCACGCACTCAACTATTCGATGTTCGAGCTCGCCTACGGTTACGCGCGCCAGAACATGAGCGCGTTCGTCGAGTTGCAGCAAAAAGAGTTCGCTGCGGCGGAGAAAGGCTTCACCGCAGTCAAGCATCAGCGCGAGGTGGGCACCAGCTACTTCGACCTGGTAACCCAAGTCGCCTCCGGCGGCAGCGCGTCCACCACGGCGCTCAAGGGATCGACCGAAGACGAGCAGTTCTTCGACCCGAAGACAGCGGAGCGCAAAGTCGCCTGATGCGATGAGCGCGCCGTCGCCCCGTCCCGCGCCCGTTGCGCCGCTCTCACCCGGGGTGGCCGCGCGGGCGGAGACGGCCGCGGCAATTGCGGGTCTCATCCTCTCCGGTTTCGACCGGCACTACCGGCTGTTTCGCGACACTGCGCGGCGCGCAAAGGTATTGTTCGAGAACGCGGATTGGGCTTCGATGTCAGCGCTCGCGCGCGAGCGAATCCAGCTCTACGACCAGCGCGTTGCTGAGTCGGTTGCTGCGGTACTCGGCGCCTTCCCCCAGGCCGAGACCGACGAATCGTTGTGGCCCGCGATCAAGCTCGCCACTATCAGCCTGCTACCCGAGCATCGGCAGCCCGAGTGTGCGGAAACGTTTTACAACTCGGTCGCGTGCCAGGTGCTGCACCGCCGCTACTACCGTAACGAGTTCATCTTCTGGCGACCGGCGGTGGCCACGGAGCACCTCGAGGGAGACGAGCCAACCTATCGCTGCTACTACCCGCTGCAGAAAGGACTGCGCGCGACGCTTGCCGAGATCGCCACCAGCTTCGGCCTCGCCAACCCCTTCGAGGCGCTCGGGCGCGATTTGCGCAACGTCCTTCGCGCAATGCGCAAGGCCTTCCCGCGGCCCATGCGTGCGCGTCCGAGCCTGCAAATCCAGGTCCTCAATGCGCCCTTTTTCCGCAACAAGGCCGCCTATATCGTCGGCAAGATCATCAACGGACACCGCGAGTTTCCATTCGTGGTCCCCATTCTGCAAAACGAGAAACGCGAGCTTTACCTCGACACGGTGCTGCTCGACGCGGACCAACTGCAGGTCCTGTTCTCCTTCTCACGTGCGTATTTTCTCGTCGACATGGAGGTCCCCGCGGCGTACATCTCCTTCTTGCGCACGCTGATGCCGCGCAAGCCGCGCGCGGAAATGTATATGGCGGTGGGTTTGCACAAGCAGGGCAAGACGCTGTTTTATCGTGATTTGCACTATCACCTGAAGCACTCGTCGGACAATTTCGTCATCGCGCCGGGCATCAGGGGAATGGTCATGCTGGTGTTCACCCTGCCGTCGTTCCCCTACGTGTTCAAGATTATTCGCGACCACTTCGCCCCGCCCAAGGACACGGACCGCCAGACCGTCAAGGACAAGTACCACCTGGTGAAGATGCACGATCGCGTCGGCCGGATGGCGGACACGCTGGAGTACTCGTTGGTTGCGCTTCCGCTTGATCGCTTCGACCCGGCGCTTGTCGCAGAACTCAAAGCCGAAGCCGGCTCGAATGTCGAGCTCGAGGGCGACAAAGTCGTCATCAGGCACATGTACATCGAGCGACGCATGCAGCCGCTCAATCTATACCTCGAGGAGGTCACCGCCGAAGGCGATCTACCACGTACGCGGCAGGCACTGCTTGAATACGGCAACGCGATCAAGGAGCTCGCTGGCGCGGGTATCTTCCCGGGCGACATGCTGCTGAAGAATTTCGGCGTGACGCGGCACGAGCGGGTCGTGTTCTACGACTACGACGAAATCGCGCCACTCGCGGAGTGCAACTTCCGCCGCATTCCGCCCGCGACGAGTTGGGAGGACGAAATGTCCGCCGAACCCTATTACTCGGTCGGTCCGAGCGACGTGTTTCCGGAGCAGTTCGCGCATTTCCTCGTCGCGGATCCCATGTCGCGCCGCGTCTTCCTCAGCTATCACGCGGATCTCACCGACCCGGCGTTCTGGCAGGACCGCCAGGCGCAGCTGCGCGCCGGTGTGCAGGCGGACGTCTTTCCGTACCCTGAGTCAGTGCGCTTTCCACGCGCGCCCCGCAGCTAGCGCACGCAATCGGGCGGCGGCATGGGCTTGCCGTCGTTCAGGTTCAGCCAGCCCTTGACGATGCGGTAAATGATCCAGATCGCGTCGGCCATGAGAACGAACCAGCCGACAACGACGACGAACAACAGCAGGCCGATCACCCCCCACAGCAGTCCGTACCAGAACGTGCGGATCTGCCAGCGAAAGTGCGATTCAAGCCAGGTGCCGGCGACGGCTTCCTGCTTCACGTAGTTGATGACCACGGCGACGATTGCGCTCAGCCCGACGAAGAAGGACGCCGCCTGCAGGCCGTAGATCACCGCAGTCAGCGTTTTCAGATTCTCCGGCGCGGCACCGCCCGCGTCGACCGGTGGTTGCGGCAGCTGTTCGGCGTCCACGATCAGGCATCCTTCGGCTGCAGCAATACGTCAGGCGCGCGCGTCGCGCCAATCACCTGCAGTCGTTTGCGCCGGGATGTCGTACCCGCTTCGATCAGGACGTCACGCTTCGCCACGCCGAGGCCCGCCGCAATGAATTCGACCAGCGCAGCATTCGCGCGCCCGTCCGTAGCGCGCGCCGCAACGCGCACCTTGAGCCGGCCGTCATGCAGACCACAAACCTGTGTCCGGGCTGCCCCAGGCTGCACATGCACCTCCAGGATCCATCGCGCCCCCGCGCGGCGGTACCAACCACTCAAAGCAACGCCCCCAGTTGTGCGCGCAGGTGTGCGAGCGGAATGAGCAGCACCTGCACAAGCACGATCAGCACCAGCGGGGAAAGATCGATACGCGCGATGGGGGGCACGAAGCGGCGCAGGGGTCGCAGGAATGGGCGCGTCATCGCATCGAACACGGCGCTGAACGGGTGATAGGGATTCACCCATGACATCACGGCCTGCACGATGACCGCAAACAGCAGGATATAGCTGCTATAACGCAGGAGATCGACCAGCGCGAGTGCAGCGAGCGCGGCAATCACCGTCCCGATCTGCGGCCCCGCGTCCCAGCCGCGCAATGCGAGCATGACGTACAGCGCGCAGCCCTGCACCAGCCAGGCCGCAAGCCACGTTGCGAGGTCGAGGCCGCCGAGCGCCGGGACGACGCGGCGCGCCGGAAACACGATCCAGTTGGTGCACGCCAGGACAAACTCGCCTGCCGGATTGCGGAACGGAACCCGCAGCCACTGGAAGTGAAAACGCGCCAGCAGCAAAAAGACCAGGAACGCAGCCACGGTATCGACCAGGAACCCAATGATCTGGCCAAGCACTCAGTCCTCCCCAAGCGTGTCGCCGAGCGCCGCGCCCCGACGGCTCGCGGCCTCGATTGCACGCCCCAGGCGTTCAGCCATGCGCTCCTCGGCGAACACATTGAGTGCAGCCTCGGTCGTACCGCCCTTCGAGGTGACCTGCTCACGCAACACGGCCGGCGAGTCCGTCGTGTTCGCGGCAAGCTCTGCGGCGCCGAGGACCGTGGCAAGCGCAAGACGTTGCGCCGTATGCGGCGCAAGACCGAGCCGCTCCCCCGAGGCCGCAAGCTGCTCAATGAACCAGAACACGTACGCCGGCCCGCTGCCCGAGACCGCGGTCACCGGGTCGAGCAATGCTTCGGTCTCCACCCAAACGACTTCGCCCGCTGCGCCGAGCACCTGCTCCGCCCGGGCCCGCTCTTCGCGGCTCACGTCGGGCAGTGCGTACAGGCCCGAAATGCCCTTGCCAATCAGCGCGGGCATGTTCGGCATGCAGCGCACGATTCGGCGATGTCCGCCCAGCCAGCGCGACAGATTCTCCAGCCTGAGCCCCGCAGCAATGCTGATCACGAGCGTGCTGCCGAGATCGCTGCCGAGCGAGGCGAGCGCGGCGCGCATGTCGTGCGGCTTGACCGCAAGGACCAGCGTGTCGCACGAGAGCGCCGCGGCGTCGGGCGCCGCACTCACCTGCACCGGGTACCGCGCGGCGAGTTTTTCACGCGCACCGGTATCCACTTCGATCACGCGAATCGCGTCCGCCTCGACCCCTTGCGCGAGCAAGCCGCCGATCAGCGCACGCGCCATGTTTCCGCCGCCAAGAAAGGCAATTTTCACGCGCGATCCCTCGTCCGTTCGCGTGCGCCGAAGATCGCCGTACCGATCCGCACCATGGTTGCACCCTCCGCGATCGCGGTCTCCATGTCATCCGACATGCCCATCGACAGTGTATCGAGCTCGAGGCCCTGCGCACGCGCATCGTCGTACAACGCGCGCAGCGTTCGAAAACGCGCGCGCTGCAACGCCACATCCTCGGTCGGCTCCGGAATCGCCATGAAGCCGCGTAGACGCAGACGCGGCAGCTCGGCAACCGCCCGGGCCAGCGCCTGTGCCGACTGTGGCTCGACGCCGCTCTTCGACGCCTCTCCCGAGACGTTTACCTGCACGAGCACGTTTAGCGACGGGCGTGTATCCGGCCGCTGTGCCGAGAGACGCTGCGCAATCTTCTCGCGCTCGATGGTCTGTACCCAGTCGAACCGCTCGGCCACCATGCGCGTCTTGTTGCCCTGCAAGGGGCCGATCAGATGCCATTCGATTTCGCCCGCCGGCGCGACGCTCGCGAAGTTAACAAGCGCGTCCATTTTGTGGACCGCTTCCTGAACATAGTTCTCGCCGAACGCGCGCTGACCCGCACGCAATCCTTCGACTACGTGCTCGATCGGGTGGGTTTTGGAGACCGCGAGAAGCACTATTCCGCTTGGGTCCCGGCCGGCGGCGCGCGCCGCCGCCGCGACCCGTGACCGAACCGCTTGCAAATTATCACCAATCGTTGCCATACTTTTGAATTGGCGCGGGAATTCCTCCCATGCCGCCGCCCGGGAGGATTGTAATGGATCTCACCGAACTGCTCGCCTTTTGCGTCAAGAACAAGGCGTCCGATCTGCACCTCTCCTCGGGACTTCCGCCCATGATCCGCGTGCACGGCGACGTTCGGCGCATCAACGTGCCAGCCCTTGAGCATAAAGAAGTGCACTCGATGATCTACGACATCATGAACGACGGGCAGCGCAAGTTCTACGAAGAGAATCTGGAGTGTGACTTTTCTTTCGCGGTACCGAACCTTGCGCGCTTTCGGGTGAACGCCTTCATCCAGCAGCGTGGCGCCGCCGCCGTGATGCGGACGATTCCGACCAAGGTGATGTCGCTCGAGGAGCTGAAATGTCCGAAGATCTTCGCCGAGATCTCGGACCAGCCGCGCGGCATCGTGCTGGTCACGGGGCCCACCGGATCCGGCAAAAGCACCACGCTCGCCGCGATGGTGAACTACAAGAACGAGAACGAATACGGTCACATCCTCACCATTGAGGACCCGATCGAATTCGTGCACGAATCGAAGAAGTGCCTGATCAACCAGCGTGAGGTCGGGCCGCATACCCTGTCGTTCTCCAATGCGCTGCGCAGCGCCCTGCGCGAGGACCCGGACGTGATTCTGGTGGGTGAAATGCGCGACTTGGAGACCATCCGGCTCGCCCTGTCGGGCGCCGAGACGGGCCACTTGGTGTTCGGCACCCTGCACACGTCCTCCGCCGCGAAGACGATCGACCGGATCGTCGACGTGTTTCCGGCAGCCGAAAAGGAGATGGTGCGCTCGATGTTGTCTGAATCGATCCGCGCGGTCATCTCGCAGACGCTGTGCAAGACCAAGGACGGCACGGGGCGCGTGGCGGCACACGAGATCATGATCGGCACCCCGGCGATTCGAAACCTGATTCGTGAAAACAAGATCGCGCAGATGTATTCTTCGATCCAGACCGGTCGGCAACTGGGCATGCAGACCCTGGACCAGAACCTGCAGGAACTGGTGCAACGCAATAGCATCTCGGTCGGCGAGGCCCGCGGCAAGGCATCGAACAAGGAAACGTTCGCCGGCTGATCGGCGCGCGGGATTTGGCGGGTCGGCTGGCGCGCCCGCGGTAAGAAAAGGAGAAATGCATGGAACGAGAGCAGGCCACCAAGTTCATGTACGACCTGCTTCGCGCGTTAATCGCGAAGAAGGGTTCCGACCTGTTCATCACGGCGAACTTCCCGCCGGCGATGAAGATCGACGGCAAGGTGACGGCGGTGTCGCAGCAGGCGCTCGGCGCGCAGCACACCGCGATCCTCGCGCGCTCGATCATGAACGACAAGCAGGCCGCCGGGTTCGAAGCGACGAAGGAGTGTAATTTCGCAATCAGCCCCGCCAGCATCGGCCGCTTCCGCGTCAATACCTTCGTCCAGCAAGGCGTGGTCGGCATGGTGCTGCGAGTCATTACGACGACCATTCCGAGCTTCGAAGACCTGAAGCTCCCGCCGGTTCTGAAGGACGTCGCGATGACCAAGCGCGGGCTCGTCATCTTCGTCGGCGGCACGGGCTCGGGGAAATCGACCTCGCTCGCCGCAATGGTCGGCTACCGAAATGAAAACTCGCACGGCCACATCATCACGATCGAGGATCCGGTCGAGTACGTCCACCCGCACAAGAACTGCATCATCACCCAGCGCGAAGTCGGCGTCGACACGGACTCGTGGGAATCCGCTCTCAAGAACACACTACGCCAGGCGCCCGACGTGATTCTGATCGGCGAGATTCGCGATCGCGAGGTGATGGAGCATGCGATCGCGTTCGCCGAGACCGGTCACCTGTGCCTTGGCACGCTGCACGCCAACAACTCGAACCAGGCGCTCGACAGGATGATCAATTTCTTCCCCGAGGAGCGCCGCGACCAGCTGCTGATGGACCTGTCGCTCAACCTCAAGGGCGTGATATCGCAGCGCCTGCTGCCGCTGAAGGAGGGCAAGGGGCGCGCCGCGGCGGTCGAGGTGCTGCTCAACTCGCCATTGATTTCGGACCTCATCTTCAAGGGCGAGGTGCATGAGATCAAGGAGATCATGAAAAAGTCGCGCGAACTCGGCATGCAAACCTTCGACCAGGCGCTGTTCGATCTCTACGAGCAGGGTCGCATCGCGTATGAGGACGCGCTGCGCTTCGCCGACTCGACCAACGAGGTGCGCCTGCAGATCAAGCTGCACGGCCATGAGGCGAAGGACAAGGACCTGTCGAAGGGCATCGAGCACCTCGATATCGTCTAGCCCGCAATCTCGGAGGTTGACGCAAAAAGGGGCGCGCGCGCGCCCTATTTCGTCTCGCCGGCCTTCGATCACCCGACCCGCGCAGCGGGAGGCAACATGACGACAGTGCAATCGCTCCTCGGCATCGAGTTGCCAATCATCCAAGCGCCCATGGCGGGCGTGCAGGGCAGCGCGCTGGCGGTGGCGGTCTCGAATGCCGGCGGGCTCGGTTCGCTGCCTTGCGCGATGCTTGGCCCCGACGCCTTGCGCGGCGAACTCGAAGCGCTCATGGCTGGCACCGCCAAGCCGTTCAACGTCAACTTCTTCTGCCACACACCGCCCGTGTTCGACGCCGCGCGCGAAAAGGCCTGGCGTGGCGCGCTGGCGCCATACTACGAAGCGTTCGCCATCGACGCCGACAGGATCCCGGCGGGACCGGGGCGAGCGCCCTTCAGTACCGAGGCCGCCGACGTACTGGAGGCGTGCAAACCGGCGGTCGTGAGCTTTCATTTCGGATTACCTTCGCCGGCGCTGCTCCAGCGCGTGCGCAGCTGGGGTTCGAAAATCCTCAGCTCGGCGACCACTGTGGAAGAAGCGCGCTGGCTCGAGGCACGCGGGGTCGACGCCATCATCGCGCAAGGCATCGAGGCCGGCGGGCATCGCGGCATCTTCCTGACGCAAGACTTGACGACCCAGGTCGGCACCCTCGCCCTGCTGCCGCAGATTGTTCATGCGGTGACGGTGCCGGTGATCGCCGCAGGCGGCATCGCGGACGCCAGGGGCGTGACGGCCGCGCTTGCGCTCGGCGCGGCCGGCGTGCAGGTCGGTACAGCGTACCTGCTCTGCCCGGAGGCACTGACAAGTGCGGTGCATCGAGCGGCGCTGAACAGCGATGCCGCCCGGCATACCGCCCTCACCAACGTATTCACCGGCCGCCCTGCGCGTGGCATCGTCAACCGCATCGTCGCCGAGCGTGGTCCGATCAACCCCGCGGCGCCCGCCTTTCCCCTGGCAACGTCCGCCCTCGCGCCGCTGCGCGCGAAAGCCGAAGCAGAGGGCAGCGGTGATTTCTCGCCCCTGTGGTCGGGGCAAAACGCGAGCGGTTGCCGCGAAATCCCGGCCGCCGACCAGACACGGGCGCTGGCGGCCGGCCTCTAGGTCGCCGAGCGACGCTGCGCCGGGCCGCGGTTGCTGCCGGCGACGATGTCGAACTCATACAGCCGGCATTCGAGCGCGCCGTTGTAAAGCGGCACCCGGCGCGCAGGCTTCAGGCGCACGAGTTTCGGCAGCCGCAGGTCGGCGGTAACCAGGTGGCAGCGCCAGCCGGCAAAGTTCTTCTTCAGCACCGCGCCCAGCTTCGGGTAGAAGCGCGCGAGTGCCTCGACTGAACTGGTTCGTTCGCCGTAGGGAGGATTGGCAACGAGCACCCCCGCTTCAGCCGGGGCCGCGCGCTCGAGCACGTCACATTGCTCGATTCGTACCCAGCGCTCGACGCCGGCAGCGGCCAAGTTGCGACGCGTCGCGTTTAGCGCGCCCGCGTCGCCGTCGCTTGCATACAGCGCCAGCTTCGCGCCATGGGGGGCAGGCTGCGCTGCCTCCTCGCGCAACCGCTTCCAAAGTGCAGCATCGAAGTCGGCAAGCTTCTCGAAGCCGAACGCGCGCTTGAGTCCGGGCGCGCGACCACGCGCCATCGCCGCAGCCTCCACAAGCAAGGTACCGGACCCGCACATGGGATCGAGTAGCGGTTGCTCGGGCTGCCAGCCGGTCAGTTTGATGATGCCGGCGGCGAGGTTTTCGCGCAGCGGTGCTTCGCCGCTTTCGCTGCGCCAACCGCGCTTGAACAGTGCCTCGCCCGAGGTGTCCAGGTACAACGCGGCGCGCGTCATCTCGAGGAAGCCGTGCACGCGCACGTCGGGTCGCACGCGATCGACATCCGGCCGCTTACCGAGCACATCGCGAAACCGATCGCAGACCGCATCCTTGATGCGCAAGGTGGCGAACTCCAGGCTCTTCAGCGGGCTCTTCTGCGCCGTGACGTTGACGCGTAGCGTGCAGTCGACCGCAAAATGGGACGGCCAGTCGAGCGCGCGGGCGCCGGCATACAGTTCGTCCTCGCTCGTGTAATCAAACGTGCCGACGCGCCACAGAATGCGTGAGGCAACGCGCGACCAAAGATTTGCGCGATAGCAGGTCTCCCAGGATCCGGTGAACGCGACGCCGCCGGGCACGGGTCGTTCGTCGACCGCGCCGTACGCCGTCAACTCCTCAACCAGCAACCCTTCGAGGCCGCGGGGGCAAGAGGCAAAGAACGCCTCAGAACGGCTTGACGACAACTAACGCAACCGCGCCGATGAGCGCCAGTACGGGAAATTCGTTGAACCAGCGAAACCACACATGACTGTGCACGTTTTGCTCACGGCGAAAATCGACCAACAGCTTCCCGCACCAGACGTGGTAGGCAACAAGCACCGCGACGAGCACGAGCTTTGCATGCAACCACCCCCCGGAGAAACCCCAGCCGAGCCATAGCCAGCTGCCAAACACGAGTGTCAATACGGCCCCCGGGGTCATGATTCCCCAATAGAGTTTTCGTTCCATGACCTTAAAGCGCTCGCGCGAGGCGCGGTCTTCGCTCATTGCGTGATAGACGAAAAGCCGGGGCAGATAAAACAGGCCGGCGAACCAGGTCACCATGAACACAATATGTAGCGTCTTGACCCAGAGCATTGCGCCGCTATCGCAGGAGCCGCCAACGGATGCGCACGACGGCGATCGTGAACGCGACCATAGCATAGGCAACACGCTCGAGCGCGCCGTAGCAGCTGCGCGATCCACCCGCTTGCAGCGCGACCGTGTTCATGCGCCCCAAGCGCCGCGCACGATTTCGCGCAGCGTTTGCAGCCTGCGATGGAAGAAGTGATCGGCGCCGGGCACGACGACGATCGGCAGGTCCTGGGGCCGCGCCCAGTCGAGCACCGCCGTGAGCGGCACCGTCTCGTCGCGCTCGCCGTGTATGACGAGTGTCCCCCGGGGCGCGAGGGGCGAATCGACACGCTCCACAGCAAGCCCGACGAGTACCATGCGCGCGACGTGCTCGGGCGCGAGGCGTTGCGCGAGCCGGATTTGCATTGCGGCGCCGAACGAGAATCCAGCGAGAACCACCGCCGCGTCGCTGAATTCGCCCTGCGCATGCGTCAGCACCGCGGCAAGATCCTCAACTTCGCCGCCACCCGCGTCATGCGCACCCTCGCTGCTGCCGACGCCACGAAAATTGGGCCGTACCGCGACGTAGCCAAGGTCGGCGAAGGTCCGTGCCAGGGTCTGTACCACCTTGTTGTCGAGCGTTCCGCCATACAGCGGATGGGGGTGCGCAATGAGCGCCACCCCGCGTGGCGCCGATGGCGGATCGTCGATTGCACACTCGATGCGCCCGGCCGGCCCCGGAACCGCAATCCGCCGGGTCGAGGCACGCATCAGATTCGCAGGCGCTCGACGACGCGTCCGTGGCGCAGATGCTCCTCGATGATCTCGTCGACGTCGATCCGGTCCACGTAGGTGTACCAGACCGCGTCTGGATACACGACCAGGCAGGGGCCCTCTTCGCAACGATCCAGACAGCCGGCTTGATTGATTCGCACCTGACCGGGACCCGCTAGATTCAACGCTTTCACACGCTGTTTCGCATAGTCGCGCAGGTCGCTCGCCCCGCGATCGTTGCAACACACGCGCGAGCCATCGCGCTGGTTGCAGCAAAAAAAGACGTGCCTGCTGTAATAGGACATGGCGCGCGATTCTACCCGAGGGTCGCACGCGCGCGGCGCGAAGCGAGCCAGATCAGGTAGGCGAGCGTCGCGTACGGCCAGGCCGCGGACACGAGGTGCGTCAGGCCATTGAAGTTCAGGAAATGACCCTGCGACCAGACGCTGAGAATCGCAGCCAGGTAAGGGTTCGGCGGCGCGAGATTGACGAGTACCGTCGCCGCCATGAGGAGCACCGCTGCCAGCACGAGACGGGCGATGCGGCCAAGCCCGACCGACAAGAGCGCGAGCACGAGCCCGAGCGCAAGCCCGCGCTGCGCCCCGGGCGTGAGCCACGCCAACACGTCGCCTGCGTCTACCAGGATCGCGAATGCGATGGTTTTTACGACCAGTGCCGCCGCGACCAGCGCAATGACCAGTCGGCGCAGCGCTGCCCCCGGCGCGGCAATCGATGCAAGCAAAAGCGCCGCCGCAGTCAAGTTCGCCGCCGCCGTCAGCGTCTCGATCGACACGAACAGCGCAGGCGGCTGCTCGACGCTTAGGGGTGTGGCAAACAGATTGCGCAGATCGCCGAGTCCGAACAGGAGAATCGCGGGATTGAGTTGCGTGAACAGCCACAATCCAAGCAGCACCAGCCCGAGGTCGGCTGCGGCCCCCGCCTCGAACGCGGTCGCGCGAACGCGTCTCAGCGGGCCGGCCTCGAGTAGCCAGACGGCGACTGGGGCGGCGAGCAGGGCGCCGCCAAGCGCCCCGGCCATGTTGCAAACCCAGTCAAGGTTGGAACTGATGCGCGCCGGCAGATAGCCTTGCGCGGCCTCGAGCAATAACGAAAGCGCGGCGCCGCCCGCGAGCGCCGTGAGCACGGCGGCGGCGCCACGCACGCGCGGATACAGTGCCAGCACGCAGAGCAGGCCGAACGGGAGATAGGCTGCGACGTTCATCCCCATGTCGAGCACGGTGACGTAGCGCGGCCACGGCGCAGCGACGAACGCGAAGGCCGAAACGCCGGAGTCGCGCCAACCCGAGAGCGGATACAGCGACGCGTAGACCGCGAGCAGGATCCACGCGATGAGCAGGAAACGGGCGAGCGGCGAAGCGCGCACCGCTACATTCTAAGTCCCGGACAGCTCCGGCGGTCGCGACTACCGCAGGAGCAGCGCCGCGACCAGCGCCGCGACCAGCACGGCCACAATCGCGAGCAGACGATTGCGCTGCCGCCCGACCTCGGCGAGACGCTCGAGCCGATCTTCGATCGCGCCGAGACGATCCACGGCGAGCAGACGATAGGCCAGGCGTGGAATCTGCGGCAGGGTCGTGGCCCAATACGGCGCTTCGTGCTTCAGCGTCTTCAGCAGGCCGCGCCAGCCAATCTGCTCGCTCATCCAGCGCTCCAGATACGGCTTGGCGGTCTGCCACAGATCGAGGTCCGGATCGAGCTCTCGGCCGAGGCCCTCAATGTTGAGCAGCGTCTTTTGCAACATGACGAGCTGCGGCTGGATTTCGACGTTGAACCGCCGCGAGGTCTGAAACAGGCGCAGCAACAACTTGCCGAAGTAGATCTCCTTCAACGGCCGCGCAAAGATCGGTTCGCATACCGCGCGAATCGCCGCTTCGAACTCGTCGACACGCGTTTCGGGTGGCACCCAGCCTGCTTCGATATGGGCTTGCGCCACGCGCTGGTAATCTCGATTGAAGAACGCGATGAAGTTCTGCGCGAGATAGATTTTGTCGCCACTCGTCAGCGCGCCCATGATCCCGAAATCGAGCGCGACGTAGCGGCCTGCATCGTCGACCAGAATATTGCCCGGATGCATGTCTGCGTGAAAGTAGCCGTCGCGAAACACCTGCGTGAAGAAGATCTCGACGCCCGCACGCGCGAGCGCCGCAATGTCGATACCGCGCGCGCGCAGCGTGTCGACCTGAGACACCGGCGTGCCGTACCATGCGTTCCATCACCATGACGCGTGGCGCGCACCACTCCCAAACCATCTCGGGGACACGCAGCAGCGTCGAACCCTCGAAATTGCGGCGTAGCTGGCTCGCATTCGCCGCCTCGCGCATGAGATCGAGTTCCTCGTCGAGGTGACGCGCGAACTCGGCGACCACCTCGCGCGGCTTGAGGCGGCGGCCATCGGCCCATAGCCGCTCGACAAGGCCGGCCGCTGTTTCCAACAACATGAGATCGCGTGCGACCGCGGCCTCGACACCGGGTCGCAGCACCTTCACCGCCACCTCGCGCCCGTCGGCGAGTTTGCCAAGATGAACCTGCGCAATCGAAGCACTGGCGACCGGTTCGCGTTCGAGACTCCAGAACACGTCGTCGATCCGCTGCCCGAGGCTGCGCTCGATCTCCGCAACTGCGACGTCGGAGGCAAATGGCGGCACCTGATCCTGCAACTTTGCAAGCTCGTCGGCGATGTCCGTGGGCAACAGGTCGCGCCGCGTCGAAAGGACTTGTCCGAATTTGACGAAAATCGGACCCAGGGTCTCAAGCGCATGGCGCAGTCGTTCACCGCGCGGGGAGTGGGTATCGGCGCCGACGAGTCGCCCGGCCAGGCGCGCCAGACGCACGACAAACCCGCCCGGACGCGGGCCGGGCATCAGCTGGTACAACCCGAACCGCAGGCTGACGGCCAGGATGCGCAGCAGTCTTGCGAGTCGCGACATGTCCTCGAGCCTCAGCCGAGCCGCCGCAGACGTTGCTCGAAGCGGGCGAGCGCATCGCGCAGCCGCGCGACGGCCGCCGCCTGCGTCTCGAACTCGCCGCGCGGCACGAGCATGCGACGCTCCTCGATGACGTATTCCATCGTGTTATCGGCCAGGCGGCGCGCGACGTCGCGCTGCCAACCGGCAAACGTACGCGCCCAGCCGACAACCCGGTGCGCAGCAACATCGCCGACGACCCGCGCGAGATCCTCTTCGACGTCCCAGCGCAAGTGACGCACCAGCAGGAGCACTTCCGAGGCGAGCTTCGCGTTCCCGCTCACGTCGACTGCACGCATGAAATGCTCCTCGCCACGCAACAACGCCGACACGGCGTCGGGTCCAAGGCGCACCAGAAGCGACGGCTCAGTGTCGCGCTCCGCGGGCGTTATCCGGCCATCCTGCTGGATCGCAAGGCGTAGCGCGGGCAGTGGCGGAAAAGCGAACTCGACCGTCTCGCCGGCGAACGGCCTGAGCCGCTCGCGCGCCCATGCTTCGGATTCGAGCAGGCGATTGAGTGCAGCGGCGATTGGGGATTCGAAAGTCGTCATAGCGCGTAAAAACAAAGGCCACCTCGCGGTGGCCCTGGATCGCCGATTACCACGATCACTCGGCCCGCCGAACGCCCGCCAGACGCCACGCCGTCGATTCGTTCGCCGGCTTGGCGAGCATCCATGTTTCAGCGAATCCCGCGGGTGCGAGTCCCGGCTTCTCCCGCGCCATTCCGCTAAAGCGCACGCTTGCGCGATGCAAGTCACCCTCGGTGACCAGCTCCACCAGCTCAGCATTCAGACTCACAACGTCACTCAGACGGCCGCTGCCGCCGCCCGCAACGGCGTCCTTGCTCAATTGCGCGAACATTTGTGGCATTGAAATTTCCCGTACCTCGTCCAGCCGACCGAGATCGGTCGCGACCTGAAGGCGCACGAAGTTGAGCTTCGCCGTGCGCACAAATCCGGCGAGGTCGAACCCCGCAGGCAGGGCCGGCGGGGTTCCCGCGGTGGGCGCAATGGCGTTCACCGGTGACGCCGGCGTCACCAGTGGCGGCAGGACAGCATCGGCGCCGAGCCCTGCACGCGGTGCTGCCGGCGCGGCCGTTTCGCGTCCTCGCATCACGATACGCACGACGGAAACGCCGATCGCGACCAGCAAAAGAACCATCAGAATTCCAAACAGGGAATCGCCGCCGAACAGTATGCCGAGCAGCCCGCCGGCCGCGAAATTCAGTAACCCCGACGCCCAGCCTCGCGACCGTACCGACGGTTCGCGTGCCGCTGGCGTCGCCGGCTTGACCGTCCCGAGCTGGGTGGCCGGGCGCTGCACGCCGCTCGAGCGCGCACCGGCCGCACTCTGGGCAGCGGCCGGCGGCAACGCGATCGCGGCTCCGATCAGCGCATACCCCAGTCCCAGCAGCAACCGTTTCATGCTTTCCCCAGTGCGCATGGCGCAGCTATTACACGCATCGTATCCTAGGCGACACGCGCGAAACAACGTAACACCGTAACCACGCGACAAGCCGCGGGTTGCGCTAGAGACGCAGCCCGCGATGCACCGCGACCACACCAGCAGCAAGATTGAACACCTCGACATCGGAAAGCCCGGAATCCCGCATCATCGCGGCGAGTGCGGCCTGATCGGGGTGCTTGCGGATCGATTCCGCCAAATACCGATACGCGGACGCATCGCCCGCAACACGCGCACCGAGCCAAGGAAGGATCTTGAATGAATACAGGTCGTAGAACGGGGCGAGTGCCTTGTGGGCCCGCGAAAACTCGAGCACGAACAGACGTCCGCCACGACGCAGGACGCGTGCCATCTCGCCAAGCGCGACCTCTTTGCGGGTCATGTTGCGCAGCCCGAAACCGACGGTCACGCAATCGAAGGACGCGTCTGGAAACGGCAACCGCTCGGCGTCGCATTGGATTGCCGGTAGCAGCAGACCCGCGTCGTCTGCGCGCCCGCGCCCGCGTGCGAGCATCGCGCCGTTGATGTCGGTCATGCATACGCGGCCGTGCGGTCCGACGCGCCGCGCCATCGCGCGTGCGAGATCACCCGTCCCGGTTGCGATATCGAGCACCTGCTCGCCCGGCCGAACCCGCGCCAACGCGACCACGAAGGCCTTCCAGGACCGATGCAGTCCGAACGACATCAGGTCGTTCATGAGGTCATAGCGTGCGGCCACCTGGTCGAACACGGCGCCCACCCGGCGGGCCTTATCCTCCTCGCCGACCTGCTCGTATCCGAAATCCGTGTTTTTCGTCATGGTGTTTCTGGACAATTTCCGCGCCTTAGGAGTGAGCAGTTACTATCTCTATAAACGCCCACGTTAAATATCTGGTTTCTTCACATCCGCCTGCCAGGCGCGTTTGATCATACCCCCTGCATCGGCTGGAATTCACGCTGCAACATTGCGGTCATCACGACTTCCTAGAATCACGCATTCCCGACCCCGACGCTACATGGCGGCCAACATTCTCGTCGTCGAAGACGAACCCGCGATCCAGGAACTGATCACGGTCAACCTGGAGCATGCCGGACATCGGGTCGTCTGTGCGCATGCCGCGGAGGCTGCTCTCGACATCGTGCGCAAGGCGCTGCCCGATCTGCTGCTGATTGACTGGATGCTGCCCGGCACCTCCGGCGTCGCGCTTGCGCGTCAACTGCGGCAGGACGGACGCACCCGGCAGATCCCGATCATCATGCTGACCGCACGTGCAACCGAGCATGACAAGGTTCTCGGTCTCGACGCTGGGGCCGACGACTACGTGACCAAACCATTCTCGCCGCGCGAACTGGTCGCCCGCATCAATGCCGTTCTGCGCCGCCGAGCGCCACAGTTCACCGACGATCCGGTCGAGCGCGGCGGTCTGCGGCTCGACCCCTCGACGCGCCGTGTCACGGGCGACCGTACGCCGCTCGAACTTGCGCCATCCGAGTTCAAGCTGCTTCACTTCCTCATGACGCATGCCGAGCGCGTGCACTCGCGCGCCCAGCTACTGAACCACGTCTGGGGTGACCATGTATTCGTCGAGGAACGCACGGTCGACGTACACATCCGCCGCCTGCGCAAGGCGCTCGAACCCACGGGACACGACCGACTCGTAGAGACCGTACGCGGTGCGGGCTACCGGTTCTCGTCCCAGACTTCGTGAGAGAATCGCGCCCGGGTCATGAATCCGATCTGGAGCAGCACAATCGGGGTCGCCATTGCTGCGGTGATCACCGGGCTAATGGTCGGCGCATTTGCCGGCGCGACCTGGGCATGGGTTGCGGTGGCCGGCGTGCTCGGCCTGCGGCTGCTATACCATTCCCTGCACCTGGCGGGGCTGTTCCGCTGGCTGGGTGACCCGCAACTGAGAACGCTGCCAGGCGGATCTGGCGTCTGGGAAGAGGTGCTCGCGAAACTCCACGGTACGCTCAAGACCTGGGAGGACGAGCGCGATCAACTTGCACGCGCCTTGTTGCGTTTTCGCGCCGCAGCGCAGGCGCTTCCCGATGGCGTCGTCATCCTTGACCGCGACAATCATATCGAGTGGGCAAACGCCACGGCGCGCCGACACCTTGGCGTGGATGCACGCCGTGACGCCGGGCGCCCCGTCGTCAACCTGGTTCGGCATCCGGACTTCGTCGCCTACCTTCGTCGCTCCGAGTACGGTGCGCCGCTCGTGCTGCGCGCGACGCGCGCCGACGCAGTGCTTTCGGTGCGCGTGATCGAGTTTGGCGCAGATCGAAAACTGCTCAGCTCGCGCGACATCACAATCGAAGAGCGACTCGACACGATGCGACGCGACTTTGTCGCCAACGTATCGCACGAGCTTAAAACACCCGTCACCGTGCTTTCGGGCTTTGTCGAAACACTGGCCGACGGGCGCGTTGAACTGACGACCACGCAGCGCAGGCGTTTTCTCGGCCTGATGGCCGAGCAGGGGCAACGCATGCAGCGTCTGGTCGACGATTTGCTCACGCTTTCAGCGCTCGAATCGAGCGAAGCGCCGAGCGACGAACAGGAAATCGCCATGCGTCCGTTCTGCGACCGACTGCTCGAGGAGGCACGCGCCTTGTCCGCAGGACGACATCGGATTGAGCTTGAGGTCCAGCACGATGCGCTGCTGATCGGCAGCGTCGCCGAGCTCACAAGTGCGTTTTCCAATCTCGTGTCGAACGCGATCCGCTATACGCCAGAAGGTGGCACGGTACGTATCGTGTGGCGCATCGAGGAGGGGCGTGGTGTGTTCAGTGTCTCCGACACCGGGATCGGCATCGATCCACGCCACATCCCCAGGCTCACGGAGCGTTTTTACCGCGTCGACCAAGGGCGGTCGCGGGAGACGGGCGGTACCGGGCTTGGCTTGGCGATCGTCAAACATGTGCTCACGCGACACGAGGCAACCCTCGAGATCGCGAGCGACGCCGGCCGGGGCTCGACCTTCAACGCGATATTTCCCGAGCCGCGTCTTGCGCGCGTCGACACGACGCGCGCCGCAGCGTAGACCGTAGACCGCAATCCATCGGGGGCCGTCGGCCTATGACAACGCCGCCGGCCGACGCTCAACTCGCAAGGGTTTCGTAGGCAACGCGCTCGAAATCGCTTCCGCGCTCGAGTACCTCGTCAAGGCGAACGCGCACCGCAGACTGCAGGTAAGCCTCGACGATGCGCCTCGGTTTGTACCAACCGGCGGGCAGAATCAGCGAGGGCGGCGCGTTTAGCGCAGCGACCCCGGTCATAGACAACGCCGGCACGTATTTCTCGTTCGCCGCATTGATCCCTGTCGAGCGCGCCGCGATCGCTGCGGGCAAGCCTGGCATGAGCTTCAGGCCCGCGTACAAATCGCCGTTTTCACTGTTCATGAGCCAACGCACCTGAGCAAGCAGAAAGCTCTTCTCGTCGGACGGACGCACCGCAAGCAACTGGCCGTGGGCGAAACGTCGTCCAGGCGTACCCGCCTTGCGCACCATCTTTAGGCCTTGCACGCTCTCGTCGACAAGCGCCCATTGCTCAAGCGCAAACCCTTGCGCTGTGACGTATTTTTCGTCGCCGCGCGTGCTGACACGACCGAGCGTCGCAAGCTCGGCTTGCTCCTGATGCGAAAGTTCGCTGGCCCCTCGCGGCTGGCGGAATGCACGGTCCGAGATGAAATAGTGAATACCGGCGATACCGCTGCAGACCTGCGCAATGGACGACGCGCGCTTCCGCTCGGGGCCGCGCGCCGTGCGCGTCTGGCACCACTGGCGATACAGAAACACAAGCAGCTGCTCGCAGGAGGGCTGCACGCAGTCCTCGCCCAACGCAAGACGCGCCGGGGATTCCCCCTTGCGCAGCAAGCCGACGCGGTTACGCAGACTCTTGGCAAGCCGATCAGGATCCAGAAATCGGATTGAATCGCCGCACGCGTCGGTCGGGTCGATACGCTCCGGCGCCGCTTCGCCCGCAAGGTCGACCGCGAGGGGCGGCACATCGTTCCACGCAGGTGCCGCTCGCCCAAGCCCGACTTTGCTCGCCCAACGCTCGAGCAGATAGGTCACGAACGTGAGCTGCCGCTGCGTGAGCTCGTTCGGATTACACAGCCCGGTAAGCAGCGCGCGTACGTAAGCAATGCGCGGCGAAGTTTCATGCACGTCGCGGTTCAGATAGTCCTTGATGACGTCCTCGGCAACGTCGAGCTCCTCGGCCCGCGCATAGGTTTCGTGCAGCGCGCGCCATTCCGCGGCCGGGACCTGCCGATAGGCGCGATAGTGATGGAACATCTTCAGCCCGGAGTACGCAAGCGCACGTTGGCACACCAGAGCACTCTGTCCGCGTATCGCCGCGTCGCCCATCGCCGCTGCCTCCAGGCACCGCAGGTATCCCAGCCGCATCTGTTCCCATAGCGCCAGCGTTTGCTGGAAGACCGCGGTCTCCGACTCGGACATGGGCAACGCCCGATTCGTAAATCGCTTGGCTTGCTCGATCTGCACGAAGTTGACGGCCTCGCGAATCGCCTCCAGTGCGCCAAGCCGTGCCATCGCGCGCGTCGAAAAGCGGTTGAACTCACGTACTTGAGCAAGCATCTGCTGCTGCGCCGTGGCAACATTTGCGAGCGGCACATCCTCGAGCCACGCCTTGCACGTTTCGGCATCGATGAACTCCGGCGACGCATCGGGCGCGAGCACCGGAAGCGGGAACGCAGAGAAGTCCGTCATGACAACACCCTCAGGCCAAAAGTTCCGTCAACCGCGCACCGAGCGTCGTATCTCGCACGTCGGCCCGCGTCCTCGCCACGCGCTGCGCCGCACCCCAGGCCGGCTCGGGAAAGTGCGGGTCATCGCGATAACGCGGAATGACATGCCAATGCACGTGCGGCACCTGGTTGCCAAAGCTTGCAAGATTCACCTTGTCCGGTCGGTACAGTTCCCGCACCACGCGCTCGACCGCAAATACCACGTTCATCAATCGATCGCGCTCGCCCGACTCCAGATCGGTCATCTCGGCGACGTGACGACCGAGCACGATCCGCAAAAATCCCGGATACCCGTCGACATCCGCGCGCACCACCCGGCACAGGGCGTCCCGCCACAACACGGCGCCGCCGTCCCCTTCGCACAGCGTGCAGCGCGACATGGCGGGGGTTCCGGAACTCAGTCCAACCGCTGTCTGGGCCCGCGGACGAAGGGGTTGGCAACCGGGACCCCAAGCCCATTCGCACCGAGCAGTTCGCGTTCCATATCAAGCGCAATATAGTCGGCCCGCGCCCCGATGTCATCCGGTAACCGGGATCGCTCCGGTCGGCACACGGGGCAGGATGTGACAACGTTCACGTTTACGCCGGGCCGTCGCGGCGCGGCGACGGCGCACCGCCTCGCCGCCTCATTTCCAGAAGCATCGCCGCGCCACGCCTTGCCAGCGCGCACGCATGCAATCTCGGACAGCCGACGCAGGTTCGGCGCGAGGAATCAGTGCAGGGTTTGCAGCGTTTCCGTGTCCGTGCCGAAGACATCGCGATAGCTCGCGTAGAAGCTCGCAAACAGAATCGGCAGCAGCACGAGGACCAACGGAAAAACGAGCGACATCACCGACCCGCGTCCGGTGCCCTGCAGAAGCAGGGCCGTCGCGCTCAGAACGAGAAACGGCACCACGAGCGTAAGCGCCGAGGTCGCGATGCCATAGGCAATGAACGCGCGCCAGTTCATGAGGCAGGCGAACAGGCTGAAGAACAGCGCCTGCGGTGCGCCGATGCCATGCCAGGCTACGAGGACTGGTGCGAACCAGAAGCCCATCATCACCGGCACATACAGTGCGGCGGCGCACAGCAGCGCAAGCACGAACGCGTCCGATCGCACGATGGCCTCGTCCGGGCGTTCGCCGACCAGCATCCAGCTGGCAAGCGCGCCACCATCGGCCAGCGCAGTCGCCGCGAGCAGCAGCGCGAGCGAAACCAGATAGATTCCGCCGAGCGTGAGTTGGACGTCGATGCGACTGCGGAAGCCCTCGAACAGCTGCCCGAGTTCGATCGGACCGCCACGCTCGGCGGCGCGACTCGCCGCCATGAAACCGACCGAAAACGGCGGTACGAGCAACGACGCGGCGACTACCCCAATGAGGGGCAGCACCGAAACCAGTGTCATCAACACCCAATAGGAAAACACCAACAGGAGCCAGCCCAGCGGCGAGACACGAAACAATCGCCATCCCTGCAGGAGCCAGCTTGCACCTCGACTTGCCGATACGATCCGTGCCTGTGTCGTCATGCGATCGGCCAGGACACTGGCGCCTCGGCCACGCGCAGTTCCAGCATGGCCCGGAAGTGCTCCGGGTCGTGCGCATGCACGAGCGCACCGGGCCGTGGCAGATGCAGGTCGCGCAATCGCGACAGCCAGAAGCGCAGCGCGGCAGCGCGCAGCAGCACCGGCCAGGCGCTGCGCTCGAGCGCCGTAAACGACCGCTCGGCGGCATACGCCTCGAGCAACGCCCGCGTTTTCGCCTCGTCGAGCCGCCGGTCCTGCGCGGGATCGACGAGGCACCAGTCGTTCACACACACGGCGCAATCGTAAAGGAGGCAGTCGACACCTGCGAAATAGAAGTCAATCACACCGCTGAGGGCCCCGTCCTCGAACAGCACGTTGTCGCGAAAGAGGTCGGCATGCACCGGACCGCGCGGCAGGTCCGGAAAACGGGTCAGCGCCTGAAACTGCAGCTCCTCGTCCAGCAAACTGGATTGTGCAGCGTCGAGGAACGGGCGCAACTCGCGTGCCGCGGCGTACCACCATTGCGGGCCCCTCGGGTTCTCGAGATGCGCGCCATACGATTGGCCAGCACGATGCATTCGTGCAAGCAGGGCGCCGAGCGCTGCGCAATGCGCCGGCGCCGGCGCCTCGATCGAAGCGCCCGGAAGGCGTGTCACAAGCGCGGCGGGCTTGCCATTCAGCTCGGACAGAAAGCGGTCCGACACGTCCGCGATGGGCGCCGGGCATGGGATGCCGTGTCGGGCAAGATGCGACATCAGCTTGAGATAGAACGGCAAGGCCTTCGCCGGCAAGCGCTCAAACAAGGTCAATACATAGCGCCCGTGCGTGGTCGTGACGAAGAAGTTGCTGTTCTCGATGCCCTTGGCGATGGGCTCCAGTGCCACCAGCCGTCCGACCGGATAGGCACGCAACCACGCGCCGAGTTGCGCCTCCGAAACGGTGGTGTAGACCGACATCGCTTAGTACGGTACCCAATCGGCAATGCGCCCGCGCACGGCCCGCCGTGTGCGGGAACACCATGTCACTCGAAGGTATGGATGGGCCACATCGGCACGCGAATCCCATCGTCAAGCGAATTACGCCGTGTCCAGCCGCCGCCAGCGGTTTCGACGAGGTAGTACGGTGCGCCTTCCTTCGGCGTGACCTTGAGCATCACCACTTCCCCGCCTTCTCGGATCTCTTCGATCGTGTCGCCTTCGCGCACTGGAATCCGTACGCTCGCCTCGTCCGCCGGGTTGTCCGCGCGTGCGGGTGCCTCGGGTAACGGTTCGAGATCCGGCGGCGGCGGCGCCTGCGCGAACGCATTGCCGGCGAGCGCCACGAAGACGAGGATTGCGAAGCGGGACATGGGTTCGGGAAGCGCGTCGATTCTACCAGAGCGTCTTCACGCGCACGACGTGAAGACGCGCATGCCGATGCATAGAATCGGCAACTCCGCGCGCGAGCGCTGCCGAAGCTGGACACCGCCGGACGCATGCCGGCGAGGCGCTCGGTTGCCTCGACGAACTCTGCCATAATGCCGAACACCCGCCAGGCCTCGCGGGCGGAGCTCTCGCTCCCGAGTTCGGGGGCAACCGGTCGCTTTTCGATTCGCATGGTGTCCGCCCTGTCCGCACCGTCCGCCGGAACTGAGTGCGTTCCCGAGAAAACATTGTTGTTGGTCGACGGTTCGTCGTACCTGTACCGCGCATTTCACGCACTGCCCGAACTTCGCGGCCCGCAAGGCGAACCGACCGGCGCGATCTACGGCGTGCTCAACATGCTGCGGCGGCTTGCCGCCGACTACAAGGCGCAGGCCCGCGCCTGCGTGTTCGACGCGAAGGGAAAGACCTTCCGCGACGACCTCTTTCCCGACTACAAGGCGAATCGCCCGCCAATGCCGGATGACCTCGCCGCGCAGATTGAACCGCTTGCCGAAGCAGTTGCTGCGCTCGGCTGGCCCGTGCTCAGCATCACGGGTGTAGAGGCGGACGACGTCATCGCGACGCTGGCGGAGCACGCCCGCGCGCAACGCTGGCACTGCGTGATTTCCACCGGCGACAAGGATCTCGCGCAACTCGTCGATGACCGGGTCACCCTCATCAATACGATGACCAACGAGACACTCGACATCGAGGGCGTGAAGCGCAAGTTCGGCGTCCCGCCCGAGCACATTGTGGATTACCTCGCGCTGGTTGGGGATGCCGTCGACAACGTGCCGGGTGTGGATAAGGTCGGGCCCAAGACCGCGGTGAAGTGGCTCGCGCAATACGGCTCGCTCGAGGGCGTGATCGCGCACGCGGGCGAGATCGGGGGCGTGGTCGGCGAGAATCTGAGGCGCTCGCTCGACTGGCTGCCGCGAGGCCGTGAGCTTGTCAGCGTGAAGCGTGATCTGAGCTTACCGGTCTCTCTGACCGACCTTGTCGACGGCGACGCAGATCCCGCCCAACTCAAAACACTGTATACGCGTTTCGGCTTCAAGACCTGGCGGCGCGAACTCGAGGGCGGCGGCGCGCCGGCGCACGCGGCGGCGGCGGACAGCACCAAGGCCTCGGAAATCGAAGCGGCAACGCCGGCAGACGATGCCGTCCCCGCGCGCAGACGCATCGTGTCCATCCTTGACGACGATGCCCTGCGCACGCTCGTCGCCGAACTCGACGCGACAGACCGTGTCGGCTTCGACACCGAGACGACGGGCCTCGACACCATGGTCGCGCGGCTGGTCGGAATGTCCTTCGCCTTCGGCGATACCGCGGCTTACCTGCCTCTTGCGCACGAGTACCCCGGCGCGCCGGTTCAGATCGGAACCGAGCACGCGCTCGCACTGCTGCGACCCTGGCTGGAGAACCCGCGACGCCTCAAGGTTGGCCAAAACCTGAAGTTCGATGCGCACGTGCTCGCGAACCATGGCGTGCGGCTCGAAGGCATCGCGCACGACACGCTGCTCGAGTCCTACGTATATGAAGTACACCTGCGCCACGACCTCGACTCGCTCGCGCAGCGCCATCTCGGCTGGACGACCATCGGCTACGATCAGGTGACCGGCAAGGGCGCGGCGCGGATTCCGTTCTCGGCCGTCGAGCTCGGCCGGGCAGCCGAGTACGCCGCAGAGGATGCGGACTGCGCACTCGCGATCCACGACGTCCTTTATCCGAAAATTCTCGCCGACGAGAAGCTGCGCAGGATCTATGAGGAGATCGAGCTTCCCGTCATGCCCGTGCTGCTCGAGATGGAGCGCAATGGCGTACTGCTCGATCGTCCAAAGCTCGAAGCGCAAAGTCACGAGCTCGGCAAGACCATGCTTGCGCTCGAGCAGAAGGCCTACGCCGCCGCGGGGCAGCCGTTCAACCTGAACTCGCCCAAGCAGATCCAGGAAATCCTGTTCGAGCGCCAGGGACTGCCGGTGAAAAAGAAGACGCCCTCGGGCCAGCCCTCCACCGACGAGGACGTGCTCACCGAACTCGCGCAAGACTTTCCGCTGCCGAAAATCCTGCTCGAGTACCGGGGGGTTGCGAAGCTTAAATCGACCTACACCGACAAGCTACCGAAGATGATGCAGCCGGAGACCGGACGCGTGCATACGACCTATTCGCAGGCCGTCGCGGTTACCGGACGGCTTGCGTCGAACGATCCGAACCTGCAAAACATCCCGGTGCGTACGGCCGAGGGGCGGCGCATCCGCGAAGCCTTCATCGCCCCGCCCGGGTGGAAGCTTGTGTCGGCGGACTACTCGCAAATCGAGCTCCGCATCATGGCGCACCTGTCGGGCGACGAGGGTTTGCGCCACGCGTTCGCGCACGGCCATGATGTGCACCGAGCAACCGCGGCGGAGGTGTTCGGAGTTTCGCTCGATACGGTGAGTGATGACGAACGCCGCACCGCGAAAACGATCAATTTCGGACTCATTTACGGCATGTCGAGCTTCGGTCTCGCACAAAACCTCGGCATCGAGCGCCCCACCGCGCAGGCCTACATCGACAGCTATTTTTCGCGCTACCCGGGCGTGAAGCGCTACATGGATGCCACGCGCGAGCAGGCGCGCAAGACGGGATACGTAGAAACCCTATTCGGTCGGCGCCTGTGGCTGCCCGAGATGAAATCCGGCAATCCGGCGCGGCGCCAGGGCGCGGAGCGCGCAGCGATCAACGCGCCGATGCAGGGCACCGCGGCCGACCTCATCAAGCTCGCGATGGTATCCGTTCAAAACTGGCTGCACCGCGATCACGTGCGCGCGCGGCTCGTGATGCAGGTGCACGACGAGCTCGTGCTCGAAGTTCCGGCCGAGGAGATCGACCTGGTGACCGAGGGCGTGCGCACGCGCATGCAGGATGTCGCCCAACTCGACGTGCCGCTCATCGTCGACGTCGGCGTTGGCGAGAACTGGGACCAGGCGCACTAAGGGAACGGCGCGCGGCGATCCAGGGCAGCACCGCGCCGAGCGCAACGAGCCAGGACCAGTGGTCCATGACCTCGCGCAATTCGAGCGTGCCCGCTTGCGCCACCACCAGCAGCCCGCCCGCGACCAGCGCGTAAATCACCGGTCCGAGAAAAACACGCCGTGAGGTACGTCGCGTAGGTCGATCGTGGCGACGCGTCCACAGCATGACAGCTTCGACGATCGATCCAGTTACTGCCACCGCGAGCATTGCAACGCCGACCAG
This sequence comes from uncultured beta proteobacterium, assembly GCA_963714925.1. Lineage (GTDB taxonomy): Bacteria > Pseudomonadota > Gammaproteobacteria > Burkholderiales > SG8-39 > SG8-39. The sequence continues at coordinate 439,020 of CAVQQK010000001.1, read as the reverse complement.
CGCCGTCACGATGCCGTAGAAACCGATGTCGCTCATACGGCCGGGCTCACCGCCGATGCATGCGCCATTGTCCGCAGCGCAACATCAGCGTGTGGGTTCGACCCCCGCGGCATGCGCCTGGCGATCGGCGTGATACGAAGAACGCACCAGCGGCCCAATCGCCGCGTGGCGGAATCCCAACGTCGCAGCCTCGCGCTCGAACCGCACGAAGGTCTCAGGCGTGACATAGCGCTCGACGGGTAAATGGTGCGGCGACGGCGCCAGGTACTGGCCGATGGTCAGCATCTCGACGTCGTGGGCACGCAGATCGCGCATGACCTGGAGAATCTCGTCGTCGGTCTCGCCGAGACCGACCATGAGCCCCGACTTCGTGGGGACCGAGGACGCAGCTGCCTTGAACGCCCGCAGCAGCTGCAGCGAGTGCGCGTAATCGCCACCCGGACGCGCCCCGCGGTACAGCCGCGGAACGGTCTCGAGATTGTGATTCATGACATCCGGCGGCGCGGCCTGCAGCACGTCGAGCGCACGCTCGAGCCGACCGCGAAAATCCGGCACGAGCAGCTCGATCGCGGTCGAAGGCGAGCGCGCGCGCACCGTACGAACGCAATCGACAAAATGCTGTGCGCCGCCATCCTTCAGGTCGTCGCGATCGACGCTGGTGATCACGACGTAGGCGAGACGCAACTGCGCGATAGTCTCGGCCAGATGCGCGGGCTCCTGCGCGTCCGGCGCGAGCGGACGGCCGTGCGCGACGTCGCAGAACGGACAGCGCCGCGTGCAGATATCGCCCAAAATCATGAAGGTCGCCGTGCCCTTGCCGAAGCACTCGGCGATGTTCGGACAACTCGCTTCCTCGCAGACGGTATGCAGCGCCTGCGCGCGCAACGTATTCTTGATCTCGTAGAAGCGCGAGTTCGGGCTCGCGGCGCGCACCCGAATCCAGGCTGGCTTCGCGAGCGCTGCGCGCGGCACGATTTTCACGGGGATACCTGCAGTCTTCTGCGCGCCCTTTTCCTTGACGCCGGGTTCACGCATGGTCCAGCTTCTCCGCAAGAATCGCCGCAAGCCGCTCGCCCGCCTGCGCGGGCGTAAGCGAGATTCCAAGGTCCTTGGTCTGCGTAACCGGAAGGTCCGGATACCCGCAGGGGTCGATCGCAGCAAACGGCGCAAGATCCATGTCAACGTTCAGCGCCAGACCGTGAAACGCACGGCCGCGCGCAACACGAATGCCGAGCGCTGCGACCTTCGCGCCGTCGACATAGACGCCCGGTGCGCCCGGCCTGCGCGCACCGGCGACGCCGTGCTCGGCCAGAACCTCGATGATCGTGTCTTCGAGCAGGCAGACGAATTCGCGCACCTTGATCGTGCGTCGCGCGAGGTCCACCAAGGTATAGAGCACGGCCTGCCCCGGGCCGTGGTACGTCACCTGCCCTCCCCGCTCGACGCGAAATACCGGAATGTCACTGCCCCGGGGTCCGTGGGCGGCATCGGCGCCCTGCCCCAACGTGTACACCGGGGCGTGCTCGACAAGCCATAACGCGTCGCGCGTCGTCGCGTCGCGATTCCGCGTAAATGCGCGCATCGCCTCCAGCGTCTGCAGATAGTCGACGCGCCCAAGGCGCCGCAACTCGATCGCCAGATGCGCGGACGCGAGCACCGCGGCCATCACAGCACCATCACCACACTCGGGTGGTCGCAGAGATCCCGATAGAGCGCGTCGAGCTGCTCGCGCGAGCGCGCCTCGATCGTCACCGTGAGACTGAGGTACTTGCCCTCGCGGCTCGGGCGCATCTCCATGGTCGCCGGCTGGAAGTCCGGCGCATGTTTCACGACGATCTCCATCACGCGCTGCGCGAATCCGTTCTCCTGCCGACCCATGATCTTGAGTGGGAAGGGCGTGGGGAAATCGAGCAGCGTCGGGCCTGCGTCCATCTAGGCGGGGACTTTCTCCCGGCCGGCGCGCATCACCGTGCGCTTGAATTCCTGATAGAGCGCATGCATGCGCCGGAACACCGGCCCGGGCTTGCCGTCTCCGACCGGCTTCCCATCGAGCGAAACGATGGCGAGCACCTCTTTTGACGACGATGTCACCCAGATTTCATCGGCCGAGCGTGCCTCGCTTTCCGGAATATCGCGAATCTCAAGAGGCAGGCCCGCGTCCCGCGCGAGCTCGACCACCACGTCGTAGGTAATGCCCGGCAGGATCAAGTTCGACTTTGGCGGCGCCTGGATCACGCCCGCCTTTACGATGAATACGTTGGACGCTGACGCTTCGGTAAGCACCCCGTCGCGAAACAGAATCGTTTCGGCCGAACCCGCATCCGCGGAGACCTGACGCAGGAGGCAGTTACCGATCAGCGAGATCGATTTGATGTCGCAGCGCTGCCAGCGGAAATCCTCGGCGCTATGCGCCGCGGCGCCGCGCTCGACCAGTGCCGCGGGCGGGTTGACGAGCGGGTTTGACATCGCGAACACGGTTGGCTCGACGCCCTGCGGGAAGGCGTGATCGCGTTTCGCCACGCCACGCGTGACCTGGAAATACACGCCTTGGTCCTCGAAGGGTTGCGCAGCAATCAAGCGTTGGATGACGTCGCCCCACTGCGCACGCGTGTACGGATTCTTGATGCGCACCTCGCCGAGGCTGCGCTCGAGCCGCGCGAGATGCTCCTCGAGACGGAACGGCACGCGCGAGTACACGGGCACCAGCTCGTAGATGCCGTCGCCGAAAATGAACCCGCGATCGAGCACCGGAATCTTGGCCTGCTCGATCGGAAGAATCTCGCCGTTCAGGAAGACCATGTCACTCACGGGAGCGCCTTTCATTTCAGCCACAGTCTCAGTGTATCCCACGTCCGACCGAAGAATCCGGCGGCGGGCACCGATTCGAGCGCGATCAGCGGGTACTCGCCCATCGGCTGATCTTCAAGCGTTACACGCAGTACGCCGACCGGCTGATGCTTGGCGACCGGTGCAATGAGTGGCTGGCGCGACAGCAATTCAGCGCTCAGCTTGGCAGCCTGCGATTTTGGAACGGTCAGCACCAGATCCCCCGCGAAGCCCGCGTTTACCAGTTTCGCTTCGCCCTTCCATACCGGAATGGTCTTAACGACCTTGCCCTTTGCATAGATCTTCACGCTGTCAAAGGCCTGATAGCCCCAGTTCAGCAGCTTGAGAGATTCCTGCGCGCGCACGGCCTCCGAGCTTGACCCGAGCAGCACCGACAGCAGGCGCCGCTCCCCGCGCCGCGACGACGCGATCAAACAGTAGCCCGCGGCATCGGTGTGGCCGGTCTTCACGCCGTCGACGCTCGAATCGAGCCACAGCAGCCGGTTGCGATTGGGCTGCGTGATGTTGTTGTAGCGATATTCCTTTTGCGAGTAGTAACGCGCGTATTCGGCGGGGAAGTCGCGGATCAAGGCAGCCGTCAGCCGATAGAGATCCTGCGCCGTTGTCAGGTGCTGCGGATCGGGCAGACCGGAAGCGTTCATGAACTTCGTTTTCTTCATCCCGAGCCGCCCCGCTTCCTCATTCATGCGGGTGACGAACACCTCCTCGCTGCCCGCAACCTGCTCGGCCAGCGCGATGCAGGCGTCATTTCCGGACTGCACGACCATGCCCTGAATGAGTTCCTCGACCGTTACCGGTTTTCTTGGCTCGATGAACATGCGCGATCCCTTTGCCTTCCACGCACGGGTCGACACCGGGACCGTTTGCTCGAGCGTAATTTGCTTGTCGCGCAAGGCACTGAACACGACATAGGCAGTCATCAACTTGGTAAGCGAAGCCGGCTCGAACTGGTCCTCGGCCTTCTCGCTCGCCAGAATCTGCCCGCTCGACAAGTCGGCGAGGAGCCATGCCCGGCTCTCGATCGACGGCGGCGCGGGTGCCGCAGCCTGTACGGATGCGCTCGCGGACAGAAGGAATGCGCATAGCAAACGTTTCAACATTTGTTTCCACATCAGAAAAAGGACGGATTATAAAGAGGCAGGCCAGCGTTTCAGCCGCTGCGCGTGAATCCAGCGGCGCGCGCCCTGCTCAGCGGACCACGACGAAGGGGCGAAAGTTCAGTTCCGCGGCAATGCGTTCCGCAATGCCGATCGCCTCGTCGCGGTTCTGGTAGGGGCCAAGCTGCACCTTGTACAGGTGGCCGCTTGCCACGACATGGACACGCGCGGCGACCCAGTCGAAATCACGCGCGAGTTGCTCGCGCATACGATCGGCGCTCGCCTGCTCCGAGAAGGCCCCAAGTTGCAAATAGGTACCCCCGGGCGCTTCCGCGGCGCGCACGGTCGGGGCGGTCACCGAAGGCGGGGGCGTTTGCGCCGCCACCGCGGGCGCGCCGGGCACAATCGCACTGACCTCAACGCGCGCGCTGCCCGCGCCGATATAACCCAGCTTGTAGGCGGCGACGTAGGACAGGTCGATCACGCGTCCGCCGAGAAACGGCCCACGATCGTTGATGCGAACCACGACGCTGCGTCCGCTCGCCAGATGGGTCACGCGGGCGTAGCTCGGGATTGGCAGCGTCGGATGCGCGGCCGTCATGGCGTACATGTCGTACGGCTCTCCACTCGAGGTCTTCTTGCCGTGGTAACGCCGACCGTACCAGCTCGCCATGCCCTGCTCGCGAAACGGCTGCACGCGGGTGAGTGGTACGTAGCGCGTGCCGAAGACTTCGTAGGGACGATTGGCGGATCGTCTGATCGGCTCGCGCGTCGGCACCGCGTCGGGCACCTCGGCAAGGTTCGGCGGAATCGTGTCGCCCGGTCCGTCGTCCTTGTAATAGCCCCCGCCGCGCGACGGCGGGCCGCTTGCGCCATCATCGCGCGGCGGCGAGGAACCGCAGGCCGTTAGACCCAACGCCAACGCACAGACAAGCCATCGGCCGGCGTGGGTCATGCCCGCTCGTAGACCACCTTGCCCGCAACGACCGTGGCACGTACGCGTCCCGGCAGTTCATAGCCGAGGAACGGTGTGTTCTTGCCCTGACTCTTCAGCGCCTCGGCAGTGATTCGCACCGGCGCGTCGGGATCGAAGACCACGAGGTCGCCAGGCGCGCCGACCTCGAGCCGCCCGCTCTGTACGCCCAGGATGCGTGCCGGGTCACAGGTGATGCGCGCGAGCGTCTGCAGGAGCGGGCGCTTTTTCAGCGCGCCCCAGCGCAGGGTGAGCGGCAGCAGCAGTTCGAGCCCGGTCGTCCCCGGCGCGGCCTCCGCAAAGGGTTGGTGCTTTGCATCGTCGTCGACCGGTGTGTGGTCGGAGCACACGCAATCGATGGTGCCATCGGCCAGACCCTCGGACAGCGCGTCGCGGTCGCGCTGCGAGCGCAGCGGCGGGTCGAGCCGGCACTGCGCATCGAAATAGCCCAGATCGACGTCGCACAAGTGCAGGTGATGCACCCCGACATCGCAGGTCACGGGCAGGCGCTCGCGTTTCGCGGCGCGCACCATGGCCACCGCGCCTGCGGTCGAGAGCCGGCACAGATGGACGCGGGTCCCCGTCGCACGCACGATTTCAAGTATCGTGCCGAGCGCGATCGTCTCGGCAAACGACGGAATGCCCGGCAGCCCGAGCCGGGTCGCGACCTCACCGTCGTGCGCAACACCACGCATCAGCCACGGCTCGAGGGGTCGCAGCCAGACCGCGAATCCAAAGCTTCCCGCGTACTGCAGCGCGCGCCACAGCATCTGGGTGTCGAGAAGCGCAACGTTGGCTTGGGAAAACGCCACGCAGCCCGACTCGGCGAGCTCGGACATCTCGGTCAGCGTCTCGCCCTGCAGCTTCACCGTCAGCGCGCCCACCGGGTAGAGGCGCGCTCGCCCCAGCGCGCGCGCGCGCCGGCGCAGCATATCGACCAGCCCCGGTTCGTCCAGCGGTGGGTCGGTGTCGGGTGGACAGGCAAGGCTGGTGACGCCACCGGCAACCGCGGCATCCATCTCCGATTCGAGCGTCGCCTTGTACTCCTCGCCGGGTTCGCGCAGCCGCGCGGCGAGATCGATGATCCCGGGCGCCACGACGAACCCCGACGCGTCCAGCGTCTGCGCCGCCTTCGCAGACCGGGCATCCGCATCGAGCGCCGCGATCCGCCCTTTGGCGACGAACACGTCGCCTTGGGCGTCGCGCCCGCTCGCCGGGTCGATCAGGCGTGCGTTGGTAATCAACAGCGTCACGCCGAGGCCCCTGCGACCATGCTCATCACCGCCATGCGCACCGCGATGCCGAAGGTGACCTGCGGCAGGATCACCGAGCGCGGGCCATCGGCCACCGACGAATCGATCTCGACGCCGCGGTTCATCGGCCCCGGGTGCATCACGATGACATCGGGCTTCGCGACCGAGAGCTTCTCCGCCGTAAGGCCGTAGTTCTTGAAGAACTCCTGCGCCGAGGGCAGCAGCGCGCCGCGCATGCGTTCGTTCTGCAGCCGCAGCATCACCACGGCATCGCAACCCTTCAGGCCTTCGCGCATATCGCGGTACACGTGCACCCCGAGCGCCTCCACGCCCGACGGAATCAGGGTCTGCGGGCCAATGACCCGAACCTCGGGCGTGCCGAGGATATTGAGGCCGTGGATGAGCGAGCGCGCGACGCGCGAGTGCAGCACATCGCCGACGATGGCGACCGTCAGCTGAGTGAAATCCTTTTTGTAATGGCGCAGCGTATACAGGTCGAGCAGCCCCTGCGTGGGGTGCGCATGGCGCCCGTCGCCCGCGTTGATGACGTGCTCGTGCGGCTTCACGTGGCGCGCGATCAGGTACGGCGCGCCGGAGGATCCATGTCGCACCACGAAGATGTCGGCGTGCATGGCCGAGAGATTCGCGACCGTGTCGAGCAGCGATTCGCCCTTGGACTGCGAGCTCACCCCGATGTTCAGGTTGATCACGTCGGCCGACAATCGCTTGGCAGCGATCTCGAACGTCGTGCGGGTGCGCGTCGACGGTTCGAAGAACAGGTTGAACACGCTTTTGCCGCGCAGCAACGGCACCTTCTTCACTTCGCGCTCGGTGACCCCGACGAAGGAGTCGGCAGTGGCAAGGATGCGCTCGATCACTTCGCGCGGCAGGCCCTCGATCGACAGCAGGTGCTGCAGTTCGCCGTTCTTGTTGAGCTGTGGATTAGGTGGCATGTTCGAGCTGGAACGAAAGCCCGCCGTCATCGCCGCGGCGCAGGCGCAGCCGCGCGCCGGCGGGAACCTCGACGCGCGCGCCGCAGAACTGCGCGCAGATCGGGAGTTGGCGGCCACCCCGCTCAGCGAGCACCGCAAGCGCGATGCGCTCGGGGCGGCCGTAATCGAACAGTTCGTTCATCGCCGCGCGCACCGTCCGGCCGGTGTAGAGCACGTCGTCGATGAGCAGCACGTCGCGCCCTTCGATCGAGAACGGTATCTGGGTGCGCTTCGGATCGCGCGCCAGCCCCTGCTGATGGTAGTCATCACGGTAAAAAGCGATGTCCATGGTGCCGAGCGGCTCGCCGATTCCGAGCAAGGCGTGCAGGCGCTCGGCAAGCCAGACGCCGCCGGTGTAGAGACCGATCATCGCCGTCTTGGGCGTCAGCGCCGGCCGGATGAGATCGGCCAGCTGCACGCACAATTGCTCGGCGTCGGGCAGCGTGCTCATGATTCGCGGTTCGAAAAATACTGCTCGAGCAGCAGTTGCGCAGCGTGCCCGTCGAGTGATCGCGCACGCGTGGCCGCCGCGGCACGCCGCCCACCGGCCGCGGCACGCAGCCGCGCCTCGGCCTCGACCGAGCTGTAGCTTTCGTCTACGCGCGCGACCGGTAGGCCGAAACGCCCCTCGAGCTGACGCGCGAAGCGCTCGACCCGCGGCGCAAGCGGGTGCGCCTCGCCATCGCGTGCAGGCACGCCGACAACCATCGCGCAGGGCTGCCACTCGGTCACCAGGCGGCGGATCTCGGCAAAGCGCGCCTGCCCCTCGGCGGCAATCACGGCCAGCGGGTGCGCGCTTCGCGTCTCGAGGTCGCCGACCGCAACGCCGACGCGCCGCGTGCCGAAGTCGAACCCCAGCACGGTGCCGCGACGCGGGGAGAAATGAAGGGGAACTGCAGGCGGGACGGTAGGCGCTGAACGCGGCATCGCGCGCTCAGGCATGTCCCGCCACGTCCGAGAGGCGGGCGAAATCGATCCCCAGCAGTTCCATCGCCGCCGCCAGGCGCTCCTCGGCCGGAAGGTCGAAGATGATCGCATCGCGCGCTTCGACCGTCAGCCACGCGTTCTGCGACAGTTCGTGTTCCAGCTGCCCGGCCGACCACCCCGCGTAACCGAGCGTGACCATCATTCGGTGCGGCCCCTCGCCGCGCCCGACGGCCTCGAGGATGTCCTTCGAGGTCGTCAGACCGATGGCTTCGCGCACCCGCAACGTCGACTGCCATTCTCCGGGCGGTGCGTGCAGGACGAACCCCCGGTCGGTCTGCACTGGTCCGCCGTAGTACACCGGCGCACCGGCAAGGTCATGCTGTTTCAGGGCGAGTGACAGGCGCTCGAACAGGGCCTGCAGCGTGAGGTCGATCGGCCGATTGACGACCAGGCCAAGCGCGCCCTGGTCATTGTGCTCGCACAGATAGGTCAAGGTCTTCGAAAAATAGGGATCGGCCATGCTTGGCATGGCGATCAGGAAGTGATTCGTCAGATTGATCGAGGACATGCGCCGGACTATTCTAACCCTGTCCCTTCCTCAGACAGCGCCCCCGACCAGGGTTCGGTTTGCCGGCTACAGGCGCGTGGCGGTCGTTTCGCGATGCCCTGCGCGCCGCCCCAATGCAGTGCGCGTAGCCCGTGGGTCCGCCTGTCAGATCTCCACCATCTCGAAATCTTCCTTACGCGCGCCGCACTCGGGGCAGGTCCAGTTGATCGGCACGTCCTCCCAGCGCGTGCCGGGCGCGAGGCCCTCGTCCGGAAGGCCCGCCGCTTCGTCATAGACGAAGCCGCAGATCAGACACATCCAGGTGCGGGAAGGCGGGGTATCCGACATGAGGAATATTCAAGTGGTGGGTTAAAATCGCGTGGCATCTTAGCGCATTCCGCCGTGTCGGCTTTTGTTGCGCGTCGGGAAACGCGTGCGCCGCGCCGCATGGCATCGCTTCCACCCATCGTTCTCAGTTTTGCCGCATCGGATCCGACCGGCGGCGCCGGCCTGCAGGCGGATCTGCTCACGCTCGCAAGCATGGGCTGCCATCCGCTGTCGGTGGTCACCGCGCTCACCGTACAGGACACGCGCGGCGTCGAGGGATTGCTCGCGATCGATTCCGAATGGGTCAGCGCACAAGCGCGCACGCTGCTAGAGGACATGCCGGTCGCGGCATTCAAGCTTGGCGTGCTCGGCACGGCGGAGAACGCAGCCGTGATTGCAGAGATTCTCGCCGATTACCCGGCCGTGCCGGTGATCCTCGATCCGGTGCTCGCGTCCGGGCGCGGCGACGCGCTCGCCGACGACGCGCTGGTACATGCGTTGCAGACGCTCATCGTTCCGCAGAGTACGATCCTGACGCCGAACAGCATCGAGGCGCGGAGGCTTGCGGAAGACGAACTCGAAGACGAGGCGCTCGATCTCGACGAATGCGCTGAACGGCTACTTGCCATGGGTTGTAGTTACGTCCTCATCACCGGAACCCACGAGATCGGAACCGAGGTCGTGAATACGCTGTATGCCGACGCCGGCGTGGTGCGCACAGACCGCTGGCCGCGGCTTGCCGGGAGCTACCACGGCTCCGGTTGCACGCTCGCGTCGGCCCTCGCAGCGGCGCTTGCAAACGGCTTGGACGTACCGGAGGCCGTGCACGACGCCCAGGAATACACCTGGCAGGCACTCGCGAATGGCTTTCGCCCTGGCATGGGGCAGCTGTTGCCCGACCGTTTCTTCTGGGCACGCGACGTCGGCGGGCAAGAAAATGACGAGGTGCCCGCGTGAGGCTGCGGGGTCTCTACGCGATCACGCCGCTCGGCCTGACGCCGGCTGAACTGCTCGCCCGCGTGCAGCGCGCGCTCGAGGGCGGCGCATGCCTGGTGCAATACCGCGGCAAGGACAGGAAGGATCCCGACACCGGCTCGCGCGTGGACGAAGCGCGTGCGCTCGCGGCGCTGTGCCGCGCGCGCGGCGCGTCGTTCATCGTCAACGATGACGTGGAACTCGCACTCGCCGTCGATGCCGACGGCGTGCATCTCGGCCGCGACGACGGTAACCTCGCGGCCGCCCGCGACCGGCTTCCCGGCAAGCTGCTCGGTGCCTCGTGCTACGACCGCATCGATCTCGCGCGCGCCGCAATCGGTGCCGGCGCCGACTATGTCGCGTTTGGCAGCGTGTTCGCCTCGTCCACCAAGCCCGGTGCAGTACGCGCGCCACTCTCCCTGTTCGCGGATGCACGCGCGCTTGGCGTGCCGCTGTGCGCGATCGGCGGCATCACGGCGGACAACGCGCCCGCGGTGGTTCGCGCAGGCGCGGATCTGCTTGCAGTCATCGCCGACCTGTTCGATGCGCCCGACGTGGCTGTTCGCGCGGGCGCCTTTGCGAAACTGTTTGACCCTGAATCGGTGACATCGCCATGAACTCAAGCACCCCGAACGCGCCCAGCACACCCGGCACCTCGCGCAACGAAACCTTGTTTGCCCGTGCGCAACTGCGCATTCCGGCGGGGGTGAACTCGCCCGTGCGTGCGTTTCGCGCCGTCGGCGGCACGCCGCCGTTTTTAGAGCGCGCGCTGGGCGCCTATCTGTGGGACGCAGACGGCAAGCGCTACATCGACTACGTGGGCTCCTGGGGCCCGATGGTCGTGGGCCACACGGATGCCACGGTCGTCAAGGCGGTGCAGGATGCGGCGGCGCGCGCCTTGTCCTTCGGCGCGCCGACCGAAGCCGAAGTCGAGCTCGCCGAAACGATCTGCCGCTGCGTGCCGTCAATCGAGATGGTCCGTCTGGTGTCTTCGGGCACCGAAGCGACGATGTCCGCGTTGCGCCTGGCGCGCGGCGCCACCGGGCGCAGCGTGATCGTCAAGTTCGAGGGCTGCTACCACGGCCACGCCGACAGCCTGCTGGTCAAGGCCGGCTCGGGCGCGCTCACCTTCGGCAATCCTTCCTCCGCGGGCGTGCCCGCCGAAACTGCAGCGCAGTCCGTGGTGCTCGACTACAACGATGCGGCCCAGGTGCGTGCGCTATTTGCCAAGCGCGGCAGCGAAATCGCCGCGGTGATCGTCGAGCCGGTCGCAGGCAACATGAATCTGGTGCAACCCGCGCCCGGGTTCCTGGAGGCACTGCGCGAAGAATGCACGACCCACGGCGCGGTGCTGATCTTCGACGAGGTGATGACGGGCTTTCGCGTCGCGCTCGGCGGGGCGCAGGCGCGATTCGGTATCCGCCCCGATCTCACGACCCTTGGCAAGGTCATCGGTGGCGGGATGCCGGTCGGCGCCTTTGGTGGCGCGCGCGCGATCATGCAGCACATCGCGCCGCTCGGCGCCGTGTACCAGGCAGGCACGCTGTCGGGCAACCCCGTCGCAGTCGCCGCGGGTCTGGCGACGCTTGCAATCGTCGAGCGCCCCGGGTTCCAGGAGACGATCGAAGCCACGGCGCGGGCACTCGTCGACGGTCTTACGGCCGAGGCGAAAGCGGCAGGCGTGACGTTTTCGGCGCAGTCGGTCGGCAGTATGTTCGGCCTCTATTTCCGCGCCGCGCCGCCGACGAGTTTTGCCGAGGTCATGCAGTGCGACAAGGACCGGTTCAATCGATTCTTTCACGCGATGCTCGAGCGCGGCGTGTATCTCGCGCCGTCGGCGTACGAGGCCGGATTCGTCTCGGCGGCACACGGCAGTGCCGAGATCGATGCGACGCTGGCCACGGCACGCGAGGCGTTTCGCAGCCTCGTCTAGACCAGAAGGAGCGTCGCCAGCCCGAGGAAGATGAAAAATCCGCCGCTGTCGGTGCAGGCGGTGATGAGAACCGACGAACCGATCGCCGGGTCGCGCCCCAGGCGGGCGCGCACCCAGGGGATGGCGACCCCCATGACCGCCGCGAGGACCAGGGTCAGCAGCATCGCGAGGGCCATGACGCCGCCCAGGGCGACATTGCCGTAGAGCCAGAGCGTCACCCCGCCGAGTAGCGTGCCCCAGACGACCCCGTTCAGCAGCGCGACGCTCAGCTCCTTGCGCAGCAGCGTACGCCACGCCCCCTGGAGTTGACCGAGGGCGAGCGCGCGCACGATCATGGTCATCGTCTGATTGCCGGAATTGCCCCCGATGCCGGCCACGATCGGCATGAGCGCGGCCAGCGCAACCAGCTGGGCGATCGAATTCTCGAAGGCGTCAATCACGCGCGACGCGATGAACGCCGTCACCAGGTTCACCGCAAGCCATGACCAGCGATTTCTAAAGCTGTTCAGTACGGGCGCGAAAATATCCTCCTCTTCCGCCAGGCCCGCCTCGGCAAGCTGGGTTTCTTCGCTGCGCTCGCGAATATAGTCGACCACCGCGTCCACCGTGACGCGTCCGACGAGACGTCCGTCGGCGTCCACGACCGGTGCGGAGACGAGGTCGTAGCGTTCGAACGCACGCGCCGCGTCTTCCGCGCGATCCTCCGGGTGCAACGTCACCTGCTCGGGCATCAGCACCGCGCCCACCTCGAGTTCGAGGTCGGACACAATCAGCCGTGTAATCGGCAATGCACCGCGTAGCCGGCGCGCGCGGTCAACGACGAACAGCTGGTCCGTGTGGTCCGGCAGCTCGTCCATGCGGCGCAAGTAGCGCGTCACGACCTCGAGCGCGACGTCCTCACGCACCGTAATGAATTCGAAGTCCATCAGCGCGCCGACGGTCGCCTCTTCGTACGACAACGCGGAGCGGAGTTGCTCGCGTTCGTCCAAAGGCAGCGACTGTGCGACTTCCTGGATAACTTCGTCGGGCAGGTCCGACGCGAGGTCCGCAAGCTCGTCGGCCTCGAGTGTGCCGGCCGCCGCGACGAGCTCGTCGGAGTCCATGTTCGCGATGAGCGATTCGCGCACCGCATCGGACACCTCAAGCAGAATCTCGCCGTCGCGGTCGGCCTTGACGAGATCCCAGACAACAAGCCGGTCGTCGACCGGCAGTGCCTCGAGAATGTAGGCGATGTCGGCGGTGTGCAGATGGTCGAGCTGATTGCGCAGCTCGGCAATCTGGTGGAATGGCGCATGCGGCTCGACCGCTCTGTGGCGCTCGAGTACCGCCTGCACCCCGCGCAAGTTCCGCTCGAGATCCTCGACCTCGCGTCGCGTCTGCACATCACTCATGATGCGGGTCATTGTATGAGGTCAACGCTGAACCGGTCATGCCAGCGGCAATCCCGCAGCGCGACGGCGTTCACGGGATCCGCGCGTCGCCCATCCGCGAGAGAATCACGTCGACCTGCCGCGCAAGGTAGGGCGTCGTGCGTCCGCGTGCGTAACGCCGCGGGCTCGGCAGCACCGCGGCGAGCCACGCGGCCTGCGCTGCGCTCAGCGCCGCCGCCGGCACGCCGAAATGAGACTGGGCGGCCGCCTCTGCACCGAACACCGCCTCACCCCATTCCGCGACGTTCAGGTACAGCTCCAGAATGCGGCGCTTGCTCATGCTGATCTCGATCATCCATGCGATTGCGGCCTCCTGACCCTTGCGCAGCCAGGAACGCTCTCCCGAGAGGAAGAGGTTTTTCGCGAGTTGCTGGCTGATCGTCGATGCACCCGCAACGACACGTCCGCGGCGCTGGTTCTTTTCCACAGCCTTGCGGATCGCGTTCCAGTCAAACCCGGCGTGCTGAAGAAAGCGCGCATCCTCGGCGGCGATCACCGCACGCTTGAGGTGGATCGAGATCCGCGCGTACGGCACCCAACGCACCACGAGGCGCGCCTGCAGATCGGGGTTCTTCCCATCCAGCGCGGCGCGGGCACGCAGGGTCTCGCTGCGTGCCTGCATGAACGCCGTGTCCACCGGGTCGTTGCGCGCAATCCAGAGCACCTGCGCAAAGAACCATAGCTGCACGACGAGCACGCTCGCCCCAACGACGAGGAGGACCGCAGCGACGAGCTTCGCGGCGAATCGCAACCGTGGCCCGGCTCAATCGCCGCGCAGCGCGGCAAGGATCGGACCGGTGTCCGGGCGTACGTCGCGCCAGATGAAAAACGACTCCGCGGCCTGCTCGACCAGCATCCCGGTTCCGTCGCAGGCGCGCACGCCGTTCGCGCGCGCGAAGGCAAGGAATGGCGTGTCTGTCCCATACATCATGTCGTAGGCGAGCGCGCCAGGCGCGAATACGTCCGCTTGGATCGGCGGCAGCGCACCCGTCAGACCGGCCGAGGTGGCGTTGACGACCAGGTCAAACGCGCCACCATCGAGCAGTTCCTGCCCCCCGCCCCGCACGCCGGCGAAGCGCGCCGCGAGCGCCTGCGCGCGCGCCGTGGTCCGGTTCACGATGACCAGCACCGACACGCCGGCATCGAGCAAGGGTTGCACGACGCCCTGCGCTGCACCGCCCGCGCCGAGCAGGAGCGCACGCCGGCCCGCGAGCACACGGCTGAGATTCGATTCGAGATCGCGTACCAGTCCCGCCCCGTCGGTGTTGTCGCCGTAGACCGCGTCGCGATCGAGCACGAGCGTGTTGACCGCGCCCGCCGCCCGCGCCCGGGCGCTTACCTCGTCGCAGTAGTCACAGGCCACCGTCTTGAATGGCAGCGTCACATTCGCACCACGGCCGCCGCCGGCGCGAAACGACTCGACGGCCGCCTCGAACCCGCCGATCGGCGCCTCGATGCGCCCGTAGTCCATGTCCTGTTCCGTCGCACGCGCGAATGCGGCGTGGATCCAGGGCGATTTCGAGTGCCCGATCGGATTCCCGATCACGACGTAGCGATCCGTCATGTGCGTAGTGTACGAACCCCGCGCACGCCGCGCTGCACAATCGCCGCGAGACCTATTCAGTCCAGATCTTGTCGCCGCGGCCGAAGAACCAGGTGCGCGTGATGACCAGCAAATCGGTATCGCGACGAATGTTCGCGGGAAACGGTGCGTAGGGTGCCGCCATGCGAACGATCTTGTACGCCGCCTGATCGAGCACCTTCAAGCCCGACGAGCGGTCGAGTTCCACCGACTCGACACTGCCGTTGGCGCGAATCGTCACGGTCAGACGCAGGTTGCCGTAGAGTTTCCCGCGCGCCTCGGGTGGGTAGTTGAGCGTGCCGACGCGCTCGACCTTCATCCGCCAATCCTCTTCGTATTGCGCGAACCGGTACTCGATCGCGCGTGCGCCAATGAATTTCCTGCGCGGCCGCTTTTGGTAGGCCTCGACGCGGCGATCGAGCTGGGCCTGCAGCTTCAGTGCAGCGAGCGAGAGGTCTGCGAGTTCGCGCCCGGTGCGCGGCTCGACGGGCTTCTCGACCGGCGTCGGTTTGCGCGGCCGCTTCTGAACCTTCGCCGGCGCATCGCGTTTCGCCTGCGCGAGCAGTTTGCGTTGCTCTTCCTCGAGCGCCTGGACCCGCAGCTGGGTCTGCGCAATCGTCTTTCCTGTTTCATCCGGCCGCGTCACCGGCAGCGGCGTCTTGGCGCGTACCGCCTGATCGGTGTTTCCGCCACGGTCCAGGTTCGCCTGCGCGAGTGCATCGGCCTGCGCGGGCGCCTCCTTCGTCTTCGCGTTGACGAGGATCACTTCGAGCGGCAGGTTGGGCGATTTCCAGCGCAACGCTTCCGGAAAGGTGAAGTGCACCGAAAGCAATACCGCATGCAGTACGACCGAGACGACGACCGATGCGCGCAGCGCACGCGAGTGACGGTGCGTGCCTGCCCAGACCCAGGGCGGGCGCATCGCAGCTGTCGCGAAAGCAGCCTGCAATCTTGTCTCTTGGAAACGGCCTGCCGCTATTCTACGGCGTCAGGCCTCGGCAAGGGTGCCGTCGGGTTCGACGCCCACGGTGTCGCGGTACGTGCACGCGACCGTGCGCTCGATCAGGTCCACGGCACCAATCCCGAGCCGAACCCGCGTGCCGGGTTCGAGGTTGGGCAGCGACGGCACCGAGATCGTGAGCGGCAGCGCCGTGAACCGCGCAACGCCCTCGCGCAGCACCACGGCTTCGGCGTTCTCCACCTGCTCCTGCAGCAGCCAGCGCAGGCACCAATAGGATTCCATCGCGCGTTGGTGATCCGCATAGCGCAGGTAGGTCACTTCGAATGCGCGCATCGCCGACAACAGCGCGTCGGTGCTGCGTCCGAACGGTGGGCGCCGCCCCGCCAGTGTGGCGGCGAGCTGGCGCTGGTTTACGAGATCGACGTAGCGCCGCAGCGGCGAGGTCATCCACGCATAGCACGAGACCCCGAGCCCGTCATGCGCCTCAGGGTGCACGCTGAGGCGGACCTTGCCCGACGTCTGCACGCGGTAGATCCCCGCGATATCGCGTTCGGCGAGCAGCGTACCCCAGGTCGTGTTCGCGAGGATCATCAATTCGGCGACCAGTTTGTCGAGTGGCGCGCCACGTTTGCGCGGACGAATCTCGACGCGCCCGTTGTCGAGCATGACCATGAATTCGTCGAACCCCGTATTGACCGCGGGCTTGCCGCGCCGCGCTTCGAGTGCGCAGGCAAATTGCCACAGCGTACGCAACGCGTCCTCGAACGGCAGGCCACAGGCCGTACCGGCGACAAATGCGTCGTTCAGCGCATCGTACTGCGCGTGGCGCAGGTTCGCGTCGATGCGCACACGTTCGAGGCGTGAGGTGTGCCCGCGGACGGAGAAATCTTCGGGCGACACGTCGACATAAAGCGACATCGCGGGTTGCGCCGTGCCGTGATCGAGCGAGAATCGATCGATCACGTCCTCGGGCAGCATGGTGAATTTCTGCCCTGGCATGTAGGCCGTCGAAAGTCGCTCGCGGGCAATGGCGTCGATCGGTGAATTGGGTTCAAACCCAAGCACCGGGGCCGCGATGTGAACCCCGATGCGCAATCCGCCGTCGGCCGTGCGCGCCACGGAAAAGGCGTCGTCGATCTCAGTCGTGCCGACGTCGTCCAGGCTAAAGGCGGCATGCTCGGCGAGCGGAAGATCCTCCGGCACGGTCGGGACGGCATGCGCCGCAAACCGCGCACCGCGCGGAAAAAATTCGTGAAGAAAGGCGTTCAGGTGGTAGGCGTAGCTGTCGGATAGCAGGCCGCAGCGCTCGAACAGACGCGCCGGCGCCAACCGGGTCTGCTTGCAGGCCTGTTCGAATGCCTTCGTTTCAGGCTTGTTGCGATCCGGGGCATAGAGCAACTCGTCCTTCAACGTCACGATCGCGTCCGGGCACTCGCCGCGTGCAAGCTGTTCGGTCCACGTCTCGATGCGCGCTTGTGTGTTGCGCTTTTTTTCCAGACTCGCGATGGCGCGCTTGAGCGTCTCCTCGGTTGCGGCCTGAAAGCGCCCCCGGCCGCGGCGATAAAAGTACATTGGAGCCGAGTGCAATTTCAGCAGCAAGCCCGCGGCTTCCACCGGCGTCGGCTCATGACCAACGTAATCGCGTGCGAGTTCCTGAAAGTCGAACTCGCGTGCGCCGCAGCACTGCCACAGGAAGTCCGTCTCGAGCGCCTCCGCGTAGCGCTGCGCCTGCGCCAGCAGTTCCGCGGCTGCAGGCCGCTCGAAGTGCATCAGCACGTTGCTCATCTTGACTTTGATGCGCCGGCCGTGCGGCGTCTCGACCTGGTAAGAGGCCGTTGACTGGGCGAGCACCGCAGCGACACGCAAGTCGCCCGACTCTTCGTACAGCACCTGCATCGCGCCGGGGATTATAGGGGCAGGCGTGCGCACCGCCTGCGCGCGAATCACCGCGCCCGGTCCTCGGTGATGCCTGCAAACGCAAGAATACGCGGCAGATGCTCCGGAAAACTCTGCAGCGTGTGGTCGCCGCCGTCGCGAATCACGGTCCGCGCGCCTTCGTACTTGCGCGCCGTCTCGCGCCAGTCGAGCAATTCGTCGCCGGTCTCCAGCACAAGCAGGTAGCGCTCGGGGTCGACGCGCTCGACGACGAGCGCGCGCCAGCCGGCGAGGTGCGACCGCGTCAGCTCGAACGGTTCGTCCGTGTAGAGATTCTGCTGCGGGCCGAGGAAGGCTTCGAGACCCAGGTCGGGTCGGATCGCCGGATTGATCAGCACGGCACGCCGGGCATACTTCTCCGCGAACCAGGTCGCATAGAACCCGCCGAGCGAGCTACCGACGAAGGTCACGTTCTGCGCCGCATGACGCGCGTACACCGTCTCAATGAGCCCAATCGCCGCTTCGGGCTGGTGCGGCAACGCGGGGCAGATCAATCGATCGCCGATTCCACGCGCATCCATGTACGCCTGCATGGCACGCGCCTTGTGCGACGCGGGCGCACTGTTGAAACCGTGCAGGTAAATGATCATGCCGCGCCCGGGGGGGGCGGCGCACGCTTCGAAAGCGGGAAGACGACGAGGTTGCGAATCAATCCGCCGGCGGCGACGACGATAAGAAACGAGGTCCCTGCGGCCATGATCGCGAGGTAGGTCGCCATGCCCTTCTCGTCCGCCTTGACGCTGACGGCGTCCCCGTAGAGTGCGGTGCCGACCATCGCCCCGATGGCGACCGCGCCAACCAGGATGAGGACGTTTGCGGCTGCAAGTTTTGCGCCCGATACGCCGGTCGGATTGGCGTGAAAAAAGCCCCACACCACAATGGCGAGAAGGAACACGAGGATGATGATCATGAAGTGCATGCGGTGCTCCGTTTTTCCGGCGTGACGTACTGGGTACCGGGTACTGGGTCTGGGTGCAGCGTGCGAGCTGCGAGCCTACGGTGCGCGCGTGCCGGGCCCTTGATCTGTGTCAGCGCCCGCGCGCGCAAGCCCCTCGAGCAGCCGGCCGTGCAATCCGTCGAAGCTGCCGTTCGACATGACGAGCACCTGGTCGCCGTGGCGTGCCGCCCGAACGACCGCGTCGGCAAGCGCCTTGAGATCGGTGTGGCATTGCACGCGTGTACCGAGCTCGGCGAACACGATCGCGGGGTCCCAGGTGAGCCCCGTGCCATAGACGAACGCGAGGTCGGCGCCCGCAAGGCTGCCTGGGAGCGCATCCTTCAGCACGCCGGCCTTCATCGTATTCGAGCGCGGTTCGAGTACGGCAATGATGCGAGCATCCCCTGTACGCGCGCGCAGACCTTCGATCGTGACGCGAATCGCCGTCGGATGATGGGCGAAATCGTCGTACACCGTGACACCGCGCACTGTTCCGCGCACCTCCATGCGGCGGCGCACGCCCTCGAACCGCGTGAGCGCTTCGCAGGCGAGCGCCGGCGCTACGCCCGCGTGGCGTGCGGCGCCGATCGCCGCAAGCGCATTCATCCGGTTGTGCTCCCCCGAGAGTGCCCAGGCCACGCGACCGGTCGACCCGCCCTGCCACTGCACGTCGAAATCCACGCCGCCGGCCAAGGCACTCGCTTCCCAACCGTCGAGGGCGCCAAAACGCTCGAGCGCGGTCCAGCACCCCTTCGCCAGCACCCGCGGAAGCGTCACGTCGCGGGCATTTAGAATGATTTTCCCATTTCTTGGCAGTATTCGTACGAAGTTGTGAAATTGCTGCTCGATGTCAGCAAGATCGCCGAAGATGTCGGCATGATCGAACTCCAGATTATTCAGAATCGCAGTCTTTGCCCGGTAGTGGACGAACTTTGATCGCTTGTCGAAAAACGCCGTGTCGTACTCGTCTGCCTCGATTACAAAGTAATCCGACTGACCGAGTCTCGCAGAGGCCCCGAAGTTTCCGGGAACCCCGCCGATCAGGAAACTCGGATCCTTCCCGGCATACTCCAGAATCCACGCCAGCATCGCGCTGGTCGTGGTTTTCCCATGGGTACCGGCGACCGCCAGCACCCACTTCCCGAACAGGATCTCTTCGGCAAGCCACGCGGGGCCGGAAACGAAGCGCTCGCCGCGCTCGAGGATCGCTTCCATCAATGGATTACCGCGTTTGACGACGTTCCCGACGACCCACAAATCCGGGGCGAGCTTGATCTGTTCCGCGGCGTAGCCTTCGATGAGTTCGATGCCAAGCGCCGCAAGCTGATCGCTCATCGGCGGGTAGACCTCCGCATCGCAACCCGTCACGCGGAAACCTGCCGCGCGGGCAAGCGCCGCAAGGCCGCCCATGAAGGTGCCGCAAACTCCCAGTACGTGAAGGTGGTTCGCCATCTGTACGACGCGAAAGGGCGCCGATTCTAAGCGATGCGTTATGATTTCGGCCCGTTCTGTGGGGAATGCATGTGATGGGACGGCACGGCAAGCGGCAAAACGGAATCCGTTCACATATTGCGGCCGCCGCAGCGCGCATCATGGCCGAGGACGGGGTCGACGACTTCGCACTTGCCAAGCGCAAGGCGGCCCGTCAGCTTGGCATCGACGAAGGTCAGGGGCTACCCGCGAATCACGAAGTCGAAGCGGAGCTCGAGACCTACCGCGCGATCTATCAGGCAGACGAGCACCCGGAACGTATTCGTGCCCTGCGTGAGATTGCCCTTGATGCCATGCGCGCCCTCGAGCGATTCAATCCGTATCTCACCGGAATGGTCTTGAGGGGGATTGCCGGGCGTTACGCGGAGATCGAATTGCAGCTCTTTCCCGAGAGCACGAAGGACATCGAGGTGTACCTGCTTGACCAGGGCATACCCTACGCTGCGGCGCACGCGAAGCGCTATGCGGGCGATCGGGCAACCGCGGCCAGCAT
Organism: uncultured beta proteobacterium; assembly: GCA_963714925.1. Taxonomy (GTDB): domain Bacteria; phylum Pseudomonadota; class Gammaproteobacteria; order Burkholderiales; family SG8-39; genus SG8-39. The sequence continues at coordinate 418,320 of CAVQQK010000001.1, read as the reverse complement.
CCTGTCGCTCGACTGGAACGGCGTTCCGCTCAAACTGACGGTGCTCGATCCGCGTGACGAACGTCTCGCGCTCAAGACCTCGGTCGCGGGCCGCGTGATCGATCGCGCCGGAATCGCGCAGGTCAGCGAACTGCTCGATCCGGCCGCGCGCGGCTAGGTCGAGCGACACACGCACCGATCAATGGCGCTCAGCCGTCGCGAGTGGCTGGTTCTCAGCGGGGTTGGCGCGGCCGCCGCACTGGCTGGAGTCGTGGTTGGCCCGATTCTGCTGCAGTCCGGGAGCGGCGCGGCCGATCTCCAGCTAATTCCCCTGCCCGACCTGACCGGTCACACGCGGCAGATTTCAGAGTGGCGGGGGAAGATCGTCCTGGTTAATTTCTGGGCGACGTGGTGCGCCCCGTGCCGCGAAGAGATTCCGATGTTGATTGCCTTGCGCGAAAAGTATTCTTCAAATGGTTTAGAAATAGTAGGTATCGCCGTCGATTCTGTGTCTAACGTCGTTGAATATGCGTCTAAATACGGAATCACGTATCCGGTACTTATTGCCGATGCCGGCGGCATAGACGTCATGCGCAAGCTAGGCAACGCGGCGGGGGCGCTTCCCTACACGGTGATTCTGGACCGAAGCGGCGTGATCGTGAGCCGAAAGCTTGGAATCCTTCGGCGGAGTGAAGTTGAGCATCAAATCAAAGAGATGCTTAAGAGTGACGCTAAATAGAGGCATCGTAGTCCAGGGCCTGGACCCCAAGTGCATCGATTAGCCCGGAACGTGGGCTAAAATGCGGCCTACTTGCACGAAAATGCAGAAAAAGGCTAATCGAACCCGAAAGATCGTTCTGGTCGTCCATGGGCCGAACCTCAACCTTCTCGGAACGCGTGAACCGAAGATCTATGGACGGGAGACGCTCGCCCAGATCGACGCCCGGCTACAGGCCGCGGGCCGGCGCGCCGGTGTCGACGTGCGCTGCTTCCAAAGCAACACGGAAGGCGCCCTGATCGAACGGGTGCAGGCTGCCCGCGACGAAGCAGTCCGTTTCATCGTGATCAACCCCGCCGCCTATACCCATACCAGCGTCGCACTGCGGGATGCGCTGACCGCGGTGGCCATCCCCTTCGTCGAAGTCCATCTCTCGAACGTGCACGCGCGCGAACCATTCCGGCGCCACTCATATTTCTCCGACGTCGCGCTCGGTACGATCTGCGGACTCGGCAGTCTGGGGTACGACCTCGGGCTGCGGTTTGCGCTCGAGCGGGTCGCCGGGAAATAGCGCCAGCGCCGGGCCGCAGCCCGGCGCCTGACACAGAACAGCGAAGAAGGAGCCGCCAATGGATCTGCGCAAGCTGAAGAAACTGATTGATCTCGTCGAAGCGTCGGGAATCGCCGAGTTGGAAATTACCGAAGGCGAGGAGAAGGTGCGCATTGCGAAGGGCGGCCAGATCTCGGTCGCGCCGGCCGCGGGGATCGCCGCCGCGGCGCCTTCCGCGCCGACGCCGACAGCCACAGCCGCAGACACTGCTGCGGCGACGGCAGAGCAGGGCCACACGATGAAGGCACCGATGGTCGGCACCTTCTATCGCGCAAGCGCGCCGGATGCGAAGCCGTTCATGGAAATTGGCCAGACCGTCAAGGAGGGCGAGACGATCTGCATCATCGAGGCGATGAAATTGATGAACGAGATCGAGGCCGATGCCTCGGGAACTGTCGTCGCGATCCTAGTCGAAAACGGGCAACCGGTCGAATACGGTCAACCGCTGTTCGTGATCGCCTGATGGCGTGGCGTTGCAATCGGCGCCCGGGGCGCAGGACGGCACTCCGCCGCCAGCTCGAAAATTCCACCGGACATGTTTGAAAAGATCCTGATCGCGAATCGCGGCGAAATCGCACTGCGCATCCAGCGCGCCTGCCGGGAAATGGGCATTCGCACGGTGGTCGTGCATTCGGAGGCCGACACTGAAGCGAAATATGTGAAGCTCGCCGACGAATCGGTCTGCATCGGCCCGCCCAGCGCGACCCACAGCTACCTCAACATTCCCGCCATCATCAGCGCCGCCGAGGTCACCGACGCCGAAGCGGTACACCCGGGGTACGGGTTCCTCGCCGAAAACGCCGATTTCGCGGAAAAGGTCGAGGGCTCCGGGTTTGTGTTCATCGGACCGCGGCCCGAGAACATTCGCCTCATGGGCGACAAAGTGAGCGCCAGGCAAACGATGATGAAGGCGGGCGTGCCTACGGTTCCGGGTTCGGATGGGGCATTGCCGGAAGAAGGCAGGGACATCGTGCGCATCGCGCGCCGTCTCGGCTATCCGGTCATCATCAAAGCCGCCGCCGGCGGCGGCGGGCGCGGCATGCGCGCGGTACACACCGAGGCGGCCCTGCTACACGCGGTCAACACGACGCGCGCCGAAGCGCAGGGGGCGTTCGGCAATTCAATGCTGTACATGGAAAAATTTCTCGAGAATCCACGCCATATCGAGATCCAGATCCTTGCCGACAGTCACAAGAATGCAGTATTTCTCGGCGAGCGCGACTGCTCGCTGCAACGCCGACACCAGAAAATCGTCGAGGAGGCACCGGCGCCCGATCTGCCGGCGAAGTTGCGCGATAAGATCGCCGAGCGCTGCGTCGACGCCTGCCGCAAGATCGGCTATCGGGGCGCGGGCACCTTTGAATTTTTGTACCAGGATGGCGAGTTCTATTTCATCGAGATGAACACACGCATCCAGGTCGAGCACCCGGTCACCGAGATGGTCACCGGCATCGACATCGTGCAGGAGCAGATCCGGATCGCGGCAAACGAGAAGCTGCACTTCCGGCAGCGGGACATCCAGGTTCGCGGCCATGCCATCGAATGCCGCATCAACGCGGAGGACCCCTACCGCTTCACGCCTTCGCCGGGCCGGATTACGTCCTACCATCCGCCGGGCGGACCGGGCATCCGCGTCGATTCCCACATCTATCACGGCTATAGTGTCCCGCCGCACTACGATTCCTTGATCGGAAAAGTCATTGCCTACGGCGCTTCGCGCGAGCAAGCCATTCGGCGGATGCGGGTGGCGCTCTCGGAAATGGTGATCGAAGGCATCCGCACCAATCTCCCGCTGCAACAGGAACTGCTAAACGACGCGCGGTTCGTGCGCGGCGGCGTGTCCATCCACTACCTCGAGAATAAGCTCATCGAGGAGCAGCGGGGTGGGAGGTAGCGCGCGACGATGCCCTGGCAAGCCATAACCCTAGAACTCGCGCACGCCGAAGCGGACGCGCTATCCGAAGCGCTGCTCGAGGCCGGCGCGCACTCGGTCGCGATCGAGGACGCACAGGCCGGAACCGCACAGGAGGCTCCGCATTTCGCCGAGCCGCACTGGGATGCACCCGTCGCCTGGCGGGTTAACCGTCTTCAAGTATTGCTCGACCACGATGCAAACGCCGACCGGATCCTGCGCGACGCCGCGCGCATTGCGGGGCTCGATCCCGTGCAGGCGCTGCGCGTCGAACGCGTCGAACGCATCGAGGACGACGATTGGGTACGTCGCTCACAGGCGCAGTTCGTGCCACTCGAGATTGCAGGGCGACTGTGGGTCGTCCCGAGCTGGCATGACGCGCCGGCGGATGCCGCGGCCGTCGTCGTGCGCCTCGACCCGGGTCTCGCCTTCGGTACCGGGTCTCATCCTACGACGCGGCTCGTGCTCGCATGGCTGGTGCAGGCACTCCGGCATTGCAGGTCCGCACCGCGGGTGCTGGATTACGGTTGCGGCTCGGGTATATTGGGGATTGCCGCAGGCAAACTCGGTGCCGCGAAGGTCGACGCAGTCGACACCGATCCACAGTCGATCGTCGCGACGCAGGAGAACGCGCAACGCAACGACGTCGCGATGCGCGCCTATCTGCCCGATGCGTTGCCCGACGGCGAGTACGACATCGTGATCGCCAATATCCTTGCAAATCCGCTCATCACGCTGGCACCGTTACTTGCCGCCCGTACCTGCCACGGCGGCCGCTTGGCGCTTTCGGGTCTGCTCGAAACCCAGCTCAGCGACGTGCATGCGGCCTACGCGGCGGCGTTCGACGACCGTGTTGGCGCAACCGAGGAGGGCTGGGTGCTGATGGAAGGAATTCGCCGATGAGCCTGGTCACACAATGCCCCAACTGCGGCACCACGTTTCGCGCGCAGGCGGCACAGCTTTCTGCGCGCGGTGGCCGCGTACGCTGCGGGAAGTGCAACGAGGTGTTCAACGGGGTCGCTCAGGTGATCGAGGACGATGGCGCCGCAGCGCGCGTCGGGCCCTCGCCCCAGTTGGCCTTGTTCGATCCGTCGCGCCTCGCGGCGGAGGCCGAAAAGGACGCGCAGGCCAAAGCCGAGCGTGACGCGGCGGCCAAAGCCGCCGGCGCCGCCTACGCCGCGCGCATGCGTGCCCGGGCCATGAATCCGACTGAAGACGATGCGGCGTTCCTGGCCGAAACGCCATCGCGCCCGCACTTTGTCGTTCTGTGGGGCTTTCTCTCGCTGCTTGCGCTCGTCGCGCTCGCAGCACAAGCAGCCATTCATTTCCGCACCGAGCTCGTCCTCCTCGCGCCGCAGATCCGCCCGCAGCTGGAGGCCGCCTGCGACGTACTCGACTGCAGGGTCTATCTTCCGCGCCAGCCTGCGTTGATGAGCATCGAATCGTCGGAGCTGCGAACCGACCCGAAACGTGGCGGGATCATTCGCTTGACGGCGGTGGTTCGCAATCGCGCGCCCTTTGCGCAGGAGTACCCGGCGCTCGAACTCACACTCATCGACCGACGCGACGAGCCCGTGGTGCGGCGGATCCTTTATCCGCGCGATTACCTCGGGACTGGGGACGCACTGTCCAAGCGCCACGGCGGCATCGCGCCCGGCGCCGAGGAGGTGGTCAGCGTCGAATTCGACCCGCAGGGCCTGCGCGCAGCCGGTTTCCGGCTTTACCTTTTCTATCCCGAGACCGCACCGCTATGAGCATTCTTGTCACCGGATCAATCGCCTATGACACCATCATGGTGTTCCCGGACCGCTTCAAGAACCACCTGCTGCCCGAGCAACTGCATATTCTCAATGTGTGCTTTCTCACGCCCGAGATGCGGCGCGAGTTCGGTGGCACGGCAGGCAATATCGGCTACAACCTCAAGTTGCTCGGCGAGACGCCCATCGTGATGGCAACCGTCGGCGACGACATTCAGCCCTACCTGGAGCGCCTGGACGATCTCGGAATCTCGAACGCTCAGGTGAAACACGTTGACGGCCAGTTCACCGCGCAGGCCTTCATCACCACGGATTTGGACGACAACCAGATCATTGCGTTTCATCCGGGCGCGATGAATTTTGCGCATGAAAACGCCGTGACCTCTGCGCTCAAGGCAACGCTCGCGATCGTCTCGCCCGACGGCAAGGACGGCATGCTGCAGCACGCGCGCGAATGTGCGGCGCTCGGCCTGCCATTCATGTTCGATCCGGGTCAGGGCCTGCCGATGTTCTCGGCCGACGAATTGCAGGAGTTCGTACGCCTGGCGGACTTCGTCGCCGTGAACGACTACGAGGGCAAGATGCTGGAACAGAAAACCGGCGTCGATCTCGCGACGCTCGCGAAGCAAGTCAAGGCGCTGGTGGTCACCTTGGGCGGACGCGGTTCGGTGGTACTCACCGATGGCCAGCGTCACGAGATTCCTTGCGTCGAGGCGGCCCAAGTGGTCGATCCAACCGGTTGCGGCGACGCCTACCGCGCCGGGCTGCTGCACGGCATTGCCGCGGGCTGGGACTGGCCGACGACCGCGCGGCTAGGCGCCGTCATGGGCGCGATCAAGATTGCGCATCGCGGCGGTCAGAATCACAAGCCGACGCGGGATGAAATCGAAGCGTCCTTTCGCACGGCGTTTGGCTTTTCACCCTGGAATGCGTGAACTGTTACACGCCGCATGCATCGTCGCGGCGAGCGCGGCGCTGCTTGCGGGCTGCGCGTCGAACGGCTCGGGTGAAGAGGGTGATCCGCCTCGCGACGGCACACCCCAAGGTCAGGCGCGCTCCGAACCCAAGCCGCCGCCCTCGCCCCCGCGCAACGAAAAGACCGTGCGCTTCGGCACGGTGGACTCCGTGCGGGCCGTCACTCTGCCCGGGACCAATTCCGGTGTGGGCGCAGTTGTCGGCGGGGTCGTCGGCGGACTCGCGGGCAGCGAAGTCGGCAAGGGGCGCGGCGCGGCCGTCGGTGCGGTTCTCGGCTCGGTCGCCGGGTCGATGGCGGGCGAGGCGCTCGAAGGGCAGCTCACGAAACGCGATGCACTCGAGATCCTCGTCGAGCTCAATACGGGGGAACTGCGCGCCATCGTGCAAGTACATCGGTGCAGAAACGTTCGCGCGCGGCGACCGCGTGCGCCTGGTCACCGGCGGCGGGATCACGCGCGTCGAAAAGATTGCGAACAACTAGAACGCGGCGCGGATGCGCGCGGCGTACGCTTCGAGCAGGTCGCGCAGTCGGTCATCCGAAATCCCTTCCTCGATCAGTCGGCACCGGGGCGCTGGTGACGCGGGCACGGCGTTTGAAAGAGCGTGCGGTCGTCGAGCCGCAGCGCACTGAGCGATCCGCCCCACACGCAGCCGGTATCGAGTGCCGCGAGCCGCTCGCTCAGCTTCAAGCCGAGCGTCGACCAGTGGCCGCAGACGATCGCCGGTTCGTCGCGTGCGGGTCGCATCTCGAACCACGGTGCGTATCCCGCCGGCGCATCGCGTCCCTTGGCGCGCACCTCCACCTGTCCCGCGCGCGAACAGAATCGCATCCGCGTCATGACATTGACGATCAGGCGCAGGCGGTCCCAGGACTCGAGTGCGTCGCTCCATTCCCGGGGCTCGTCCCCGTACAAATTGGCGAGGAAGTCGCGGTAGTTCGCACCTGCGAGAGCGCTCTCCACTTCGCGGGCCAACGCATGCGCCTTGTCGATCGTCCATTGCGGCAGCAGCCCGGCGTGCACCATCGCATAGCGACCGTCCACGTGCATCATCGACCGGCGTGCGCAGCCAGTCGACGAGCGCGTCAATGTCCGGCGCATCGAGCAGCGCGTCGAGCGTGTCGTCCTTGCGGCGCTTCGCGAATCCCGCATGTACGCAGAGCAGGTGCAGATCGTGATTTCCCAAAACGGTCACCGCACGCTCGCCGAGTGCGCGCACGAAGCGCAGGACCTCGAGCGATTGCGGGCCGCGATTGACGAGATCTCCGACGAACCAGAGGCAGTCACGGTCGCGATCGAACGCGATCACCTCGAGCAGCTCGCGGAGTTCGTCGTAGCAGCCCTGGACGTCGCCGATCGCGTAGGTCGCCATGCCGCGCGACTATAACCGGGTCGTCACGCGCGTGGCGCGTTGTTGTGTCAGCCGACGATCTTGCGGATCGCCTTCCGGAGCGCTTCCTGCTCTTCCTTCTTTAGCTGCCCGAGCCGGCGAATGACGAGCGAGGCTTCGATGGTGGTGATGACGGGTTTCACGACGGAAGGCTTGATCAGCCCCGCGCCCTTCCAGTCCTTGATCGGGACCTCGCCGAGCGCGCCGGCGGGCCGCGCCTGGCTGGTGACGGCCATGATGATGAGGTCAGGGCTGCTGCGGTGATAGCTGTTGCTCGAGACAACGACGGCAGGGCGGCGCTTGGTCGCGCTCTGGTCAGTGAAGGGAAAGGGAACTAAAACGATGTCGCCGAAGCTATAGCTTGTCGTAGGCGGCATCGTCCTCGTTCTCCCACACCCTGGCGAATGCGGGCTCGGCCGCGCGGGTGGCCGCGCGCACCGCCGCGCGCTCCCCATCGCGCGTGCGCAGGAAGTCCACGAAGTCCTCGACCTCAGCCACGCGTTCCGGGGGCAGGTTCTTGAGCTTCTCGATGAGCGTGTGCGGATCTCGGGTGTTCACGTTACTGCCTTGAATGTCAGCCAAACATTAACAATTTTACCTCTGCGGCTGAAAGTGTGCCTCTAGGAAAAAAATTAAAACAATCAAAACAAATGGGAGTTCGTCTTCGCCCTTCGCCTGCAACCGCTCTTTGCGGAGCACAGAGTCGTCAGGTTCTCGGGGCGCGTCGGTATTGAATCGCCTCGGCCAGGTGCTCTGCGCCGATACCGTCGGTGCCCGCGAGGTCTGCCACCGTGCGGGCGACGCCGAGCACCCGGTGTGTCGCGCGTGCCGACAAGCCGAGTTGGGAGAACGCCTGCTTGAGGAGCCGGCGCGCGGCCTGATCGGGAACGCAGAAGCGTTCGATCTCTGCGGGCCCAAGCCGGCCGTTCGGCCTGCCTTAGCGCTCCAGTTGGCGCCGATGGGCGGCCGCCGCGCGCGTGCGGACCGACACGCTCGCTTCGCCCGCGCCCGCTGCCAGGATTTCATCGTGCGCCAGCGCAGGCACCTCGACACGCAGGTCGATCCGGTCGAGCAGCGGGCCCGACAGTTTTGCGCAATAGCGATCGATCTGTTCCGGCGCACCTGCGAGCTCGCCACTTTCGGCGGTTGATTTCCTTCATCGTCTCAATCTCGAGATCGCGCTCGGCAACGAGCTTTTTGAGCTTCGAATTCTCGAGTTCAAGCTGTCGCAGGCGTTTCACGTCGGCAGGTTCCAACTTCCCGAAACGCTGCCTCCAGACGTAAATGGTCTGCTCGCTGACCTTGTGCTTTCGGGCGACCTCGGGAACTGGCGCTTTGTCGGCCTCCCGCAGGATCGCAACCATCTGTTCTTCGCTGAAACGGCTCTTCTTCATGGGCTCCCTCTCTGAAACGGAAGCCATTCTCCGAAGTTACGATTGGGTCAAAGAACCTGGGCAGGTCACAGCGCGCGTAGACCTCGTAGCTGCCCGCCGTGGCCACATTCAGCGTCCAGCTAAAGCTCTCGGTCCCTGTGCCCGCTGCGTGGTGCTGGTAGTTCGTGCCGTAGTAGCCCGCAACCGAGGTGCTGGTCGGCCAGGTACCCGTGGGGCTGCCCGAAGTGTTGTCCGCGACGATCGCCGTGGGCGGCTCGCCGTTGGCGTAGTGGTGCTGGTAGTTCACCCCCAGGTAGCCCGAGACCGCCGTGCTCGCGGCCCACGTGCCGGTGACACTGAACCCCGCATCACCGTTATCGACCACGACTGCAGAAGGCGGAACGCCATTGGCAACGTGGCTTTGGTAGTTCGCCCCTTCGAAGCCAGGCACCGACGTGCTGGTTGGCCAGGTGCCTACCGTGCTGAAGGCGGCGCTGCCGTTATCGACGATGATCTCGCTTTGGGCTTGGGCGCGAACCGAAACGGCCGCAGCAACGACGAGTGCGAGCACGAACGCCCCGGCATTCCGTCTTGCTCGAGCGCGTGCGCAGCCCACCGCCGTTCGCCCCCCCTCCGCCGCGTCCTCGAGCGCGCCGCTCTCATGCTGCGCGCCTCCGTTCGCGATCGAGTATCACCGGGGAGGGCTTATGCGCACACTACCCGTTCGGGTGAGCCAGGCCAGCCTTCCCTTTGTGTCGCAATGAAAGACCGCTTTTCCGTTTCCCCTTGAGCGTTCGTCTTCCTCACCCGCTGCCCGAGCGCGTTCACCTGGTAGCTGCTCGCCCCCGCTGCGTTCGTTGCCTGCACCATTCGCCCGCGCGTGTCGGCAAATCGACTCTGACCCCATTTGCGCGCGGAGTTCGTCGTAGCAGCCCTGGACGTCGCCGATCGCGTAGGTCGCCATGCCGCGCGACTATAACCGGGTCGTCAGGGATGCGGGGTGCGCCGGTATTGGATGGCCTCGGCGATCAGCGCAGCCGCGGCTTCGCCGTCGCCGCGTCGGTCCGATTATGCTTCGCGCAGGAAACGAATTGGCGAACGACCCCCGTGCACCCCCGCACGCGGGGCCCCCCTAGCAGCTAAAATGACAGCGGTCTGCTGCCGAGGATCGTCATGCACGCCTACACCGCCGTCATCGAGCGCTGCCCGGACGCGCAACGCTACGTGGGCTACCTGCCCGGGTTCGCCGGCGCGCACCGCCAGGGCGCAACGCTCGACGAGCTGCGCGCCAACCTGTGCGAGGTGATCGCTATGCTGCTCGAGGACGGCAAACCGAAATCCTTGGCTAAACAACCGGAGCACCCATCATGATGTTGACCGCCGTTCTGCTCCCCGCTCCTGAAGGGGGATTCACCGCCTTGAATCCCGAGACCGGCACGACCTCCGAAGGCGAGTCGATCGAAGAGGCGATCGCCAATCTGCGCGAGGCGACCGAGCTCTATCTGGAAGAATTCCCGCTTGGGCCGGTCGGCAAACCGCTGGTGACGACGTTCGAAGTCGCAGAGCATGCCTAAACTGCCCCGGGTCTCCGGGGCAGAGGTGGTGCGTGCGCTGGGGCGACTTGGGTTTACGGTGGCACGACAGCGCGGAAGTCACATCGTGTTGCGTCGGGGCTCGAGTGGCTGCGTAGTGCCCAATCATCGCGCGCTGAAGACCGGGACGCTCGCTGGCGTACTGAAGCAGGCTGGCGTGTCGATCGAGCAGTTCATCGAGGCGCTGTAGATCGTGACCACACGCTATTGCGCTCGGTTGTACCCGCGGCCGAGAATGCGCCGCTAGGCAAATACTTCCAACGCGGAAGAGCCGCCTTCTCCTTGGCTGCGCAACCGCAGGCAGCGTCTAGGGAAACTGCCTTCCCTGCGACGAGAGCGCCTCGGACCCGCGATTGACCAGATCGCCGAAGAACCAGAATCGGTCCCGGCCGGGATCGAATGCGATGACCTCCAGCAACTCGCGGAGTTCGTCGTAACAGCCCTGGACGTCGCCAATCGCGTAGGTTGCCATGCCGCGCGACTATAACCGGGTCGTCAGGCGCGCGGGGTGCGCCGGTATTGAATCGCTTCGGCGAGGTGCTCTGCGCCGATCGCGTCGCTTCCCGCAAGGTCGGCCACCGTGCGGGCGACGCCGAGCACCCGGTGTGCCGCGCGTGCCGACAAGCCGAGCTGGGAGAACGCCTGCTTGAGGAGTCGGCGCGCGGCCTGATCGGGAACGCAGAAGCGTTCGATCTCTGCGGGCCCAAGCCGGCCGTTCGGCCTGCCTTGTCGCTCCAGTTGGCGCCGATGGGCGGCCGCCGCGCGCGTGCAGACCGACGCGCTCGCTTCGCCCGCGCCCGCTGCCAGGATTTCATCGTGCGCCAGCGCAGGCACCTCGACGCGCAGGTCGATCCGGTCGAGCAGTGGGCCCGACAGTCTTGCGCAATAGCGATCGATCTGTTCGGGCGTGCATCGGCAGCGCAGGTTCGGATGCCCGAGATAACCGCAGCGACAGGGGTTCATCGCCGCAATCATCAGGAAGTTTGCTGGAAAGCGGGCGTGGTGCGCTGCGCGCGCGATGGACACGAACCCGGTCTCGAGCGGCTCGCGCAGCGCTTCGAGCGCATCGCGCGGAAATTCCAGCAACTCATCGAGAAACAGGACGCCGCCATGCGCGAGGGAGATCTCGCCGGGACGCGGCGGATTGCCGCCCCCGACCAACGCGCGGCTCGAGGCCGAATGGTGCGGCGCGCGGAACGGCCGCTCGCCCCAGCGCGCGACGTCGAACCCGCGCCCGGAGACCGAGTGCACTGCCGCCACGTCAAGCGCCTCGGTCTCGTCCAGCGCAGGAAGCAATCCGGGGAAACGCGCCGCAAGCATCGATTTGCCGGTCCCCGGTGGCCCGACCAACAGTACGCCGTGGTGGCCCGCGGCAGCCACTTCGAGCGCGCGCTTGGCCGCAGACTGTCCCTTCACGTCGCACAGATCGGGGACGGGACCGCGCGGAACGGGCGGCGCCGGACGCTGCCATTCGATCACGACCTCACCCGCGAGATGCGCGCAGACCTCGAGCAGGGTTTGCGCGGGCAGCACCCGCGTGTGGCCCGCGAGCGCAGCCTCGCGCGCGTTGGCTGCCGGGAGGACGAAGGCACGGCCCGCATGCTTCGCGTGCAAGGCCATGGCAAACGCACCGCGCACGGTCCGCAATTCACCGCTGAGCGATAGTTCGCCCGCGAATTCGTAGCCTGCGAGCGCGTCGCGCTCGAGTTGCCCGCTCGCTGCAAGAATGCCGAGCGCGATCGGCAGATCAAAGCGACTCGAGTCCTTTGGCAGATCGGCCGGCGCAAGATTCACCGTGATGCGCCGCATCGGAAACTCGAATCGCGCGTGATTGAGCGCGGCGCGTACGCGGTCCTTCGCTTCGCGAACCTCGGCGTCGGGAAGCCCGACGATGTGGAATGCGGGAAGGCCCGGGCCGAGGTGTACTTCGACCGCAATTTCCGGAGCGTCGATCCCGGCGAGCGCGCGGCTCGCCACCAGTGCCAGCGACATGCCTCCCCCCTTTCGGGAAGAAACAACGCTGCAGAAGGCGAGACGGTTTACGCGGTCCTTACCAGGCGCCGCTCAGGCGTCCTCAGGAACCCGTATGCAAGCCGCTGCGCGTCTCGAGTTCCGCGAGACGCGCCTCGAGCGTCTCCAGCTGCGCTTGTGCACGCTCGAGCAGCTTTTTCTGCACCTCGAAATCCTCGCGCAACACCAGGTCGAAGCGGTCGAAAAACGCACCGAGCAATGCGTGCAGGTTCTTGTCCAGGTCCTGCATGGGCGATTCGCGCATCGCCTGCGCGATGCGCTCGCCAAGCTCGTCAATCACGTGTCTGTCGGCCATCGGAAGGCGCGTTTGCGTAGGGTTTCGAGTCTAGCACCCGCACTGCACCACGGTTGGGCATGCGCTGCGATCGACGTTCCACATTGGTGCGCCTGGTCTGCCACGACGCGGCGCGTGCCTCTTAGTGCATTGAAAAAGCGGGGGAAGATTCCCTGGCATGAAAGCTGCGTAGAGGCATCCGTCATTTCCCTTTCTGATCGGAGAAGCACCATGCGCAAACCTTTGTTGACCCTCGCGCTGACCAGCACGCTTTGCGTTCCAGCGCTCGCACAGGCGCAGGCCGCGGAATCCCCGCACGCATTCAGCGCCAACGTCGGTGTCTACAGCAATTACATCTTCCGCGGCACATCGCAGACGGGGGGTAAGCCCGCACTACAAGGCGGGTTCGACTACGCGCACGCCAGCGGTTTCTATGCCGGCACCTGGGCATCGAACATCAGCTGGCTCGAGGATTTTGGGGCGTACACGCACTCGAGCCTCGAGTGGGACTTCTACGCCGGATTCAAGGGAAACTTCGGCAAAAGCGACTTCTCCTACGACCTCGGCACGATCTACTACTACTACCCCGGCAACGCGAATCCTGGCGTTCCCAACGCCAACACTTCGGAGATCTATGCCGCGCTCGGTTGGAAGTTTCTCGGTTTGAAGTATTCCTACAGCTTGACGAATTACTTTGGCGCGCAGCCGAACGCGAACGGAGATAAGACCGACGGCACCGGATATCTCGACCTCTTTGCCGACTACGCGATCGGCGACAGCGGCTTTTCGGTGAATGCACACTACGGGTTCCTGGACGTGAAAAACGACGGCAACCAGGCCGCGGCAACGAAGGTGGGCTACAACGATTGGAAGATCGGAGCCAAGTACGTGGTGCCCTCGGGAACGTTCAAGGACCTGAATCTCGGCGCGTACTACACGGACAACGACGTCAAGAAGAATGCCGCGGGCGCGAGCTGGTGGGTCGATGGCACCGGCTACGACACAGCGAAATCCGCGTTTGTCTTCTATGTCAGCAAATCGTTCTAACCGCTACCTAGCGAGCGCGGGCGGGTGGGGCTTCCGCTCTCCGCGCTTCGGGAGATCACTATGAAACTCGTTACCGCAATCATCAAACCCTTCAAGCTCGACGAGGTGCGCGAAGCACTCTCCGCGATCGGGGTGCAGGGCGTCACCGTGTCCGAAGTCAAGGGATTCGGTCGCCAGAAAGGCCACACCGAGCTCTATCGTGGCGCCGAATATGTCGTCGACTTCCTGCCCAAGGTGAAGGTCGAAGTCGCGATCAAGACGGAGATGCTCGATCAGGTCATCGAAGTGATCGAGAAGTCCGCCAACACCGGGAAGATCGGCGACGGCAAGATCTTCGTGTCCGAACTCGAGAAGGTCATCCGCATCCGCACCGGTGAAACCGATGCGGCGGCACTGTAGGAGAATCACATGAAAACCCTCATCGCAATCCTCGGCCTGCTGCTCTCGGCCGGCGTCGCACACGCCGCCGATGCGAAGCTCGACACCGGCGACACGGCCTGGATGCTGGTCTCGACGGTGCTCGTCATCATCATGATCGTGCCTGGGCTGGCGCTGTTCTACGGCGGCATGGTGCGCGCCAAGAACGTGCTCTCGGTGCTCATGCAGGTGCTGGTCATCTTCTCGATGATCTCGATCCTCTGGGTGCTGTTCGGCTACAGCCTGGCCTTCAGCGAAGGCAACAGCTTCATCGGCGGCTTCGGCAAGGTGTTCCTGTCCGGGATTACGCCGGACTCGCTATCAGGCACCATTCCAGAGTTGCTCTTTGCGGTGTTTCAGCTCACCTTCGCGGCGATTACGCCCGCGCTGATTGTGGGCGCGTTCGCCGAGCGGATGAAGTTTTCCGCGGTGCTGTGGTTCATGGCACTGTGGTTGTTCGCGTGCTACGTGCCGATCGCGCACATGGTGTGGGGTGGCGGCTGGATCGGCGGCATGGGTGCGATCGATTTCGCCGGCGGCACCGTGGTGCACATCAACGCGGGCGTCGCGGGTCTGGTGGCCGCGATTGTTCTCGGCACGCGCAAGAGCTACGGCAAGGTGGCGATGCCGCCGCACAACCTGACCTTCACGCTGACGGGGGCGGCGCTACTCTGGGCCGGCTGGTTCGGCTTCAACGCCGGTAGCGCGGTCGCAGCCAATGGCGGCGCCGCGCTGGCGATGATGAATACGCAGCTCGCCACGGCGGCCGCGGTACTCGGCTGGACCTTCGCCGAGTGGATCGTCAAGGGCAAGCCGAGCCTGCTTGGCGCTGCATCCGGCGCAATCGCAGGCCTGGTCGCAATCACGCCGGCCTGCGGCAATGCGGGGCCGATGGGCGCGATCGTCCTCGGCGCCTTGGCAGGGGTCATCTGCTTCTGGGCGGTGAGCTCCCTGAAGAAGATGTTCGGTTACGACGATTCGCTCGACGTCTTCGGCGTACATGGCGTGGGCGGTATCGTTGGCGCGATCGGCATCGGCATTCTGGCGGCGCCGGGCCTCGGCGGCACTGGCTTCGGCGGCGAGATCAAGAGCATCGGCGGGCAGCTTGCCGCCCAGTTCGCGGGGGTCGGGTTCACGATCGTCTATACCGCAATCGTGACGTTCATCATTCTCAAGCTCGTGGACATGTTCACCGGCTTGCGAGTGACAGACGAGCAGGAGACCGAAGGGCTCGACGTCGCTGAACACGGCGAGAACGCGTACAGCCACTAAGCGGCAGTCGGTACAGGCCGTTTCAACCATCTGCACGTTCGACAATACGGCGGGGCGCCAGGCGGCGCCCCGCTTTCGTTTAGCCGGGGCAGAGCTTCGTCAACAGCACGAGCAGCCGTTCGCGCTCGACGCGCGACAGGCGCGCCGTGACGCGCGCCTCATGGTCGGCGATGCGGCGCTTGACGCGGGTGAGCAGCACGCGCCCCGCGCGCGTCAGCCACAACCCGTTCGTGCGGCGATCCCTGCCCTTGCGCCGCTCGACCCAACCGCGCGCTTCGAGCGCATCCAGTACACCCACCATCGTCGAACGATCCAGCGCCATCGCGTGCGCGAGGCGGCTTTGCGTGAGCCCCGGATTGGCTTCGATCAGCATCAGTAGGCCGGCGCGGCCTGGCGACAGGTCAGGGATACTCGCGGCGAAATCACGAAACAACTCCTGCTGCGCGCGCCGCAGCCGATAGCCGATCAATTCCGACAGGCCACCCTGTACGAGGACGGGCGCCGTCGTTCGCGGATCAGATCGGCGCGGCTTCATGCAATTGACGCATGATTCGTTTGCACACCAAACAGTTTGACGCTCGAACGTTCACGGCGCTAGCATGCCAGAAGAAATCCCGCTGCGCCTTTTCCCGCCCAAGCCCCTGTGTAATCGGTCTCACCCATGAACGCCGCCGACGAGTTGCTGGGCGAGATCGCGCTGGCGCAGCACGGTCCGCGCACCGCGCTCATCTGCGGCGACGCGCAGCTGAGTTACGCGCAGCTTGCCGGGCAGGTGCGGCGCGCTGCGGGTGCGCTTGCGGCGATGGGTGTACGCCCGGGCGAGCGCGTGCTGCTGTTGATGCGCGACACGCCGGACATGGCCGCGGCATGGCTCGGTGTGGTGCGGGCAGGCGCGGTTGCGGTCGCGCTGAACAGCAAGCTGTCCGAAGACGATTACCGTCACATTCACGCCGACAGTTCGGCGCGCGTCGCATTGATCGAGGATGGTTTCGTTGCGGCACGCCCGGACCTCGCACAGGAGTTCGCCGCCGACGGAGGACTCGTAGTCGTCGGTGCCGATGCCCATCGCGTGTCGGGCGCCGTGTCCTGGCGCGACGCATTGCGTGCGGCACGAGACGACCTGCCGGCGCACGATGCGCGCCGCGACGATCCGGCGTTCTGGCTGTACTCCTCCGGAACGACCGGACGGCCGAAAGGCATCATCCATACGCAAGGCAACCTGCTGCTCGCCGGCATGGGTCTACGCGAGGTGCTCGAACTCGGCGCTGGAGACCGGGTACTCGCGACCTCCAAACTCTTTTTCTCCTATGCTCTCGAGCACGGCCTGCTCGGACCGCTCTCACTCGGCGCAACCGCGATCCTGCATCCGGATTGGGCGGACCCGGATTCGATCTGTGCGCTCGTCGCGCGCCACCGACCGACCGCATTCTTCAGCGTGCCGTCGTTTTACCGCCGGCTGCTCGAACAATCCGAGGCCGCACGTGCGCCGTTGGCGGCGGTGCGTTACTTCGTTTCCGCGGGCGAGCGGCTGCCGGCGTCGGTCAATGCCGCCTGGCAACAGGCGACCGGGCGCGAAATCCTCGGCCTGTACGGCATGTCGGAAACGTTCTGTGTCGCCATGATGACACCACCGGGAACGGTGCGGGGTCCGCGCACCGGGCGACCACTGACCGGGGTCGACGCGGTCCTGCGCGACGAAGCGGGCGCCGAAGTGGCGGCCGGCAAACCGGGCGTACTCTGGCTGCGGCACCCGGCGATTGCGCTGGGCTACGCGAACCGGCCCGAGGCGACACAGGAACAATTCGTTGACGGCTGGTTCTGCACGCGCGACGTGTTCGTTTGTGACGCGGAAGGGTTCTACGCACACCAGGGCCGGTCCGACGATTTCATCAAGGTCGCCGGCCAGTGGGTGCAGCCGGGCGACGTCGAGGAGGCGGTGCAGGGAGAGGCCGCGGTTGCCGACGCGGCCTGCGTTCCGGTCACCGACGATGCCGGGTTCGAGCGGCTCGCGCTTTTTGTCGTGCCGACGAACGACGCGGACGCAGCGCTTGAGGCCGCCCAGCGCGCCTGCGAGGCGCGGCTGCCGCGCCACAAGCGTCCGCGCTGGATCCGCGCGCTGGATGAAATCCCGCGCACCGCCACCGGCAAGATGCAGCGCTTCAAACTGCGTGAAATGCTGAAGCGGGAGTTCGCCGCACGGGGCTAGAATCCGCCTTCTTCAAGTCAATCCAGAGAGTGAGGCCGTAATGGCATACGCGATTCCGTTGTGGACGCCGTCGGCGCTGCCAATCACGGGTGGCGACGACCAGTTTCCGGTTCGGCGCATCTTCTGCGTCGGCCGCAATTACGTCGAACATCAAAAGGAAATGGGGGGCGACGGGCGCGAAGAGCCGTTCTTCTTCATCAAGTCGGCGCATGCGGTGGTTCCGAATGGCGGCGACGTCGCGTATCCGCCGAAAACCTCGAACCTTCACTACGAAACAGAAATGGTGGTCGCGATCGCGAAGGGCGGGCGGCGGATTGCTGCCGACGCGGCGAACGCGCACGTGTTCGGCTACGGCGTGGGGCTCGACATGACGCGCCGCGACCT
The DNA here is from genome assembly GCA_963714925.1 of uncultured beta proteobacterium. Lineage (GTDB taxonomy): Bacteria > Pseudomonadota > Gammaproteobacteria > Burkholderiales > SG8-39 > SG8-39. Next base: position 400,384 of record CAVQQK010000001.1, on the reverse strand, counting down.
GCAGCAGTGGGGCAAAGATCACGGCCGGCCCTGGGATTTCGGCAAGGATTTCGATCAAGCCGCGCCCTGCAGCGCGCTCACGCCCGCGTCCAAGATCGGACATCCGGCGAAAGGCGCGATCCGCCTCGACGTGAACGGCAAGCGACGCCAGGACGCGGACCTTTCGGACATGATCTGGTCGGTTCCCGAGCAGATCGCCTACCTGTCCGAGTACTACACGCTCGAGCCCGGCGACGTGATCTTCAGCGGCACGCCCGCCGGCGTCGGGCCGGTGAAACCGGGCGACACGCTCGTCGCCTCGATCGAAGGCGTTGGCACGCTGAACGTTACGATCGTTCCGGCCGCCTAGCATCCAATCGCGCCCCGTTCATAAAGCGGTCGTCCGTCATGGAGCTTTACACCTTCTTTCGCAGTTCGGCGGCGTTCCGCGTGCGGATCGCGCTCAATCTCAAGGGGCTCGCGTACGCGGCACACGCAGTCCACTTGCGCAAAGCCGAGCAGCGCGCACCGGCCTACCTGGCCATCAATCCGCAGGGATTGCTGCCCACCCTGGTCGTTGACGGGCATCGACTGACGCAGTCGCTCGCGATTCTCGAATATCTCGAAGAGCGTTACCCGGAACCGGCGCTCCTGCCGGGCGATGCGCTTGGCCGCGCGCGCGTGCGTGCGCTCGCCGACCTCGTAGCCTGCGAGATCCATCCGCTCAACAACCTTCGCGTGCTCAACTACCTGCGCGAGCACCTCGGGCAAGACGAGGCCGGGGTCGCCGCCTGGTACCGTCACTGGATCGCCGACGGGCTCGAGAAGCTCGAGGCAGCGCTCGTGCAGGACGACGCGGGCGGACCGTACTGTCACGGCGACAGAGCGTCGGTCGCCGACTGCTGCCTGGTGCCGCAGATTTTCAACGCGCAGCGCTTCAAGTGCGACCTGTCGGCGTATCCGAAGACGATGCGCATCTTCGCTGCCTGCATGACGCTGGACGCGTTCCGGCGCGCGCAGCCCTCGGCGCAGCCCGACGCCGAATAGGGTGCTTGCGGGTCGAATATCATTTTTCGCAAAACCAAGGAGCGCACAGACATGAAACTGGAAGGCAAGAACGCGTGTGTCACGGGCGGGGCCTCCGGCATCGGCAAAGCGACAACGCTGGAACTGGCGCGCGCTGGCGCGCGCGTCTTTCTTGGCGACATCGACGAAGCAGGCGGCGCTGCAGCGCAAAAGGAAGCACAGGCCGCCGGGATCAAAGTCGAATTTCTGAAACTCGATCTGACCGACGGCGCGTCGATTGACCAGTTCGCGACCCAGGTGCTCGAGCGCGCGGGCGGGCACATCGACGTGCTCGTCAACGCAGCGGGCTGGGGTCGCGTTCAGCCCTTCGTCGACAATCCGCCCGAATTCTGGGACCAGGTTCTGGCGATCAACCTGATGGGGCCGATCCGGCTCACCCACAAACTGCTGCCGTCGATGTTCGAGGCGCGGTCCGGAAAGATCATCAACATCTCGAGCGATGCCGGGCGCGTCGGCAGCCTCGGGGAGACCGTCTACTCCGCGGCCAAGGGTGGTGTGATTGCGTTCACCAAGTCGCTCGCGCGCGAGGCGGCGCGCTTCGGCATCAACGTGAACTGCGTTTGTCCGGGTCCGACCGATACGCCGCTCTACAGCCGCGTACCGGAGAAGATCCGCGAAGCGTTCGTCCGGGCGATCCCGTTCCGTCGCGTTGCGCAGCCGCAGGAGATCGCTGACGCGATCCTCTTTTTCGCGAGCAAGCGCTCAGACTACGTGACCGGACAGATACTCAGCGTCAGCGGGGGATTGACGCTCGCGGGCTAGGCGCGCCGCCAACGACCAAACGACTCGCGCCTCGCACGCGGGCCAGTCAGACAACGCCGGGCGCGCTAGCACTGCTCCCACGGCAGGCCGTCGTGGCGCCAGCCGGCGAGCGAATTGCGCCGATGATCGTCGTTCAGCTCACCCTCGAAGCCGTGCACGATGTTGTACACACGGGTGAAACCCGCGCGCTCGAGCTCCTCGCCGGCCTCGTTGGAACGATTGCCGCTGCGGCAGATGAGAACGATTGGTCGCGTCGTGTGGTTCGTCCCGGCCAGTCGCTTGATCTGTCCGACGAAGTGTGGATTCACGAGCCAGTCGGGTCCGTCGTTCCAGGCAACGTGCAGCGCGCCGACCGGATGGCCGACGAACAGATATTCCATCTCGCTGCGGCAATCGACGAACAGTGCGTCTGAACTGCGCTTCAGAAATTCGGCGGCGGCTTTGGGTTCAAGATGTTCCATGAGCGCGAAGTCATTGAAAGACCACGCATTATACGTTGCGTCGGGTTGACAGGCGGCGCGGGTATCGGCACACTGCGTAGCGTGCGCAATGCGCACGGCGGCGCCGATTTGAGGTTCAGCTTGCGGGCGCCCAACTGCCGTCCCCTCGGATGGCGGGGAAATAAATGCCGCTAAAGAGACGTGTGCACAAGCCCGTTTCTGGCGCGCGCTGAACGGGCTTTTTTTATTTTTGGTGCAATGAACCAGCCTGCCCATACCGCGAAACTGGATGCATTGCTCGCCGAGCGCATTTTGCTGCTCGACGGCGCGATGGGCACCATGATCCAGCGCGAGCGCCTTACCGAGGAAGATTACAGGGGCACGCGGTTTCGCGACTGGCCGCGGGAAGTGCGGGGAAACAACGACCTCCTCGTGCTTACGCAGCCGGAACTGATCCGGCGCGTGCACGCGGAATACCTGCGCGCCGGCGTGGACATCATCGAAACCAGCACCTTCAACGCCACGGCGGTGTCGATGGCCGACTACGGCATGCAGGCACTGGTCCCCGAGCTCAACCTCGAGGCCGCGCGCATTGCCAAGGCCGTCGCCCGCGAGTGGGAGGCCAAGGATCCTGCACGGCCGCGATTCGTCGCGGGGGTGCTCGGACCGACAAGCCGCACCGCATCGATCTCGCCCGACGTAAACGATCCCGGCTATCGCGCGGTCAGCTTTGATGATCTCGTCGCCACCTATCTTGAGGCGGTGGGCCCGCTGATCGACGGCGGGGTCGATCTGATCATGGTCGAAACCGTGTTCGACACGCTGAATGCCAAGGCCGCACTGTTCGCGATCGAGGTCGCGTTCGAAGCGCACGGGCTGCGCCTGCCCGTGATGATCTCGGGCACGATCACCGATGCCAGCGGGCGCACGCTGTCCGGACAGACCACTGAAGCGTTCTACAACTCGGTGCGTCACGCGCGCCCGTTTGCGGTGGGTTTGAATTGCGCCCTCGGCGCACGCGAGTTGCGCCCCTACGTAGAAGAACTCTCGGGCATCGCTGCAACCAACCTGTCCTGCCATCCCAACGCGGGGCTGCCGAATGCGTTCGGCGAATACGACGAGACGCCGGAGTCGATGGCGCAGGCGATGGGCGAATGGGCGCGTACGGGTTGGCTCAACATCGCGGGGGGCTGCTGCGGCACGACACCCGAGCATCTTGCCGCGATCGCCGATGCGCTCGGCGGGGTTGCACCGCGCGTCATACCGGCCCCGCCGCCCGCGCTGCGTCTTGCCGGTCTCGAGCCGCTCAACGTGGATGAGGAGTCGCTATTCGTCAATGTCGGTGAGCGCACCAATGTCACCGGATCAAAGGCCTTCGCACGATTGATCCTCGCCGACGACATGGCGGGCGCGCTCACGGTCGCCCGTCAGCAGGTAGAGAACGGCGCGCAAGTAATCGACGTCAACATGGACGAAGGCATGCTCGATTCCGAGCAGGCAATGGTGCGCTTTCTCAATCTCGTGGCCGCCGAGCCTGACATTGCGCGCGTGCCGCTGATGATCGATTCGTCGAAGTGGAGCGTGATCGAGGCGGGTCTCAAGTGCGCGCAGGGCCGATGCATCGTCAACTCGATCAGCCTCAAGGAGGGTGAGGACGAATTCCTGCGCCACGCCCGTCTCGCGCGGCGCTACGGCGCGGCCGTGGTGGTGATGGCGTTTGACGAACAGGGCCAGGCTGACAGCCTCGAACGCAAGACAGCGATCTGCGAGCGCTCCTATCGCTTGCTGATCGACCATGCCGACTTCGAGCCCGAGGACATCATCTTCGATCCGAACATCTTCGCCGTCGCCACGGGTCTCGAGGAGCACGCGAATTACGGCATCGACTTCCTTGAGGCGACGCGCTGGATCCGCGCGAACCTGCCACAGGCGCGCGTCTCTGGCGGGGTGTCGAATCTGTCGTTTTCGTTTCGCGGCAATGACGCGGTACGCGAGGCGATGCACACGGCATTTCTCTATCACGCCGTTCGCGCCGGCCTGTCGATGGGTATCGTCAATGCCGGCCAGCTCGGCGTCTACGCAGAGCTCGATCCCGAACTGCGCACGCACGTCGAAGACGTGATCTTCAATCGACGCGAGGACGCGACCGAGCGGCTCGTCGAGCTCGCGAACTCGGTCAAGACCGGCGCCAAGCAAAACGTACGCGACGACGCCTGGCGACGCGGTTCGGTCGAGGAACGCCTGATTCACGCGCTGGTGAACGGACTTTCGGAGCATGTCGTCGCCGATACGGAGGAGGCGCGGTGCAAGATTGGGCGGGGCATCGAGGTCATCGAAGGCCCGCTGATGGATGGCATGAACGTCGTCGGCGATCTGTTCGGTGCGGGCAAAATGTTCTTGCCGCAGGTGGTGAAGTCCGCGCGCGTGATGAAGCAGGCGGTGGCCCATCTGATTCCCTACATCGAGGCCGAAAAGGCCGCCTCCGGCGTTGCGCCGACGGCGAAGGGCAAGATCGTCATGGCGACCGTCAAGGGCGATGTGCACGACATCGGCAAGAACATCGTTTCGGTCGTCCTTCAGTGCAATAACTACGACGTCGTGAACCTCGGCGTCATGGTGCCTGTGCAAAAAATCCTCGAGACGGCGCGTCGCGAGAACGCCGACGTGATCGGACTGTCGGGCTTGATTACGCCGTCCCTCGAGGAAATGGCGCACGTCGCGCGCGAGATGGAACGTGAGGGCTTCGCGCTTCCGCTGCTCATCGGTGGTGCGACGACATCCCGCGCGCATACCGCGGTGCGCATCGCGCCAAATTACTCGGCGCCCGTGATCTACGTCCCGGATGCCTCGCGTGCCGTGCCCGTGGTGCAAAACCTGCTCTCGCCCGAGGCGCGCGAGGCGTATCTCGCGGAGGTACGCACGGACTACGAGCGGGTGCGCGCGCAACACCACGAGAAGAAAGGCCCGGGGCCGCTGCATCCGATCATCGAGGCGCGGGCGCGCGGGCTCAAGACCGACTGGAGCGCAATCCACCCGACGCCGCCGCGCAAACCCGGATTAACCGTGTTGCGGGATTACCCGCTCGAGCAGCTCGTGTCCGTAATCGACTGGACGCCGTTCTTCCAGGCCTGGGAGCTTTCCGGACGCTTTCCAAAGATCCTGGAGGATCCGCTGGTCGGTGACGCGGCGCGAAAACTCTACGCTGAAGCACAGGACATGCTCGAGCGCATCGTGCGGGAGAAATGGATCACGGCGCACGGCGTGTGCGGTTTGTTTCCGGCGGCGCAGGTACACGGAGACGACATCGAGGTCTACGCCGATGAGACGCGCCGCACGACACGCATGACCTCGCATCACCTGCGCCAGCAGAACCACAAGCCGGCAGGCCGCCCGAATCTGTGCCTGGCCGATTTTGTCGCGCCGGCGGCGAGCGGCGTACCGGACTGGATCGGCGCCTTTGCAGTGACCGCGGGCGGCGGCATCGACGCACGCGTCGCACAATTCGAGGCACAGCATGACGACTACTCCGCGATCATGCTCAAGGCGCTCGCCGACCGCCTGGCTGAAGCGTTCGCCGAGCACCTGCATGCCCGCGTGCGGCATGAGTTCTGGGGCTACGCGGCAGACGAGCAGCTCGACAACGAGTCGCTGATCGAAGAATCCTACCGTGGGATCCGACCCGCGCCGGGCTATCCCGCATGCCCCGACCACACCGAGAAGGCGGCATTGTTCGCGCTCCTGAATGCGTCGGAGAACGCTGACATGCACCTCACAGAGTCGTTCGCGATGCTGCCCGCGGCGTCGGTCTCCGGTTTCTATTTTTCCCATCCGGAATCGACCTACTTTGCCGTCGGCAAGATCGGCCAGGATCAGGTCGCGGACTATGCGCGCCGCAAGGGCGTGAGCGTGGCCGAGGCCGAGCGCTGGCTGGCGCCAAACCTCGCATACGAGCCTCGGTCGGAGACCGCGCGCGCACTCCAGATATAGAATCACGTCATTTCAGGGGAGTTCGATATGGGCAGAGGTGACAAGCGCACGCGTCGCGGTAAGATTTACCGCAGTAGCTACGGTAACAAGCGGCCACAGCGCCAGAAGAAGCAGAAAAAGCCGCGCTAGGCCGGCGCCTCCAGCGCCTCTGGCGTGAGGGCCGCATCCTCCGGCAGGTGGATCGCCCGCGCCGGCACAACGTGCTGTCGCAAAGGCCACTCGCGCAGTACGCGTTCGAACGCGGCCTGATGTGCCGGTTCGATCAGCCGCACCAGCACCCGCGCCGGACGGCGCGCGCGTAACAGCCGGACCAGACCCACTTGCAGTTCGACGCGGCCGACGCAGCAGGGACAGGCGAGCGGCTCGAGCACGGCCCAATCAGCGCGCGCGGCGCGCAGACGCGCGATCAGCCCGGCAAGCGGCGCGCCCGATGCGCCGGTCACCACGTGCACCGGAACCGGCGTCACCGGCGCCAGAATCCCGGTGTAAAAACGATCAGCAAGGTGAACATCTCCAGGCGTCCGAGCAGCATTGTCGCGCCCAAAATCCACAGCTGCAGGTCGTGCAGTCCGGCGTAGGTACCCGCGGGCCCCAGTTCGTTCAGCCCCGGGCCCATGTTGTTGATGCAGGCCATCGTAGCGCTGAACGCGGTCACGATGTTCATCCCGCTGAGCGCCAGTAAGAGCGTCACGACGACCACGCAAATACCGTAGACCAGCATGAACGCAAGAACCGCGAAGATGACCTGGTTTTCGACCACGCGCTCGCCGAGACGGATCGGCATGATCGCCTGCGGGTGCAGGATCCGGCGCATTTCGCGCACGGCCTGCTGCGCCATCAGGCGCGCGCGCATCATCTTGATGCCCGCCCCGGTCGAGCCCGAGCAGGAAACGAAGGAACTCAGGATCAACATCCACATAGGGGCGACGACTGGCCACAAGCCGTAGTCGACGTTGGTGTAGCCCGTCGTCGTAGCGACGGAGATGACGTTGAAGGCGGCGTAGCGCAGCGCGGCGGCCAGATCCACATATACGCCAGTCCACAAGAGTAGGCCAGCGATCGCCAGGACGCTCGCCATCAGCACGCCGACGAAAAGCCCCGCCTCCGGGTCGCGCGCGTATACCCCAAGCGAGCGCTTTCTGACCATGAGAAAGTGCGTCGAGAAGTTCATCCCGGCAAGCAGCATGAAAACGATCGTCACGGATTCGAGCGCCGGCGAATTCCAGTACGCGAAGCTCGCGTCGTGCGACGACATGCCACCGAGCGACATCGTGGTGAACGCGTGCATGACGGCATCCAACCAATCCATTCCCGCCAGCTTCATGGCGAGCGCACAGGCCACGGTGATGAAGCCATACACCAGCCACAGGGCTTTCGCGGTCTCGGTCATGCGAGGCGTGAGCTTGTTGTCCTTCATCGGCCCTGGGGTTTCGGCCTTGAAAAGCTGCGATCCCCCGACGCCGAGCATCGGCAGGATCGCCACAGCGAGCACGATGATCCCCATGCCGCCCATCCACTGCAGCTGGCAGCGCCAGAAATTCATCGATTGGGGCAGCGCATCCAACCCGGTGAACACCGTCGCCCCGGTCGTGGTCAAGCCGGAAACAGCCTCGAAGTAGGCACGCGTGAACGACAGATCGCGGAAGTAAAAGACGAACGGCAGCGCGGCAAGCGCGGGCAGCGCGGTCCAGCCAGTCGCCACGAGGAGGAACCCGTCACGTACACGCAGTTCGCCTTGTCTGCCCTGCGTGGCAATCCGCATCAACGCACCCACGCCGGCCGCGATCAGCATGCTGCCTTCGAACGCGAAACGCGCGCCATCGTCCAGCACCTCTGCCACAACGAGCGGCGCGCCCATCGCGAGCGCGAGCACCAGCGTCACCGCGGACAGCGCGTGGAGGACCGTGAGGGGCTTGACCATGATGGTTCGAACCTCGTCCGGTGGAGCGCTTAGACCCTCGCGCCCGGGCGCAAAGCGGTTTCCTACCGGCGCCAGAACGCCGGCGTGAGAAGAACGAACACCGTAATCAGCTCGAGCCGTCCGAGCAGCATCGCAACCGTACAGATCCAGGTCTGGAAGTCGCTCAGCACGGCGTAGGTCAGCGCCGGCCCGACGTCGCCAAGCCCCGGCCCGAGGTTGTTCACGCAGGCCACCGCCGCCGAGAACGCGGTCATGAAGTCCAGCCCGGTCGCCGTCAGCAGCATGGTGATCATCGTCAACGTGGCGCCGTACACGAGCATGTAGGCGAGCACGGAAAAAATGATGTTGTTTTCGACCACTTGCCCACCGAGCTTTACCGCGATCAGGGCGCGGGGATGCACGATGCGCATCATCTCGCGCAGCGCCTGCTGGAACATCAGCAGTGCGCGCATCATCTTGATTCCGCCGCCCGCCGATCCCGAGCAGGTACTGAACGTGCATAGCATCAACATCCAGAGCGGTGCAAATACGGGCCACAGGCCATAGTCGGTCGTCGAGTACCCGGTGGTTGTCGCAACGGATACGACGTTGAACAGGCTGTAGCGCGCCGTCGTCGCAAAATCGTCATAGACCCCATGGAGGAACAGAAAACCCGTGACGAGCGCGACGCTGGCTACGCATACGGTCACGAATGCGCGAGCCTCCGCGTCAAACCGATAGGGCCGCAGCGACGCGCGCCGCAGCGCGAGAAAGTGGGTTCCGAAACTGATGCCCGCGGCAAGCATGAAGGCGACCGCGACCATTTCGATGAGCGGCGAGTTCCAATACGCAAAGCTTGCGTCGTGCGAGGAGAAGCCGCCCAATGCGATCGTGGTAAACGCATGCATCATCGCGTCGAGCGCGTCCATGCCCGCCCAGGCATACGCAAGGCCGCAGATCACGGTCAGCAGAACATAGACGAGCCACAGGCCTTTGGCGGTCTGCGCGATGCGCGGCGTCAGCTGCTGCTCCTTCATCGGCCCCGGGGTTTCAGCCTTCAGCAGCTGGCGCCCACCGACGCCGAGTAGCGGCAGGATCGCGACCGCCAGCACGATGACCCCCATGCCGCCGATCCACTGCAGCATGCAGCGCCAGACATTGATCGACGGTGGTAGCCGGTCGAGATCGGAAAGCACGGTCGCGCCGGTTGCACTCAGTGCGGACATCGTTTCGAAATAGGCGCCCGTAAAGCTTAGCTCGGGCAGGTAGACCAGCAGCGGAACGGTGGCGAAGGCCGGCAGCACGGTCCACACCAGAACCACGAACATGAACCCGTCGCGCAGCTGCAACTCGCGCCGTCTGCTGCGCGTGACCAGCCAGCCTGAAATGCCGGCAAGCGCCGTGGCCAGTATCGCAAGGTCGTAGGCCCGCTCAGCGCCGTCCTCCAGTGTCAACGACACGCCAAGCGGGAGCAGCATGGTGGCCGCAAAAATGACGACCACCACCGACAGCAGATTCAGAACGGTCGCAAAGCGACCCATCAGGACGACCGTATAACGCTCATAGGAACCGCACGCCCACCTGAAACAGCTTTTCCACGCGCGGCAGGGTCTTCTTATCCGCAACGAACACGATCACATGGTCCTCAGCTTCGACCACGGTGTCGTGGTGGGCCATCAGTACCTCGTCGCCGCGGACAATCGCACCGATCGTCGTGCCCGCAGGAAGGTCGATGTCCTCGACGCGGCGCCCGATCACCCGGCTCGATTCACGGTCGCCATGCACCACCGCCTCGAGGGCCTCGGCGGCACCGCGCCGCAAGCTATGCACGGCGACCACGTCGCCGCGGCGTACGTGCGCAAGCAGCTTTCCGATCGTCGCCTGCGCCGGTGAAATGGCGATGTCGATTTCGCCGCTTTGCAGCAGGTCAACGTAGGATCGACGGTTGATGAGCGACACCACGCGCCGCGCACCCAGCCGCTTGGCGAGCAGCGAGCTCATGATGTTGTTCTCGTCGCTATTCGTCACCGCGACGAAAAGGTCCATGTCACCGATACCCTCCTGTACGAGAAGCTCCTCGTCCGTCGCGTCGCCGTTCAGTACCAGGGCCTGGTGCACGCGTGCGGCGAGCATCTCGCAGCGCCGCTTGTTATGCTCGATGACGCGCACTGAATAGTCGCGCTCGAGCGCGCGCGCCAGGCGCTGCCCGATGTTGCCGCCGCCGGCGACCATGATGCGTCGTACCGGCCGGTCCATTCGGCGCAGCTCGCGCATGACCTTGCGGATGTCGCGCGAGGCGGCAAGGCAGAATACCTCGTCGTCTACCTCAATGATCGTGTCGCCGTCGGGCACGATCGGGTGGTCGCGGCGAAAGATCGCAACGATGCGCGTATCTACATTCGGTATGTGGGAGCGAATCTCCTTGACCGGATGCCCGACCATGGGACCGCCGCGGTACGCGCGTACGGCGACCAGGCTCACCACGCCGTTCGCGAAATCGAGAACCTGCAGCGCCTCCGGAAACTCGATCAGCTTGACGATGTATTCAGTCAGTACCTGCTCGGGGCAGATCGACAGATCGACTTCAAAACCCTCAGCGCCGAGCAGACGTTCGTCGTTCAGAAAATCGGTTGCGCGAACGCGCGCCACGCGGCGCGGCACGTTGAACAGGCGTGCGGCGATCTTGCACGCCGCGAGATTGGTCTCGTCGCTCTGCGTGACCGCGATGAGCAGATCGGCATCATCGGCGCCCGCCTCTGCGAGCACCGACGGATGCGCCGCGCTACCGATTACGGTGCGCAGGTCGAGACGATCCTGCAACGCACGCAGACGCTGCGGGTCGATGTCGACCATCGTGATGTCGTTTTGCTCCGAGACCAGGCCTTCGGCCACCGAGCCGCCAACCTGGCCAGCGCCGAGAATGATGATCTTCACACGGTCGCGTCGTTGTTATTACGCTGCGCAGGGCGCGCCATTGTAGTCCCTTTCGCCGGGCGCAACGCGCGCCGGGCGCCTAGATCTCCTCGCGCCGGCCAACCTGCAAGCCGAGGGCCTTCAGTTTGCGGTACAGATGCGTACGCTCGAGACCCGAGCGCTCGGCCACGCGCGACATGCTTCCATTCTCGCTCGCCAGCAGGCGTTCGAAATAGCGCCGCTCGAATTCGTCACGCGCCTCGCGATAAGGTCGTTCGAAATCGAAGTCGGGTGCCGCCGGCACCTGGGGCGGCGGTGCGCGGCTTGCGAGGGCACGCTCGACATCATCGAGTTGGAGTTCCTCTTCGAGCGAGGAGAATGCGAGATCGCGCACGACGGCTTCGAGCTCGATCAGGTTGCCCGGCCACGCGTGATGGCGCAACGCATTGAGCGCCGCGACCGAGAACCGCCGTGACGGGCAGGCGCGCGATTCCACCAGCTGCACGAGCATGCTCTGCGCGAGATCTGGAACGTCCTCAGCAAACTCTCGCAGTGCGGGAAGCCGAAGCGTAAGCTCGGAAAGGCGCCGCGCGAGATCTGCGTCGAACGCGTGTCGTTCGACGAGCGTTTTCAGCTCGGCTGGGGAGAACGACACTACGCGTGCTTTGTGACGCGCCGCGCGTGCCAGCAGAAAATCCAGCCCGCGCTGCGCCGTATGTCCAAGCCGCGTCAGGTCGTCGATGAACAACACGCCACCCGATGCGCGCGCAAGCACCTCCGACGGACTGTCGGTCAATACGGCTTCGCCGCTCAGGAAAGGCGCCCCCGGACCCACCAGCAAACGTGCGAACAACTCTGCGCGCAAATCCGGCTCGCCGTGCAGCATGAGCGGTCCCGTGGACTGGGCAAGCTGCGCGAGGCGCTTTTTGACATCGACCAGGGCCGGCGAGCGTCCGAGCGCGGCGAGTGAAAGTTCGCCCGTCGGTGCCGCTTGCCTGTGACGCAGCGCTCGGCGCACCGTCGCGAGCAGACGCTGCAACGCGATTGGTTTTTCGAGAAAATCGAGTGCGCCAATCCGTGTCGCCTCGACTGCTGTTTCGATGGTGCCGTGGCCCGACATGATGACGACCGGCATACTCAAACGACCGTTCGCTGACCATTCTTTGAGCAACGTGATTCCGTCCGTATCGGGCATCCAGACGTCCAGCAGTACCAGGTCCGGCCGCTGCTGCTCGCGCAGGCTGCGCGCCTCGCTGGCACTTTCGGCCAGCAGTACTTGATGCCCCTCATCGGACAAGATTTCCGACAATAGCTCGCGAATGCCGACTTCGTCGTCTACGACAAGAATCTGCGCCATGCTTGTCCTATGCCGCCTGTGCTGCGGATCCAGATCGCGTCGCCACGGGGAACAGTACCCTCACGCGTGCGCCGCCGTCCGGGAGGTTTGCAATCGCAATACTGCCACGATGTTCGTCGATAATCTTTTTCACGATGGCGAGACCGAGTCCCGTGCCCCGCGGCTTGCTGGTCACGTACGGTTCAAATATGCGTGCCATCAGCGCCTCGGGAAATCCGCCGCCCGTATCCGAGACTGAGAGTTCGACCTGCTCGCCAACGCGCGCGGTGCGCACCTCGATCACTGCCGGCGCGCGCGTGTCACCCCGGTGTTCGACCGCGTACTGCGCATTACTCAGTAAATTGTGGATCACCTGGCGGATTTGGTTCGCATCGGCGCGCACCAGCGGCAGATCGGGCGCGAGGTAGCGATGCAGCACTGCAACTGCGGCATCGTCGTAGAGTGCGAGCACCTCGCCAACCAGGGTGTTTAGCTCAAGCGGAGCCAAAACGGGCGCGGGAAGGCGGGCGTACTCCCGAAAGTCATCCACCATGGATTTCAGCGCCGTGACCTGATTGACGATCGTGCGCGTCGCGCGACGCAGCGTCTCCGCGGCTTCCGGCGGGAGCGTACCGGCCAGCTTCATTTCGAGCCGCTCGGCCGAGAGCTGAATCGGCGTGAGCGGATTCTTGATCTCGTGTGCCAGGCGTCGGGCCACCTCCGCCCACGCAGTCGCTCGCTGCGCCTGGATAAGTTGCGTAATGTCGTCGAACACAATCACCGTGCCGCCGCCGCTCGCTGCGGGCAGTGCCGAGCCGCGTACCAGCAATGCTTTCCCCGTTCCTTTGAGTTCGAACTCGCGCTGCCAGGCGGCCTCACCCTGCGCAACGAGCACTTCGCGCACAGGCGCGGCGAATCCAGCGAGCGACTCGGGCCACTGTGCAAGCGGCTGGCCCTCGGCCTGCGCCAGTGCGTCGCCGAGAATCGCCGCAGCGCCATGGTTGGAATTCGACAGGACGAGATTCCGGTCGAAGACCAGAACGCCAGCCGAGAGATTGGCGAGAATGTTCTCGAGGTGCGCCTTGGCGGTCTCGAGCGCAACACGATTCGCCTCAACGACGCGGCGCGCGTCCTCGAGCTGCCCCGTCATTGAGTTGAACGACTCGGTCAGCACGCCCAGCTCGTCCCGACTAGTGACGGGAGTACGGCGCGAGAAATCCCCGCGCGCCACGGCCTGGGTCGCTTGTGCAAGATTGGCCAGCGGCTCGGCAAGCAAGTTGGACTGCGTGACCGCCACGCCAACCGCGAGGAATAGCGCCATCAACAACGCGAAAGTCAGCGTGAGGATGTAGATACGTTTGAGCCCGTCGCGTCCCAGCGCAAGTTGCCGGTAGTCGCGATACGCCACTTCGACTGCCTCCGCGCTGCGCGCGAACGCGGCGGAAACGCTTTGCCGCAATTGCAGATAGCGCACCTCCTCACCCAGCGTCGGCGCATCGACTGGAACGATCACCCGCAGCGACAACGGTCGCCCGGAAGGTGTATCGATCGAGGTGAACATTCCTTTGCTGCGTGCCTGGCGCAGCACCTGGGTACTGGGAAGCTCTGGAATCAGCCGCGAGACGTCGTCGCTCGCGCTGGCGATTAACCGACCCGAGCCCGTGACGAGGACCGCTTCCTGCACGCCGCCCTGCTCACGCAGGCGGCTGAGCAGCACAACCTGGGGGCTGGTGGCACGGTCGGAAAGTTCGAGTGCCATCGTTCGTGCCTTCGCTTGAAGCTCGACAAGTCGCTGGTCGATCGCGTGACGGCCTAAATCGATACCGCCCTCGAGTGCAGCGTCGACCTTGACGTCGAACCACGACTCGATGCTGCGCGCAAGGAACTGGACCGACACCCCATAGACGATGATTCCCGGCACCACGGCGAGCAGCGCGAAGCGCACCAGCAGGCGCAAGGTGAGCCGGGTACCAAACTGCCGCGCCCGGTAGCGTCGCGCAAGCCCGAACAGCTGCACGATCACCAGAACCGCGAGCAATACAGCAAGCGTCGCGTTAAGCGCAAGCAGCCATGAGTAATGGCGCGCGAACAGCGCCGTATCCGCGCTCGCACTGGCGAGCAGGAACAACCCAATGGCCGCGACCACTGCACCGGCGATGAGGAGCATCCTCATTGCATGGGCGCTTTCTCGTGCAACTCACGACTCTCGACCGGCGCTTGAATCTGCGGCGTTTGATACGTAAAACGCTTCCAAGCCGATTCGAAGCGCCATTCACGGCTGGTGAGCGCGCTGATCTGGATCGGCTTGGGCAGCAGTGTCGCGTCGAGACGCATGCGCACCGCCGCTTGGTACTCTGCGTTCGATTCCAGCGCGACACGATCCGCGACAACCCAGTTGCGCACCTGCCGCAATACCGCAAGCGCGCTCTCCAGGTTCGGCAACTGCAACTCGAGCGGTCCGTTCGACAACAGGTACTGGCGCGATAGCGCGTGGTAGGACAGGCGCAGCTGCAGGCGCTTGGCCGCGGTGCGCTCGTCGACCCAGTACCAGCGCGGCCGAGTCATCTCGAACTCGACGTCGAAATACAGCGGCACACCGTTCGCGACCGCCTCAGCTAGGCGCGGCGGAAAGGCGATGTCGAACTCCGCCTCCAGCACCAGGCCCTCGGCCACGAGGTGCAGCGCAGCGCTGCGCACCGCGATCTCCTCTGCGTGCACCGCGGCCGAGAGCAGGCAGGTCGCAACGAGCCAGACCTTCGTCAGGTCAGCGATTCCGCGCGCCACGCGTCGCATCAGAGCGGCTTCTCGAGCAGGGCGTAGAAAAATCCGTCGTGATCAGGGTCCGGCAGGCATTGCGCCGGTGCGTTCGCGGGCAAGCCAAGACGCCGCGCGTTCGGCGCGCCCGCAAGGAACGCCTCGATCACGGCATCGTTCTCCTGTGGAAACACCGAGCACGTCACGTACAGCAATTTACCACCCGGTGCGAGCACCGGCCAAAGCGCGTTCAGAATCTGCGCCTGCCGCGTGGCGGATGCGGGAATATCACTCGCCCGCCGGATCCATTTGACGTCCGGGTGCCGGCGCGCGACGCCCGATGCCGAGCACGGCACGTCGGCAAGGACGCGGTCGTAGAGGCCCCCGTCCCACCATGACGACAGCGCACGGCAATCAGCCGTCTTCACCTCTGCAGCGAGACCGAGACGTTCGAGATTTCGCTCGATGCGGGCGCAGCGTGTCGCATCGATGTCGAGCGCAGTGAGAACGACGTCCGCCGTCTCGAGGATGTGCGCACTCTTGCCGCCAGGCGCGGCGCAGGCGTCGAGGACGCGCTGTCCCGCCCGCAGATCCAGATAGTCGACTGCTCGCTGTGCGCCGGCGTCCTGTACCGACACGGCGCCTTGGGCGAATCCGGGCAGACGGTCGACCGGTACGGGCGTGTCCAGGAGGAGGCCAACCAGACCGATACGCCGTGCAGCGAGTCCCTCTGCCGCCAGCCCATCGCACAGCGCCTGCGGATCAGCGCGCCGGCGATTCACTCGCAGGCACATCGGCGGGTGCGTGTTGCCCGCCTCCAGCACCTGTTCCCACGCGTCCGGAAGCGCAGCGCGTACGGTATCGATCCACCAGGACGGATGTTGATAACGCGCCTGTACATCGTCGCGCAAGCGAGCCTCCAGCACACGCCGCTCGCGCAGGAAACGCCGCAGGAGCGCGTTGACGAAGCCTTTCGACGGCCACTTCTCGAGCAGGGCGCAGGCGCGCACTGCCTGATCGACGACCGTGTACTGCGCGTAGCGTCCCGACTCCAACGCATATAGCGCACACCAGAGCAACGCTTCGACCAACGGATCGCCCTGGTCCTGGCGCGAGAGCGTACGCACGATCGCCTGTGAACGACCGAACCGGCGTAAGGTACCGTGCGTTAGGTCGATCAATGCCGCGCGGGATGCGATGATGCTTTCGTCTCCCGCACGCTCCAGCTCGGCCGAGAGGCTTCTGCCCGATGCGACGCGCGCGACGATGACGGCGGCGGCATGCAGCGCGTGCGCAAGCGAGGCGGCCGGCAGCGGGTTGACCGCGCTCACTGCGACGGCATGCCGAACGCGTCGCCGATGCCGATCGATCGTCCACGCTGGAACGCCGCGGCATCGAGCGGCTTGCCGCCGGCACGCTGCAAGCGACGGATCGCAAGCGCGCCGTGTCCACAGGCGACGATGATCCCGCCTTCGCCCAGGCCGATCACCCGGCCAGGCTCGGCGTGCCCGAGTACTGCCTGTGCTTCCCAGATCGTCACGGGTTCGCCGGCGAATAGCGTGCGCGCGCCGGGCGCCGGGCGCAGCGCGCGCACCAGGCAGGCGAGCGCATGCGCCGGGCGCGTCCAGTCGAGGTGCCTGTCCGACTTGTCGAGCTTGCGCGCATAGCTGACGCCGACTTCAGGCTGGGGCGTCGCCGCGGCCAGCTGTCCACGTGCAAACGCGTCCAGGGTACGAACGATCATTTGGGCGCCGACTACCGCCAGTTTGTCGTGCAATGTTCCGGCGTCGTCGTCCGCCGCAATCTCGACCGACTGTTGCGCGAGCATCGGCCCCGTATCGAGCCCGCGGTCCATCTGCATGATCGTAATACCGGTCTCC
Organism: uncultured beta proteobacterium; assembly: GCA_963714925.1. GTDB lineage: Bacteria > Pseudomonadota > Gammaproteobacteria > Burkholderiales > SG8-39 > SG8-39. The sequence goes on along the minus strand of CAVQQK010000001.1, from coordinate 383,347 downwards.
GTGTCGCCCGCCATGATCGCCCGTTGAATCGGCGCCGCACCGCGCCAGCGCGGCAGCAATGACGCATGGATGTTGACCGCTCCGAAGGGCGCAAGCTCAAGCACGCGTTGCGGAAAAATTTGTCCATAGGCCGCTACGACGAGAACCTCGGGCGCCGCGGCCGCGATGTGCTCGGCGGGCGCATCTGGTTTTAGGCTCTCGGGCTGATAGACCGCGACGCCGCGGGCTAACCCAAGACGTTTCACGGGTGACTGTGTCGCGTGCATACCACGTCCGGCGGGCCGATCCGGTTGCGTCAGGATCAGAGCCACGTCGTGCCCGGCATCGAGCACGGCGACAAGCGCACGCTCTGCGAATTCAGGCGTCCCTGCGAAAACGACGCGCACGGCCCTCAAACCTCAAAAGTAAACGACCGTCGGCTGCGGGAGGAAAGCGCAACCTTGCCGCGGCCCCGCCACGGGCCACACCGCGCCGCTGCTATGCGCTCTTCTTGTGTTGCTTCGCGAGCTTCGCGCGCACGCGCTGCTGCTTGAGTCGAGACAGGTATTCTACGAAGACCTTGCCCTGAAGATGGTCCATCTCGTGTTGCAGGCACACCGAAAGCAAACCCTGCGCCGCGAGGGTAAACGGGTTTCCGTTCTGATCCAATGCACGCACTTTCACCCGCTCCGCACGCGGTATGGTTTCATACACCGTCGGGACCGAAAGGCAGCCTTCCTCGATATCCGAAACACCGTGCGATTCGACGATTTCCGGATTCACCAGCACGATCAGCGCATCGCGACGCTCCGAAACATCCAACACGATAACCCGTTTGTGAACGTCCACTTGCGTCGCCGCCAGCCCGATCCCGGGGGCCGCATACATGGTTTCGGTCATGTCGGCGACCAGCTGCTGCAGGCCGCCATCGAACACTGTCACCGGGGCGGCAACCTTGTGCAGCCGGGCGTCGGGGTAGTGCAAAATGTGTAGAAGTGCCATGGGCAGAGCAGAAAACGCTTGCGAATTTAATAGATTAGGCGCAGCATTTCACGCTGTATGTAAACAGTTTCTGGTTTGTGCTAGATTTGCGCGAGTTGCCAGAATATCAAGTCTTCCCCGACACTTAGACCTGAATTGGGGGTCGTATGCTCGAGCAATTGAGAAATTTTATCACAGCGCTTGTCTTTGGCCTCGCTGGCCTGGTCGGCTTGGCAGGCGCTGCGTCGCCTCAACCGGCTCAAATCAAGGCGAGCGCGCCGGACAGTTATGTCGTCGTCAAGGGCGATACGCTGTGGGGCATTGCCGGGCGCTTTACGAGCGATCCGTGGCGCTGGCCTGCGCTCTGGGACCTGAACAAGGACCAGATCAAGAATCCACACCTGATCTACCCCGGGGACGTGATTCGGCTCGATCGGTTGCGCGGCCGCCTTTCGATCGCCGGTCGCAAGGATCCCAATCGTCTTTCGCCGCGTATACGCGACGAGGGATCGACCGACCAGGCGATACCGAGTATCCCGCCCTCCGTCATTGAGCCGTTCCTGACGCGTCCGCTCGTGGTCGAGCCCGGTGGACTCGAGAAGGCCCCGACCGTCGTGGGCACCGAAGATGACCGCGTGGCGATTGTCGCTGGAATGCGCGCCTACGTCCGCGGGCTCGGCGATGCGCCGGCCGAATCGTGGTACGTCTATCGGCAGGGCGACGCGCTGGTCGACCCGGATACCGATCAAACGTTGGGGTATGAGGCGAAATTCCTTGGTACCGCGGACCTGGCGGCTACAGGGGAGGTCGCGACCGTCAAACTCACCAGCACGGTTCAAGAGGTCTCCAAGGACGACAAACTGATCCCGATCGGAAAGCCGCTACCCATCGCATACGCCCCGCATGCACCCGCCACGTTCATCAAGGGGCGCGTCATCGCTGTCCATCGTTCCGGCGGACGGTACGCTGAGGCCGGCCAGGGCGCGATCGTCGCCCTGAACCGGGGTCAGGCCGACGGGATCGAAGTGGGCCACGTACTCGCGCTTTACACCCAGAGCCGCACGGTCAAGATCGCTGACGGCGGAACCGTGCAGACCCCGGAAGAACGTTACGGATTGGTCTTCGTATTTCGCGTTTTCGATCGCGTTTCCTACGCGATCGTGATGAAAATCGGCCGCCCGCTGAACAATCTGGACATCGTCCAGACCCCGTGAGTCTCGCAAGCGCGCGTTTGTGAAAGTTCGCGCTCTCCTCCAGCGCACGGGCCACGCTTTCGACAGGGAGCGCCCGCGAGGATGAGTTCCGATGCCGGGCTTGCGAGTTGGCTTCGTTTGACTCTCGCACCCGGCCTCGGTCCCGCCAGAATTCGAGAGTTGCTGACGCGCTACGGCCTGCCCGAGCAGGTCCTTGCGGCGCCGTCCCGCGAGCTCGCGGCGGCGCTACCGGCCACCGCCTACGCAGCACTCAATTCCACCGCGCTCGACGCTGCCATCGAACACGCGCTTGAATGGAATGAAGGCGCCGATCACGCGATCGTCACGCTCGGCGACGCGGCGTACCCGAGCCGGCTGCTCGAGATCGCCGATCCCCCGTCGCTGCTGTATGTACGCGGACGCCTCGATCTTCTAAACCAGCCCTGCCTCGCGATCGTCGGCAGCCGCAACGCCACGGCGCAAGGCGCGCGCAACGCGCTCAGTTTTGCGCGCGCGTTCAGCGATGCGGGCCTGATGATCGTTTCCGGCCTCGCACTAGGTATCGACGCGGAGGCACACCGCGGCGCACTCGAGGGCGCAGCCGACGGCCCCGGATCGACGCTCGCGATTCTGGGTACCGGAATTGACGTCACCTACCCCGCGCGCCATGCGGCACTCGCCGAAGAGATTGCCGCGCGTGGCGCGCTGGTCAGCGAATTTCCGCTTGGCACCCAAGCCGCGGCGGGTCACTTTCCGCGCCGCAACCGCCTGATTAGCGGACTTTCCCTGGGCTGCCTGGTCGTCGAGGCGGCACTTGGCTCGGGTTCGCTGATTACCGCGCGCACGGCACTCGAGCAGGGACGCGAGGTTTTTGCGGTACCGGGTTCGATTCACTCTCCGCTCTCGAAAGGATGCCATGCGCTCATCAAGGCGGGTGCTAAGCTGGTGGAAAGCGCGGACGACGTGCTGTCTGAACTCTCGGCACTCTTGCCGCAGCACGCGCCAGTGCGCGGCCCCGTGGCATCTGGGAAGGCCGCGCGCGAGCAGGAATCGCCCCTGCTTGCGTTGATGGGCGACGATCCGGTTGACCTCGAGGCGCTGCGCACGCGCGCGGGTTGGGCGACCGAGCGCGTCGCTGCGGAACTCCTTCAACTCGAACTCGCTGGCCAGGTAACCGCGCTCGCCGGCGGTCTTTATCAACGTCTTCACTGAGGAGTCGTCCATGTACGAGGTTCTCGCCTATGTGTACGAACACTACGAACGAACAGACCTCGCATCCAACGGAGACCGCGTCGCTCGCAAGCTGTCCGCGGCAGGATTCGAGCGCGGTGATATCCACACCGCGCTGCACTGGCTCGCCGGCATGCGCTCGATTCCGACACGTGAAAACGTTGCGGTCCCGGCGGTGGGCGCCGCGCAGCGCATTTTGGCGCCGCGCGAACTCGACAAGCTTGACGCGGCGTGTCGCGGATTCCTGCTCACATTGGAGCGCTCGGGCGTTCTCGGAGCGCAGACGCGCGAACAGGTCCTCGAACGCGTCCTTGCGGCTGGCGGCGAACCGCTGATGCTCGCGCAGCTCAAGATGATCGTTCTGATGGTGCTGTGGGACCATGGCCTGCCGAGCCGCCAACTGCTCGCACACGATCTGTTCCTCACGTCCGAATCGCAACTGCCAAGTTGACCACGGCGCGCGCGTCGATCCGCGAACGGTCGTCTTAGGGTACGCAGGTCCACGCTTCGCGGGCGCGGTGCATGGCGCTTCGCGCGCGCGACGCATAGCGTATTGATACGGGCGCTCGGCAAGACAATCACGGCCTGCGGTTGCCGCAGCGCGGAGTTTCCACTTATCATCTGCCGCCTTTCGGGGCGGATGGCGTAACGCGCGATGTTCGCGAAGTGCGCTATCGGCACGACCATTGAACTGTGAAACACGGGAACGCGTACGTGGCAAAGAGTCTGATCATCGCTGAAAAACCTTCCGTTGCCGCCGACATCGCGCGCGTGCTCGGCGGATTCACGCGCAAGAGCAATTACTTCGAAAGCGACACTCGCGTGGTGGCCGCAGCGGTTGGGCATCTGCTCGAACTCGCGGTGCCGGAGGCGTTTGAAGTCAAACGGGGTAAGTGGTCGTTCGCGAATCTGCCCGTCGTCCCGCCCCATTTCGAGCTCGCGCCCATTGACCGGAATGCCGAGCGCCTCAGTCTGTTGTTGCGCCTGATCAAGCGCAAGGACGTCACGCAGCTGATCAACGCCTGCGACGCGGGTCGCGAAGGGGAGCTCATTTTCCGTTACATCGTTCAGCACGCGCGCACGAAGAAACCCATTGCGCGTCTCTGGCTGCAGTCGATGACGCCGCAGGCGATTCGCGACGGTTTCGCGAACCTGCGCCCGGACGAAGCCCTCCTGCCACTCGCGGACGCCGCGAAGTGCCGCTCGGAGGCCGACTGGCTGGTCGGGATCAACGGCACGCGCGCCATGACGGCGTTCAACTCCAAGGAGGGCGGTTTTTACCTCACGCCGGTGGGTCGGGTGCAAACGCCGACGCTGGCGGTGATGGTCGAGCGCGAAGAACGTATTCGCGCCTTCGTGCCGCGCGACTACTGGGAGGTGCACGCCCGGTTCTCGGCCAAAGCCGGCGAATACGCAGCGCGCTGGGTGGATCCGGCGTTTCGGAAGGACGAGGACACCGAGCGCAGGGCCGACCGCCTTTGGCGCGGCGACGCCGCCGACGCGATCGTCGCCGCCTGCAGCGGCGGCCGCGGCAGCGTCTCGGAAGACACGCGACCCTCGTCGCAGCAACCCCCCCTGTTGTTTGATCTCACGAGTCTGCAGCGCGAGGCGAATGGACGATTTGGCTTCTCCGCCAAAGGCACGCTGTCGCTCGCACAGTCGCTGTACGAGCGCCACAAGGCACTGACCTACCCTCGAACGGACTCGCGCGCGCTGCCTGAAGACTATCTGCCGACCGTCACTCAGGCAATGGAAGCGCTCTCCGGGGTCGATGCGTTTTCCGAGCACGCTGGCAACATCTTGAAGAATGGATGGGTCAAGCCCAGCCGTCGGATTTTCGACAATAGCAAGGTCTCCGACCATTTCGCGATCATTCCGACTCAGCAGGCGCCCGGACAACTAAACGAAGGGGAACAGAAGCTCTACGACATGGTGGTGCGCCGATTCCTTGCGGTGTTCCATCCGGCCGCCGAGTTCATGCAAACCACGCGGATGACGCGCGTCGGAGAGCACCAGTTCCGCACGGACGGACGCGTATTGCACAAGCCGGGTTGGCTTGCCGTTTACGGCCGCGCGGCGCAAGGCCAAGGTGACAACCTGCCTCGCGTAGAGCCGGACGAATCCGTCAGCGTGCTTGAGGTGAACAGCCAGGCGAACCAGACCAAGCCACCGCCGCGTTACACGGAGGCGACGCTGTTGTCCGCCATGGAGGGCGCCGGAAAGCTCGTCGAGGACGATGAACTGCGCGAGGCCATGGAGGCTAAAGGGCTGGGCACACCGGCGACCCGTGCCGCCGTCATCGAAGGTCTGATACGCGAAGAGTACATTCACCGCAGTGGCAAGGAACTCGTTCCCGCGCCCAAAGCGTTTTCGCTCTTTTTCGCCTTCAAACATTTCGGCGTGAACGAGATCACTTCGCCTGAGCTGACGGGCGATTGGGAGTACAAGCTCAAACAGATGGAGCAGGGCAAGCTGCGGCGCGAGGAGTTCATGGATCACATCGAAGAGGTCACCCGCGATCTCGTCGAGCGCATCCGCAACGGTGCGATTCCAGATGCCGCATTTGCGACAGTCTCCGAGCCATGCCCGAAGTGTGGGGGCATCGTGCAGGAGAACTACCGCAAGTTTCAGTGTCAGAAATGCGACTTTTCGCTCTGGAAGGTTCTTTCGGGTCGCGAGTGGTCACCCGAGGAATTCGCCACGCTGTTGCGCGAGCATTTCATTGGACCGCTCAATGGGTTTCGCAGCAAGATCGGCAGACCGTTTTCAGCCGGTATTCGCCTCACCGACGAATCCCGGATTGAATTCGATTTCGGTCAAGGATCGGCATCCGAACAGTCGGCGGCGCCGCCCGACTTTTCGGAGCAGCAACGCCTCGGTCCCTGCCCCAAGTGCGGTTCCAATGTATACGAACATGGGGCGGCCTACGTGTGTGAAAAGGCCTTCGGTGAAAACCGCAGCTGCGATTTCCGCTCCGGCAAAGTGATTCTTCAGCAGCCCGTTGAACGCGCGCAAATGGAAAAACTGCTTGCCGAGGGCAAGACGGATCTACTGACCCGCTTCATCTCGAAGAAAGGCCGGCCGTTCAAGGCATTCCTTGCGCGGCAACCCGAGGGCCGGGTTGGCTTCGAATTTATGCCGCGTGCGCCCCGCGCGGATGGCGCGGCACGCGGCACGCGCGCCGCATCGGTGCCGCCCGTTGAAACCCGTACGCCCCGCCTGGCAAAGGCGCCCGCGAGGGCAGCGGCAAAACCCTCCGCTACGCGTAAGCCACCGGCCAAAAAACGGGCCCCAGCTGCCCGCTCACCAGCCCTGCGCAAGCAGCCTGCTGCTGCTCGCAAGCGGCGCGGAGGGTAGTTTACGGGCGCGCGGCTGCGCGCCGCAGCCGAGAATTCAGATATCGAGGTTACGTACCCCGAGTGCGTTGGACTCGATGAACGCTCGGCGCGGCTCGACCTCGTCGCCCATCAGTTTGGTGAATATTTCATCCGCCGCAATGCTGTCCTCGATTTGAACTCGGAGTAAACGGCGCGTACCCGGATCCATTGTCGTGTCCCAAAGCTGGGACGGATTCATTTCGCCAAGCCCCTTGTAGCGCTGCAGCGCCATCGCCTTGTTGACTTCGGCGAGTAGCCAACGCATCGCCTCCGGGAAATCGCGCACCGGCTGCTTTTTCTCGCCGCGCTGCACCGTGGCGCCCACGCCGACGAGACCGCGCAGCAACTCGGCGGTCTGCCGGATTTGCGCGTAGTCGCCCGAGGCGACGAACTCTGTGTCGATATTGGAAGTACGCACGTTGCCGTGCCAGCTGCGCTCGATTCGGATCTGGTAGCGATCCGTCTTGGCATCGAAATCCGCCCGTACCCGAACGCCATTGCCAAGCATCGAGGCGAGCAGCGCTTCCGCCGATGCCTCAGCGGTCTGCCGGCGTGAAAGATCGATCTGAACGCCGCGCTGAATCGCGATCAGGGCTTCACGATCGATCCAGCGCGACGCGCGTTCGATCACCGCCTCGGATACCAAGTAGGACTTCGATAGCTCGGCGAGCGCGTCTCCCGTGATCGGCTCCCGGCCCGCCGCCGGATAGAGCGCCGCCTCGACGAGCGCCTGCTTCAGCATGAATTCGTTCAGTTCGTGCTCGTCCTTGAGGTAACGGTCAACTTTTCCGAGCTTTGCCCTATAGAGCGGAGGCTGGGCGATGTAGATGTGCCCGCGCTCGACAAGCCCTGGCATCTGCCGATAGAAAAAGGTCAACAGCAACGTACGAATGTGCGATCCATCGACGTCCGCGTCCGTCATTATGATGATGCGGTGGTAGCGCAGTTTGTCGGGGTTGTATTCCTCTTTTCCAATGCCGCAACCAAGTGCGGTAATGAGCGTCGCAATCTCTGTCGACGATAGCAGCTTGTCGAAGCGCGCTTTCTCGACGTTCAAGATCTTTCCTTTGAGCGGCAGGATCGCCTGGAAGCGACGATCGCGCCCCTGCTTGGCGGAGCCCCCCGCCGAATCGCCCTCGACAAGATAGAGCTCGCTGTTCGCAGGATCGCGCTCCTGGCAATCGGCCAGTTTCCCCGGTAAACCCATCGAATCGAGTACACCCTTACGCCGCGTCATGTCGCGTGCCCGACGTGCCGCCTCGCGCGCCCGTGCCGCCTCGACGATCTTGCCTGTGATGACGCGCGCGTCATTCGGTCGCTCGTCCAGATACTCACGCAATCGCTCGGCGACGATTTCCTCGACCGCCGGGCGGACCTCCGAGGACACGAGCTTTTCTTTCGTCTGCGAAGAAAACTTGGGTTCCGGTACTTTGACCGACAGCACGCACGCCAGGCCTTCGCGCATGTCATCACCAGTCGTCTCGACCTTTGCCCGCTTCGCCACCTCGTGCTCCTCGATGTACTTGTTCAGCACCCGAGTCAGGGCCGCGCGCAGGCCGGTCATATGCGTGCCGCCATCGCGCTGCGGAATGTTGTTCGTGAAACAGAGTACCGACTCCTGGTAGGTATCGTTCCACTGCATCGCAACGTCGACGTGGATCCCGTCCTTATCTCCGGAGGCATTGAACGCGTTCGGATGCAGGACGGATTTCGCGCGGTTCATGTATTCGACGAAAGCCTTTACACCACCCGAGAACTCAAAGCTTTCCTCCTTGCCTGCGAGTTGATCGACTAGAAGGATCCGGACGCCGTTATTGAGGAACGACAGCTCGCGCAAACGACGGGCAAGGATATCGGCGTGATAGTCAATATTTCCGAATACGTCCTTCGACGCGAGAAAGTGCACCTCGGTGCCGCGCTTCTCCGTTGCGCCCGTCACGCGTAGCGAGCCGTTCAGAACGCCATCGTGAAACTCCAACTCATGCACCCGCCCGTTGCGCCAGATTGTGAGCCGCAGCCATTCCGAGAGCGCATTTACGACCGACACGCCCACGCCGTGCAGTCCCCCAGATACCTTGTAGGAATTGCTATCGAACTTACCGCCAGCGTGCAGTTCGGTCATAACAATTTCCGCTGCTGTTCGCTTGAGTTCGTCGTCGTCCTTGATATCGGTCGGAATTCCGCGCCCGTTGTCGCGCACCGAAATCGAGCTGTCGGTATGAATCGTGACCACGATCTCATCGCAGTATCCCGCGAGGGCTTCGTCCACCGCGTTGTCGATCACCTCGAACATCATGTGGTGCAGCCCCGTACCATCGGAGGTATCGCCGATGTACATCCCGGGACGTTTGCGGACAGCATCAAGACCCTTGAGGACTTTGATGCTGTCCGAATCGTACGTATCCGGGATTACCACAACCCGCTCTTCCGCTTCACCCACGCTCGTTCTTCCTATTCAAACACTGATTTGACGCTGACTCCGTCAAATCCTCATCGGCATGACGACGTAGCGAAACGCCGGTTCCGACGCGAACTGAAAAAGGGTGCTCGAGGCCGCATCGCCAAACAGACATTCCACCTCGACACCACTCATGTTGTTCAGGACATCCAGCAGATAGTTGACATTGAATCCGATGTCGAGCGCCTCGCCCTTGTACTGAACATCGATCTCCTCCTGTGCTTCCTCTTGTTCGGCATTCGAGGAGACAATCTTCAGGCTTCCGTCGGTCAATACCCAACGCACGCCGCGGAACTTTTCGTTCGAAAGGATCGCCGCTCGCAGCAACGACTGACGCAGAACTTCGCGCTCGACGCGTAGTTCGTTCTTGTGTTGCGTCGGAATGACACGCGTGTAGTCAGGAAACTTGCCGTCGACGAGTTTGGAAACGAGTTCGACACCGCCGAAACGGAACGCAGCCTGCGCCGTAGACAATTCAATATCCACGACCGCGTCGGTGTCAGAAAGCAGCTTTCCCAGTTCGATCACCGTCTTCCTCGGCACGATCACTTCCTGGCGGGGCAGTTCGCTCTCGAGCGCCATCGCCGTATAGGCGAGCCGATGTCCGTCGGTCGCGACGAGCTTTACGCTCTGGTCCTCGACAACCATCAGCAAGCCGTTCAGGTAATAACGGATGTCCTGCTGCGCCATGGCGTACTGCACCATGCTCAAAAGGTGGCGCAAGGCTTTTTGTGGCAGCGAAAAACGTGCCGTTTCGCCAGTGGGAGACGCCAGTTTCGGAAAATCTTCCGCGGGCAAGGTCTGGAGCGTGAATCGGCTCTTGCCCGCCTTGACCTGAAGACGCTTGTCTTGTTGCTGAAGCGTCACCTCGATCCCGTCAGGCAACGCGCGCAGGATCTCAACCAATTTGCGCGCGCCAACGGTGACGGCGCGTGCCTCACCACCCTCGCCAATCGAAGCCTGCGCCGTAATCTGGATCTCGATGTCGGTGGCCAGGAACGAGAACGCGTCTGTACTGCGCTCGATCAGAACGTTCGACAGTATCGGAAGCGTGTGGCGACGCTCAATGATGCCGCTGACCGCAGAAAGGGGGCCAAGTATTTCGTCGCGCTTTGCCTTCACCAGAACCATATTAATTACCTTAGTAGTAGTAATAGGTGCGATCCAAACCTAGGGATAACCCGAATTTCCGGCCATCAACAACGACTTGCATCGATTCCGGACCCGGGAGAACCTGTGCACAGTGTGTGAACGAAAACGAACAACTTTCCAAATTTAGTGTGGCAGGCGAGTTATTCACAATTCCTCCCACGGCTACACACAGCTTGTTCGTCGAACGTATTCATCGCTTGAGGACCTGCTCGAGTACCTGGTAGTCGCGGTTGATCCCGCCGTCTTTCTTGCGTAGGTCGGTGATCGTTCGGCAGGCGTGCAGCACCGTCGTGTGATCGCGATTGCCGAATGCCTCGCCGATCTCCGGCAGACTCATCTGTGTCAAGTCCTTAGCCAGTGCCATTGCAACCTGCCTGGGGCGGGCGACGTTACGGCTGCGCTTTTTCGAGTGCATGTCGGCGATCCGGATCTTGAAATAGTCCGCGACGATCTTCTGGATGCCGTCGATGGTTATTTGCCGGTTCGCGGAGCTCAGAATGTCGCGCAGCGCCTCCTTGGCAAGGTCCAGGTTCAAGTCACGTCCGGTGAAACGGGCGAAGGCGAGGACTTTCTTGAGCGCGCCCTCGAGTTCGCGCACATTTGAACGGATGTTCTGGGCAATGAAGAACGCAATGTCTTCCGGGAGGGCATTTGCCTCGAGTTCGGCCTTCTTGAGCACGATTGCGACCCGCATCTCGAGTTCGGGCGGCTCGACCGCGACAGTGAGCCCCCAGCCGAAACGAGAAATCAGTCGTTCCTCCATTCCCGAGATCTCCTTCGGATAGGTGTCGCAGGTGATGACGATCTGCTTGCGGGCTTCCACGAGCGCATTAAACGCGTAGAAGAATTCCTCCTGTGTCCGATCCTTGTTGGAGAAAAACTGGATGTCGTCGATGAGAAGCAGGTCGAGCGAGTGGTAATAGCGTTTGAAATCGTCAAACGAGCGCTGGCGTACCGATCGCACGACGTCCGAGACGTACTGTTCGGCATGGATATAGCGAATGCGGGCTTCGGGCCGTTGTTCGGCGAGGTGATTGCCGATCGCCTGCACGAGATGCGTCTTGCCCAGGCCGACGCCGCCATAAACGAATAGCGGGTTGTACGATACACCGGGGTTCTCTGCCACCTGGATGGCGGCCGCTCGAGCGAGTTGATTCGCCTTGCCGGTGACGAAGCTGTCAAAGGTGAAAGCCGAGTTCAGGCGAGCGCGTTCCAGCAGCGCGGGTGTATCGGCCTTGATTTGCGCGTCAACGTTCGGCGTGGCGCGCAGCGGCGTATCGATGCCACGCGCCAGCACGAGCTTCAGTTCGAGTACGCGCCCACTCGCTTCGGCAGCGAGCCGCTCAATCTTTGCCGCGAACCGGTCGCGTACGAGTTCAAGCACAAAGCGGTTCGGCGCTGCGAGGACCAGCGTTTGCGCGTCGTCAGAATCCTCCGGGATGAGGGGCCGAACCCAGGTATTGAACTGTTGCGTGGGGAGTTCCTGCTCTAAACGGCGCAGGCACACTTCCCAGAGGTTTTGCATTGGGCCGGATAGCTTCTTTGGGTGTTCGTTTGGGTGTGTTACCGACGCGTTTGAAAGGCGACTCGGCAACCGACAGATTCTACCTTTAACGAGAAAAGTTATCCACAGGCGGGAGGCGCAAAAGCGCTTGATTTGACAATGACTAGGGGCACAGGCTGTAATACCGCCCTTTTTCCATCGAGGCAGTGATGAAGCGGACTTTTCAGCCGTCGAAGATCCGGCGTGCACGGCGACACGGGTTTCTGGTGCGGAGCCGCACGCCCGGCGGACGCGCCGTTCTGCGTGCGCGTCGCGCGCAGGGCCGCAAGCGCCTCGGCGTCTAAGTTCGGCGCGTGCGTGCCCGGCGCCATTGCGCGGACTCGCCTCGCGTTCGGTCCTGCGCGCCGCCTTACGCAGCGCGTCGATTTTGAGCGCCTGTTTCGCGAGGGCGCGCGAAGCAGCGCGGGCGGTTTTCTTTTTTATGTGGGGCGCCGCGAGGATGGTCCGCCACGCCTTGGGATCGTCATCTCGCGTCGCCATGCGCGCCTCGCGGCGACACGCAATGCCATCAAGCGTTACATTCGAGAGGCTTTTCGTCTCGAGCAGTACCACCTTGGACCGATCGATCTGCTTGTGCGACCGCCGTTGGGCATCAAGCCCTCGGTCGCGATGATGACGCGTCTGCGGGCGCTGTTGCTGCGCCTGGAAGAGAAATGATTGCGAAGCTGCTAGGGCTCATCGTGCGGGCATATCGGATGCTGGTCAGCCCGTTGCTGCCGCCCGCGTGCCGGTTCCACCCGAGTTGCTCGGAATACGCCGTGGAAGCGCTCAATCGCCACGGTGCCTGGCGCGGCAGTTGGCTGACGGCGTCGCGGATCTGTCGCTGCGGCCCCTGGCACGACGGCGGTTACGACCCGGTACCCGGGACGGGCAAACAAGGGCGTCACGCGTGATGAACCCCGACATCCAGCGTCTCGTCCTGATGTTCGTGTTCAGCCTCTCGCTGATGATGCTCTATTTCAATTGGCAAGAGCACAATCGGCCCAAGACGCCGGCGCAAACGGCGGCGCAGCGCGCGCAGCCCACCGTACCCGCGCCGAGCGTCCCGATGCAAGGCAAAGCCACGCCAGCGCCGACGGCTAAGCCAGCTGGGGTTGCGCCGCCGACGCCTGCGGCATCGACCGCCAAGAGCGAGGTCGTACGCGTGCGTACCGATCTTATGATCGTCGACATCGACAGCATCGGCGGAACCGTGCGTGAAGTCGAGCTGCTGAGGCACCGCGACGGCGAGGACCCGACGAAGCCGTTCGTGCTTCTCGGACCATCGCATTCCTATACCGCGCAGAGTGGGTTGACGGGGGAAGGCGGCCCGAATCATCGCAGCCTCTGGCAGTTCGAACCGGGGCCGCGCGAGCTGACGGCCGGACATGAGACGCTGGAGGTTCGCCTCCGCGCGCAGGGCAGCGACGGTGTGATGGTCGAGAAGCGCTACACCTTCCACCGCAACAGCTACATCATCGACGTGGCCTTCGAGGTGAAGAACACGACCGCCGTCCCGATTCAGCCGCATGCCTACTTCCAGCTCGTCCGCAACGACGAGGTGCCGGACGGGGGTAATCCAATGATGAAGACCTTCGCCGGCCCGGTGTACTACACGCAGGAGAAGGCGTATCACAAGGTCGATTTTTCGGACGTAGCGAAGGACGATACGGGCATTCCCGCGCAGGCGACGGACGGCTGGATCGGGATGGTGCAGCACTATTTCGTTGCGGCCTGGCTGCCGCCGAAAGACACCCCGCGCGAGTATTACGCCAAGAAGCTTTCCGACGGGCTGTTTGCCACCGGCGTCATTCTTGGCGCGGGCGAGATCGCCCCCGGTGAAATGCGCGGTACCCAAGTGGCGCTCTTCGTCGGACCGCAGGAACAGCACCGACTCAAGGTCGCGGCACCCGGTCTCGATCTCGTCGTCGACTATGGCTGGCTCACGATCATTGCCTGGCCGCTGTTCTGGCTGCTCGAAAAATTCCATTCCCTGACCGGCAATTGGGGCGTTGCGATCATCCTGCTCACGATTTTGATTAAAGGGGTGTTCTTCCCGCTCTCAGCGGCAAGCTACAAATCGATGGCCAAGATGAAGCTGGTCACGCCCCGCCTGACGAAGATGCGCGAGATGTACGGGAACGATCGCCAGAAGCTGAACCAGGCGATGATGGAGTTGTACAAGACCGAGAAGATCAATCCGCTCGGGGGCTGTTTTCCGATCCTTGTGCAGATTCCGGTGTTCATCTCGCTGTACTGGGTACTGCTTGCGGCGATCGAGTTGCGCCACGCGCCGTTCATTCTCTGGATCAAGGACCTTTCGGTACTCGATCCGTTCTACGTACTGCCGATCCTGATGGCCGGCACGATGATTCTGCAGACGCGCCTGAACCCGAAGCCGCCCGATCCGGTGCAGGCGAAGGTGATGCAGTTCATGCCGTATATCTTCAGCGTGTTCTTTTTCTTCTTTCCGGCCGGTCTGGTGCTCTACTGGCTGGTGAACAATTGTCTTTCTATTGCACAGCAGTGGCAGATTCAGCGCATGTTCGAGCGCGAAAAAACTGCCCATGCCAAACGCTGAAACGACTGCCGCGGGGCGCGACACGATTGCGGCCATTGCGACGCCCGCCGGGCGCGGCGGGATCGGCGTGGTGCGCGTTTCGGGCCCCAAGGTGCCCGACATTGCCCGCGCGCTGACCGGATCGCTCCCAGCGCCCAGGCATGCGCGGCTGAGCGCTTTTCGTGGCGCGGGCGGAGAGACGATCGACGAGGGGCTGGCGCTCTTCTTTCCGTCGCCCCATTCCTACACGGGTGAGCCGGTGCTCGAATTGCAGGGCCATGGCGGGCCGGTGGTCTTGCACGCGCTGCTGGGTGCCTGTCTGGATGCCGGCGCGCGGCTTGCGGAGCCGGGCGAGTTCACGCGCCGTGCGTTCCTCGAGGGGCGTATCGACCTTGCACAGGCCGAGGCGGTCGCCGATCTGATCGACGCCGCGAGCCGCAGCGCGGCTCGCTCGGCACTACGTTCGCTCAAAGGCGAGTTTTCGGCCGCGATCGAGTTGCTGGTGAAGCAGTTGGTCGACCTGCGTGCGCTGACCGAGGCGATGCTCGACTTCCCCGAAGAGGACGTGGACGCGCTGCATCGGGACGATGCCGCACGGCGACTCGAACGCGTGCGCGCCGCACTCGATGTGGTCATTGACAAGAGTCGGCAGGGCAGCCTGTTGCGCAGCGGTGTTCACGTCGTGCTCGCCGGCCGCCCCAATGTCGGTAAGTCGAGCCTGCTGAATCGCCTCGCGGGTGAGGAGCGGGCGATCGTGACCCCGGTCGCGGGCACGACGCGTGACGCGCTGCGCGAGGCGATCGAGATCGACGGCGTCCCGCTGATCATTGTCGACACCGCGGGGTTGCGTGAGTCGCGCGAGGAAGTTGAGCGCATTGGCGTCGAGCGCGCGCATCAGGAGATCGCGGGCGCCGACGTCATCGTGTTCGTGTTCGAAGCCGGCGTCGGGCTCGGTGCGGAGGAGCGTGCGCTGCTTGAGGCGCTTCCGGCCGACGTGACTTGTGTGCGTGTCGCGAACAAGATCGATGTTGCGCCCGAGACGACAAAGCGGTCGGACGTGGTGGCGGTATCCGCGAAGTCAGGCGAGGGGATCGACGCGTTGCGCCGTGCGATCCTCGATGGCGCAGGCTGGCATCCGAGCGACGGGTCGGTGTTCCTTGCGCGTGAACGTCATCTTCGGGCACTGGCGGCCGCGCGCAGACATCTCGAGGGGGCGAGCGACGAGCGTGCGCGCTGGGAGTTGTTCGCCGAGGAACTGCGCCTTGCACAGGTCGCCCTCGGCGACATCACCGGCGAATTCAGCGCGGACGACTTGTTGGGTGAGATCTTCGCCCGGTTTTGTATCGGAAAGTAGACATGCGGCCGCGCGGCGCCGACTGACCCCATGCCCTGGAATCCGCAGGCCTACGAGGCCTTTGCCGATCACCGTACACGGCCGGCGATCGATCTGCTGGGTCGTGTCGTACTCGATGCACCACGGCGCATCGTCGATCTCGGCTGCGGGAGCGGAGGCGTGACGCGTCTGCTCGCCGAGCGCTGGCCACAGGCGTCGATTCTTGCGCTCGACAGCTCGGTCGAGATGCTTGCGGCGGCCCGCGAAAGGACCGCTGCGATGGCAATCGAATGGCAGCAAATGGAACTTGCCGCGTGGCGCCCGTGCGAACGTTTCAACCTCGTGTTCTCGAACGCGGCCTTGCACTGGCTCGCAGATCATCCGAAATGGTTTCCGCAGCTCGCCGACGCAGTCGCGCCGGAGGGCGTGCTCGCGGTGCAGATGCCGAGCAATTTCGCCGCGCCTTCGCACCGGCTGATGCACGAGCTTGCGCTCGAGGCACCGTTCCGGGAGTTGTTGGAAGGCGTCATCCGGCCGGCGCCCGTACTTGAGGCGCAGGCCTACCACGCGCTGCTTGCGCCGCGCTTCGAATCGATCGACATCTGGTCGACCGAGTACCTGCAGGTCCTGCGTGGTGAGAACCCGGTCGCGGACTGGACCCGCGCCACCTGGCTCGGCGGCTTGCTCGAGGCATTGCCGCAGGCGCTACGGGCGCCGTTCGAGGCGGAGTACCGCCGCCGAGTACTGGATGCCTACCCCAAATCGGCTGACGGGCGCACGTTGTTTTCATTCAAGCGCCTGTTCATAGTCGCGACGGCGGCGTGAACGCGGTGCTAGAATAAGCAGCCTCGAAATAGCCTCTTATCGCCGCGTCGCGGCGCCTTGGAGCCGAGGCCGTTCCCGGTTCCGTGGCCCTTGCGGCAGGCACCGGAGACTCAGACATGAACACCCCCCGTTCGGAGCCCCCCACTTCCTCCAGCGCCTCCAGCGCACCGAATTGGGTCCGGCACGCCGGCCTGCGCCAGTGGGTATCCGAGATCGCGGCGCTGACGAAACCCGAACGCGTCGTCTGGTGTGACGGTTCGGAGGCGGAGTACCAGCGGTTGTGCGATGACATGGTGCAGTCGGGCACCTTCATCCGGCTGAACGAAAAACTCCGCCCCAATAGCTTTCTCGCGCGCTCCCACCCGGGCGACGTCGCGCGCATGGAAGATCGGACGTTCATCTGCAGCGCGCGCGAAGAGGACGCGGGACCGACAAACAACTGGATCGATCCGCTCGAAATGCGCACGACGATCCACGGCCTGTTCGATGGCTGCATGCGAGGCCGCACCCTGTATGTCGTGCCGTTTTCGATGGGACCGATCGGTTCGCATATTGCTCAGATCGGTGTCGAACTTTCGGATTCGCCGTACGTCGTCGTCAATATGCGCATCATGACGCGCATGGGTCGCGCAGTGATCGATTGGCTGGGGGAAGACGGCGATTTCGTGCCCTGCGTGCACTCGGTCGGCGCGCCGCTCACGCCCGGGACGAAGGACGTGCCGTGGCCGTGCAACGCGAAAGACAAGTGGATCGTTCACTTTCCGGAGTCCCGGGAGATCTGGTCGTTCGGCTCCGGCTATGGCGGTAACGCCCTGCTCGGCAAGAAGTGCCTTGCTCTGCGCATCGCATCGGTGATGGCGCGCGACGAAGGCTGGCTCGCCGAGCACATGCTCGTGTTGGGGATCGAATCGCCGAACGGCGAGAAGAGCTATGTCTCGGCGGCGTTTCCGAGTGCCTGCGGCAAGACGAACCTCGCCATGCTGATACCGCCGCCCGGATTCGACGGCTGGAAGGTCACCACGATCGGAGAGGACATCGCCTGGATCAAGCCCGGGCATGACGGGCGGTTTTACGCGATCAACCCGGAAGCGGGCTTCTTCGGCGTGGCGCCGGGCACCTCGGAGGCCACCAACCCGAACGCGATGAAGACCCTGCGCGCCAACACGATCTTCACGAACGTCGCGCTGACGCCGGATGGTGACGTCTGGTGGGAGGGCATGAGCGATTCGCCACCGGCGAAACTGATCGACTGGCAAGGCAAGCCCTGGACGCCCGGCAGCGACCGTGTTGCCGCGCATCCGAACGCACGCTTTACCGTGCCCGCGGCGCAATGCCCGTCGATCGATCCGAAATGGGAAGACCCGGGCGGCGTGCCGATCTCGGCATTCATATTCGGCGGGCGGCGTTCGACGACAGTGCCACTCGTGGTGGAGGCGCCGAGCTGGGAGGACGGCGTGTACATGGCCGCCACGCTCGGCTCGGAGACGACCGCCGCGATTACCGGCAAAGTCGGCGTGGTTCGCCGGGATCCGATGGCGATGCTCGCGTTCTGCGGCTACAACATGGGTGACTATTTCGCGCACTGGCTCAAGATGGGGAAAGCGGTGAACCATCCACCGAGGATTTTCCGCGTCAACTGGTTCCGTCGCGATGCGGACCGGAAATTCATCTGGCCCGGATTCGGCGAGAACATGCGGGTCCTGACATGGATCGTCGATCGGTGCCACGGACGCGCGCAAGGCGTCGAATCGCCGCTCGGCATCATGCCGCGCTTCGAGGATCTTCCCTGGCAGGGGCTCGAGTCGTTCAGCGCCGAGCAGTATGCGCAGGTCATGCGCGTCGACCACATTGACTGGAAGGCCGAATTGGCGCTCCACGACGAGCTGTTCGGCAAGCTCGTCGGGCACCTGCCAAAGACGCTCGAAGCCCAGCGCGGCCGCATGCACGAACGGCTGGCTGCGTAAGAAAAAGGCAAGCGCAGTTCGCCTGCGGCGCCGTGACGCACGTTTTTCATCGCGATCCGCGTCTGACCTATCCGGTCGCCATGCGTGGCGAGGGCGCCTATCTGTTCGATGCCGAGGGCAAGCGCTACCTCGATGCCTCGGGCGGCGCGGCGGTCTCCTGCCTTGGTCATTCGGATCGCGCCGTTGTCGAGGCGATCCAGCGTCAACTGGACGCATTGCCTTTCGCGCATACGTCGTTCTTTTCCAACGAACCGATGGAGCGCCTCGCCGATACGCTCGTCGCGCACAGTGCGGACGCATTCGATAAGGTGTACTTCGTTTCCGGCGGATCGGAGGCAATCGAGGCGGCGCTCAAGCTGGCGCGGCAGTACTTCGTCGAGCGCGGCGAACCGCAGCGCCGCACCGTTATTGCACGCAGCCAGTCGTACCACGGCAACACCCTGGGCGCGCTCGCGGTCGGTGGCAACGT
This sequence comes from uncultured beta proteobacterium, assembly GCA_963714925.1. Classification (GTDB taxonomy): domain Bacteria; phylum Pseudomonadota; class Gammaproteobacteria; order Burkholderiales; family SG8-39; genus SG8-39. Next base: position 364,283 of record CAVQQK010000001.1, on the reverse strand, counting down.
CGCGCGGCGCCGCCAGTTCGAGCCCCTGCTCATCGATGTGCACCATGTTTCGCCCTGCTTTGCCTACCGTGGCCTGCGCGCGGGTGAGACCGAGGTGGCCTACGGCGAGCGACTTGCGCAGGAACTCGAACGCGAAATCCGACGCCTCGGCGGGGACACGGTGATTGCCTTCGTCGCCGAAACGGTGTCTGGCGCAACCCTTGGGGCCGCGGCGCCGGTGCCGGGCTATTTTCGCCGCCTGCGCGAGGTCTGCGACCGTTATGGTGTGCTTCTCATCCTCGACGAGGTGATGTGCGGCATGGGGCGTTGCGGCACGTTTTTCGCCTTCGAGCAGGAAGGCGTCGTTCCCGATCTTGTCGCCGTCGCCAAGGGCCTTGGCGCGGGCTACCAGCCGATCGGCGCCGTACTGTCATCCAAGGCGATATTCGACACGATCAGAGGCGGCAGCGGCTTTTTCCAGCATGGGCACACCTACCTGGGACATGCCGCAGCCTGCGCCGGCGCGCTCGCCGTCCAGCACCGTCTGCACGAGGACGGACTGCTTGCGCGGGTCGCGCCGCTCGGAGAGGCGCTCGATGCACGCTTGCGCGCGGCGTTCGGCGCACATCCGCACGTCGGCGATATTCGCGGTCGCGGGTTGTTCCGGGGCATTGAGTTGGTTGCCGATCGCGACGCGAAAAGGCCGTTCGATTCGTCGCTGCGCGTGCACGCGCGGTTGAAGCAGGCCGCGCTCGCACAGGGCCTCATGTGCTACCCGATGGGCGGCACGGTCGACGGCGTACGCGGCGACCACGTGTTGCTTGCGCCGCCGTTCATCGTCGACGACGCACAGCTGGACGAACTGGTCGAAAAGTTCGGGCGCGCGCTCGAGGTCACGTTGTCTGACGCCACGGTCACCACATGAGCGTTGCGGGACCCAATGCCTTTGGCTAAGCTAGGTCGGTCATTGAGAGGAGGAACCTGACATGAAGACTCGAGCCCTGGTTGTGGCGATGGCACTTGCCGGCGGCACGCTGATGTCTGCGCCGCTGGCGCAGGCACAGCAGAAATACATCACGGTCGGCACTGGCGGCGTTACCGGCGTTTATTACCCGGCGGGTGGCGCGATCTGCCGGCTGGTCAACAAAGACCGCAAGGCGCACGGCATCCGCTGCTCGGTCGAATCGACCGGTGGATCGGTGTTCAACATCAACACCATCAGAGCGGGCGAGCTCGACATGGGGGTCGCGCAGTCCGACGTGCAGTTCAATGCGGTCAAGGGGCGCAAGCAGTTCAAGGCGCCGTTCAAGGAATTGCGCGCGGTGTTCTCGCTGCACCCGGAGCCGGTCACGGTCGTGGTAGGCAAGGATTCAAACATCAAGACCTTCGCCGACCTGAAGGGCAAGAAGTTCAACGTCGGCAACCCGGGTTCGGGCACCCGCGCCACGCTCGACGAACTGATCGGGGCAATGGGCTGGTCGATCAAGGACTTCGCGCTCGCCTCCGAGCTGAAAGCCGACGAACATGGTCCGGCGTTGTGCGACGGCAAGATAGACGGCTTTTTCTATCTGGTCGGGCATCCGTCGGCCAACATCCAGGATCCGACCACCGTGTGCGGCGCGAAGCTCATCTCGGTGACCGGTGCCGCGGTCGACAAGCTCGTGAAGGCGAATCCGTACTACGCCTACGCATTCATTCCGGGGGGGTTGTATCCCGGCAACGCACAAGAGACAAAGACCTACGGTGTACTGGCGACTTTGGTCTCGTCGACGCGTACGCCGACGGATACCGTCTACCAGGTCGTCAAGGCGGTGTTCGATGGTTTCGCCGACTTCAAGAAGCTGCATCCCGCATTCCAGGTGCTCAAGCCCGAGAACATGATCAAGGACGGGTTGAGTGCGCCGTTGCATGACGGCGCTGTGAAGTACTACAAGGAAAAGGGCTGGATGAAGTAGTGAACGGATGCAACGGATCCGCGCTGCCGCGGCGCGACAAGGGGGCGACACGCCAGTCTCGCCCCCTTTTTTATCTCCGGAGACTGAATGACTGAGACGGCCAGGGATCGGGGTCCGAACCTGAAGGAATTGGTGGCGGACGCCGACACGGGCGGCCGGGCCGCAACTGGCTGGCTCGGCAAGTTCATTTTTTGTCTTGCCGTGGGCTGGTCGTTGTTTCAGCTCTGGTACGCGTCGCCCCTTCCTTTCGTTCTCACCTGGGGCGTGCTGAACGACACCGAGGCGCGCTCGCTCCACCTGGGGATCGCGTTGCTGCTTGGTTTCCTGTGCTACCCGGCAATGCGCACCAAAAGCCAACGTGCGCGGGTGCCTTGGTTCGACTGGCTGCTCGCGATCGCGGGCACCGTGGCAGGTACCTATTTCCTGTTCTTCTATGCCGATCTGGCTACCCGGCCCGGCACACCGACCCTGACGGACATCGTCATCGCCTGCATCGGCCTCGCCATGCTGCTCGAGGCGACGCGGCGCGCGGTCGGCCTGCCGATGGTGGTCCTAGCGATCGTGTTTCTCGCCTACATCATGCTGGGCAGGTACCTGCCCGACGTGCTCGCGCACAAGGGTGCGTCGCTCGGGCGAATGCTCTCGCACCAGTGGCTGACCACCGAAGGCGTGTTCGGCGTCGCGCTCGGCGTCTCGGTTGGCTACATCTTCATCTTCGTTCTGTTTGGCTCGCTCCTCGACAAGGCGGGGGCGGGCAACTACATGATGCAGGTTTCATTCGCCATGCTCGGCCATCTGCGCGGCGGGCCGGCGAAGGTGGCGGTTGTGTCATCGGCGCTGAATGGCCTCATTTCCGGGTCCTCGGTCTCGAATGTCGTCTCGGGCGGCATCTTCACGATTCCGCTGATGGCGAAGGCGGGCTATGGCGGGATCAAGGCCGGTGCGATCGAAACGGCGTCCTCGGTCAACGGCCAGATCATGCCGCCGGTCATGGGCGCGGCGGCCTTCCTGATGGTCGAGTACGTCGGCATTCCCTACACCGACGTCGTCAAACATGCGTTTTTGCCCGCGCTGATTTCGTACATCGCGCTGTTCTACATCGTGCATCTGGAGGCGTTAAAACTTGGCCTCGAGCCGACGGCGCGCGCGCGCGAACGCGGCGTCGGTCAAAAGCTCACGGCCTGGGGGTTGGGGCTTTCGGGCACCGTCGCGGTGTGCGGCGGCATCTATTTCCTGGCCGCTGCGACAAAAAGCATCTTTGGCGGTGCCGCGCCCTGGATACTCGGCGGCTCGCTTGCTGCGCTCTACCTGTACACGGTATGGGTCGCTTCGCGCTGTCCGGATCTTCCCTCCGACATCGACGTCGATCACCCGGTGCTCCCGGACACCTGGCCCACGGTCAAGGCGGGGATCCATTTCCTGATACCGATCGGGGTCCTGATCTGGTGTCTGATGATCGAGGAGCTGTCGCCCGCGCTCTCCGCGTTCTGGGCGACGATCTCGCTCATCGTTCTGATGGGTTCGCAACGTCCGCTGATCGCACTCTTTCGGCGCGCGGGGGGCGTTGCTGCCGAGCTGCGCCGTGGCGTCGTCGAGATCGTCGAGGGTCTAAACGACGGGGCGCGCAGCATGATCGGAATTGCGATCGCCACGGGGACGGCGGGGATTATCGTCGGCGGGATCACACTTACGGGGCTCGGGTTCCGCATGACCGAATTCGTCGAGGTGGTATCGCAGGGCAACGTGGTCGTGATGCTGTTGTTCACGGCGCTCGTCTGCCTCGTGCTCGGTCTCGGGGTGCCGACCACGGCGAACTACATTCTCGTCGCGACGTTGATGGCACCGGTGATCGTTGAACTCGGTGCGCAGGCGGGGCTGGTGATTCCGCTCATCGCGGTGCATCTGTTCGTCTTTTACTACGGCATCATGGGGGACATCACGCCGCCAGTAGGCCTGGCGAGCTTTGCGGCGGCGGCAATCTCGGGCGAAGACCCGATCAAGACCGGTGTGCAGGGTTCGCTCTATGCCCTGCGCACCGTCGTCCTGCCATTTGTTTTCGTATTCAACCCGACGCTGCTGCTGATCGACGTCGGGAGTTGGGCCGAGGTTCTTCTCGTGGCGTGCGCGGCAATTGCGGCCTCGCTCGTGTTTGCCGCAGCCACGCTGGGCTGGTTTCGTACCCGTTGCACGTGGTGGGAGGTAGGGGTACTGCTGCTCGCGACCTTCGCGCTGTTCAGGCCGGACTATTTCATGGACAAGATCGCCGCACCCTACGCCAGCGCGCCAGCGAAGGATATCGTGCGCGTCGCGCAGTCTCTTGGCGAGGACCAGCGTCTTGTGATGGTGATTGCCGGGCTGACGCTTGAAGGCGAAGACTTGCGCAAGACGGTCGCGGTGCGACTCGGTGCCCCGGGCGAAGGCCGCAAACGGCTGACTGAAGCCGGATTGATGGTGACCGCGCTCGGCGACGACGTACGGGTCACGGCGGTGCGCTTCGGCAGCCGCGCGCGCAAGTCAGGCTTCGAGCAGGGCTGGAAGATTGACTCACTGAAAGTGCCCGCCGACCGGCCTTCGCAACACTGGATCTACCTGCCCGCGCTCGCCCTGGTGGCGCTGGTGTTCTTCCTTCAGCGCGCGCGGGTACGGCGGCGCGCCTAGCCAACGACGCTCGCCGGTTTTTGTGGCGCAGACGTGGACGCGGCGCCAGGCCCGCTCTTGGTGATGATCACCGGCGACGCGTAGAGCTCATCGCGCTTGTCGTAGAGCGGAATCGTTGTGCCGTTGACGCGGTTCTCGAACAGCAGGTCGAGATCGACGTCGGCGATCACGATCTGCTCGGTGTTCGCGACGCCTTCCGCCGCGATTCCGTCGCGTGAGAACGGAAAATCCGACGGCGTGAGGATACTCGCCTGACCGTAGTGCAGGCCGAGTCCCTCGACGGGCAGCGAGCCCACCGTGCTCGACATCGCAACGTAGACCTGGTTTTCGATCGCGCGCGCGTGGCAGCAATAGCGCACCCGCCAGAACCCCTGGCGATCGTCGGTGCTCGACGGGACGAACAGGATGTCGGCGCCGGCAGCGCAGACCATGCGCGCGAGTTCGGGAAATTCGACGTCGTAGCAGACGAGGATCGAAATGTCCCCGAACTCGGTTTCCCACAGATGCAGGCGATGCCCGGGGCTGGTCTTCCAGCGCTCGCGCTCCCAGCGCGTGCGATGGGTCTTGTCCTGCTCGTAGACGTTCCCGTGCGGCGAGAACAGGAACGCCGTGTTGTAGAGCTCGCCGTCGCGGATCGTCGGATGGCTGCCGGCGATCAGATAGTAGCCATAGCGTATCGCGTGCTCTCGCATCAGCGCTTTGTAGCGGTCGGTGAACTGGTCGAGTGCGCGCACTCCGAGGTCCACCGATTGCTTCGGCAGGAACGACATCAGCTGCGTCGTAAAGATTTCGGGCAGCAGGACGAAATGCGGCCGGTATTCCCCTGCGGCGTCGAGCATCAAGTGAACCTGGCGCTCGAAATCATCCCAGCCCGCGATCGGGCGCAGCATGTACTGGATCGATGCGATGCGTACTTTCACAGAATCGGCCCCTCGGGAACGACCGTTGGCTGGTTCGGCTTGTAGCGATCATTCAGCCAGACGAGGATCGTCGCGTTGCCGCGTGATTCTTCGTCTGACGGCAGGTAGCCGTTGATCACCCCGCAGTACTGGAAACCTTCTTTGAGCTGGAACAAGAGCACGGGATCTTTCAGATCGCCCCAGATCACGCGCATGGCGTAATTCTCCGGCGACATCTGGTTGCCAACTTTGTGGTAGCCCGGCATGCGTCCGCAGGCCATGACGCGCCGCAGGTTGAGCGCGCGACAGATCTGCCGGCGCGCGTGATACAGCTTTTTTCCGATGCCGACGCGGCGCAAGGTCGGATCGGCAAACACTTCGGCGCCATAGAGCGTGCGCGCGGCAGGCGTATGCGTGTCGAAACTTCCGCTGCCCGTGATTTCCTTCCAGGTATGGTCGACACCCCACTCGTTCCATTGAACGATCAGCGAACTGGCGGCGCCGACCACGCGTTCGCCGAGACAGGCGACGATCTGTCCCTGCGGAAACACGCTGATCTGGCTTTCCAGTTGCTCCCGCCGCCAACCGCCGATGTCGGGATACACACGATTCTGTATTTCGATGATCTGCGGAATATCGTCGAGGCGGGTATGGCGCAGGGTAAGTCGCGCTCGGGTAATGACGCGCTCCAGTACGGAGGACATATAGTTATGCTTTATAATCAGTAGGTTACGTTAGAAATAGTACCACCTGAACGAGCCCGAGGCAATCTCGGTGTTGCGATCCGGCGATGCGCCGCGGAAGGCCTCATGCTGGGCTGGGCAAAATGCGGTGCGCGACTCCGCCCATCAGGATCGAGATGCCGGCCGCGAGCGTGAACACCGTGGTTGAGCCCCAATGCTCGGAGACGACGCCGCCCCAGGCGAAGCCGAGACCGACGCCGCACAGCATCGCGGTGGTGACCCAGGTAAAGGCCTCGGCCATCTGAGACGTCGGCATGTTTCGAGCAACCATCGTCGATTGAATGATCAGGGGCGCCGTCATCGTGATGCCGGACAACGCGCCGATCAAGCAGAACACGATCGGATTTGAGATCATCGCCAGGGGTATCACTGCGATTCCCATGAAAACCAGCGCCAGTGCGAACTGGCGCGCCAGAGGCAGATGCCAGGGCCGGCTGCCATACGCGAGTCCGCCGAGCGCGCTGCCAATGCTCATCACGCCGAGGATGACGCCCGCCAATGCCGGCTGGGTGCGCTCAAAGGCGTAGGTCGCAACGCCTATTTCGACCAGGCCGAACACCGAGGCGTAGCCGAGCAGCACGGCGAGCAGGCGGCGAAATCCGGCGTCGCGCAGGACGCCGAGCAGGTCGCGCGGACGCGTGGGATCGATTGGCCACTGCACCAGTGCCGGGGTTCGCGTTACGTAGAGCGCACCGATCGAGCCGCAGAGCGCGCCAAACAGTACTGCGGTGGCAGGAGACGCTGCGGTGACGAGGAAGGCGACCAGCATCGGCCCGAGTATGAACACCAGCTCGATCAGGACGGAATCGAGCGAGAGGGCGGCAATGAGTTGCGCGTCGTCCTGGAGACGCCGCCGATAGAGCGTACGCATGCAGGTCGTCACCTGCGGCAGCGATGCCCCGGCGAGGACTGCGAGCAGGAGTACAAGCGCGAGCGGCGCATCGCGGGTCAGCGCGCTGACCAGGGCCGCCAAGGCGATCGGGTAGGCCAGACCCGCCGCGAGCAGGACCGGACGTGGTCCGAGCCGGTCGATGAGCCGCCCGACCAAGGGCGCGATCCCGGCAAGGCCGGCGAGGTAGGCCGAGGTCACCAGACCCGCCTCGCTGAACGAGGCTTCGTTCGCCTGCACGAGGAGCAGGATCGCGAGCCCGGCGATACCGATCGGCAGCCGGCCGACGATGGAGGCAAGGATCGCGCGCCGCATGTCCGGCTGGGCGAACAGTTGGCTGTAGTGAGTCAGAGAGAACATGGCCGGAAGGGGGCGCGATTCTCGCATGGCGGCTGGCGGGCGCGGTGCGCTCCGCGTGTCGCGCGATGCGATGTTTCACGTGAAACGTCAGGTTCTTGGAGTCGCAAGTGCAACGTCGATGGCCCGCGACGTGGTTTCACGTGAAACATTCACGTATCATTGCGCTCCCCCGCAGCGAGTCCCAATGCAGTTTCCGACCGAATTTGACGTGATCGTCGTGGGTGGCGGCCACGCTGGCAGCGAAGCGGCGCTCGCCGCGGCACGTATGGGCTGCGCGACCCTGCTGCTCACGCATAGCGTCGAAACGCTCGGCCAGATGTCGTGCAATCCGTCGATCGGGGGTATCGGCAAAGGTCATCTGGTCAAGGAAATCGACGCCCTCGGCGGCGCGATGGCGCTCGCCACCGACGAAGCGGGGATCCAGTTTAGGACGCTGAATTCGTCCAAGGGCCCAGCGGTCCGAGCAACCCGGGCGCAAGCGGATCGGGTGCTTTACCGGCAGGCCATCCGATCCCGGCTCGAAAATCAGCCCAATCTGACGATCTTCCAGCAGGCAGTCGACGACATTTTGCTGGAGGGCACGCGTGCGGCAGGGGTCGTGACTCAGCTCGGTGTGCGCTTCAAGAGTCGTACCGTGGTTCTTACCGCGGGGACTTTTCTGGCCGGAATGATTCACGTGGGTCTGGAGCGTCATGCGGCAGGTCGTGCTGGCGACCCGGCTTCGGTCACGCTTGCGGCCCGCCTGCGTGAGATGCAGCTGCCGGTGGGGCGCTTGAAGACCGGTACGCCACCGCGTCTCGATGGGCGCTCGATCGATTTTTCCGTGATGGAAATCCAGCCCGGCGACAACCCGGAGCCGGTTTTTTCTTTCCTCGGGCGGCGCGAAATGCACCCGGCGCAACGACCCTGCTGGATTACCCACACCAATGCGGATACGCACGAGATCATCCGCGCCGGACTCGATCGTTCACCGCTCTTCACGGGAGTGATCCAGGGTGTCGGGCCGCGCTATTGCCCGTCGATCGAAGACAAGATTCACCGCTTCGCGGGAAAACAGAGCCACCAGATCTTTCTAGAACCCGAGGGCCTGGCTACCCACGAGATCTACCCGAATGGTATTTCCACCAGTCTGCCGTTCGACGTGCAGTACGCGCTGGTGCGCTCGATTCGCGGGCTTGAGCGCGCGCATATCCTGCGCCCCGGCTATGCCATCGAGTACGACTACTTTGATCCGCGCAATCTGCGCGCTTCGCTCGAAACGAAATCGATTCAGGGGCTTTACTTCGCTGGTCAGATCAATGGCACGACGGGCTACGAGGAGGCCGCTGCGCAAGGCCTGCTTGCAGGAATCAACGCTGGCCTGCGCGTACGCCAACGCGATGCCTGGTCTCCTCGGCGCGACGAAGCCTACCTCGGCGTTCTGGTAGATGATCTGGTCACGCGCGGGGTCAGCGAACCGTATCGAATGTTCACCAGCCGTGCGGAGTACCGCCTCATGCTCCGCGAGGACAACGCCGACCTGCGGCTCACCGAAGCGGGGCGCGCGCTGGGCATCGTCGACGATGCGCGCTGGGATGCGTTCGCCCGCAAGCGTGACGCGGTGGCGCGCGAACGCGAGCGACTTCGGACGACCTGGACCAACCCAAGAATAATCGGCGACGCGAGCGCTACCCGGGTCCTGGGAAAGCCAATAGAACGTGAGTACTCACTTTCTGAATTACTTCGGCGTCCTGAGGTCGACTACGCCACCCTCATGACGTTGCCGGGAGCGGGAACACCGGTCGAGGACCCACGGGTTGCGGAGCAGGTCGAGATCCAGACCAAGTACGAGGGGTATATCGCGCGCCAGCGCAGCGAGGTGGTGCGCCGCGAAGGGCTGGAGGGGCTGGCGCTGCCGCTGGGGCTCGATTACCACGCCGTGCACGGCCTGTCGGCCGAGGTTCGGCAAACGCTCCTCGCCCATCAGCCCGAGACGGTTGGCCAGGCCTCACGCATCTCGGGTGTGACGCCTGCCGCGATCTCGATTTTGCTGGTCCACCTGAAAAGAGGCGTCCCGCGCGCGAAGAAGACGGCATGACGCCGCAGGCCACGCTCGCATTGGGGCTTGGGGCGCTTGCATTGCCCCTATCGGCGGCGACGCAGGTCAAGCTGCTCGACTACCTCGCGCTGCTGGGTAAATGGAACCGTACCTTCAACCTGACCGCTATCCGTGACCCGCACATCATGGTGACGCACCACTTGCTCGATTCCCTCGCGGTCGTCCCGCACGTGGATATCGGCGCCGCGCAACAGCGCATCGCGGATGTGGGTTCCGGCGCGGGCCTGCCCGGGATCCCGCTTGCGCTCGCGCGCCCGGAGTGGCGCGTCACCGTGAACGACCGCAACAGCAAGAAAGCAGCCTTCCTGCGCCAGGCAAAGATCGAGCTCAGTCTCGCGAATCTCGAGATACACGAGGGAGCGGCACAGCGATGGCATCCCCCGGACCCGTTCGACTGCGTCATCTCGCGTGCCTTTGCGGCGCTCGATGAGTTCGTCTCCGTTTGCCGGCATCTCCTCGCGCCGGGCGGCGTACTTGCCGCGATGAAGGGCGCGTGGCCGGAACCCGGGCGCGCCGTGCAGCCTGCCGGTGCCGATTGCAATGACGTGCGTCGCCTGCAGGTGCCGATGCTCCACGCCGAGCGCCATCTCGTGCTGTGCCGGCTCGGCGGGGCACCCAGGTGATGCGCGTCATTGCCGTAGTCAACCAGAAGGGCGGCGTCGGGAAGACGACGACGAGCGTGAACCTCGCCGCGGCACTTGCGCAGGCCGGTCAGCGCGTGCTTCTCGTGGACCTGGATCCGCAGGGCAACGCGACGATGGGAAGCGGGATCGACAAGACCAAAGTCGCACGCACCGTGTACCACGTACTTCTCGGACTCGCGGACGCCGCGTCGGTTCGCACGCGCTCCGAGCCTGGCGGTTTCGATCTGCTGCCGTCGAACCGCGAACTCGCCGGCGCCGAAGTTGAACTGGTCGATCTTCCCCATCGCGAGCGACGACTGAAAGATGCGCTCACTGCGTTGGCGGCGGTCGAGGGCAGTTACGACTTCGTCATCATCGACTGCCCCCCTTCGCTCAGCCTACTCACCGTCAATGCGCTGACCGCGGCCGATCAGGTAATCATCCCGATGCAGTGCGAGTACTACGCACTCGAGGGCTTGTCGGATCTGGTCGGCACGATCAAGCGGGTGCGCTCGCATCTCAATCCTACGCTCGACATCGCCGGACTGCTGCGCACCATGTACGACCCACGCAGTACGCTCACGCAGCAGGTTTCACAGCAGCTCGAGTCGCACTTTGGCAACAAGGTGTACCGCACGCTGGTGCCGCGCAACGTGCGCCTCGCTGAAGCGCCGAGCTACGGAATCCCGGCTGTGGTCTGGGACCAAACCTCGAAGGGTGCGCAGGCCTACGTCGCCTTTGCCGAGGAAATTCTCGAAATCGAGCGCAGTGTGCTGGCGGCCGAATCCGGAACCATGGGAGAACGCACATGAGCAAGGCCAAGGGACTGGGACGTGGACTCGACGCCCTGCTCGGCGCGGAAAGCGCGCCGAGCGACGCGTTGACGACGCTCGCGGTAGGGCACATTCGGCCGGGACGCTACCAGCCACGTACCCGCATGGACAAGACGGCGCTCGCCGAGCTGTCGGCCTCGATCAAGTCGCAGGGACTGATGCAGCCGCTGCTCGTGCGCCCCGTCGAGCGCGGACGCTACGAACTCATCGCGGGCGAGCGGCGATGGCGCGCGGCGCAGATGGCTGGCCTTGCCGAAGTTCCGGTACTCGTGCGGGAGGTGGCCGACGAATCGGCCCTCGCGATGTCGCTGATCGAGAATATCCAGCGCGAGAACCTGAATCCGATGGAGGAGGCGGCCGGCCTGCAGCGCCTCATCGACGAGTTCAAGATGACACATGAGCAGGCGGCTGACGCCGTGGGCCGTTCGCGCAGTGCGACCACGAACCTGCTGCGGCTGCTGAAGCTGGCGAAGCCGGTGCAAGCCATGGTGATGGACGGTGCGCTCGAAATGGGGCACGCGCGTGCGCTGCTCACGCTCGACGCCGCGCGCCAGATAGAGGCAGCGAACCGCATTGCCGCGCGCGGTCTTTCGGTGCGCGAAGCCGAGGCGCTCGCCATGCGGCTCGCGCGCGGCCCGGCGACACGCGGGCGTCCCAAGGTCGACCGGGATCTTGCGCGGCTTGAAGAGCAGACATCCGAGCGCCTCGGAACGACGGTCGAGATCCGGCCGGGCAAGAAGGGTTCGGGCAAGGTGATCGTTCATTACACGAGCCTCGATCATCTCGACCGCGTGTTGCGCAAGCTGCGCTGACGGATAGCAAGTAGCTAAACCAAGAGGATATTGTGCATCGCAGCACGTTGACCCGAACCCCCAGGCGCGGCTATACTGCCGCGGCTTTGCCCGGGGTGGAGCCGAATAACGCCATGCTTCGCAGACTGGGCAAGCCGATACGCACCGTCCTTCGGTGGCAGCTTTGGGCCACCGCCACGCTGGCGCTGGCCGCAGGCCTGCTCGCAGGGGCCGACGGCGCGCTATCCGCGGCGCTCGGCGGCTTGGTGAGCGTCGTGGCAGGCGCGGTTTCGGGTGTGGTGGCCTCGAAGACGCGTGCGGACTCGGCCGGGGGGGTAGTCGTTGCGGCGTTGACGGCCGAAGGCGTGAAGATCGGCCTCATCGTGATCCTGCTGGGGCTGGTGCTGACGTTGTACAAGGGCGTAGTGGCCGTCGCTTTTTTCGGCGCCTTCATCGTCAGCGTCCTGATCTTTGCTATGGCGTTCTTTGTTCGCGAGTTCTAGTGCATTAACGCAATACGCTAATGGCCTCCAGCAACCTCACGCCCTCCAGCTACATCCAGCATCACCTGACGTTCTTCACCAAGCCGATCGGTGATGGTGGCTTCTGGACGCTGAATCTGGATTCTCTGATGGTGTCGATCATGCTCGGCTTCGTGGGCATGGGATTGATCTGGTGGGTCGTGCGCGGCGCGACGGCGGGGGTGCCCAACAAGCGCCAGGCCTTTGTCGAGATACTCATCGAATTCATCGACGACCAGGTCAAGGGCATCTTTCACCACGGCGACCGCAACAAGTTCGTTGCACCGGCTGCGCTCACCGTGTTCGTCTGGGTGTTGCTCATGAACGCGATGGATTTCCTGCCGGTCGACGTGATGGCGAAGGGCACGCATCTGATCTCGGCGCACGGCTTCCGTATCGTGCCGACGGCCGACGTCAACACTACGTTTGCGCTGTCACTTTCGGTGTGGTTGCTGATGATCTTCTTCGCGATATCCGCCAAAGGATTCGGCGGCTGGATCCACGAACTGTTCTGCTCGCCGTTTGGGTCGCATCCGTTGCTTTGGCCCGCGAATTTCCTCTTCAACATGATCGAGTACATCTCGAAGCCGCTGTCGCACTCGCTGCGACTGTTCGGCAACATGTACGCGGGCGAGATCATTTTCCTTCTTCTATGGGTGTGGGCCGGGACCGGGCTGGTCGGTACGGCATTCGCCTCCATCCTCGGCCTGGGCTGGGCGATCTTCCACATCCTGATCGTCGTGCTGCAGGCATATATCTTCATGATGCTCACGGTCGTCTACATCGCGCTTGCGCACGAGCATCACTAAGAGCGGGTCTCCTCGACAATATCTTTGCGCTGAGAAAGGAAAGCACCAATGGAAAAACTACAACTACTGGCGATGATCCAGGCCTCCACCGCGATTGGCATCGGCCTCATGATCGGCGTCGGCGCCGCGGGCGCGTGTATCGGAGTGGGCATCATGTGCAGCCGGTTTCTCGAAGCCGCTGCGCGCCAGCCCGAACTGACCAACTCGCTGCAGGCGAAGGTGTTCCTCCTGCTCGGCCTGATCGACGCCTCCTTCATCATCGGCGTGGGCCTGGCGATGATGTTCGCGTTCGCGAATCCGCTGCTCGCCGTCATCCAGAGCTGAGGCGGTGGATAGACTGACCGACGTGAGCGATGCGTTGCCGCGCGGTGCGCCGCAACCGCTCGAGGAGCCGTCATGAATCTCAACTTCAGCCTGATTGCGCAGGCGATCACCTTTGCGCTCTTCATCTGGTTTACGGTCAAGATCATCTGGCCGTACATGCTGCGCGCGATCGAGACCCGGCAAAAGACGATTGCCGACGGGCTGGCGGCGGCCGAGCGCGGCCACCGCGAACTCGAGGCATCTTCGAAGCGGGCCGACGAGGCGATTGCCGAGGCGCGCGGGCGCGCTGCCGATATCCTTGCGCAGACCGAAAAGCGCGGCGTGCAGCTGATCGAAGAGGCCAAGGGCACGGCGAAGAACGAAGGTGACCGGGAAAAGCTTGCCGCAAAAGCGGAGATCGAGCAGGAATTCGCGCGCGCGCGCGAACAGCTGCGCGACCAGGTCGCGGCGCTCGCAGTTGCCGGGGCAGAGAAAATCCTGCGGCGCGAAGTCGACGCCAAGGCGCACGCGGATCTGCTCGATTCGATTCGGCGGCAGCTGTGACGATCGCCGCGCGACGCAAGCCTGCGAATACACACCCAGGCACCTGACCATGGCCGAACCGCACACAATCGCCCGACCGTACGCCGAAGCCGCCTTCAAGCTGGCCGACGGCGCCGGCAAGCTCGCCGAATGGTCGGCAACCCTCGCCATGCTTGAGCAGGTCGCCGATCACGAGCGCGTACGCGCGGCGATGGCCGACCCGAACCTGTCGAGCGCCAAGGTGGCCGGGCTGTTCATCTCGATCCTGACGGGAAAGCTCTCGGGCGACGCCGAGAACTTCGTGCGCGTCATGGCGGAGAACCACCGACTCGCGCTGCTCGGCGACGTGCGCGCGCAGTACGAGGCGCTGAAGAATGCGCGCGAGGGCGTCATCGAAGCCGATGTGCAGTCCGCCTTCGAACTGACCGACGCGCAACTGGCCGAGCTCGTCTCGGCGCTCGAGAAGCGCACCGGCCGCAAGGTGAAGGCGCAGGTGCGGCTCGACAAAGCGCTGATCGGCGGCGTGCGCGTCGTGATGGGCGACAAAGTTATCGACGGGTCCGCGCGCGCGCAGCTTGGCGCACTCGAATCTGCACTCAAAGCATAGGTAAGACCAGGAGCTGTCATGCAACTCAACCCCTCCGAGATTTCGGAACTCATCAAGAGCCGCATTCAGAATCTCGATGTCGGCGCGGAGATGCGCACGCAGGGCACGGTGGTGTCCGTGACTGACGGCATCTGCCGCATCCACGGTCTGTCCGACGCGATGCAGGGCGAGATGCTCGAGTTTCCGAAGGACACGTTCGGCCTCGCGCTCAACCTCGAGCGCGACTCGGTCGGTGCGGTGATTCTCGGCGCGTACGAGCATCTGACCGAAGGCGACATCGTCAAGACCACCGGCCGCATCCTATCGGTGCCGGTGGGTCCCGAGCTGCTCGGTCGCGTGGTGAACTCGCTCGGCCTGCCGATCGACGGCAAGGGTCCCGTGAATGCCAAGGCGTCCGACGTCATCGAGAAGGTCGCGCCAGGCGTCATCTCGCGTAAGTCGGTGTCGCAGCCGGTGCAGACCGGCCTCAAGGCGATCGACGCGATGGTGCCGATCGGCCGCGGTCAGCGCGAACTGATCATCGGTGACCGCCAGACCGGCAAGACCGCGGTGGCCGTCGACACGATCATCAACCAGAAGGGCAAGGATCTGTTCTGCGTGTACGTGGCGATCGGTCAGAAAGCCTCGACGATCGTCAACGTGGTGCGCAAGCTCGAGGAATACGGCGCGATGGAATACACCATCGTGGTTGCCGCCTCGGCCTCCGAATCGGCCGCGATGCAATACATCGCCCCCTACTCGGGTTGCACGATGGGCGAGTACTTCCGCGATCGCGGCCAGGACGCACTCATCATCTATGACGACCTTACGAAGCAGGCCTGGGCCTACCGCCAGGTCTCGCTACTGCTGCGCCGTCCGCCGGGACGCGAAGCCTACCCGGGTGACGTGTTCTACCTGCACTCGCGGCTGCTCGAGCGCGCCGCGCGCGTGAACGAGGAGTACGTCGAGAACTTCACCCAGGGCGCGGTCAAGGGGAAGACGGGTTCGCTTACGGCGCTGCCGGTGATCGAAACCCAGGCCGGCGATGTCACCGCCTTCGTGCCCACTAACGTGATTTCGATTACCGACGGGCAGATCTTCCTCGAGACCGATCTATTCAACGCCGGCATCCGCCCCGCGATCAACGCCGGCATCTCGGTGTCGCGCGTCGGTGGCGCGGCGCAGACCAAGATCATGAAGCGGCGTGACACGGGCGGTGGCGTGCGCCTTGCGCTCGCGCAGTACCGCGAGCTGGCGGCGTTTGCGCAGTTCGCCTCCGACCTTGACGAATCGACGCGCAAGCAGCTCGAGCGCGGCCGCATGGTGACCGAGCTGATGAAGCAGGCCCAGTACAAGCCGCTCCAGGTCTGGGAGATGGCGGTGACGCTGTTCGCGGTGAACAACGGCTATTTCGACGACATCGACGTCAAGAAGGCGATCGCGGCGGAGAAATCGATGCGTGACTTCGTCAAGGAGACGTACGCCGATTTGGTCGGGCGTATGGAAGCCAACAACGACCTCTCGGACGAGGATGCGGCCACGCTCAAGGCGGCCATCGAGGACTGGAAGAAAAACGGCACTTTTTAAGCGCGCTCGCGCGTGCCAGAGAAAAGAGAATGGCGGGTACCAAAGAAATTCGAATGAAAATCCGGAGTGTGCAGAACACCCGGAAAATCACCAAGGCGATGGAGATGGTCGCCGCGGCGAAGATGCGCAAGGCGCAGGAGCGCATGCGCATGGCGCGCCCCTACGGCGAGAAGATTCGCAACATCGCCGCACATATCAGCCACGCGAATCCGGAGTACCGCCACCCATTCCTGGTTAACCGTGATTCGGTCAAGCGCGTCGGACTGATCGTGGTGACGACCGACAAGGGACTGTGCGGCGCGCTCAACACGAACCTGTTGCGTGCGGTGCTCACGCAGTACAAGGAATGGCAGGCGCAGGGTGAAGACATCGACGTGTCCTGCATCGGCAACAAGGGCCTCGGCTTCATGCAGCGCCTGGGCGCCAACATCGTGTCGCAGGTCGTGCAAATCGGTGACCAGCCGAACATTGAGCGGCTGATCGGCGCGGTCAAGGTGATGCTCGACGGCTACCAGGAAGACCGCTTCGACCGCTTGTTGATCGCCTACAACCGCTTCTTCAACACGATGAAGCAGGAACCTGTGATCGAGCAGCTGATACCGCTGACTGGCGACCGGCTCGGTGCGCCCGAGGGCAGCTGGGACTACATCTACGAGCCCGAAGCGCGACCCGTGCTCGACCAGGTCATGGTGCGCTACATCGAAGCCATCATTTACCAGTCGCTCGCCGAGAACGTCGCTTGCGAGCAGTCCGCGCGCATGGTGGCCATGAAGGCTGCCTCGGATAACGCGGAGACGCTGATCGACGAACTGACGCTGGTCTACAACAAGAGCCGTCAGGCGGCGATCACGAAGGAACTCTCAGAAATCGTCGGCGGCGCGGCGGCAGTATGACGCCGCGGACGCCTACATCGGGGGACACTCACGTTTGCGAAGCCAACGTGAGTGGAGACCAAATGAATACCGGCGCGGCGGCGGTGTAACGAATTTACGTCTAGGAAATCAACATGGCACAAGAACAAGGCAGCATTGTCCAGTGCATCGGCGCGGTGGTTGACATCGAGTTTCCGCGCGCGTCGATGCCGGGCATCTATGAGGCACTGGTCCTCGCCGAAACCGGGGAGAAGGGCCTTGCCGAGGAGGGCCTCACGTTCGAGGTCGAGCAGCAGCTTGGCGACGGCGTGGTGCGCTGCATCGCCATGGGTTCGGGCGACGGCCTGCGCCGTGGCATGAAAGTAAATAGCACTGGCGGGCCAATCTCGGTGCCCGTGGGCCAGGGGACGCTGGGACGCATCATGGACGTGCTCGGCCGCCCGATCGACGAGGCGGGCCCGATCAAAGGTGAGGAGCGGCGCTCGATCCACCAGGAGGCACCCAAATTCGATGAGCTTTCGCCGTCGGTCGAACTCCTGGAGACCGGCATCAAGGTCATCGACCTGATCTGCCCCTTCGCCAAGGGCGGCAAGATCGGGTTGTTCGGCGGCGCCGGCGTTGGCAAAACCGTCAACATGCTGGAGCTGATCAACAACATCGCCACGCAGCACGCGGGACTGTCGGTGTTCGCCGGCGTTGGCGAGCGCACCCGCGAGGGCAATGACTTCTACCATGAGATGGTGGAAGCGGGCGTGATCAAGCTCGACAATCTCGGCGAGTCGAAAGTGGCGATGGTGTTTGGCCAGATGAACGAGCCGCCGGGCAACCGGCTGCGCGTGGCGCTCAGCGGCCTCACGATGGCGGAGAGCTTTCGCGACGAGGGCCGCGACATCCTGTTCTTCGTCGACAACATCTACCGCTTCACGCTCGCCGGCACGGAAGTCTCGGCGCTGCTCGGACGCATGCCGTCCGCGGTGGGTTACCAGCCCACGCTCGCCGAGGAGATGGGCCGCCTGCAGGAACGCATCACCTCGACCAAGGTCGGCTCGATCACCTCGATTCAGGCGGTGTATGTGCCGGCGGACGACCTGACCGACCCGTCGCCTGCCACCACGTTCGGTCACCTCGACGCAACGGTGGTGCTCTCGCGCGACATCGCCTCGCTCGGCATCTACCCCGCGGTAGACCCGCTCGATTCGACCTCGCGCCAAGTCGACCCGAATACGATCGGCGAAGAGCACTACAACACGACGCGCGCGGTGCAGGCGACGCTGCAGCGCTACAAGGAGTTGCGCGACATCATCGCGATCCTCGGCATGGACGAGCTTTCGCCGGAGGACAAGCTGGCCGTATCGCGCGCGCGCAAGATCCAGCGCTTCCTCTCGCAACCGTTCACCGTGGCGCAGAACTTCACCGGTACGCCGGGCAAGTACGTGTCGCTCAAGGACACCATCAAGGGCTTCAACATGATCGTCAACGGTGAGTGCGATGCCCTCCCCGAGCAGGCCTTCTACATGGTCGGCGCGATCGAGGAAGCCTTCGAAAAGGCCAAGAGCGTTCAGTAAGCGATGGCCGCCGCGACCATTCACGTCGACGTCGTCAGCACCGAAGCGTCCATCTTTTCGGGCGAGGCGGAATTCGTCGTCCTGCCGGGCGAGGCCGGCGAGCTTGGCATCTATCCGCGCCACACGCCGCTCATCACCCGCATCAAGGCGGGTGCGGTGCGCATTCTGCCCGCGGGTGGAGGCGAGGAGCAGTTGATTTTCGTCGCAGGCGGCATCCTCGAGGTGCAACCGCACCTCGTGACCGTGCTCGCGGATACCGCGATCCGCGGCCACGACCTGGACGAGGCCAAGGCGCTCGAGGCGCACAAGCACGCCGAGGAGGCGCGTAACAAGGCGCAGGACAAGCAGGAGATCGCGTCGGTCGAGGCCGAGTTGTCGATGCTCGCGGCCCAGCTCGCAGCGATCCGCCGGCTGCGCAAGCGCTAGCGAAAAGGGAAGCGGATCGGTTCTCCTCGGGGCGGCGTTGCCGCCCCTTTTCGTTTGTAGGCGCTGTGCTGCTTTGTCGCGTCTCGCGCGCCGTGTACAGTCCCCAGCGCGCATGCCCGCATTGACCGCCCCGCCGACCAGCGTTCACGATATCAAGGCGCTGGTGCAGTCCTTCCATCCGCTGATCGTGATCGAAACGGTCGAGGAGGAACGGGCGCGGGCCCTGCTCCTTGCCGCCGCGCAGGAACTGCGCATGCCGCTATTCGAATGGTCGGTGACCCGCGGCTTGGTGCGAGAGGGCGAGCCGCAAAGCGCCATGCGCATCACGGCCGACCCGGCGGCGGCGCTGCCGCACATTGCGACGCTGCGGGTTGAGGGCATCTTTCTGCTCAAGGATTTTTCGGCTTACCTGCAAGATCCTGCAATTGCCCGTTATCTGCGCGAGATTGCCCAGCGTTTCGACAAGACCCGCTCGACCCTGGTACTGACGGGCCCGCGGATGGATTTGCCGAAGGGGCTCGAGCATCTTGCGGTCCACTACCACCTGCGCCTGCCCGAGGAACATGAGATCGACGACGTCGTGACGCAGGTCATTCGCTCGGTCCAGGGAAACCTGAAGCGCACCATCCAAGTCACGCGCGCACAGCGCAAGGACCTGTACGCGGCGCTGCGGGGTCTGACGCTCAAACAGGTGCGTCAAGCGGTGGCGCGGGTACTGATGGACGACGGGGCGCTGACTGTCGGGGACTTGCAGACCGTACTCGCGCACAAGGCCGAGGCGATACGCGCGAGCGGCCTGCTCGAGTTCTACCCGGCCGAGGACAACCGGTTCGAGCTTGGCGGTTTCGCCCAGCTTAAACGCTGGCTCGGGCGGGCACGACACGGTTTCAGCGAAGCGGCACGTGCGCTGAATCTGTCGGCGCCGCGCGGCATCCTGCTCGTCGGCGTGCCCGGCTGCGGCAAGTCGCTTGCCGCCAAGGTGATCGCGCGCGAATGGGGCCTGCCACTGCTCAAGCTCGACGCCGCGCGGCTCTACGACAAGTTCATCGGCGAGTCGGAAAAGAATTTTCTGCGCGCCACTGCGCTTGCCGAATCGATGGCGCCGGCGGTGCTTTGGATCGACGAGATTGAAAAGGGGCTCGTGTCCTCCGGCACGGGCGACGGGGACGCGGGGCTGAGCCGGCGGCTATTTGGCGCCTTCCTCACCTGGCTGCAGGAAAAGAAGCAGGCCGTGTTTCTGGTTGCGACGGCGAATGACTTGTCGGCGCTCCCGCCGGAGCTACTGCGCAAGGGGCGCTTCGACGAGATCTTCTTCGTTGATCTCCCGGATCCCGGCGAGCGCAGGCAGATCTGGGGCATCCATCTGCGCCGGCGCAAACAGGACGAGAAAGGCTTCGATCTTGAGGCGCTGGTCGAAGCGAGCAGCGGCTTCAGCGGCGCCGAGATCGAACAGGCGGTCATCGCTGGGCTCTACCGCGCGCTGCATGCGGGAGGCGCACTCTCAACCAGTCAACTGCTCGACGAGCTGCGCCAGACGCGCCCCTTGTCGGTTTCGCGGCGGGAAGACATCGGTCGTCTGCGCGCGCAGGCGCGCGAGCGCTTCCAGAGCGTGCGCTAAGCGCGAGGAACGCGCATGGACCTAACGGTCCTGATCGAGCCGTGGCGCCCGAACCTGCTGACGTGGATCCACCGCGCTGAGGCGCGTACGCTCGTTGGCGAACTGCGCGCGACTGGATGCGATCCCGCGGTATCGACCTTTCGGCGCGACCGGCTACCCCGTGCAACGCCATTGTTGGTGCGGGTATCGGACCCGGTAATGGTCGAAGCGGTGCAAGCACTTACTGCTGCCAAAATCACATACTGCGGGCCAGGACCCGGGGCGCTGACAAGGTGCTACGACAAATACAGCGCCGCGCAGATCGTCTCTGCCCGGGGCCTACCGGGTCTCGACGGACCACGCACTGCGCTGGCGAACGAGGCCGAGGACCTGCCGCGTCCACTCGTCCTCAAGCCACGCCGCGGGTCCGATTCGATCGGCCTGCGGATGCTGGATAAGGGCCCGGTGCCTGCGCGCTTGCGTGACGCCGACTGGCTCGCACAGGAACGGCTGCGTGGTGTGGAAATCACGGTCGCCATGATCGGAAACCGCGTCGGTGCGCCTCTCGTCATTGAATTGCCCGACGGGGTGCCCTACACCTTTCTGCGTAAGTACGCCCTGCGCCCGCGCCGCTCGCCGCTCGCCGACCCTGCTTTAGCCGCACGGGTACGGCACGCGGCCGGGGGTATCGCGGACGCGCTTGGCGTCGACTGGGCGGTGCGAATCGATTTCATTTACCAGCAGACGACCGATCGCCTGCACTTTCTGGAATGCGACGCGGCGCCGCTCGTCGGTCCGCGTTCGGCGTTCGCCGCCAGTTTCGTCGCTGCCGGTTTCCCGCGCGCGACCCAGTTGCATTGGCTGCTGCACGACGCGGCCTGAAATCGTGCAATTGAGAATTGTTGCTCGAATCGATCGGGCGGCTTGAATACGTGGTGCCCTGCGCGTAGCCTCGATAGCTACAGGAGCACCGCGATGACGACTTACGAAACACCCAGCTGCGCCTACTGTCCGAGCACGGTGCGTGCCTGCCGCGATGGCGAGGGCGACGCGCGCGGCCCCGGCTACTGCCCGTCCAAGACCGACGCCGAAGGCATTGCAACGGCCGAGAATTATTTCCGCGACCCTTTCGATGCCCGCGTCGCGCAGGTGGCGGGCGTCGTGGAAAGCGAGGGTTACTGCAAATGGACGCGGGTCGAGGAAATCTGCCACTTCGCCAAGCGTATGGGCTTTCATCGCGTCGGCATTGCGACCTGCATCAGCTTCGTCGACCACTCGCGCGTATTGAGCGCGATCCTCGAGAGCCACGGTCTTGAGGTTGCCTCGGTGGCGTGCAAGAACGGTGGCGTGCCGAAGGAAGAGATCGGCCTCAAGGACGAAGAGAAGATCCGCCCGGGCACGTTCGAGGCGATCTGTAATCCAATTTCTCAGGCCGAACTGCTCAACCGCGCTGGCTGCGAACTCAACGTGATCGTCGGCCTGTGCGTTGGCCATGACAGCCTGTTCATGCGGCACTCGAAGGGCTTGGTGACCACGCTCGTCGCCAAAGACCGCGTGCTCGCGCACAACCCGATCGGCGCGCTGCAGCTGGCTGATACCTACTACAGCCGCGTGTGGGGCCCGGACAAGCCCGCCACCCTGCCCAAGCTACCGGCCGAGGGACGCAAGCGCGGCTGAGCGAGGGCGGGTTAGTAGACGACGACGCTGCGGATCGATTCGCCGGCGTGCATCAGGTCGAAGGCTTTGTTGATGTCTTCGAGCGGCAGGGTATGGGTGATCAGGTCGTCGATGTTGATGCGCCCGTCCATGTACCAGTCGACGATCGTCGGCACGTCGCTGCGGCCCCGCGCGCCGCCGAAGGCGGTGCCCTTCCACACCCGCCCAGTGACGAGCTGAAACGGACGCGTCGCGATCTCCTGTCCGGCACCGGCCACGCCGATGATCACGGACACGCCCCAGCCGCGGTGACAGCACTCCAGCGCCTGGCGCATGAGTTGCACGTTGCCGACGCATTCGAAGCTGTAATCCGCGCCGCCGCCGGTGAGTTCCACCAAGTGGGCGACGAGGTCGCCTTTCACCTCTTTTGGATTCACGAAGTGTGTCATGCCGAATGTGCGGGCCAGCGCTTCGCGCGCCGGGTTGAGGTCGACGCCGACGATCATGTTGGCGCCGACCATGCGCGCGCCCTGCACCACGTTCAGGCCGATGCCGCCGAGCCCGAAGACCACCACGTTCGCGCCCGGCTCGACGTTCGCGGTGTTGATCACCGCGCCGATCCCGGTGGTGACGCCGCAACCGATGTAGCAAACCTTGTCGAAGGGCGCGTCCTCGCGAATCTTCGCCACCGCGATCTCGGGCAGCACCGTGTAGTTGGCGAAGGTCGAGCAGCCCATGTAGTGGTGGATCGTCTTTCCGCCGATCGAAAAACGGCTGCTGCCGTCGGGCATCACGCCCTTGCCCTGCGTGCCGCGAATCGCGGTGCAGAGGTTCGTCTTGCGCGACAGGCAGGATTTGCATTGACGGCATTCGGGCGTGTAGAGGGGAATGACGTGATCGCCCTTCTTCACCGAGGTCACGCCCGGGCCGGTATCGACCACGATGCCGGCGCCCTCGTGGCCGAGGATCGCCGGGAACAGGCCTTCGGGATCGGCGCCCGAGCGCGTAAATTCGTCGGTGTGGCAGACCCCGGTCGCCTTGATCTCGACCAGCACCTCGCCCGCACGTGGCCCTTCGAGCTGCACGGTTTCGATCACCAGAGGCTTTCCAGCCTCGTAGGCCACGGCTGCGCGAACGTCCATTGCATCACCCCGCGTTGATGGTTTGAGACGCGATCCTAGCCGAGGTTTCCTATTGTCGGATTGTTGCGGCGTCGCCTAGGGCGCGTCGGCGTAAGGTTCGTCCATCTTCACGAACTCGGTTTCGTCGAGTGCGGCTGTGCGCCAGGCGCCGAAGCTCTGAGTTCCGAGGACCGCCTGCTGATAGGCATTTGCCTCGCCCTCGAGCGGCACCCCGTAGGTCACGAACCGCGACGCCACCGGCGTGAAGTAGGCATCCGCGGCGCAGTAGGCGCCGAAGAGGAACGGGCCGCCAGTACCGAATTCGCGTCGCGTGCGCGTCCAGTGTTCCGTCAGGCGTTCGATGTCCTGCTTAACCTCCGGGCTCATGCCCTTGCCCGGATAGCTGCCGCGCAGATTCATCGGCATCGCGCCACGTAGCGCGCGGTAGCCCGCGTGGAAGTCCGACGCGAGCGAACGCGCGCGCGCGCGGGCCTGTGCGTTCTTCGGCCAGATGCCATTCTGCGGGAAAAGCTCGTGCAGGCGCTCGACGATCGCGAGCGTGTCCCAGGTTGCGAAACCAGCGCCTGGCTCGCCTTCCCAAAGGATCGGCACGAGGCGCGAGGGCGAGAGCGTCGCGATCTGCGTTTCCCATTCGTTTGAATCGAATTTGAGCATGCATTCCGTGAAGGGAATGCCCAGCTCAGTCATCGCGAGCCAGGGGCGCGAGGACCAGGACGAGTAGTTCTTGTTGGCGATGACAAGGGTGAGGGACGCGCGCATGGTCATGTGCCTAGGGCGCCCAGATGAATTCGATACGGATCCCGCTCGGCTCGAACAGCATGCAATGTTTTGCCGGTCCGCCGCGCAGGAGTTCGGGTGCGAATTCCACCTTGACCCCCGTATGCGCGGCAGCCTTTGCGAATATTTGATCGAGCGCCTGCTCGCTGGACACTTTGATCGCGAAGTGATGCAGCCCGACGTTCTTTTTGCGATCGAAGAGGGTCGCGATGGTCTCGGTTTGCCACAGAGTGACAAAGGCGCTTCCATTGGTCACGAAGATCGCCGGGTACGCCGGAACCTCCCGCGCGACCGACCACCCGAGGCAGTCCGTAAAGAACTTGGCGCTTGCCGCCAGATCGGAAACCGCCAGTCCCAGGTGATGTATCGCGAGCGTATCCATTAACGGTTCTCCTTTCGGCGCCCGATCGGCCGAATGTCCGTTGGCAGGTTAGACCGCATCGCGAGCGGCGCCTTCCCTGCGCCAGGCGACATAGTCGCCGTTCGGAATACGGATCATGCCCGCGATCGGGCGATTGAGGACATAGGTCCAGGCAGGTTGCGTCGACCCGTCGGCAAGGGCTACGTCGATCAGCGTGCGTCGGTACTCATGCGGCTGACTATCCGAAGACGCACAGCCTTCGTAGGCATCCAGTACCGCAAGCGTCTGTGCCGCGGTGCTTGCATGAAGCGCGTAGAGCGCGCCCCTGACGAATCCGGCCTCGGGCGCGTCGACCACGAGACCGGGATAGGCCCCGAGGTCGAAGAGCGCGCCGCGCACGCTCGCATCCCCGACGCACTGCGCCGCGCGGGCAAGGACGTCGTGCATCGCATGTTGCAGATCCCGCCGCAGGGTTCCGTACACGAAGAGGTGTCGCGTCAATGCTGCGCCGCTCAAGGCCGCTGTGGGAGGGGGGGCCGAATCAGCTCGCCGGGAGCAACTGAACCGAATCCCTGCGCCCCAGGAACCCGACGCTCAGACGGAACGATCAGGCCGCAGTCGGCTTGTCTACGGGCGGCGGGGGTGGATCGTCCTGGGCCGGGGGCTGATGTGCTTCGGCTTTCCGCTGCCGCTTTTCTTCCTTTTTCTGCTTCTTCGCGAGATCTCTCTGACGCTTCGCGAATGCGTAGTTGGGCTTGGCCATCTGCGATTCCCTTCAGTTGGATTCAGATTGGATTTCAGCCATCAGATTAACTCCTTTTGCCCCGGTCTGTTCGCCGAGACTCACAACGATCAGAAGGCGCTTGCATGGTCTCGCAGACAGCGGAGGTTCGCGCACCCGGCCCGAAGCGCAGTTGAACAACCGCGCCGCGCTAGCCCGCCAGCGCGCGAACGAATGCTTCAGGGTGCTCGGGCGTAATAAGCCAGGGCCGGCCGCTCACGCATTCGATCCACACCAAGCCGTCGGCGCGCGAAACATACATCTGGACGATTCCTCGTCGCTGGGTCCAGAGCCACCCGAATCCGCCCCACAAACCCCCGGCCCCCACGCGTATGCGCCAGCCGATTTCTTGCCGAAGTTCATCTTTGCCGATGAGGCGGACACTGGAAACATCCCCACGCGGTATCCGCCGGCGCTTGAGCGGCCAGATCACTTCGACCGCGCCTGGATGCACGACAAAGCAACGTGGGCGAAACCGAAGCCAGACCCAGGCGTAGATCGCAACCAGCAACAGGCCGGGTACCACGAGCGGAGATTTCCCCGACGCGGCGTACCCGAGAAGTACCAACGGGAGAACCAGAAGGCCAAGCGTGAACGCCAAGATGGTTGGGGACATCCGCGCCAGCCGAAAGCGACCGACGATCGTGGTGCCCCGCGCGTCCCCAAGCGTATTGTTGGATCGCTTATCGATTTGAGATCGCGGTGCTGCACTCAACGCCGTCTAGGCCCGCGCAGCGTCGGATTAACTCGGTCGATATCGGCCTGAACCTGCTCGCGACTTCGTTCGTAGACCAGCTCCCGACCCATCACACGTCCAACGTACGCCAGACCGCTTCGAGTTGGCGTTAACTCGCACTTGACGTTGTGGATTCCTTCACCGATCACGATCTGTATCCGATCGGCTCGCTTGCTAAGGACCACAACGTCCAGGGTTTGCCCACTTTCCGATGCGCGCACCGTAATCTTTTCCGTATACATATCAAACCAACTTTGTCCTACGGTCCTCTGAGCGGTTGGTCCGCGAGGCAGCGCGGGTGAGGACCCGCGCGCCTATGCGTCAACACATGTCATGCAGCGTGTACTCGTTGGGGCTACGAACAGACGCCGGACGTCTATTTCCTCGCCACAGACAACGCAACAACCGTACGCGCCTGGATCCAATTCTACGCAATGCGCCTTCTACCTTGGCGAGTTCATGCTGGCGTCGCCGGGAAGTCTCCAGTGCCATTTGCTGCGCCTGCATGGCGTCCATGCGAGAAAGCCTGCCAACGCTGGCCTGGTCGAGCGTTACCGGCTGGGTCGCTTCGTTCGATTCTTCGTTCCAGCGCGCACAGCGCCGACCGAAGACGCAGCAGCGCCTGCCTGACGTTTTCGATTTCTGCAGCGTCCATTGGTCTCTACCATCGTCGTGATCGTCGTTAATGCGGATGCGCACACGACGACCGCGGTTCCACGCGGGGAGGTTGTTGCGACTGAGCCCGCTTGCGCGGTCCGACGGGCAGGGGCGTCGCCTGCCGAAGCAGGCGAGCCGCGCGCGCGAAGCTAGAGGAGGAGGAGGAGGCTAGCTTCGCGCGGCGCGGTCGCCGCCGCGGTCCGACTGTCCCCTTTCGGAGACACCCTCACCGTACTGAAGTCCGGCGAAGATCGATAGGACAAAGGTCACAAGTCCGAGCCGCCGGACGATCCGGCTGCGAAACAGTCGGGCTTGCGGAGGCCCCGAAACGCCTGGCCAGGCGCATTCCAGGCCGAGCGCGAAGTCCGCAGGCTGTGTCGAAACGGGACGCTTCATACCATGGTGCCGGCCGGCCGCCCGGTGGGCTGGCCTGGGGTGCCTGTGGGGCGCTCGACGGGTTGCTCGATCATGGGCCTGGCGCCGGGCCGGGCGGCGGACGCCTCGGCCGGCTGGCTCGCGAAGAGCAACGTCGCCCCGGCCAGGGCGATCCCACAGGCGATTCCGGCAGCGGCGGCGAGTACCACAAGCGAAACGAGGTCGAGGACGACGACCCGAGTGGGAGCGGTTGAGGAGAGGTCTTGCATGCTGCCTCCGTAAGGCGTTCTCGATTGCTTGCATTAAAGCGGCCAAGCGGGCGGCTCGAGCGTCCGGAAGCTGACGCGCTGCGGAGCAATTCTGGCAATCTGCGGGCAGGGCCTCGACGCACTGGCTGCCCGGCTTACACTCAGCGACCATGGCACTCCGCGTTGCGCTCGTCGAGGACGACCCGGCCATCCGCGCGAATTACTCGGAGGCGCTGCGCAAGCACGGCTACGAGGTGGCCGCCTACGCGGCGCGCGACGAGGCCCTGACGGCCATGAAGACCCGGCTGCCGGACCTCGCGATCATCGACATCGGGCTGGGCAGCGACGTCGACGGTGGCTTCGCGCTATGTCGCGACCTACGCGCGTTGTCGGCGCACCTGCCGATCATCTTCCTCACCGCGCGCGACAGCGATTTTGACGTGGTCGTCGGTCTGCGCCTGGGGGCCGACGACTACCTCACCAAGGACATCAGCCTGCCGCATCTAATCGCGCGTATTGCGGCGCTTTTTCGGCGCAGCGCGCTCGCGCGCGAAGCGCAGCCCGCCGAGGAACGCCTCGAACGCGGCCTGCTGTCGCTGGACCTCAAGCGTTTCAGCGTGACCTGGAAAGAAGCACCGGTTCCGCTCACGCTCACCGAATTCTGGATGGTACATGCACTCGCCAAGCACCCGGGCCACGTGAAGAATCGGGATCAACTGATGCACGACGCGAATCTCGTGGTCGATGACGCCACGATTACTTCCCATGTGAAGCGCATGCGCCGCAAGTTTCAGGCGGTAGACACGGACTTCGACGCAATCGATACCGTGTACGGCATGGGCTACCGCTGGAGGGAATGAGGCCGTGGCGCGGCTGCGCGTCGGCCTGCGCGCAAAGCTTGCGCTTGCGGGACTTTCGGTACTCGTGCTGCCCTACGCGGGCGTGCTCTATGTAAACGAGATGGAACGCCTGCTGCTCGAAGGGCAGGCGCAGGCGTTGCTCGCGACCGCGCGTGCGGTGGCCACTGCCCTGCACGAGCGCCCGCAGCTGCTCACCGCAGTGCCGGGCCACGACGACCTGCTGCGCCGCGAGGCAGAGGCCGAGCTGCGCCGGCTGACCGGCGCCTTAGACGACGCCACTTCTGGCGAACCGTCGCCGGTCGTGCTCGCGCGCGAAGCGGCGCTCAACGCGCGCCGCGCGCAGGAAGACATTGCAGCGATCCTGCGCGGTCTGCAGCGTACGACGTCGCGCATCTGGGTCGTCAATCGCCGGCTGCAGGTGCTCGCGCTTGCCGGGACGCTCAAGCGCGACGCGGTTGCCGAGCCGCCGCCGGAAGGCTGGCGTGCGGCCTGGCAGCGCGTGGCGGGCTGGCTCATCCAGCGTCCGACGGAGGACTTCGCGGTCTCGCTGCCGGACGACGTGCTGGCGACGGGCCGAGACATTTCCGCGGCGCTGCAGGGCACGCCCGGCACGCGAACGCGGCGCACGCCCGACGGGCGCGCGCTCGTGGTTTCGACGGCGCATCCGATCTGGAACGGCGACGAGGTTGCCGGTGCGGTGGTCGTGGAGGAGACGACGAACCCGATCGCGTCGCTGCGCAGCGAAGCACTCGAGCGTCTGCTGCTGTTCACCCTGCTCGCGTTCGCGGCGGCAGCGGCACTGCTCATCGGCTATGCGTCGCGGCTTTCGCATCGCATCCGGATGCTGCGCGACGAAGCCGAGTCGGCGATCGACGCGCGCGGGCGGATCTCGCACCTGGCGAGCGGCTCGCAGGCAGGCGACGAAATCGGCGATCTGTCGCGCAGTTTCTCCGAAATGCTCGCGCGCCTCGCGCAGCATCATGCCTATCTCGAGAGCATGGCCGGGCGGCTCTCGCATGAGCTGCGTACCCCGATCGCAGTCGTGCGCTCCTCGCTCGAGAACCTCGAGCTCGGCCCCATGCCAGAGGAGGCCAAGCGCTACCTGGCACGCGCAGAAGAGGGTCTGGCACGTCTCACCATGATCCTGCAGCGCATGACCGAAGCCTCGCGCCTGGAACAGAGCCTGCGCGCGGCCGAGCGCGAAGCCTACGACCTTGTACCCGTGGTGCGCGGTTGCGTCGATGGCTATCGGCTCGCCTACCCCGACATCGTGTTCGTCCTCGATCTGCCCGAGGGGATCGTAGAGGTGGCGGGATCCGCCGACCTCGCTGCGCAGCTGCTCGACAAGCTGGCTGAAAACGCTGCCGATTTCTCGCGTCCGGGCACGGCGGTGCGCGTGTCACTCGAAGCGAGCGAGGGCGCGGTGGTGCTCAGCGTGGCCAACAGCGGACCGGCTCTACCCAAGTCGATGCAGGGGCGGCTGTTCGAATCGATGGTTTCGGTGCGCGAGGTGCAGGGCGCCAAGCGCCCGCACCTCGGGCTCGGACTCTACGTGGCGCGGCTGATCGCCGAGTTCCACGGTGGCTCGATCGAGGCCTACAACCGACCGGACGGCGAGGGGGTGGTGGTACGTGCGCGATTCGCGCGGCACGCGGCGTGAGCGCCGCCGCGGCCGCAGGTGACGGGGCCTGAGACTAGAATTCGCCCTCCTCAGGCGCGGCCCGCAATCTTGTCTGCTTCGTTGAACTCCGAGTTCGATCTCCTCGTCATCGGCGGCGGCATCAATGGCGCCGGCATTGCGCGCGACGCGGCGGGCCGTGGCCTGAGCGTGCTGCTTGTCGAGCAGGGTGATATCGCGGGCGCGACCTCGTCGTGGTCCTCCAAACTGATCCACGGCGGGCTGCGCTACCTCGAGCAGTACGAGTTCCGGCTTGTGGCCGAGGCGCTTGCGGAGCGCGAAACCCTGCTGCGAATCGCCGGGCATCTGGTCTGGCCGGCGGACTTCGTCATGCCGCACGTGCGCGGGTTGCGCCCGCGCTGGATGATCCGTCTGGGTCTGTTTCTCTACGATCACCTCGCGCGGCGTGATTCGCTGCCCGGATCGACGCCCGTGCGCCTCGACCGTGCGCCGTACGACGCCGGCCTCAAGCGCGGCCTGGTGCACGGCTTCCGATACGCGGACTGCCGTGTCGACGACGCGCGTCTGGTCATTGCGAACGCGCGCAGCGCGCGCGCCCTTGGCGCCACGGTGGCGACGCGCACCGAGCTGCTGCGCGCCGAAAGAGCTGACGGCCGCTGGCGTGCCGTACTGCGCGACGCGCGAGGCACCGAGCGCGAGGTGGTCGCGCGCGCGATCGTCAATGCGACGGGGCCATGGGTGAAGCGGGTACTGAATGAGCGGCTCGGCCAGGCAAGCGCAGAGGCCGTGCGTCTCGTACAGGGCAGCCACATCGTGCTGCCGCGGCTTTACGCGGGCGAACACGCCTTCATCCTGCAGAACGACGACGGGCGCGTTGTCTTCATGATTCCGTTCGAAGAACGCTACACCCTGGTCGGTACGACCGATCTTGCGCTCGAGGGCGACGCGGCTGAACCTCAACCCACGGCGAGCAACGCCGAGGTCGACTATCTGTGCCGTGCCGTAAACCGGTATCTCGAGAATTCCGTACGGCCGGTGGATGTCGTCTGGCGCTTCGCCGGCGTGCGTCCCCTCTATGACGACGGCGAGAGTGATCCGTCCGCGATTACGCGCGACTACGTACTGCGCGTCGACGCGGGAGACAAGACGCTCGGGCTGGCGCCGGTGCTGAGCGTCTACGGGGGCAAGATCACCACGTACCGCCGGCTCGCGGAACATGCGCTGGAAAATCTCGCACCGTATTTCCCCGGTTTGCGGACACCGTGGACCGCAGGCGCGGCGCTGCCGGGCAGCGATTTCGGCGATCGTCCGCGATGCGTGGCGCGCGATGCGTTCTATACCCGCTATCCCGGCCTGCCGCAGCCGCTGCTGCGCGGCCTGTTTCATCGCCACGGGACGCTCGCCCTGGAGGTGCTGGGTGATGCGGCGTCACTGGCTGATCTGGGGGAAGACTTTGGTGCCGGACTCACTGCGCGTGAGGTCAGCTACTTCGTCGAGCGCGAGTGGGCGCAAAGCGCCGATGACGTTCTGTGGCGACGCACCAAGCTAGGCCTGCACCTCGATGAACCCGCGCGTGAACGCGTCGCCGCGTTTATGGACGGCAACGCATGAAACCGCTCGCCGAACTCGATACGCACGCGGTTCAGGCCGTGCGCGGCGTGCTGTTCGACATCGACGACACCCTGACGACCGAGGGCAAACTCACCGCCGAGGCCTACGCCGCGCTCGAGCGTCTGCGGCAGCACGGTAAGCGGCTCGTGCCGGTCACCGGCAGGCCCGCGGGCTGGTGCGACCATATCGCGCGCATGTGGCCGGTCGACGCGGTGGTGGGAGAAAACGGCGCATTTGCCTTCTGGCACGACGCAGAGGCCGGCAGGCTCGTCCGGCGCTATCGCGATTCTGCGGCGGTACGCGCCGAACGGCGTACGCAGCTCGATACGATCGCGCAAAAGATCATCGAGGCCGTGCCCGGCTGCGCGCTTGCATCCGATCAACCCTATCGTGAGACCGATCTTGCGATCGACTACTGCGAGGACGTGCCCGCGCTATCCCATGACGCGGCGGAACGCATCGCTCGCCTGATGCGCGAGGCAGGCCTCACCGCGAAAATCAGCTCGATTCACGTCAACGGCTGGTTCGGCTCCTACGACAAGCTCACCATGTGCAAGACACTGTTCGCGGAACGCTTCGGCGTCGATCTCGATGCCGATCAACGCGCCTGGGCGTTCGTCGGCGATTCGCCGAATGACGCGCCGATGTTCGCCTACTTCGACAATTCGATCGGCGTGGCGAATGTTGCGCGCTTCACCGGCCAGCTCGCGGCCGAGCCGAAGTTCGTCACGCAGGCTGCTGCGGGCGCGGGATTCGCCGAGCTTGCCGCACGACTGCTAGTAGGTGCGTGATGGAGTGGTGGTTCGCTTACCTGCTCATCGGTGCGCTCGTCGGCTTTCTTGCCGGCCTGCTCGGCATCGGGGGCGGGATGGTGATCGTGCCGCTGCTCGTGTTCGTCTTTTCCGCAAAAGGGTTTCCCGAGGAAATCCTGATGCACCACTCGCTCGGAACCGCGATGGCGACCATTCTCTTTACTTCGCTCTCGAGCGTACGTGCGCACCATCAGCATGGCGGCGTCGACTGGGCGATTGCCCGCGCGATCGCGCCGGGTATCCTGCTCGGTGGGATTTTCGCGCCAGCGATCGCTTCGCAGGTGCCAACGCGACCGCTTGCGATGTTCTTTACCGCCTTCATGTTCTACGCCGCGACGCAAATGTTCCTTCGCATGCAGCCCAAGGCGACCCGCGAGCTGCCCGGCCCGGGTGGCCTGTTCGTCGCGGGCGGCGTCATCGGCATGCTCTCGAGCCTGCTCGCGGCAGGCGGTGCCTTTCTTTCGATTCCGTTCATGACCTGGTGCAAGGTCCCGCTGCGACGCGCAATCGGTACCGCCGCGGCGATTGGCTTTCCGATCGCTGCGGCCGGAACGATCGGCTATGTGCTGAGCGGGATGCGGGCCGAACATCTGCCGGCGTGGAGTTTGGGCTTCGTCTATCTGCCCGCGCTCGGGCTGATCGTCGTCCCGAGTATGCTCGCCGCGCCGCTCGGTGCGCGCATGGCGCACGCGATCCCGGTCGCCAAGCTGCGCATCGTATTCGCGCTCCTGCTGTACGCGATTGGACTGCGCATGTTGTGGACGCTGTGGTGAGCGCTGGCCGGCAAGGGCGCAGGCGATGAGCCGCGCAGGCGCAATCGAACGCGCCGAACGGTACTTCGACGCCGGGACTTACCTCGCCGATCTCGAGCGGCGCGTCGCGATTCCATCGGAAAGCCAGAATCCGGAGCGCCGTGGCGCGCTCGAGGACTACCTCGAGCGGGAGATGCGGCCGACGCTCGAGCGCATGGGCTTCGCCTGCGAAGTGATACCCAATCCCGTCCCGGAAGGTGGGCCGTTCCTCTACGCCGAGCGGATCGAGGACGCCGACGCCGTAACCGTGTTCAGCTATGGCCACGGCGACGTGATCCGCGGCCAGGATGCGAGCTGGGCGGCAGGACGTTCGCCTTGGCGCGTCACGTGTGAAGGCGAACGCTGGTACGGACGCGGTACGGCGGACAACAAGGGCCAGCACTCGATCAATCTGGCGGCACTGGACTGCGTGATCGATGCGCGCGGAAACCTTGGCTTCAACCTCAAACTGCTCATGGAGACGGGAGAGGAAACAGGCTCGCCCGGTTTGCGGGTTCTGTGCGAACGCGAGGCTGCGCGCTTTCGCGCCGACCTGTTCATCGCCTCGGACGGTCCGCGCGTGGCGCCCGAGCAGCCGACGATTTTCCTTGGCTCGCGCGGTGTACTGAACTTCGAATTGTCGATCGCGCTGCGCGCGGGCGGTCACCATTCGGGCAACTGGGGCGGGCTGCTCGGCCAATCCGGGTATCGTGCTTGCGCACGCGATTGCCTGCATTACGTCGCCGCGGGGCGAAATCCGCGTGCCCGAATGGCGACCGACATCGCTCACCGATGCGGTGCGCGCTGCGATCTCGGATTTGCGCATCGACGGCGGGCCGGGCGCGCCGTCGATCGACCGCGACTGGGGTGAACCCGGCCTCAGCCCGGCCGAACGGGTCTACGGTTGGCCGAGCTTCGAGGTCCTCGCGTTTCGCGCGGGCGACCCGGACAAGCCGGTCAATGCGATTCCGCCGCGCGCACATGCAGTTTGTCAGCTTCGCACGGTGGTCGGCATCGATGCCGAGGACATTCTGCCCGCGCTGCGGCGCCACCTCGACCGCAATGGGTTCGGCTTGGTGAAGCTCGAGCAGTCGCGCGATAGTGCAATGGCTGCAACGCGCCTCGAGCCCGACCATCCCTGGGTGACATGGGCGGTCGGGTCGATTGCGCGCACGACCGGACGCGAGCCCGCAATCCTGCCGAATCTCGGCGGCTCGCTGCCGAACGACGTCTTCGCCGACCTGCTCGGGATGCCGACGGTGTGGGTGCCGCATTCTTACGCCGGCTGCTCGCAGCACGCGCCGAACGAGCACCTGCTTGCGCCGCTGGCGCGTGAGGGGCTGCGCCTGATGGCCGGGCTGTGGTGGGATCTGGGTGAGTTGCCCGCACAGCAGCTCACTGGGCGCGCGTAGCAGCGAATGCATTCCCGTGCTCCGATAAAATACGTCGCTTCCCTAGAGGTGACCGATGGCTGGCCCGCTTTCCCATATTCGCGTCCTCGACCTGTCGCGTGTGCTCGCCGCCCCTTGGACGGGGCAGAATCTGGCCGACCTCGGCGCCGAGGTCATCAAGATCGAACGCCCCGGCAAGGGCGATGACTCGCGCGCCTTCGGCCCACCCTGGCTGAAAGACGCGTCGGGTGCCGATACGCGCGAATCGGCCTATTTCGCCTGCGCCAACCGCGGTAAGAAATCGGTCACCGTTAATTTGTCCGATCCGCAAGGCCAGGGCATCGTGCGCGAACTCGCCGCGCAGAGCGACGTTCTGCTCGAGAACTACAAATTCGGTGACCTCGCACGCTACGGCCTCGGCTACGAGGATCTGAACAAGATCAACCCACGCCTGATCTACTGCTCGGTCACCGGCTTCGGCCAAACCGGGCCCTACCGCGACCGCCCCGGCTATGACTTCATGATCCAGGGCATGGGCGGGCTCATGAGTATTACCGGCGAGCGCGACGAGTTACCAGGCGGCGGTCCGCAGAAGGCGGGCATCCCGATTGCCGACATCATGACCGGCATGTACGCGACGATCGCCGTGTGCGCCGCGCTTGCGCATCGCGCCGAGACCGGCATCGGTCAGCACCTCGATCTGGCGCTGCTCGATACGCAGGTCGCGGTGCTCGCAAACCAGGGCGCGAACTACCTGTCGACCGGCGTGTCGCCGCCGCGCCTGGGCAACGCGCATCCGAACATCGTGCCCTACCAGACCTTCAGGACTGCGGACGGCGACGTCATCCTCGCTTGCGGCAACGACAACCTGTTCCGCAAATTCTGCGAGGTCGGCAACTGCCAGCAGCTCGCCGTGGATCCACGCTTCGCCACCAACGGCAAGCGGGTCGAGAACCGAGCCGAGCTGACGGCGCTGCTGAACGACATTTTCGCCAGGCGATCGACGCGCGACTGGGTAGCGGCGCTCGAGGCAGCCGGCGTGCCGAACGGCCCGATCAACACGCTCGAGCAGGTCTTCGAGGAGCCGCAGGCGATTGCGCGCGGACTGCGCATCGAGATTGAGCACCCGTTGGCGGGCAAGATCCCGCTCATCCGCAGCCCGATGCGGTTCTCCGGGACGCCGCTCGAGCACGAGATTCCACCGCCGCTGCTCGGGCAGCATTCGGCCGACGTCCTGCGCGGCTTGCTGGGCCGCAGCGACGAAGAGATTGCCGAGTTGCGCGCCGCAGGCGTAATCTGAAGCGCAACTTTGGTACTGCGCAGATGAGCGAGGTTCTGGTCGTCCATCGCGCCGCAACCGGCGTGGTGACGCTGACGCTCAACCGTCCCGAGGCGCACAACGCGCTCAGCCCCGAATTGACCGAGGCGATCGAGGCGCAGGTCGAAGCGCTCGCTCGCGACCCGCAGTTGCGCGTGCTGGTACTCACTGGCGCCGGCCCGAGCTTCTGCGCCGGCGGCGATATCAAGGCGATGCGCGCGATGGTCGCCGGCACGCGCGCAGAGCGTATGGCACGCAGTGCGCGCGCGGGCAAAATGTTCGTGGCGATCCGCGCGCTGTCGGTGCCGGTCATTGCGCGGGTGAACGGCCCGGCCTACGCGGGCGGCGCGGGACTCGTGTCGGTGGCCGACATTGCGATAGCGGTCGAGGGCGCGCGCTTCGGTTTCACCGAGCCGCGCATTGGCATTGCGCCCGCGAACATTTCGCCTTACGTGCTCGCACGCGTGGGCGCATCGGCGGCGCGGCGCCTTTTTCTGACCGCGCAACGCTTCGAGGCGGCCGACGGGCTGCGCCTCGGCCTGTACGACCGGGTTGTCGCCGCGAATGCGCTCGATGCCGCCGTCGCCGCGGAGCTCGAGGCGATCCTGCAATGTTCGCCCTCGGCGCTCGCGGCTTGTAAGCGACTGATTGCCGAGGTGCCGGGCAAGGACGGCAAGGCGGCGATGGAATACACCGCGGCGGTGCTTGCCGATCTGTGGGAAACCGACGACGCGCGCGAGGGCATCGCCGCCTTCAACGAAAAACGCAAACCCCGCTGGGCGCGGGACGCCTGAGGACGAATATGCCTGGACCGCTACATGGATTGCGCGTACTCGACCTGTCCCGGGTACTTGCCGGGCCATGGTGTGTGCAGAACCTCGGCGACCTCGGTGCCGATGTCATCAAAGTCGAGCGTCCCGGCGCGGGCGACGATTCGCGTCAATGGGGGCCGCCGTTTCTGAAGGATACGCAGGGGCGCGATTCGAAGGAATCCGCGTACTACCTCTCGACGAACCGCAACAAGCGTTCGGTCGCGATCGACGTCTCGACGCCGGACGGACAGAGCCTGATTCGGCGCCTCGCCGAGCATTCCGACATCTTCGTCGAGAATTACAAGGTCGGCGGGATGGCGAAGTTCGGGCTCGACGCGGGGCCGATCCGACTCCACAACCCGCGCATCATTTACTGCTCGATCACCGGCTTCGGCCAGGACGGGCCGTTCGCCGACCGCCCCGGCTACGACTACCTGTTCCAGGGACTCGGCGGCCTGATGAGCGTAACCGGGGAGCGCGACGACCGCCCCGGTGGTGGTCCGCAGCGCGTCGGGGTTCCGCTCGTCGACCTGTTCACCGGCATGTACGCGACGATTTCGATCCTTGCGGCCCTGCATCACCGCGATCTCACGGGCGACGGACAGACGATCGATATATCGCTCTTCGACGCCGTGATGGCGCTCAGCTCCGGGCAGCTGTCGCACTACTGGTGCGGCCTGATGCCCAAGCGCACCGGTAACGCGTCGTACGCGATTGCGCCGTACGGTGTGTATCCCTGCGCCGACGGTCAAATGATCGTTGCGAGCGCGAACCAGTCGCAGTTCGTGGCGCTGTGCAAGACGCTCGGCAAACCCGAGTGGGCAAGCGACCCGCGCTTCATCGACAACGCGGCGCGGATGGCGAACTACGACGCATTGTTCGAATCGCTATCGAGCGTGTTTCGCACCAAGACACGCCTCGAATGGGAGGCCATCCTGTTCAAGACCGGTGTTCCGGCCGGACCGATCAATGACTACGCCCAGGCCACCGAACATCCGCAGGCCGCCCACCGCGGCACGCGGATCGAACTCGAGCATGCGCTCGGCGTACCGACACCCGGCGTGGTGAGTCCGATGCGCTTCTCCGCGACGCCGGTGGAGTACCGTCGCCCTCCGCCCCTCGTCGGCCAGCATACGCGCGAGGTGCTCGGCGAACTGCTCGCCATGCCGGATGCAGAGATCGATCGGCTGGAGGCCGAGAAGGTGATCGCGACGTAAAAGGGGTCAGACCCCCTTTTCGGGGTCAGACCCCCTTTGGATCATCGTAGGCTGCCGACTAACAAAAAGGGGGTCTGACCCCTTACTGCGACCGCAGCTTTGGATCGAGCGCGTCGCGCACCGCGTCGCCGAACAGGTTGAAGCCGAATACACCGAGCGTAATGGCGAGACCCGGGAACACGGCGATCCAAGGCGCGCTCTCGGCATACTCCTCGGCGCCGCCCTGCAGCATGAGGCCCCAGGCGGGCGTCGGCTCCTGCACGCCTAGACCCAGGTAGGAGAGCGACGCTTCGAGCAGGATCGCCTGCCCGACGAAGGCGGTGATCATGATCAGGTAGGGTGCCATTACGTTCGGCACCATGTGGCGCATGATGATGCGCGTATGGCTGTAGCCCATGGCGCGCGCGGCATCGATGTAGGGGATATCGCGCAGCGCGAGCGCGCTCGAGCGCACCACCCGCGCGCAGCGCGGAATAAACGGAATCGTGATCGCGATGATGACGTTCTGTATGCCGGTACCGAAGATCGACACCACGGCGAGCGCCATGATGATCAGCGGAAACGCCATGAATACATCCATGACGCGCTGGAACAGGAGATCGAAGCGCCCGCCGAAATAGGCGCTTGCCACGCCGAATACCAGCCCGATGCTTCCGCCGACGAAGGCCGAGACGAAGCCGACCAGCAGTGCTGTCCGCGCGCCATAGATGATGCGCGACAGCAGGTCGCGGCCGAACTGATCGGTGCCGAGCCAGTGCGCGGCATCGGGTCCCACGGCCATCGCCGAGAAATCGGTCGCGGTCGGGTCATACGGTGCGATCCAGTGTGCTAGGGCAGCCGCAAGCACCATGAGTACGACGACAAGCGCGCCCGCGGCGCCGAGCGGCTGCTTGCGCGTGAGACGCAGCAGGCGAGCGCCGAGTGGCGCCTTTTCTGGAGGCGCGTCGAGTGCGGCGTCGTAGGCGGGATTGGCGGCCATGGGGCGGTGCCTGTCTAGCGGTAGTGGATACGCGGATCGAGCCAACCGTACATCACGTCGACGACGAAGTTGGTGAGTACGAATACCGTCACCACGATCATCACCAGCGCTTGGGTCATGTTGAAGTCGTGGTTCGTCACCGAGACGACGAACAGCTTGCCGAGGCCGTTCAGATTGAACACCTGCTCGGTGACGACCAAGCCACCCATCAGGAATGCAAACTCAATGCCGATGACCGTGACCACCGGCAACAACGAATTCTTCAACGCGTGGCGCCGAATGATGAGCTTCTCGAGCAGGCCCTTGGCGCGCGCGGTGCGCACGTAATCCTCGCGCAGCACCTCGAGCATCGCCGAGCGTGTCATCCGTGTCGCCACTGCCGAGTAGCGGTAGCCGGTCGCGATCGCGGGCCAGATCAGCATACTCAGGTTGTAGACCGGGTCGACCCAGAGCGCCTTGTACTGGATCGGCGGCATCCAGGCGGTGCCGAACCAGGACTTGGTCGTGATGAGCAACCCGAGGATGATGAGGATCCCGAGCCAGAACGACGGCATCGCGATCCCTGCGATCGAGAACGCGCGCACGCCGTAGTCGATCCAGGTGTTTTGCTTGATCGCGGAAATCGTGCCGAGCGGGATCGCAAGCAGAATGGCGGTGAGCGTCGCCATGATCGCGACCTGCAGCGAGAGTTCGAACCGAAGCCCGATCTCCTCGATGATCGGGCGCCCGGTATACATCGAATTGCCGAAGTTGAAGGTGGCGTAACCGCTGATGAAATCCCAGAACTGAACCATCACATGACGGTCGAGTCCGAGCTCCGCCTGGCAGATGCGGAGCGCGTCCTTGTCGAAGTAGGAGCCGGTTCCGGCCATGCGCAGTTCGCACACGTCGCCCGGAATCATGCGCATGAGGAAAAACACGAGCACCGCCGCTCCGAACAGCGTCGGAAACAACAGCAGCAGTCGTTTCAGAATGTACTGGGCCATCGTAGGCTGGTGTGCCTAGCGCCTCGAGGCACCCGCGGCCAGATTGACCGCGGGTGGTCGAGTGCGTCAGTCGTGCATTGCTATTTCTCGATCCAGACGCCCGAAAGATCCTGGTTCAGGTAGTGGCTCGGGCTGATCTTCCAGCCTTTGACGTACGAACGGTGCGGAATGATCCGATACCACCACAAGGTGATCATGGCATTTGCCTGCTCGTCGAGCGCGCGCTTTTCGAATGCGCGCATGATCGAACGCTGCTTGGCCGTGCTCGCTTCCTGGTTCATCGCGTCAAACATCTTGTCCATCTCGCGATCCTGGTAGCCGCCGTACTGGTTGCCCGACTTGTCGTCGGAGATGAACTTGGCGACGTCGAGCAGCGGGTTGACCACCGCCTGGCAGTTGAAGTCGAGCGAGACGTCGAAGTCCTTCTTTTTGCGCAGCGTGGCGTAGAACGGCCCGGTGGGCTGTACGCGCTGCGTCACCGTCACGCCGATCTGCTTCCACTGGTCGATCAGCCAGGTACCGACGATCTTGTAGGGCTGGTCG
Source organism: uncultured beta proteobacterium (assembly GCA_963714925.1). Lineage (GTDB taxonomy): Bacteria > Pseudomonadota > Gammaproteobacteria > Burkholderiales > SG8-39 > SG8-39. The sequence continues at coordinate 323,954 of CAVQQK010000001.1, read as the reverse complement.
ACGCCGCGGTTATGCAGCTCGAACTTGAGGTCCGACTGTCCCGCTTCCTTCAGCAGGCGCTTGGCCTCGGCGCGTGATTTCTTCAGGTCGGGCCAGTAGCCGGCGAGCTTCTGGAGTTCCGCCTTGTTCGCCGCCAGCGGATGGCCCGGGAAGGCGACGCCGCCGACTGCCTTGACGATCGCGATCTTCGACAGGTACTGCGAGCCGCCCCAGCGGTCGATCGCCAGCGTGAGCGCGCGGCGCACCCGCACGTCGTCGAAGGGCTTCTTCTGGTGGTTCGGCGTCGCAATCAGTACGCAGTTCCAGTTGCTCTCCTGGACCGTGACGTCCTTACCGAGCGCCTTGACCAGATCGTCGCGGCTCTTGGGCGGAAAGCCGCGGAACTCGATTGCCGCGCGGTCGCCCTGGATCGCCTGTACCCGCAACGACTGCTTGTTGGCGAAAATCGCCTCGAAACCGTCGAGATAGGGTTTGCCCTTGACGTAATAGTTCGGATTGCGCTTGCCCCGAATGACCGCACCTGCCTCACGCGAATCGAATAGGAACGGTCCCGAGCCGAGGACGTTCTTTTCGTACCAGTGCATGTCCTGGTCGAGCTTGGCCTTCGAGTAGATGAAGTTGTACGGATTGGCGAGCGCGGGAATGAACGCCCCCGACGGATACTTCAGCTTGAACACCACCGTGTAGGGGTCGAGCGCCGTGACGCTCTCGACAGCCACGTAGAACGCCTTGCGCGCACTCGCGACGTCCTTCGGCGGAAAGATGATCTTCTGATAGGTCGCGACGATGTCGTGCGCGGTGAGTTCCGTACCGTCGGTGAACTGCACGCCCTGGCGGATCTTGAAGGTGTAGGTCTTGCCGCCGTCGGTCGGCTTGGGCATCGCTGTGCACAGGTCGCAGCGGAAATCCGTCGGTGACGCCGGGTTGTCGGGGTTTACCCGGATCAGCACGCTGTAGAACGGCGCGATCGGATGGATCAGCGCAAAGGTCGTCTCGCGGTGACCGTCGAAGCTCGGTGGCTCCGCCGGCACGACGTATTTCAGGGTGCCGCCCTTTTTGGGCGCGGCGGCTGCGGTTCCCGATACGCCAGCGCCCAGGGCGAGCGCCGCGCCCACCGCGAGCGCAGTTGCGGTCTTAATGGCAAATGTTTTCATCTCTCCTCCTCCTCGTTGCGCGGACCTACCGAAGTCCGGCCGGCCAGCATACACAAATCGCACTGCACAATGCACTCAATCTCAGACCTCGGTACAGGCCACCCAGTGCCCAGGACGGAGCTCGCGCAGCACCGGAACGCCCGTCTTACACGCGTCGACAGCCAGGGTGCAGCGTGGATGGAACACACAGCCGCTCGGGGGGTTGATCGGGCTCGGAACCTCGCCCTGGATGACCGTGTGGGCCCGTTTTTCCTCGACCTCGGGGTCCGGGATCGGCACCGCATTCAACAGTGCCCGGGTGTAGGGGTGCATTGGGTTGTCGAACAACTCATCGCAATCGGCGAGTTCGACCACCTTGCCAAGGTACATCACGGCCACGCGATGGCACAGATGGCGCACCACGCTCAGATCGTGCGCGATGAACAAATAGGTCAAGTTGAACTCGTCGCGCAGGTCTTCCAGTAGATTGATGATCTGGGCCTGGATCGACACGTCGAGCGCCGAGATTGCCTCGTCACAGACGATGAATTCGGGCTGCAGCGCGAGCGCGCGCGCAATGCCGACACGTTGGCGCTGACCGCCGCTCATTTCGTGCGGATAGTGGTCGGCAAAGCGCGGGTTCAAGCCGACCTTGGATAGCAGTTCGCGCACGCGACGGTCGCGCTTCGCCCGATCGGGTTCGGTGCCGTGCACGTGCATCGGCTCGGCGATGATGTCACCGACTTTCATGCGTGGATTGAGCGAGCTGTACGGGTCCTGGAAGATCACCTGTACCCGCCGGCGCATTGCGCGCAGCCCGTCACGGTCGAGGTCAGCCAGGTTCTGGCCGTCGAGCAGAATCTGGCCTGCGCTCGGGCGCTCGAGTTGCAGGATGCAGCGCCCGGTGGTCGTCTTGCCGCAGCCGGACTCGCCCACCAGTCCCAGCGTTTCGCCGCGGCGAATGTCGAAATCGACGCCGTCGACCGCCTTGACGTGGCCGATCACCTTGCGAAACAGCGCACCTTCATGCACCGGGAAGTGCATCTTCAGCCCGCGCACGCTGAGCAGGATGTCCCCCGCCCCCGGGGCTGCGAACGCCCGCTCCGGAACCGCACTCATGATGCGACCTTCTCCATGCGGGCCATGCGCGCTGTTTCGAAACAGGCGGCAACGTGGCCTGGGGCAACTTCCTTGAGCGGCGGGAACGAGCGGTCGCACTCCTCGGTTCGATAGCTGCAGCGCGGCCGGAATGCACAGCCCGCGTCGAGCCGCGTCAGGTCGGGCGGTTGACCCTCGACCGGGTCGAGCTTTTCCTTTCTCGGCTGGTCCATTCGCGGCACGGACTTCAACAGCGCGAGCGTATAGGGATGGCTCGGACGGTGGTAGATGTCGCGTGCACGGCCGCGCTCGATGATCTTGCCTGCGTACATGACGTTGACCCGGTCGGCGTAGCGCGCCACCACGCCGAGGTTGTGCGTGATGACGATGAGCGCGACGCCGAGGCGCCGGGTCAGACCTTTCATCAGCTCCAGGATCTGGGCCTGGATCGTGACGTCGAGCGCCGTGGTCGGCTCGTCGGCGATGATGAGTTTCGGTTCGCAGTGAAAGCGCAAGCGCGATCATCACGCGTTGGCGCATCCCGCCCGAGAGGTGGTGCGGGTATTGCTGCAGGCGCCGCGCCGCGTCGGACATGCCGACCAGGCCGAGCAGCTCGACCGCGCGCTTGTCGGCCTCTTCCTGGCGTGACGCCCAGGTGGTGCCGAATTGTCTCGGTGATCTGCAGGCCGATCGTCAGCACCGGGTTGAGCGAAGTCATCGGCTCCTGGAACACCATGCCGATCTCGCGCCCGCGCACAGCGCGCATTTCGGTATCGCTCAACGTGGCCAGGTCGCGTCCTTGGAAGCGCACCGCGCCCCCGACGATGCGCCCCGGCGGCCACGGGATGAGACGCATGATCGACAGCGCGCCGACCGACTTGCCGCAGCCCGATTCGCCGACGATGGCGACCGTCTCGCCCGCTTCGACGTCATAGGAAATGCCGTCGACGGCCTTGACGATGCCGGCCGACGTCAAGAACTGCGTCTGGAGGTTGTCTACCTCGAGCAGTGCTGCCACGTCATGTTCTCCTCGCAGCGCGCAGTGCGCCGCCTCCTCTACGCGGGTCCCGAGGGTTCGCCTAGCGGGCGAGTTGGGGACCCGGTCCGAGCGCAATCCTAGTCACAACCGCGCCGCTGTCAATTCCGATGACGCGAACAGCGGCGTCAAGGCACCCGCCGGAGCCTGGTCAATCGTCCACAGCCGTTCGAGCAGACCGCGCGCCTGGGTCTCGCCAATCACCGGTGCCGCGAGTTCAAGATATTTCGCGTCGAGCTCCGCATCGCTGAGCGGCGCATCAGGGTCGCCCTTGCGCGTCGGCTGCAACTGGCGGTGGCTGCGCCCGTCGCGGGTCTCGAGCACGACGCGCGCCGCGCGCTGAGCGGGGAATGCGGCATCGAGCGCCGGGTCGATCGATGCGCTGATGCGCTGCATCAGATCGCGCGTTGCCAGGTCGCCGAGGCGCTCGGGTTCGAATGCTGCCAGGCGGACGCTGCCGTGGCGCAGCGCATGGGCAACGACGTATTTGAGCGAAAAGCGTGCTTCGGCGGGCGTGCGCGGATCCTCGATGCCCGAGACCTCAAGCGATGCGCGGTAGCTGCCGACCTGCACCTGCGCGATGTCCTCGGCCGCCACGCCGAGCGCCGCCTGTGCCGCAAGCGCGCCGTCGATTGCCGCGAAGGTATGTCCGCAGCAGGCGTGGTTCTTGAAGGTCATGCGCGTGATATTGAACTCGCGTCCGAGCGTGGTGAAGGCTTTCTCCCAGTCGGGCCCATCACTCATCGCGCGGCCGAAGCCCGCGTCGCCGTCGATCGCATCGAGCGATCCGGTTACCCCTTCACGTGCGGCGAGCGCTGCGGTCACGCCGGCCTCGGCGGCGCGACCCGCGTGCAGGGGTTTGGACATCGAGTCCATACGAAAGGCCTGCTGCAGGCCCGCAGCGAACGTGGTCACCGTGGCCAGCGCGTGCGCGGTGCGCGCGCGGTCGAGTCCGAGCACGCCTGCGCTGGCCGCGCAGGCGCCGAATACGCCGATCGTTCCGGTGTTATGCCAGTAGCGGTAATGCGCGCGTCCCATCGCCGCCCCGATGCGAGTCGAGGTTTCGTAGCCTGCGATTACCGCACGCAGGAAGGCGTCGCCGCTCGCGCCGTAGGCCTGCACCAGCGCGAGCGCTGCCGCAATCGTTGGCGCACCAGGGTGGTAGATGCCGTCACGAAAGATGTCGTCGAGTTCCGCGGTGTGCGCGGCGCTGCCGTTGATCAGTGCCGCGGCGCGCACACCGGCGGGCCGCCCGAGCGCGAGCCGCGCTGCGCCGCGGTCGAGCTCCTCGGAGAGTGCGACTTCGAGCATCGTCGCCGGCGGCAGGACCGCCCCCGGCAGCAACGCCGCCGTCCAGTCGATGACGGCGCGCTTCGCGTGATGCACGACCTCGGGTGGGAGCGCCGCGTCGCGGGTCCACTCGACGAAATCGGCGCAGCGCTCGACAACGGTCATCGGTCCGCGGCCCCGGGTCACGCGGGGCCGGCCTTGATTTCGGCCAGCACCGGCTTGAGGTAGGACAGGAACAACGCGGGATTCTCGCTCATCGGGAAGTGGCCGAGCTTCGGCATGACCGAAAACTTCACCCCCGGAATGCGATCCGCAGCGGCCTGCGTATCCTGTGGCGCAACAGAATAGTCGTACTCCCCGGTCAGCAGGTAGAGTGGGCAGCGCCGCGTGTCGATTTCTGAGAGCCGTTCGCGGATGTCGCCGTCAGCACCGCGGTAGAAATAGAGATCACCTTTGAAGATGCCGGGGCCACCCTGCATGTAATGCCACAGGGTTTCCCAGCGCTCCGCCGCGGGCGAGGTCGGCGCCATCAATCCAGACACGTAGGCCGCAGAGGCCTCACCGCCGTGCACCGCAGGGTGATGCAGCCAGGTGAGCTCGTAGTACGGATCGATCGTTGCCCCCGACTGCAGGCCGATGATGGCGCGAAAGCGTTCGGTCTGTTCCATGGCGAACACCAGCGCGATGCGTCCGCCGATCGAGCAGCCCATGACGACCGGCTTTTCGAGTTCGAGCGCATCCGCGATCGCCAGCGTCATCGCACTGTAGTCGGCCGAAGTCAGCCGGTACTCCTCGGTCTCCCAGCCTGCGGGCGGCGAGGACTTGCCGTGCCAGGGCATGTCGTAGGCGATCACGCGGTAGTCACGCGTGACCTCGGGATCATTCATCAACCCGCGCCACTGGCGCGTGTCCGAACCCGCCGTGTGCAGGCACAGCAGGGGAATCCCCTGCCCCGCCTCCTCGACGTAGAGGCGGTGTGGCCGACCGAGCAGTTGCAGGGTCAGGTAGCGCCCGATGATCGGCTCGAACGCGGTGCTCAAGCGCCTGACTCCGTCGGCCGCAGGAGATCAAACAGTCGCTTGATGTAGAAGAGGTAGGCGGACATTAGGCGGATGTCGCCCTCGATCTGGATACGTCGGAAGCGGCGCAGCGCAAAAAGGTCGTGATAGCCCGGCGGAGGTAGCGGCGCGCAGAACTTCTCCCAAGTTTCGGCATCGGCGCGCAGGCGCAGATCGGTGCGCGGCATCACATGCGGTCCCTCGATCGCGCGAATCACTCGGCCAGCGCGGATTTCGATGAGCCAATCGGTCGCGCCGTCGCCGATGAGCAAGGCGCAATTGAGGTCGGTGCCGAAACGCGCGAGCAGCGCGTCGTCGTCGGCGCGCGCCAAAAGCGATTCGAAAGCCAGGCCCATCGCGCTACCAGTCGGACGCGTCGTAGACGAACCGAAACGTATCGCCCTCTCGCACGATGTGTCCAGCCGAAGGCAGCGGAAAGTGCGCCGTGCAGACAAGCGTCGGGGTGTCGCAGTAGCGCTCGAGGAAGGCGCGCCGCGTTTTTGCCGCCTGCTCGGCGTCCCAGTCTGGCCAGGGATGCCATTCTGGGTGCAGGCACTGCACGGGCGAATGCATCAGGTCGCCGCACATCACCGCGCTGTGATCGCCGACGCCGATCGAGATTGCGACGTGATCGGGCGTGTGGCCCGGGGTCGATTCGAGCCGGATCTCGTCGTCCAGCACGTAATCGTTCGCCACCAGTTTGGCGCGTCCGGCCTCGACGATCGGCAGAACGCTATCCTCGAGGGGCGCACGCGTGAACTTCGGGTGGCCGACGTCGCGCCAAGTCTCGAGTTCCTTCTTCGAGAAGACGTAGCGCGCCTTCGGGAAGGTCGGCACCCAGCGGCCATTCTCGAGGCGCGTGTTCCAGCCGATGTGATCCGAATGCAAATGGGTGCAGAACACGAAGTCGATGTCCTCGGGCGCAAGGCCCGCGTCCTTAAGCGCGCGCAGATAGTCGTCATCGGTCTTCTGGTGCCACAGCTTGCGAGTTGGACGCTCCTTGTGGTTGCCGACGCATGAATCGATGAGCACGGTATGGTGCTTGGTGCGAACGATGTAACTCTGGATCGGAAAGATCAGCGAATCGGTCTTCGGATCGAGCGCCTGCGGCTCGAGCCAGTGGCGATGCGGCGCCCAGTCCGCGTCGGTCGTCTCGGGAAAGAAGAACGTGCGGCTGAATGGCATGACCATTTCGAGTATTCGTCGAATTTCGACGTCGCCGACGCGACGGCCCGTCGTGTTCATCCGCCTGCCTCCAAGGAGGGTTCGCCAAGAGGCTCGCGCAGAACGATCAACGCGTCAACGCCGACCACGCCTTCGCCGACGGCTTTCACGATGAGCGGATTGATTTCCGCCTCGTCAATCTCCGGTAGCACCGCGAGCTGCGAGAAGGCGACGATCGCCTGTGCGAGCGCAGCGAGGTCGCCGCGCGGCGCGTTGCGGTAGCCACGCAGCAGCGCAAACCCGCGCACCTCGCCGATCATCGCCCGCGCGTCTTCGAGCGCCACCGGCGCCGGGCGCAGTGCGACATCCTGGTAGACCTCGGCCAGCGTGCCGCCGGCGCCGACGAGCACCAGCGGACCGATCTGCGGATCGACGCGGTAACCGAGGATCGCTTCGCCAAGCCCGGCCTGCATCGTCGACGCGATGACGCCATCGATCCGCGCCTCGGGTCGGGCGGCGGCAACGCGCTTCAGCACACGCTTTGCGGCGGCCATGGCACCGCGCGGATTCTTCAGATCCAGTTCGACGCCGCCGACCTCGGTCTTGTGCTCGATGTCGGGCGACGCGATCTTCAATGCCAGCGGAAACGGGCAGCTGATGGACGCTCCCGGGTCTCGCAGCCACTGCGCTGGCGTTTGCGCCACGCCGAGCGCGCCAAACAGAGTCTCGGCGCGCAGGGGTCCGTTGGTGGCGAGCGCGGCACGCAACGCGGCCGCGCGCTGCGCGTCGAATGGCGGCGGGGCAGCCGGCGCACGAGGCGCGCGCCAGGCGAAGAACGCGGCGAGCGCATCCGCGCAGGACTCGGGCGTACGAAACGCCGCGATCCCCGCCCGCGCAAGCAGTTCGAGCGACGCCTGCGCCTCGGGCGCGATGAACACGGCGAGCGGCTTTGCGGGCTGCGCGCGGTGCGCGTGCACGATTGGCTCGATCGCGACCTGCGGGTGGAACTGGCCGGACGATCCCACCGCGGCCACGACCGCGTCGCAATGGTCCGACGCGAGCAATGCCTCGAGCACCGGACCGTAGACATTGCCCCGCGCACCGGCGAGGGTGAGGTCGATGAGTGCAGACTCGCCGACGCGTACGCCGAGGGCACGGATCTTTTCGGCAACGACCACCGGCGGCGTCACGAGCTCGACGCCGGCGGCACCGATCGGGTCGGCGACGAGCGCCGCGCCGCCGCCGGTGGTCGTCATCATGGCAACACGCCGGTGACCCGGCGGGCGCTGTCCGATCGCGAGGTAGGCGGTCTCGATCAGCGCTTCGAAGCTGTGTACGCGCAGCACGCCGCAGGCACGCAGGAACGCATCGACCGCGCGGTCGTCACCTGCGATCGCGCCGGTATGGGTGCGCGCGAGGTCGACCCCGGCGCGCGAGCGCCCGAGTTTGTAGGCGATGACCGGTTTGCCGGCGTCGAACGCGCGCCGTGCGGCGGTCTCTATGCGCCGTGCGTCGCGCAGGGTTTCCAGAAACAGCAGCACCGCCTGGGTCTCGGGATCGTCGACGAGCAGGTCGAGCAGCTCACCCACCCCGAGGTCCGATTCGTTGCCTACCGACACCAGCCGGGAGAATCCGATGCCGCGCGCCGCGCCACGCGAAAGCATCGCGCCAATCAGGCTGCCGGACTGCGACACGACGCCGAGCGGTCCCGTGGGGAGGCGCTCGAGTTCGAGCACTGCGTTTACCGACAACGCGGTGGGTGGCGCGGTGCTGATCAGGCCGATGCTGTTCGGGCCCAGAAGCCGTGTCCCCGCGGCGCGGGCGCGGGCGACGAGGCCTGCCTCGATCCCGCGGCCCGCGGCGCCGGTTTCGCCGAACCCGTCGGTGAAGATCGTCACCACGGGCACGCAGCGTTCGAAGCATTCGTCGCAAGCGGCGGGAACGTCGGCCGGCGGCACCATCACGAATACGTGATCGATCTCACCCTGCACGTCGGCAAGGCTTGCGTAGGCGGCCTCGCCGAGGACTTCGCGCCGCGTACGGTTGATCGGCGCAATGCGGCCGCTGTAGCCATGCTTTCTCAGGTAGCGCTGCGGGCGCGCGGTGTTCTTGTCTGCATCGCCCGAAGCGCCGTAGAGCGCGATCGCGCGCGGCGCGAACAGCGCGCGGAACAGCGCCTCGCTCGACGCGCCGCTCACTCCGGTCGGCGCCCTGTACGCTCCGGGCGCTGCGAAAAGCTGCGTCCGAAAATGCCCTCGGCGATACGGTTCTTCATCATTTCGATCGAACCGCCGGCGATCATCCAGCCGCGGCAGCGGCGCAGGCAGTACTCGACGAGCACTTCCTGGCTATAGCCGGTGCCGCCCATGATCTGCAGCGCTTCGTTGGCGACGTCGAACCCGGCCTGGTTGCAGAAGGCCTTCGCGATCGCGGTCTCCTGGGCCGAAGGAAAGCCTTCGTCGGCGTTCGCCGCCGCGCGATAAAGCAGCAATTCGCCCGCGTCGAGCTTCATCTGCATGTCAGCGAATTTCCATTGCAGGCCCTGGAATTCTGCAAGCAATCTGCCAAATTGGTGGCGAGTAAGCGCCCACTCACGAGCAGCCTCGAAGCAGTAGCGGCCAAACGCCAGCGAGCGCGCCGTGTTGCCGATGCGCTCAATGTTGAAGCCCGCGATCTGTTTCTTGAAGCCGCCCGGCCCGAGCAGCATGTTCTCGCGCGGCACGGCGACGTCGTCGAAATAAATCTCTACCCATTCCTCGCCCGACATGAAGCGCGAACGCTTGCCGAAGGAGACGCCCTTCCAGCCGGATTCGATCAGCACCGAGCCGATACCGCCCACGCCGGGGCCGTAGCGGACGTAGGCGAGGATCACCGCGGCGTAGGGGCCGTGGGTTGAAAACACTTTGCTGCCCGAGACGCGAAACCCATCGCCATCCGGCGTCGCCGTGGTCTTCAGGTCGGTAACCGCCGAACCGGCCTCGGGTTCGCTCATGCCGAGGCAGATCACCGTCTCGCCCGCGAGGATCGGTGCGAGGTACCTGGTCTTCTGTTCGGCTGTGCCGAACTCGGCGAGCACGCGCACCGGTCCGAAGTTGCCCGCTTGCACGACGTCAGCGCTGCGCGGGCAGACCGAAGCGACGGCCTCGATCGCGATGACGGCATCCATCAGGCTGCCCCCTTGCCCACCGTCGGCCTCCGGCATGGTGATACCGAGCAGGCCCTGCTCGGCCATGAGGCGCGCCACGTCGAAGGGATGGCTTGGCTCGTGGGCACGGCCGACCGCACCGGCCGCCAGGTGCTTGGCAGCGAAGCCACGCACGCTGTCGCCGAACAGACGCTGCGCCTCGGTAAGCTTGAAATCCATCGCGTTTTGACTAGCGACCGGTGAACTGCGGTTTGCGCTTGGCGAGGAACGCCGCCACGCCCTCGCGGAAGTCCGCGGTGTCGAAGCAGGCGTAGCCCTCGTCGCGCTCGGCCGCCGTGAGCGGCTGAGGCTCTTGCAAACGGTGGATGAACTTCTTGTGCCAGCGCGCGACCAGCGGCGCGCCCTCGGCAATCCGCCGCGCGACGCTGTACGCCTCGTCGACGACCTGTGCATCGGCGACGACGCGATTGACCAAGCCTTTTTCGTAGGCCTCACGCGCGCTCCAGATCCGGCCCTCGAGCAGGATTTCGAGCGAGGCTGCGGGCCCGATCACCCGCATCATCGCCAGCAGTTCGTCGTAGGACTCGGTCAGCCCGAGGTTCTTCACCGGTACGCCGAATCGCGCCGAGTCGTTGCAGATGCGCAGGTCGCATTGCGAGGCAATCAGCAGGCCGCCGCCGACGCAGGCGCCCTGGATCAGGGCGACGGTCGGGTGCCGGCATTTGGCGACCGCGTGCATCCAGCCGATCCCCGTGTCGCTGTACCGCTTGGCCTGAGCGGAGTCCGCTCGCTCGGCGTGAAATTCCGAAATGTCGGCGCCCGCCGCGAAGGCCTTGTCGCCCGCGCCGCGCAGCACGATGCAGCGAACCGAATCGTCCGCGTCCAGCGTTCGCATCGCCTCGCCCAGGCGTGCCCACATCGCCTGCGACAAGGCGTTCAGTTTCTCGGGCTTGTTGAGCGTGACGGTGGCAATCGCACCGTCGCGCGCGGTGAGAATCGGCTCGCTCATCGGCGCTCAGGCCGCCACGCGTTGCGTGCTGCCATGACATTGCGCGAGATACGCCATCGCCGCCTGCACGCCTTCCTGCTTGACCGGCACGCCGGCGAGCGCGAGGCCCATTTCGACGCCGGCCAGCGTGCCCATCAGCGCGAGGTCGTTGAAGTCGCCGAGATGACCGATGCGGAACACCTTGCCCGCCAGCTTGCCGAGCCCGGTGCCAAGCGACATGTCGAAGGTGTCGAGAATGATCTTGCGTACCCGGTCGGCGTCCTGGCCCGCGGGGAGCAGGACTGCAGTGAGCGAATTCGAGGTCTCGCGCGGATCGAGCGCAAGCACCTCCAGCCCCCAGGCGCGCACCGCCCGCCGCGTGGCTTCGGCATGCCGCGCATGGCGCGCAAAAACGCTTTCCAGCCCCTCTTCCTCGAGCATCGTGATCGCTTCGCGCAGCCCGTAGAGCAGGTTGGTTGCCGGGGTATAGGGAAAGAAGCCGTTCTTGCCATTGGCCGAGCATCTCGTCCCAGGCCCAATAGCTCGCTGGAAGCTTCGCGGACGTCGAGGCGGCGAGCGCCTTTGGCGAGATGCAGTTGAACGACAGCCCCGGCGGCAGCATCAGGCCCTTCTGCGATCCGGCGACCGTAACGTCGACGCCCCACTCGTCATGCCGGTAGTCGATCGAGGCGAGCGAGGAGATGGTGTCGACCATGAAGCAGCGCCGGGTGTCCGGCGGCGTCGATCGCGCGGCGCACATCGCCGATGCGCGAGGTTGCGCCGGTCGAGGTTTCGTTGTGCACCACGCATACCGCCTTGATGCGCTTCGCGCTGTCGGCGCGCAGGCGCTTTTCAATCGCTTCGGGGTCGGCGCCATGGCGCCAGTCGCCCGGCAGGAACTCGGTCTCGAGGCCGAGGCGCGTTGCGAGCTTCTGCCATAGCACAGCGAAGTGACCGGTCTCGGCCATCAGCACGGGATCGCCCGGCGACAGCGTGTTCACGAGCGCCGCCTCCCAGGCCCCGGTCCCGGAGGCCGGGTAAATGACCACTTCGCCCTGAGTCGATTTGAACACGCGCTTCATTCCGCCGAGCACTGCCTTGCCGAGCAGGCCGAATGCCGGGCCGCGGTGATCCATGGTCGGAAAATCCATCGCCCGCAGCACGCGGTCGGGAACATTCGTGGGGCCGGGGATCTGAAGGAAATGCCGGCCGGGGGTTCTCGCCATGAGGATGCCTCGTAAAATGAGATGTGCGCGCCGAGAAACCGAATTATCGACAGTCGACGAGGGTTCGGGCAATTTTCATTTGCAGTCGGCGCAGGCTCGGGCGCGCACCGGCATGAACGCGCCACAAGCCCCGATTCGCCTCATTCGCGGAGCGGGTTCCGTCCGGCCCGGGGATTCTGTGCTTGCCGCGCGTCTGCGCCGTGAAGTGGACGGTGAGGTGCTGTTCGATGCGGCGAGCCGTGGACGCTATTCCACGGATGCGTCGATCTATCAGATCGAGCCGATCGGCGTGGTCGTGCCGCGCACCGAGGAATCGGCTCGAGTTGCGCTGCAGATCGCGGCTGAAGCCGACGTACCGATTCTGCCGCGCGGCGCGGGAACGTCGCAGTGCGGGCAGACGGTCGGCGAAGCCCTGGTAATCGACAACGCGAAGTATCTGAACGCACTGGTCGAGCTCGACCCGGATGCCGGAACCGCGGTGGTCCAGCCCGGGCTGGTGCTCGACCGGCTGAATGCCGAACTGCGCAGGCACCGCCTGTGGTATCCGGTCGACGTTTCCACTTCGGCACAGGCCACGCTCGGCGGCATGGCGGGCAACAACTCCTGCGGGTCGCGCTCGATCGCGTACGGCAACATGGTGCACAACGTCAGCGCGATCGACGCGGTCACAGCCGGCGGCGATCGCTGGCGCTTCGGGGCGATTCCGGATGTCATCGATGCGCGGGCCGGGCCGGCCGGCTACGTCGAGTTGCTCGGCAAGCTGCGCGCGCTGTACGAACGCGAGCGCGACGAGATCGCCGCGCGTTTTCCGAAGGTGCTGCGCCGCGTGGCCGGCTACAACCTCGATCACCTCGGTCCGCCGCATGCCAACGCGGCGCATCTGCTGGTCGGCTCGGAAGGCACACTGGCCTACTTCGAGCGTCTACACCTGAAGCTCACCGCGCTCCCCGCACAGCGCGTGCTGGGCGTCGCGCATTTCCCGCGCTTTTACGGCGCGATGGAGAGCGCGCAGCACATCGTGAAACTCGGACCGTCGGCGGTCGAGCTGGTCGACAAGACGATGATCGACCTGGCGCGCGAGAACGCGGCGTTCCGCGCGACCGTGGATGCCTTCATCGTGGGCGAGCCCGACGCGGTCCTGCTGGTTGAATTTTCCGGCGAAGACCGTGCGGTCCAGCTTGCCAAGCTGGCACAGCTTGGCGAAGTCATGGGCGATCTGGGACTGCCCGGGAGCGTCGTCGAGGTCATCGACACGCGCCTGCAGAAGGCCATCTGGGAAGTGCGCAAGGCCGGGCTCAACATCATGATGTCGATGAAGGGCGATGGAAAACCCGTGTCGTTCATCGAAGACTGTGCGGTACCCCTCGAGCATCTCGCCGAGTACACCGACCGCCTGACGCGGGTGTTCGAGAAGCACGGCACGCGCGGCACCTGGTATGCGCATGCCTCGGTGGGCACGCTCCATGTGCGCCCGGTGCTCGACATGCGGCGCGACGGCGCCGAGAAGATGCGCGCCATCGCCGAGGAAGCCTGCGCGATGGTGAAGGAATTCAAGGGCGCGTATTCGGGCGAGCATGGTGACGGCCTCGTCCGCTCGGAGTGGATTGCGCCCTTTTTCGGACCGCGGCTCACCGCAGCGCTTGGCGAGATCAAATCGTGGGTCGACCCCAAAGGGTTGATGAACCCGGGGAAGATCGTCGGTCCGCCGCGCATGGACGACCGGGCGCTGTTTCGTTTTGCGTCGGGATATGCGACGCGCGCACCGCAGACGGTCCTCGACTGGTCGGAATGGGGCGGCTTCGACAAGGCTGTCGAGATGTGCAACAACAACGGCCACTGCCGCAAGTTCGACGCCGGCACGATGTGCCCCTCCTACCGTGCGACAGGCGACGAAGCGCACCTTACGCGCGGGCGCGCCAACACGCTGCGCCTCGCGCTGTCGGGGCAGTTGGGGTCAGACCCCTCGCTCGGGTCGCATTCAAAAAGGGGTCTGACCCCTTGTTGTTTGGAACCGACCGATTTCCTGGGCTTGACGAAGTAAAGGAAGCACTCGATTTATGCGTGTCCTGTAAGGGCTGCAAGCGCGAATGCCCCACCGGCATCGACATGGCGCGCATGAAGATCGAGTTTCTTGCGCATTACCGAAAGCAACGCGGGCTGACGCTGCGCGAGCGGCTTGTTGCCTATCTGCCGCACTACGCGCCTTGGGCTTCGGCCGTTGCGCCGCTCGCGAATCTTGCGCAGGATCTCGGCAAGCGGTTCGTCGGCATCGCCAACCAGCGCACGCCGCCGCGCTTTCGGCGTGACGCATTCCGCGCGCGCGATGGGCGCGCTTCGACGCCGAACGGGCGCGAAGTCGTGCTCTTCGTGGACACGTTCAATCGCTACTTCGAACCTGAGAATACGCACGCCGCGATCCGTGTGCTCGAGGCGGCGGGCTGCAGCGTCCACGTTGCCGAACCCTTCATGGCGGGCCGTCCGCTGTGTTGCGGGCGCACCTTCCTTGCGGCCGGTCTGGTCGACGAAGCGCGGCGCGAAGCCACGCGCACGCTCGACGCGCTGACACCCTGGGTCGAGCGTGGCGTGCCGGTCGTCGGCCTCGAGCCCTCCTGCCTGTTCGGCTTGCGCGACGAATTTACCGTGTTGCTGCCGGGCGCGCGCAGCGCGGCGCTCGCGGCGAACGCGCTCCTGTTCGAGGAGTACCTGGTGCGCGAAGCCGATGCCGGGCGGCTGCAACTTAAGCTGAAACCGATTGCCAACGATGCGCTGCTGCACGGCCACTGCCACCAAAAGGCGTTTGCTGTGATGGGCGCGGTGGAAGGCGCACTGCGGCTCGTGCCCGAACTGAACGTGGCGACTGTGGAATCGAGTTGCTGCGGCATGGCAGGCGCCTTCGGCTACGAGGCCGAGCACTACGAAATTTCGATGAAGATGGCCGAAGGCGCATTGCTGCCCGCAGTGCGTCGGGCGCCAGCCGATTCCGTGTTGGTCGCTGACGGAACGAGTTGTCGCCACCAGATCGCCGACGGCACGGGCCGAGCGGCGATTCACGTCGCTCGCGTGCTCGAGCGGGCGCTCGCCTAGCTCGCCCCGCCTGCCCGACGCCGCGTCGCGCTCCAGGCGAACAGTGCGGCGCCGACGACGATCATCGGCAGGCTGAGCCACTGCCCCATCGTCAAGCCGAGCGCGAGAATGCCGAGGAAGGCATCCGGCTCGCGCGCATATTCCGCGGCGAACCGGAAAGCGCCGTAACCGACGAGAAACGCGGCAGACACCTGCGCACGCGGGCGCGGCTTCGACGAGAACCACCACAGCAGCGCGAATAGCGCCAGCCCTTCGAGCGCGAACTGATACAGCTGGGACGGGTGGCGTGGCGCGGCGCCACCGCCACGAAACACCATCGCCCAGGGCAGGTCTGACGCGCGACCGTACAACTCGCCATTGATGAAGTTGCCGAGCCGGCCTGCGGCGATACCGACGGGCACCAGCGGCGCGACGAAATCCATGAGACGCCACCAGTCGAGCCGGTGCTTGCGCGCAACCAGCCACATGGCGACGAGCACGCCGAGGAAACCGCCGTGAAAAGACATTCCGCCCTGCCAGATCGCGAAAATCTCGAGCGGATGGGCGGCGTAATACAGCGGCTTGTAGAACAGCACGTAGCCCAGGCGGCCGCCGAGAATGACGCCAAGCACACTGGCGAACAGCAGGTCGTCGAACTGGATGCGCGTAACGGTAGCGGGATGTTCGGGCGCGGCTCTATCGATGCGCCGTCCGCCGAGCCACCACGCGGCCGCGAACCCGGCAAGGTACATCAGGCCGTACCAGCGTACGGCAAGCGGGCCGATCGAAAACGCGATGGGATCGAAGTGCGGGTGAACGAGCATGGTGGCGCGCGGCGATTCTAACGCCACGGTGCTGCGGCCGATGACGGCCGAGCGGCGCGATCAGGTCAGGCCGAGCTGGCGCGCACGCAGAACGGCCTGCACGCGATTATGAACGTTCAGTTCGGCGTAAATGCCCGCGATATGGACCTTGATGGTGTTCTCGGAAAGGCCGAGCCGCGTCGCAATCGTTTTGTTCGGCAGCCCCTCGAGGAGCAGGCGCAGAACGTCAAGCTTGCGCGGGGAGAGCGGATTGTCCGGTCGGTTCGGTGGAAGAACGACGCCGGGGACCTCGGGAATGTGAGTCCCGCCCGAAAGGACGGTGCGTACGGCATTGACCAGGATATGCGGCGACTCGCCCTTGACCACGAAGCCACGCGCGTTGTTTTCGAACGCGGCGGTGATGGTGTCGATGCCCGAGTCGCTCGTCAGGATGATCACAGGTATTTCGGGATAGTCCTCGCGCAGCGTGAGCAGTCCATTCATGCCTTGCGAATCAGATAGCCCCAGGTCCAGAACGACCAGCTGATAGCCGCCGGGGTCGCGCAGTCGCGCACGCGCGTCGCGCAGCGACGACGCGTGGTCGACGACTGATGCGACGCCAGAGCCCGTCAGTACACCTTCGACAGCGGCGATGATGAGCGGATGGTCGTCGACGACCAGAATGCGTGCGCTCATTCCCGCGCAGGCCCTCTGGCAGCATCAAAATTCCGCGACGCCATCTCGCGATCCCTCCCCCGAATGGATCCAGACCTAACTAGATCACCTGAATGGATTAGTAGCATCACCCGTAAGTACTACTCAGAACAAGACCTTATATATCAGTTAAGACAATGCCTTATCCCTGGACAACAGTTGTCCGCATCGGCTCGAGGCAACCCGCCACGGCCGTCTTGGCCCGCGCTTCGCTCGGATAAAATCCCCGTTTCCCCGCTCGGCCCGCGCCCAGCGGGTTCCTTTTGGAGAACACACATGGCAGACAACCGCCGCAGTCGTCTCATCACCGAGGGCGTCGCGCGCTCGCCTAATCGGGCCATGCTGCGCGCTGTCGGATTCAAGGACGGCGACTTCGTCAAGCCGATCGTCGGGGTGGCGAATGGCCACTCGACGATGAATCCTTGTAACGCGGGTATTCAGCCGCTCGTTGACCGGGCGATGGCCGCGCTCGAGGACGCCGGGGCCAAGCCGCAGGTTTTTGGCGTTCCGACGGTCACCGACGGAATCGGTATGGGGACGGAGGCGATGAAGTATTCGCTGGTTTCCCGCGAAGTGATCGCTGACTGCGTTGAAACGGCCGTGAACGGACAGGCGATGGACGGGGCCCTGGTGGTCGGTGGCTGCGACAAGAACATGCCGGGTGGCATGATGGCGGTCGCGCGTATGAACGTGCCGGCGATCTACGTGTACGCCGGCACCATCAAGCCCGGCAAGTGGAAGGGCCAGGACCTCACCATCGTTTCTGCCTTCGAGGCCGTCGGCGCCTATGCGGCGGGCAAGATGGGCGACGAGGATTTCATCGGCATCGAGAAGAACGCCTGTCCGTCGGTCGGTGCCTGCGGCGGGATGTTCACCGCCAACACGATGTCGTCGTCGTTCGAGGCACTCGGCATGAGCCTGCTCGGTTCCTCGCAGCTTGCGTCGCCCGATGCTGAAAAGGCGGATTCCGCCGCCGAATCGGCGCGCGTCCTCGTGCAGGCCATACACAACAATCTGAGACCGCGCGACATCATCACGCGCAAGTCGATCGAAAATGCGATTGCGCTCGTGATGGCGACCGGTGGTTCGACCAACGCGGTGCTGCACTACCTGGCAATCGCTTCTGCGGCGGGCGTCAAGTGGACGATCGACGATTTCGAGCGCGTACGCAAGAAAGTTCCGGTCCTGTGCGACCTCAAGCCTTCGGGGCGCTTTGTCGCAGTCGACTTCCATCGCGCGGGCGGGGTGCCGCAGGTGCTGAAGATCCTGCTCAGCAACGGGGTGCTGCACGGTGAGTGCATGACCATCCACGGCAAGACCATGGCGCAGATGCTGAAGGACGTGCCGGCCGAGCCCCGTGCCGACCAAGCCGTCATCCGCCCCTGGTCCAATCCGATGTACCGGCAGGGCCACCTCGCGATTCTTAGAGGCAACCTCGCACCCGAAGGCTGCGTCGCGAAGATCACCGGTCTGAAGAATCTGTCGATCACCGGCCCCGCGCGCGTGTTCGATTCGGAAACCGCGTGCATGAAGGCGATCATGGCGAAGCGCATCAAACCGGGTGACGTGATGGTCATCCGCTACGAAGGGCCGAAGGGTGGACCGGGCATGCAGGAGATGCTGGCGCCGACCTCGGCCCTGATCGGCCAGGGTCTGGGCGATTCGGTTGGCCTGCTCACCGACGGGCGCTTCTCGGGCGGGACGTGGGGCATGGTCGTAGGGCACGTTGCACCCGAGGCTTACGTCGGCGGCACCATCGCACTGGTGAAGGAACGCGATTCGATCACCATCGATGCGAAAAAGCGCCTCGTCCAGCTAAACGTATCGGCAAAGGAAATCGCTGCGCGCCGAAAGAAATGGAAGCAACCCAAGCCGCGCTATACCAAGGGCGTGCTCGCGAAGTACATGCGGCTCGTGTCGACCGCGTCGAAGGGTGCGATTACGGACGGCGGAGAGTAAAAAGGCAAGATGGGGTCAGACCCCTGCTCCGGGGTCAGACCCCCTTTGAGATAATCGTAGGCCTTCGATCACCAAAAAAGGGGTCTGACCCCGGAGCAGGGGTCTGACCCCATGATCGCCGTGGCCTTACTGCCTAGAAACCTGACCCCGGCTGCGCCAGGTATTCGATCTCTTCGGGCGTACTGACCCGCCCGAGCGCCGCATTGCGATGCGGAAAGCGGCCGAAGCGTTCGATGATCGCCAGATGCTTGACGGCCCATTCGTGCACGTCGCTCGTCTCCGGGAATGCTTTGAGCGTCTCCATCAGCGCGCAACAGCGCCGTTGATCCTCAAGCAACTCGCTGTGCTCGAATGGCAGATAGAGAAACTGCCGCTCGACGGGCAGTAACTGGTGGTCGACGCCGCGCGCGATCGCATCGCGTGCTGTCTTGAGCGCGAGTGGGTCGGCGGCAAACGCGCGCGGGTCGTTGCGGAACAGGTTGCGCGAAAACTGATCGAGCACGACGACGAACGCCAGACATTCGGACAGGGACTCGCCCCAGTGCGCCAGCCGGCCTGCCGCGGCATCCTCGTAAATGGTGAGAAAGCGCGCGCGAATCGCATCATCGAAGGCTGGGTTCTTCTCGAACCAGCGCTTCAGGCGTTGTCCGTATTCGTTCCGTTGGCCAAACCAGAATCGCAAGACCTCCGCGGCACGAGGGTCTTTAGCTTCGTCGGGCCGGTACACTTGATGCGCGCTCATCGAAAATCCTCTTGCTGCCTGCGCCACGTTCAGGCGCACGCTGAGACGCTTACATTTTCCGATGCCAAATCGACTCGCCGACGAAACCAGTCCCTACCTGCAGCAGCACGCTGCCAACCCGGTCGACTGGTATGCCTGGGGTCCCGACGCGCTCGCGCGCGCGAAGCAGGAGGATAAGCCGATCCTGCTCTCGGTCGGTTACTCAGCCTGTCATTGGTGCCATGTCATGGCGCACGAGAGCTTCGAGGATCCCGCGGTCGCCGCGGTGATGAACCGGTTGTTCGTCAACGTGAAGGTCGATCGCGAAGAGCGCCCGGATCTCGATCAGATCTACCAACTCGCGCATCAGATGCTCGCCCGCCGACCGGGTGGCTGGCCGCTCACCATGTTTCTTTCGCCGGACGGGACACCGTTTTTTGGCGGGACCTACTTTCCGAATACCGAGCGCCACGGCCTGCCCGGCTTTGCGGATCTGTGCGAGCGCGTCGCGGCGCTCTGGGCCGACAAGCGTGCGGACATCGACGCGCAGAATGAACAGGTGCGCAGCGCGCTCTTGCGCACAGTGCCGAGCGGCGGTGCTCACCGATCCGAGTTCAGCGATTCGCCGCTGATGGGGCTGAGAGCGTTGCTGCAGGATAGCTTCGATTCGCGATACGGCGGGTTCGGTGCTGCGCCGAAGTTTCCCCATCCGACCGATCTTGAGTTCTGCCTGCGTGCCTACGCGAAGCATGGCGACCGCGCCGCACTCGAGATGGCCGGGACGACCCTTGCGCGGATGTGCGATGGCGGAATCTATGACCAGCTCGGCGGCGGGTTCTGCCGCTACAGCACGGATGCAACGTGGACGATTCCGCATTTCGAGAAAATGCTCTACGACAACGGGCCGCTGCTGACGCTGCTTGCCGACGCATGGATTGCGACCGGCGATGATCGCCTGGCGCGCTGTGCCGCCGAAACCGCCGGGTGGATCGAGCGCGAAATGCAATCCGCCGAAGGCGGATACTTTTCGTCGATCGACGCGGACTCCGAGCACGTCGAGGGCAAGTTCTACGTCTGGGATCGCGACGCGGTGCGCGCCGTGCTCTCGCCGCAGGAATGGGCGGTGGCCGCGCCGTATTTCGGGCTTGACCACGACGCGAACTTCGAGGGCGAGCACTGGAATCTCACCGTTGCGCGCACGCTCGACGCGGTGGCGAAGCTTGCCGACATTTCGCGCGACGAGGCCGACCGGCAGCTCGCAGCCGCGCGTGCGAAGCTGTTCGCCGAACGTGAGACGCGCGTGCGCCCTGGACGCGACGACAAGGTGCTGGTGTCATGGAACGCGCTCGCGATTCGCGGCATGGTGCATGCCGGGCGCGTCTTCGACCGACCGGAATGGATCACCTCGTCGCGACGCGCGCTCGAGTTCATTCGCGGCGCGATGTGGAAGGACGGGCGGCTGCTGGCAACCTACAAGGACGGCCGTGCCCATCTGAACGCCTACCTCGACGATTACGCCTTCGTGCTCGCCGCGCTGCTCGAGCTGCTGCAGGTCGAATTCTCGGAGCGCGATCTCGAATTTGCCGAAGACCTCGCGGAGGTGATGCTCGAGCAATTCGAGGATCGCGCTGCGGGCGGCTTCTTTTTCACCGCGCGCGACCATGAGGCACTGATTCACCGTCCCAAGCCGGGCCACGACAACGCCACCGCCTCGGGCAACGCGGTGGCCGCCTGGGCGCTCAATCGCCTTGCCGCGCTCACCGGCGAGACGCGCTACAGCGACGCCGCGGAGCGCACCCTGGCGCTGTTCTTTCCGGCGATGCGCGAGCATCCCTCGGGATTTGCCGCGATGGCGATCGCACTCGACGAATGCCTCACGCCGCCTACGACCGCCGTGCTGCGCGGCAAGGCGGATGCGCTGGGTGCATGGTCACGCGCGCTCGCGCGCGAGGCGCGGCCGGATACGCTGGTCGTTCCGGTGGCCGAGGGCATCCAGAATCTGCCGCCCGTGCTCGACAAGCCGGCGCGCTCGGAGCCGGTCACCGGTTGGCTCTGTCGCGGTGTGACCTGCCTCGCGCCGATCGGGGATCTCGAGGCATTTCGAATCGCGTACCGGGCAGGAAAGATCGCCTGATACGTCGCGTGTTCCGACCTTAGGCCGTTTGCACGCGGCCGAGGACGTCGGGCATCCACGGAATGTCCGTCGCTCCGGGGTCGATGCCGAGCTGCATCAGGAGCGTCGTGAGCTGGCCGCGGTGATGGGTCTGGTGATTGAATAGGTGCGTCGCGAGCAGCCAACCCGGACGTGAGCGCGTCTTGCCGTCGATGCCGGAGGTCCAGGTGAAATCGGCAGCCAGCCACGCCTCGCTCAACCCTGCCGCCCAGCGCTCGATCTCGCCGTCGAGCCAGGTGCGCTCAGCGCGCAGTGCATCGAAATCGTCGAACAGGATGGCGTCGGTGCGCGGTGCGTAGAAGCGCCCGTTCGGGTCATTGCGATCGGCGCCTAGAAAACGTCCGAGCCAGGCACGATCGCCGAACAGCAGGTGATTCAGCGTGCCGTGGATCGACTTGAAGAAGGCGCCGCGGTTGCTTTTGCGCTCGGCATCGGGAATCGGCGCGCAGACTGCGTAGAGCCGCTCGTTCATCCAGCGGTTGTAGGTCGACATGGTGCGTGCGTGTTGTGGGCTGCTCATTTTGATGGGCCCTCTCGCTGGGGGGGATCAGGACATTCTCTCGCGTTCCTTTGAATCCGGCGGTGCAAGCCGGTGCGCGATCTCGCGTGCCTCCGCGATTCGTCCTGCCGGCACGAGGAAACGCGCCTCCGTATGCAGGAAACCGAACGCCAGGGGGCGGCTGAGTGCAATTACGATCTCGGCCGGATCAACACCGTTTGCTTCCACGCGTTCAATGCGCGCACCGCCAGCGGTAAACGGGTGCGCCTCCGATGCGCGCGGGCGCTCGGCGTCGCACCAGACTTCGAGTGCGCCCGATTCCCCGATCAAAAGTTCGTAGTCGAGATCGCGTCGCCGTGTCAGGCGAATGAATGCGCGCAACTGCGGCCCGACAATCGTGTTGCTGACGAGGAGCATCACGACGAGCACGAACACCGCCGCAAGGCCACGGCTCATCTCCGCGTATCGTTCCGTGACAAACACGAGCCCGGCGGCGAGCACGGTCGCGGGCGCCAGATAGCGTAGGGCGGGCTGCAGCACGCCGAACCAAAGCGCCTTACGGCAGCGCTCGCAATGCGCCCGCCATTCGGCCTTGGGGTAACGCCAGTGCACGAGGTGGTGATCGAAGAGACGCTCGCTCTCGGCGCGCAGCGCCCGGCGGCCAAGCATCGAGAACAGGCCGTAGACGGCGACTACCGCCACGATGAATATGAGCGTCGCGATCGCGGGTGCGTCGTGCATCGAGATCCCCTCGCAGGATGCTACGCCGGCGTCGTGCCTGCCGCGAGCCTTGGGGTGCGATCCGTGCCGGCCCCGCGCGCCAGCCCCTCACCCCGGCGCGGCGAGATCGGCCTGGGTGGCGAAGCTGTCGGCGAAGAACGCGTCCTCGGGCAGCCCGCATTGCTCGATGAAGTCCTTCTTCGCGGCATCGACCATGACGGGGACGCCGCAGGCATAGACCTGGTGGGCCGACAGGTCGGGGAAATCCTCCATCACCGCGTGATGAACGAAACCGGTGCGACCCTGCCATTCGTCCTCGGGCAACGCGTCCGAAATGATCGGCACGTAGTGCAGGTGGTCGTGCGCATCGGCCCAGCCTTCGGCCAGCGCATTCATGTAGAGATCCTTCGGCCGGCGCCCACCCCAGTAGAGGACCATCGGGCGCGAGATACCCTTGGCGAATGCGGCCTCGAGGATCGACTTGATCGGTGCAAAGCCGGTTCCGGATGCGACGAACACGATCGGCTTCTCGGAGTCCTCGCGCAGGAAAAACGTGCCGAGCGGACCTTCGAAGCGCAGGATGTCACGCGCCTTCATTTTGCCGAAAACGTGATCGGTGAACTGGCCGCCCGGTACGTGGCGCACATGCAACTGGACGACCGCATCATCGTGTGGCGCATTCGCCATGGAAAAGCTGCGCCGCGAGCCGTCGCGCAACAAAAAATCGAGGTATTGCCCCGGCAGGAACTGGAGCCGCTCGTTCGCCGGCAGCTTGAGCGAAAGCACAACCACGTCGTCGGTGAGCCGCTCGATCTGCTGCACGCGGCAGGGTAGCGTTTTGATCGGAATGTCCTTCGCGGCGCCGACGGTACGCGCTTCGATCACCATGTCGCCGAGCGGCTTCGCCTGGCAGAAGAGCGCTTTGCCCGCGGCTTTTTCGGCATCGCTGAGCGCCTTGATCTGATACTCGCCATAGTCGACGCCACCCTCGAGCACTGTGCCCTTGCAGCTGCCGCAGGCGCCGTTGCGGCAACCGTAGGGCAGGACGTAGCCTTGACGCAACGCAGCGGTCAGGATGGATTCGCCGTCCTCGACGCTGAACTGGTGCCCGCTCGGCTGCAAAGTGACGTTGTGCATGATCGTAGAATCGCTGCGATGGAACGGTTATTGATCGCGGGCTTCGGCGACGTTGCGCATCGCCTCGTGTCGCGGCTGCCCGGCACGGTGGAAGTGCGCACGCTCGCGCGCCGCCTCGGCGCCGATCTCGATCGGCCCAAGACGCTCGCGGCCGCCGCGCGCTGGGCGGACTGTGTGCTGCACAGCGCGCCGCCGCCCGCCGACGGTGAGACCGACCCTCGGACCGAAAACCTGCTCTCGGTGATTGAAAAGGGTCGCATTCTACCAACGCGCTTCGTTTACATCAGCACGAGTGGCGTGTATGGGGACTGCGGTGGCGCGTGGGTGGACGAGTCGCGCGCGCCAAATCCGCAGACCGCGCGCGCAAAACGCCGGGTCGACGCGGAGCGGCGCCTGGCCGCGTGGTGCGGTCTGCATGGGGTGATCCTGGTCGTGCTGCGCGCGCCCGGCATCTATGCGGCAGACCGCCTGCCGCTCAAGCGTCTGCGCGCGGGGACGCCGGTTCTGCGAGAGGAGGACGACGTCTACACCAACCATATCCACGCCGACGACCTTGCGGCGAGCGTTCAGCGCGCGCTCGAGGACGGAGCGCCTGCCGGCGTGTACAACGCGAGCGACGACTCGGCCCTCAGGATGGGAGCGTGGTTCGATCTTCTCGCCGACCGTGCGGGTTTGCCACGGCCGCCACGCATCGCGCGCAGCGAGGCGGCGAGCCGAATCTCACCCGCGCTGCTTTCCTTCATGAGCGAGTCGCGGCGGCTCGACAACCGTCGGCTGAAGGAGGCACTCGGCGTTCGGCTACGCTATCCCACGGTGCGCGACGGGGTGCCCGCGGCGCTGCTTGCTGCTGCCGTCGAGCGCAGAGTATAAGGATCCGCAGTAGACGACGGAACGGGTTTGACGGACAGGGGTATTGAAAGGTGACTGCACTGGTTGTGTTGACGAACGTTCCCGATTGCGCGGCGGCCGAAAAGCTCGCCCGCGACCTCGTCGATCGTCGTCTGGCCGCCTGCGTGAACGTGCTTGCGCCCTGCCGTTCGTTCTATCGCTGGGCGGGCGCCGTGCAGCAGGACGAGGAGATTCCGCTGCTGATCAAGACGACACGCGCGCGCTACCTTGCGCTCGAAGCGGCGATCCGCGACGAACATCCGAACGAACTTCCCGAAATCGTGGCGGTCCCAGTCGAGTGCGGCCTTGCCGCCTACCTCGAATGGGTTGACGCTGAAACCACGCCCTGAAAGGCGCCCCGCCGTGCCCTCCATGCTTCGCTATGGTTTCCTCCTGATCGCCCTTGTCGCGCTCCCGGTGGCTGCGGAGTTGAAGCTGTTCGGACAGGGCGACGAGCTGCTCGAACCCGAGAAAGCCTTTGCATTCTCCGCGCGTGCAACCGACGCGCGCACGCTCGAAGTGCATTTCGCGATCGCCGACGGCTACTACATGTACCGCGACAAGTTTCGCTTTGCGCTCGAGGGCGCGGACGGAATCACGCTTGGGACGCCGCAGTTGCCGGCCGGCATCCGCAAGAAGGACGAGTTCTTTGGCGAGGTCGAGACCTACCGCAAGAACGTGAGCGTGCAATTGCCGCTCGTGCGCAGCGCAGCGCTCGCGCAGCGCATCAAACTAAACGTCACCTCGCAGGGCTGTGCTGACATCGGCGTGTGCTACACGCCGATGGACTCGAGTGCGACGCTGCAGCTCGCTGCCCTCGGCGGCGCCGGCGGGGGCGGCGACGCCGGCGCGCCGCGCGCGTCGGAAACAACGTTGAGCGAAGGACCGCGCAGCGTCAAGCCGTCCGCCAGCTTCTCGATCTTCGCGAGCGACCTCGACATTGCGAAGCTTTTCGAGGGCAACCTGTTTCTCGTCATCGTGAGCTTTTTCGGATTCGGCGTACTGCTCGCGTTCACGCCCTGCGTGCTGCCGATGATTCCGATTCTCTCCGGCATCATTGCGGGCGAAGGCCGGCGGCTGACCAAGGTGCGCGCGCTCGCGCTTTCGGTGACCTACGTGCTTGGAATGGCGGTGACCTATGCAGTGGCGGGGGTCGCTGCGGCGTACTCGGGAACGCTGCTCGCCGCTGCTCTGCAGAACGCCTGGGTGCTCGGCGCCTTCGCGCTGGTGTTCGTATGGCTTGCGCTGTCGATGTTCGGTTTTTACGACCTGCAGCTCCCGGGGTTCCTTCACCACCGGCTGCATTCGGCCCACCGGCGACTGCAGGGTGGGCAGATCGCCTCGGTGGCGGCGATGGGCGCGTTCTCCGCCATCATCGTCAGTCCCTGCGTGGCCGCGCCCCTGGCGGGCGCGTTGCTCTACATCTCGCAAAGCAAGGACGTCGCGCTGGGCGGCGGCGCGCTGTTCGCCATGGCGCTCGGCATGG
The DNA here is from genome assembly GCA_963714925.1 of uncultured beta proteobacterium. Lineage (GTDB taxonomy): Bacteria > Pseudomonadota > Gammaproteobacteria > Burkholderiales > SG8-39 > SG8-39. Next base: position 297,653 of record CAVQQK010000001.1, on the reverse strand, counting down.
GCGTCCCGCTGATCGCGGTCGGCGTTTCTGAAGGTGCGCTGTTACCAAAGTCCGGGCACTGGATGGAGGGCGTGAAAAAGTTTTTCGGCGTGTTGCTCCTCGGGGTCGCGATCTGGATCGTGTCGCCGATTGTTCCGGTGGCGGTGCAAATGGTTGCCTGGGCCGCGCTGCTTATCGGCGGTGCCATGTTCCTGCGCGCGATCGATTCGTTGCCGGCGGACGCGCCGGGCTGGGCGCGGCTCTGGAAAGGTGTGGGCATGTTGGCGTTGGTCGCGGGGATTGCGATGCTCGTGGGTGCGCTCTCGGGTGGGCGCGATCCGCTGCGACCGCTCGCGCGCGTGGTGGGCGGTGGTCAGGCCGTTGCGGCGCCGGTGAACTGGACGCGCGTCGATTCGCTGCCAGCGCTCGAGACACAACTGCGTGGTGCGGGCAGAGCCGTGATGCTGGATTTCTACGCCGACTGGTGTGTGTCTTGCAAGGAGATGGAAGCGTTCACGTTTAGCGATCCGCGCGTTCGGGCGCAGATGAACAACATGCTGCTCTTGCAGGCGGACGTGACCGAAAACAGCGAACAGCACAAGCTGCTCCTCAAGCGCTTCTCGCTCTTCGGGCCACCGGGAATCATCTTTTTTGATGCACAGGGACGCGAGATCAAGGGGCTGCGCGTCGTCGGTTACCAGGACAGCGATCGCTTCCTGAAGGTTCTGGCGCAGGCCACTGCGCCGTGAAAATCTGATGCGCGCGCCGATCTCCGGCGTCGATCACGTCGTCATTGCGGTACGCGATCTCGACCGCGCGCAGGCGATCTATGCGCACCTCGGCTTTACGCTCACGCCACGCGGATTTCACACGCTCGGTTCCCAAAATCACTGCATCATGTTCGAGCGCGACTACCTCGAACTGCTCGCACTGCCCAAAGCGCATCCGGCCACGCAGTACTACACGGATTTCCTCGCCAGGGGAGACGGGCTGGCGGCGATCGCGCTGGCGACCGGCGACGCCGCCGCGGTACACGCTGCGCTGCGTGCGAACGGCATCGAAGCCGAAGCGCCACTCGATTTTTCGCGACCGGTCGACCTACCCGAAGGCGTGCGCGACGCCGCGTTCCGGATCGTTCAGCTACCCGTCGGGCAGACGCCGGGCTGTCGCACCTTTGTGTGCCAGCATTTTACGCGCGACGTCGTGTGGCGCCCGGCGTTCCAGCGCCATGCGGTGGGTGTGACCGGCCTCGCGGGCATCGCCCTGATCGTCGAGGACCCCGCGCGCGAAGCGCTGCGCTACGCGAAGATTTTCGACACCTGGCCGCAGACGATCGACGAGGGGCTGCGCGTCGACACCGGAAGCGCGCCGATTGCGCTCACCGCACGCTGGAAGCTCGGACGTCGGCTCGAGGGCGTCGAGTTGCCGACCCGGCAGCGGCCATTTGTCGCCGCCCTGTTCTTTCACGTCGCCGACCGTGCTGCGGCGGCGAACGCGCTGCGCAAGGGCGGTTTCAAGCCGATGACGCTAGGGGATGGTTCCTTGGGTGTTGACGCGCAGGAGGCTTGCGGGGTGACGTTGGTGTTTGGTTAGCGCCGCGCGGCCTGCGCCGTCGCCGATGGCGAGTGTCGGCGCGGGTTTGGTCGTTTATGGTCTCGTCGTTTTGCACGGTTTGCCCGGAGATTCATCCGGCAAACCGTGCAAAACGACGAGATTGATTTAAACCCAATGAACCCGAAGCACTGAATGACTGCTCCGAGTCCGCGCGCTCTCTTCAGCGCTGCTTCTTCAGTCCCTTCGCCACCTCGAGCGCAAAGTAGGTCAGGATGCCGTCTGCGCCCGCGCGTTTCATGCCGAGCAGCGATTCGACGATGACGCTTTCGCCGAGCCAGCCGCGATCGACCGCGCCGCGCAACATGGAATATTCGCCGCTCACCTGATACACGTAGGTCGGCGCCTTGAACGCGTCCTTCACGCGTCGCAGGATGTCGAGGTAGGGCATGCCCGGTTTCACCATCACCATGTCGGCGCCCTCGGCCAGGTCGAGGCTCACTTCCCAGAGCGCCTCATCGCTGTTGGCCGGATCCATCTGGTAGGTTTTCTTGTTGCCTTTGCCCAGGTTGCTTGCCGAGCCGACGGCATCTCGAAACGGGCCGTAGAAGCCGGAGGCGTATTTCGCGGAGTAGGCCATGATCTTGGTGTGGATGTGGCCTGCCTTTTCGAGCGCCTGGCGAATCCGGCCGATGCGGCCGTCCATCATGTCGGAGGGTGCGACGATGTCGACGCCGGCAACGGCCTGTGCGAGCGCCTGTTTGACGAGCACGTCGAGGGTCACGTCGTTGATGATGTAGCCCGCCTTGTCGACGATGCCGTCCTGGCCATGCGAGGTGTAGGGGTCGAGCGCGACGTCGGTCATGATGCCAAGCTCGGGGAAGCGCTTTTTCAGCGCGGCGACCGCACGCGGCACGAGCCCCTTCGGGTTGTAGGCTTCACGCCCGTCGAGGTGCTTGAGACGTTGATCGATCACCGGGAAGAGCGCCATCACGGGGATGCCGACCTTGAGGCATTGCTCGGCGACCGGAAGCAGCTTGTCGACGCTCATCCGCTCGACGCCGGGCATCGAACCGACCTTTTGCGTGCGGCGTGCCCCATCGAGCACAAACACCGGGTAGATCAGATCGTTCGACGTGAGGACGGTCTCGCGCATCAGGCGCCGCGAAAATTCATCGCGCCGCATGCGGCGCATGCGCACTGCGGGAAAACTGCCGTACAGGTTCATCGCTCTGTCGCCTTCGTGAATACCCGCAATTGGAGCGCGGAATTTTGCGTGGGTGCTTGATTTTCTTGCAAGATTTCGCCTTGGAACTTTTCAGGCGAAGAATGATCTTACCCGTAGGCGATGCAGATCGTCTCCCGCTTCTCCTCCCTGAGCGGGTGCCTTAATCCTAATTAAGGCGTTTTTGCCCCCGGTTTAGTTCCCCTCTACCGGGGGCGCTTTATTTCTGCGCGCTGCTGGACCACTGCTCGATCCACTGTCCGAGCAACGCGCGCACCTCGTCCACGCCTTCACGCTTGAGGCTCGAGAACAGACGAACTTCCCCGGGCATTGCCCGGGCGGCGAGTGCGTCGCGCGCGTGCGCAATGGCTACCGCGCGTTCGCGCTTGTTGAGCTTGTCGGCTTTCGAGAGGAGTACGAGCAGGGGTCGCTCGAGCGGTTGAGCCCAATCGAGCATGCGCACGTCGGGTTCGGTGAACGGGCGTCGCGCATCCATGATGACCACGAGCGCCGCGAGCGCCGTGCGGCCCGCAAGGTAGCCGCCGACAAGTTGGTCCCATTGCGCGCGTATCGCCTGTGGCACCTGCGCGAATCCGTAGCCGGGGAGATCCGCCAGACGCACGCCGTCGCCGACGTCGAAAAAATTGATCGTCTGGGTACGTCCCGGCGTCTTGCTGGTGAACGCGAGCCGGCGGCGGCCGGTGAGGGCGTTGATCGCGCTCGACTTGCCGACGTTCGAGCGGCCGCAAAAAGCAATTTCTGGCGGACCTTGCGGCGGCAGTTGCGACAGCATGCCGATTGAGGCGACATAGTGGGCTTGATTGAAGGCGCGCATGGCGGAGGGTACATCGCGGCGCCGGGCGGCGGGCGTAACGCAATGGATCGTCTGTCGAATTGTAATAAAATCGCAGGCTTTCACGCGGACGCAGGGGAGTTTGAGCATGATCCGAGTTGTGGCGATGAGCGCTTTGCTGGCCCTGGGGTCCACCGGTCAGGCAATCGCGCAAGCTGCGCCCAAGCCGGACCCTGCCAAGGGCCAGGCAATCGCGTCCCAGGTATGCGTGGCCTGCCACATGGCGGACGGCAACAGCACCCTGCCTGCGAATCCCAAGCTGGCGGGGCAGTTTCCCGAGTACCTCCACAAGCAGTTGACGAACTTCAAGGCCCAAGGCAGCAAGGAGCCCGAGCGTGCGAACCCCATCATGGCCGGCATGGTCGCAGGCCTGTCGGATGCGGACATGCGTAACGTCGCGGCGTTCTACGCGAGCCAGACGCTGCAGCCGGCCGCGGCAAGCGACAAGGATCTCGCGGCATTGGGACAGAAAATGTTCCGCGGTGGCAATCCGGCGAGCGGTGTCCCGGCCTGCGCAGGCTGCCACGGCCCCACTGGGGCCGGTATCCCGGCTCAGTTTCCGCGTATCGGAGGGCAATTTGCCGCGTACGTCGAAGCGCAGCTCCAGGCTTTTCGTAGCGGCGCGCGCGCGAATGACCCGAACGGCATGATGCGCGGCGTGGCCGTACGCATGACCGACCGCGAGATCAAGGCGGTTTCCGAATACGCTGCCGGTCTGCGTTAGCCGAGCTGCGCGCCGGATTCGAAGGGGTGAGCCGGGCTCACCCCTTTTTCGTTGCCGTGACGCCGCGCATTCCCAGGTTGCTCGACGCGGATTCGCGCCGGCAGGGGAATAAGGTGCTACCCGTCCGTGTTTTCATCTCATTCAGGCGCCGCCAAAATTCTGCGGCAGGGGAGTAACGAGGTGCTCGATCAGCCGGCCCGTGTCTGGGATCTGCCTGTGCGACTGTTTCACTGGTCGCTCGTGCTCCTCGTCGCGTTCCAATTCACCAGCGGTTACACCGGCGGCAACGTGATGCGCTGGCACATGCTCGGGGGCTACGCGATCCTCGCGCTGGTGCTGTTCCGCGTGAGTTGGGGCTTCGTGGGCAGCGCGCATGCGCGGTTCGCGAGCTTTCTGGCCGGACCCCGCGCCGCACTTGTGTTTGGCAAGCGGCTACTCGCTCCCGGCGCCGCGCCACAGGCGGGCCACAACCCGCTCGGCGGATGGATGGTCGTCGCGTTGCTTGTGGTGCTCGCCGTGCAGGCGGGCACCGGGCTATTCGCGAACGACGATATCGCTACCGAAGGGCCGCTCGCCGTGCTGGTGTCCAAAGCGATGTCCGACCGACTAACCGGGATCCATCATCTGAATCACGACGTACTGCTCGCGCTTGTCGCGCTGCACATTGCCGCCGTGCTCTATCACTGGCGCGTGAAAAAGGAAGACCTGATCCGCGCGATGTTCACTGGCGTCAAGCGACTGCCGGTGGAGCTTGCGCAGAAAGCAGCCGCGGCGCGCTTCGCGAGTTCGGGGCTTGCGCTGGGACTTTTGTTTGTCGCCACGCTCGTGGTCTGGCTGCTTGTTTCGCAAACCGTTATCAAACCCTGAACCTCGAAAAAGGAATCGGAAATATGAAACGCTTCGTGAAGTTCGGTGTCGTGCTCGCCGTGGGTGCCTGCGCAACCTCGATCGCGTACGCGCAGATGAAACCGGAGTCGGCGATCCGCGCGCGCCAGTCGATCATGCGCGTGATGGCGCTCAACTTTGGCCCAGTTGCGCAGATGGCGCAAGGCAAGCAGGCGTTCAACAAGGACGTCTTCGTCGCCAATGCGTTGCGCCTCGAGTCGGTCTGGGCGATGAACGTGACGCGCTTTTTCCCGGCTGGCAGCGACAAGCCCGTCGAGGGATCGAAGATCGCGGGATTCACGCGCGCCAAGCCCGAGATCTGGTCTGAGATGGACAAGTTCAAGCAGGCGTACGACACGCTCGGGCAAGCGCTGGGCAAACTCTCCAAGGCAGCCAAGTCCGGGGACGAGGGCGCGATGAAGGCGGCGGCCGGGGGTGTCGGCAAGGCGTGCAAAGGCTGCCACGACGACTTTCAGGCCAAGCAGTAGTCCGCCACAGGGCGCGGTCGCGCTCGGCGCACGACCGGTGACCGGTCCGGTCCGGTCCGTCTGCGACGCGCTACCATGCGCGCTGCATCGGAAGACGGACCGCGTCGGTGACGGAACGGGATCAGGTCGTTGCACTCATACCGCGGTTGCGCCGCTATGCGCGCGCGCTGGTCGGTGAGCCGGGCGCAGCCGATGATTTGGTTCAGGACACGCTCGAGCGTTCGCTGGGGAAATTCCATCTCTGGAAACCCGGCACCGACCTGCGCGCGTGGCTCTTCACCATCATGCACAACGTTCACGTCAACCAGGTGCGCCGGCGCCGCGAGTTCGCGGTGCTAAACGACGAGGCACTGGAGATTCCGGTGCCCGATGGCCAGGACGCAGCGCTGACCTTGCGCGACCTCCAGCGCGGGCTCGAACACCTGCCGACGGACCAGCTCGAGGTGTTGTTGCTCGTCGTGCTCGAAGACATGAGCTATCAGGAAGTTGCCACTGCACTCGGGGTGCCGATCGGCACCGTCATGTCGCGCCTGTCGCGTGCGCGCGGCAAGTTGCGCGTCGCGATGGATGGTGGCGCGGCCTCGACGCGGTTGCAGATTGTGAAATGAGCGATACGCGAATCCCCGAGGCTGATCTGCAGGCCTACATCGATGGCCGTCTGGCGGCGGCGCGGCGTGGCGAGGTCGAGGTCGAGCTTGCCGCGGATTCAACTCTGGCGGAGCAGGTCGCCGCATACCGGACACAGAACGACGCATTGCGCGCGGCGTTTCACCCGGTGCTCGACGAACCGATACCGGATCGACTGCTGGATGCGACGCGTCCGTCGCGGCGGCGCGCCTGGGCAATCGCGGCGGCCCTTGGCTGGATCGTGCTCGGCGGCGTCGCGGGCTGGTCGATTAACGAGGCCTACCGTCCTGCCCCGAGTCCGCCGCGCGTCGACGTGCCGCTTGCGCAACGTGCGGCGATTGCGCATGCGGTCTACTCGCCGGAGGTGCGCCACCCGGTCGAGGTCGGCGCGGATCAGGAGGCGCACCTGGTGGCCTGGCTGTCTAAGCGCCTCGGCGCGCCGGTGCGTGCGCCGAAGCTCGAGTCGATCGGCTACCGCCTCGTCGGCGGACGCCTGCTGCCGGGCGAATCGGGACCCGTCGCGCACTTCATGTATCAATCCGAAAAAGGTGGACGCGTAACGTTGTACGTGCGCACCGAAGGGTCGGATCATGGCGAGACCGCGTTCCGCTACGCCGACGAGGGCAAGGTGCGCGTTTTCTATTGGATCGACCGCACGCTCGGCTATGCGCTGTCGTCGGCCGACATCAGCCGGGAACAGCTGTACACACTCGCGAACGCGGTTTACAGGCAGCTCAATCCCTGAGGGGGCGCGCCTCAGGCGCGCCGAATGACGTAGCCGCCCGATTTATCGTCGCGCTCGAGCGCGAGTACGTTTCGCTTCGCCGCCTCCTCCAGCAGGTCGGAGAACGCGCGAAAACCATAGTACGACTCATTGAAACCGGGACTGCGGCGCTTGAGCGCCTGCTTCACCATCGAGCCCCAGATTCGCTCGCCTTCGCCGCGTTCAGCGACGAGCGCCTCGAAGGTTTCGAGCGCGAGGTCGATCGCTTCCTGCTGCTTGTCCTCGGCTGCGTCCGACACGCCCGCGGCGTCGGCGGGTTTCGTCTCCTTGCGCCGCCGCGCCGTGCGGCGTTTGGTCTCGCCCTCGCGCACGAGGTCGTCGTAGAAAATGAACTCGTCGCAGTTGGCGATGAGTAGATCGGAGCTCGAATTCTTGACGCCGACGCCGATCACCGTCTTGGCGTTCTCGCGCAGCTTCGAAACGAGTGGCGAAAAATCAGAATCGCCGCTGATGATGACGAAGGTGTCGACGTGTTCCTTGGTGTAGCAAAGATCCAATGCATCGACCACCATTCGGATGTCGGCCGAGTTCTTGCCGGACTGGCGCAGGTGTGGAATCTCGATCAATTCGAACGAGGCCCCGTGCATCGTCGTCTTGAACTCCTTGTAGCGTTCCCAGTCGCAGTAGGCTTTCTTGACCACGATGGAGCCCTTGAGCAGCAGGCGCTCAAGTACTTTTCCGATGTCGAATTTGGCGTACTTGGCGTCGCGCACACCAAGTGCGATGTTCTCAAAATCGCAAAACACCGCGAGACTGCGCGTATCGGGGGCGGACGCCATGCGCGGCATGCTAGCAGAACGGCGAAACCGCCATGTCGATGCGGGTCCTGCACCCGTATGATCGGGCCTTCGGATCTCTCATAAACGTGTAAGCGAAAAGGGGAAGACCATGATCGGTGCCGAAGCACTGGTGCGCACACTGCTCGCCTCGGGCGTCGAGGCGTGCTTTGCGAATCCGGGGACCTCGGAGATGCATTTCGTCGCCGCACTCGATCGCGCGCCGGGGATGCGCTGTGTGCTTGGTCTCGCCGAGACCATCGTGACCGGCTGTGCCGATGGCTACGGGCGGATGGCGGACAAGCCCGCCGCGACGCTGCTGCATTGCGGCCCGGGATTGGCCAACGGGCTCGCCAACCTGCACAACGCGCGCCGCGCGTGGACGCCCGTGGTCAACATCGTCGGCGACCAGGCGACGTACCACCGTGTGCACGACGCGCCGCTGACGACGGATACCGAAGGGCTTGCGCGACCGGTGTCGCACTGGGTGCGCACCAGCGTTTCGGCGGCGAACGTCGGGGCGGACGCGGCCGCTGCGGTGCAGGCCGCGCGCACCGCGCCGGGCCAGATCGCCACGCTCGTGTTGCCCGCGGACACGGCGTGGACCGAGGGCGGGACGCCGGCGCCCGCGCTGCCGGTGCCCGCGCGCACGCAGGTCGCGCCGGACACCGTGACGGTCATTGCCGCGGCGCTGCGCCGCGGCGCACCCTCGATGCTGTTGCTCTCCGGTACGGCGTTGAGCGAAGCAGGACTGCGTGCCGCCCACCGGGTCGCGCATGTCACGGGCGCAGGCCTGCGCACCCCGACGCAGGTGCCGCGCATGGCACGCGGCCGTGGTCGCGTGCCGGTCGACCGCATTCCCTACGTGGTGGACATGGCGCTCGACGTGCTCTCCGGTCTTAAGCAGCTCGTGCTTGTCGCGGCGAAGCCGCCGGTCGGATTCTTTGCCTATCCGGGTAAGCCGAGCACGCTTTGGCCGCCGGATTGCGCACTCGACGTACTCGCGCGGCCCGAGGAGGACGCGGTCGCTGCACTCGAGGCACTCGCCGACGCGCTAAACGCGCCGCGCGAGGTGCCGTTGCCCGCGCCCACGTTGGCCGAGGGCACGCCGCGTGGCGCCTTTGAGTCACTCGCCTTTGCGCACTGCTTCGCAACCCTCATTCCGGAGAACGCGATTGTGATGGAGGACGCGGTGACCTCGGGGCGCGCCCTGTTCGCGCCGACCTTCGGCGCCGCGCCCAACGACTGGATGCAGAACACGGGCGGCGCGATCGGCATCGGTCTGCCCGCTGCCACCGGCGCCGCGCTTGCCTGTCCGGACCGTAAGGTCGTCTGCCTGCAGGCCGATGGCGCAGGCATGTATTCGCTGCAGGCGCTCTGGACGCAGGCGCGCGAAGGGCTCGACGTCGTCACGGTGCTATTCGCGAATCGCGTCTACCGGATTCTTCAGGGCGAACTTGCCGCGGTCGGCGCCCAACCCGGACCCGCCGCGGATCGTTTGTTCAGCCTCGCACCGCCCGAGCTGGACTGGGTGCGGCTCGCGGGTGGCATGGGCGTCGAAGCGGCGCGCGTTGAAACGCTTGAAGCATTTGCTGACGTATTTCGCGCGGCCTGCGCGCGGCGCGGCCCGTTCCTGATCGAATTCCGAATCTGACGGTTTCCGTTCACCACGCCGGCACGGATTCGAGTGCGAACAGGTTCTCGACCGTTTCCCGCGCTCGAATCCGGTGCGTCGTCGGACCGTCTACGATGACTTCCGCGGCGCGCGGGCGCGAATTGTAGTTCGAACTCATGGTCATGCCGTAGGCGCCGGCAGACATGATCGCGAGCAGGTCGCCTGCGCTGGCCTTGAGGGTACGATCCTTGGCGAGAAAGTCGCCGCTTTCGCACACCGGCCCGACGATGTCGTACTGCGTTGCGTCAGCGGCGCTCGGCTGCTCCCGCACCGTACGCACGTCGTGCCAGGCACCGTACAGGGACGGGCGCAGTAGATCGTTCATTGCCGCGTCAACCACCAGAAAATTCTTCCCCGCCCCCGGCTTCACGTATTCCACCCGGGTCAGCAACACCCCCGCGTTGCCGACGATCGAGCGTCCCGGATCGAGAATCAATTTCTCGGGCCGCGCATCGAGGCAAGCGAGGATGGCGCGCACGGTCTCGCCGATGGGCGGCGGCGTTTCGTGACCGTAGCGGATACCGATCCCGCCCCCGAAGTCCATGTGCGAAAGACGAATGCCACCGCGTGCGAGACGCTCAGTGAGCGCGGTAACACGGCCCGCAGCATCGATGAGCGGCGCGGCGTCCGTAAGCTGCGATCCGATGTGGCAGCCGATGCCGACCAGTTCGATGCCAGGCAGTGATGCCGCGTGGTGGCAGAGTCGCTCGGCGTCTTCCTGCGCGATGCCAAACTTGTTCTCGCGCAGACCGGTCGAAATATACGGATGCGTTCGTCCGTCGACGTCCGGGTTGACGCGGAACGCGATCGGGGTGCGCTGTCCGAGGCGCGCGGCGACTGCCGCGACGCGCTCGAGTTCGGCTTCGGACTCGACGTTCAAGCACAGAATCCCGGCGCCAATCGCCTGCGCGATCTCGGCTTCCGACTTGCCCACGCCAGAGAACACGGTCTTCTTCGGATCGCCGCCCGCGGCCAGAACGCGCGCAAGTTCGCCACCCGAGACGATGTCGAATCCGGCACCGAGGCGCGCGAGCAACGCGAGTACGGCGAGGTTCGAGTTCGACTTTACCGAATAGCAAACGAGCGCGTCGTGGCCTGCCAGTGCCTCCGCGTACTCGGTGTAGGCTTGTTGGATCGCCGCGCGCGAATAGACGTAACACGGCGTGCCATGTACACGCGCGATCTCCTCGAGCGGGACATGCTCGGCGCAGAGTGCGCCATCGCGGTAGGCGAATGTCATGACGCGTCTACCGGTCTTCGCTATGCTCCCGCTCGCGCTGGGCGTCGGGCGGATAGGGCACCGGTTCGTAAGGCTTTGCTTTGGGTGGTTTGACGCCGGGCGGCGGACTGTCGCGCAGGTAGAGCGCACCCTTCTGCCCGCAGCCCGCGGTCGAAAGCGTGACCATGACAATGACCGCGGTCGCGACGATCTGGACGGTGCGTATCATCGCGTAATCACTAAAATATTCATGCTAGCACGGACGGATCACGACGATGAACGAATCGAAATTCGAAGCCCTGGCCGACGCGGAGCTCGCGCGCATCGAGCAGGCGCTTGAGGTAAGCGAAGTCGATGCCGACATCGAACGCAAGGGCGATGGCGTGCTCGAAATCGAATTCGCCAACGGCTCGAAGATGATCGTCAACCGACATGTTGCGGCGCGCGAGATCTGGGTTGCGGCGCGTTCCGGCGGCTTTCATTTTCGTCGCGCCGAGGCAAACGAAACAGTTCAGGCGGGCGATGCGCCGTGGCGCGATACGCGCGACGGCGCCGAGCTGTATGTCGCGTTGTCCAGGCTCGTGTCCGAACAGAGCGGCGAGGCGGTGGTGCTCACCCGGCCCGGCCCAAGCTGAGCGTGCCTGGGCGGCCTCAATGACGGCATTGGGTTCTATTGATCTTGGGTGAATACGGGCGGTAGCTGTGCGTCGATTGCCGTGTCGTCTGGCGCAGGCTCTTCCTTCGGTACGTACTCCTGGTAGAACATCTCGGGCACGATCTTCATCTCCATCGCCGCGGGGTCGTTGGGGTTGACCACGTCCACCACATCGACCACTACGATCCCTCGCGGCATGGTTCGTTTTACTTCGGGAACGCCCTTCAGCATCTTTTCCATGTAACTGATCCAGATTGGCAAGGCGACCGAGCCGCCGGTCTGATTACGGCCGAGCGATTTGGGCTGATCGAACCCGACCCACGCGATGGCGACCAGGCTTGGGTGGTAGCCCGCGAACCAGGCATCGACGAACTCATTCGTCGTTCCGGTCTTCCCCGCGAGGTCGTGACGCCCCAGCCGCGCCACCCGCGCTGCGGTGCCGTAGCGCGTAACGTCCTTGAGCAGGTTGTCCATGAGGAATGCGTTGCGCGGGTCGATGACGCGCAGCGCCTTGTCGCCCGCGCGTGTTGGCCGTGCCTCGCCGAGCGTGTTGCCGCGATCGTCGACGATTTTCTTGATGAAGTAGGGCTGAATGAGGTAACCGCCGTTGGCGAACACCGCGTAGGCACGCGCAGCCTGTAACGGCGTCAGGGAACCGGCACCGAGCGCCATCGTCAGATAGGGCGGATGTTTCGCTGCATCGAAACCGAAGCGGCGCACGTAGTCTTGCGCGTAACGCGGGCCGATTGCCTCAAGCACCCGGATCGAGACCATGTTCTTTGATTTGGCGAGCGCGCGGCGCAGGCGCATCGGGCCTTCGTACTTGCCGTCGTAATTGTGTGGCTCCCAGCGCTGGCTCCCCGTCACGTCTGCCTCGATGGTGATTGGCTCGTCCGGAATCACGGTCGCGGGCGTGAGGCCTTTTTCGAGGGCCGCGGAATAGATGAAGGGCTTGAAGGAGGATCCCGGTTGACGCCACGCCTGGGTCACGTGGTTGAATTTGTTGCGTCTGAAGTCAAATCCGCCGACCAGCGCGCGAATCGCGCCGTCGTTCGGATCGAGCGCGACGAAGGCGGCCTCGGCTTCCGGAAGCTGCCCGATACTCCAGACGCGCTTTTCATCCCGGCTCACGCGCACGATCGAGCCGCGCCGTATGCGCCGACGCGCAGGCGCCTTGGCATCGAATGCGCGCGCAGCGAAACGTAATCCCTCCCCGGTCAGGTGCACGCGCGTGCCATCGCGCAACGCGGCTTCGATCTCCTTCGCGTTCGCGCTCAGCACGACGGCGGGCCACAGGTCGCCGCTATCGTGGTAATCGCCGAGTGCGTCCTCGATGGCGTCGTTGCCCGCTCCGCTCGGCAGCGATACATTCCCTTCCGGGCCGCGGTAGCGTCGACGCCGGTCGTAATCGAGCAGGCCGCGGCGCAGGGCCGCCTGGGCGGCTTCCTGGTCGGCTTGACGGATTGTGGTGTAGACCCGGAAACCCTTCGTATACACCTCCTCGGGGTACTGCTCGTAGATCGCTGCGCGCACCATTTCCGCAATGTCGTCCGCCTGGAAGGCGTATTCACGCGCCTTTTCCCGGTGCACCTGAATCGGTGCCTTTCCCGCCTCGGCCTGCTGCTCCGGGGTGATATAGCCGAGTTCCCTCATTCGGCGCAGTACGTAATGCTGGCGTTGCCTGGCGCGTTGCGGATTCGCAACAGGGTTATAGCTCGACGGTGCTTTCGGCAGGCCGGCGAGCATGGCGGTTTCCGCCAGTGAGAGGCGCTCTAGCGCTTTGCCGTAATAGGTCCTCGCTGCCGCCGCAAACCCGTACGCACGCTGCCCAAGATAGATCTGGTTTACATAAAGTTCGAGGATCTGATCTTTGGTCAGGTTGTGCTCGATCTTGAACGCCAGCAGCGCCTCGAACAGCTTGCGGGAGAGGGTCTTCTCGGAGGACAGAAAGAAGTTGCGCGCCACCTGCATCGTGATGGTGCTGGCACCCTGCCGCCGCCCCCCTGCCACGAGGTTGGTGTAGGCGGCGCGTAGCACGCCGACATAGTCGACGCCCGCATGCTCGTAGAAACGCTCGTCCTCGGCGGCGACGATCGCCTCGGTCAGCTTCTTCGGCACATCTTGAATCGAGATCATCGAGCGGCGCTCCTCGCCGAATTCGCCGATCAGAACGCCTTCCGCCGAGTACACGCGCAGAGGGATCTTTGGCTGGTAGTCGGTAAGGGTCTCGAGTGAGGGCAGGTTTGGATAGGCGAGTACCAGCACGAGCCCCGCGACGAGCGTGCCCGCAACACCCACGCCAAATAATAGGGCGATGGGGTAAATCAGGAAAAAACGAAGCCACATCAAGGGGTTTGGACCAACATCGCTGGTGCGGGTTTCGCGCGGAGGCGCAACGGTAGCACGAAGGTCTCCGGGCGCAGGGAGGATTTGCTAGACACTGGGGGGAGTTGTTGCTAGGCTCTAACGCGAATTCTACGTATTGCGCCTAACAGGCGGGTGCGCAAGGAAAAATAGGATGGCAATGGATCTCTTTACGCCGAAGGCGCCGCCCTTGTTCGGGCTGGACATCAGCTCGTCGTCGGTGAAGATGCTCGAAATCGTCGAAGCCGGCAAGGGCGGTTATCGCGTCGACCGCTATGCCATCGAGCCGCTCCCACGGGACGCGGTGGTCGACGGCAGCGTCAACAACCTCGAGGCGGTCGCCGAATCGGTCAACCGCGCGTACAAGCGCCTGGGCACCCGCACCAAGCACGTGGCCATGGCGGTTCCGACGGGCGCCGTCATCACCAAGAAGATCATCGTCCCTGCGGGTCTGCGCGACGACGAGATGGCGGTCCAAGTCGAGGCCGAAGCGAACCAGTACATCCCGTTCGCCCTCGATGAGGTGAACCTGGACTTCCAGACGGTCGGCGTCTCAGCCGGCCAACCCGGACGAGGAAGAGGTCCTGATCGCCGCCACGCGCAAGGAGAAGGTCGAGGATCGCGTCGCGATCGCCGAGTCTGCCGGCCTCAAGGCCCTGGTGATGGACGTCGAGTCCTTCGCCCAGCAGAGCGCGCTCGAGATCGTGATCGGTCAGCTTGCCGGGCGGCGGGCGGGATCATGAACATCGCCGTCGTCGACATCGGGCAGAGCCTGATGAACGTCACGGTGCTGCGCAACGACCAGTCGGTGTACACGCGCGAGCAGTCGTTCGGTGGCGGTCAGCTGACCCAGGACATCGTCAACCGCTACGGCATGAGCCCGGAAGAGGCCGAGAACGCCAAGCGTTCGGGCGGGTTGCCCGACGATTTCGAATCCGAGGTGCTGCGGCCGTTCATGGAGAACCTCGTCCATGGAGGTGCAGCGCGCACTGCAGTTCTTCTTCACCTCGACCCAGTACAACACCGTTGACCAGATCCTGCTCGCGGGTGGCTCGGCGGTGATTCCAGGGTCTGGACGAGGTGGTGAATACCCATACCCAGGTGCCCGCGATCGTAGCCAATCCGTTCGTCGCGATGCAGACCTCGTCACGCGTTCAGCTGAAGCGTCTCATCGCCGATGCGCCGTCGCTGATCGTCGCCTGCGGACTCGCCATGCGGAGGTTCGACCCGGTATGACGACGCGCATCAACCTACTGCCCCACCGCGAGGAGCGTCGCAAGCGCGCGCGCCAGCATTTCATGATGCATGGGGCTGCTCACCGCGCTCGTCGGTCTCGGCGATCGTGGGCGCCGTCCATATCTACTTCGGTGACCTCATCGATACGCAGAACGACCGCAACAAGTTCCTCAAGGACGAAATCGCGACGCTCGACAAGCAGATCGCCGAGATCAAGAAGCTGAAGGACGAGATCACCGCGCTGCTCGAACGCAAGAAGATCATCGAGACACTGCAGACCGACCGCGCGCAGACCGTGCACCTGCTCGACGAGCTCGTGCGTCAGATGCCCGAGGGCGTCTACCTGCAAGGCAGTTACGCAGCGAGGGCCTGAACGTGAAGCTCGAGGGCTATGCGCAGTCGAACGCGCGGGTGTCGACGTTGATGCGCAACATCGAAGCGTCGCCTTGGCTGGAAAATCCCAGTCTGGTCGAGGTCAAGGCCGCCACCGTGGACAAGAAGCGTGTGTCGCAGTTCGAGCTCAACCTCGCGGTCAAGCGCGTCGATAAGAAGGACGCGGCGAAGGACGCGCGCCAAGGGCGCCAAGTCGGCGGCGAAGAAGGGGTAGGTCATGGCGCTCAACTTCAACGAGATCGTCGAGGATTTCCGGCGACTCAACTGGCAAGATCCGGGCACATGGCCGCTCGATGCCGAAGCTTGTCGTATTGCTGGTGGTCCTGATCGTGGTTCCGGTCGGTGGATACTTCCTCGACTGGCAGGCGCAGCTCGAGACCATCGACAGCAGCCGGCGTGAGGAGAAAAGCCTCAAGGATTCGTACGTGCGCAAGAAGCGGCAGGCCGTGAATCTCGACTTGCACAAGCAACAGTTGCGCGAAATCGACACGCAGTTCGGCGCGCTGCTGCGGCAGCTGCCCAACAAGTCGCAGATGGACGCGCTGCTCGTCGACATCAACCAGGCGGGTCTCGGGCGCGGGCTGCAGTTCGAGTTGTTCAAGCCGGCGGCGTCGGAAATCCAGAAGGAGTTCTACGCCGAGCTGCCGATCTCGGTGAAGGTGGTCGGTAACTATCACGACATGGGCGCGTTCGCGTCGGACGTCGGTGCGCTGCCGCGGATCGTGACGCTGAACGACGTGCAGCATCGCCGAGGCGAAGGACGGCAACCTCAGTCATGGAAGTGACGGCGCGGACGTTCCGTTACCTCGATGAAGAAGAAATCGCGGCGCAGCGCAGAGCGCAACAGTCTGCGCGGAAAGGAAAACGGCGATGAGATGGCTCCTTCTGCTGGCGGGTGCCAGCCTCCTCGTCGCGTGCGGCGGCGAGCAGCATAGCGATCTGAAGGACGAGTTGCGCCAGCTCACGAAGGACCTGCGCGGGCGAGTCGATCCGCTGCCCGCGGTGCAGATCTATGAGTCGGTTCCGTACACGGCCGAGGCAGAGGTCGACCCCTTCCGGCCGGATCGCATCATTGTGGCCGAACAGGACAAAACAGGCCCGGGCCAGGGCATAAAGCCTGATCTCGAGCGACCGAAGGAACCACTGGAAGCCTTTCCGCTGGAGTCCATTCAGATGGTCGGAACGATTACTCAGGCCAAGGAGACGTTCGGGCTGGTTAAGGCCGGGCAGAACCTTTACCGCGTAAAGGCAGGGAACTATATGGGTCAGAACTTCGGTGTGATCATCGCAATCAACGAGGGCCAGATCGAGCTCAAAGAGCTGGTCCAGGACGGCAGCGGCGAATGGAACGAGCGAACTAGCGCGTTGCAAATCCAGGAAGGGGGAAGCACCAGATGAACATGCGAACCGTACTTTATACGCTTGCACTGTGGCTCGCGGGTGTGGGTATCGCCGCCGCGCAGGCAAACAGCATCGATTCGTTTGACGTCACCGAACAGGGCGGCAAGGTGCTCGTGCGTATCACGACCAAGTCTCCGCTCAGCGCCGTGCCACCCAACTTCTCCGTTGCCAACCCGGCGCGCATCGCATTCGATTTTCCGAGCACGATGAATGCGCTCGGGCGCTCGAAGGCAGGACATCGGTCAGGGCGAGCTGCGCAGCATGAACATTGTGCAGGGCGCCGGGCGCACACGTCTGGTGCTGAACCTGCGGCGCCCGGTCGCGCATGAGACGAGCATCGACGGCAACAATTTGCTCATTACGCTCTTGGCGCCGGCCTCGGCCAGCACGTCCAGCTGACAAGGTCGCGCACTTCGCGGGCGGGACTGCCGACGCGACGCACGCGGTACGTGACATCGACTTCCGGCGTGGCCCGAACGGCGAAGGCCGCGTCGTGGTCGACCTGTCGGACCCGACGACCGGCATCGATATTCGCACCGAGGGCAAGAATCTGATCGTCGAATTGCTCAAGACCTCGCTGCCGGAGAACCTGCGGCGCCGCATCAACGTGGTCGACTTCGCGACGCCGGTGCAGACGGTGAGCGCCCTTCAGCAGGGCGAGAACGTGCGCCTCGTGATCGAGCCGAAGGGGCAGTGGGAACACAACGCCTACCAGTCCGAATCGCAGTTCGTCGTCGAGGTGAAGCCGGTGACCGCCGAGGAATCCGGCAAAGGCGAAGAAGGGTCGCTACGTCGGCGAGAAGCT
Organism: uncultured beta proteobacterium; assembly: GCA_963714925.1. Classification (GTDB taxonomy): domain Bacteria; phylum Pseudomonadota; class Gammaproteobacteria; order Burkholderiales; family SG8-39; genus SG8-39. The sequence continues at coordinate 280,013 of CAVQQK010000001.1, read as the reverse complement.
CTCGCTCAACTTCCAGAACGTCGAAGTGCGCGCGGTGCTGAACGTGATCGCGGATTTCACCGACCTCAACATCATCACCAGCGACACAGTGGCGGGCAACATCACGCTGCGCCTGAAGGACGTGCCCTGGGACCAGGCGCTCGACATCATTCTGCAGACGCGCGGGCTCGACAGCCGCCGCAATCGGCAACGTGATCTGGATCGCGCCGCGCGACGAGCTCGCGACGCGCGAGAAGCTGGCGCTCGAGTCGCAGCAGCAGATCGCCGAACTGGAGCAGACGCGCACCGAGTCCTTCCAGATGAACTACCAGAAGGCGGCGGACGTGCAGAGTGCTGCTCTCGGACAAGACGCAGCGTATCCTGTCCAAGCGCGGCAGCGCGGTGGTCGATGCGCGCACCAACACGCTGTTCGTGCAGGACGTGCCGAGCCGGCTCGAGGAAGTGCGCAAGCTGATCGCCCAGATCGACGTGCGCGGTGCGCCAGGTCATGATCGAGGCGCGCATCGTGGAAGCGGCCGACACGTTCAGCCGTAACCTGGGCGTGCGGCTCGGCTACACGACACGGACCGGCCGGGGAAATCGGGTCATCGGCGTCGGAGAGCCCTGCCGGTTCGCGCGCTCGCGGGCGGGCAGCTGACGCGACCCGGGTTCCATACCGGACAGATCGCCGACCGCGCCGGTGTTCAACGACTCGCTGAACGTGAACCTGCCGGCGGCGGGCCTGAACGCCTTCAATCCGGGCGCGTTCTCGTTCCTGCTGTTCAACAGCGCGATGACCAAGTTTCTCAACCTCGAGATCTCGGCGCTGGAGGCAGACGGCAAGGGCAAGATCATCTCCAGCCCGCGCGTGCTGACGGCAGACCAGGTCGAGGCGGTGATCGAGCAGGGCACGGAGATTCCGTACCAGCAGGCGACCTCATCGGGTGCCACCTCGGTGTCGTTCCGCAAGGCCAACCTGGCGCTCAAGGTGAAGCCGCAAATCACGCCGGACGGCAACATCATCATGACGCTGGACGTGAACAAGGACGCGCCGGGTGCGACGACGCCGGCGGGCGTGCAGATCAGCACCAAGCACGTGAAGACCGAGGTGCTGGTCGAAAACGGCGGCACGGTGGTGATCGGCGGCATCTTCGAGCAGCAGGACCGCACCGACACGACGCGCGTGCCGTTCTTCGGCGCGTTGCCCTACATCGGTTGGCTGTTCAAGAACAACACGACGACGACGCAGAAGGCGGAATTGCTGGTGTTCATCACGCCGCGCATCGTCAACGAGCGGCTGACCGTGCGCTGACCCGCCGGGCGTACGCGCCCGTCGCGGCGAAGGTGAAATCGGAAGGGGGCGCGCGCCCCCTTTCTCGTTTCGGTGGATCGCGGCAACACCTCCGCGCCGCGTAAAATGGCCTGCGTGGGACGTCTCGCCAACATATTCCTCGTCGGCATGATGGGCGCCGGCAAAACCACCGCCGGGCGGCTGCTTGCGCGTCGACTCGGGCGGCGCTTCATCGACTCCGATCACGAGATCGAGGCACGCTGTGGCGTGGGCATTCCGCTGATCTTCGAGATCGAGGGCGAGGCAGGGTTTCGCGAGCGCGAGGCGCGCGCGATCGAGGAGTTCACCGCGGCAAGACAGCGTCGTGCTTGCGACCGGTGGCGGTGCCGTGCTGCGCGCGGATAATCGTCGCTGGCTCGCTGCGCGCGGTACGGTGATCTACCTGCACGCGCCGCCCGAGGCGCTGTATCGGCGGGTGCGCAGCGACCGAAACCGGCCGCTGCTCGCGACCGACGATCCGCTCGGCCGACTCAAGGAACTGTACGCGGCGCGCGACCCGCTGTACCGCGAAATCGCCGACGTCGTAGTCGAAACCGGTGAACAGAGCGCGCGCGCGCTGTCGCGCGTGCTACTCGCTCGTGTCGAGGAACAATGCAAAGCTTCAGCGTAGCGCTCGGCGTGCGCGCGCTATCCGATCCACATCGGCGCTGGCATTCTCGGCGGACGCATCATTGTACGCGCCACATGTGCGCGGACGCCGTGCGGCAATCGTCACCAATGCAGTGGTGGCGCCGCTTTATCTCGAGCAGCTGCGCGCCGCGCTGCGCGAGCCGGCGCGCCCGCGTGTCGAAATCGCTCGTCGAGGACGGCGAACAGGCCAAGCGCTGGCAGACGCTCGACGCGATCGTCGGCGCGATGCTCGAGGCGCGCTGCGACCGACAGACCGTGGTCGATCGCGCTTGGGCGGCGGCGTGATCGGCGATCTCGCCGGATTCGCCGCGGCGATCTACCAGCGCGGCATCCCCTTCATCCAGGTGCCGACCACGCTGCTCGCGCAGGTCGACTCGTCGGTCGGCGGCAAGACCGGAATCAACCACGCGCTCGGCAAGAACATGATCGGCGCGTTCCACCAGCCGCGTCGCGGTGATCGCCGACGTCGCGCGCGCTTGCCACCCTGCCGCGCGCGCGAGCTGCGCGCCGGCCTGGCCGAAGTGATCAAGCACGGCCTGGTGCTCGATCGCGACGTTTTTCGAGTGGCTCGAGGCGCAACATGGAGCGCCTGCTGGCGCGGCGACGCGCAGGCGCTGACGCATGCGGTGCTGCGCAGCTGCGAGCTGAAGGCCGCAGGTCGTCGCCGCCGACGAGCGCGAAGCGGGCCAGCGCGCCATGCTGAATTTCGGCCACACCTTCGGCCACGCGATCGAGGCCGGCGTCGGCTACGGCAGCTGGCTGCACGGCGAGGCGGTAGCGGCGGGCATGGTGATGGCCGCCGAACTCTCGCGCGCGCGGGCCTGCTCGACGCGCCGGCCGTGGCGCGAGTGCGCGCGCTCATCACGCGCGCCGGCCTGCCGGTCGAGGGTCCGGCGCTCGCGCGCGAGCGTTATCTCGAGCGCATGGCGGTCGACAAGAAGGCGGCCGCCGGCAGGATCCGCTTCGTGACTCCTCGAGGCGCATCGGTCGCGCCGTGCTGCGCGACGACCTCGACGCAGCCGCGGTGCGCGCCGCGATCGCCTGCTGCAGCCGGTGCCTGCTGCGGCGCAATAGCCGCCCGCCGCGCCGCCGAGCCCTTGTAAGCGCAAGGGCCCCGCGCGTATATTTCGCGGTTCGCCCAGCACTTTTGTGCAGAGCGGCGTAATTCGCATGAAAGCCTTATAGATCAAAGGCGTTGAACGTGAGTCAGCAATTTCCGCCCGTCGACACAGGGACTGTATGACCCCGCGCCACGAGCACGACGCCTGCGGCGTCGGCTTCGTTGCGCACATCAAGGGGCGGAAATCGCATTCGATCGTCGATCAGGGCCTCACGATCCTGCGGAATCTGACGCACCGTGGTGCGACCGGCTTCGACCCGAAGCTGGGCGACGGCGCCGGCATCCTGATCCAGCTTCCGGACCGCTTCTTCCGCGAGGAGATGGCCAAGCAGGGCGATATGCCTGCCCAAGCCCGGCCAGTACGGCGTCGGCATGGTGTTCCTGCCGCGCGAGCCCGCCTCGCGCCTGGCCTGCGAATACGAGATCGAGCGCGCGATCAAGGACGAAGGCCAGGTGCTGCTCGGCTGGCGCGACGTGCCGGTCGACAATTCCGACATCGCCGAGGCCGCGCGCGCCGTCGAGCCGGTCATCCGGCAGGTGTTCATCGGGCGCGGCGCGCGCGTGATGGTGACCGACGCGCTCGAGCGCAAGCTGTTCATCATCCGCAAGGTCGCGGCGCACGCCATCCAGGCGCTCAAGCTCGCGCACGGCAAGGAGTACTACGTGCCGTCGATGTCGGCGCGCACCATCGTCTACAAGGGCATGCTGCTGGCGAGCCAGGTCGGCGAGTACTACCTCGACCTCAAGGACGCACGCGTCGAGTCCGCGCTGGCGCTGGTGCACCAGCGCTTCTCGACCAACACCTTCCCGTCCTGGGATCTGGCGCACCCGTTCCGCATGATCGCGCACAACGGCGAGATCAATACGGTGCGCGGCAACGTCAACTGGATCCGCGCGCGCCAGGGCGCGATCTCGAGCCCCGTGCTGGGCGACGACCTCGACAAGATCTGGCCGCTGATCTACGACGGCCAGTCGGACTCGGCGTCCTTCGACAACGCCCTCGAAATGCTCGTCATGGGCGGCTACTCGGCGGCGCACGCGGTGATGATGATGATTCCCGGAGGCCTGGGAAAACCACGCGCTGATGGATCCGAGCCGGCGCGCCTTCTACGAATACCACGCGGCGATGATGGAGCCCTGGGATGGCCCGGCCTCGATCGCCTTCACCGACGGCCGGCAGATCGGCGCGACGCTCGACCGCAACGGCCTGCGGCCCTCGCGCTACATCGTCACCGACGACGACCTGGTCATCATGGGCTCGGAGTGCGGCTGCCTGCCGGTGCCCGAGGAGAACATCGTCAAGAAGTGGCGCCTGCAGCCGGGCAAGATGTTCCTCGTCGACCTGGAGAAGGGCCGCATCGTCGACGACAAGACGCTGAAGGACACGCTCGCCGGCGCGCGGCCCTACGCCGAGTGGATCGAGCGCATTCGCGTCAAGCTGGACGAAGTCGAAACGCGAGAAGACCCCGCCGCTGAAGAGCCCGGTCGCGCTGCTCGACCGGCAGCAGGCCTTCGGCTACACGCAGGAGGACTCAAGTTCCTGCTCGCGCCGATGGCCGCAGAACGGCGAGGAGCCGACCGGCTCGATGGGCAACGACTCGCCGCTCGCGGTGCTGTCGGACCGGAACAAGAACGCTCTACCAGTACTTCAAGCAACTGTTCGCGCAGGTCACCAACCCGCCGATCGATCCGATCCGCGAGGAGCTGGTGATGAGCCTGGTGAGCTTCATCGGCCCGAAGCCGAACCTGCTCGGCATCGACGAGATGAACCCGCCGCTGCGCCTCGAGGTGTCCCAGCCGGTGCTCGACTTCTACGAGATGGAGAAGATCCGGCACATCGAGCGCTACACCAACGGCAAGTTCAAGTGCTGCGAGCTGGACATCACCTACCCGGTGGCCTGGGGCAAGGAAGCCATCGAGGCGCGCCTCGCCTCGCTCTGCGCGCAGGCCGAGGACGCGGTGCGCGCCGGCTACTCGATCATCATCATCTCCGACCGCCTGGTGGACGCCGACCGCGTGGCCATCCCGGCGCTGCTGGCGCTCTCGGCGATGCACCAGCACCTGGTGAGCAAGGGCTTGCGCACGACGCAGCGGTCTGGTGGTCGAGACCGGCAGTGCGCGCGAGGTGCATCACTTCGCGCTGCTCGGCGGCTACGGCGCGGAGGCCGTGCATCCCTACCTCGCGCTCGAAACGGTGCTGGCGATGCACCCGGAGGACAGCGCCGCGGCGAGCAAGGCGGTCAAGAATTTCGTCAAGGCGATCGGCAAGGGACTGCGCAAGGTGATGTCCAAGATGGGCATTTCGACCTACATGTCGTACACCGGCGCGCAGATCTTCGAGGCGGTGGGCCTGCAGAAGGCGCTGGTCGACAAGTACTTCACCGGCACCGCCTCGAACGTCGAGGGCATCGGCGTATTCGAGCTCGCCGAAGAGGCGATGCGCGTGCATCGCGCGGCATTCGGCGACGACCCGGTGCTGGCGCACGCGCTCGACGCGGGCGGCGAGTACGCCTGGCGCGTGCGCGGCGAAGAGCACATGTGGACGCCGGACGCGATCGCCAAGCTGCAGCAGTCGACGCGCAGCAACAGCTACGCGACCTACAAGGAATACGCGGCATTCATCAACGACCAGTCGCGCCGCCACATGACGTTGCGCGGCCTGTTCGAGTTCCGCTTCGACGAGCGCACGCCGGTGCCGATCGAGGAGGTCGAGCCGGCCAGCGAAATCGTCAAGCGCTTCGCCACCGGCGCCATGTCGCTCGGCTCGATCTCGACCGAGGCGCACACCACGCTGGCGATCGCGATGAACCGCATCGGCGGCAAGTCGAACACCGGCGAGGGCGGCGAGGACCGGCGCCGCTTCGCGCCCGTGCAGGCCGGTGAAACGCTGCGCTCGCGCCTGGGCGCAGGGCGCGTCGAGGCCGACATCGAGCTGCGCGAAGGCGATGTCCTCAAGTCGAAGATCAAGCAGGTGGCCTCGGGGCGCTTCGGCGTCACGGCGGAGTACCTCGCGAGCGCCGAGCAGATCCAGATCAAGATGGCGCAGGGCGCGAAGCCGGGCGAAGGCGGGCAGCTGCCGGGCCGCAAGGTCTCCGAGTACATCGCCGAGCTGCGCTACTCGACGCCGGGCGTCGAGCTGATCAGCCCGCCGCCGCACCACGACATCTACTCGATCGAGGACCTCGCGCAGCTGATCCACGACCTGAAAAACGCCAATCCGCGGGGCCTCGATCAGCGTCAAGCTGGTCTCCGAGGTCGGCGTCGGCACCGTCGCGGCGGGCGTGTCGAAGGCGAAGTCCGACCACGTGACGATCTCCGGGCACGACGGCGGCACCGGCGCTTCGCCGCTGTCGTCGATCAAGCACGCCGGCACGCCCTGGGAGCTGGGCCTCGCCGAGACGCAGCAGACGCTGGTGCTCAACCGCCTGCGCGGCCGCATCGCGGTGCAGGTCGACGGCCAGATCAAGACCGGCCGCGACGTCGTCATCGGCGCGATGCTCGGCGCCGACGAGTTCGGCTTCGCGACCGCGCCGCTGGTCGTCGAGGGCTGCATCATGATGCGCAAGTGCCACCTCAACACCTGCCCGGTGGGCGTCGCGACGCAGGACCCGGTGCTGCGCCGCAAGTTCAGCGGGCAAGCCGGAGCACGTGGTCAACTACTTCTTCTTCGTCGCCGAGGAAGTGCGCGAGCTGATGGCGCAGCTCGGCGTGCGCCGCTTCGATGAGCTGATCGGCCGCACCGACCTGCTCGACATGCGCAAGGGCATCGAGCACTGGAAGGCGAAGGGGCTCGATTTCTCCAGGATCTTCCACATGCCGGACATGCCGGACGGACGTCGCGCGTCATCACTGCGAGACGCAGGACCACGGCCTCGACAAGGCGCTCGACCATCGGCTGATCGAGCTCGCGCAGCCGGCGCTCGAGCGCAGCGAGGCGGTGTCGATCGAGATGCCGATCCGCAACATCAATCGCACGGTCGGCACCATGCTGTCGCACGAGGTCGCCAAGCGCTACGGCCACGACGGGCTGCCCGACGACACGATCCACGTGCGCTTCGCCGGTTCGGCCGGGCAGAGCTTCGGCGCCTTCCTCGCGCGCGGCGTGACGCTGGAGCTGATCGGCGACACCAACGACTACTGCGCCAAGGGCTTGTCGGGCGGGCGAATTTCGGTGCAGCCCTCGCCCAAGTTCCGCGGCGAGCCGACCGAGAACATCATCACCGGCAACGTCGTGCTGTACGGTGCCATCGCCGGCGAGGCCTACTTCCGCGGCGTCGCGGGCGAGCGCTTCGCGGTGCGCAACTCCGGCGCGCATGCCGTCGTCGAGGGCGTGGGCGACCACGGTTGCGAGTACATGACCGGCGGCACCGTCGCGGTGCTGGGCGCGACGGGGCGCAACTTCGCCGCCGGCATGTCGGGTGGCATCGCCTACGTGCTACGACAGCGACGGCGAGTTCGCAGCAGCTACTGCAATACCGCGATGGTCGACCTGGAGCCGGTGCTCGCCGAGTCCGAGCAGCAGGCCAAGCTCGCGCGCGACCTCTGGCACCTGGGGGAGGCAGACGAAGTGATCCTCAGGCGCATGATCGAGAACCATGCGCGCTACACCGGAAGCCGGCGCGCGCAAGCGCTCCTCGACGGCTGGCCACGAGGCACGCGCGCAAGTTCGTCAAGGTGTTCCCGAAGGAATACCGGCGCGCGCTCGGCGAGCTCGCCGCGCAGCGCAAGGCAGCGCGTAGCGGTACGGAAGGCGGCCGCGGCCACGACCCGCCTGCGGCACTTGACGCAATCGCAGCTCAGGAACGAACGATGGGCAAGGTCACCGGATTTCTCGAGTACCAACGTCTCGCGGAGGCCTCCGAGGCGCCTGCGGCGCGCACGAAGCACTACCGCGAGTTCGTTCTCCGTCTGAGCGACGAGGACGCGAAGGTCCAGGGCGCGCGCTGCATGGACTGCGGCACGCCGTTCTGCATGTCGGGCTGTCCGGTGAACAACATCATTCCCGACTTCAACGACCTGGTGTATCCGGCAGGACTGGCAGCAGGCGATCGAATCGCTGCACTCGACGAACAATTTTCCCGAGTTCACCGGGCGCGTCTGCCCGGCGCCGTGCGAAGAAGCCTGCGTCCTGCGCATCAACGACGACCCGGTCGGCATCAAGTCGATCGAGCACGCGATCATCGACAAGGCCTGGGAAGCGGGCTGGGTGGTGCCGCAACCGGCCGACGCACAAGACGGGCAAGCGCGTCGCGATCGTCGGCTCGGGTCCCGCGGGCCTTGCCTGCGCGCAGCAACTCGGCGCGCGCGGGGCACGCGGTGATCGTATTCGAGAAGAACGACCGCGCGGGCGGTCTGTTGCGCTACGGCATTCCGGATTTCAAGCTCGAGAAATCGCTGATCGACCGGCGCGTCGAGCAGCTGGCGGCCGAAGGCGTGGTGATCAGGACCAATCACATGGTGGGCAAGGCGCCGGTCGGCGCGGGCAATGCGAGCGCCGTGGAACTCGATCCGGCCACGATCACGCGACGAGTTCGATGCCGTGGTGCTGGCCGGCGGGGCGGAGCAGCCGCGCGACCTGCCGATCCCCGGGCGGGCGCTCGACGGGCGTCCACTTTGCGATGGAGTTCCTGCCGCTGCAGAACCGGCGCGTGGCGGGCGACGAGGGCGTCGATGACCTCTGGGCGATCGGGCAAGCACGTCGTCGTCATCGGCGGCGGCGATACCGGATCGGACTGCGTCGGGACGTCGAACCGGCATGGTGCGAAGTCGATCACGCAGTTCGAGCTGCTGCCGATGCCGCCGGATCCCGAGCGCAACCCGGTTTGGCCCTATTGGCCGACGCGGCTGCGCACCTCGTCGTCGCACGAAGAAGGCGTGACCCGCGACTGGTCGGTCGCGACCAAGGCGTTCGTCGGCGAAAACGGAAGTGTGACGGCGACTGAAGGTCGTTCATCTCGATTGGAAGGACGGCAAGATGCAGGAGGTGCCGGGCTCGGAGTTCACCTTACCCGCGGACCTCGTGCTGCTCGCGATGGGATTTCGTTTCGCCGGTGCAGACCATGCTCGATGCGTTCGGCGTCGAGAAGGACGCGCGCGGCAATGCGAACGCGACGACCGATGGTGAGGGCTGCTATGCCACCTCGGTACCCAAGGTGTTCGCCGCCGGCGACGCTGCGCCGCGGCCAGTCGCTCGTCGTCTGGGCGATTCGCGAAGGCCGTCAGTGCGCCCACGCGGTCGACGAGTTCCTGATGGGTCGCGTCCGAACTACCGCGCTGAGTCGTGCGGTGGCCGCGCAACAACATTCCCGCGTCTTTCGGTTGTCCAATCCCGAACTCGCGGCAATCGGCGCGCGTGGCATCACGCGCAAACATCCCGAAGAACACCATCGTCGTCAGCGAAGGCGACACGCACCGACGGCCTGTTCATCGTTCTCGAAGGTCGCGTCAAGGTCTTCGTGAGCGACGACGAAGGGCACGAAGTCATCCTCGGCACGCACGGGCCGGGCGAGTACTTCGGCGAGATGGCGCTGCTCGACACCGGCCCGCGCTCGGCCTCGGTCATCACGATCGAACCGTGTCAGCTTCTGTCGTGCCGAGGGACGATTTTCGCGAGTTCGTGGAGAACAACCCGGCATTCGCATTTAGCCTGATCGGCAAACTCATTTCGCGCGTGCGGGCGCTCACTGAGAACGTCAAGAGCCTGGCGCTGATGGATGTCTACGGACGCGTCGCACGGCTGCTACTCGAGCTCGCCGAAGAGCGCGACGGCGTGCTGGTGATCGCCGAACGGCTCACGCAGCAGGAGATCGCGAACCGCGTCGGCGCCTCGCGCGAGATGGTGAGCCGGATCCTGAAGGACCTTTCGACCGGCGGCTACGTCACGCAGTCGCGCGAGGGGATCGTGCTGCACCGCAGGCCGCCGCTGCACTGGTAAGTCGTAGCGCCTGCTGCGTCGCAGCAAGAGCTGTCGTGAATATTCACGTTAAAGCATGCGACGTGGTTCGCTGACGCATCTGCCGCGTGGACGATCTATCTTGGGTCCATCGTCAACGCCATAAGGAGACGACGATGGACGCCCAAGACGTACTGATGCTGTTGGTCATGACCGTGCCGACATGGGTCCTTGCCGCGGCAGCGCTGATCTCGCTGATCTGTAGCGGCGCGTAGAATCACCACGCGCTGTCGTACTGCGTGTCGCGTGCCGATGCGGCGCGCCGGAAAAATGGGGGACGGATGGATCGGCGCACCGCGCTTGCGGCCTTGCTCGCCATGCTTGCTGCGTCGGCCGTACCGAGCGTATGGGCTGACCGCGTACCGCGTATCGGCTACCTCGCCCTCGAATCGATCCGCGACATTCCGTCCCGCGAGCGACGGGCCTTTCTCGAGGGTCTCGCCGAATTCGGTCTGGTCGCGGGGAAATCGATAGAGATCGTCTACCGCTCGGCGGAAAATGAGCCGGAGTTCCTGCCCGCCATGTGCGAGGAACTGCTGGACGAAAAGGTTTCCGTCCTGGCGACCGTGGGTGAGCAGCCGACGCTCGCCTGCATGAAGACGACGCGCACAGTGCCGATCGTGTTCCTCGCGGCCGGCGACCCGATTGGCTTCGAGGCTGCTGAATCGCTCGCGCGGCCCACGCGTAACGCAACCGGCGTGAGCTATATCCTGAGCGGGCTCGCCGGCAAGCGCATCGAGTTCCTGCGCCTTGCGGTTCCCGCAGCCGAGCGCGTTGCGTTTCTCTGGGACCGGCGCAACCGCGAATCGCAAATCGAGGCGCAGGTCGCGCGGGCGGCAGCGGAGAAACTCGGCATCCGGGCAATCCCGATGCCGATCGATACGCAGGCGGATTTGAACGCCCGCTTCGAGCAGATTGCAGGCAAGCGGCCGGACGCGATCTATGTGAGCTTCGCCGCGGGCGTGATTGCGCGCAACCGCACGGCAATCGTCGAGTTCGGGCTGCGGCATCGCCTGCCGGTGATCTCCGGCTGGCGTTTCATGACCGAAGCGGGCGGGCTGCTGAGCTACTCGCCAGATATCCAATCGATGTTCCGTCGCAGCGCCTACTATGTGGACCGGATACTCAAGGGTGCGCAGCCCGGCGAGCTGCCGATCGAACAGGCGACGAAGATCGAACTCATGATCAACCTCAGGACGGCACGCAGACTGGGGCTCACCATGCCCCCCGATCTCATGCTGCGCGCCGACCGGGTGATCGAGTGAAGAAGCGCGGCAGCATCTATCGCAAGTACGTCACCCTCGTTGTCGCGCTGGTCGGCGGTGCGCTGATCGTGAGCGGCATCGCCAGCATGTACCGCTCGTACATCGAGACGCGTGCCGCGCTGATTGCGGTCGAGCGTGAGCAGGCAGTCTCCGCGTCGATTCGCATCGAGAACTTCGTCAAGGACATCGAACGTCAGATCGGCTGGACGTCACTGCCGCAAGTGGTGGCAACCACGGATCCCCTTCAGGCGCGGCGCTACGAGTACCTGAAGCTGTTGCAGCAGGTACCCGCGGTTACCGAGGCAACGTATATCGATGCCAATGGCCGCGAGCAGGTCCGCGTGTCGCGGATCGCCATGAATGTGGTTGGCAGCGGCGACGACCTAAGCGCCGATCCGCGCTTCACGGTCGTAAATCAGGGCCATACGTACTTCGGTCCGGTGTATTTCCGCCAGGAGACGGAGCCCTACATGGCGATCGCGGTGTGCGCCGGGCGGATCGCGCAGTGCGCCGGGCGCCGGCCCGGCGGCGTGACCGCGGTCCAAGTGAACCTGAAATTCATCTGGGAGGTCGTCCAGCGCATCGGTGTCGGTAAGACGGGCTTCGCCTACGTTGTCGACCGGCAAGGTCGGCTCGTGGCGCATCCGGACATCAGCCTCGTATTGCAGAAAACCGATCTTTCGAGGCTGCCGCAGGTGGCGGCGGCACTCGCGCACAAGGCGGACGGGGACGCGCAACCACCGCGCGTCAGCGAAGCGCGCGACCGCAAGGGCCGTCCCGTATTGACCGCCTTCGCATCGATCGAATCGCTCGGCTGGTCGGTATTCGTCGAGCAATCGATCGACGAGGCGTATGCGCCCCTGTACGCCTCGCTGCTGCGCACCGGCGGGCTGCTCGTGATCGGTTTGCTGCTGTCGATGGTCGCGGGGATCGTGTTCGCGCGCCGCATGGTGAATCCGATTCGCGCGCTGCAGGCCGGCGCCGACGCGCTCGGCGCGGGGGATCTCACCCGGCGCATCGAGGTGCGCACCGGCGACGAACTCGAAGCGCTGGGCGAGCGCTTCAACGAGATGGCGGGCCGGCTCGCCGCGTCTTACGCAGGGCTGGAACGCAAGGTCGAGGAGCGTACGCAGGAACTCCAGGACACGCTCGAGCAGCAGACCGCGACGGCTGAGATCCTGCGCTCGATCTCGTCATCACCGAGCGACGTGACGCCGGTGTTCGAGGCAATTCTCGACAGCGCTGCGCGGCTATGCGACAGCCCGCTGTCGGGTGTGTTTCGGCACGAGGACGGGATCGTTCACCTCGTTTCGCACCGCAACTGGTCGCCGTCGGCAATCGACGGAGATGCAAAAAGACTATCCGGCGCCGCCCAATGCGAAGTTAATGAGCGGCCGAACGATCCTCGAGGGGACCTTGCAACAGGAGGAAGACGCGCTATCCGATCTAGACTACGACCATTCGGTCGCGTCCGCGGGCGGCTGGCGGCGGATGCTCGGTGTGCCGATCAGGCGCGGCGCTCGGGTGCTTGGCGCGGTCGTAGTCGCCTGGCCGGCGCCGGGCAAGACGCCCGAACGACAGGTGCGGCTACTGGAGACCTTCGCCGACCAGGCCGTGATCGCGATCGAGAATGTGCGCCTGTTCAACGAGACCAAGGAGGCGCTCGAGCAGCAGACCGCCACCGCCGAGATCCTGCGCGCGATCTCCGCGTCGCCGACCGATGTGCGCCGGTGTTCGAGACGATCCTCGACAGCGCCGCGCGCCTCTGCGACAGCCCGCTGTCGCGGTGTTCCGCTACGACGGCGAACAGCGTCCACCTCGTCTCGCACCGCAACTGGTCGTCGCCGAGCGATCGACGTGATGAAGGAGTAACTATCCCGGTGCGGCCGAACTTCGCAGATGATCAGCGGGCGGACGATCCTTCCCGGGGCGCAGCAGGCGGAGGAGGACGCGCTGTCCGATTCGAGCTACGACCAGACGGTTGCCGAACTGGGGGATGGCGGCGCATGCTCGGCGTGCCGATCAAGCGAGGGGACAAGGTCCTCGGCGCGGTCATCGTCGGCTGGCCGACGCCGGGCAAGACGCCCGAGCGGCAGATGCGGCTGCTCGAGACCTTCGCCGACCAGGCCGCGATCGCGATCGAGAACGTGCGCCTGTTCAACGAGACCAACGAGGCGCTCGAGCAGCAGAAGGCCTCGGCCGAAGTGCTCGGTGTCATCAGCGGCTCGGTCGCCGACACGCAACCCGTATTCGACAAGATCCTCGCGAGCTGCAATCGACTGTTCTCAGGGCACGACGTCGGCATCAACGTCGTCGGCGAGGACGGCGCAGATCCACCTTGCGGCCTACGCAGGGCCCAAAAAGGCGGAGCTGGAGCGCACTTTCCCGTGCCGCTGAGCGCCGAATCGGGATCCGGCCTGGCAATCCTGGAACGCAAGGTTCTGCACTACCCGGACATCGCAAGCGGACTCGGTGCCCGAGTTCGCAAGACGCGGCAGCGCGATTACGGGCAGCAAATCCCAGCTTTTCGCGCCGATGCTCTGGGAAGGAAAAGGCATCGGCGCAATCCATGTCGGACGAGGCTTCGTTGGCGAATTTTCCGAGAAGGAAATCGCCCTGCTGCGCACGTTCGCCGACCAGGCCGTGATCGCGATCCAGAATGCGCGCCTGTTCCACGAAATCGAGGACAAGAGCCACCAGCTCGAGATCGCCAACAAGCACAAGTCGGATTTCCTCGCCAACATGTCGCACGAGTTGCGCACGCCGCTCAACGCGATCATCGGCTTTTCGGAGGTCCTGCTCGAGAAGATGTTCGGCGAGGTGAACGATAAGCAGCTCGACTACCTGCACGACATTCATTCCTCGGGCAGGCACCTGCTCTCGCTCATCAACGACATCCTCGACCTGTCGAAGATCGAGGCCGGGCGGATGGAGCTCGATCTCGCGGACGTCAGTCTTCCAGACGCGCTCTGCGGACGCGATGACCCTGGTGCGCGAGCGTGCGCAGAACCACGGCATCGCACTCGTCGCTCGAGGTCGACCCGAAGGTCAGCGAGATCCGCGCCGACGAGCGCAAGGTCAAGCAGGTCATGCTCAACCTGCTTTCGAATGCCGTGAAGTTCACGCCGGACGGCGGCAAGATTGCGGTGCGCGCGAAGCTCGACACCGATCACGTCGAGGTCGCGGTGAAGGACACCGGCGTCGGCATCGCGCCGGAGGACCAGGAGGTGGTGTTCGAGGAATTCAAGCAGGTCGGGCGCGACTACACCAAGAAGGCCGAGGGTACGGGACTCGGCCTGGCGCTGACCCGGCGCATCGTCGAGCTGCACGGCGGGCAAAATCTGGCTCGAGAGTACGCCGGGCAAGGGCTCGACCTTCACGTTTACACTTCCGCTGACGCAGCAAGAGGAGACGCCATGAGCGTAGTCCTGATCGTCGAAGACAACGAAAAGAACATGAAACTCGCGCGCGACGTACTGCAGGTCAAGGGCTACACGACGCTCGAAGCCGTGACCGGCGAGGACGGGGTGCGCATGGCGAAGGAAAAGCTGCCCGACCTCGTGCTGATGGACATTCAGCTGCCGGGCATCAGCGGCATCGACGCGCTGAAGGCGCTGCGCAGCGACGCGCAGACCGAGAAGATACCGGTCGCCGCGCTCACCGCCTCGGTGACGCCGACCGACCGCTCGCAGATCAGCGAAGCGGGGTTCGACGCCTTCCTGTCGAAGCCGATTAACCTGAAAGAGTTCCTCGAGATCGTCAAGCGGCTGACCGAGGGCGGACGCGCGTGAGTCATAAGGTCCTCGTCATTGACGACACGCCGGCGAACGTCAAGCTGCTCGCCGACCTGCTGACGGTCAAGGGCTACAGGTCGCGACCGCGCCAAACGGCGAGGAGGGGCTCGCCAAGGTCGACTTCGGAGCATCCGGACATCGTCCTGCTCGACGTCATGATGCCGGGCCTGTCCGGCTACGACGTGTGCCGCACGATCCGTGCCAATCCCGTGACGGCGCTCCTGCCCGTCGTGCTGGTCACCTCGCTCGATCCGAACCAGGAACGGGTCAAGGGCATGGAGGCGGGCGCGGACGATTTTCTCCAGAAACCGATCAACCAGCAGGAGTTGTTTGCGCGCGTGAAGTCGCTGCTGCGCGTGAAGTCGCTGCAGGACGAGGTGAAGCAGCAGGCCGACAAGCTCACCGAGTGGAACGCGATGCTCGAGGCCCGGGTCAAGGAGCAGGTCGACGCAGCTCGAGCGCCTCGGTCGGCTGAAGAATTTTTTCTCGCCGCAACTGGGCGAGGCGATTCTCGCCGGCGGCGGTGAGGATCTTGCTGAAGACGCACCGGCGCGAGGTGAACGTCGTGTTTCTCGATCTGCGCGGCTTCACCGCGTTCATCGACCGTGCCGAGCCCGAGGAGGTGATGGAGCTGCTGCGCGAGTACCACGCCGCGATGGGCAAGCTGATCCTCGCGCATGAGGGCACGCTCGAGCGCTTCGCGGGCGACGGCATGATGATCTTCTTCAACGATCCGCTGCCAATGGACAAGCCCGCCGAGGAGGCGGTGAGAATGGCGCTCGAGATGCAGCAGGCCTTCGTCGCCGACCGCCGGCAAGTGGGCCAAGCGCGGCTACGACCTCGCGCTCGGCGTCGGCATCGGCGCAGGGCTATGCGACCTGCGGTGCGATCGGCTTCGAGGGGCGCTGGGACTACGCCGCGATCGGCAGCGTGACGAATCTCGCCGCGCGGCTGTGCGCGGAAGCCGCCGGCGGCGAGGTGCTGGTCGATCGCAAGACGATGGCGGCGGTCGACGACGCGTTTCAGTTCGGCGAAGTGGGGCCATTCGAATTGAAGGGCTACAGCCAGCCCGTTGCGGCGTATCGCGCTGACGCTGTAGGCGCGCGAATCTGCTCAGGCCGCCTGCGCACGCCAACCGGCAAGCGCCCGCAAATACTCGTCCGGACGCTCGACCGCGATCTTTGGATTTCCCAAGAAGATTTCGCCGCTTTCAGCGTCGAGGCAGATGTTCCCGCCTTCTGCGACCGTCGTATCACCGAAGTGCAGCATGCGTCGCACTGGATCGATCGTAAGCGCGGCGCAGCCCACGACGCAGGGCTTACCGAGCTGGCGCGCGACGACCGCTGCGTGCGCGGTACGGCTGCCATGTGCGGTCAGCACGCCGGCGCAGGCGGCGATCGCACCGACGTCGTCGGTCGAGATGTCCTCGCGCACCAGGATCACGGGCGCGCCCGCACGGCCGAGCCGCTGTGCCGCGGCGACGTCGAGCGCCACTTGCCCGGCAGCGACGCCGAGTCCGGCCGGGACACCCAGCGCGAGCGGTGCGAGCCCGTTGCGCGCGACGATCCGCACCCGCTGGATCGATCCGAGATCGAGATCGGCGACGCGCGCGAGCGCCTCCTGCGGCGTAATCGCGCCGGCGTTTACGAGCTCGACGGCCACGCGCAGCGCCGCCCAAGGTGTACGTTTGCCGGTGCGCGTCTGCAGCAGGTACAGGCGCGCATCCTGGACGGTGAACTCGAACTCTTGCACGTCTCGGAATTCCTGCTCGAGGCCGCGCCGGGTTTCGGCGAGCTGCGCCGCCACTGCTGGCAGGACGCGGGTCATGCGCTCGGCGTCGCCCCCGGTGCTGCGCCCGGAAACGAGGTCTTCACCTTGGCTATTGAATAGAAAATCGACGTACAACCGGTTCTCCCCGGTGGTCGGATCGCGTGTAAATGCCACCCCGGCACCCGAGGTGCCCCCGGCGTTGCCGAACACCATGCGCTGCACGGTGATCGCGGTGCCGAGGTCCTCGCCGATGCCGTGCAGCCGACGGTATTCGACCGCCCGCGCGCTCATCCAAGACTCGAACACGGCGCCGACCGCCGCCTCGAGTTGTTCGTAGGGATCCTGCGGGAACGGCGTACCGACCCGCTCGGCATAAATCTCGAGGTACTCGAGCGTCAGATCCTGCAGTGCACGGAAATCCAGCTCGTGCGCCGATCCGAGGCGTTCGCGCGCGAGGCGCCGCGCGAGTGCGGCGCGAAATGGCGCTGCGTCGGCCTGGTGCACCACTTCCGCAAACTGCTGCACCAGGCGACGGTACGAATCCCAGGCCAGGCGTGGATTGCCGGTGAGGCGCAGCAGGCCGCGCAGGGTGGCATCGGCAAGGCCAATGTCGAGCAGCGTGTCCATCATGCCCGGCATCGACACGGGCGCGCCCGAACGCACCGAAACGAGCAGCGGCCGGCGCGGCGAACCGAAGCCCAGGCCGCTCGCCTGCTCAATCCCGGCAAGCGCGTCACGCAGCAGGGCGCGCAGCATCGCACGCGTGGCGTCGCGGTCGGCGAACCAGGCCTTGCACGCCGCCGTACCGATCACGAAAGCCTCGGGCACGGCGAGTCCGAGGCGCGCCAGGCGCATCAGGTTATGCGCCTTGAAACCAACGTCCTCCGGCCCGGCGAGCACCGCATGCGGGGCGATCGTGTAGAGCGGGTGCTCGGCTGCGCTCATGCCGCCATCACCTCGTTCAGTACGTGATCGCGCAGCATCAGCGCGACGTGCATCAGCGCGTCTGCCGCGGCCTCCAGGTTGCGGGCGATCTCGACCAGGACGAACAGTGCGCGCGGCGCGTCCTCATCGCTCAGCGCGGCGGTCTTCACCTTGCGGTTCATTTCATCGCTCTGCCGCTCGATCTGCACGATGCGATGCACTGATTCAAAAAAGTCCTGCACGTCCCCGCGCGGGACACCGCGCCGCACGACGCGCGCCGCCTCGACCGCCTTGATGTACTCCTGTGCGCTTTCGACCACCTGGCCCGCGAGTTCGGTGAGTGCTTCGACCGCGACGGTTGCCCGGACGTCGGCGCCTGCTCCGTCGCGCAACAACGTCAGGTGAAATGCCGCGTCCTCCAGTTCGTCCGCGATGTCGTCGCCCGACTCGATGATGCGGCAGACATTCGCCGCCTGCTCGTTGTGCTGCGCCAAATCGCGTGCGAGGTTGACCACGCCGTCGGCGAGGTGCTCCCAGTGTTTGGCCCGCTCGGCGTTCTTCTCGAAGCGTTCGGCAGAGCCGGAGAGGCTTGCATTCAGCAGGCAGTCCCGCACGCCGCTCGCGATCTCGAGCGTGAACGCCATTTGCTCGGAGGCATGATCGAGCGCGGTCTGCTGCACCGAATGAAAGCGACCGAACAGTTCACCGCGCAGTTCGTCGAGGACCAGGCTCGCGGGGCGGCCTGCGACCAGCATCTCTGCCGACAGGCGCAGCGCAAAGCGCAGGAACTCGACCGCGCCGTCGCGTCCCAGCACATCGTCCAAGCGTGCGCCAAACGCCGCCGGTGCCTTGCCGAGCGAAGCAAGCGCGTCGAACACGGCCTGCTCGGCGCCGATGCGCAAGAACGCCATGTGGCCGACGTCGTTCTCCGCGGCCCAGCGCAGCAGCTTGATTGCCTCGCTCTTGCGCACCAGCGTACGCAGGCGTTTGCGCGCCCGGTTCCAGTCGATGAGAAACACGAGCCGCGATCCGAGCCAGGCCAGGTAGGCATCGAGTGCCTCCAAAGATTCCGCCTCGAAGGTGCCGATCGCGAGGTGATAGACGCCGTCCTCGAAACCGGTATCGCTCTTCGAGCGCGTGTCGTTCCACACCACCGTCCAACGCTTGAGCAGGCTCTGCAGGAACATGAGCCGCGGCAGATGCACGTCAGTGTAGGTGAGTGTCGCGGCCAAGCCCTCGACATGCACCACGAGGACATGGGCGTCGGTCGTGCCGATGTCGTTCTGCAGCACGAGCCGCGATCCTGCGCGTGTGGCCGTGGTGGCGAGACCCGGATGGTCGAACTTGAGCGCACGCGTTGCATTCACGCCGCGCATGAAAGCGGCGACGCGTGCCCTGTCCCTGTCCTCGAGGCCATAGGCGAGCGCGCCGTCGATGTTCTCGGAGGCGATCGCGCTCTGCAGGGCGTTCAGCGCCTTGTGCAGGTCCATCACCAACCGGTGGAGGCTGTCGGCCGTTCCCGCCACGCCACGGGCTCCGCTCGTCATGCGCGCGATCGCCTCGCCATCAGCAAGCCCGTCGGCGAGCCAGGGATCGTGTGCGCAGGCCGAGAGGCGAGAAGACCAGTCGGCCGCGTGCGGATCCGCCGTGGCCTCGAATGGCGCGAGCATCTCGCGCATCGCGGTTTCGATGCGCGCCGCAATGACTTCGGCGCGCGGAATGCGGGTGCGCCCGGCCTGCGCCGGCGCCGCGCCGCGGATCACTTCGTCGAACGTCGCGTCGACTTCTCCGGCCGACGCACGCTCGCCCTTCAGATCGGGCCGTTCGGCTTCGGGCCGCCCGGCATGTGCGACGGCGAGCTGCAGCAGGCTGAAGTAGTACTTGACGCGGTCGTTGGCTGCCAGCGCGGTATTGATCAGCCCCGGGAGCAGGAGTTGCCGCTCGCCCAGCACATCGAGAATGCGATCCTTCTGCGGCATATGAATTCACTATGGTGCCAGGCATTTAGCTGGGTTTGACGGAGGTCAAACTGCTAGAATTCATCGCGCTGTCCGCGTCATCAACGCGCAATAACCGTCACCTGTCCTCTATGTCGCTCGACATCGTCGTGCTCGCCGCAGGCCAGGGCAAGCGCATGCACTCGTCGTTGCCCAAGGTGCTGCACAAGGTCGCCGGGCGACCGATGCTTGCCTACGTGCTCGAGACTGCGCGCGCGCTCGCGCCCGGACGCATCATCGTCGTGCATGGCCATGGCGGAGACGCGGTGCGCGCTGCGTTTGCCGCGATGGACGTCACCTGGATCGAGCAGGCCGAGCAGCGCGGCACGGGCCACGCGCTCATGCAGGTGCTGCCGAGCGTCAAACCGCGTGACGACGTGCTTGTGCTGTACGGCGACGTGCCGCTCATTCGCGCCGAAACACTGCGTGCCCTGATCGAGGCCAAGGCCGCCGGGCTCGCGATTCTCACCACGGCGCTGCCCGATCCGACCGGGCTACGGACGCATCGTGCGCAATGCTCAGGGGCGTGTCGCGCGCATCGTCGAGGACAAGGACGCGAGCGCCGAGGAGCGTCTGCTGCGTGAAGTCAATGTCGGTTTCCTCGTTGCCCAGGCAGGGCGGCTGTCGGGGTGGCTCGCGGGGGTGCGCAACCGCAATGCGCAGGGCGAGCTACTACCTCACCGATGTCGTTCAGATGGCGGTGGCCGAAGGCGTCAATGTCGCCACACGCGAGCCGAAGGATACCTGGGAGACCTGGGGCGTCAATTCACGCCACGAACTGGCGCTCGTCGAGCGCGCATATCAGAACGCGAACGCGAAACGGTTGCTCGACGCGGGCGTGACGCTCGCCGACCTCTGGCGTATTGACGTGCGCGGTGATCTGCAGTGCGGGAGCGACGTGTCGATCGACGTCAACTGCGTGTTCGAAGGCAAGGTGACGCTTGGCGACGGGGTGCGCATCGGACCGAACTGCGTGCTGCGCAATGTCGCGATCGGGGCCGGCAGCGAGGTGCGTGCGTTCTCGCACCTCGAGGAGGCGCAGATCGGCGCGCGTTGCCGCGTTGGTCCCTACGCGCGCCTGCGGCCGGGCGCGGTGCTCGCCGAAGAGGTGCATGTCGGCAATTTCGTCGAAGTGAAGGCAAGTCGGCTTGGCGCGCGCACGAAGGCGAATCACCTGAGCTACGTGGGCGACGCCGAGGTGGGCAGCGGCGTCAATATCGGCGCCGGCACGATCACCTGCAACTATGACGGCGCGGCGAAGCATCGCACGGTCATCGGCGACGAGTGCTTCATCGGGTCGGACACGACGCTGGTCGCACCCGTCACGCTCGCGCGCGGCTCCTACATCGGCGCCGGGTCGACGATCAACAAGGACACGCCGCCGGATCAGCTCACCGTCGCACGCGCGAAGCAGGTTACGGTTCGCGGCTGGAAGCCGCCGCGGAAGAAATAGCGCGATGTGCGGAATCGTCGGCGCCGCTGCGCGCCGCGACATCGTTCCAATTCTCGTCGAAGGGCTGCGGCGGCTCGAGTATCGCGGCTACGACTCGGCCGGGATTGCCGTGCTCAAGGCGCCGAACGGCGCCGCGCAGCCCGTGCTCGAGCGCGTTCGCGCCGCGGGCCGGGTCGCGGAACTCGCGTCTCAGGTCGAAGCGAAGGGCGTCGAGAGCGCCACCGGCATCGCGCACACGCGCTGGGCGACCCACGGCGCGCCGACCGAAGGCAATGCGCACCCGCACGTTTCGGGTGGGCTCGCGGTGGTGCACAACGGCATCATCGAAAACCACGAGCCGCTACGCGCGCGTTTGAAGGGCGTGGGATTCGCGTTCGCCTCCGAGACCGACACCGAGGTCATCGCGCATCTCGTATCGCATCACCGTCGCTGCGAGCCCGGACCTCCTGGCTGCGGCGGCGAAGGCGGTCGCCGAACTGCAGGGTGCGTTCGCGATCGCACTCGTTTCGCGTGGATGACCCGGGTGTGGTGGTACTGGCGCGCAAGGGCGCGCCGTTGCTCCTCGGGCTTGGCGACGGCGAGAACTTCGCCGCCTCCGACGTTTCGGCGCTGCTGCAGGTCACGCGCCGCGTGATTTACCTCGAGGAGGGCGACTGCGCCGAGATCCGTGCCGAGGGCGTGCGGCATCGTCGACGCGAGCGGCGCTGCTAGTCGAACGGGAGGTGCACGTCTCCGAGCTAAGTGCGGATGCGGTCGAGCTCGGACCCTACCGGCACTACATGCAGAAGGAGATTTTCGAGCAGCCCGGTGCGCTTGCCAACACGCTGGAGATCGTCGGCGGGGCGCGCGTCGGTGCAGCCGGGGCTGTTCGGTGTCGAAGCCGAAGACGCTGCTGCGCGACGCGAGCGGGGTCCAGATCCTCGCCTGCGGCACGAGTTATCACGCCGGCCTGGTCGCGCGCAGCTGGATCGAAAGCCTTGCGCGCGTGCCGGTGCAGGTCGAGATTGCGAGCGAATTCCGCTACCGCGAGGCGGTGCTCGACCCGGGCGTACTGGTCCTCACGATCTCGCAATCGGGCGAGACCGCCGACACGCTCGCCGCGCTCGAGCATGCCAAGGCCCTCGGCTGCGCAGCGTACGCTCACGATCTGCAACGTGCCGGAAAGCTCGCTGCTGCGCGCCTCGCGCCTGCGCTTTCTGACCCGGGCGGGACCCGAAATCGGCGTCGCGTCGACCAAGGCCTTCACCACCCAGTTGGGCGCGCTCTACCTGCTCGCGCTCGTCATTGCCAAGCTGAAAGGACGGCTCGCGCCTGCGGATGAGGCGCGTTGCCTCGCTGCGCTACGCCACCTGCCGGCGGCGCTGCGCAGGTGCTGTCGGTCGAAGATGCGGTGGCGCGCTGGGCGGCACGCTTCGCCGAGAAACAGCACGCACTGTTTCTCGGTCGCGGCGTGCACTACCCGATCGCCATGGAGGGCGCGCTCAAGCTCAAGGAGATTTCCTATATCCACGCCGAGGCCTATGCCGCAGGTGAGCTCAAGCATGGACCGCTCGCGCTGGTCGATCGCGACATGCCGGTGGTGGTGGTGGCGCCAGGCGACGCGCTGCTCGAGAAACTGAAGTCGAACCTGCAGGAAGTGCGCGCGCGCGGCGGCGAGCTGTTCGTGTTTGCCGACCAGAATTCCGGGATCGAACCGTCCGAGGGCGTCAACGTGATCACCCTGGCCGACCATGCGGGACCGCTGTCGCCCATCCTGCACGTCGTGCCGCTTCAACTCCTTGCCTATCACGCCGCGCTCGTGCGCGGCACCGACGTGGACAAGCCGCGCAACCTGGCGAAGTCCGTTACGGTCGAGTAACGGGTTCGACCGAGATACGCCCGCGTGCGAGCGGCGCAATGCCGAGCAGGCCGAGCAGCGGACCCGGCAGCAATAGCCAGGCGATCTTGGCGCCCAGAGACAGGAAGCTCGCGGACGCCACGCCGATTGCGACTACCGTGATGAAGAAGCCGATGCTGTTCTGAATCGCGAGCGCCGAGCCGACGAGCTCGGGCGGGCAGGCGCGCGCGGACAGGGCGGAGAACTGCGGTGAATCGGCGACGACCATGAAGCCCCAGAACACGAGCGCACCGAGCAGCACCCCGGTCGACAGGTCCTGCAGCAGAGGATAGGCGAGGCACATCGCGCCTGAGCCGATCAATGCCGCTGCGGCGACCCGCGCGCTGCCGATGTGGCGGCTGAGCCAGCCGCCGAGAATGCAGCCGGCAGCCCCCGTGCCGATGATGATGAACGCCCATAGCGAGACGTCGAGCGCCGGCGCACCGCCGCCGCGCAGGGCAAGGGCTGCGAGCAGGAAGGGCGTCAGCGTCCAGAACGCGTACAGCTCCCACATGTGGCCGAAGTAGCCGAACGCCGAGGCGCGAAAGGCCGGAATTCGAAATGCGTCACGCACCGCGCCGAAGCGGATACGCGCTGCCTTGCCGGTCGTCTTGAAATGGGGCCCGTCGCCCAGCCAGAGGACCATCACGGCGCCGAGCAGCGCAAGCACGGAGCTTGCGAGCACGACATGGCTCCAGTGCCACGAACTGCCGGTCGCGCGCACCAGGTGCGGCAGTGCGGTGCCGACGGTCAGCATGCCGACCAGCCAGCCCAGCACCTCGCCGGCGCGCTGCGGCGCCCAGCCGACGACCAGCTTCATGCCGAGCGGGTAGACGCCCGCGAGCGCGATGCCCGGTCAGGAAGCGATAGACGCTCGCATCGGC
Source organism: uncultured beta proteobacterium (assembly GCA_963714925.1). Classification (GTDB taxonomy): domain Bacteria; phylum Pseudomonadota; class Gammaproteobacteria; order Burkholderiales; family SG8-39; genus SG8-39. Next base: position 256,018 of record CAVQQK010000001.1, on the reverse strand, counting down.
CAGACCGGTCGCAGCGAGCGCGAAGGCGGCGTTGGACGCCGCGCCGAAGCGCCGCGCAGACCGCGACGATGCGGCTGGCCGGGAAGCGGTCCGCGAGCCCGGAGAAGGCGAACGCCGAAGGTGCCGGCGATGAAGCCGAGCTGCACCGCGTTGGTGAGCAGCCCGATGTCGCCGGTCGACAATCCCCAGACGCGAACCAGCGAGTCCGCGGCTGCGTTGGCGCTGAACCACAACGAGGTGCCGAAGAGCTGTGCGAGGACGATGAGCGGAACGGCAAAGCGCGCCATGGACGCGACCATAGCCGATGTCCCGCCACTGCGCGCTGCCGGCGCGCGCGCCGACGCTACGGCACGACGGCGGTCGCCTCCAGCTCGATCTTGCCCGGGCTGTCGAGCAGGTCGGAGACGAAGATCATGCTCATGCAGGGGAAGTGCTTGCCCATGAGGCCCTTCCAGATGCCGGCCGAGGTCCTTGCGCGCGGCCAGGTAGGCCGGCTTGTCGCAGCAGAAGGCGGTGATGCGGCAGATGTGCTCGGGCCTGCCGCCGGCTTCCGCCAGCACCGCGAGCACGTTCTTCAGAGCCTGCTCGAACTGCGGCGCGAGCTGCCTCGGAGTGGAACTTCTGCGCCGCGTCCCAGCCGACCTGGCCGGCGATGAACACCAGCGTTGCCGCCGGTCACCGCGATGCCGTTCGCGTAGCCGATCGCTGGTGCCCAACCTTTGGGATGCAGGATGTCCATCGTTGCGTCTCCTTCGCTTTGTTCTGCGTTCAGTCGTACACGTTGGGTGGATCGAGATCAATGTCCCAGCCCTTCTCGCGGCTTCGGCACGCGTGCCATCCAGTCCTTCACCAGCGCGACGTGCTCGCGTTCCTCCTCGGCCATCTCCGCGCCGCGTCGAGCACCTTGCGCGGCAGCGTCGCGGTGCGTGATCGCAGTGAAAAAACGCCGCGTGCTGTTCGTTGCGTAGCGCGATCTGCAGCGCATGATACGGCTGCATCAGGTAATGCAGGTCGTTGTGCTCGCCGGTCTCGGGCCCTTCGAGGCCTTCCCAGCGAAACGGCGCGAGGTCAGTCGGTGGCGTTTTCCAACCCATCTGCTCGAGGATCTTGGTTGCGTGCAGCTTCTCGATGCCCGCCAGCTTGCGAAACAGCTCGGCCACCTCGCGGTTGTTGGCGACTTCCATCTGGTCGGCGAACTCCGCGTAGCGCGTCGCGGCCTCGAGTTCCATTGCGTAGGCCTGCTTCATGAATTCTCCGAAACCCCGCCTCGGCCGTTATCGCCGGGCTTGCGCCATGCGTTGCTTCGTCGAGTTGGCGCGTAATTTCGATTTCTTTGATGGACTACGCCGGGTCGTCATAGCGCGAACTCCTTTTCCAGTTCGGCGGGCTTGACGCGGGGCGCTTCTCGCGGTCGGTACGGAGATCGGCTACCGGAGTACAGCACGCCGATGTTGAACCCGTCGTCGGTCATGAGCCGGCGTGCGGCGCGCGCCGGATCGTCGGTCGGCGTGACCGTGGCCGGATGCGCCATCGTCTTCCAGTCGCGTTGCTCGGGGCGGAAGGTGACGCACGGCGAGAGCACTTCGATGAAGGAGAAGCCTGGTGTGCGGATTGCCTGCACGATCAACTCGGCGCAGCCGTTGGGGTCGCCCGCAAATGCGCGCGCGATGAAATTTGCGCCCGAGGCAAGCGCAATGACCAGCGGGTAGAACTCGCGCAGTCCCGTGCCGTGCGGCGAGAGCTTCGAATCCCAATCGGGCTCGGTCGTGGGCGAGGGTTGGCCCTTGGTCATCCCATAGACGCGGTTATCCATGACGATGTAAGTCATGTCGACGTTGCGCCGGCAGGCGTGGAGGAAGTGGTTTCCGCCAATTGAATAGCCGTCGCCGTCGCCGCCCGCCGCGATCACGGTCAGATCGGGACGGGCAACCTTGAGTCCGGTGGCCACGGCGAAGCGCGCGCCCGTGCACGCCATGAAAGCCGTAGCAGTTGGTGTAGGCAGGAATGCGCGAAGAACAACCGATGCCTGACACCACGGCAACCTGTTCGGGCGGCAGCGCAAGCTTTGCCAGTGCCTTGGTCACCGCAGAAAGCACCGAAAAGTCCCCGCATCCGGGGCACCACACCGGCTTGACGTCGGATTTGTACGACTGCGGCGTGAAGGCCACGGCGGCAACGGCGGTCATGAGCGGCTCCAGGCGATGAGCTGGCGATGGATTTCCTCGGGCCGGAAGGGCAGGGGTCCGGGGCGGTGAAAGCTCGTGAGTTTTGGGGCGATGTCGTACTCGGCGCGCAGGTAGCGCAGAAACTGCGCACTGTGGTTCTGCTCGATGACGAGCGCGCGTTTCACGCCGGCAAGCGCCGCGCGCGAGTTTCTCGGGCTGCACCGGCGAGAGCAGCCGCAGCGAGACCAGGCGCGCCGTCACGCCGTCGGCCTTCGCACGCGCAAAGGCTTCACGCACGGGTCCGGTGCAGGAACCGAATGTGATCACCGCGAGCTCGCCGTCACCCTCGACGTCGGCCCAGTAATCGCCGTAGTCGATCGAGGCGAGCTTGCGCCGGCGCTTGTCGAGCTGCGCCAGGTGGTCGCTCGCCTGCGACGACGGCGTGCCGCGCTCGCTGTGCTCAAGCCCGTCTGCGGTGTAGGTCACGCCCGGGGTGCCGGGAATCGCCATCGGCGAGACGCCCGACTCGGTAAGCGCGTAGCGTTTGTAATCCTTCGCGTTTGACTCGGCGAGCGTGCGCCGGCCGGTGAAGGCGAGATCGGCGGGACGCTCGATCACGGCGCGCGCCTGTCCGAAGGACTGATCCGAGAGCACGATCGCCGGCGTCTGCAGGCTTTCGGCCAGCGTGACCGCCCACTGCGTGGCGCGCACACAGTCGCCGATCGAGTTCGGCGCAACGACGATGATGCGGTGCATCGCCGTGCAGTCCGTACAGCGCGATATTGACGTCGCTCTGCTCGGTCTTGGTGGCGATCCCGGTCGACGGACCGGTACGCATGACGTCGACCACCACCAGCGGGAATCTCCGCCGTCACGCCGAGGCCGAGCGCCTCGCTCATGAGCGACAGGCCCGGACCCGAGGTGGCGGTCAGCGAGGGCGCACCGCCGTAGGACGCGCCGAGGATCATGTTGATCGACGCCAGCTCGTCCTCGGCCTGTACCAGTGTGCCGCCGACGCGCGTCAGTGCGGGCGCCATCCACTCGAGCAGCTCGGTGGCCGGCGTGATTGGGTAGGCGGCGACGAAGCGGACGCCGCCGCGGATCGCGCCGTAACCGGCGGCCTGATTGCCGGTGACCAGCCAGCGCCCGCTGCGCTGGCCTTGCGGGCGGGGCGAGTGGCATGCGGGACGGCAGATTCTGCGCCTCGGCCATGCCGAGTTGAGCCGCAGTGATACTGGCCGCCAGGGCGTCGCCGCCCTTTTTCATCGATTTCCGGATCGCGGCGATCACCGCAGCCTCAGGAATCCCGGCGAAGCCGGCGAGCAGTCCGAGTGCGACCATGTTCGGCCAGCCGCCCTTGATGCTTTTGGCGAGCGCCTTGAGCGCGAGCGACACGCTGCTGCGCTCCGCTTGGAGGAGCGCCTCGGGCACCGCGCCCTGCGCCGGGTCGCCGACCAGGAGACTACGCGTGTCGAGCGGAATCTCGGCGCTGAATCGAGCGATGTTCTGCCAGTCGACCGCAAGCAGCGCGTCGAAGCGGTCGTCCGGCCCCTCGACTGCGTGCGTTGCGATGCGCAGCATGGCGGCGGCCTCGCCGCCGCGGATCTGCGGGCCGCTGGTCCGGGTCATCAGGCCGAAGTAGCCCGCCTGCGCTGCGGCCTCGAGCAGCATGTTCCCCGCAGTCATTACGCCTGCGCCGCCGCTGCCGGCGAGCGCGAGCGAAACGCTGTTGGCGCCGCCGGCTATCTTCGATGTTGCTGTGTTCACCCTTGTTCTCCCTGGTGCGCCGCGAAAGGCACGATGACCGAACACCTTGCCGCTTACTTGAGGCAGATCAAACAGGCCCGCAGGCGGCTGCGCTATTCATCATCCCATCCGTAGGCGTTTAGATTTTCTTATCCGCTGCGCTTGACGCTTAAATACGCAATGCGGTACTGTAATACCAAATTAGGCCCGAGCGCCAGCCCCATCGGGCCGGGTATTCGGGCAGCACCCCAAGGAGGGGTCGGAACATGACGATCGCCGCCACGCGCTGGGTGATGACCGCACCAGGGACCGCCATGGTGCGCGAGGCGTTCGACGTCGGCCCGCTCGCCGCGGGCGAGGTCACGGTCGAGGTCGCGGGTTGCGGGGTCTGCCACACCGACCTCGGCTATTTTTACGACGGCGTGCGCACCAACCATGCGCTTCCCCTCGTCCTCGGTCACGAGATCTCCGGCCGGGTCGCGGCTGCCGGCGCCGGCGCGGAAGCCTGGGTCGGAAAGCCGGTGCTGATTCCCGCGGTGCTGCCCTGCGGCAAATGTGACCTCTGCCAGCGCGGGCTCGGCACGATTTGCCGCGGGCAGAAGATGCCCGGCAACGACATTCAGGGCGGATTCGCGTCGCACATTACGGTGCCTGCGCGGGGATTGTGCGAAGTCGACAGGTCGCGTCTCGAATCCGCCGGCCTGGAACTGGCCGACATTTGCGTCGTGGCCGACGCGCTGACGACGCCCTATCAGGCGGTGCGCCGCACGGGCGTGAAGCCAGGAACGCTCGTGGTGGTGGTGGGTGTGGGCGGTGTCGGTGGCTACTGCGTGCAGGTGGCCAATGCGTTCGGCGCCAAGGTGGTCGCGATCGACGTGGACGACATCAAGCTCGACGCACTGCGCGCCTACGGTGCCGCGCTGACACTGAACGCGAAGCAGCAGGACCAGAAGGCCCTGAAAGGCGCGATCTCCGAGTTCGCCAAGCAGAACGACCTGCCGCGCACCGAATGGGTGATCCTCGAATGCTCGGGCACTGCCGCCGGGCAGACGACCGCCTGGGGCCTGCTGGTGCACGGCGCGACGCTCGGCGTCGTCGGTTTCACCATGGACCGGGTCGAAGTCCGCCTGTCGAACCTGATGGCGTTCGATGCGCGCGCGATCGGCAATTGGGGCTGCCCGCCCGAGCTCTACCCCGCGGCGCTCGACCTCGTGCTCACGGGCAAGGTGAAGGTCAAACCCTTCGTCGAGCAGCACCCGCTCGACGACATAAACGACGTATTCGATGCGGTGCACCACCGCCGGATTGCAAAGCGCGTCGTATTGGTTCCAGGAACCTAATTCGCTTCCTCGATAAGGACATCGACATGGCTGCAGCACGCGAACTGAAGAACCACGATCTCGCCGAACTCGTCGTGCCGGGCGTGAAGTACGAGAAACGCCCAGCGACGACGCCTGACGGGAAGATTGCGAAAGGGCTATACAACGCCTGGATCTGGCTCGACAACCCGACGCAGTTCAATTCCTACACCACCGACATGGTGAAGGCTGTGATCCTCGCGTTTCGCGCCGCATCGAATGCGCGCGATGTCTCGAGCGTCGTGTTCACTGGCGTTGGCGACAAGGCCTTCTGCACCGGCGGCAACACTAAGGAGTATGCCGAGTACTACGCCGGGCATCCCCAGGAATACCGCCAGTACATGCGCCTGTTCAACGACATGGTGTCGTCGATCCTCGCCTGCGACAAGCCCGTGATTTCACGTGTGAACGGCATGCGCATCGGCGGCGGCCAGGAAATCGGCATGGCTTGCGACTTCACCGTCGCCCAGGACCTCGCGCGCTTCGGCCAGGCGGGCCCCAAGCACGGCTCGGCGCCGATCGGCGGCGCGACCGACTTCCTCCCGGTCGTTGTCGGTGCTGAGCGGGCAATGGTCGCCTGTGTCTTATGCGAACCTTTCTCGGCGCACGAGGCTTACCACATGGGAATGATCAGCGACATCGTGCCCGCGCTGAAGGTCGACGATGCGTTCGTCGCCAACCCGCTGGTCGTCACCGATCGGGTCTACGACGACTACGGCCGTCAGGTGTTCGGCAAGTCGAAGACCGGCGACGCGCTGAAGGCCGGCAAGGCGCTGCTCGCCAAGGGCAGCGTGGACCTTTCGATGCTCGACGCAAAGATCGATGAGCTGTGCGCGAAGATCCTGCTCACCTTTCCCGATTGCACGACGAAGACGATCGAGGAATTGCGAAAGCCCAAGCTCGAGGCCTGGAACCGCAACAAGGAGGACGCGCGGGCCTGGCTCGGACTCAACATGGTGACCGAGGCGCGCGCTGGTTTCACCGCCTTCAATGAAGGCGGCAAGGACGATCGTGAAGTGGACTTCGTGCTGCTGCGCCAGAAGCTCGCCGCGGGCGAAGGCTGGGTCGGCCCATTGCATGATTCGATTCAACCAAAGGCAAAAAAGCGCGCATGAGCGAGCCGGTCAAGGTCTGGCTCGATCGCGAGGGGCGGCTGCTCCGGCTGCGGCTGTCGCGCCCGAAGGCGAACATCGTCGATTCGGAGATGATCGGCGCGCTGACGGCCGCCTTCGACAAGCACTGCGAGGACGACGGCCTCGCCGGTGCGCTGCTCGACGCCGAAGGCCCGAGCTTTTCCTTCGGCGCGAGCGTCGAGGAACACCTGCCGGACAATGCGGCGGCGATGCTGTCGGCGCTGCACGCGCTGATCGTCAAGATGCTCGAGTGGCCGGCCCCAATCCTGGTGGCGGTGAGGGGGCAGTGCCTCGGCGGCGGGCCTGGAAGTCGCGCTTGCCGCGAGCCGCATCTTCGCTTCGCCCGACGCCCGCCTCGGCCAGCCCGAGATCAAGCTTGCGCGTATTTGCGCCGGCTGCGTCCTGCCTACTGCCCTACCGCGTCAACCAGCAGACGGCCGAGGACCTGCTGTTCTCGGGCCGCGCACTCACTGCGGCCGATGCGCTGGCGGCGGGGCTGGTCGCGGAGGTCGCGGACGACCCGGCCGCGGCGGCGCTGGCCTACTTCGACACCCATCTTGCAGACAAGAGCGCGGCAGCGCTGGCGTACGCGCTGCGTGCAGCGCGCGGCGCGATGCTGCCCGAGGTCAGGCGCCGCCTCGGTGAGGTCGAGAAACTGTATCTGGATGGCCTGATGCAGACGCACGACGCGAACGAGGGGCTCGCCGCCTTTATCGAGAAGCGAGCGCCGAAATGGCAAAACCGTTGAGGAGGGTGTGAGATGAGAGGTGACCGACATCGTCGCCCGCTGTGAGAAGCTGTTCGAGGATCTCGATTTCAACGCCGTCAAGGAATGGAAGGCCGCCGCGCCCGGACGCAAGGCGATCGGCTACATGCCGATCTACGTGGCGCGCGAAATCATCCATGCCGCCGACATGCTGCCGGTCGGCATCTTCGGCGGTGGCGACCAGATCGAGGTGATCCAGGGCGACGCCTACTACCAGAGCTATATCTGCCGCATCCCGCGCTCGACGGTGGAGCTCGGACTCACCGGGCGGCTCGACTGCCTCGATGGCATGCTGTTTCCGTCGATCTGCGACGTCATTCGCAATCTTTCGGGCATGTGGCAGATCATGTTCAAGGACAAGTACGTACGCTATGTCGACGTACCGCAGAACTACGACGATTCAATCGGCGGCGCGTTCTATATGCACGAGATGCAACAGCTGCGCGAGGACCTCGCAAAGCTGCGCGGCAAGCCGATCACCGACGACGAATTGCGCGCGTCGATCGCGGTGTACAACGACAACCGCGCGGCGACCGCCGAGCTCTATGCGCTACGCGCGCAGGCGCCCTGGCAGGCACCGACGTCCGAGGTCTATCTGGTGCTGCGCGCCGGCTGCGTGCTGCCACCCGAGGTGCACACCCAGCTCGTGCGCGACTACATCGCCGCGGCGAAGGCCGAGACCCGACCGAAGCGCGACAACGCGCGCGTGGTGCTCACCGGGCGCATTCTGCGAGCAGCCGCCGCTCTCGCTCATCAAGTCGATCGAAATGTCCGGCTGTTACGTGGTCGACGACGACTTCGTACTGGTCTCGCGCTGGCTGCGCGAGCCGGTGCCGACCACGGGTGATCCGCTCGCACGCGCTCGCCAAGGCCTTCCTGCACCACTCGGTGCAGTCCTCGCCGAAATACGACGACCGGCGTGAGGACAAAGGCATGTTCCTGCTGCACCAGGTGAAAACCCGCGGCGCCGAGGGTGTGATCTTCGCTGCACCCTCGTTCTGCGACCCGGCGCTGCTCGAGCGGCCGATGCTGCAGGATGTGCTGGCGAAGCACAAGATTCCCTACACCGCGTTCAAGTACGCGGAGAACACTGGCCAGATGGCCCCGATCCGCGAGCAGGCCGGGACGTTTGCCGATTCGATAAAACTTTGGAGTGCTGCATGACGGGGTCAGACCCCTGTTCGGATGGGGTCAGACCCCTTATTTGGCGAACCGAGGCCACTGAGTCATCGAAAAGGGGGTCTGACCCCGTCGAACCAGGAGATACGCATGGCGAACATCCAAATGCCGCAAACCACCAAGAAGCCGCCGAACGTCCAGAAAGAGGACGCGATGCTGCTGCAGAAGGAAATGATCAACAGCAACTACCTTGAGCTCGCGAACTCGCGCGCGCAAGGCAAGCAAGGTGTCCGCCACGTTCGTGCCGGGCAACCTGAACGAGCTGCTGATGTGTTTCGACTTCGCGCGCAGCCTGCCGGAGACCAACGCACTGCAGAGCGGCATGCGCAAGAAATCCGGTAAGTTCATCATGGACGCCGAGCGCGACGGCCATTCCGAGGACGTGTGCACCTACGTCAAGACCGATCTCGGCATGATGCTGCAGGGGCAGGTCGGGCCGACCGGCGAGGCCCTGCCGACGCCTGACGTGCTGCTGCTGTCCTATACCGGCTGCTTCACCTTCATGAAGTGGTTCGAGCTGGTGCGCCAGAAATACGACTGCGAGACGGTGATGCTGCACGTGCCCTACCAGGGCGACGGCAACATCTCGCCCAACATGCGCGAGTACGTCGTCAAGCAACTTAAGGAGAAGGTGATCCCGACGCTGGAGAAAGTATCGGGCGTCAAGTTCGACATCGACCGGCTGCGCCAGTACATGACGGAGTCGGCCAAGGCGGAGGAGGACCTGGTCTGGACGCTGCAATCAGCGAAGCACAAACCCTCGCCGATCGACGGCTATTTCGGCGCGGTGTATTACATCGGCCCGATCTTCACCGCATTCCGCGGCACGCCCGAGGCGACCGAGTTCTACCGCGTGCTGCGCGCCGAGATCGAGCAGCGCATGCGCGAGGGCAAGGGCCCGGTGACGCCGGACGGCGAGCTCGAGGACGAGAAGTACCGCCTCGTCGTCGAAGGTCCGCCCAACTGGACCAGCTTCCGCGACTTCTGGAAGATGTTCCACGAGGAGGGCGCGGTGGTGGTGGCCTCGACCTATGCGAAAGTCGGCGGCGTGTACGACTTCGGCTTTCGCCACGACCCGGACCATCCGCTCGAGTCGCTCGCCGACTACTGCCTCGGCTGCTACACCAACCTCAATTTCCCGCAGCGCATCGACATGATCTGCAAGTACATCGACGAGTACCAGGCCGACGGGCTGCTGATCAACTCGATCAAGAGCTGCAACAGCTTCTCCGCCGGGCAGCTGCTGATTCTGCGCGAAGTCGAGAAGCGCACCGGCAAGCCGGCGGCCTTCATCGAGTCGGATCTGGTGGACCCGCGTTACTTCTCGGCCGCCAACATCAAGAACCGGCTCGAGAGCTACTTCCAGATGATCAAGCAGAAGCGCGCCGTCGGCGTTACGCACTGAGGAGACTGACATGCGATGCTTCATCGGCATCGACCTCGGTTCGACCACCACCAAGGCGGTGGTGATCGACGAGCAGAAAAACGTGCTCGGGCGCGGCATCACCAACTCGCGCTCGAACTACGACACTGCGGCGAACATCGCCAAGCAGGAGGCGCTGGTCAACGCGCGTTTCCATCTGTTCCGCGGCGCGCTCAAGCAGAGCGGTGCGCTGAACGGCGGCCTGGACGAATTCGTCGGTCAGCTCGAGCGCGATTTCCGGCTCGAGCAATTCGTCGAGCAACTCGCCGACCTCGAAGCGGTCTGCCTGCGCAATGTCGACGGCGACCAAGTTCGGCGATTTCGCGAAGCCGGTGATCGCGGCGCTCGAGGAAACCTTCAGGCGGCTGCGGACCGAGGCGCCTGAGCTGTTCGCGCCCGGCGCGAAGCGCAAGAGCGACTTCTTCCGCGACATCGCGGGCAGCCGCTACCACGCGATCAGCGAAGAGGTGGCCAAGGAGGCCGGCTGCGCTACGACTTCCTGCTCAACGTCTTCGACCGCTCGATCATCGAGGTCGAGAACCGCGAGTACGGCGATTCGATCTCGAAGAACCTGCTCGCAGCGCTCGATCGCACCTTCCGTCGTGCTGCCCGAGGCAGCGAAGCGCGGCGAAGCGATCCGCGCGCCGATCCAGGGCGTACTCGACACGCCGCTCGAGGAAACCTACGTCATCGGCACCGGCTATGGCCGCGCGCGGTTGCCGTTCTCCAAGGAGCACGTGCGCTCCGAGATCCTCTGCCATGGCCTGGGCGCGCACGTGATGTACCCGCACACCGCGACCGTGCTCGACATCGGCGGCCAGGACACCAAGGCGATCCAGGTCGACCCGCAGGGCATCGTCGAATCATTCCAGATGAACGACCGCTGCGCCGCGGGCTGCGGGCGCTACCTCGGCTACATCGCCGACGAAATGAACATGGGCCTGCACGAGCTCGGGCCCCTGGCGATGAAGGCGACCAAGACCGTGCGCATCAACTCGACCTGCACGGTGTTCGCCGGCGCCGAGCTGCGCGACCGGCTCTCGCTCGGCGAGAAGCGCGAGGACATCATGGCCGGGCTGCACCGCGCGATCATCCTGCGCGCGATGTCGATCCTGGCGCGCTCCGGCGGGATCCGGAACGAATTCACCTTCACCGGCGGCGTCGCCAAGAACGAGGCCGCGGTCAAGTCGCTGAAGGATCTGGTCAAGGAGAACTACGGCGAGGTGACGCTCAACATCGACCCCGACTCGATCTACACCGGTGCGCTCGGCGGCGCGACCTTCGCCTGGCGCGCGGTAGTCGAGGAGGGCAAGACGGTGGAGGCGCGCGCATGACGCATCCACACGATCGGCATCGACATCGGCTCGGGCGTGGTCAAGACGACGCTGTTCCGACCGACGAGCGGCGACGGCGCCAAAGCGAATGGCTCGCGCAGGCGCTGCGAGCGCATCCGCCGGCGCGACCCGATGGAGCTTGCCAAGCAGGGCTACGACGAGGTGCTGGAGGAAGGCCAAGCTCGCGCCGAACGATATCGACTACGTCGCGACCACCGGCGAGGGCGAGAACGTCAAGTTCGCCACCGGGCACTTCTACTCGATGACCACGCACGCGCGCGGCGGCGTCTTTCTGCAACCCGAGGCGCGCGCCGTGGTCGACATCGGCGCGCTCAACGGCCGCGCCATCTACATCGACGAGCGCGGCAAGGTGCTGTCCTACAAGATGACCAGCCAGTGCGCCTCGGGCTCGGGCCAGTTCCTCGAGAACATCGCGCGCTACCTCGGCGTCGCGGTCGAGGAGATCGGCCCGCTGTCGAAGACGGCGGAGACGCCGGAGAAGATCAGCTCGATCTGCGCGGTGCTCGCCGAGACCGACGTCATCAACATGGTCTCGCGCGGCATCCCCACGCCAGACATCCTCAAGGGCATCCACCTGTCGATGGCCTCGCGCCTGGTCAAGCTGCTCAAGGTCACCGGCATCAAGAGCGGCACGGTGCTGCTCACCGGCGGCCTGGCGCTCGACGCCGGCCTGCTCGCTGCGCTGCAGCGAAGAGCTGGTCAACGAGAAGATCACCGGACTCGACAGCGGTGAACCATCCCGGACTCGATCTATGCCGGCGCGATCGGCGCCGCGCTCTGGGGCGCCTTCGCCACGACAAACTCAAGGACCTCGAGTCGCGCGTCGCGGCCTGAGCGCAAGGAGAAGGCACGATGGCCTTGATCATCAACGACAACTGCACCGCCTGCGACGCCTGCAAGCCGGTGTGCCCGAACGAAGCGATCGCGGTCGGCGACCCGATCTACGTCATCGATCCCGTTCCGCTGCACCGAGTGCGTCGGCGCCGAGGACGAGCCGCAGTGCAAGCTGGTCTGCCCGGCGGACTGCATCGAGGTCAATCCGGACTACGAGGAGACGCCCGAGCAGCTGATGGAGAAGTACGAGAGCCTGCACGGCTGAGGGGCCGGCGCGGCTAGAATCGCGGGGATTGCGGCAACCACCTGCGGGAGGTCCCAATGTCCGAATCGAACACGACGCGCGTGCGGCTGCTCGAAAAGAGCGACGCCGACGCATCGCTAAGCCCCCTCTACGAGCGTGCGGATGCCGTGTCGCGAGGCAGCACGTTGCCGGGGCCGACGCTGTTCGGCAATCAGGTCCGAGCGTTGGCACACAACCCGGCGCTGCTCAGGGCGCTGTTCGGCGTCTACGAAGCCTTCGCCGCAGAGCCGTCGATCGATCGCAAGCTCACCGAGCTCGGCATTCTCGTCGTCTCGCGCGTCAATGCCTGCCAATATTGCGTGCAGCATCACGCGCCGCTTGCGCATGGCGCCGGCCTGAAGACTGCGCAGCTGCAGGCGCTGCAGGACGACGCCTGGTCCGACCGAACGCTGTGGTCGGACGAGGAGTGGCTGGTGGTGCGCTATGCGCAGGCGCTCGCCGAAGTACCGCAGCGTGTCGACGACAAACTGTCCGTCGAGTTGAAGACGCGCTTTTCCGAACGCCAGATCGTCGACCTGACGATGCGGCTCGCGCTGTGCGCGGCGTGGAACAAGTTCAACGACGCGCTCGGGCTCGATACCGAGACCGCGTTCCAGCATGCGTTCGCCGAGCTCGACTTGGCGTAGCCTGACGCAACGCACCGCTCAGGCTGCGTGGCGGGTGCCGAGGTAGGCCTCGATCACGCGCGGATCCCGCAACACGTCGTCCGGGGTACCCTCGGCCAAAGATACGCCGTAATTGAGTACGACGATCCGATCCGCGAGGTCTGCGACCATCTGCATGTCGTGCTCGACCCAGATGATCGCGATACCGAGGTCGTGCTTGATGCGCAGGATGTAGCGTGCGAGGTCCTCGCGCTCCTCGCGGTTCAATCCTGCCGATGGTTCGTCTAGCAGCAACACTTTCGGCTTCATCGACAGGGCGCGTGCAAAGCCAACGATTTTCTGGGTACCAAACGGCAGTCCGTCGACCGGCTCGTGGCGCACGCGTTCAAGCTCAACAAACTCGAGTACTTCCTCAACCGCGCGCCGCGCGGCCGTCTCCGCGGCGCGGACCTTCGGCAGAAACAGGCCTTCAGTGAAGGGCCCGGTATCAATATGCGCATGGCGCGCGACGAGAAGGTTTTCGACGACCGTCATGTGCGGAATCAGCTCGCCATGCTGGAAGGTGCGCGCGATACCGAGACGCGCGATGCGATGCGGCTTCGCGCGCGTGATGTCGGTCGCGTCGAATTCGATGCGACCGTCGCTTGGCCGGTAGATGCCACTCACGCAGTTCAGCACCGAGGTCTTGCCGGCGCCGTTCGGTCCGATGAGCGCGAGGAGCTCCCCGGGCCGTGTGGCGAGGGACACGCCCTCGAGCACCTGCAGCCCGCCGAAGGCAAGCGACACGCGCTCCAGACGAAGCACCCCCTCAGCCATACCAGCGCCTGCTGCGACGATATTGCTTGACGTCCTGGTAGCTCCGGCGTCGCGATCCACGGCCCGCGCCGAGGTAGAACTCCTGGATGTCGTCGTGCGCGCGCAAGCGCTCCGGTGTGCCGTCAATCACAATGCGGCCGCTTTCCATGACGTAACCGTAGTCGGCGACGTCGAGCGCAACCTGGGCGTTCTGCTCCACGAGCAGTACGGTCATGCCGAGCTCGGCCCGCACGCGCTTCAGCAGGCCGAGCAACTCGTCGACGATCACCGGCGCGAGGCCTTGCGACAGCTCGTCGACGAGAAGCAGATCGGGTGCGCAGACGAGCGCCGAGCCGATTGCGAGCATCTGGCGCTCACCGCCGGAAAGGTAGCCGGCCTCGCGCGTGCGCAGCCGTGCCAGTCCGGGGAAAAGCTCGTAGACCGACTCGATGAGGCGTCGGCGCTCGGCGCCGGGACGCGGGACGACGGCATCCAGGTTTTCGGCAACCGTCAGGTTTTCGAACACCTTGCTGCGCTCTGGCACGAGCGCGACGCCGCGCGCGGTGACGCGATGCGGGGCGTGGTTTTCGATCCGGCTGCCGCGGAACAGGATCGCACCCTCGGTGACGCGTGCGTCGTCCAGTCCAATGAACCCGGAAACGGCGCGCAAGGTGGTGGTCTTGCCGGCGCCGTTCGTGCCGAGTAGGGCGACGATGGCGCCCTGCGGCACCTCGAGCGACACGCCTTGCACCGCCGTGATGACGCGGTGGTAGACGACTTCAATGCCTTCGAGTTTGAGCAGCGGATTGCTCATTTCGCCCCCGCGAGCGGTTTCTGCTTGAAGGGCCAGAGCAGAAACCACGCCTGCACGCGGCGCCAGATACCCACGAGCCCCTGCGGCTCGAACACGAGAAAGAGGATCATCACCAGACCGAATCCGGAATAGTTCACGGCGAAAACCATCGAGGAGAGCGTGTCGGCGACGCCGAGCGCTTGCATCAGCCACTCGATGGTGTAGGGAAACAGGATCACGAACACGGTACCGAGGATGGCGCCGAGTATCGAGCCCATGCCGCCGATGATGATCATCGCCACGTACTGGATCGTGAGAAAAAGAGAAAACGCCTCTACCGATACGAAGCCACGAAAGTAGGCGAAGAGAGAGCCCGCCACGGCGGTGAGCATCGACGTGATCACGAAGGCGGAGAGCTTCGCGCGATGCACGCTGATCCCGAGCGCGCCGGCCACGGCCTCGCGTCCGTGAATCGCCCGCCACGCGCGCCCGGTGCGCGAACGCAGCAGGTTCAGGCTGAACAGCACGGTCGCGCCCGCTGCGCCCAGCAAGACGAAGTACCACGCGCGTGCGTCGGTGAGCATCCATGCGCCGATCGCCGGCGGGTCGATCACGATCCCCGTCGAGAAGCCGCGCTTCGTTTCGTATTCGCTTCCAAGATGGATGACGATGAAGTGCAGTGCCAGCGTCGACACCGCGAGATAGAGCCCCCGCAGGCGCAGGCTCGGGAGGCCGAAGATGAGACCGAGCACGGCACCGACCAGTGCCGAGGCCGGCAGCGTGACCCAGAATGGCGCACCGAACTCCTTGAACAGAATTCCGGTCGTGAACGCGCCTGCGGCGAGCAGTCCCGCATGGCCGAGCGAAATCTGCCCCGCATAGCCGGTGAGCAGCATCAGTGCAACGGCGCCCACGCAACCCAGCAGGACCTGATTGGCGAGATCGAGTGCGAGGGGTCCGGTGACGAACGGATACACGAGCAGCGCTGCAGCGAACAGCATGGCCCAGACCTTCTGCGTGCGCGTATCGAGCAGCGCGGAATCGCTCGCATAGCGCGTGCGGAAGTAGCCGCTGGCTCTCGGGGCCGTCATACGCGATCGAGTTCCTCGCGCGACCCGAAGAAGCCCCAGGGCCGCACGATCAGCATTGCAAGCAGGATGAAGAACGGAACGACATCGGCGAGCAACGGATCGACGTGATGGACCATCAGGACCTCGGCTGCTCCGATCACAAGCGAACCGAGAAGGGCGCCGAGCAGACTGTCCAGCCCGCCGACGAGTGCTGCAGGAAACGCCTTCAAGCCGATTGCCACCATCGTGCTCTCAAGCCCCGCATCGCAGGCCAGGAGCATTCCCGCCATGCCGCCCGTGAAGGTTGCGAGTCCCCAAGCAAGCGCGTAGATCCCGTGCAAGCCGATCCCGCGCTGTGCGGCGAGGAGCGGGTTCTGGCCGGCGGCGCGCATGCGGATGCCCCAACGGGTGAACCGAAAGAACGCGAAGAGCAGCGCGTACGCGCCCGCGGTGGCAAGCACGAGCGCGAGGCCGACGCCCGAGATGCGTGCGTCGCCGGCGACGACGATCGAGGCATTCGACCAGCCGAGCGCGTCCAGCGGGTGGCGCGTCTCGGTGCCGAATACGAGGATCATCAATCCGCGCAGCAGGATCCCAAGCGCGATCGTCGCGAGCACCGCGGCGAGCACCGATTCACCGGTCATGCGCCACATGAGCGCAACGTATACGAGCACGCCCACCGCGATTGCGAGTGCAGCCGCGACGGCGATTGCGATCAGCGGGTGGCCGGAGAAGAGCGAGGCGGTGGCGTAAAGGCCGTAGGCGCCGACCATCATCAGCTCGCCATGCGCGAGCGAGAGCACGCGGCTCACGCGGTAGATCAGCACATAGCCGCAGCTGATCAGCGCGTAGATCGAGGCGAGGACGGCAATATTGACGGCGAGTTGCATGGCACGAAGAAAGCCGCCCGCCGCCCACGAGGCGCGGCGGGAAAGTCGATGCCGTGGAGCCGGTCCAGTGCGGCGCGCTCAGGCGCCGCCACGGGATCGGCTCAGCGCTTGGCCTTGATCGATTGCCAGTCCTGGACGCGGACGATCTTGTTCTGTCCAGGATCCCAGCGCCAGATGCGGTAGTACTGCGCCGGGCGGAAGTGGTTGCTCTTCGTCCACTGGAGTTGACCGCCTCGCAGTCCCTTGAGGTCGACCTTCAGATTACTCATTGCCGCCGCGACCTTTTTCGGCGTCGGCGGCCATGACGTTCGCTTGAGCGCGGCTTCGAGCACCAGTCCGGCCACGAATCCCTCGGTAAGGTACGACGTTGGGTACTTGAGTCCCGCACGGTGTGCGATCGCGCGCATTTCGGCATGGATCGGCAGGTTGTCCTCCATCATCGCGTTAGTGCCGATGACGTAGAACTTTCCATCCTTGATACGCCCGAGTTCCTCTTCGGCATTGAGGTGCGCCCAGGTCACATAGGGTCCCTCCCAGCCGAGGCGGCGCAGCGCTTCGAAGGTGCGCACCTGCGAGACCCAGGGCGACCACGAGAACATCCAGTTCGGATTCGCGTCCTTGAGCTTGGTGGCGACCGGCGTGTAGTCGGGCGTGGGCGGCGGCGTGTACTGCGTGCTGACGACCGTCATGCCGAGCTTCGCGGCGACCTTTTCGGCGTGCTCTATCCCGGTGCGCACGAGCGGAATCGCCATTCCTGCGAAGCCGATGCGTACCGGACCGTTGGACGATTTCTTGATGAACGCGAGCGCCGCCTCCGAGTCGAGGTTCGCGCTGTACGCAGTCGAACAGAACTGCAGCGGTTCAGCCGGCGGGAAGGTCGCGGGCGGACAGACGCCACCCGCGTAGTAGAGCGGCACGCCCGCGCGTTTGGACTCGGCGACCATCGGGGCGTAGGTCGACGACAGGCTCGTATTGATCAGCAGCACGACGCCGTTCTGCGAAATGAGCGTCTTCGCGTCGGTCGCGGCCTTCGACGGCTTGGCACCATTGTCGCGCACGATCAGGCGTATCGGCTTGCCGTTGATGCCGCCATTCGCGTTTACATGGTCGATGTAGGCCTTCATCGACTCGACGATCGGCGCATAGCCGCCGGCGACAGGGCCGGTCATCGCGCCCGAGACGCCGATCAGATACGCGTCTTGGGCTTGCGCTGGCGCCACCTGCAGCGCGGCAGCGATCGGAATCCACGCGATGACTTGCAGAACACGCTTCAGCTTCATCATGAGACCCTCCTCCGAGTCGGTGTTCGAACGATTCTACTCTGTGCCGAGTACGTCGCCCGCGCCGGCGGCGAGCAGCGCTTCCTCGCGGTGATCGTACATCGCATCAACGAGGTCGCGGAAGCGCTCGATCATGAGCGCGCGCTTCACCTTGCGCGTCGGGGTCACTGGCTCGCCCTCCTCCTCCGGGTCGAGCGCCTTCGGCAGGATGCGGAAGCGCTTCACTTGCTCGACCCGCGCTAGATCCGCGTTCGCGCGGGCGATCTCGCTCTCGATGAGCCGACTCACCACGGCGTTCTTCGCGAGGCTGGTGAACCCGGTATACGAGATGTTGTGGCTGCGCGCCCAGTCCGACACCGTGTCGAAATCGATTTCGACCAGGGCCGTCAGGTACTTCATGCCGTGGCCGATGACCATCACCTCCGCGACGTAGGGACTCGCGCGCAGCATGTTCTCGATATAGGAGGGCGAAAGCGTCTTGCCGCCCGAGGTGACGATGAAATCGCGCAGGCGGTCGACAAGGCGCAAGCCGCCGCCGACCCATTCCCCGACGTCCCCCGTGTGCAGCCAGCCGTCAGCCCCTTTGATTTCCTGCGTCGCCTCTGGTTGGCCCCAATAGCTGTCGAAGAGGTCGAGGCTGCGAACCAGGATCTCGCCGCGGTTCTCGTCGGTGTCCGCGAGCTTCACCGCCCACCCGGGTGGCGCGTCCCCGACACTGCCCGGTTGCGGAAACGGGCCGCGCTGTCCAGTGATGATGCCACCCGCGGTTTCGGTCTGACCATAGAGCTCCATCGTGTTCACACCCCAGATCTGCCACAGCGCCATCGTGTCGGGCGGCAACGGCGCGCCGCCGGACACCAGCAACTCGAGCTTGTCCAAGCCGAGCTTGTTTAGCAGCGGCAGGAACACGGCGAACCGTGCGAGCGCATAGACCGCCGCCAACGCCGAGACGCCTTCCCGTCCTGCGCCCCGGTCCCAGAGCGCGCGAACATGGCGGCGACCGATTTTCACCGCCAACGCATACGCGGCGCGCTTGAGCGCTGAGCTGCCCGCAATGCCCACCAGTACATGCGAGGCAAATTTCTGAAGATAGCGCGGCACCGTGAAGATCACCGTGGGCGCCACTTCGAACAGGGTCTGCGGCAGATCCTCCAGGCTCTCGCCGAAGTGCGGCACCATCTTCGAAAGCAGCGGCAGCGTAATCGCAATGTCACGTCCGAAAATGTGACAGAGTGGCAGGTACGCGACGGTTCGGTGGGATCGCTCGGCAAGCGTTGGGTAATGCGTGACCATGTTCGCCGCTGCGGCAAGATGCGTTCCGTGATTGATGAGCGCGCCCTTCGGAGGGCCTGAGGTGCCCGAGGTGTAGACGATGACGGCACCCGCCGCCGGATCGATGGCCCGGGCGCGCTGGGCAAGTTCGTCCACCCCGACTTCGCCGCCCAGCTCGAGGAGCTGGGCAAACGTTCTGAGCTTCGGATGGTCGTAGGCGAACATCGCCGAATCGTCGATCACGACGATCCAGCGCAATGCGGGCAGGGCCTCCGCGTGCGGGAGGATCTTGTCGACGTATTCCTGATTCTCGGCGATGAAGATCGCCGCGCCACCGTCGCGCATCTGGTACTCGACCTCGGTTGCCGAAGCGGTCGGGTAGATCCCGTAGGTGATCGCGCCCAGCGCCTGCGCCCCGAGATCGCACAGGATCCACTCTTCGCAGACGTCGCCCATGATCGCGACGCGCTCGCCCTGCGCAAGTCCGAGGGTGTCGAGGCCGGCGGCACTGCGCGCGACCAGCTCGGCGTAGTCTTTCCAGCTTCGCTCGCGATACAGGCCGAGATGCTTCGCGCGATAGGCGAGCGCGTCCGGCTCGCGGCGGGCGCGCTCGGCGAGCAGCAGCGGTGCGTTCTTCTCGCGCAGCTCTGCATACCAGGCATTCGCTTCACGCATCGCTTGAGGTCTCCCCGAGTGATCCAGCGGATCGATTTTCGATCCATGCGCGATTCGCAGCAAGTCCGCGCGTAGGCGGTTCCGCTGTGCCGCGTGGTCGGCGCACGGTTTGAACGATACAATCGCCGGCGAATCTGCAGGGAGTTCCGAATGACCATACAGCCCAACGGTCGTCCACCGTTCCGCGCCGACCACATCGGCAGTCTTTTGCGCCCGCAAGCACTGCGCAAGGCGTTTCGCGAGCACGCCGCCGGCGCGCTGTCCGATGATGCGTTTCGCACCGCGCAGGACGCCGCGATCCGCGACGTCGTCGAGACTGCAGGCCGACTGCGGACTCGAGGTGGCGACCGACGGCGAATTCCGCCGGATTTCCTACTGGGAGAAGTTCGTGCGCCTCACCGACGGCCTGGTCGTGAAGGAAGCGAACTTCAAGTTCCACGACGAGCACGGCCATGAGTCCGACTTCACCGCGCCCTACGCCGAGGCCAAGGTCGGGCGCAGCGCGCCGATCACGCTCGACGAGTTCGAGTTCCTCAAGGCCGAGACTCGGGCGACGCCGAAGATCACGATGCCGGCGCCCTCGACCATGCACCTCTACCGCTACCGCGAGTTCGCGGATCCGAAGGTGTACGGCGACGCGCGCGCATTCTTCGTCGACCTGGGCCGGGTGTATCAGCAGGAGATCGCCGATCTCGCGAGGGCCGGCTGCCGCTACGTCCAGCTCGACGAGGTCGCGCTGGCGATGCTCTGCGATCCGGCTGCGCGCGCCAAGGTGAGCGCCGACGGGGTCGACCCCGAGGCGTTCGTCGACCTCTACGTCGACGCGATCAACGAGGCGGTCAAGGACCGGCCGGCCGAGATGGTGATCGGCATCCACATGTGCCGCGGCAACTACAAGGGCATGTATCTGTCGGAGGGCGGCTACGACTCGGTCGCCGAGAAACTTTTCGGGCGCGCCAACGTGAATCACTTCCTGCTCGAATTCGACACCCCGCGCGCAGGGGATTTCGCGCCGCTGCGCTTTGTGCCGAAATCGAAGGGTGTCGTGCTTGGCATGGTGAGCTCGAAAATTACCGAGCTCGAATCGATCGACGCGCTCAAGCGTCGCGCCGACGAGGCGGCGAAGTTCGTCGACGCCGCGCGCCTCGCGATCAGCCCGCAGTGCGGCTTTGCGAGCACCATGGGCGGCAATCCGGTGACCGAGGCCGACGAGCGCGCCAAGCTGACGCTCTGTGTCGAGGCCGGACGCGCGATCTGGGGCTGAAGTGACCGACGCGCTCTGGCAGCGCCCTGCCCACGAGCTCGCGCGCCTGATTGCGAGCAAGGCGGTGTCGCCGCTCGAGCTGACGCAGACCGTACTCGCGCGTATCGACCGCCTGCAACCGACGCTGAACGCGTTCATCACGGTCTGCCACGATGAAGCGCTTGCCGCGGCGCGCCGCGCCGAGCAGGCGGTGATCGACGGCGCGCCGCTCGGCCCGCTGCACGGTGTGCCGTACGCGGTGAAGGACCTCGTCAACACCGCGGGCGTGCGCACCACCTTCGGCTCGCGCGTATTCGAGCACCACGTGCCGACGCAGGATGCGGTTGCTGCCGCGCGCATGAAGGCCGCGGGCGGCATCCTCATCGGCAAGACGACGACGCCGGAATTCGGTCACAAGGCGCTGACCGACGCGCCGCTCTTCGGGCGCAGCTGCAATCCCTGGGACGTTTCCCGGACCTGCGGTGGTTCGAGCGGCGGTGCGTCGGCCGCCGTCGCGGCGGGCCTGGGTCCGATCGGCATCGCCACCGACGGCGGCGGCTCGACGCGCATCCCTGCGGCCTGCTGCGGGCTGGTGGGTCTGAAGCAGACGCTCGGCACCGTGCCGCACAGCCAGGTGCAGGACGCCTTCGGCAACTACACCTACGTGACGCCGCTGTCGCGCACCGTGATGGACACCGCGCTGCAACTCGCGGTGATGGCGGGTGCGCATTCGAGCGATCCCTGGTCGATCGGCCTCGCGGCGCAGGACTTCGTCGCCGCCGCGCGTCCCGAGGGCGACCTCAAGGGACGGCGCGTCCTGTGGTCGCTGACGCTCGGCAACACCGTGGTTGCGACGCGACGTGCGCGCTGCGTTCGAGGCGGCGCTCGCCGCTTCGCCGAGCTTGGCGCCGAGCTGGTCGAGCTGACCGAGGCGCTGCCGCAGATGGAGCCCGTGTGGCGCGTGATCAACCACGCCAGCTGGCGCGCGCGCTTCGGCGAGCTGATCCGCGATGCACGGCGCGCGCATGTCGCCGTCGCTGCTGCGCCAGGTCGAGGTGGGCGCGCAGTGGAGCGCCGAGGACTACCAGCAGGCGATGTTCGAGCGCACGGCGCTGTTTCGCCGCGTGCAGGGCTGGCTCGAGAATCGAACGACGTGCTCGTCACGCCGACGCTCGCGCGCACCGCGCTGCCGATCGAGCAGGATCCGTTCGAGCCGATCGAGATCGACGGCGTGGAGGTGGGCGAGCTGCGCTGCGAACCTCTTCCCGTACACGCTGCCCTTCAACATCACCGGCCACCCGGCGATGACCGTGCCCTGCGGCTTCGGCGCCGACGGCCTGCCCGTCGGCCTGCAGATCGTCGGCCGGCTGCACGACGAGCCGACGGTGCTGCGCGTCGGTGCGCTGTACGAGGCGACCGAGCGATGGACTGAGCGCTGGCCGGACCTGAGCTACGCGCGAGCGCTCGCGGGCGCTATGACCGGCGCACGGACCTGCTGCTCGCGCGGATTGAAGATGCTGCGGCGGCGGCTGACGGATGCTTCACCGGCGGTCCCGGCGGGCGCACGAGCTCGATGTTGATTTCCCCCTGATCGGACCAGGAATGGCTTCGAAAAAGGGTTCTCGACGCGAACCCCGAGTCCTTCCTCAACCGCGCGGCCGATGGCCTTCTGCAATTTTTCCGCGTTGCGTTGCTGCCAGGGCAGGCGGTAATAGCGCGGCTCGAGCGAGTCGTCCACGCGCAGCCAGAGGTAGATCGCCTTACCTTCGTCCAGACTCACGCCGAGCACCGTGGCGTGCTTTGCCGAGGCGTTGAACCATTCATGCGTCATCGACTTCGGGCGCGCGAGGATTTCGTTCAGACCGAGGTAGGCGAAGGGAAGGAACGCCGCCGTGACCGCTATCGCCGATCGGCCCGGACCGGTGTCGCGCGCGGTGTTCGAATCGCAATCGCCGCGAGCAGCGCGGCCAGCGCCGTCGAAGCAGGCGAAGATCAGGTACAGCGGTTCGATCATCCGCTGGGCCGGGTAATAAGGCGCCGTCGCAGCGTCGTCACGCTGCCGGGCACCAGCTCGCCACTTTCTCGCAGCTGGAAGCGGAACGCGGTCTCTTCCTGATTGCGCCGCGTCAGCTCGATCCGGGTCTCGAGCAGCTGGCTGCAGCTCACCGTACTTCGGCTTCGCGCTGACGACCACCCTGACCGGCACGCGCAGGCCGAGCGGCACCGTCGCCGTACATGTGCACGTTGACCGTGTACTCCCCGGCCGGGATGCCGCGGCTGTAGGACACCTCGTAGTTGCGGCCGGTGGCGTCGCCCTCGAGGCCGAGGTCGTCGCGCAGCAGGTTGAAGAACCGGCTGCCCTGGTTCCAGAAGCCGACCGGCACGTCGCGCGGTGCCTGCACCCAGAGATCGACGTCCACCGGCAGATCGTTCGGCCAGTGGATCTCGACGACCACGTTGCCCGGCGCGTGCGGCGTCGCGGTTCTCCTCGCGCTTGGCGCTGAGATGCGGCAGCAGCATGATGACCATGGCGACGAAGCCGATCAGCGCGAGCATCAGCACATCGCGGAACACGGTGCCCGAGGGCTCGTCCTCGAACTCGTCAAGCTCGAGCATCGCGCTCTCCCTGCTCGACGATCGCCTGGTAGAGCGAGAGCGCGCCGCGGTCGCAAGAATGCGCTGCGTGACCATCAGCCAGAGGTGGAGCACCGATCCGAACAGGGTCGTGTAGAGCGCGATCGACATGCCGTTGATCAGGCGCGCGACCATCGGCGCGACGTTGTCGACCGCGGGCACCTGCTGCGGATCGACGCCCGAGAGCGCAACGATGAAGCCGATCACGGTGCCGACCAGGCCCAGCAGGACGAGGATGCCGGCGATGTGGCGCACGGTGGACGGGGCCTGGGCGAGCCGCAGGCGCAGCAGCCCGCGGCCGTGGCGCGGCTTTCCGCGCTCGCGCCGCGCGCGTGCGTCAGGTAGCGGGCGCTGCGCGAGGCGGGCCGTACCGTGCCGGCGTGCAGGTCGTCGAGCTCGCGCACCACGCCACGGATGCGAAGGCCGCAGAATGCGAGGCCGTAAACGAACGCCGCAATGATCAGCAGGCAGAGCCACAGGCTGGTGCCGGTGAACGCGCCGTCCAGCCAGCCCTCCAGCCAGGCCGCGACGCACAGCGCCGCCGACACCACGTTGACCAGTGTGAACTGAAGGAAGAGGAGATAACGCGGCGGCTGAGTCGCGCCCGCGCCAGGCGCGTCGCGCGAGATCTCCATTGTCGCGGGTTCGCCGTCGCTCTTAGTCGGTGCAAGCATGCCCGCCTCCCGGGATTCTTCGCGGGCGGCCCGCGGGCCGCCGCCGGCGCTAGTGTAGGGCGAATCGAACCGTGGACGGTGTCGTGCATGGGGCGCCGCTCGCGCCCCGGACGACTCAGCCCGCCGGCGCGTCCCACCCGAACAGCCGCTCGAACAGCGCGTCGCGAATCTCGCGACGCGACAGCACCAGGTCGTGCAGCCCGCCGGGAAACGCGGCGAGTGTCACTTGCTGCTCCGATGTCCGGGGCCCAGCGCGTCATGTGACGCCAGTCGAGAATGATGTCGGCGTCGTCCGAATGCATGAGCAGCACCGGGCAGTCGATCGCCAGTCCCGCCTGCAGCCGCGCCTGCGCCCTGCGGATCGCACGCACCCAGCCGAAGTACACGGGAAAACCCTTGTGCGGCTTGAGGCGCAGGTCGAAGTCCCATTCACCCTGCCAGTTGCGGTGCAGGCCCTCGATGTACTCGGGTCGGATGCCGCCCTTGTCGTGCGCGAAGGGAAACAGCGCGCCGAGCCCGCTGGCGACGGAAAGGAGCCGGCGCCGCTCGGGCGGTGCGTTGAACTCGAAGAACGGGCTGTTCAGCCAAAGCGCGCGCAGCTGCGGGCGGCGCGCACCTTCGTGCGCGTAGAGGGCGCAGACCAGGCCGCCGGTCGAGTGCCCCGCGAGCAGCACCGGCGCATCGATCGAACCGAGTGCCCAGTCGAGGTCGGAGAAGTACTCGTGGACGTCCTTGCAGAAGCAGGGATGCTGGTGCGCGCGCAGCGAGCGGCCATGCTTGCGGCAGTCGAGCGCGTAGAAGGCGTAGCCCTCGGCGGCGAAGCGCTCGGCCATGTGGCGCTGGAAAAAATAGTCGATGAAACCGTGCACGTAGAGCACCGCGCCGCGCGGCGCCGACCGTGCCGGCAGGCGCACCAGGGTGGCGATCACTTCGCCGTCGTAGTCGTCGGCGAAGCGTTGCTCGAGGGCTTCGAAGCCCTCGAGCAGGCGATCGGGCCGCCAGTCGCTCAAGCGAGCAGCTTGACGAAGGCGAGCCGCTCGCTCGGGCTGAAGCCCGCGTGATAGAAGAACTCGAGCAGGTCGAGATTCTCCTTTGCGAGCACGGTCTCGACGCGCTCGATGCGCAGCGCGTCGAGATTGGCGAGGAGCTGCGACAGCAGCGCGTGCCCCACGCCGCGATGCGCGAATCCCGGATCGACGCCGATGGTGTCGATGATCGCGACCGGCTCGGTGCGACCGAAGTCGCCGTAATCGGCGCTCGCCATGAGATAGCCGGCGATGCTGTCCTCGATGCGCGCAATGA
Organism: uncultured beta proteobacterium; assembly: GCA_963714925.1. Classification (GTDB taxonomy): domain Bacteria; phylum Pseudomonadota; class Gammaproteobacteria; order Burkholderiales; family SG8-39; genus SG8-39. The sequence continues at coordinate 230,522 of CAVQQK010000001.1, read as the reverse complement.
GCGAGACACGAATGCCCGAGTCGGCGAGCGCCTCGTCGAGCTTGTGCTTCATGTAGGCGCTGCGGTCGTGTCCTGTGAGGCGCCGGTCGATGCGCACCACGGCGTCGAGGTCCTGCGCGGAGAGCGAGCGCACGTCGGCGAGGTCGCGCGCGAGCGTCTCGAAGTCGTTTGCCGCGGCGGCGCCGTAGTCGTGCTGATCCGCCGGGCGCTCGCGTGCCTCGAGCACCACCGGCTCCTCGGCGCCGGAGCCGCGCCTGGCGTCCGCCAGGCGGCAGTCGATGACGTGGCTCGAGGCAAGCGACCAGCCGGCGTGATCGAGGAACCGCAGCATGCGATGGTCGTGCCAGGACGCGCCGGTGCGCAGCTCGCGGATGCCGCGCCGCCGTGCCTCGGTCTCGAGCGCCTCGCACAGCGCGAGTCCGTCGCCGTGGCCCTGGGCGTCGGGCGAGACGGCGATCACCTCGAGGCGGATCGCCGGCGCGGTGCGGCCGAACTCGCCTTCCAGCACCTTGCCGAGAACGTAGCCGGTGAAGCGGCCGCCTTCCTCGACGGCGAACTGAGCGTGCAGCTCGGGTGCGCGCTTCGCTGCTGCGAGGCGGCGCTCATGGTAAGTGCGTCGCGCACGGCCGTTCAGCGCGCTGTCGATGGCGACGACCGCGTCGAGGTCGCCGGCAGCGAGCGGTCGGGTTACCGGCCCGCGCGTCTTCGCACTGGCGGTCTTTCTGGCGTTCATCTGTCCTCCGATGCCTTCGTTTGCACGATTGCGGTTCAGCGCATGCTGTACTCGGTGATCAGCTCGCGGTCCTCGTCCTCGCCGATCAGGTCTTCGAGCGCGGGCAGCAGCGACATCTCCTCCTTCTGCACGTGCGACACCAGGCGCTCGACGAGCTCGAGGGCGAGGGTCTTGAGGCTGCGCCAGCCGCTGTCGTCGAGCTCGCCGCGCGCGGCGCGGGCCTGCAGCGCCGCGAACTGGTCGGCGGCCTCGCGAATCACGCCGTGCTCCTCGGCGAGCAGTTGCGCGATGTCGCCTTCGCCGCTGTCCTCGAGCCGGGGAAAGAGCTCCGCCTCCTCGAATGCGAAGTGCGCCGACACTTCCTGTGCGAGGGCCGCCGCACACTCGCGCAGGCACCGGCGCGCCGCATCATCTGCCGCCGGCGGCCACGCTGCGCCGCGCCCGGTGAGCAGCTGCTCCAACCGGCTCCACAGTGTGAGCGTTGCCGCATGCTCCTCGTGCAGGCGGCGTGTGATGTTGAGGTTGAACTCCATGCGAAAGACCTGCCGATCCTTTGCGTCAGACGCCCGCGTTGCCCGGTGCAGCGCCCGATTGCAGGCGCGTGGCACGCAGGCGCATCAGCGTGCGCGTGAAAAACAGGCTGAAGGCGACCGCGCCGGCCAGGCCGACGGCCGCGGCGACGCGCGCCAGGCCCGCGGCCTGCATCGCGATCGCGATCAGCAGGCCGGTGATCGCGGCGAGGTGCAGCACGCGGTGTACGGCGAGCGAACCGCCCGGCTCGAGCGAAGAGACCAGCGGCATGCCGCGTGCGCCGCCGCCCGCGTGCGCCGAGGCGAGAAATGGCACGATGCGCTGCAGCACGGCGAGCAGGAAGCTGAGCAGCCAGCCGGCGACGACCAGCACGCCGAACGCGGCGAGTGCGCCGTCGGCGCGCCAACCGAAGGCGAGCGGCAGCGCCAGGAGCAGGCTCCCGAGCATGCAGCCCCAGCCGACGCGAATCAGCAGGAACGCCGGCCCGAGCGGTGGACGCAGCCGCTTCGCCATGGCGCGCTCCATCGAGATCACGTGGGTGACCGCGGCGCCGCAGCCTAGGATTGCGGCAAGCGCGAGCAACGCAGCCTGCCCGATCAGCAACTGGTCGAGCACCACGAGCGCGATCGCGGCGAGCGCAGCGGCCAATGTGCGCTTCGCCATACGCGGTGCCGGCGCCGGCGACAGCGCGAACATTGGCAGCAGGAACTGCGACAGCCCGATGGCCAGCAGTCCCATGAAGCCGTAGGTCGCCACCACCAGGTGCAGCGTCGCAAACGCGCGCCAGTCGAGCGCCAGACCGTGCTCGTAGTAGGCGACGAGCGCCAGCCCGCTGACGACGAGCAGCACCAGCGCGCCGAGCGCCGCCCAGCCGTGCAGCACCACGACGCGCATGCCGCGCGCGCGGCGCAGGTTGTCCGCCAGAAGCCAGCCGTAGAGCGCGAGCGCGGCGACGACGAGCATCGCGCCGGGACCCATCCACTGCGGCTGGTACGACCCCGCCGCCGCCGCGAACAGCGCCACACCCGGGGTGAGCAGCCACCAGATCAGCTTCGCCGCGCCAACCGAACGTACCGGCTGACGCGTGGCGACCGGCAACAGCTGCAGCGTCGCGCCGATCGCCGTCATGGCGAGCACGCCCAGCGTGGTGAGATGCAGTGCGGCGAACACCGGTCCGATGCCGCCGGAAAAACCGGGCAGCTGCGCGGCGCCGGCAACGAGCATGCCCCAGGCCGCAACGTGGAACAGCACTGCGGCGCCGAAGTAGCGAAACGGCACCGACGCCGGAAGCAGGCGGCTGCGCGCGGCGCCGGCGAGGACCGGGATCACGGCAGCCTCATCGCGGCTAGCCGCCCTTGGGACGCAGGTCGCGCACGCGCACCGCCTTGCCCTGCGAGCGCGGCACCTCGCCCGGCCGCTTGACGACCACGCGGTCGTGATGCCGATCATCGACTTGATGTGGTGCTGGACCTTCTCGCCGAGCCGGGCATAGGCCGTTTGCGAGGCCCGACGGCGGGCGTGGCCTCGACTTCGACCTTGACGCTGTCCTGCGCGCCCTGGCGTTCGACCACCAGCTGGTAGTGCGGCGCGATGTCGGGCAGGCCGATGAGCACCGCCTCGACCTGCGACGGATAGACGTTGACGCCGCGGATGATCAGCATGTCGTCGTTGCGCCCGGTCGACGCGCAGGATGCGCGCGTGCGTGCGGCCGCAGGCGCAGCGCGTGCGGTCGATCGCGCGTGATGTCGCGCGTGCGGTAGCGCAGCATCGGCAGCGCTTCCTTGGTCAGCGTGGTGATCACCAGCTCGCCGGCCTGGCCGTCGGGCACCGCGCGCGCCGGTGTCGGGATCGATGATCTCGAACAGGAAGTGGTCCTCCCAGCCGTGCAGGCCGTCCTGCGCTTCGCATTCGCAGGCCACGCCCGGGCCCATGATCTCGGACAGGCCGTAGATGTCGAAGGCGCGCACGCCGAGCCGCGCCTCGATCTCGCGGCGCATTGCCTCGCTCCAGGGCTCGGCGCCGAACAGCGCCGACTTCGAGCGTGCTCTTGCGCAGGTCGACGCCTTCGCGCTCGGCGACCTCGGCGATGGTGAGCGCGTACGACGGCGTGGCGCACAGCACGCGCGCGCCGAAGTCCTGCATCAGCACGACCTGCCGCTCGGTCATGCCGCCCGACATCGGCACCACGGTCGCGCCGAGGCGCTCGACGCCGTAGTGCGCGCCGAGCCCGCCGGTGAACAGCCCGTAGCCGTAGGCGTTGTGCACCACGTCGCCGGGCCGCACGCCAGCCGCAGGCCAGCGAGCGCGCCATCAGGCGCGTCCAGGTGTCGATGTCCTTCGCGGTGTAGCCGACCACCGTCGGCTTGCCCGTCGTGCCCGAGGACGCGTGCACCCGCACGAGCTGCGTGCGCGCGGCCGCGCGAACAGGCCGAACGGATAGTGGTCGCGCAGATCGGTCTTGACGGTGAACGGCAGCCGCGCGACGTCCTGCGAGACGTGCGGATGTCCTCGGGCTTGATGCGCGCCGCCTTCATGCGCTGGCGGTGCAGCGGCACGTTGCCGCAGGCGTTCTTCAGCGACGCGCGCAGGCGCCGCAGCTGCAGCTTCGCCAGCGCATCGCGCGGCAGGGTTTCGGCCGCGCGCTCGAAATAAGAAGCGCGCGCCGCGCCTTGCCGGCGCGCGGTGATGCACCTTGGCAATAACGTGGCTGGAGTACCGGCGTCATCGGTCGGCTCCTTCAGCGGCTGCCGCGTACCGGCAGCTGCGGCAGCGCGAATCCCTGGTTGTACGCGGCGCGCGTCACCAGCACGAACTTGAGGTACCAGCCGGTGCCGAGTGCGAGCAGGCCGGCGAAGATGCCCGCCGGCGACGGCGAGATCGGCGAAGGCGAGCCCGGCGACGGCGAGCACCAGTGGCACGATCGTGCCGAGCTGCACCAGCATGCGACCGGCCGGTTCGAGCGCGTCGAGCGCACGGTCGCGACGACGCCGCGCTCGAGCCGCGCGCGGTAGCGCGACCAGCCGAGCACGCGCGCGACGACGGCGAGCGCGAAGAACGCGAGCCCCGCGCGATGCGAACTGCCGGCGAAGGCGCTCACGGCGAGGAACGCACCCGCGCCTTCGGCCAGCCCCGTCGTCACGATGAACGCGGTGACCGTCGGCTCGCGCCAGGCGGGAATGCCCTTCGAGGCGTGCAGGATGCGCCCCTGGCAGTAGACGAAGCCGAGCGCGACGAGCGCGGCGACGAAACCGAGCGCGCGCAGGCCCGATGCGAGCGCGGCGAGGCCGCAGGCGAACAGCACGACGGCGACCATCGCCTCGCGCGTCATCCACGACGTGTGCGGATTGAAGAACACGTTGATCGCGCGCAGCTTGCGGCCGATCTCGAGCCACACCGCGCCGAGGCCGAGGCCGATGCACGCCATGCCGGCCAGCACGTAGGCCTGCCAGGCCGGCGTCACCGCCGCCGACACCGCCCAGGCGACCAGCAGCCCGGCGCCGGTGCCGCCGAGCATGAAGTTCGCCGCGGCGCGCGCGTCCCAGTGCAGCTGCTGCCAGGGCTTTCGGCCCGAAACTCATGCCGCGCTCTCCGCCTTCTTGTCCCACAGGTAATAGAAGCCCGGATCCGTGCCGAGCTCCTCGTGCATGCGGAAGAACTGGTTCTCGGCGAGCAGCTGCGAGACGTTGCTCGCCGGATCCTCGACGTCGCCGAAATGCAGCGCCTTGGCGATGCAGGAATTGACGCAGGCCGGCGTTGCCTCCGGGTCGATGCCCGGCGTCAGTCCCTGCTCCAGCCCCGCGTCGACGCGGTCCGAGCAGAACGTGCACTTCGTCGCCACGCCGATACGGCCCGCATCGAAGCGCGCTGCCTCGCTCTGGATCGGCCCTTCGCCGTAGGCGAAGCTCGGCTCGTCGGTCTTGTAGCGCGCCTGGTAAGGGCAGGCGACCGCGCAGTACGCGCAGCCGATGCACAGGTCGTAGTCGATCGTGACGATGCCGTCGGCGCGCTGCTTCGTCGCCGTCGACGGGCAGACGTGCATGCACGGCGGATCGGCGCAGTGCATGCAGCCCACCGGCACGAACACGCGCTGCACCTCCGGGTACTCGCCGACCTCCATGTCGAGCACGCGCCGCCACTGCACTTCCGGCGGCGTCGCATTGGTGTGCTTGCACGCCGCGGTGCAGGTCTGGCAGCCGACGCAGCGCCGCAGATCCGCGACCATTGCCCAGCGGGTCATCGAACAACCTCCGACCTCAACCGCTTTTCATCGATCTCCTGCAAATGCACGGCCGCGCTTTTTGCGGCCGTGCATTTGCAGGAGACAAAAACTGCCTCCGCGCAGCGCCGAGGCACAGACGATGGGTACCACCTCGCTCACCCCACCTTCCGCAACGACACCCGCACCAGATCCGCCCCCGACCCCGTCGCATCGGTCAGCGGCATCGACATCGGCACGAGACTGTTCATGCTCGGCATGCCGAAGTCCTTGGCGTAGGGCGTCGCCCAGTGCGAGAACTGGCCGAGCAGCAGCAGGGTGTCGGGCCGGATGCCCTGGCGCAGCACGGCCTTGGCGCGCACGTTCGCCTTGGGCGTGGCGATCTCGACCATGTCGCCTTCGGCGATGCCGCGTTCCTCGGCTGCGCGCGTGTTCAGGATCACGCCCTGGTGGCCGGCGATGTTGTCGGCGACTTCCTTGATCATCTGCATGCCGACGTTGCCGCCCCAGGCGTACTGCATGCTGCGCGAGGTGAGCAGCCAGAACGGATAGTCCTCGGCGCGCCCGCCCATGCGCTCGACTTCGTCTTCCCACAGCTTCGGGAAATCCTTCCACGCCGGCAGCGTCTGGTACTCGGTGAGCTGCGTATCCCACCAGTTCATGTCGTGCTCGTGCAGACGCCTGCCCAGCTCCTTGCCGACGCGATAGCAGCCGCTCCTGGTAGGGCAGCTCGAAGCGCAGCCCCATGTCCTCGAGCGTCGGCTGCAGGTACCAGTCGACCTGCGGGAAGGGTCGCGTGCGCAGGCCGTTTTCCTTCCACCAGTCGAGGCCGTGCGTTTCCTTGCCGCCGGTCAGCTCGGCGCTCGCCGCGCGGCAGACCGCGTCCCAGATCGTGTCGCAGCTGTTCACGAGCGCGGTATTGAGCGAGAAATCCCATTCGACGCCGTCGGCCTCGCCCTTGAGCGGCACGCCGGCGACGCCCTTGTTGATCGCCGCGTTGTATTTCTCCAGCAGCCCGGTGCGCGCGGCAAGCTCGGTGGCGATGTCGGTGAAGTCGCGCGCGTTGACCGCCGGCGCGACGACCGGCTGGCGCAGCGCGAAGCCCTCGTGCTCCCAGAACTGCTCGATGAACTTCGAGCCGCCGATGCGGATCAGCTGCAGGCTTTCCAGGTCCATCGCATCGGGCAGCAGGACGTCGGCGAAATGGTTGGTTTCGTCGAGCGTGTAGGCGAAGGCGACGACGAACGGGAAGCGCGCCATCTTGTCGGTGATGCCGTCGGTGTCCCAGAACGAAATCGCCGGATTGGTGCGGTACAGGAACCACAGATCGGGCGGCGTCACGCGTGGCAGGCCCGGCGGCGTCTCGTCGAGGAACATCCAGGAAAAATGCGTCGGTCCGAGCGCCTGGCTCCACGGCCCGTCGCCCGCGAGCGGCACCATCGGTGCGGTAGGCGTTGCGGATGTTGGGCTTGCGCCGACCAGTGTTCCTTGTCGGTCGGGTTGAGCGGATAGGCCATGAAGCCGTCGGGGCCCTTGTGCACGCTCTTGTGGCGCTCGTTCAGCGGTCGGTTGAGACGCACCGTGGTGCCGAGCGTGCCGCCGCAGCGTCTCGAGCGCACCGACCAGCGCGGCCAGCATGGTGCGCGCCCAGCAGGATTCGTAGCCGCCCCAGCCGTTGGTGACGGTCTTGCCGAGCGTCACCGCGACCGGCCGGTAGCGCAGCGTTGTGGCCGTCGATCTCGATCGTCGCGCCGACCTGCGCGGCGTCGAGGTATTCGTTGGCGATGCGGCGCATCGTCTCGGCCTTGACGTCGCAAATGCCGCTCGCCCACTCCGGCGAATAGGCGCTGCATGTGCGCGACCAGCTTGCCGAAGGCCGGTTCGCCGGCGAGCCTGCCTTCGCCGAGCGTCTCGCGCGTCGGGCCCGATCTCGACCGCTTCGGCCTCGAACGATCCCTCGAGCGCCGGGTCGATTCCCGGGTGTATCGAATGGCACTGCCTTGGCGCTCGTCAGATCCCAGACCAGCGGCTTTTTGCGTGTCCGCATCGCGCAGGTAGAAGCCGTTCGTCCCGACGAGATAGGGCGACGAGCTGTGGCGCTTGAGGAAGTCGACGTCCAGGCGCTCGCGCGGATGCTCGTGCAGCATCACGTGGATCAGCGCGAACAGGAAGGCCGGATCGGTCTTCGGCTTGATCGGCACCCATTCCGCCGAACAGGCGCCGGTGACCGACAGATGCGGCTCGACCTGCACGCGCTTGATGCCGCGCTCGCGCGCGTTGGCGTGGCGCCAGACGCCGGCGACGCCGCCCGAAGCCTCGATGTTCGCACCGCAGGAAATGTTGTAGTTGCAGTGCGGCGTGTCGGCCGAGACGGTGAACGCCGCGGTGCCAGAACTCGCCGTAGAGGTGTTCGGAGTGGTAGCACTTGACGCCCTGGCCCGAGCCGAAGCCCATGTCCATCGGACCCCAGGCCGACAGAAACGCCGGGAAAGCTTCCCATGTAGAACTGCGGCGTGCCGCCGCCGCCGAAGCTCGCCGCGACGCGCGGATAGCCCGACTCGTCGAGCAGGCCCGTCGCGCGGATGTCGAGCAGCTTCTTGGCGACCAGGTCGAGCGCCTCGTCCCAGGAGATCGGGACAAAGCCCGGGTCTTCGTTGCGCCCCTTCTTCGGATTCGTGCGCTTCATCGGCGAGCGCACGCGGTTCGGGTTGTAGAGCTTCTGCACCAGGCCGTAGGCCTTGACGCAGACCTTGCCGCCGCCGGGATGGACCGCCTCGGCGGCAAAATTCGGCTCGACTTCCGTCGCAACGCCCTGATCGTTCACCTTGACGGTCAGCAGATCGGGCCCCGCGACGCACTGGTAGCAGTACGTGGCGAGCTTGCGCCCGCCGCTGCCCGGCGCGGCACTCGACTTTTCAATGATCTTGACCGTGCTCAGGTTCTTCATAGACCGGCTTTTTGTTTCTTGGCGGCGAGGCGCTGCTCGGATCTGCTTGACGTCGACGACGAAGCGCATGTGTCGCCCGCGGCAGATCGCATCGACGCCGTCCGAACCGGCAATCTCGAACGTCACGGCACGGCCTTTCAGTTCGACGATCTTCGCTTCGAACGTCACCGTCATTCCGAGCAGGGTGGCCGCGAGGTGATCGACCTCGACGCGGGTGCCGACCGAGTCTTCGCCTGTGTCGAGGTGCTCGAGCAGGAGATCGCGGCAGGTCACCTCGATGTCGCGCACCATCATCGGCGTGGCGTAGACGCGCGCCGCGTCGCCCATGAAGTCGATCGTGCGCTCGCGATCGACCGTATAGCTGCGGCTGGTGGAAAGCCCGGCGGCAAGCGTGGATTTCATGTCTCCTCCTGGGTGTGCCGTTGAGTGGCGTTGGGTGCCGTGCGCCGTGTGCGACTGGGTCGGTTGCCTGGGCGCATGCTGCACCGTGCCCGATGCGAATTCAAGCGCCGGTCCGCAGTGCGCCGCGGCCCAGACTGGTAATTCGGTACCGAAAGGCGTATTTTGACGATAATTCGACTGCCGAGCTTCCGCACTTGATCTCTCTCAAGAAACCCGCCGCCGCGGCCGCGACGCGCGTCGCGGCGCGCATCCGCGGGCGTGCAGGCCGGCGACCTCGAACAGGTGATCGAAATCGACGCCGGCATTACGGGGCTGCGCAAGGCGCCGTACTGGGGCGAGATCCTGCGGCGCTACGGCGGCGGACGGCAGCAGCGTTTCTTCCTGGTCGCCGACAACGCGGGACGGATCGACGGCTACGTCGTCGGCGACGTGCGCGACTGGGAATTCGGCTCGCCGCCCTGCGGCTGGGTGTTCGGCGTCGGCGTGCGGCCGGACACGCGCCTCGTCGGGCGTCGCGACGCAACTGCTCGACGCGATCTGCGACGGCTTCAGACGGCTCGGCGTCGACAAGGTGCGCACGCTGCTGGCGCGCGACAACCGCCTGGTCCTGTCGTTCTTTCGCAGCCAGGGCATGATGGCCGCGACCTTCATTCCGCTCGAGAAGGATCTGGCTTGAATCGCGCGTGAAGCTGCAGAAGAACACGCCTGCTCGCGCTCTACAGCGTGCTCGAATTCGCCGGCGCGGCCGGGCGCGCAGCTTTCGGCGGCCGAAATCGCGCGCAAGTTCCGCATGTCGCCGCACCACCTCGCGAAGGTGCTGCGCACGCTCGGGCGCGCCGGGCCTGGTGCGTGCCGCGCGTGGCGCGGGCGGCGGCTACCGCTTCACCGGCAATCCGCGCCGCGTCACGCTGATGGACGTGATCGAGTTGTTCGAGGACATCAGCGCGACGAAAAGCACCGCGCGTCGCGCGGCGGCCGACGCGTCAAGCCCGAGCCGGGCGCCACGGCATTCGAGGTCGAGGACGCGACTCGGTGTCGTGCTGTTGGAAATCGACGAGATCGCGAAGGCGACGTTCCGTTCGATCACGCTCGAGACGATGCTGAAACTGGTCGCGCGGCGGCGCGGCGCGAACGCACGCGCCTAGAAATACGCCACGCCCTGCGTGTTTACGTAGAGCGCGTAGACCGATGTGCTCGCCGCCATGAACAGGCGATTGCGGTGCACCCCGCCGAAGCAAAGGTTCGCGCAGCGCTCGGGCAGGTCGATACGCCCGATCAGCCGGCCCTCTGGATTGAAGATGTGCACGCCGTCGAGTCCGGTCTCGCCCATGCCCCAGCCACACCACAGATTGCCGTCGACGTCGCAGCGGAATCCGTCTGGTGTGCCTTTGGGTCCGGCGTCGATCAGCACGCGGCGTTTGGCGAGCGTCGTCCCGTTCTTCACGTCGCAGGCGAGGATCTTGCGCGGCACCGAGCGCGACTCGACGATATACAGGATCGACTCGTCTGGCGAGAACGCGAGGCCGTTGGGTTGGTTTATGCCGTCCGCGACCACACTCAGCTCGCCTGACGGATCGATACGGTAGACGTTCGTCGGCAGTTCCTGCGGAGCGATTACACCTTCGTAATGACTGAGCAGACCAAAGCTCGGATCGGTGAACCAGACCGAGCCGTCCGACTTGCACACCACGTCGTTGGGAGAATTCAAACGCTTTCCCTCGAAGCGTTCGGCGAGCACCGTCAGGGTGCCGTCGTACTCGGTGCGTACGACGCGCCGTCCGCTGTGCTCGCATGTTACGAGGCGCCCCTGTCGATCGCGCGTGTTGCCGTTCCCGTTGCCAGAGGGTTTGCGGTACACGCTGATCGCGCCGCTTTCCTCGTCCCAGCGCCACATGCAATCGCCCGGCACGTCACTCCAGACGAGGCAGCGCGTGTCGCCGAACCAGACTGGACCTTCGGCCCAGCGCGTCGCGCCGCCCAGCCGCTCGACCTTGGCGAGCGGCAATCGGTATCGGGCGAAGGACTCGTCGATCACGACGATCGAGGGGTCGGGATAGCGCTGGCTCGGTCGCCAGTCGGAGTGTGCGTCGGTCATGGCTGCTCCGGAAAGTCGTGAACTGAATCATACTCAACTGCCAGGGCAGCGATCCTGCGGGCTATCATCCAGCGCTCCCCACGACGACTCGGAACGCCGCCATGACCTCGATCCGCGTGAACAGCAAAGTGATCCGCGTCGAAACCCTCGCCTGCGACGCGGGCTGGCGCAATTACCACTTCGTCAAGCTGACCACCGGCGACGGCGTCGTCGGCTGGAGCGAGTACGACGAAGGCTTCGGCGCGCCTGGCGTGACCGCCGCGATCGAGCGCCTGGCCGCGCGTGTCGTGGGCCAGCCCGTCGGCGACCACGAGCGCATCTACGCTGAGCTCTACGCGGCGACGCGGCCCGCGGCGGGCGGCGTTCTGGCGTTGGCGATGGGCGCGATCGAGAATGCGCTGCTCGACGCAAAGGCAAGAACGCTTGGCGTGCCCTGCTACCAACTCCTCGGCGGCCGCGTGCGCGAGCGGATTCGCGTCTACTGGTCGCATTGCGCGACCTGGCGCATCAACCATCCGACGTACTACAAGCCCGCAATCACGGATCTGGAGGGCGTGCGCACCATCGGCCGGGAGGTGCGGGAAAAGGGTTTCACCGCGTGCAAGACGAACATCTTCCTGTACGAAGCGGGCGGGAAGAATCCGCGGGGGTGGCGTCCCGGATTCGGCGTTCCGAACATGCCCGAGCTGAATGTCGAGCGCCACGTCCTGCAGAACCTGCGCATGCACCTGGAAGCGCTGCGCGAAGGCACGGGTCCCGACGTCGATATCCTGCTCGATCTCAACTTCAACGCGAAGACGGAGGGATTTCTCAAGATCCTGCGTGCGATCGCCGACCTCGATCTGTTCTGGGTCGAGCTCGACAGCTACGTTCCCGAGGCACTCGCCACCATCCGTCGCCAGAGCCCGCATCCCATTGCGTCCTGCGAGACGCTGCTCGGTCTGCGTGAATTCAACCCGTACTTCCGCCAACAGGCGATGGACGTCGCGATCGTCGATACGCCGTGGAACGGCGTGTGGCAGTCGATGAAGATCGCCAATCTTGCCGAGGCGCACGAAGTGAACGTGGCGCCGCACAACTTCTACGGCCACCTGTGCACGATGATGAACGCACACTTCGCCGCCGCCGTGCCGAACCTGCGCATCATGGAAACCGACATCGACCGGCTGGCGTGGGATGACACGCTCTACACGCATGTCCCCGAGTACGTCGACGGGCATCTCGTGCTTCCCGATCGCCCGGGCTGGGGCACCGAACCGCGCGAGGACGCGATACGCGCGCGGCCACCGAAGGCGGGCGCCGGGTTGCTCGACTACGGCAAGAAGGCCTAGGCGGCCGGTTCGCGACGCGCTGCCATGGCCCGCGCAGCGGACGCGATCGTCATCGGCGCGGGGCACAACGGCCTTGCCTGCGCCGCCTACCTCGCGCGCGCGGGCCTGCGCGTGAAGGTGCTCGAGCGCCGCGGCGTGATCGGCGGCGCTGCGGTGACCGAGGAATTTCACCCGGGCTTCCGTAATTCCGTCGCGGCCTACACCGTGAGCCTGCTGCATCCGGTCGGTGATCCGCGAACTGCGTCTGGCGCGACACGGCCTGCGCATCGTCGAGCGGCCGCTGGCGAACTTCCTGCCGCTGGACGACGCGCGCTACCTGCGTGTCGGTGGCGGGCTCGAGGCGACGCAGCGCGAGTTTGCCAAGTTCTCGGCGCGCGACGCCGAGCGGCTGCCGGCGTACTGGGCGATGCTCGAACGCGTCGCCGACGTGCTGCGCGCCTGGTGCTCGAGACGCCGCCCAACGTCGGCGGCGGGCTCGGCGACCTGTGGCGCGTGCTGCAGGCCGCGCGGCGCGTGCGCGCGCTCGACATGGAGGCGCGCCGCGACCTGCTCGACCTGTTCACGAAAAGCGCCGCCGACCTGCTTGCGCGCTGGTTCGAGTCCGACCCGGTGCGCGCGGCCTTCGGTTTCGACGCCGTGGTCGGCAACTACGCGAGCCCGCTATCATCCCGGCACGGCCTACGTGCTGCTGCACCACTGCTTCGGCGAGGTCAACGGCAGGAAGGGCGCCTGGGGCCACGCGATCGGCGGCATGGGCGCGATCTCCGATGCGATTGCGGCGGAGGCGCGTCGCGCACGGCGTCGCAGATCGAAACTGCGGCACCGGTGGCGCGTGTCGAAATTCGCGATGGCGTCGCCTGCGGCGTCACGCTCGCCGACGGCCGAACGCTTCGATGCCGACATCGTCGTCGGCAACGTCAACCCGAAGCTGCTCTATCTCGACATGGTCGATCGCGGCTCGCATTGCCGGCCGCGTTCGTCGCGCGCATGCGCGGCTGGAAATGCGCGTCGGCGAGCTTTCGCATGAACGTGGCGCTTTCGGCGCTGCCGCGTTTTGCCTGCTCTGCCGAACCGGGACCGCACCACGCGAGCGGCATCATCCTCGCGCCCTCGCTCGAGTACATGGACCAGGCGTATCTGCGATGCACGCACGGACGGCATCGCCCATGCACCGATCGTCGAGATGGTGATTCCCGAGCACGCTCGACGACTCGCTCGCACCGTCCGGGTGCGCATGTCGCGAGCCTGTTCTGCCAGCACTTCGCGCCCGGAGCGCGACTGGGCAACGCGCAAGGACGAGGCGGTCGAGCGCATCTTCGACATGGTCGAGCGCGCCGCACCGGGTTTCCGCGCGCAGCGTGATCGCCCATACGGCGCTCTCGCCCACCGACCTCGAGCGCGAGTTCGGTCTCGTCGGTGGTGACATCTTTCATGGCCAACTCACGCTCGACCAGCTCTGGTCGGCGCGGCCGATGCTCGGGCACGCGGACTACCGCGCGCCGGTCAAGGGTCTTTACCTATGCGGCTCGGGCGCGCATCCAGGCGGCGGGGTCACAGGCGCGCCGGGACGGAACTGTGCGCGCGAGGTGTTGCGCGATCTGGGCCTGCGGCTGCGCTGACCTGATGCTGAAGAATTTCGGTGAATCAGGTGGTGGTTCTCGCGGCCCGCGTCCGGACGACGCCACCGATCGACGTATAGCCCGCGCGGGGGACGCGACGTGATTCCGCGAACGTTCGAGGGCTGCTCCGCGTCGAAATAGAACGCGCGCGAATGTCGACACTGTGGGGCAAGCAGGTACGCGACGGGGTGATCATGGCAAAGGGCGCTAGGCTCCGATGTTCATGGGCGGTGGCTGCATTGTCGGCGTACGGTTTCGATCGCTAAATCTCGTGCCGATTCCTGATCAAGGTCAATGGGTGATGGGATCGCGCGTACGAGAATCCGCCCCGGCGCGTTGACGCGCATTGCGCGGCTCGCCGGGGAAAGTCGAGTGGTGCGGCAAACGGAGACTCGGACATGCACGCTGAAATGACAAGACCGCGAATCGACGCCCGAGGCGCGCACGCGAATTTCGCGTTGCGGCTCGGGATGCTCGCGCTGGCCATGCTGCTGCTGCCGGCACTCGCGCTCGCGCAAACTGGCGGCGCGCCGAAGGGCAATCCGCGGCTCGCGAGCCTGAACATCGAGATCTGGCCGGCGTACGACCGTCCGGCTGCGCTCGTGATCCTGAAGGCTGTGCTGGCGCAGGGCGTGATGCTGCCGGCCACGGTTACGCTGCGCCTGCCCGCGGCCTCCGGTGGCCCGAGCGCGGTCGCGTTTTCCTCGACGGCGGACGGCAATCTGCTCAACTTGAAGCACGAGCGCCAGAGCGCGGGCGAATTCGTCACCCTAAAGTTCGACGTCCCGGGGCGTCTTTTCCAGATCGAATTCTATGAGCCGATCGCGACCAACCTGCCGGCGCACAGCTACCGCTACACGTGGCCCGGCGATCTGGCGGCCGAACGCGTCACGCTGGTGGTTCAGGAACCCGCTTTGGCGAGTGCCATTTCGGTGGAGCCGAAACTCGATCTCACCTCGGACGGCCCAGCCGGTCTGCGTTACCGCACCGCCGAGTTGGGCGCGCTCGAGGCGGGCAAGCCGCTGCGGATCGTAGTGCGCTACACCAAGACCGACACGCGCACCTCGGCCGAGATCGTTAAGCGGAAGGCGGGCGATTCCGCGCTACCGGTTGCGGCGCCGGTGACCAGCGTGCCCGCAAGCGGCGACGCGCCTATCCCCGCCTGGGTGCTCGCGCTGCTCGCCGTCGCGTTTTTCGTGATCGGGGGTTTGCTGATATTCCTTTCGTGGCGGCGGCGCGCCGTGCGACCCGCGACCCTGGCGCACGGCGCTTGCACCCAGTGCGGCGTGCCGTACGCGCCCGGCAACGAATTCTGCGGCAAGTGCGGCGCGAAGCTCGCGTAGCCGATCGCGGCGGCCCGGCCGGACCATAGAACTTCCGGCGTCCTGCCGGCTCGAATGGGCGGTTCACCGCGCTGATTGACGTGGGTCAACATCGCGCGGAACCGCAAGCGCAAGGTACACCTCTGAAATGAGTGGAAACGGAACCGTCTCGATGAGCGGCGTACTTGGCAGACGCGGTGTGCGCAAATGGTGGGCTGCGCTCGCCGTCGTGGCCCTGACGTTTTTCTTACTCCGCCCCGCGTGTGAGGCTTGGCTGTCGCACTGGGGGCACGGGGGGTCGGTTCATGCCGCCGAGGCGGCGGTGCAGTTCGGCGATGGATCGGGTCACGCGCCTCACGATGTCCAGTGTTGCGCAACCATCAAGGGTTCGAGTCTCGTCATGCCCGCGGATTCGGTGCTTGGTCGATCCCCGCAGGGGAAAGTCCAATTCGCAGCCTTGAATGCGCGGACCCTGATGAACCCGATTGTGGCGTCCCTGCGTCATTCGCTGAGTGCCTTCGTCGTACCGCCAGGCACTCCATCCTTCTACGAGCGTTCGGCGCGCATCCTGCGCTGAGCCGTTCGATTCCGCTCGGCCGCTAGATCGGCCAGCACCCCCAATCGTTGCGGACCCGCGGTTCGGTGGCGCACTGCGCCTCGTCCGCGAACAACCAATCGACTATTAGCTGGATGGAGTATCGCCATGAAACGGAAATTCACATTGATTGCATCGACCACTGCCGCGGCCCTCGTCGCCGCGCCTGCATGGGCGGCGCGCGATGTGCACGCAATACATCACGCTGTCGAGGGCGCATCGCCGACACAGCTTGCGCAGGCAGTCGCACCCGGGACGGGTCGAGGGATGGGCCCCGGCATGATGGGCCAGGGCCAAGGTCAGGGCCAAGGCCAAGGCCAAGGCCAAGGCCAAGGTCAAGGTCAAGGTCAGGGCCAAGGCCCGGGCATGATGGGCGGCTACGGGCCGGGCCACTACGGCATGGGCCCGGGAATGATGGGCGGTTACGGTTCCGGCGGCTACGGCATGGGCCCGGGCATGATGGGCGGTTACGGTTCCGGCGGCTACGGCATGGGCCCGGGAATGATGGGCGGTTACGGTTCCGGCGGCTACGGCATGGGCCCGGGCATGATGGGCGGTTACGGTTCCGGCGGCTACGGCATGGGCCCGGGAATGATGGGCGGTTACGGTTCCGGCGGCTACGGCATGGGCCCGGGAATGATGGGCGGCGTCGGACCATATGCCGGGCTCGACCTGAGTAGTGAACAGCGCTCGAAGATCGCCGACATCCAGCAGGCGCTCTGGCGCAAGCAATGGGACCTCATGGGCAAGATGCATGAGGGGCGTTTCCACATGCACCAGCAGTACGGCGGCGCTGAGACGGACGACAGCGCGGTGCGCAAGGCCTATCAGGCGATGGCCGATGCGCATAAGCAGATGTTCGAAGCGACGCTGGATGCGCGCAAGCGCATCGATGCAGTGCTCACCAAGGAGCAGCGCGAGAAGCTGAAGGGCGGCGGGCGTGGCGGCTGATCGCGACGGCGGCGTGATGCAACCGGCGCATCCGGAAACGCTCGGTGCGGGCGCTCAGGCGTCCGCACCGAGTGCCTCGCGTTGGTCCCATCTCGGACCGCTCGCGGTTTTCCTGATCATCGCGGTATTTCTGGGGATCGGCCTGACGCTCGATCCGCGCGAGATCCCCTCGCCGCTCATCGACAAGCCGGTGCCGCAGTTCCGGCTCGCGCCGGTCAAGGGCCGCACGCTCGGATTGGCGACCGAAGACCTCAAGGGCGAGGTGTCGGTGGTCAACGTGTTCGCGTCGTGGTGCACCGCCTGCCGCGACGAGCACCCACTGTGGATGGCGCTTGCGCGCGAACGTGCACTGCCGATCCACGGGCTCAACTACAAGGACAAGCCCGACGATGCGGCGCGCTGGCTCGCCGAACTGGGCGACCCCTACACGCGCACCGGCGCCGACCTCAACGGACGCGTCGGGATCGACTGGGGCGTCTACGGCGTACCCGAGACCTTCGTGATCGACCGCCAGGGACGTATCCGCGACAAGATCATTGGCGCGATCACGCGCAAGACGGTCGACGAGCGGCTGCTGCCGATGGTGCGGCGGCTGCAGGCGGAAGGTGCGCCGGCTGCGGGCGGAATGAACAGATGACAGGCGCGTCGAGCATCGGTTTTGCGGTGGCGCTTGGCGACGGCGTGATTTCCGTTCTGTCGCCTCGCGCGCTGGCGGTGATCGAGTTTGTGCCGCGCGCCATCGCGCAGCACTGAGATCGAAATCGAATTCAAATGCAAGCGGAACATGACGGAGGACTTATGACACGCAGGACAGGCAGCGCAAATGCTGCAACCAAGCATTCTAGTAATACCGGCCTGATTATTGGCGCGTCCCTGATCGTTCTCGCGGTGATGATCGCCGTCATTGCCGCGAAGCCGGGTTCCGGGCCCGCTGCGTCTGCGGTTTCGGCACCCGCGGTCTCGGCGCCCGCGGTTGCCGCAACGCGCTCGGCCGCGGCATTGACCGCGCGCGAAGCCCATTTCGACTTCGGCCAGATATCGATGAAGGCCGGAAAAGTGAGCCATAGCTACTGGTTCAGGAACGAGAGCGCGGGCCCGGTCCTGCTCCAACGCGTCTACACCTCCTGCATGTGCACCACCGCGACGCTCGTGAAGGGTGCCCGCACAATCGGTAGCTACGGCATGCCGGGCCACGGCCCAATGCCCGACGTCAACGAGAAGCTCGCGCCGGGCGAGGCGGCTTACGTGGACGCGGTGTTCGACCCGGCAGCGCATGGCCCGGCGGGTCTGGGCCCCACCGAGCGGGTCGTCACGATCGAACATGGCGCGGGCAAGCCGCTCGAGTTCCATTTCACCGCCAATGTCAGGCCGTAACGCCATGGACCGGAAACTGACGTTCATCATCGCAGCGGGTGTCCTGCTCGCTGCGACCGTGGCGATGTTCAAGTTCGGCAGCGCCGGTACGGCGGCCCTCTGGAGCGCAAGCGACGGCGGCCGGTGGCTGTTGCCCCTCGTTGCCGTGGCGGCGCTCATCGACAGCGTAAATCCCTGCGCGTTCTCGATCCTGCTGCTGACCGTGGCGTTTTTGCTGAGCATCGGGAAGCTGCGCTCCAACGTGCTGCAGATCGGGATCGCTTACATCGTCGGACTGTTCTTCGTCTACCTCCTCATCGGGCTCGGACTGCTGCAAACCCTGCATCTGTTCGACACGCCTCACTTCATGGCCAGCGTGGGCGCGGCGCTGCTGGTGCTGCTCGGCCTGATCAA
Source organism: uncultured beta proteobacterium (assembly GCA_963714925.1). GTDB lineage: Bacteria > Pseudomonadota > Gammaproteobacteria > Burkholderiales > SG8-39 > SG8-39. The sequence continues at coordinate 212,013 of CAVQQK010000001.1, read as the reverse complement.
TCTGGCGAATGAATTCCTTCCGGCATTTCCGGTCAAGCTGGCGATCCCCCAAGCGGCGCACCACAGGATGGCAGTGCTCATGCAACGCGCCTCGGTTCCGACCGCCATCGTGCTGGGGGGATTGGTCGGGGTGTGTGAATTCCCTTGCACCGGCGGGCCCTACCTGATGGTGCTCGGATTGCTGCACGATCAGACCACGTACTACACGGGCGTCGGCTATCTGCTGCTCTACAACGTCATCTTCGTGCTGCCGCTGGTCCTGATCCTGCTCGTCGCGAGCGATAGCTTCGGTGCTCGGCAAGGTGCAGCAGTGGCAGCAAGACAATCGCAGGGCGATGCGGTTGGGCGGCGGCGGCGCGATGGTCGCGCTCGGCATGCTGATCTTCGCGATTTGAGGCCATGTCCACCTTGGCACTCGCGGTTGTCTCGATGCTCGCGCTCACGGCGCTGGCGTGGCTCGCGCGTAGGGTGGCGCGCGTCGCGATCTGCCCCGTTTGCGTTGGTGTCGCCGGGACATGGCTGTGGATGCTCGCCGCGCGACAGGCCGGATTTGCGATCGACGTCGCGATGCTTTCGATACTGCTGGGCGCGTCGGTGGTGGGCATCGCGCAGTGGTTCGAAGGCCGGCTTGCGCAGGGTCGTTCGACGCTGCTTTGGAAAGCGCTTGCACTGCCGACCGGCTGCGCTGCCGCCTATGGGGCGGCCGCGGCGCATTGGGGCATGGCGGCGGCGGCTGTGGTGGCGTTCGCGCTCCTTATCGCGTGGTTCCGGCTGACCGGGCGCTCGGCCGCGAGTGACCCAGCCGCGATCGAAGCGCTCGAAGAGCGGATGAAAAATTGCTGCTGATCAGACACGCGACGCAGGCGCAAGCCGATCGAGGCGCATGATGGATGCGGTCAGCATCGGCCTTGTTGCGGCATTCACGGCGGGCGTCGTGTCGTTCCTCTCGCCTTGCGTGCTGCCGATCGTGCCGGGCTACGTGTCGTACATCGCCGGCGAGAGTCTGCAGCGGCGCCGCCACCTGCACGCCAGCGAGCGGCTTTTCGCGCTCGGCATGAGTGCGTTCTTCGTCGCCGGATTCTCGACCGTATTCATCGCCTTCGGCGCAAGTGCGAGCGCGATCGGCCAGCTGCTGCTGCGCTACCGCTACGAGGCGAACCTCGTCGCGGGCGCGCTCGTGCTCGCCTTCGGCCTGTTCATGCTCGGCGCCTGGCGCTGGCTGCCGTGGCTGCAGCGCGATCTGCGCCCGCACCTGGCGTCTTGCCGGCGGCAATCCGCTCGCCGCCTATCGGCTCGGCATGGCGTTCGCGTTCGGCTGGACGCCGTGCATCGGGCCGGTGCTCGGCGCGATTCTCGCGGTGAGTGCCACCGGGGCACGAGCGCGGGTGGTGTCGGCCTGCTCAGCGCCTATGCGCTCGGCCTCGGCGTGCCGTTTCTCGCCGCCGCGCTGCTTGCCGACCGCGCCGCGCATGCTGCTCGCGCGCATGCGCGGTTTCGGTGTCGGCATGCAGATCGCAGGTGGAGTCGTGCTGGTCGTGCTTCGGCCTTGCAATGATCACCGGTCAGGTGGCGGTGGCCGCGCTCTGGATGCTCGAGCGGTGGCCCGCCCTCGGCACGATCGGCTGACGAAAAGGAGACGGACATGTGGGGTGACATGGGAAGCATGATGGGTTACGGTGGCGGCTGGGGTTTTCTCGGCGTGCTGCACATGCTGCTGTGGTGGGTGCTGATCATTCTCGGCATCGTGGTGCTCGTGAAGTGGCTCGTCGCGCAAGGCGCAATTCACGCCGAACGGCGATCGTGCACTCGAGATCCTGCGAGAGCGCTACGCGCGCGGGGAGATCGACAAGGATGAATACGACACACGACGGCGCGACCTCGCGCGCTGAAGATCGGGCGCGGCGCGGATCGCGGCGCGCGGACGCTATCCCTGGTACGTGCGGCTGATCCTCGCGGCCCAGCGGCGCAAGTACGGTGCCGAGCTCGAGCCCGCGCGGCTCTGGGGCCGGCTGCCGCGTAGTTTTCTGCTGCTCACACGGCGTGTCCGAGGACGCATCAGATCGTGTCGATGTTGGTCGCCATGGATTCGGAAACTTGTTCATCATTCCGTGGCCCAAGCTCGTAAGAAAAGGTCGCTGCGCCCATGGTATCGTGCATTTCGATCGACGACGCGCTCCCTGCGCCCGCGCGTGATGAGCGTCGGTTGACGATATATTCTCGGTTTCGGCTCCAGAACGCGGTCGATGCGATCAGCGTCGACTATCATGCGCGGCGAGGACACACGAACATGCACGTCGAATTTCTGGCCCCTGCGATCACTGTCGCGGGCCTTGCCTCGCGCGGGGTCCGTGCAGCGGGCGAACAGATCCCGAAACCGAGTCCAGGGCTGATGCCGAATCCCGCAGCAAGCAAGACGCTGCTCGAGTCCAGATGCGGAAAATGCCAGGGCGGGAACCAGGCCAGGATGCAATGACGATGACGGGAATGGTCGCAGGCATGCGACGGTCGCGCGCGGTCTGGTTTTTCGCCAGCCTCGCGATTTCCACGCTGGCGAGCGGCGCGGGCGAGCGCGCCGCGCCCGCGAGCGCGGACGCGCTGTTTCAGAGCGCGATCACCGATCTGCGCCGCGGCGAAAGCGCGAGCGCGCTGCACGCGCTCGACCAGCTGGTCGAGCGCTACCCCAATTTTCGCCTGGCACATCTCGTGCGCGGGGACCTGTTGCGCGCGCGCGTGCAACCCATCGAGGCGCTTGGCCCCGTCGGAGACAAGGCGGGAGACAAAGCGCACGAACAGCTGGAAGACTTGCGCGCCGAGGCGAAAGCTCGGCTGCGCGCCAATGTTGAGCTGCCCCCACCCGACCAGGTTCCACGCTACCTGCTGCAGCCCGGCCGTGATCAAAAGAGTGCGGTCGTGGTCGATACGGAGCGCTCGCGTGTGTACGTATACGCCGTCGACGGCGCGAGACCCCGCCTGGTGCGCGATTTCTACACCACGATCGGAAAGTTCGGCATCGAAAAGGAGCGCGAGGGCGACAAGAAGACACCGATCGGCGTGTATACGGTCACCACCTGGATCCCGGGCAAGAAGCTGCCCGACCTCTATGGCAAGGGGGCATTTCCGCTCGATTACCCGAATCCGCGTGACCGGCTCCTCGGGCGCACGGGCTACGGCATCTGGATCCACGGCGTGCCGCACGACACCTACGCACGCGCCCCCCGCGCGAGCGATGGTTGCGTCGCGCTCGCCAATCCTGATCTCGAATTGCTCGCAACGCGTGTGCACCCGGGCATAACGCCGGTGATCATCGCGCGCGAGGTCGACTGGGTCACGCCGGCCCAGCTGCAGGTCGAGCGCGCCGCGTTCCTGGCGCAGCTCGAAGCCTGGCGCCGCGACTGGGAAAGCCGCGATACCGATCGCTACCTGATGCACTATGCGGAGGGGTTTCGCTCGAACGGCAAGCGTTTTGACGGCTGGAAGGAGCACAAGCGGCGCGTGAACGCAGGCAAGACCTGGATCAAGGTCAGGCTCGAGAACGTGAGCGTGTTCCGCGATCCCGGCGCGAAAAACCTGATCTCGGTCACCTTCGACCAGGACTATCGATCGAGCAATCTGTCGCAGCGCACACGCAAGCGCCAGTTCTGGACGCTGGAAGGCGGGCGCTGGAAGATTGCTTACGAAGCGCTGGTCCACGCGCCGGTGCTGGGGTTGCCCGAATCGTATCCGGGGGCGAAAGCTGCGGCCGCGCCAAAATGAGCGGCGGACATCGAGCCGCTGCGGCTGCGCCGCTGCCCGTGTTCGAGCCGATCGCCAGCAACCGAGGCGCGTCCGGGCGGAATGGATCCGGCAGTTCATGAAATCAGCGCGCGGTTTGAGTCGGCGCGATTTCCTGCGCGCGGCGCTCGGCGCGGGGCTGCCGTGATTGCGCCGGCCGGTTGGCCCGCGTCGGCGCCCGCCCGTCCTGCGCGCGCACGAGGCGCAGCGCGCGCTCGTCGGCAGCGCATATCCCGCGACCGACGTCTGGAGCTACGACGGCTCGATTCCAGGGCCCACGCTGCGCTACCGGCAGGGCGCCACGCTTGCGCGTCGCGTTCGAAAACGCGCTGCCGGACCCGACCACGGTGCACTTTCACGGCATCCGGCTGCCGAACGCGATGGACGGCGTGCCGCACCTCACCCAGCCGCCGATCGAGCCCGGCGCGAGCTTCGTCTACGAATTCGATCTGCCCGACGCGGGCACCTACTGGTACCACCCGCACCTCGGCAGCCCGGAGCAGGTGGGGCGCGGCTTGTCGGGCGCGCTGATCGTCGACGAGGTTGAGCCGCCGGCGGTCGATCGCGACCTGGTCTGGGTGCTGTCGGACTGGCGGCTCGACCGCGAGGCGCGCATCGTCGCGAACTTCGACAATTTCATGGACGCGAGCCACGGCGGCCGCATCGGCAACACCGTGACGGTGAACGGCGAGGTGCGCGAGTCGCTTCGACGTGGTTGCCCGGCGAGCGTGTCCGGCTGCGACTGATCAACGCGTCGAACGCGCGCATCTACGCGCTCGAGTTCCGTGGCCACGCGCCGACGGTGATCGCCTACGACGGCCACCCGGTCGAGCCGCATCGCCCCGAGGGCGATCGTGTCGTGCTCGGCCCGGCGATGCGCGCCGACCTGATCCTCGACATGACCGGCGAGGCGGGCAAGCGCTATCCCGTGGTCGACGATTTCTACGCGCGCATGGCCTACCGCCTGCTCGAGCTGCGCTACGCCGATGCGCCGCGGCCGCGGCCGCGCAGGCGAAGCGCTGCCGACGCTCGCGCCGAACCCGCTCGCCGAGCCGGTGCTCGAGAGCGCCGAGCGCCACCAGATCGTTTTTGGTGGCGGCATGATGGGCCGCATGCCGCGCCTGCCGTCGGCGCGCGGCGTGGCCTGGACGGTGAACGGCGATCCGGTCACGGCGCACGACGCGCAACCGATCCTCGAGATCGCGCGCGGCCGCTCGGTGCTATTCGAGCTGGTCAACGACACGCTCTGGCCGCACCCGATCCATCTGCACGGGCACGTGTTCCGCGTGCTGAGCCGTGACGGGAAGCGCCACGCGCCATCGCGAATGGCGCGACACGGTGCTGCTCGCACCGCGCGAGCGCGTCGAGATCGCGTTCGTCGCCGACAACCCCGGCGGCTGGATGTTCCACTGCCACGTCCTCGAGCACCAGGCCACGGGGATGATGGCGGTGATCCGCGTCGCGTGACGCAAGCGCGTCTGGCGGCGGCCGGCTGCGCGCTGCTGCTCGCGGCCTGCGGCGAGGGCGCGCCGCGCATCGACGCGACCGATGCGAAGCAGGTCGCGGCCGGCGAGCCGCTCTACGTGCAGCACTGCGCAGCCTGCCATGGCGTCGACCTCGAGGGGCAGCCGAACTGGCGCCGGCGCCTGCCGAACGGCCGCCTGCCCGCGCCGCCGCACGACGCGAGCGGCCACACCTGGCACCACCCGGACAAGGTGCTGTTCGGCATCACCAAGCACGGCCTCGTGCCGCCTTACGCGCCGGCGGGCTACGCCAGCGACATGCCGGCGTTCGCCGGCGTGCTGAGCGACGACGAGATCCGCGCCGTGCTCGCCTACATCCAGTCGCGCTGGCCGAAGCAGGTGATCGAGGCGCGCGCCGAGATGCTGCGCCAGTCGCGCTGACGGCACGAGACACGCCCCGCGCTCAGACGACGTGATCGGGCTCCAGCCCGCAGGGGTGCGCGGGGTCGCCGTGCTCGATCTGCAGCGTTGCATGCCCGATGCGAAAGCGCTGCTCGAGCTCGCGCGCGGTCTGAGCAAGGAAATGGTCTCCCGGATGGCCTTCGGGGATCACCAGGTGCGCGGAGAGCGCGTTCTCGGTCGTGCTCATGCCCCAGATGTGCAGGTCGTGCACGTCGGCGACGCCCGGCCGCGCGGCGAGAAACGCGCGTACCGCCGCCGGATCGATGCCGGCCGGCACCGCGTGCAGCGCGAGGCCGAGCGAATCGCGCGCGAGTCCCCAGGTGCTGGCGAAAATGACGCCGACCACCGTGAGACTGACGACCGGGTCGAGCCAGCGCCAGCCCGTGAGCAGCATGCCGATGCCGGCCGCGACGACGCCGAGCGAGACCAGCGCGTCGGCGGCCATGTGCAGATAGGCGCCGCGCGCGTTCAGGTCGACCTTTTGCCGGCGCAGGAAGAGCAGCGCGGTCGCTGCATTGACCACGACGCCGCAGGCCGCGACCACGATGACCGGCGCGCCGGGTACGGCGACCGACGTCTGCAGGCGGCCGATCGCTTCCCAGGCGATCGCGCCGCAGACCGCGAGCAGGAGCAGCGCGTTGGCGAGTGCGGCGAGCACCGAGCTGCTGCGCAGGCCGAAGGTGAAGCGCGCGCTCGGCTGGCGCGCCGACAGCGTCGCCGCGCCCCAGGCGAGCAGCAGCGCGAGCACGTCGCTCAGGTTGTGGCCGGCGTCGGCGAGCAGCGCGAGCGAGTTGACCCACAGCCCGGCGGCCGTTTCGACGACGACGAAGCCGACGTTGAGTGCGACGCCGAGCGCGAAGGCGCGCCCTAGGCTAGTCGGGGCCGACGAATGGTGATGGTGTCGCTCACTGCGTGCTCCGCGTCGCGGAGCCGATTATCGCGTGTCGTCGCCCGGCGTTCCGCCGGAGGATCGGACGCGCGACAGATCCAGAGCAGCGCCCTCGCCGAAAGCACTCGGGTGAGCGCCAGTGCGCGGAGAAGTAGAAGAAGCCCGCCGCGATCGCCTTGTACGGGAAGTTCGCCCATTCGTACTGCCCGCGCAGGCCGTACACTTCACCGTCTTCGGTAATGCCAAGCATTGGAATTGGCACGAACATCGTGACGAAAATCGCGACGAAGAAGTAGGTGACGGACAATATCCATAGGGTCGTCTCGCGCTCGCGCCCGCCGCGTTGCGGTCGCGACCGACAACGGCGGCAGAAGACCTTTACGCCGAACAGCCAGACGAAGATCAGGAAGGGGAACCAGGCGTCGAACGAGGCGGCCGCGAGACCGGCGAATACGAGGTACACGATGCCGAGCATCGCCGCGGTCCTGAGTCGTTGGCGTCGGACTCAGACCCAATTTGTCGCCGTAAACGACGGTGCCGATGAACGGCCCCGCCTGAATGACGACGAACTCGATCAGCAGCACCAGCACCAGCAGGGCGACCAGCTTCGGCTGCCAGCGCGAGCGGCGCAATCCAGCACCAGAGATAGAGCGCCGCGGCAGCGGCGTCGGGCAGGGCGACGCGGCCGTCGCTGCGCCGCGACCCGGTTCATTCGATCACCGCTGTGCGAGCTCGGTCCGCGCGTGCGCGATGACGGCGCTGCCGGAGGTGATGCCGAGCGCCGCGAGCGCCGCGGCCACCGCGAAATCGGGCCACAGCGACCCGGTGCCGAACACGCCGAGCGCCGCGACGCACTCACGGCGATGTTGGCGATGACGTCGTTTCGGGTGCACAGCCAGACCGAGCGCATGTTGGCGTCGCCTTTTCGGAAGCGAACAGCAGTGCGCGACGCCGAAGTTGACACCGAGCGCGGCCAGCGCGACCACGCCCATCGTGATCGGTTCGGGCGGCACGCCGAGCAGCGCGCGCCAGCTCGCGTAGCCAGCACCCCGACGCCGAAACCGAACATCACCACGCCCTTGACGAAGGCCACACGCGAGGTCCAAAGGCCGCCAAGCGCGATCGCGCCGAGGCTCGCCGCGTAGTTCGCGCTGTCGCCTAGAAAATCGAGCGCATCCGCGGCGAGCGACGACGATCCCGAGTACGGCGCTCGCCGAGCAGCTCGACCACGAACATCGCGAGATTTGCGCCGAGCGCGACCCACAGGACTGCGCGGTAGCCGGGCGTGATGCGTGTCGAATGCCGGGGCGCAGCAATGTACGCTCATGATTGGCACATTGCAGACCGTATAGTTAGTATAGGGTCAAGTGCTAGAGAGACCCTGAATGCGTATCGGCGATCTCGCCCGCCGTACGGGCGTGGATGTGCAGACTGTGCGTTTTTACGAACGCGAGGGACTGCTTGAGGTGCCGGCGCGCACCCCAGCAGGCTACCGCGTGTACGGGCCGCGCCATCTTGAGCGGCTGCACTTCGTGCGCCACTGCAGATCGCTCGACATGCCGCTTACGGACATCAAGCGCCTGCTCGCCCTCGCGAGCGACCGGAGCGTCTCCTGCGACGATGTGAACGTGCTGGTGCAGAAGCACTTGGACCGCATCCGTGCGAAGCGCGCTGGGCTCGAGAGGCTGGAGTCGGAGTTAAGCGCGCTGCGCGCGCAGTGCACGAGCGGTCATCGTATCGCGGACTGCGGCATTCTCGACGAGCTGATCCACGCGGCGCAGGGCGAGGCTTGCGCCTGCCATCCGCTGCGCGCGGAACCTGAACAGTTCTAAGCGCCCCCGGCGCAACCCGCATTCGGAGCGCTGCGCGGCCCCGTTCCGCACGCTGGAACGCGGATCACGCGGTGACGGGGATCGGTCTGCATGGACTGACGCCATGTAAGGTTTGCCGACACCCGACGGTCTAATCGGTTGGAGGCGCCGCGCAGAGGCAATCCGCGTGCTGCGGCGCAACAAGAGGATTCCAGCCAGACCGATGCGCGTTAATCGACGCCAGGCCCAATTCGAACATGACGCGGGTCGCTATTTCGACGACCTGTACCGCTTCGCCTATTGGCTCGCGCGCGACCGCTGGCGGGCCGAGGACCTGGTGCAGGAAACACTCGCGCGCGCCTGGCGCAACTGGTCGGCGCTGCGCGACGCAGGCGCGCTCAAGGCCTGGCTGTTCACCATCCTGCACCGCGAGTTCGCGCGCAGCGTGGCGCGCGTCGAACCGACCGAGGCACTCGACGGCGACGGCGCCTGGGAGCCGGCGCTCGATGCAGACCCGGCGCGCGGGATCGATTTGCGCACCGCGCTGCGCGGGCTGCCCGATGCCTCGCGCGAGGCGCTGCTGCTGCAGGTGCTGGGCGGATTCAGCTGCGCCGAGATCGCCGCCATGCTCGAGTCCAGCGAGGGTGCGGTGATGACGCGCCTCACGCGCGCACGCCAGGTGCTACGCCGCAGCCTCGGGACCGACGTCGTGAAGGAGTTCAGACAACTATGAACTGCCTCGAGCTTAGACGGGCGGCGATGGTGGATCCGCAGCGGGTCGACGCGGCGTTGCTTGAACATGCCGAACATTGCGAGACCTGCCGCGAGTTTCTGTCGTTGACGCGCCAGATGGAAACCGAACTCGAGGCGATGCTGGACGTACCGGTTCCCCAGGAGTTGCGCGCGCGCGTGTTTGGTGAAGCCGTTTCCGGGCCGCGCCGCTCACGCCGCTACGCACTCGCGGCCGGCGTGGCGCTGGGGCTGGCAGCCGGCACCGGACTGCTATGGAAACGCGACGATCCGCTTGCGCTCGCCGGAATCGAGTTCGTCGTTTTCGAGGAAGCGCAGGCGATCCTCGACGCCAAGCCTGCAGACCCCGCAGCGCTCGATCGCGTGGTGCAGCAACTTCACGTGATGAAGCCGAGCCACTTCGGCCAGGCGATCTACATCGGCACCTGCCCGTTCCGTGGTGGCATGGCGCATCACGTCATCATCAAGACCGCGCATGGAAAAGTGACGCTGCTCCTGATGCCGGATCGCGGGCGTGCCGAGCGTGGCACGGCAGCCGCGCGGGGACTCGAAGCCGTGATTGCGCCGGCGACGGATGGAAGTGTCGCAATCATTGCCGACTCGGCGCGCAGCGTCGAACGCATCGAAAGCATGTTGAATGCCGGGTAACGCGCCGACCCGGGAAAAATCGGCCAGCACCTTACCGAATGGAGTCTTCATGAAAACCAAGCTTCGTCCTATTCTTGCTTCAGTTGTGACCACCGGTTTGATGGTTGGCACCCCGCTTGCGGCGGCGAACCCTTGTCGTCCGCAATCAGCGGGTGATCGCATGCAACTCGCGGCGAGTCATTCACAAAAGATGAACCCCTGCGCGGCGAAGAAAAATCCCTGCAAGGCGAAGAACCCCTGCGCCGCCAAGAAGAACCCCTGCGCCGCGAAGAACCCCTGCGCGGCCAAGAACCCGTGCGCGGCCAAAAACCCTTGCGCAGCCAAGAATCCTTGCGCGGCGAAGAACCCCTGCGCTGCAAAGAAGTAGTAGGCATTGACGTTTCGAACGTGCGCGACTTCGGTCGCGCGCGACGCGGACCCACCCATCATAAGGAAGCCGGATGAGCCTGAATCTTCGACCGATCGTTGCATCCATGGTGTCGTCGGGTATGGTGCTTGGTGCACCGCTCGCGAGCGCCAACCCCTGTAACCCCTGCGCCGGCCGCTCGCGCGCTCGGCTGCAACTTGCCGCGAATCCCTGTGCGGCGAAGAATCCTTGCGCCGCGAAGAAGAATCCTTGTGCCGCGAAAAACCCCTGTGCTACGAAGAACCCCTGCGCGGCAAAGAATCCCTGCGCTGCGAAAAACCCTTGCGCGGCAAAGAATCCCTGTGCTGCCGGCGGCGTGGATCGCACGCTCGTCACGCGGCCCCGGGGTACCACGCCCTACAAGGGACAGCGCGCCGAGATGGTGAGCTACGGCAAGACGCTCTGGAACGACACCAAGCTGAGCAGCAACGGCCTGGCGTGCAACACCTGCCACACCGGCTACGGGGCGTTCGGACCAACGTTCAAGAAGCGCTATCCGCACAAGGTCGCCATGGCCGAGCAGCAGTCCAAGGTGCGCTCGGTTACGATGGAAAGCATGGTGCAGTTCTGCATGGTGGTCCCGATGGCCACCAAGCCGCTTGCCTGGGGCTCGAAAGAGCTTGCCGCGCTCACCGCCTACACCGGCGAAGTGCAAAAGGGATACATCAAGCACGCGCAAGCGAACCCCTGCGCGGCAAAGAACCCCTGCGCGGCGAAGAATCCCTGTGCCGCCAAGAATCCCTGTGCCAGCCAAGAACCCCTGTGGCGCGAAAAACCCCTGCGCGGCGAAAAAGCGCTGAGCGTCTCGCGCTAGGGAGCCGGCTCGGCCGGGCGGTATCGCCCGCGTCGAACGCCGGACTGCGCGTGGTGTCGTCGCCCGGTGCCGACGCGGCGCCGCTTGCCGCGCCGCCGTTGCGCTCACTCGGCCGCGCGCGGCTCGAGGCGATGGTTGCCGCGGGTCGCGAGGTGGCGGAATGCCACCGCGTGCTCGCCAAGGGCGGGCTCAATATCGTCGGCGAAGTACTGCGCGGCGGCGGGACGTTCTATGAACTCGAGCATTATCCGCAGGACGACGTCTTCGATGACGATTCGCACGCGCAGTACTACTACCACGCGCATCGCGGGCTGCCGGGCGAGCACGGCCACTTCCATACCTTCCTGCGCCGCAACGGCATGCCGGCGTCTGCGTCGCCGCGCGACTGGCCGCACGATGCGCCCTGGCCGGAGGGCGATGCGGCGCTTGCGCACCTGGTCGCGATCTCGATGGATGGCTACGGAATGCCGATCGGGCTGTTTGCGCCCAATCGATGGGTGGTGGACGACAACTGGTACGCCGCCGCCGACGTGATCGCCATGCTGCCGCGCTTTCGCATCGACCACGCGTTTCCGTCATGGCCGGTCAACCGCTGGATCGGCGCGATGGTCACGCTGTTCGGACCTTCCATCGAGACGCTGCTGCTGGAGCGCGACCGCGTGATTGAAGACTGGCGCCACGCACTGCCGGGCGAGGATGTCCTCGAACGGCGCGACATCGATATCCTGGCGTCGATGGAGATTTCCGTAGACGACGCATTGGCTGCCGCGCGCCACGCACTCGAGGCAGCGTCAGCCGAGACCGAGGAGCAGACATGAACAGATCCACGCTTATTGCGCCATTGGCGCTGTGCCTCGCCGGGGTGACGCTGCCCGTGCAGGCCGCCGCACCGCAGGTGATTGCGTTCACCCAGGTTCCCTGCCAGTTCCTCGAGAGCGAGGGCGGAAAGGACCACGGCTTCAAGTCGACCAAGTCGGCCGACTGCGAGGCGGTGAATGCGAAGACGGCGCAGACGCGCCTGGCGGCGGCGAAGACGATCGAGCTGAAACCGGGCACGTACGTGTTTCGCGTTGCCAACAAGGACGTGCCCTACGAACTCGGCTTCTGGCTGCGCGGCGAGTCGATCATCGACCGGGTGCGTCTGCCGAGCGTTTCGGGCGGCGGGTTGGTGATGGGCAAGACGCAGGATTACGAGATCGAGCTCAAGCCGGGCAACTATGTCTATTCCTGCCCGCTCAATCCGACGCCGGACTACAAGCTGATCGTGAAATGAGTGTGCTACGCCTCGCGCGCTGCTGTGCGCTCGCCGCCATCCTGTTGGCGGCGACGGGCGCGAGCGCGCAGCTGGCCGAAGGGATGCGCACTGTAGCGACGCGTCACAGCTTCGACACGCTGCTCGAGCGGGTCGAGCGCGCGGTTGAACGCAATGGCCTGGGCGTGGTCGCGATGGCGAGCGCGAGCCGCGGTGCGGCATCGCGCGGCGTGAAGATCCGGGGCAATGCCGTCGTGATGGTGTTTCGCAACGACATCGCGGTGCAACTGTTGTCTGCGAGCGTCGCCGCCGGCTACGAGGCGCCGCTTCGGATCTACGTGACCGAAGGCGCAGACGGGGACGCGATGCTCAGCTACCGGCTTCCCAGCGCGGTGTTCGCGCCCTATCGCAATGCGAAGATCGATTCGCTTGCGCGCCAGCTCGACGCGACGCTGGCGAAGATCGTGAACGATGCCGGCGGCGGCTAGCGCGCTGCCAGGATTCGCCCGGCCACGACCCGCCGTACTCGCCTGCGCGTTCCTTGCCGCAGGCGGACTCGTCATCGCCGCGGCCGCGGTGGCTACGCGCCAGGTCGTGCTGTTCGGTCTTGGCGTCGCGCTTGGCATCGTGCTGTATCACGCCGCGTTCGGCTTTGCCTCCGCCTACCGCGCGCTCATCGAACGGCGCGAGGCGCGTGGCCTGCGCGCGCAACTCGTCATGCTCGCGGCGGCGACGTTGCTGTTCGCCCCGGCGCTCGCCGCGGGCTCGTTATTCGGGCGTGAGGTCGTCGGCGCGATCGCGCCCGCGGGGCTCGGTGTCGCCGTCGGTGCGCTCGCGTTCGGCATCGGCATGCAGCTCGCCGGTGGTTGCGGCTCGGGCACGCTCTACGCGGCCGGCGGCGGGCAGGGACGCATGCTGGTGGCGCTCGCTGCGTTCTGCGCAGGGTCGTTCTGGGCGAGTCTGCACATGGCGTTCTGGCAGCGTTTGCCTGGACCGCCCGAGATCGCGCTCGGCGAGGCCTGGGGCTGGCCGGCGGCGGTCGGGGCGCAGCTCGCGATACTTGGCACGCTGTGGCTATGGCTCGGCCGTTTCGATCGCGAACCGCATACGCCGTCGCCGCGCAGCGGGATTGCGCGCCTCGTGCAGGGCCCCTGGCCGCTGCTCGGCGGTGCGCTCGCGCTCGCCGTGCTCAACTTTGCGACGCTCGCGACAGCGGGACATCCCTGGTCGATCACCTGGGCCTTCACGCTCTGGGGTGCAAAGGTTGCACGCGCGATCGGATGGGATCCCGCATCCGAACCGTTCTGGAATTCCGGTTTTCAACGCGACGCGCTCGAGGCGAGCGTGTTCGCCGACACGACCTCGGTGATGGACTTCGGCATTCTCGCGGGCGCCTTCCTGGCTGCGGCGCTCGCGGGTCGTTTCGTGTTCCGCCTCAGGCAGGCGCCGGGCGCGCTTGCCGCCGCCGTGCTCGGCGGACTGGCGATGGGCTACGGCGCGCGCATCGCCTACGGCTGCAACATCGGCGCGTTCTTCTCGGGCGTCGCGAGCACCAGCCTGCACGGCTGGTTGTGGATCGCCGCAGCGCTGCCGGGGTGCTGGGTCGGGGTGAAGCTGCGGCCGTGGTTCGGCGTCGGTCGGGCGCAGTCTCGCGACACACGGAACGTGACGCCGTAGTCGGGCAGGGAGACGTCGCGCGCGCTAGCGCACGAGTGCCTTTTCGACCTCGGCGAAGCTGCTCGCGAGCGCAGCGGTCTGGATCGGTTCGCCGAGCTGGCGCTCGAGCTGCGAGGCAGAAAACAGGCCGCGTACGCTCTGGCGCCCCTCGGCGTCGCGCTCGACCACCATCGCGTGCTGGCGTCCCATCGCCCGCAGCGAAGAGGCCACGTGCCCGACGCGGGCGTGCTCAAGATCGCGCATCTCGAGGACCTCGATCCGATCGCGCGGCGTCATCACGTCGGCAACGAGCAGCGCGTCGCGCCGGATCGCGCGGTCCTGCATCAGCTGAATCGGTTTCTCGCCCTCGACGTCGGCCGAGGTGATGAGCCCGACGATCATGTTGTCGTCGTCGACGGCGAGCAGCAGGCGCACGCCGTTCACCCGCATGCGCTGGTAGGCGGCGTCCATGGATGCGCCGGCAGGTACCGTGAGCGCGCGCACCTGCCGAAAATCGGTCATCACGCGCAGCGCCGGATCGTCGGGCGTAACCGTGTCGAACGCATGCGCCGGCAGCGCGAAGCTCGTGCCGGGGTCCATGGCGTGCGATGGGAGCGGAGCATAGGTTTCGTCCATAGGGCCCTCCTCGGTGGCAAGCGGCTGCGCCTCTCCCGCGCGGCGGCAGGCGGGGGCGTCAGGTGGATTTCACTATACGCCAGGGACCCTGGCGCGAAGCTCAGCGCACGACTCGCGTGCAGCCGCCGCGTTCGAGCTGCACCGGCGGGCAGGGCACGTCGCCGTAGCTGCAGAACACGCAGCAATCGCCCGATTTCGGCTTCAGTTGCGCGCCGCATCTCTGACAGTCGTAGAAAAACAGGCAGACGTCGGTCGGCATGCGCTCGCGCGCTCGGTGCCCGCAGGCAGGACAAGTGAGCATGCTATCGAGGATCGCGCCTTCGGTCATCGCTTGCCCGGAGTCACGCGCAGGTGCCTAGCCGACGAGCGCGCCATACAGGTAGGGCGATACGATCAGCGCCTTCGCGCCGACGAGCGATGCCCAGAACACGATGCGCTGACGGCGTCGCAGCGCCGGGCTTGCGCAGGCCGCTTTCGGCTCGCCCGGCGTCCGGCGCAGGTATAGGCGATAGAACGCATAGGCAAAGGCGACGACCGCGATACCGGCAAACATCGGATAGAAACGCTCGAGCGCACGCAGCTGCGCGATCCACGCGCCGCCCAGGCCGACCGAGACGAGCACGAGCGGAAGGAAGCAACAGGTCGATGCACCGAGCGCAGCCAGTGCGCCAGCGGCGATCGAGGCGTTTTCCGCAGTGGGGGTATTCATGGGACGTATTGCATGTGGAAACTCAGCGTGAGAGTCTGGAGCCGTACTCAGGTACGGAGTCAAGTGCATGATGGCCGCCCGCGCAATGACGATTGGTGCCCTGGCGAAGGCCGCCGGGGTAAACGTGGAAACGGTGCGCTATTACCAGCGCAGAAAGCTGCTCGCGGCGCCAGCGCGACCGCCCGGCGGCGTGCGACGCTACGGCGAAGATGCGCTCGCGCGCATCGGCTTCATCAAGCGCGCGCAGGACCTGGGCTTCACGCTCGAGGAAATCGCCCCGCTGCTCAGGCTCGAGCGTTTTTCGGCCTGCCGCCCGGCGCGCGCGCTCGCGGCGAAAAAGCTGGACCTGGTGCGCGGCCGCGTGCGCGACCTCAAGCGGCTGAAGGCCGTGCTCGAGGAGCTGATCGCGCGCTGCGACGCGGGCTCTGCGCGCGGCTGCGCGATTATCGAGAGTTTGTCGGCGACGTCGCGCGCACCCGGGATCGCGCGACGAGCGTATGAAAGCGCTTGAGCGTGCTGCCCGGCGCCGCGAAGTCGTCGTGGCGCGTGAGGAGGACCTCCCATGCAGCGAACCTGCGCGTCAGCTCATCGCGGCCGAACAGGCAGAAGGGCTGGGTGCCGAACGGTGCGAGCCAGGTCGTGCCTTCGACGAGCACGTTGAGTGCGATGACGCCGCGAGGTTTCACCGCCTCGACCATGCGCGCGAGCAGTCCATGTGCGTCTCCGCAAGCGAAGAACATGAGCAGCCCGACCGAGACGACCGTATCGTAGCTGCGCCCGGGAACGTAGTGACGCAGTTCGGCCACATGCGCTTCGATGTCGAGCGTTCGCGCGTGCGCGCGGCGCGCAAGATCGGCGATCGCCGCCGGGCTCGCATCGAGCGCGGTCACCTGACAGCCGCGCTCGGCAGCAGCGAGGGCCAGATTGCCGAGCCCGCAGCCCAGGTCGAGCACCGCGCCGCGGACGAACGGCAGCACCGCCTGCTCGAACGGATTGAGCGCGTAGTCCGCGCCGGCGACCTGAACGCGAAACTGGCGTTCGAAAAAGTCCACCGCGCCCGCGTCGGGCAGTTCGATCGGGGTGCTCATGGCGCGCAGACTGTAGGCGCTCGCGCCGCGCGGGTAAACTGGCCCGGACATGCTGCACCGGTGGCGGCTGGCCGGAGTTGACGTTTACGTAAACGTCAAGTAGCCTCCGCCTTCCTTCCCCGGTCCGCGGAACGAGACGCCGATGACCGACCTGTCCGACAGCAAGAACCTGATCTACAAGGCGAAGCACAAGATCCGCTTCGTCACCGCGGCGAGCCTGTTCGACGGCCACGACGCCTCGATCAACATCATGCGCCGCATCCTGCAGGCGTCGGGCGCCGAGGTCATCCACCTCGGCCACAACCGCTCGGTCGAGGAAGTCGTGACCGCCGCGCTGCAGGAAGACGTGCAGGGCATCGCCGTGTCGTCCTACCAGGGCGGCCACCTCGAGTACTTCAAGTACATGATCGACCTGCTGCGCGAACGCGGCGGCGCGCAGATCCAGGTGTTCGGCGGCGGCGGCGGCGTGATCGTGCCGGCCGAGATCAAGGAGCTGCAGGCCTACGGCGTGGCGCGCATCTACTCGCCCGAGGACGGCCAGAAGATGGGCCTGCAGGGCATGATCAACGACATGCTCGCGCGCTGCGATTTCGATCTCGACGACGCAGGCGCCGGCCGACCTCGCGCGCGTGCCGAAGGGCGACCGCAGCGCGCTGGCGCAGCTCATCACCGCGCTCGAGTCGGGTGTGGTCGAATGCAGAGCTGAGAAAGCGCCTGCGAGGACGCGGCGGCGAAGCACCGCGCGCCGGTGCTCGGCATCACCGGCACCGGCGGTGCCGGCAAGAGCTCGCTCACCGACGAGACTGGTGCGCCGCTTCCGGCTCGACCAGGACGACCGGCTCGAGATCGCGATCGTCGCGGTCGATCCGTCGCGGCGCAAGACCGGCGGCGCGCTGCTCGGCGATCGCATCCGCATGAACGCAATCCACGGCGACGCCGTGTTCATGCGCTCGCTCGCCACGCGCGGCTCGGGCGCCGAGATCTCGCAGGCGCTGCCCGACGCGGTCGCCGCCTGCCGCGCGGCGGGCTTCGACCTCGTGATCGTCGAGACCTCCGGCATCGGCCAGGGCGACTGCGGCGATCGTGCCGCATGTCGACGTCTCGCTCTACGTCATGACGCCCGAATTCGGCGCCGCGAGCCAGCTCGAGAAGATCGACATGCTCGACTTCGCCGACTTCGTCGCCATCAACAAGTTCGACCGCAAGGGCGCCGAGGACGCGCTGCGCGACGTGCGCAAGCAGGTGCAGAGGAACCGCGAGGCCTTCCAGGCCGCGCCCGGACGCGATGCCGGTCTTCGGCACGATCGCGAGCCGCTTCTCGGACGACGGCGTGACCGCGCTCTACCAGGCGCTCGCCGCGAAGCTGACCGACAAGGGCCTCGCGCTCAAGCCCGGCAGGCTGCCGCCGGTCGAGGCGCGCGTCTCGTCGCGCGTCGACGCGGTGGTGCCGCCGAAGCGCAGCCGCTACCTGGCCGAGATCGCCGAATGCCTGCGCGGCTATCACGCGCACGCGCAGGCGCAGGCGCGCCTCGCGCGCGAGCGCCAGAGCCTGATCACCGCGAAGGCGCTGCTGATGAAGGCGGGCACGGATGCGCACGCGCTGAACGCGCTGATCGAGGAAAGAGCGACGCGCTCGACGCGCGCTCGAAGAAGCTGCTCGAGCAGCTGGCCGGAGACCGTCAAGGCCTACGCCGGCGACGAGTACGTCGTGAAGATCCGCGACCGCGAGATCCGCACGAGCCTGCGCACGGTCTCGCTCTCGGGCACCAAGCTGCCGAAGGTCGCGCTGCCGAGGTTCGAGGACCCGGGCGAGATCCTCAAGTGGCAGCTGCGCGAGAACGTGCCGGGCGCGTTTCCCGTACACCGCGGGCGTGTTCGCCTTCAAGCGCGAGAACGAGGATCCGACGCGCATGTTCGCGGGCGAGGGCGATGCCTTCCGCACCAACAAGCGCTTCCACCTGCTGTCCAAGGACATGCCGGCCAAGCGCCTGTCGACCGCGTTCGACTCGGTGACGCTCTACGGCTTCGACCCGGACGAGCGGCCCGACATCTACGGCAAGGTCGGCAACTCGGGCGTGTCGATCGCGACGCTCGAGGACATGAAGGTGCTCTACTCGGGCTTCGACCTGTGCGCGCCGAACACCTCGGTGTCGATGACGATCAACGGCCCGGCGCCGACGCTCCTCGCGATGTTCTTCAACACCGCGATCGACCAGCAGGTCGACAAGTTCGTCGCAGGACAACGGCCGCGAGCCGACCGAGGACGAGGCGGCGAAGATCCGCGCGTGGACGCTCGCGAGCGTGCGCGGCACGGTGCAGGCCGACATCCTGAAGGAAGACCAGGGGCAGAACACCTGCATCTTCTCGACCGAGTTCTCGCTCAAGGTGATGGGCGACATCCAGGAATACTTCATCCATCACGCGGTGAAGAACTTCTACTCGGTCTCGATCTCCGGCTACCACATCGCCGAGGCCGGCGCGAACCCGATCTCGCAGCTCGCCTTCACGCTCGCCAACGGCTTCACCTTCGTCGAGGCCTATCTCGCGCGCGGCATGCACATCGACGACTTCGCGCCCAACCTGTCGTTCTTCTTCAGCTACGGCATGGATCCCGAGTACGCGGTGCTCGGGCGCGTCGCGCGGCGCATCTGGGCGGTGGCGATGCGCGAGCGCTACGGCGCGAACGAGCGCAGCCAGAAGCTCAAGTTCCATTCGCAGACCAGCGGGCGCTCGCTGCACGCGCAGGAAATCGCCTTCAACGACATCCGCACCACGCTGCAGGCGCTGATCTCGACCTACGACAACACCAACTCGCTGCACACCAACGCCTACGACGAGGCGATCACCACGCCGACCGAGGAATCGGTGCGCCGCGCGATGGCGATCCAGATGATCATCAACAAGGAGTGGGGCCTGGCGAAGAACGAGAACCCGAACCAGGGCTCGTTCGTCATCGAGGAGCTGACCGACCTCGTCGAAGAAGCGGTGCTGAAGGAGTTCGAGGCGATCTCCGCGCGCGGCGGCGTGCTCGGCGCGATGGAGACCGGCTACCAGCGCGGCAAGATCCAGGAAGAGTCGCTGCCCTACGAGCACAAGAAGCACGACGGCTCCTACCCGATCGTCGGCGTCAACACCTTCCGCAACCCGCACGGCGATCCGGTGCCCGAGGCGCTCGAGCTGATCCGCTCGACCGAGGAAGAGAAGCAGCTCGCAGCTCAAGCGGCTGCGCGCGTTCCACAAGAAGCACGCGAAGGCAGCGCACCGGCGATGCTCGCGCGGCTGCAGCAGGCGGTGATCGCGAACGAGAACGTGTTCGCGGTGCTGATGGACGCGGTGCGCGTGCTGCTCGCTCGGGCAGATCACCCACGCGCTGTTCGAGGTCGGCGGGCAGTACCGCCGCAGCATGTAGTTGCGCACCACGCAATCGGGGTCGTCACGGCGGTCAACGCCAACCTTGCCCCGGCATGCGTCGCAAATAGGCCGGACGTTACGGCCGTGGCTCGCCTGTCAGCGCCTCGAAACCCGACAGGACCTCGAACAGTTCCGCATCGATCCCGCTCTGGCGCAAACGATGGAATGTTCCGTTGAGTTCCGCCAGCAGTTCGTCGATGTTCTTGTCGGCGCGCCGCATCGCGGCGAGGCGGCTCGCGTTCTCGCTCGCGAGGGATTCGGCGCATGCCCGGAAGATCGACACGAAAAGGTATTCGCGAATGAGCGCCCGCAACGTCTCGGTGTCGCCGCCCACGACCTCGGGCAGATTTCCGCTTGGCCAGGGAAGCTCGGCCAGCGAGCGGCGCCAGGTTTCGTCAAGCGGCAGCAATCGCTGATGGGCAGGCGCATAAACCGCCCCGGCGGTGGGGTGGTTGTAGAACAGGTGGAGTTCGCTGACTGCAGCCGGGCTGTGGCGCGTCTCGGTCTCGAACAGAATCTGTCCGACGAGCGGGGTGATCGCCTTGACGGAATTCGGCACGGCGAAGCGCCCCCGCGGCGGCAGCCCGGCGTCGGCCAGGCGCCCGTGCACGCGTTCGCCGACCGCCCAGACCTGCGGCGTGCCGGGAAGCGCAGCCAGGGTCTTCGCCGCAAATTCAGCCACCGCGTCGTTGAACTGCCCCACCATTCCCTGATCGGAACCGAATACGACCGCACCGATGGAGGCCCCGCCCAACCCTGTGCGGCCTTGCGGCCTTGGCACCGATGGCGTGCTGCCGGGGAAGCAAATGCTCAACCCCAGCGCAACGGTTCGATAATAGTCGGCCAACGCGCGCACCGAGTTTTCGTATTGCCCGATGCTCGAGGCGGCCACGGCCTTCATCGTGCGTACGACGGATTGGAGATCGTCGGCACTGCTGATCTTCCTCCGCAAGCTTGCCGTCGTTTCGCTCATGGCGTCGCCCCGGGTTCGGGCGGGGGCGCCGCTTCGGCCCCGGCCTGGAAGCGGGTAAGTGCATCGCGCGCGATTTCGACGATTGTTTTTCGATCTTCGTCGCTCAACTCGGCGGCGGTTTCGAATCGTGCGCACACCTCAACCGGGACGTTCGCAGCCGCTTCACGCACGGCGTGCTCGGCATCCGTCATTCGGTCAAGCGGCACCCGGTCGAAGAGGTCCGCGCTCAACGCCAGCAGAACGGCGATTTGTTCAGGCACGGAAACCGGGGCGAATTCCGGCTGTTTGAGGCAGGCGCGGATTCGTCGCCCATGCGCGATGCTGTTGCGGGTGTTTTCATCGAGCCGGGCGCCGAAGCGGGCAAAGGTTTCGAGTTCCTCGAACTGCGCGTAGGCGAGCTTGAGGTCTCCCGCCACTGCGCGGTAGGCCGCGCGTTGCGCCTTGCCACCGACGCGCGAAACCGATTTGCCGACATCGACCGCGGGCAGTATGCCCAATTCGAACAGCGATGGCGCGAGGTAGATCTGCCCATCCGTGATGGAAATCAGGTTGGTCGGAATATAGGCGGAGATGTCCTGCGCCTCGGTTTCGATGATGGGCAGTGCGGTCAGCGACCCGCCACCGAGTTCCTTGCGCAGGTGCGTCGCACGTTCGAGCAGCCGCGCGTGAATGTAGAAGATGTCGCCCGGAAACGCTTCGCGGCCAGGCGGGCGACGCAGCAGCAAGGACAGCTCGCGATACGCGCGCGCATGATGCGTGAGGTCGTCGTAAACAACCAACACGTCGCGGCCTTGCTGCATGAAATGCTCCGCAATGCTGGTCGCGGCGTACGGTGCGATGAACGCGAGACCTGGCGGGTCGTTGCCCTCGGTCACGACGAGGACGGTGTAGTCCATCGCACCCTTGTCGCGCAAGGTTGCCGCCGCTTTCGCCACGGCGGACGCACGTTGACCGATGGCGCAATAGACGCACAGAACGTCCTTGCCACGCTGGTTGAGGATGGTGTCGATCGCGATGGCGGACTTTCCCGTCTGGCGGTCGCCGAGAATCAGTTCGCGCTGGCCGCGCCCGATGGGAATCAGCGCATCGATGACCTTCAGCCCGGTCTGCAGCGGCACGGTGACCGGCGCGCGGTCCATGATGGGCGGGGCGACGCGTTCGATGGGCAGGCGCGCGCTGGCGGCGACCGGCCCATTGCCGTCGAGGGGCTGGCCCAGCGGGTCGATCACCCGTCCCAGCAATCCTTCGCCCACGGCCACGTCCATGACCCGGCCGGTGCGCTGGACTTCATCGCCCGCGTGCAGGTGCCAGTATTCGCCGAGCAGAACGACGCCGATTTCGTCCGCGTCCACGTTGAACGCGATACCGAGCAGGTCGCCGGGAAACGTTACCAATTCATCAAAGCCCACGCCGGGGAGACCCGACACCTTGGCAATGCCGGTGGCAATGCTGGTGATCGTGCCTACCTCCCGTGGCGCGAAACGTGGTGTGAACGCGTCCCGTGCCTGGCCTATTCCGGCAAACATGCTGTCGAAGACGTCCTGCAGGCGCTCAGGTTCCATGTTCATCAGCGCTGTGTTTCAGGCTTGGCGTGTTCAGGTCCGGGATCGGCTTGCGCGATGGATCTGTCCTTCTCTTCCAGAAGCGCATCGACGCCCTGTTCCAGCGACGTCAAATAGTCCGCGATGCTCCAAGCCACTTTTTGTCCATCGGTGGCGAGCTCGATTCCGCTGACCAGGTCCGGCGCGGTCTCGAATCGAAGGCGGATATCAGCCGAGAAGGTTTCGTTGACCGCTTTTTGAATCGCCGCGCGCTGCGCCGCAGGCAGATCAAACGCGCTGCGCACGAGCCCGGGGGCAGACGCTGACGTAAGGGCCGCGCCCAGACTCGCTTTCGCGTTGGCGTCCATTGCCCGCAGGCGGCGGGTGAATACCTCGCACGCGCGT
Organism: uncultured beta proteobacterium; assembly: GCA_963714925.1. GTDB lineage: Bacteria > Pseudomonadota > Gammaproteobacteria > Burkholderiales > SG8-39 > SG8-39. The sequence continues at coordinate 189,328 of CAVQQK010000001.1, read as the reverse complement.
TCTTCGAGACTCGACGAGGCGAGATCGGCCAGCGCCTTGCGGGCAATCGCAAATACTTCTTGCTGGGTCCTGCGACTGATGGCTTGGCTCAGGTTACGCGCGTCGTTCCTAAGCGTCTCCTGTCGCCTGGCACCAGAGGCATCGGCTGCCTGCCGCGCTTCGGCGAGCAGCCGCTGACCCTCGGCCTTCGCCTCGTCTGTTGCCTTGCCAAAGAGCGCGGCGCGCTGCTGGTCGAACGCCTCGCTCTTGTGCTGGAATTCGTCGCGCGCCTGTTGCGCTGCGGCCTTTTTCGCGTCGGCGTCCGCGAGTTCCGTGGCGATCCGCTTCTCGCGCGCGTCGATGGCGTCGAGGATGGGTTGGTAGAGAAAGCGCTTCAGCAACCACACCAGAACGAGGAAGTTGAGTGCCTGCGCACCGACGGTGAACCAGTCGATCAGCATGGCCTACTTTTCCGCGGCTTGGGCGATCACGTGGTTCCAGAACGGATTGGCGAAGATGAGAATCATCGAGACGACGAAGCAGTAGATGGCCGTGGACTCGATCATCGCCAGGCCCACGAACAGCGTTCGGGTGATGGTGGCGGAGGCGTCGGGCTGCTGGGCCAGCGAGGTGAGCGCCATCGCGACCGCACGCCCTTCGCCCAGCGCCGGACCGATCGCGCCGAAGCTGGTGGCGATGCCGGCGGTGACAATGGACGCCACCGCAATAATGGACATGCTATCCATACAATCTCCTCGTGTTGTCGTGCGTCATGCGTCAGTGTTTTGCGTCGGATTCACGCGTTGGCCTCCGGCTTGGGCTTGCGCGCGCGCGTGGCGGCCGCGATGTAGACCGCGGCCAGGATGCTGAAGATGTAGGCCTGCACCATGCCGGTGAGCAGACCGAGCGCCGTCATGAAGATCGGGAAAATGAAGGGCGTGATGGTGAGCAGAATGGCAATGATCATCGCCCCGCTCATCATGTTGCCGAACAGGCGTACGGCCAGTGCCAGCGTGCGCGAGAGTTCGCTGATGATGTTGAACGGCAGCATGATGAGCGTCGGTTCGACGTAGGTCTTGAAATAGCCACGCAGCCCCTGCTCCTGGATGCCGAACAGCGGCACCGCCACCAGAACGCACAGCGCGAGCGCTGCCGTGGTCGACAGCGAGCCCGTCGGCGGCTCGTAGCCGGGGAAGACGGTGCAGAGCGCAGCCGTAGCGACGAACAGGAACAGCGTGCCCAAAAACGGCAGGTACTTTTCCGGGTGTGTGAGGCCGACTTCTTCGATTTGCTTCGCGATGCCGGTGACGACGATCTCGAGGAGGTTCTGCCAGCGGGAACGTTGCAGACCCGTCGCCAGCTTGCGCGTGATGAGTCTTGACCCGACCGCCAGCACGAGCATCAGTCCCCAGGTGAACACAATGGTGGCGTTGAGTTTGAAAAACCCTTGCTGCCAGAACACAATCGCGTCGGGACTAAGGCGCATGGCGGCCCTCCAGTGCCCGGGGGGGCTGGCCTGCCGAGGGTCGGGTCAGGCGCATCACGATCAGACGTGCCATGACGAATCCAACGAGACAGGCCAGCAGCCGCTCCCATTGGCCGCCGCCGACCAGGTAGAACCCACCCAAGGCCACGCTGATCCGCAGCAGCGCGCTGGCGACGAACCAAAGCGCTCGCCTTGGCGACGCAGCGCCCCTGCGCACCGTCCACCACAGGCCGCCAAAGAACATCGCCCCGAGCCCCGCCCCCGCCACCCACGCCAGCACCAACGTCAGCGTTTCATTCATCGACATCGTCTCGTTCCTCCCGCATGGCCTGGTCTTCCTTGGCGACCCAATGCCACGCGTTCAAACAGCCGATTGCGAGCCCGGCCACCAGCAACGCCAGCGTCCAGGAACGGCCTCCCGGATAGCGCTGGTCCAGCCACAGGCCAAGCGCTGCGCCGAGCAGCGTTGGAACGGCCACTGACCAGCCGACGAGTCCAATCATGCCCAAGCCGAACCATACGCCCGGCGTGGCATGGCGCCGCGCCTTGAGCTTGCGCGCCGCCTTCACGCCGACCTGCCCGGCGAAGTTCGACCCGTTGTTCGGGGTCTTTGCGATCGGTTCGTCATTCATGCTTAAAGGTCGCGAAGCGACGCAGAAATCCAGCTTCCAGTTTCGCAACGACCGAGCGTACGCGTTGCTCCTGCTCGTCCAGGGTCAGAAACTCCTGCTCCACCGCATCGCGCAATTGGTCGAGGTTCGTTCCCGCGATCGCCCGGCGCACGGAAACGAGCACGTCTGCGCCGGCCTTGACCAGTACGCCTTCATCCACGGCGATAAAAACCTCTCCCGCGGCATCGGTCTCGTAGACCAGAATCCCCGGCGTCAGTGCCGCCACGCAGTCCAACCGGTGGGGCAGGAGCCCGAATGCACCTTCGCGCGTCTCCGCGACGATGCGTGACACGCCGGTCTTTTCGACGAAGATTTGAAACGGCAGGAGGACCTTAAGATTCATTCGCGTTGGCGGTCTGCTCGAGCGCCGTTCGGGGCTTCGCTTTTTCCTTCGCCTCGTCGATCGTTCCGATCATGTAGAGCGCGCTCTCCGGCATGTCTTTGAATTCATCGCGCAGGATGCGCTCGCAGCCGTCCAGCGCGTCCTTGAGGCCGACGAGTTTTCCCTTGCGGCCGGTGAACTGCTCGGTCGTGAAGAAAGGCTGCGTGAGGAATCGCTCCAACCGGCGGGCACGGGCGACCACGTTGCGGTCCTCCGCAGAAAGCTGCTCCAGGCCGAGCATGGCGATGATGTCCTTGAGTTCCGCGTACTGCGCGAGCGTGCGCCGAATGTCCTGCGCCAGGCCGTAATGCCGTGCGCCGATGATGCCCGGGGTCGCCATCTTGGAACCGGATTGCAGCGGGTCGATGGCCGGATAAAGGCCTTCGCTCGCCCGCTTGCGCGAGAGCACCATGGAGGCGGACAGATGCGAGAACGTATGTACTGCCGCGGGATCGGTGAAATCGTCCGCCGGTACATAGACGGCCTGAATCGAGGTAATGGCGCCGGTATCGGTGTTGGCGATGCGCTCCTCCAACCCCGACAACTCGGTGCCCATCGTGGGCTGATAGCCCAGACGCGACGGCATCTGCCCCATCAAACCGGACACTTCCGAGCCGGCTTGAATAAAACGAAAGATGTTGTCGATGAGCAGCAACACATCGCGGTGCTCGTCGTCCCGAAAATACTCGGCCATCGTCAGCGCCGCATGGCCGACGCGGAACCGCGCGCCGGGGGGTTCGTTCATCTGGCCGAACACCATCACCATGTTCGCCAGCACGCCCGCCGCATTCATGTCGCGGTAGAGTTCCTCCCCTTCGCGGCAGCGCTCGCCGATGCCGCAGAATATGCTCACGCCTTCGTGCTGTCCGACCATGTTGTGGATCATCTCGGTGAGCAACACCGTCTTGCCGACGCCCGCGCCGCCAAAAAGCCCCGCCTTGCCGCCGCGCTCCAGCGGCATGAGCAGGTCGATGATCTTGATGCCGGTCTCGAAGACCTCGGACTTGGTAGAACGCCGCGCCAGGGATGGCGGCGCCCGATGCACGGAACGCATCTGGACGTCGGTCGGCGCCGCTTCGCGGTCGATGGCATTGCCAAACACGTCGAACATGCGCGAAAGAATGCCCTTGCCCACCGGCGCTTGCAGCGGCCCGCCCGTGTCGACCACCGCCATGCCGCGGGCAAGGCCTTGCGTGGGCGTCAGCGCGATGCCGCGCACGTGGCGCGCGTCGAGCTGAGCCAGGACCTCGATGACGATTTCCCCCGCCTGCGCGTGCAGCACGGAGTAGATGGAGGGCAAATGCGTTTCGAAACGCATGTCCACCACGCTGCCGCGCACCGAGGCGATGACGCCTGCGTTCGTCGGTTTGTATTCAGGGGCGGGCATGGCCATGGCTGTCGACCGCGGCCGGGCACGCTAGGCTTCGTTCAACCACATGCGTGCTTCGGCCGCGTCGCTGTGATCGAAGTATCGCACCGTCGCTTGCGTGAACGGCTTGCACAATGTCGCCATGGCGCGATGCCATTTCTTTTCCCCGACCATCGCGGACCGCTCGAACTCGGCTACGAAGGGTCCGTAATCCGCCTTCATGAGCGTGCCGCTGACGTGTATGACGAGCACCTTCGCGTCGGCTTCTTCAGTGAGTCGGATGGGTATCGCGGATTCCTTTGATCATGTTCAACCCAATGCCTGCCAGGCAATCCCGCTGCCGAGACAATGGCGTAGTCGTTCGGGTGGCGGCGCAGGCCCACGTTGGCGCAGACACCGTAACAAGCTGAAGGCGGAACGGGTTCGCGGCTTGGCGCAAGCTGCGATTATGCGCCCAGCGCAGTTGCCCATCTGTTCGCTTTGCCACATCGCGGGGCGCGCAAGGCCACTGCCGGTCCGGGCCTGGACCGTTGGGCCGCAGATGGGAAAGCGACGCGCGTCCGTATGGGATCCTGGACCGAGTCGCGGTCGAGCGCGGTCTTCTTTGCGTGCCTTGGATAGAATCCAAATCTTTCGGCCAGCGGCGCGGGAGAGAGGTGATGGCGACACCGATGTATTGGAAGGAAATCACCGTCAACTGGGGCGAGTCCGATCCGTTCGGCCTGGTCTACTACCCGCGGATCGTCGCCTGGTTCAACGACGCCGAGCACGACCTGTTCCGCACCATCGGCTTCCCGATCGACGAAATGATCCGCAACGACCGCACCACCTTCGTCATGGGCGAGATCCATTTCCGCTTCATCGGCCCGGCGGCCTACGGCGACCGCGTTGCCTGCGTGGTGTCGCTCGCCAAGCTGGGCGAGCGCACGCTGCACTGGAACTGCAAGGCGGTGAACGCCGCCAGCGGCGCGCTGATCACCGAGGGCCGCGCGACGCGGGTCTACGCGCGCATCAACGAGGACGGCACGCTCGGCTCGGCGGTGATCCCGGAAAAGATGCGCAAGGCGCTCACCGACACGGGTCTGCTGCGGCACCTCGAGCAGGACATCGAGCTCGAGCCGGAGTACCGGCACCCGCCTGACCAGGGCTGAGGTTTCTGCCTGCCGACGGATAGGTCGCGCAGGCGCTGTTTGCAGAGCGGCGGCATGATATTTGTCATGCTTTCAAGATCATCGCCGCATCGTCCAACCTCGTAGCTGAGCCCACAAACGCCAAGTTTGATCTAGATCAGATGCGGCGCAGCATACCGTTGATACCGTGCCCCAAACGCGACAAGCTCTCGGCGAATACGAGGGGCGTGCAATTCGTCCAATTTCGTCACCTCATTCGTCAACAGCCGCTAGATATTCTTGAATAATTATTACTGGGGAAGAACATGAAACTCACCATCCGTCGCTTCGGTCTTTTGGCATTGCTCGTCGGTAGCCTGGCGGGTTGCGGTGGCGGCGGCAGCAGTGGCGGTGGTACTGGTGTTGTGCCTCCGGGTCCGGGACCGACAAACTTGGCCGCTGCCATAGCGGCAGCGGCGGCGGACCCCCTGAACGACTCGGCGGTCAACCAGTTCGCCGCCTTCGTTGTCCTTCAGAACGCCGGCCTGCCGGCCGTGCAAGTGGCCAGCCCGCCCAAGGTGCACTTCACCGTGTTCTCTGACGGCGCGGTGGTGACCGGCCTGACCACGTCCAATGTGAGATTCAACCTCGCCAAGCTGACTCGCGGCGCCAACGGTGATCCCGACGACTGGGCGAATTACGTCTCTCGCACCGAGACGCCGACGGCCGGCGTCGGCCCGGGCGGCACGCCGGTGCTCGCATCCGCCAGGCAGGCCAACACCGACTCGAGCACCGCCGCTCAGTTGGTCTATAACGCCGACGGTTACTACACCTACACCTTCAGCACCGACATTACGGATCCCACCCAGACCGATGTCCCGTATGAGCCCAGCAAAACCCATCGCATCGGCATCCAGTTGAGCTATACCAATGCAGCCGGCAAGACGGTGCAGGTCAACCCCATCTTCGACTTCACCCTCGACGCCAGCGGTAATTCTGTGGAGGTCACCGACCCTGCGCTGACGCGCAAGGTGGTCGACGTGACCAGCTGCAACCAATGCCACAACCGGCTTGCGCTGCACGGCGGCGGGCGGATCGATCCGCAGTACTGCGTGCTGTGCCACAACAACGGCACGACCGATGCCAACAGCGGCAACGTGCTTGAGTTGAAGACCATGGTCCACAAGATCCATGCCGGCAGACTGAACGCCTCTGTGGGCGACGATTACGTCATCTGGGGCTACCGGGACAGCAAGCACGACTACGGTGAAGTGGGCTTTCCGCAGGACCTGCGCAACTGCACCAAGTGCCACGATGGCAACAAGGCGCCGCAGGCCGACAACTGGAAATCCAAGCCGACCAAGCAGGCCTGCCTGACCTGCCACCAGTCGGGTCCGGGAAGTGACTGGGCAACGACGCACGCCAGCTTTGGTTTGAGCGCCGCGTCCAACAACAGCTCTTGCGCGAACTGCCACGGCGCAGGGATGTTTGCCAGTCCCGACAAGAAGCACTTCAACCAGGCCGAGGCTAACTCCGCCAAGTACAAGATGAATATCGAGAGCGTCACGTACGACTCCACTACCCGCAACGTGACGGTCAAGTACTTTATGGCGGATACGACCAACGGCAACGCGGCGTGGGATCTTTGCGGCGCTCCGATCTACAGCAGCTCGAATCGGCTCTACGTGGGCTACCAAAACCTGCCAGGGCAACCGACCAGCGTGACGGAGTTCTCGAGCTACAACAACGGAGGGGGCAGCGTACGCATATCCTGGTGTGATCCGGGCGACCTGACCAATCCAGTCAACGACGGCAGTAACCATTACACGGCGGTGATTCCGATTCCCGCGGATATAGCGGGGCAGCAGGTCGCGGCAGGAACCGCCAGAGTCATCAGTTCTGGCCGGGTCGCTGAACCCGCGACGAACTACGATGGGTCCCCAGCGACGGGCGGAGGAACGGTCAATGTATCCGTCCAGAACACCTATAAGGATTTCGCCATCAGCGGCACGCTGACGCAGCGACGCACGGTTGTTTCCAACGACAAGTGCAACGCTTGCCACAGCACGTTGGGAACCGCTGCGGGTTCCAACACGCACCTGAATGCGTTTCACGGGGGATCACGCAATTTCGTCGAAGCCTGCGTGATCTGCCACGATCCGGGCCGGGTGTCGAGCGGAACGGTCATGGCGGATGGATCGCCGACGTTCAACGAGTCGTACCACTTCAAGCGCATGATCCATGGCCTACACGCCGCCCCGACCAGTGTGCGGACCTATCCGTACACGCATGACAACACGGTTCGGGACTCGTTCGACAAGAACTGCGTGTCGACGACCGACATGGTGACGGTGTGCTCCGATGCGGGCGACCCGACGGCAGTGACGAACTTCGCAAAAGAAGTCGCGTGGCCCGGGAACATCGCGGACTGCAACACCTGCCACGTCAACGATTCGTGGAAGCAGGATATGGGCGTGCTGGGATCGGTCGTCGTAGCGGGTACGGCGCAAAGCGCGGCGCGCCCGATGCGCTGGTGATCTCGCCCAAGACGGCCACCTGTCTCTCCTGCCATGACGCGAAGGGCCGGCAGAACCACGCCCTCTTGGGCGGGGGAGTCTTCGGGACGCTGACCCAGGCTGACATCATCGCCGGGGCAGTGTTTGAGTCCTGCAATGGTTGCCACGGGCCGGGCTCCTTCGTCAGCGTCGAGAAGCATCTCGATCACGTGGACTAAGCGGCAAACGCGGTCGCTCGAATGGGGAGAGCCAGCGATGGCTCTCCCTTTTTTTATTTGCGAGGCGGAAAATTGCGTGACTGAGCAATCGATCGCGACCGGCGGCAGGGCCGCACGGCGAAGCGCAGGGGCTACCGCGCCGCGCTAACGCGCGCCGCGGCGGAAGCGGTATCCCTTGAAGCGCAGAATCATGCCCTTCGGCGTGATCTGTTCCAGCCTCAATCCCGGCGCCAGGTAGTCGCCTTCGCGCAGCACCCGATCGTTGATACTGACCAGACGGTCTTTGGAAGCGCGCGCGTAGGCGTGAACCGTAATCGACATGGCCGGGATTTCCTGCTGTATCGATACCGGCAATTCTGCGATCGTCAGCACCTTTTCTTCATCGGGTTTGTTGGACTGCGCGGCCGGCGCAGTTTTCCGCGCCGGCAGCTGTGGCTCTGATTTGCGGGCCATGTGCGGCTGCACGGGCACCGGGGATGGGCGTGGGCTCGACGCGGGTGCGTTCATGGCGGCAGCGTGTGTCGCGGGAGCCGTCTGTTCGGTCTGCCATGGACGCAGCGCGCCGATCACGATGCCGGCGCCGACCAGGACCACCGCCGTAAGCAGGACATGAGACGTCGACATGCGGCGTCTGGGCACGACGGCCGCCGCCTGCGGTGGAAGCAGCGTCGGGGGTACGCCGCGCTGGCGCTGCTGATCCGATTTCCTGAGGGCGTCAAGGATGTACGACATCCGTACTCTTTCCGTTCTCGCGCAACAGCGTCGGCGCCGATTGTTCGGATACGACATTCAAGCGCATCAGGGTGCGGGGCCCTGCGATCCCGTCGGGCATCAATCCTTGCTCGAGCTGAAACTGCTTGACCTGCTGCCAGAGGGCATCATCGAACACAGGATTCTCGCTCGTCTGAGCCGCACCGCCGCGCCCCTGTGCGAGCTGCGTGCGCAGCCACGCCACCGCCGGACCGCGGTCACCGTATTGGATATACGTGTGCGCCTGCGGGGGCAAACGCCACAGCACAGTGTAGTACCCGGACCACTGGGCTGCCAGGGTCTCGAGCGCCACCGACCGGGTCTCGCCGCCGACCGACACGGTGGCCGTCTCGTCGTCAAGCCCAGTCAGCGCCACATCGAATTCCCTGCCTTGTGCGTCGCGCATGCTCATCACCGCGGGCCGATCGATCTCGCGCAGCGCATCCAATCCGCCACGCGCGGTTCGACAGCGCAACCCTGCGCTTTCGGCCTGCCGGCAGGGGTCGCCATCCTCGAAGTCCGCACCCCAGGCTCGGAACAGCGCGGCATATGCCATCGTCATGCTGCCCGCCCGCGGCACATCTGCCGGCCATGCCAGGGCATTTGATGGCGTCTCTGCCGGCCTGACGTCCTCGACGGTCTTGGCAGTCGTCGTCTTCGCCGGAGGCGCGACGAATTTTTCGGCCGCGGGTGACAGAATCGGCGTCTCGCTGTCCCGCTGCACCCACTGATGCGCGCCCAGCGCGAGTGCGCCGCCGGCGACGAGAATCAGCAGCGCCGAAAGGACGTGCAACACGCGCGGCCTTCGCGCCATTCGTTGCCCGAACACCTCGCGCGCCGCTCGAGCGAGCGTCGCACGATCCACCCGCTCCTTTCCCTGCGTGTAGGCGCCCAGCAGCGCCCGGTCGCACAGCACGTTGATGATCCGGGGCACGCCCTTGCTCAGGCGATACAGCTGCGCCATGAGGGCCTCGGGAAACAGCTGCGTGCTGCGCGCCGGCCACCGCAAGGCGATGTCGCACATAGGGGCCGACCTCCGGCTTGCTGAGGGATCCCAGGTGATAGCGCGCGACGATGCGTTGCGCGAGCTGCCGCAATTCCGGCCGCGCCAGCATTTCCGCCAGCTCCGGCTGACCCAGCAGGATGATCTGCAGGAGCTTGCGCTGGTTGGTTTCCAGATTGGTGAGAAGGCGCATCTGCTCCAGAACTTCTGCCGAGAGATTCTGCGCCTCGTCGATGATCAGCACCGTGTGCCTGCCCCTGGCATTGGCATCGAGCAGGTAGGCGTTGATGCAATCGACGAACACCTTGATGCTGGTATTGTCAGGCGGACAGGCAATGCCCAATTCGACGCAAATGGTCGAGAGCAGCTCCTCCACCGTCAGCCTGGGGTTGAAGATATAGGCGACATCGCAGGAATCGGGAATCTGCTCGAGCAGGCAGCGGCATACCGTGGTTTTGCCTGCCCCGACCTCGCCCGTGAGCAGCACGAACCCCCCATCGCCGTTCACGCCATACAGCAGATGCGCGAGCGCCTCCTGATGGCTCCGGGTCAGGTAAAGATAGCGCGGGTCCGGCGCGATGGAGAACGGCGCTTCCGCAAAGCCAAAGTAGCTCAGGTACATGGATGGAAACGAGGAACGGAAAGCGTTTTGCGATTATAGGGTCGAGTCCGACGGACCCGCGTCGCCCACTGCCACATGAACCCCCGCGAATGCACACCGCGGTATTGGTTTGCAGGCGCCAGGCAGCGGATGAAAACCAATATAAACTTGGATGCTCAATCCCTTGTTTCGCCGTAGAATTTTGCGTACAGTTGGTTGATCAAAAGACGGCTTGCAGAACGCGATGCTCTAGTGGGCTTGGCAGCAGACAAACGGATCGTCATGGACCAAAATCGAACGTCGTATCGTCGGTGGATCAATCTTGGCGTGGCGTGCCTGCTGGCAGTCACTCTTTTGGGGTGTGGTGGTGGCGGCTCCGATGGCGGCTCGGGTGGCGTTGCAAGTTGCGTGGGGACGCCCGCGGGGGCGGGGACGGTTGCGACTGGCACGGCCGCGTTGAGCGCGGCGACCGCCCTGAACATCACGGTCAATGCGGCATGTGTCAACAGCCCGCCGGCAGTGGCCTTCACGGTCACCAACCAGGCCGGCGTTGGCATGGCCGGCATCGCCGAGACGGACCTGCGTTTCAATATTGCAAAGCTGATGCCGGGATCGAACGGTGAGCCGAGCATTTGGCAGAACTACATCAACAGCGCGAGCAATGGTGCCGTGCAGGGCAGCCAGGAGCGATTCGCTGCCGGCCGTGCCTTCGGCACGCTGTTGAACCACGGGAACGGCAGTTACACCTATACCTTTGCCACCGACATCACCAGCCCCGCGGCGAACCCCTGTCCTGCGCCGTGCACGGATGCAAACGGCAAGGCGCTGGACACCAGCTATCAGCCGAGCTACACGCACCGGGTGACGATTCAGCAGGGCAACAACGCGTATCCAAAGGCCACGGGCGAGTTTGATTTCGTGCCGGCCGGCGGCGCCGGCACCCAACTCGATGTGGTGCTGACGTCCACCTGCAACAGCTGCCATGACGACCTCACGGCGCACGGCACGCGCGTGGATACCAAGCTGTGCGTCACCTGTCACAACCCCGGTTCGTGGGTAGGCCCGACGCCGAACACGACGGTGGATTTCAGGGTGATGATCCACAAGATCCATTACAACAATGCCGGTGCCGCCCTGCCGAGCGTAATCGCGGGTTACCCGTACACGATCGACGGCACGGATTTCTCGGCGGTGACCTTCACGCAGGACGTGCGCAATTGCACCCGGTGCCACGATGGCGCACTGAGCGCGCAGGGCGACTATTGGACAACTCAGCCGAGCATGGCAGCCTGCGGCTCGTGCCACGACAATGTCTATTTCGGTGCCCAGCCCGATCCGGCCAGGCCGTATCAGACGGTGGCGCACTCGGGCGGCATCATGACCGACAACAGCAGTTGCGTGCTCTGCCACGGGACCGGAAGGGTCGCGGACGTGACGGTGGCGCATGACGTCCCGGCGCAATTCAAGGCGGCGGCGGCCAAGTTCAAATTGAACATCATCAGTGCCACACCCACGGCACCGGGCAGTTTCCCCGTCGTCACCTTCTCGGTCACCGATCCCACCAATGGGGACATGCCCTACGACATCAAGACCGACCCGGCGTTCACGGCCGGCGCCAGCTCGCTGAACGTCAGGCTGGGCTGGACCAAGGTGGGCATCGCCGACATCGGCAACGACGGCAACAACCAACGTTTCGGCCAGCCGGTCGGTATCGCTGTGCTTAACAATCCGGCAGTGGTTCCGGGCGGTGCGCCGGGTACTTACACCGTCGTCTCAACGGTCGTCATTCCCGTCACCGTCCCCGCGACGGGTACGCTGCGGGTCATGATCGACGGGCATCCTGCGGGCGATGTCACCACGCCCGGGACGTTTACCGATCGGCTGGCGGTCACGAGCGCCTTCAAGGATTTCCCGATCACCGGCACGGCGGTTGCGCGACGCGCAGTGGTCGACATCGCCAAGTGCAACGCCTGCCATGGCGTGCTGAGTCTGCATGGCAACAACCGCACCAATGAAATCGGCGTGTGTGTGGTGTGCCACAACCCGAATGCGACCGATGCGGGCCGGCGCCCGGCGGCCGCGGGCGTCCTCACCGGCGGGATCGATGGCAAGTTCGAAGAGGCGGTCGACTTCAAGACGCTGATCCATGGCGTCCACGCCGGCCAGGCGAGCAACGGCGGATACCGCGAAAAAGGCATCGTCGTCTACGGCTTCACCGGCCCGAACGATTTCAGTAACGTCGTTTTCCCGGGCAAGCTGAACAATTGCACCGCGTGCCACACCGACACGTCGTACCAGTTGACGGGCCTCTGGGCGGCGCCGACGGCGAATGGAATCCTGGGGACCACGACGACCACGGACCCAGTGGCACACGCGACTACGGGCGCCGCGGCGATCGATGCCGCAGATAACCTGAGGACCTCGCCGACCGCGTCCGTGTGCACTTCGTGCCACGATAGCGGGCCCGTGCGGGTCCACATCACGAGTGCCATCGCCGCTGGGCAATTTTCGGTTACGCAGGCAACCATTGATGCCAGCGCCCCTGAAAACTGTACTCTTTGTCACGCACCTGGCGGACCGGTGGGCGTCAAAAGGGTCCACGGTGTGAAGTAGGGGCGATGGCGGGATCCGGCCTCGGCGGATAATCGCAGCAGACGACATGATGCGCTGGATGAATCAATAAGAATCCTGGCTCACGGGCAGACGCCGATGAATATCAAGAAATCATTACTTGCCGCGCTGCTCCTGGTATCCGGCCTCGCGTTCAGCGCTGCCGCATCCGCCCAGGCCGCCGCCGCGGCGCCGGCCGCGGGCCAGGGCACCGAGTACAGCGAAAACGGCGCCGACACCTGCCTCGTGTGCCACACCGAGGAATGGCCGTATCCGATTTTTCCCATCTTCAAGACCAAGCACGCCAACCGCGCCGACAAGCGCACGCCCTTTGCAGGATTGCAATGCGAGGCCTGCCACGGCCCGGGCGCCAAGCACGCCGGCACCGCGAGCAAGGACGCGATCAACAGTTTCAAAGAGACCTCCTTCCTTTCGGTCGAGCAGCGCAACAAGGTCTGTCTGGGCTGCCATCAGGGCAACGCCCGCATCGGCTGGAAGGGCAGCAGGCATGAGACAAACGACGTTGCCTGTACCCGTTGCCACAAGCTTCACGCCGAGCATGATCCCGTGCTTGCCAAAGCGACCCAGCCCGTGGTCTGTTACAACTGCCACCAGAAGGCGCGCGCGGACTTCAACAAGCCGTCTGCACATCCGGTGCGTTTCGGCGTCATCACCTGCAGCGAGTGTCACAGCCCGCATGGGTCGAACACTGCAGCGATGCTGGCGAAGCCAACCGTGAATCAGACCTGCTACAGCTGTCATGCGGAAAAGCGCGGTCCGTTCCTGTGGGAACATGCGCCGGTGGCCGAGGACTGCACCTTGTGTCACTCGCCGCACGGGTCGGCGCGACCGGTATTGTTGACGAAAACTCCGCCGATGCTGTGCCAGCAATGTCATACGGTGGCCGGCCATCCCTCGGTCGGCTATACAAGCGCCACGTTGCCGGGAGGCGGCGGGGGCGGAGCGGCCTTCGTGCTCGCGGGAGGCTGCATCAATTGTCATTCTCAGGTTCACGGTTCGAACCATCCGTCGGGCGTCAAGCTGATGCGATGACCGGCGCCCGTCCCGATGAACGACTGCAGAGGTCGGCGAGACAAACGGAGAACAGGACAGAAACATGAAAACCGCGACTCAGTTGTTTCTGCTCAGCATGCTTTCGGCGCTGTCTGCCAGCGCCACGGGCCAGGCCGTCGACACTTCGAAGTGGGAATGCAAGCTCTGTAAATTCGAGAAGGGCGTCAGCGGGACGGTCGAACTGGGTGTCGGTCACGTCTCGGACTCGTCGTTCAAATTCGGCGAGTACAACGGCCTTCAAAAGCAGGGCGCATTCTTCATCGGCAACGGGACCGCACGATTTCGCGGCGCAGACGCGGCTTACTGGGACGTCGATGCAGCGAATCTCGGGCTCGATACGCGTTCTCTGGACGCGGAAGGCGGGCAACAAGGCAGCTACAAACTGTTGCTGAACTATCAGGAGTTGCCGCATTTCGTATCGGACAGCGCGCAAACGCCCTTCATCGGAAGCGGAGGCGCGGCGTTGACGCTGCCGGCCGGCTATCCGGCGGGCACGACAGGGCTCATGCCCTTGGCAGGCACGCTGCAGCCGGTCGATCTTGAAACGAAAAGGAAAAAGCTCGGCATCGGCGCGTCCTGGACCCCGGCGGGCGCTTGGAAGTACGCGGTCAGCTATCGTCACCAAACCCGGGACGGCACGAAAGGGTCCGCCGGTTCGTTTTTCGTCAATGCCGCCCAGTTGGTTGCGCCGGTGGATTATGAGACCGATCAGATAGACGCTTCGGCCTCGTACACGGGCGCCAAGCTGCAGGCGAAGATCGCGTATTACGGCTCGACGTTCCGCAACAGCGACGCCTCTCTGACTTGGCAAAATCCCTATACGCTGCCGGCATTCCCCGGTGCCGTTGCCGGCCAACTCGCGCTTCCGCCGGATAACCAGTTCCACCAGTTGTCGGCCTCTTTGGGATACCAGTTCACCGACCGGACGCGGGCGACCGCCGACATCGCGTATGGCCGCATGACGCAGAACGATACTTTTCTCGCGCAGACCTTGAATACGACTCTGGCCGTTCCGGCGATGACGCGATCTTCGCTGGATGGCCGCGCGAACGTTCTCAATGCGAAGCTCGAACTCAACTCGGCGGTCACGGACCAGCTCCGGCTGAAAGCAGCGTACACACGCAACGATCGTGACAACCGCACGCAGCAGGCGGCTACGGCCTGGGTGACGACCGACATGTTCCTCGCGGCGCCGAGAACAAACCTGCCATACAGTTTCACCCAGGACAAGTTGAAGCTTAGGGCCGACTACAAAGCCACGCCACGCACCAAGGCCTCGGTCGGTTACGATTACGACTCGATCCAGCGTACTTTTCAAGAGGTCGATAGGACCCGCGAGAATACGTTCTGGGGAAAAATCACCTCCCGCGCCATGGACAACGTCGACCTGACGTTGAAGCTCGGCCGTGGCAAGCGCAGCAAGTCGGACTACGTAGCGGTCGCCGCGATCACCCCGCCGGAGAATCCGCTGCTGAGAAAATTCAACATGGCCGATCGCACGCGGGATAGCGCGGAGTTGCGCGTCGACATTGCCGCGACGGACAGCATAAACATCGGGCTCCGGGCGGATGCGTCCAAGGACGATTATTCGGAATCGTCGATCGGCCTGACCAGCGGCAAGGAACTCAACGTGGATGCCGATGTCTCCATGATGCTCACGGCGCAGACCAGTCTGCACCTTTTCGCGAACTACCAGAAAATCAAGTCGAATCAGGCCGGGAGCCAGACCTTCTCGACACCGGATTGGTCGGGTGAGAACCAAGACACGTTCAAGTTGTTCGGCGTCGGCGTAAAACACGCTGCGATCAAGGACAAGCTCGACCTCGGCGCGGATTACACGGTGACCCGGTCACGGGGCACGATCCGCGACAACACGGCTGCGACGAATTCCGTGTTCCCCGACCTTTCCACGTCGCGTGATAGCTTGAAACTCTATGCCATCTACCGACTCGAGGATAACGTCTCTCTGCGCGGGGGGTACTGGTACGAACGCTACGACAGCGAAAACTGGATGATCGACGGCGTCGCGCCCAACACGATTCCGAACGTTCTGACCTTCGGCGAACAATCACCACGCTATCGCGTGCATGTGTTCGCGGCGTCTGTGAGATACGACTTCTAACGCACCAGCTGGTTGATCTCGATGATCGGCAGCAGTATGGCGAGCACGATCAGCAGCACGATCCCGCCCATCACCAGGATCATCACCGGCTCGAGCACGGTCAGGAATACCGCCAGGCGCCGCTCGAGCGCCTGGGTCTCGAGCTGAGCGGCGCGCTCCAGCATCTGTTCGAGTTTGCCGCTCACTTCTCCGCTCGCCACCAGATGGACCGTGAGCGGCGGAAACGCCGCGCGTTGCGCCCAGCGCCCGCGCCAGGCTCTCGCCTTCGCGCACGCGCTCGGTGGCGGCCTCGATGGCCTCGCGCATCACCATGTTGGTCATCACGCGCGCGCCGGAATTGAGCGCCGAGAGCAGCGGCACGCCGCCGCCGACCAGAATCGCGAGCGTGCTGGCGAAGCGCGACGTATTGACGCCGCGAATCAGCGGCCCCAGCCACGGCGGTCCGCAGCAACAAGGCGTGCCAGCGGCGCCGTGGCGCATCGCGGCGCAGCGCCAGACGCGCCGCGACCCCGGCGCCGATGACAGCAACCGCGAGATAGGGCCAGGCCCGCGTGCAGGAAATCGGAGAGCGCGATCAGCGCGCGCGTGAGCATCGGCAGGCTCTGCCGCGACTGCTGAAACACCTGCACGACCTGCGGCACGACAAACACCAGCAGGCCGGTCACGATGCTGATCGCGACCAGCGTGACCAGGACCGGGTAGAGCAGCGCCAGCGTGGTTTTCTGCTTCAGCGCCTGACGTGCATCGAGATAGTCGGCAAGATGCTGCAGCACCGTCGGCAGCGCACCCGATTCCTCGCCGCCGTGGACCAGTGCCCGGTAGAAGTCGGGAAAACTCTTGTCGTAGCTGCCCAGCGCGCCGGCCAGCGACAGTCCGGCCGTGATCTCGGCCTTCACGCCGCCCAGCACTTCCCGCGTCACGGCGCGGTCGCTGTCCTCGATCAGCGCGCTGAGCGACTGCTCCACCGTCAGGCCGGAAGCGAGCAGTGTCGCCAGCTGACGGGTCACCAGGCTCAGCTCGGTCGAGGCGATGCCGCGTGCCCACGGTTGTCGCGCCCGCTCGCGCGGCGCACCGGATCGACCTGCCGAGGGAAGCAGACCCTGGGCGCGCAACTGGCGCCGCGCCTGGCGCGGTGTATCGGCCTGCAGCACCCCGGATACCGTGCGTCCGGCGGCATCCAGCGCCTCGTAGTGGAATGCCTCCATGCCGCCGCTATTCCCGCGTCACGCGCACCACCTCTTCCAGGCTGATCACGCCCTGCGCCAGCCCAGCGCATGCCGTCCTCTCGCAACGAGCGCATGCCCTGCGCCACCGCATGGTCGCGCAGCGTCTGCTCCGGGCGCTCGGTCATGGATCAGCCGGCGGAAGCCATCGTCGACGGTCACCAGCTCGTAAATGCCGGTACGGCCCCGGTAGCCCGACTGATTGCAGGTGGGGCAGCCTTGCGCGGCATAGAAGGTCGCCCGGCGCTGCGGCGCGAATCCCAGCGCCCGCAATTGGGCCGCATCGCGGCAAACGGCTTGCGGCATTCGGGGCACAAGCAGCGCACCAGGCGCTGTGCGACCACACCGATCAGGCTCGAGGCCAGCAGAAACGGCTCGACGCCCATGTCGACCAGCCGGGTGACCGCGCTGACCGCATCGTTGGTGTGCAGCGTGGCGAACACCAGATGGCCGGTCAGGCTGGCCTGCACCGCGATCTGCGCGGTCTCCAGATCGCGGATTTCGCCGATCATGACGACATCGGGGTCCTGGCGCAGTATCGTGCGCAGCGCGCGCGCGAAACGTCATCTCGATTCGGGCGTTGATCTGCGTCTGACTGATGCCATCGAGGTCGTATTCGATCGGGTCCTCGACGGTCATGATGTTGAGCGACTTCGGCATCGAGCCTCGACAGCGCCGCATACAGCGTGGTGGTCTTGCCCGACCCGGTCGGGCCGGTGACCAGCACGATGCCGTGGGGCTCACGGATGAGTCGATCCATCTGCGCAAGTGTCGCGTGCGTCCATCCCCAGCCGCGACAGATCCAGTCGTGCCGCCTGCTTGTCGAGCAAGCGCAACACCACGCGCTCACCATGGCCGGTCGGAATCGTCGACACCCGCACGTCGATCGGTTTGCCCGCAACGCGCAGCGTAATCCGGCCGTCCTGCGGCAGGCGCTTCTCGGCAATATCGAGCTGCGCCATGATTTTGACGCGCGAAACAATCGCGGCGTGCAGCGCGCGTGCAGGCTCGATCAGGTCGCGCAGCAGTGCCGTCGATACGCAGGCGCACGACCGAGCGCGTCTCGAAGGGGTCGATATGGATGTCGGAGGCGCCGTCGCGCAGCGCCTGCGTGAACAGCGCATTGATCAGGCGGATCAGCGGCGCATCGTGCTGGCTGTCGAGCAGGTCCTCGACCCTGGGGATTTCCTGCAGCAGCCGCGACAGGTCCAGATCCTGCGCCAGATCGTCGGCCAGCGCTGCGGCGCCGGAATCGGCGGTCGTTGTACTGCGCCGAGAGCAGTTCATCGAACTCGTCCGCGTTTAGGCGCCGGCCTGCAGCGGGACGCCCAATGTGCGCCGCAATTCGGCGAGCGCACCCATAGCGGCGCCCTGCGCACGGCGACCTGCGCCGAGCCGTCGGCCAGCGCGGTCACGACAACGCCGTTGGCCTTGGCAAAAGCGTAAGGAACTGCAGGCTTGATCATTGCGCCTGCGTAAACGGAGGCTCGACGCGGATCGTCACCGTCAGCCGCAGGCCTGCCGGTCTCGGCCGCGGCGAACCGTCTTGCCTCGGGCGTGCCGGTCTCTGCCGGCGACGTGCCCGGACGCGGCGGCAGGGTGGGTGATCCAATTGGCGGAAGAGCTGGGCTCTGGGCGTGGCCTTGAGCTGCTCGCCGAGTATGTAGTCGTAGCGGTCGGTGGTGATCGCATCGGCGCCCTGGGCGGTGCGCATCACTGTCGGTCGCAGGAATACCATCAAATTCGTCTTGGTGCGCGAACGTGTGCTGTACCTGAAAAGGCCGCCGAGCAACGGCAGATCGCCGAGCACCGGGAACTTTTTCATCGCCATCCTCACCGAGTCCTGAATCAGGCCGCCGATCACGATGATCTGGCCGTCATCGACCAGTACCGTCGACTCGACTGCGCGCTTGTTGGTGATCACGACCGGCGGGGTCAGTGCGCTCGATCACGCTGGAGACTTCCTGAAAGATCTGCAGTCGCACCGTGCCGCCTTCCGAGATCTGCGGCTTGATTCGGAGCGTGAGGCCGACATCCTTGCGCTCGATCGTCTGAAACGGCGTCGGCGTGGTCGCCGCGCCGAGACGGCGTACTGGCCGGTAATGAAGGGCACGTTCTGGCCGATGACGATGCTCGCTTCCTCGTTGTCCAGCGTCAGCAGCGTCGGCGTCGACAGGATGTTCGCGTTGGTGTCGCGTCTCGAGTGCGCGGACCAGAACGTCCGAGGTTCAGAATCTCGCCCACGCCGGGTATCGTGACCGTGCCATTGACCACACCGATATTCAGCCCGCGTCCCGATGAGGCCCGGGTTCGCGGCAGATGCCGATGATATTCTGTCCGGCGGGTCTGCCGAAATTGGTACCACCGAATCCCTTGCGTATCGCTCTTGCCCAACCCGCTCAGGCCCTGCCACTGGACGCCGAACTCCGCAGCCTTGTCGGCGGTGATCTCGGCAATCAGCGCCTCGACATAGACCTGCGCCCGGCGCACGTCGAGTTTTTCGACCGCGGCGCGCAGATTGTTGTAGATCGCATCCGGCGCGGTGATGATGATCGAATTGGTGGCGGCATCGGCCTGGATGATGCCGGGCGCCAGGGACGCGCTTTGCGTCGGCGCCGTGCGGCCGCCGCCAAGACCGGCGCGATGGGACTCGCCGCCGCAGGCGCCGTCGCGGGCGCGGCGTCGCCCGATGTAGATCGCGCGCAGTACCTCCGCCAGCTTCACGGCGACCGCGTTCTTCAGGTAGACGACGTGAATATTGCCGCCGGCACTGGTCTGCGAATCCAGCATCGCGACCAATTGGCGTACCCGCGGCATCGCGTGACGGATCGCCCGCGCGGGCGAGCACGCTGTTGGTGCGCGCATCCGCGGTAATCGTGAATTGACGCGAAGGGTCCGCCGGCCGCGCCGGCTCCGCGAGCAGGCGGCTTACGGTTTGTGCGACGTCGAGCGCCGATGCATGGCGAAGCTGGATGATGATCGGCTCCGTGTCGTTCGGCTGGTCGATCGACTCGATGATTTTTGCGATGCGCTGCAGGTTGCTCGCGTAATCGGTGACCACCAGCGTATTGTTGTTGGGGTTGGCGGTGATCGTGTTGTTGGGGGCGATCAGCGGGCGCAGTACCGGCACGAGCTGCGTGGCCGATTCGATGTTTCAGTGTGAACACCTGCGTCTGGATGGGTCGATCCCGCATCGCGCGAACTGTCTCGCGGGCCCAGCGTCGGGCTTCGGTGTACCTTGGCATCGGCCTCGGGAACGATCATGACGACGCCGCGTTCCTCGACCGTGGCAAAGCCCTGCAGCCGCATCGCCGACAGGAATACGTCGTAGACGCAGGTCCCTGGGCACCGGCTTGGCCGAGACGATGTTGACCGTGCCCTTGACGCGCGGATCGAGCACGAAGATTCTTGCCGGTAATTTCGCCCACCACCTTGACCACGCCTTCGATGTCGGCGTTGACAAAGTTCAGGGTCACGAGATCCGGTTCGGCCTGGCGCGCGGCCGCGGTGGCGCGAGGCTGCGCCTTGGAGGCCGGTTCGGCGGCAAGCGCCTGGCCTGCACCCGCCAGGAGCGCTATGCACACAAATCCGGCCTCTATCCGGCGACGCTTCATATATCCATCCGTGGACGCACGATTGGCAAACGATGGCTATTCCATATTACGCGTGCGGGCGGCCGGCACCTCACGCGTGCGAGCGCCGGGTGCCCCACGCGTGGGCGCGGCAGGTGCCGGAGTGATGCGCCTTTGCGGCCAGGCGAGCGTTTCACGCATCCCGCTACGCTCCAGGATGACGTGATCCGGATGGACTTCGGCAAGCCGGATTCCCGGGCCGATTTCCTCGCCCTCGGGCACCGCCAGAATCCGCTTCGCCTCGAGTTGCACAACCGCGTAGCCGAGCCGGTCTGTGCGAGGCGGCCACGACGCCGAGCAGCCGGATCGCGATTCCCGTCGGCACGGCAGTCTTCTGCTCGGGGCGCGCCGTGCCGAACAGGGCCGCGGCGGACGCCAGGCTGCCGCTTTGTACCGGTTCGGCCTGCGCCCGCGGTTCGGCACGCGGGGCAAACCACACCCAGGTCCAGTACGCGAGCACCACGCTCAAAAGCGCCAGACCCGCCAGCGTGACCAGAAAGACGCTCGTTTGCGCAACAGGCAATCGTCCCAACAGCTGTCCTCGCATTCTTCGATGATGTCATCCGCGCGTGGGAAGAGGTGCAGGCCGGACGCAGTCATCGCCCGTACATGCTTTGTAGCATTAACACAAGAATAGCGGATCGATCTGGATCAAATCGATTTTCCGAAGGGTGCCCCAGAATCCGCAGGGACTGCGATCGACTGCCTGTCCGCGGCCCCATGATCTGTAGCCGCACGGTTCAAGGTTGCGCGCAGGCGGGGCCCAGCGCACGAGAGGTCACTAGAGCTGTTTGGCGACGGATGAGACGGCATCAGGTCAGGATCGAAAAGGCCTCGACGATCGCCAATCCCTCGCTTATGAAATACAATATAAGCCGTTGTTTTCCATACGTAAGATAATCAATTGAAAGGGTGATCTGGCGATGCTGGTCGGGCTTCGTAGACAACGCGGTTTTACATTGCTCGAAGTGATGGTGGTCGTCGTCATTCTGGGCATACTCGCGGCCTTGGTGGTGCCGAAAATCATCAGCCGTCCGGACGAGGCCCGGGTGCTGGCGGCAAAGCAGGACATCGCGAGCCTGATGCAGGCGCTCAAGCTCTACCGTCTCGACAATCAGCGCTACCCCACGACCGAACAGGGATTGCAGGCGCTGGTGACGCAGTCGACCGCCTCACCGATTCCGGCCAACTGGAAAACGGGCGGGTATGTCGAGCGCCTGCCCAAGGACCCCTGGGGCACGCCCTACCAGTATCTGAATCCCGGAGTGCACGGTGAGATCGACGTTTTCAGCTACGGCGCCGACGGTGCACCCGGCGGCGAAGAGATCAACGCCGACATCGGTTCCTGGAGCCTCTAGCCGCATGGCGCAAGAGCGCTTCGATTGTGATTGCGATCGCATGAGCCGCAGCGTCGCGCGCAACGACCCTCGCGTGGCACAACGACCGTTCCGCGTCGCCACGCCCCATGCGACGGCGATCACACATCAGCGCATCGCCATTCGGCCCGCGCCGACGAAAGACCGGACTGATTTCGGGCGGAGGCTGGGTTTTACGCTCATCGAGATGCTCGTGGTCCTGATGATCATCGGTCTGTTTATCGGACTGGTCAGCGCCATCACGCGCCCGGACGAGCGCGCCGTACTTCGCCTCGAAGCCGACCGCCTGTCGCAGCTCCTGAATCTCGCCGCCACGGAAGCGCGGCTCACGGGAAGATCCATCGCCTGGACTGGCGATGAATCAGGCTATCGGTTCTGGCGCTCCGGCGAGGATGCCGGCTGGCTCGAAATCCGCGACGGCGAACCGCTGCGCGCGCGAATCCTGCCGCAGGGCGTGTCGGTGTCCGACTTTCGCGTCGAGAACATGCGGCCGCAGGGCGACATGCGTCTCGAATTTACGCCTCAGGGCGCATTGCTCGCGTTTTCTGTTGGCATGTCCCTGGGAGCCGAGCGCTACTCGGTTGTCGGATCTCCAGTCGGTGATGTACGCGTGGTGCCGGGCGAAGGAAAGGTTGATGGCGACGCGGGTCCGCGGTAGGCACACAGGGTTCACGCTGATCGAGGTGCTGGTCGCGCTCGCGATCCTCTCGATCGCGCTTCTGTCGGCGCTGCGCGCGGCCGGACAGGGTACGAATAACGTCGCCGAGCTGCGCTCGCGCCTGTTTGCCGGTTGGGTTGCGGAAAATCGTCTGGCCGAACATCGCGCCCGCGCGGACTGGCTGTCGCTGGGCATACAGCGTGGCAAAGGTCGCGAAGGGGGGTTCGACTTCGTCTGGCGTGAGGAAGTCATTGCCACGCCAAATGCCAGATTCCGCCGTGTCGATATCCGGGTTTTCGCGAACGCTGACGAATCGCACGCCTTGGCGCACCTCGTCGGGTTCGTCGTGAAGGCACCTTGACAGGTCAGATGAAGTCCAACCCCGGCGCCGCTGCGCGCGGCTTCACCCTGATCGAGGTGCTGAGCGCGCTGGTGGTGCTCGCGCTACTCGCGCTGATGTCCTACCGCGGACTGAGTGCGGTGCTTGACGCGCGCCAACACGTCCGGCAGGAGAGTGAAAAATGGCGGCACGTGGCAGCGTTCTTCGTGCGCTTTGCGCGCGACGTGGAACTCGCCTCGCCGCGTGCGGTGCGTTCCGCCGCCGGGACCGCGCCGGCGTGGCGCGGCGAGGCGCGCGTGACATCGGAGGCACGCCTTGAATTCAGCCGCTTTGCCTCGACCGAGGGCGTCGACACCACGCGCCGCATTGGCTACCGTCTGAACGAGAAACAGGAGATCGAGTTGTGGGTGTGGCCCGGCCTCGATGTCGCGCCGGACACGGTGCCCGCGCGCTACCCTGTTCTGGCCGGAGTGAAAGTATTCGATCTGCACTATCTCGATCCCGCCCTCGCATGGGTCGATGCTTGGCCTCGGTCACCGGCCGACCCGCCTATTCCCCGGGCCGTGCGCCTGCGCATCGTACTCGTCTCCGACGAGGAGATCGTGCGCGTATTCGCACTGCAAACATGAAAACGCGCCAGCGCGGTGTCGCCATCGTGCTTGCGATGGGTGTGGTCGCCCTCGCGGCAATGGCGGCGGCGGCGATCCTGGTATCGCAGGCAATCTGGTCACGTCAGGTCGAACTCAGCGCCGGCCACGTCCAGGCGCGGGCGGTGCTGCAGGCGGGTGCGGACTGGGCGCGCGCAGTGCTGAGCGATGATCGTCGCATCAGCCGCGTCGATCATCTGGGAGAACCATGGGCTCTGAAGTTGCCGACGGTGCGGGTCGAAAGCGGCGAACTCGTGGGTCGAATCGTGGATCAGCAGGGCGCATTCAATCTAAACAATCTGGTGACGCAGGGAAAGGTCAGCCTCGCGCAACTCGCGCATTTCCGGCGCCTGCTGGAGATCCTGAATTTGCCCGAGGAGCTGGCCGACGCGCTCGCGGACTGGATCGACGAAGACGATCAGCCGCAGCCGCGGTATGGCGCCGAGGATAGGTACTATCTGGCTTTGGATTCGCCTTACCTCACCGCCAACCAGCCGCTGACTGACCTCGACGAGCTCGCGCTGGTGCGCGGCTTCGATGACAATGTGCGTGCCCGCCTGCGCCCCTACGTCACCGCGCTGCCCCGCTTTACGGCCGTCAACGTGAATACGGCCCCGCCGGGCGTGCTTTACGCAGTGATCGAGGGCCTCGATCTCGGCGCCGCCCGGCTCCTGGTGACGCAGCGGGACCGGGCCTACTATCGCAGCGTCGAGGATTTCCGCAAACGGCTTCCCGCGGGGGCCGAGGCGGCTGCGACCGACATCACCGTGAGCAGCGATTACTTTATGGCGACGCTGCGCGTGACCGTCGGCGGTGCGCAGGCGAGCGGCAAAGCCTTACTCGCGCGCGGCGCCGCCGGATGGCCCGTCGTCGTATGGCGAAAAACCCTATGAGCCTGCTTCGAATCTACGGTTCTTTGCGCAACCCGGGGCAGTGTCAATGGGCGCTGATCGGCGGCGGCAGCGAAGCGCTCGTCGGTGCGGGCGGGCTGGCGCAGCTGCCCCAGCGTGCCGAGCGCGTCCAACTGGTACTTCCCGCCGCCGAAGTCCTGATCACCCGCGCGCGCCTGCCGCAGTCGGCCAAGCGCCATGCCGGGTCGGTGCTTGCTTTCGCGGTGGAGGACGAGACGCTGGGCGATCCCGATGCCAACCAGGTGAGTTGGCTCGCTTCGGTTGCCGGTGCCGATGTGCTCGCGGTCGCGGACCGCTTGGGACTGAGGCAATGGCACGATGCCCTCGAGGCTGCCGGCATCCGCAAGCACGAGGTTTACTGCGAAACCTTGATGCTGCCGTGGACGACGGGAGAATGGAGTCTCGCCTGGGACGGCCACGAGGGGTTCGTGCGTACCGGCGAGTTTGAAGGCACGACGACCGATCGCGGCGGACCGGAATCCCCTCCGCTGTCGCTGCGCATGATGCTGGACGAGGCTAAATCGCGCGGCGAGGCGCCGGCATCGATCGCGGTGTATGCAAACGCGCCGGACGCGCCGCTCGAAATCGAGGCATGGCAGCGCGCGCTTGGCGTGGCGCTGCGCCTTGCCGGAACCTGGGACTGGCGCACGGCGCCGCCCGACGCTGGCGTCAGCCTGGTTCAGGAGCGCGCGCGCTGGCGCGTCCCCCCCGGCACGCTGGCAAGATTGCGACCCGCAGCCTGGATCGTGGGTGTCGCCTTGGCCATTCACGGGCTGGCGCTGGTCGCCGATTGGACGCGGCTTGCCACCGAGCAGCGCAGCTTGCGCCAGCAGATGGAATCGCGATTTCGTGCCGCCTTTCCCGAAGCGGTCGCGGTGTCGGACCCGGCGCTGCAGATGCGCCGCAAGCTCGCCGAGGCGCGCCATGCCGCCGGCCAAACCGACAGTGGCGACTTTCTGCCGATGATCGTGACGCTGGGGGGCGCATTGAAGGGCGTGCCAGTGGGCAAATTGCGCATTCTGTCCTACGAGAGCGGACGCATGACGCTCGAGCTTGCGGCACTGGAGAAGGCGCAGCTGCGCGGCGTCATAGCGCGCCTGCGCCAGGCGGGCATGCGAACCGACGCTTCGCAGGGCGCGATGCGCGCCGGCAGCGCGACGGTGGTCCTTACAGTGCGTTCCTTATGAAAGCGCGGCTGCGCACGTTGTGGGAATCGCGTTCTCCCCGCGATCGGTTGGTGATCGCCGTATTGGTGGCGCTCGTGGGCGCGGTGTTGTATCTGTGGCTGGTACAGTCGGCAAACCGAGCGCGTACGCAGCTGGGTTCGTCGCTGTCCGTCCTGCGCGCGCAGGCCTTGCGTCTCGATCGGGATGCGACCGAACTTGAGCGCGTGCGCGCCGCGCAGGTGCCGCCGGGCGCGCAGACCGATCTGCGCACGCAGGTGCAGACGCAGGCCGAGGCGGCCGGACTTGCCGGCGCGCTGTCGCGCATCGATGTCGTCGATGCGAACCGGGTGCAGGTGGTATTCGGCTCGGTCGCGTTTGCCGACTGGCTTGCCTGGGCCGCAGCCCTGCAGGCGCAGCATATCCGTCTCAGCATCGCTCGGGCCGAAGCCCTGTCAACGCGAGGTCAGGTGGGCGTGACAGCCACCTTCACCCGCAGCAAACCATAGTGAGGCGTTGGCACCTTGTCGGTTTCGGGTTGGGCGTGTACGCGCTTTGCCTGATCGCCACTGCGCCGGCGACCTTGATCGACGCCGGCCTGCGCCAGGAGAGCGAAGGCAGGATCCGCCTCACCGAAGCGCGTGGCACGCTGTGGTCTGGGACCGGACAGATCGAATTGCGCGATCCAAAGCGCCGAACCGGAATTGCCAAGAACGTTGTCTGGCGTGTCCTGCCCGCCTATCTGCTGCGCGGAAAGCTCCGCTACGAGGTTGCACTGGACCACGCGGCCAAACCTTTTCCAGCGACTCTTTCGCTGTCGCAGACTGAAGTGACGGACGCCGACATTACGCTGCCGGCCGCGGTACTGGCTCTGGGGGTGCCCGAGCTGGCGCCGCTCGAGCTCGCGGGCGAGGTGCTGCTCCACGTCGCACGCCTTTCGTTCGGGCGCGGCCGCGCCATTCAGGGCGACGGCAAGCTGCAATGGCGCGGCGCCGGATCGGCGTCGGCGCCGGTCTCGCCTTTGGGCGACTACGAACTGAACTTCAAAGGCGACGGCGCTACGGTGCGTGCTTCGCTACGCACGCTTCAGGGACCGCTGCAGCTCCACGGTGAAGGATCCTGGACCCGCGGCCGCCGCCCTGCGTTCCAGGCCACCGCGCGCGTTCCACCGCCGTACCGGCAGCAACTCGCGCCGCTGCTGCGACTGATCGCAGTCGAGCGTGGCGATGGAAGTTTCATCTTGCAGCTCAAATAGCCGAGTCTGGCGCGCGGCTGCAGGATGAAAATCGGGGTCGAAGCCCCGATCAAGCCACGCCCTCGACGATGCGCATGTCGCGTAGCGCCGTATGGGATCCCGGACCGAGTCGCCGCCCGGGCGCTGTATGATGCGCCGACGAATCGACGAAGCAAGCCGAAATCCGCAAGGTGACGCAGTCGGGTCCGCCGACGCTCTACAACAGCGGCCGCATCGTCGCTGCGTTCTGCGCGCCGCAGCGACGCTCGGCGCCTGCCGGGGGGGGCGTGAATGGGATTGAATCTGTTTTCATCGCTTGCGCGTGAGATCCGTAAAACGGTTGCGATCCGTCGCCTGAGCCGCGTTCGCAACACGATGGACGCGCCGGCCTGGGCGCACGAGACGGGTGAGCGCTTCAGCGCCAGGCGCTACGAACGCTACGAAGACTATGTCGCGCACCAGAAATCCAAACTCGCGTTGCTCGATGGGGTGCTGCTGGAGGAATACGATCGGGAGTTCGTCGCCCAACTTGGCGCACGCCTGAGAAAGATCGATCGGGTGAAGCCCGGCGCCAGTGTCCTGTGCCTGGCGGCGCGGCTCGGAAGCGAAGTCAAGGCGTTTCGCGCGCTGGGCTGCTTCGCGGTAGGCGTCGATCTCAATCCGGGTGCCGACAATCGATTCGTGGTCGTCGGCGATTTTCACGATTTGCAGTTCGCAGACCACTGTGTGGACGTGGTGTTCACGAACTCGCTGGATCATTCCTACGATCTGGAACGGATGCTGGGCGAAGTGCGCCGCGTGCTGAAGGCCGACGGTCAGTTCATCGTCGAGGCGGCGATGGGAGCGCGCGAAGGCATCGCGCCCAGCGCATGGGAGGCGTTCTACTGGGAAACGGTAGACGATCTGGTCGCCAGGCTGACCGCATCCGGGTTCGAACCGCTCGAGCGCCGAGAGATCCGCTACCCTTGGTTCGGGATGCACCTGGTGCTGAAAAAGCGCGACGCGGAACGGCCGCAGCCGGACTGAGGGATCTGCAATGGAACTCCCCCGGCGCACCCGCGGCGACGAACTGCTCAAACCAGGTGAGTTGACAGGCGTTCGCGAACGCCTGCGAATTCGCGCCCGGGAACACGACCTGTCGTCCGTAATCGCCTGCGCGTTCGACCATCGCACGCGGATGCTGCCGTTCATCTTCGCCGACATGCGCATGATTCCCGCGGGGGTCCGGGCCGTCGGTTCGGCGATGGTGGACGCCGGGTTCGACAAGACCCGGATCGTCCTGCAGCAGTGGAACCGCAATTTCCGCCCGTCGCAGATGCAGCTCGACGGCCGGATTCCCGATGTATTCATGGTGTCGAGCATGAGCCTGCATTCCGAGACCTGCACGGATCTGATCCGGGATGCCCACCGGATCGACCTTGCACATCGTCCACTGATCATCGCCGGCGGTCCGCACGCGGTGTACGAGCCCTATGACCTGTTCAGTGCCAACCCCGCGCGCCCGGGGGGCGCTGACGTCGTCGTCACGGGTGAGGAATTCGTCCTGCTGAGTCTCATCGAAGTGCTGCTGTCGATGCGCGGCCGCGGCGAGTCCATGCGGGCGGCGTTCGTTCGCGCGCGCGACGGCGGGGCGCTCGACGATGTTCCGGGTCTGGTCTATTCGCGCGGCGGCAAGGACGGCATTGCCGAGGAACTGGTCGACACAGGCATTCAACGCCTGGTCGGCGATCTCGACGAGCTGCCCCATCCGGTACTTGGGTACCGCCTGCTGGAACCCCCGGGTCGGCACGCGACGCTCAGCGCGCGCGCGATGCCGGTCGATCAGGTACGCAGGCGCAGTCCCATCAGTTCTCTGGTCCTGACCTTCGGCTGCAAATTCGCCTGTCCGTATTGCCCGATTCCCGCCTATAACCAGCGCCAGTACCGCGTAAAGAGCGGTGAACGAATCGCCGACGAGATGTTTCGCCTCAATCAGGCCTACGGTTTACGCCATTTCTTTGGCGCCGACGACAACTTCTTCAACGACAAATCGCGCACGCTCGATATCGTCGACACGCTGGCCCGCGCGGAATTCAATGGCGTGAAGCTGCGCAGCTACGCGCGGTGGTACACGGAAGTGACCGTACACGACACGCTGAAGCTGCGCGATCACCTGCCGCTCATGCGCGAGTCGGGCTGCCGGGCGTTGTGGCTCGGCGTCGAGGATCTGACCGCGACGCTCGTCAAGAAGGGCCAGAGCGCCGACAAGACCACCGAGGCGTTTCGCGCCCTGCGCGATGCGGGCATCTCTCCGATGCCGATGATGATGCACCACGACACGCAGCCACTCTACTCGCGCGGGTCGAACTACGGCTTGCTGAATCAGATCGATCTCCTGCGCAGGGCCGGTGCGGTCTCGATGCAGGTGCTGATGCTCACGCCCGCCGTGGGTTCGAAGCTGCTCGAGTCGACCTATACGGGCGGTCAGGTGTTGGCCAGTGCGGGCGGCAAGGCGGTGCGCCCCTACATGTGCGACGGCAACTACGTTGTTGCGTCCAATCACAAGCGTCCGTGGAAGAACCAGTTGACGCTGCTTGCGGGATATCTGTACTTCTACAATCCGCTCTGGTTTGTGGTCGCGCTGATCCGTCGCAAGACGCGTGTTTCCACGACGCCTGCCTATTTGCAGATCTTCGGCATGATGGGGCTGGCAATGACGATCATCCGCACCTTGGGTTGGGCCATGCGACTGAAGTTCGGCCGCATCGAGCGTCAATCGCGTCCGCCGGCCAGTCAAATCCCGATGCACGGTATCGACGGCGCGCCGGCAAGTCACGACACCTCGGTCACGCCGATCGAAGTGCGCCATTCGATGGCGCGGCCGGCGGCGCAGCCGCGCGAGATGGCGGCGCCCTGACCGCTGCGCGTCGCCAACGTGCGGTCGAGGCGCCGAAGTAGAATTCGGCAACGGCGCTCATGCATCGTGCTGACAGCGCTTTCAGTCTGTCCCTGGGACATAGAACACTGCCGGCCAGCGAGCGACCGCCAGGCTGTTGAACATGCGATCCGTCACCGACACCGAGGGTCTGCAGCAAGGCGACCGGGCACTCCAGGGAATGGGTCTAGGGCCGCGCCTGCTGTTTCGGCTCATTGCAGTCCTCCCGCTCCGCGCCGTCCAATCGGTCGGCGCCTCGCTCGCCGCGGTAGCGCTGATGCTCGCCAAGCGCGAGCGCAGGCGTCTGGTGGACAACATGCGTCACGCGGGATTCGGCACGCCGCGCCAGGTACGCGCTGCGATCGCCGAGGCCGGCAAGATGCTGCTCGAGATGGTGTGGTTTTGGCAAAGACCGCAGGACGAGCTTGTGAAGCTCGTGCGCCACGTGGAGGGCGAGCACTGGGTTGTCGAGGCGCACGCGCGCGGAAAGGGGATCATCTTTCTCACGCCGCATCTGGGTTCATTCGAGATCGCGGCGCAGTTTGCCGCGTCGTATTCCCCCATCACGGTCATCTACCGTCCGCCGCGACAGCGGCTGTTCCGTTTGTTCGCGCACATGGGGCGTGCACGCGGCAATGTCCATTTGGTGCCAGCCAATACGCGGGGCGCGACGGCGTTGCTCGCCGCGCTGAGGCGCGGCGAGTGGGTCGGCATTCTGCCCGACCAGGTGCCGACGCGAGGCGAGGGCGAATGGGCCCAGTTCTTCGGCCGACCCGCGTACACGATGACATTGTGGAACCGCCTGCAGCAACGAACGGGTGCGGCCGTAATCCTATGTTTCTGCGAGCGCCTGGCGCGTGGCAGCGGTTATCGCATCCATCTCAAGCCGCTCCCGACTCCTCAGCCTGAAGAGTCCGCCGTTCGCCAGCTGAATCGCGCGCTCGAGAACCTGATCCGACGCAATCCCGAACAATATGTGTGGTCTTACGCGCGGCATCGAATTCCGCTCGGGGTCGCGCCGCCCGACCTTGCGCCGTGATGCATCCGGCGTCGCGCGCGGGATCTGCGC
Organism: uncultured beta proteobacterium; assembly: GCA_963714925.1. Taxonomy (GTDB): domain Bacteria; phylum Pseudomonadota; class Gammaproteobacteria; order Burkholderiales; family SG8-39; genus SG8-39. Next base: position 158,271 of record CAVQQK010000001.1, on the reverse strand, counting down.
ATTCGAAGGTTCCGCCGGGCTCTAACCTTCACTGACAGGATCCAGGCCCCATGAAAATCGAGTTGATGCGAAGGGTGGATTACTGGGCCGGCATTCCACTGTGTTTCCTGGCGACGCTGCTGGTCCGCCTCGCAAGCCTGCTGGCAGGGCCGGTGCGCACGGCGCCGAAGAACGTCCTGTTCATCGAACTCTCGGAGATGGGCAGTGCCATCCTGGCGGACCCGGCGATGCGCAAGATGCGTGGCGTTGCCGGCGCCGAGCCGTATTTCCTGATTTTCCGATCGAACGCGGCCAGCTTGCGTCTCTTGGGTACGGTGCCGAAAAGCAACGTCTTTACGATCCGCGAAGACAGCTTCCTCAATCTTGCGCTCGACAGTGTGCGTTACCTTTTCTGGGTGCGCAGGTGGCGGATCGATACGGTAATCGACCTGGAGCTGTTTTCACGCTACAGCGCGCTGCTGACCGGCTTGTCCGGGGCCGTCAGGCGGATCGGCTTTCACGCGTTCAACGACGAGGGTCTGTATCGGGGCAATATGCTGACGCACCGGGTGGCCTACAACCCGCACCTGCACATCGCGAAGAATTTCATCGCGCTGATCAATGCGGCCCTCGCAGAGCGGGTGGAACTGCCCTTTTCCAAGACGCAAATCGACGATCGCGAGATCGCGCTGACCCGCGCTGCGATCGATGCGGGCGCCATGGAGACGATGCGCGAGCGCGTGCGCGTCGCCTATCCGCCCTATGAGGCAACGCGCCATCGAATCGTATTGATCAATCCGAACGCCAGCGAGCTGCTGCCCCAGCGACGCTGGATGCCCGAGCGCTTTGCGGCGGTGATGCGCGGCCTGCTCGCGGATGACGAAAAGCTGCTGGTCCTGATCACTGGTTCGCCGCAGGAGCGCGAGGCGGCGGCGTTGCTGCAGCGTCAGGTGAGAGACGCACGCTGCGTGAATTTTGCCGGTTGCAGCGCGCTGGAAGAATTGCCGGCGCTTTATCAAATTGCCGAACTCATGCTGACGAATGATTCGGGGCCAGGCCATTTCTCGTCGGTGACCGGATTGCGCAGCTTCGTGCTGTACGGCCCGGAAACGCCGCTGCTGTACGGCTCGCTCGGCAACAGCACGCCGATCTATGCCGGGCTGGCCTGCTCTCCCTGCGTGAGCGCGACCAACCATCGCAGGACACCCTGTACCGACAATGTGTGTCTGCAGGTCATTACCCCGGAAGCGGTGCTGCAGCAGTTGCGCCAGGCGCTGGCCGAAACGGGATGAGACTGGGCGCCTTGAGGCTGGCGCGCGTGCCGGCGATTGCCGCGATCGCCTTGCTGGTGGTTTTCCTGCAAGGCGGACTGTTGGCCGCGCTGGAGCAAGTCCTCGGCGTACCCGCCATCCCCGCGCAGGTCACCGCTGCCGTATTTTCGTTGGCAATGTTTTGCGGCGCAATGCTCTGGTTCGCGAATCCGCAACGCGCGCAGAGCGGCGCCGCCGAACGCGGGTGGGATCGATTTTGCCTGGCGGTGGTGATCTACGCCGTCACCTTGAGGCTCGTCTACCTCGGCGTGCCGGAGCTCCTGTTCGAGGAAGCCTACTACTGGAACTACACCCAGCACCTGGATATCGGGTATCTGGATCATCCGTTGATGGTGGCCTGGATCATGCGGCCGTTTGTCGGCCTGATGGGCAACATGGAATTTGCAGTGCGCGCCGCGGCGTTTCTATGCTGGCTGGTTACGGCCTTCTTTGCCTATCGGCTGACCCGCGATGTCCTCGGCCGGGCGGCCGCCCAACGGGCGCTCGCGCTGATTGCCGTATTGCCGTACTTTTTCTTTGTCGGGCTGTTCATGAGTCCCGATGCGCCGCTCACGGCGTGCTGGGCGGCGGCGATCTATTTCATGCATCGGATCGTGGCGAAGGAAGAACCGCGCGCATGGCTGTGGCTCGGTGTCGCCATCGGCCTGGGCATGATTTCGAAATACACCATCGTCCTGCTGGGCGCGGCAATCGTGCTGTTCGTTCTGATCGACCGGCCTTCGCGCAAATGGTTGACGCGACCGCAACCCTATGTCGCCGTGCTCGTTGCGCTCGTCCTGCTCTCGCCGGTCATTGTCTGGAACTGGCAGCACGACTGGGCGTCGTTCGCATTCCAGAGCCAAAGCAGGATGACGAGCAAATTCTCCTTTTCCTTGCCGCGCTACCTGGGCAACGTCTTTGTCCTGCTGACGCCGACGGGCGTTGTCTCGATCGTCGCGCTGGTTGTTTTCCGCAAGCAGATTGCGACCGGATTCTCGATCCTGCGTGCCCGGGGTGCCGCCGGATTCGAGCGCAGTCATTTCCTGTTGCTCTGGCTGGCACTGTTCCCGCTCGCCGTGTTCGCCGCGGCAAGCCTGTTCCGGGCGAGCAAGCTGAACTGGACGGGACCCGCCTGGCTGCCACTGATACCGCTCATCGCGCTGCTCGCCACCCCGGGGCTGGAATCCGGCCTGCCGAACGTTCTGCGCGCCTGTCGTCGCGCGTGGCCGCCGACGCTCGTGGCCTGCCTGCTTGTTTACGCAGCGGCACTGCAGTGGCTGGGGCCCGGTCTGCCCGGCGTCTCGTATCCGCATAACAGCCATCTCGTCGGGTGGCGGGATTTCGGGCGCGATATCGAGCGTTTGGTGCAGAGACTCGAACGCGAGACGGGACGCGAAATACTGGTCGTCGGCATGGACCGGAACAGGATTGCCAGCGGACTTGCCTTCTACCGGACCCGAACCATCGATGCCGCAGGGGTCCAGGTCGGCCGCGATCCGGCACACGAGACCGCAAGCGAGAATCTGTTCGGCAGCACCGGCCTGATGTATGCGCTTTGGTTTCCGGCCCGCCAGCAGATCGGCAAGACGATGCTGCTCGTCGGGGCGGATGTGTCGATTCTGAGTACCGAGCGGGTGCTGGCGCGCGTGAAAACCGCGGGCGACATCGGCGCGATCGGGGTTTGGAAAAACGGCAAGCCGGCCGGGCGCTACCACTTTCGTCTGGTCACCGGCTATCAGGCGGCGCCCGCAGCGCGCGCGGCCACCGACACCCGGCAAGAGCGCTAAACGGCATCGGCGGCAATGTTGTCCTTCGCAAAACCGCTGTCGTCCGCCGCCGTGCACAGGATCAAATCCTGGGCTCGCCTCCTGGTGTCGATTTCGATCATGGCGCTGATCCTGCGCTCGATCGATATTCGGCAGGCCTGGGAAGTCGCACGCGACGCCAGGCCGGACTGGCTCCTGCTCGCCCTGTCGATGCAGTTGGCCAGCACCGCGATCGCGGCCTATCGATGGCAGTTGATCATGCGCAATCTCGGCTTTGGCCAGACGTTTTCGTTTTACTGGGATAGCTACTTCAAGGGCATGTTCTTCAATCAGGGATTGCCGACCAGCATTGGCGGCGATGCCCTCAGGGTTCTCGATGTGGCCCGCCGTGGATTCCGCAAGCGCGACGTTCTGGTCGGCGTCGCCATCGATCGCATCACCGGCTTGGGCGCGTTGTTGTTGCTGGCGCTGGCGGCGACTCTGGTCGGTCCCGCTGTGCTGCCGCCCCAGGTGGTTCGCGCGATCCAGTGGCTGTCGGCGGTCGGCCTGCTCGGCTTTTGCGGCCTGTTCGTCCTCGGTCGATGGTCATGGCTCGACCGTGCGCCGCGACTCGCGCTCGTGAAAACGGCGTCGGACCGATTGCGTCAAACCGTTTCCAGGCACCGTGTCTTGCTGCTCCTGTCCTCGCTGCTGGTGCCATTGTTTGCGATGCTGGCATTCTTTGCCACCGGCCAGGCGCTTGGCTTGCGCTACGATCTTCTGACGTATATGGCGATCGTGCCGCCGGCGCTCGTGCTGACCGTCATCCCCATATCGATTGCCGGCTGGGGCGTGCGCGAGGGCGCGCTGGTCGGTTTGTTTTCGCTGATTGGCGCCGACCGGACGATCGTGCTGATGATGTCGGTAGTCTACGGAATCCTGCTCATTCTCGTCAGCCTGCCCGGCCTGGCGGTGTTTCTCAGGGGCCGCCGGCGTTGAGTACACCGGACATGATCCAGGCGCGCTGGCGCCCCCGCGCGTTGATCGCGTGCAATCTGCTTGCACTGGTCCTGTTCGCCAGCTGGCTCTGGCCGCCCGCCCGGCTGCTGTGGGACCGCGTCGATGTCGCGGTCTTCCATCTGCTGAATGCACCGCTGGCGAGCAACGCAGCCTGGGCGAGGGTCTGGGCCGTGGGCAACATGCGGCCGGTCGATCTTGGTTTCGGGCTGATCATGCTGCTGCTGATGGTGAAGGGAAACTGGATCGTTGCCGCATCCCAGGTGCGCCAGACGCTGTACGCATTCCTGGCGATCCTCGGTCTCCTGCTGCTGATCCGTGCGGGTCCCTTGGCGGAACTGGTGAAAATCATGCATTGGCAGCGCGCGAGTCCGTCGCTGAGCGTGGAGGCGGCGGTTCGGCTGACCGCCCTGTTTCCCGACTGGAACAGGGAATGGCACCTGAAGGACGCTTCGGCGCGCAGTTTTCCGGGCGACCATGCGTCGATCCTGCTGTTGTGGGCGGTGTTTCTTTCGTTTGTTGCACGCGGCTGGTGGCGCTGGCTCGTCTGGGTGCTCGGCGTGCTGTTCATGCTGCCCAGGCTCGTATCCGGCGCCCATTGGTTGTCGGATCTCCTGGTCGGTGGGGTCTTCCTCGTCCTGATCGCCATCGGCTGGGGCCTCTATACGCCGTATGCCGCCAGTGCCTGCGCGTTCCTGGAGCGGTTCTGCACCCCCGGACTGCAGCGCTTGGGCCGGTTGCCGGGACTGCGCCATATCAGCCTGTTTTCCGGGCGCTGACCCGGCGCGCCAAAGAGATGCCCGTCGCGCCCGTGGGCGACGGATCGGCGTCAGTCGATCAGATCGTAGCCGACGGTGAACATCAGCCCCGCCGTCCCGAGCACGTTGAGCTGCACGTTGAACCGGTCGTACTGATAGCCCAGAGACGGTGCCGCCCCGAGCCCAATGCCGTCGTCGTTGATTGGAATCTTGTTCTGGTACGGATCGCGGTAGCCGATGATCAGCCCACCCGTGAGCTTGAAATACCAGTATCGCGCTGGGTCATCCGTCAGATTCCAGGTGTAACCGCCATAGACATACTGCGACTTCTGGTCAAAGGAGTTATTGAAGTAGGCAAACCCGGCAAGCCAATGGTTCGCCCATAGATACTCGGCGCCGACCAGCCAGGATTGCTTCGCGTGGTCCGGGCTATGACTGTAATGAATCGCGTTGGGGCCGTACTGCACCATCACCCTGCCGCCATCGTCCGCACCCAGCGCGGCGGAGCAAACGCCCATGGCGCCGAGGGCAATCATGAGGGCGCCCAACCGCGCCCTGAGCGAACGCGACGTATGTCGTTTCATTTTGTTGATCAAGGTGATGGCCGGCAACGCGGAGGGCGTGAGTATCAGATCGTGCGGGGGCTCGGTCAAGGGACGTTGGCCCGGGGTGCGGGACAGACGAACATCGGCATGGCGCCCGACTAAGCCACGCCCTCGACGATGCGCATATCGCGCTGCGCCGCGTTCTTGCCCAGGGCCTTGAGCGCTTCCGCGTAGCCCGGGCCTTCGTACGCTGCGATCGCCTGCGCGACGCTCGCAAACTCCACCACCACCGTGCGCTCGTTCATCCCCACCTCGTAGGTCTTGGCGGGCGTACCGCGCACCAGGAACGTTCCACCCGCAGCCTGAATCGCAGGCCCGGCGATTTTCGCGTATGCCGCGAGCGCCGCCGGGTCGCTGATCGAACGGTAGGTCACAACCATGTATGCCTTAGCCATCACGGAATCCTCGCAAAGTGGGCTCGCGCGCTATTTTCACACGGGCAGGAAGGCCCGCATGCGCTACTCCGGTATGTAGCCGATCGTGAAGAGTGCCACGAGCAGCGGCGACGGTTCGAGCTCGTCCCCGAAGGTGCCCCGGAAAACGGCTTTGATCTCGGCCGAATTGAACACCCGCGAGAGCGCGCGGTTGACTTCCAGGCGCAGCGCGGAGTCCCCACGCGGCAGCATGATCGCGTAGGGTTCGATCGACAGGTCGTCCGGCAGCAGGCCGTACTTGCTGGTGTCCTTCACCTTTCGCGCGATGCCCTCGAGCAGGATCTTGTCGCTCGCGAAGGCGTCCACCGTTCCCGCCTCGAGCGCGGCGACAGCCGAATCACGGCTCTTGTGGGGCACGACGTCCGCCGTGACCGCCGCGCGCGTGAGCGCGCGCTTGAGCGCCTTTTCGTTGGTCGTGCCGGCGATGACCGCGATGCGCTTGCCGGCGAGATCGGAAAACGATTTGATCCCTGAGGCCACGGCGGCAAGCACGCCCGTGCTGTCGATGAACACGTAGCTGGAAAAGTCCACCCGCTCCATGCGCTTGAGGGTCGCGGTGGTCGCGCCGCATTCCATGTCGACTGTGCCTTTTTCCACCAGCGTGAAGCGGTTCTGGCTCGTCGCCTCGACCCATTTGATATTGATCGTCGGAATCTTGAGCTGCGATGCCATGCTCGCGGCGACGCGCTTGCACAGTTCGACCGTGTAGCCCGCCGGCTGCCCGTTTGGATCCTTGAACGAAAACGGCAGCGCGTTGGCGCGATAGGCCATGGTGACGGTCTTGGTGCTGCGGATCTTTTTGATGGCGCTGGCGCCATCGTGCGCGGTCGCGAGCGCGGGCAAGGCCAGCGCAAGTACGGCGATCAGAATGCGGTGCATGCAAAACCTCCTCGTGACGGGAGGGCGCAGCCTATCAACGCAGTGCGGCGCGGGCAAGCGGGGTTCGCGTGTCAGGTTTTGCGCACGGGCCGCGCAGACATGACATGCCCGATCTGCCAGGGACGTTCGAGCGCGGCATGCGCCTGCCTGATCGCCGCGAGCCGCGTCGGTCAGTTCCCGTGGCATCGGCGCGGTCTTGCGCGTCGCGGTGCTGACGTGCGCGCTCAGCCCCTCGCAGGACGCCGCCGGACGGTCGTCGCCGACGCGAAACATTTCCTGGTAGAAATGGAAGCGCTTGGCATCGAAGTCGAGCAGGCGCGCTTCGAAGCGCAGTTCGTCGCCTTCGTTCACCTCGCGCAGGAAGTGCAGATGCTGCTCGAGCGCGAAGGTGGTCGAGCCGTGCCGCAGGCGGAAGGCCTGCGTCAAGCCCGAGGAACTCGAAAAATGCGTCGGCAGCGATGTCGAACACGACGCTGAAATAGCCGACGTTCATATGGCCGTTGTAATCGATCCACTCCGGCTGCACACGCGCCCGGGCCTCGGCGAAGGGCACCGGGATGTCGAATTCCGCGTTCATTTGCCGGTAAAACGTCCGTTGCGGCGTTCGACGAACGAGCGCACGCCCTCGGCGGCATCCTCGGTCGCGGCGAGCTTCTTCTGCACGGCCTCCATGTCCGCCTTCATGCCGAGCGGGCCGCGCTCGGCGTAGCGTCGCGACGAGGCGAGCGACGCGCGCACCGCGAGCGGCGCCTGCGCGGCGATCGTCTGTCGCGATCTCGAGTGCGCGCTCGAGTTGGCGTCCCGCGGGCACGACCTCCTGCACGAAGCCGAGGCGCAAGGCCTCGGCGGCACCGAATTCGTCGCCGGTGAGCAGGTAGCGCTGTGCGTTGCCCCAGCCGGCGCGCTCGACGAAACGCATCGTCGCGCCGCCGGTCGGAATCACGCCGCGCTTGACCTCGATCTGCGCGAAGCGGCAGTCGTCAGCCGCGACGACGATGTCCTGCGCGAGCATCAATTCGATGCCGAGCGTGAAACAGATGCCCTGCACCGCGCACACCACCGGCTTCGTGCGCATCGGCTCGCGCAGGCCGAGCGGATCGATGCCGTCGGCCGGAATCATCGACTCCCCGCGCCGCATCATTTCTGCGAAGAGATCGAGCTGAAGGCCGGCGGTGAAATTGGCGCCGTGCGCGAACACCACGCCGACCCAGGCGTCGGCGTCGCGCTCGAGCGCGCTGAATGCGTCGGCCAGCGCCCGGTACATCGCGGGGGTGAAGCCGTTCAGCTTCTTCGGTCGGTCGATGCCGATGAGCGCGAGGGCGTCGCGCCGCTCGAATGTGATGCGGCCTTCGGCGGCCGGGTCGGTTGCGCTGGTCATCATCGGGGCCCGCGGGCGAGCCGGGATTGTCGCCGACCGGGCGCAAGCGGGCAAAATCGCCGCAGGGTCGGCGCGGACTTGATCTGGCTCAGGTTCGCAGGATGCGGAATCTATGTGAAAATCCCTTCATCATCCGGCCGGGTTACGGTCGGCTGACCCCGGGGGGTTTTTGAGGAGGAGACCGACCGATGGCCACGAACGTCGGATCGACGAGTACGCTCGACAGCTGCGACACGTTTCCCAAGCTGCTCCTGCGCCATGCCAAGGAACGTGGCGACCGGCCGGCGATCCGCGAAAAGGATCTCGGTATCTGGCAGACCTGGACCTGGAAACAGTTCGCGGATGAAGTGCGTGCGTTGGCCTGTGGACTGGCCGAGCAGGGCCTGACGCGCGGCGACCATCTCGCACTGGTGGGCGACAACCGGCCCCGGATCTACGCCACTGTGTGCGCGGTGCAGGCGCTTGGCGCCATCCCGGTGCCCCTCTATCAGGATTCGGCGGGCGCCGAAATGGCCTTCCCCATCCAAAACGCCGAGATCAGGTACGCGGTGGTCGAGGACCAGGAGCAGGTCGACAAGCTGCTGGAAATCCTCCCGCAATGTCCGACGCTCAAGCATATCTATTACGACGATCCGCGCGGCATGCGCCACTACAAGCAGGCGCAACTGATGAGCTACGAGCGGCTGCTCGAAATCGGCCACGAATCGTTCAAGCGCGATCCTGCGTTTCTCGAGACCGAGATTGCCAAGGGCGCCGGCGGCGACGCCGCCGCAATGCTGTTTACGTCCGGCACCACCGGCGTCGCCAAGGGCGTGGTGCTCACGCATGGCGCGCTGATCGATCGCGCCAGGGTGTCGGCCGAGTTCGATGGCCTTGGCGAGCGCGACGTGGTGCTCGCCTACCTGCCGCCGGCCTGGGTTGGCCAGTTCATTTTCTCGGTCGCCCAGCCCATGGTCACCGGACATTGCGTCTGCTGCCCGGAGTCGGCCGAGACGGTGATGACCGACATGCGAGAGATCGGGCCGACGTACTATTTCGCGCCGCCGCGCGTGATGGAGGCGCTGCTCACCCAGGTCATGATTCGGATCGAGGATCTGTGGTGGGGCGGGCGCAAGGCCTTCCACTATTTCATGGACGTCGCCAACCGCGTCGGCGGGCGGATTCTCGACGGCGAGCCGGTGTCGCTGTTCGATCGGCTGCAGTACTTCCTCGGCGAAGTCTTTGTTTATGGCCCGCTGCGCAACGTTCTCGGCATGAGCCGCGTGCGCGTCGCCTACACCGCGGGTGAAGCGATCGGTCCGGATCTGTTCAAGTTCTACCGTTCGATCGGCATCAACCTGAAGCAGCTCTACGGCTCGACCGAGACCAGCGTGTTCGTCTGTATGCAACTCGACGGCGGGGTGAAATCCGATACCGTCGGCCCGGCGGTGAAGGGCGTCGAGCTGAAGTTCACGCCGCAGCGCGAACTTCTCATTCGCAGTCCCGGCCTGTTTCGCGAGTACTACAAGAACCCGCAGGCGACGATGGAAGCGAAGGACACCGAGGGTTGGTTCCACACCGGGGACGCGGGCTACGTCGACCCGGATGGCCACCTCAAGATCATCGACCGGGTGAAGGACGTCGGCGCGCTCTCCGACGGTACCCTGTTCGCGCCGAAGTACCTCGAGAACAAGCTGAAGTTCTTCCCCTACATCCACGAGGCGGTCGCCTTCGGCGATGCGCGCGACAAGGTCTGCGCCTTCATCAACATCGACATCGAGGCGGTGGGCGACTGGGCCGAGCGGCGCAACCTGTCGTATTCCGGCTATACCGACCTCGCGACGCGCGACGAGGTGTGCGCGCTCGTGCGCGATTGCGTCGAGAAGGTCAACGCCGACCTTGCGCAGGAGCCGGAGCTCGCCAACTCGCAGATTCATCGCTTCCTCATCCTGCACAAGCAGCTCGACGCCGACGACGGCGAACTGACGCGCACGCGCAAGGTGCGGCGCGGGTTCATCGGCGAGAAGTACGCGACGCTGTTCGATGCGCTGTACAGCGACAAGGACAGCGTGCACATCGAGGCGCAGGTCAAGTACGAGGACGGCCGCACCGGGTCGATCTCGGCGGACCTGAAGATTCACGACGCGAAGACCTTCGCGCCGGCAGCAGCGAAGGCGGCGGCCTGACGCAGGCGACCCGGCGCCATGAGCTCGAGCTCCACCAGCACCCGCGTGCCTACGCGGCCGGCGAGGTGATCCTGTCGGTCGAGAACGTGTCGCTTGCGTTCGGCGGCGTGAAGGCACTGCACCGACATCTCGTTCGATGTGCGCGAGCACGAGATCCGCGCGATCATCGGCCCGAACGGTGCCGGCAAGAGTTCGATGCTGAACGTGCTGAACGGCGTCTACCACCCGCAGAAGGGCACGATCCGTTTGCGCGGCAAGTCATTCCACGACATGGTCTCGCACGAATCGGCAGCGCTCGGCATCGCGCGCACGTTCCAGAACATCGCGCTGTTCAGAGGGCATGACCGTGCTCGACAACATCCTGACCGGCACGCAACCTGAAGATGCGCAGCGAACTTCTCGCAGCAGGCGATCTGGGTCGGGGGCCGGCGCGGCGCGAGGAACTGAGCACCGGCGCGCGGTCGAGGAGGTCATCGACTTCCTCGAGATCCAGCACATCCGCAAGACGCCGGTCGGGCGGCTGCCCTACGGCCTGCAGAAGCGCGTCGAGCTGGCGCGCGCGCTCGCCGCGGAGCCGACGATCCTGCTGCTCGACGAGCCGATGGCGGGAATGAACCTGGAGGAAAAGCAGGACATGTGCCGCTTCGTGCTCGACGTCAACGACCAGTTACGGCACCACCATTGTTCTCATCGAGCACGACATGGGCGTGGTGATGGACATCTCCGACCGCGTGGTGGTGCTCGACTACGGCCGCAAGATCGGCGACGGCACGCCCGACGAAATCCGCGGCAACCAGGCGGTGATCGACGCCTACCTCGGGGTGGCTCACTGATGAACGTCGCGTTCTTCATCGAGGTGCTGATCGGCGGGCTGCTCGCGGGAATCATGTACTCGCTGGTGGCGCTCGGCTTCGTGCTGATCTACAAGGCCTCGGGCGTGTTCAACTTCGCCCAGGGGGCGATGGTGTTCTTCGCCGCGCTCACCTTCGTCTCGCTGCTCGAGCACGGGGTGGAACTTCTGGCTCGCGCTCGCCGTCACGCTCGCGGTGATGGTGGTGGTCGGCGTTCTCATCGAGAAGGATCGTGCTGCGCCCGCTCGTCAACCAGCCGCCGATCACGCTGTTCATGGCGACCATCGGCCTCACCTTCGTGCTCGAGGGCCTGTCGCAGACTGGTCTGGGGCTCGCAGCCGCACGGGCTCGAGCTCGGCATCAAGGACGTGCCGATGGAGTGGCTGGCGAACTCCACCGTCAATCATCAGCCAGTTCGACATTGTTCGCGCGGGCATCGCGGCGATCCTGGTCGCCGTCGCTCGCGGTCTTTCTTCCAGAACACGCGCATCGGGCGTGCGCTGCGCGCCGTGGCCGACGATCACCAGGCGGCGCTCGCCGTGGGCATCCCGCTGCAGCACATCTGGGCGATCGTGTGGGCGGTGGCCGGGATTCGTCGCGCTGGTGGCGGGTCTGATGTGGGGCGTGCGTAACGGCGTGCAGTACGCGCTGACCTTCACTCGCGCTGAAGGCACTGCCGGTGCTCATCCTCGGCGGCTTCGAGTCGATCCTCGGCGCCATCGTCGGCGGCCTGATCATCGGCGCGTCGCGAGAAGCTGGCGGAGGTCTATCTCGGGCCGTTTCGTCGGCGGCGGCATCGAATCCTGGTTCGCGTACGTCATCGCCTCCTGTTCCTTCTCGTCAGGCCGCAGGGCCTGTTCGGGAAAAAATCATTGACCGAGTGTAGCGAGGGAAATGCTTTTTCGTGCAGACTCACGTTCGCGAAGCTAACGTGAGTCGGAACTAGAAAACTATCGACCGAGTGTAACGAGGGAAATGCTTTTTCAGTGGAGACTCACGTTCGCGAAGCGCACGTGAGTCGGAACTAAAAACTATCATCGATCAAAGAGGCCGGCCATGCTGTATCGCGAAGCGGGGCAGTTCAAGTCGACCTACGCCGAAGACAGCAGATCTTCCCGATTCGGCAGGACCGGATCGCGGTCGCGCTTCTGCTTTTCGTCGCATTCGTCGTCGTGCCGCTGGTCTCCACCGAGTACTGGCTGTCGGCGATCCTGACGCCCTTCCTGATTCTTTCGCTCGCGACGCTGGGGCTGAACATTCTGACCGGGCTATGCGGGCCAGATCTCGCTCGGCACCGCGGCGTTCATGGCGGTAGGCGCATTCATGGCGTACAACTTCGTGCTGCGCATGCCCTGGCTGCCGCGTGATCCCGAGCTTCGCCTCGGCGGGTCTGTGTGCGGCGGCGGTGGGCATCGTCTTCGGCCTGCCGAGCCTGCGCATCAAGGGCTTCTACCTCGCCGTGGCGACGCTCGCCTGCCAGTTCTTCGTGCTCTGGACGATCCAGACCGGATCGGCTGGTTCACCAACAACAGCTCCTCGGGGGTGATTACCGCGCAGACGTCGAGATCCTCGGCTACACCTTCGACACGCCGGAGTCGAAGTACCTGCTGACGCTCGTCGATCGTCGCGACGATGGCGCTGCTGGCGAAGAACCTGATGCGCAGCGAAACCGGGCGCGCGTTCATGGCGGTGCGCGACATGGACGTCGCCGCCGAGCGTGATCGGCATTCCGATGATGAAGACCAAGCTGCTGGCGTTCGCGATCAGCTCGTTCTACTGCGGCGTCGCCGGCGCGCTGTACGCGTTTCGCCTACCTCGGTACGGTCGAGCCCGAGGCGTTCGTACTCGACCTATCGCTTCCGGATCCTGTTCATGGTCATCATCGGTGGCGTCGGATCGATCCTGGGTTGCTTCCTCGGCGCCGCCTTCATCACGCTGCTGCCGATCTTCCTCAATCTGGCCTCCGACTTCGTTGCGCATACCTTCGACATCGAGATTTCGCATGCCGCGTCTCGAACCTCGAGCTGATTGATGTTCGGCGGACTGATCATCTTCTTCCTGATCGTCGAGCCCCAGGGACTGGCGCGGCTGTGGCAGATCGGCAAGGAGAAGCTGCGCCTATGGCCGTTTCCGCATTGAGGAAACGAGACCCGGATCGCGGAAGAGGGCGCGCTGGACACTCCCGCGGTTCTGGCTATACTCGATATTCCGCTATTTGAAACAGACCCCTATGGCGGTCACGGAGGAGGACTAACCATGAAACGCACTACTTTGGCATTGGCTTGCGTTGCGCTCGCGGCGGCCGGCTATACCGGCACGGCGTCGGCACAGGCAAAGGAACAGTTCGTCCCGGCCAACGGATACTGGGTCGGGCCCTACGCGCCCGGCGGCTCTGGAATCTTCGGCGGGTTTCTCGACTACCTGAAGATGATCAACAATCGCGACGGCGGGGTGAACGGCGTCAAATTCACCTGGGAAAAATGCGAGACCGAGTACAACAATGCGCGCGGCGTCGAGTGCTACGAGCGCTCGAAGAACAAGGGCCCCACCGGCGCGACGATGATCCATCCGCTATCGACCGGGATCACCTATTCGCTGATTGAGAAGGGCACCGCCGACAAGATTCCCATTGTCTCGATCGGCTATGGGCGCACGTCGGCGGCCGACGGACGCGTGTTCCCCTATGTGTTCCCGCTCATCACGACCTATTGGTCGCAAGCGACGGCCATGATCAAGTTCATGGCCACGAAGGAAGGCGGCATTGCCAAGCTCAAGGGCAAGAAGATCGTGCTCGTGTATCACGACTCGGCCTACGGCAAGGAGCCACATGCGGTCCTGAAGAAGATGGCGGACAAGTACGGCTATCAACTCACGCTACTCGCGGTGCCGCATCCGGGCAACGAGCAGCAGTCGCAGTGGCTGCAGATCCGCCAGATCAAGCCTGACTGGGTGATCCTGTGGGGCTGGGGGGTGATGAACCCGACCGCGATCAAGGCGGCGGCCAAGATCGGCTTCCCGCGCAACAAGATGATCGGCGTGTGGTGGTCGGGCGCGGAAGAGGACGTCATCCCGGCGGGCAGCGCGGCGAAGGGCTACATCGCGTCCGGCTTCAACGTTTCCGGCTGCGAACTTCCCGGTGATCCAGGACATCAAGAAGAGCGTCTACGCCAAAGGGGAGGGCGAGATGGAGGATCAGAGCGCGTATCGGCTCCATCTTCTACAACCGCGGCGTGGTGTTCGCGATCGTGACGGTCGAGGCCGTTCGGAAGGCCCAGTCGAAGTACGGCAAGGGCAAGCCGATGACCGGCGAGCAGGTGCGCTGGGGGCTCGAGAACCTCGACCATCAGCGATGCCACTGAAGGAGCTGGGCGCCACCGGCTTCATGCAGCCGTTGAAGGTATCGTGCCTCGACCACGAGGGCGGCGGCGCAGGTGAAGTTCCAGCAGTGGGACGGCACCAAGTGGAAGATCATCACCGACTGGATTTCGGCCGACAAGGCGATGGTACGGCCGATGATCGAGGAGGATGCCGCGAAGTACGCCAAGGAAAAAGGCATCACCCCGCGCGACTGCTCCAAGGAGAGCTAAGCCGGTCGCTTTACCCGGGGGCAAGGGCGACCGGCCGCCTGTTATTTGCGCCCGGAGTCCGCAGATGTCTGCACGTACCGACGAGCCGCAGCCGCAGGCCTACCTGGCGGTCAAGCAACGTCGAGGTCATCTACGACCACGTCATCCTGGTGCTGCAGAGGTGTCATCTCGCAGGTGCACGGAAGGCCAGATCGTCGCGCTGCTCGGTGCCAACGGCGCCGGCAAGACGACGACCCTGAAGGCGATCTCGAACCTGCTGCGCGCCGAGCGCGGCGACGTGACCAAGGGCCACATCGAGTTCATGGGCGAGCGCATCGACAAGCTCAATCCCTCCGAGCTGGTGAAGCGCGGCATCTGCCAGGTGATGGAGGGTCGGCACTGCTTCCAGCACCTGACGGTCGAGGAGAACCTGCTCACCGGCGCCTATACACGCGCGGCGGAGCGAACCTCGAGCGTCGACCTGGAGAAGGTCTACAGCTACTTCCCGCGCCTCAAGGACCGCCGCAAGTCGCAGTCCGGCTACACCTCGGGCGGCGAGCAGCAGATGACCGCGATCGGCCGCGCGCTGATGGCGCGCGCCGAAGATGATCCTGCTCGACGAGCCGTCGATGGGGCTCGCGCCGCAGCTGGTGGAGGAGATCTTCGAGATCGTGAAGGACGCTGAACCAGAAGGAAGGCGTGAGCTTCCTGCTCGCCGAGCAGAACACCAACATCGCGCTCAGGTACGCCGACTACGGCTACATCCTCGAGAACGGTCGCGTGGTGATGGACGGCGAAGGCAAGTCGCTCGCCGAGAACGAGGACGTGAAGGAGTTCTACCTCGGATTTTCGTCTGGCGAGCGCAAGAGCTTCCGCGACGTGAAGTCGTACCGTCGTCGCAAGCGTTGGCTGTAGAAACGGCATGACCGAGCACTACGACGCGCTCGAGATTCGCACGCCGGACGAGCGCGAGGCACAGCTCATGGCCGCGCTGCCGAAGCAGATCGCGCACGCAAAGCGCCGCGCGCCCGGCTTCAAGCGCATCCTGAAGGGGTATCGACGCCAAGCAGCGTCGACTCGCGCGCTGCGCTCGCGAAGCTGCCGGTGACGCGCAAGTCCGACCTCGGCGAGCTGCAGAAGGCGCTGCCGCCGCTCGGCGGGCTCGAACGCGACGCCGACTCGAGAAGCTGAACAAGCTGTTCGTCTCGCCCGGTCCGATCTACGAACCGGAGGGCGCGGGCGCCGACTGGTGGCGCACCGCGCGCGGCCTGTACGCGCGGCGGCTTTCGCGCCGGCGACCTCGTCGTCAACACCTTCGCCTACCACTTCACCCCGGCCGGCTCGATGCTCGAATCGGGCGCGCTCGCCGATCGGCTGCACCGTGGTGCCGACCGGCACCGGTCAGACCGAGATGCAGGTATCGACGATCCGCGACCTCGGCGCGGTCGGGCTTCGTCGGCACGCCGTCGTTTCTCAAGCTGATCGTCGAAAAGGCGGCCGAGACTGAACGTCGATATCTCCTGCCTGAAGAAGGCGCATGTCGGTGCCGAGTACCTGCCGCCGGCGCTGCGCGAGGCGATGCGCGCGCGCGGCATCCACGTTTCGCAGAGCTACGCGACGGCGGACCTCGGCCTGCTCGCCTACGAGTCGCTGAACTCCGACGGCAGCGTCAACGAGGGCATGATCCTCGACGAGCAGCTGATCGTCGAGATCGTGCGTCCCGGCACCGGCGACCCGGTGGCGCCGGGCGAGGTCGGCGAGGTCGTCGTCACCACCTTCAACAAGGACTACCCGCTGATTCGCTTCGGCACCGGCGACCTGTCGACGGTGCTGCCGGGACAAAGTCCCTGCGGGCGCACCAACACCCGCATCAAGGGCTGGATGGGGCGCGCCGACCAGACCACCAAGGTGCGCGCCATGTTCGTCACGCCCAAGCAGGTGAACGAGGTCGCTGCGGCGCCACCGCGAGGTCGCCAAGGCCCGGCTGGTGGTCGAGGGCGAGACCGGCGACGACCGCATGACGCTGCGCTGCGAGGCGTCCGATCGACCCGCTGGGCTGGTCGAGGCGATCGTCGCCTCGATCCGCGACGTCACCAAGCTGCGCGGCGACGTCGAACTGGTCGCGCCCGGCAGCCTGCCGAACGACGGCAAGGTCATCGAGGACCTGCGCAAGTACGGCTGACCGGGTTTGCGCAGTACCGCCGGACTCATGCTAGTCTGGCGGCCCTTTTGGAGGAGGATACCCGTATGACCACGTTCGTCCGCGCCCTGTGCGCGTCCCTGTTTGCCTTCGCGTTTGCCGGCCCCGCCGCGCAGGCGCAAAGCGGCAAGACCGAGGTGCTCTGGCTCGGCCAGGCCGCGTTCAAGATCACCACGCCCAAGGGCAAGGTGATCGTGATCGATCCGTTCCTGGTGAAGAACCCCAAAACGCCGCCTCAGTACAAGGATCTCGCGGCGCTCGGCAACGTCGACATGATCATCGTCACGCACGGGCACTTCGACCATACGGCGGATCTGCCTGCGCTCGCGAAGCTGACCGGGGCGAAGGTCCTGATCAATGCGGACATGGGGACCACCTACGATACGCTCGGCATGGTTCCGGGCAAGCAGATGATCCGCTTCAACAAGAGCGGGCCCGTTCATCCGGCCGATGGGATCACGGTCACCATGGTGCACGCGGAGCACAGCTCGTCGGTCGTCCATGTCGATCCCGAGACGAAGAAGAAGGGCGTATACCCGGGCGGCGAACCGGTGGGCTACATCATCAAGCTCGAAAATGGTTTCACCATTTACCACGCGGGCGATACGGGTGTATTCAGCGACATGAAGTTCATCGGCTCGTACTACAAGCCGGACCTGGCGCTGTTGCCGATCGGCGGGCACTTTACGATGGATCCGGCGCACGCGGCCTACGCGACGCGCACCATGCTCAAGCCCAAGCACGTCGTGCCGATGCATTACGGGACGTTCCCGCCGCTCAAGGGCACGCCAGAGCAGTTCAAGAAGGCGCTTGGCAAGTCGCGGACCAAGGTCCACGCCATGCAGCCCGGCGATACGTTGAAGTTCTAGGACGCTAAGACTGCTTACGCGAGGCGCCGACGGGAAGCGTATCCAGACGCTTCATCTCGGCGCTCGCGAGCACCGAGGGGTCGGCGAGCCAGGCCTTCAGCAAATCGATCGACTCGGCACCCCAGAACAGTTCGTTTTCGGCGAGAAATGCCGGCACACCGAAGATGCCCGCCTGCGCGGCGTCCTCGGTGTCGCGTCGGAGCCTGTCCTTGACCTCCGCTTCGCCCAGGCGCGCGGGGTCGACACCGAGTTCGGCCGCCAGCGTGGTGAAACGCGTTGCGTCCGCCGCATCCGCGCCGGTCGTCCAGATCGATTCGAAAATCCTCGTGACCGCGTCCGCCGTGCAGCCGGCCGCAATTGCCAGGCGCAGGTGATGCAGCGGATTGAACGGATGCGCCGCGGGAAAGCGCAACGGCACGCCGAGCCGGTTCGCCGACCACTGGCACCAACGGTAGGTCCAGAGCCGCTTCGTCGGCAGCTCGGCGGGCCCCTTCTGTCCCCAGTGCTGCAGCAGGCCGGCGAACAGCACCGGGCGGTAGTCGATTTCCGCGTGTACTTCGGCGAGCCGCTGCAGGGCGAGGTAGGCGTACGGCGAAACGAAATCGAAGTAGAAACCAACGCGTTTCATGGCGGGCGCTCTTGATGTGACCCGGGTCCATGCTAGCCCGATCCGACTCGGACGGCGGCCGCACGCCAGTACGTGCTGCAGCGACTATCCGAGGCTTGCGAGCATCTCCCGTGCCAGTGCTTGCTGCGCGGCGTCACCTTTCTCGATGACTTCGTTCAGGAGTTCCCGGGCACTGTCGGGGTCGGCGATTTCCTTGTATGCCTGGGCAAGATCGAGTTTTGTCACGACTTCCTGGAACTTCGCGTCGCCATCGGTCGCGCTGGTCGCCGCGGACTCGAAATCGGATAGATCGAACTTGATTGTTGAGAGATGCTCGTCGAGCTCGGCAGTCGCGCCATCTGCCGTCGCGGGCTCCGCGCTCGCGTCGCCGAGATCAATATCGAATATGCCGCTCTCGGTGGCGGACAGTTCGAATGCGACGGGTGCTTGACCGGTCGTCTCTCTGCGGTGCCATTTCTGCGTCACGTCGACCTGCGTCGATAGATCCACACCCGTCGACGACGGTTCGATATCGAAGTTGACCTCCGGGATTTCGGCCTGCGGTTCGCGCCCCTCGACCGGATGCGCATCCGCTTGCGTGCGAAGGTCGACGACCCCCTGGCCTGCCGCCGTAGTCGCAGCGCTGTACGTTGTCGTAGGCGGCTGCGCCTCGCCGATCTGAGACAGCGCCGCGCGCTTCTTCTTTCGCCACGCGAAGACCCCGTATCCGACCAGCAGGAGGGCGACCGCGCCGAGCCCGCTGCGCATGAGCGGATCGCCGAGGTACGCGTCGATCAGACCCGGCCGCGGTGCGGGCGGCGTTGACGCGGGACGCGGCGCTGTGGCCGGCTGCGGTTTCGCATCGCTGGGAGGAAGTGCTGGCGCCGCCGCGGACCGCTTTTCTGCGGCACGCTTCTCGAGCGTCGCAAGCTGCTGATCCTTGATCGCCAGCATCTTCTGCAGGTCGGCGTAGATCTTCTCCAGCTCGGCGATGCGCAATTGCGTCTCGGCGAGTGCGCGCTCGCCTGAAATCCGATCGTCGCTAACCGCGGCGGCTGCACTGTCTTTGGATGCCTTGATACGCGCGAGTTCCACTTGATCGGGGGACGGCACAGGCTTCGCCGTCGCGTCCGCTCCCTCGGTATCGGGCACGGTCGGCGCTGCCGCGGCAATCGCAGTGCGTTGCTTGCCGGACCCTGCTGCCAGTGCGCGCATGGCCTGCCGGGCTTCTTCCGAATCGACCGCGGTCGCCGCATCGCGGTCCGGAATCTTCAGAATGCGGTTCTCGGCGAGCAGGTTGATGTTGCCGTCGATGAAGGCCTCGGGGTTGGCGCGGTACAGCGCAATCATCGTTTGCTCGAGGGTCACGCCGGCATGCCTGTGCGTGCGCGCAATCCTGGCCAGCGTGTCGCCGGGCAGGACCCGGTACGCGTCGTCCGCGGCCGCCGGTCTCGAGGCGGGCTCTGGTCGCGTCAGTGCCGCGCGCGGGGGCGGCGGTGCCGTCAAAGCAGCAGGCGGTTTGATCGCGGCGCGCGATGTCGACGGCGAAACAGGGATCGTCGGCGGGTCGAGCAGGAATGCGTACTTGCGCTGGAGCCGGCCGGACACCCATGCGAGCTCGACCAGCATCTCGAGTATCGGTTCGTTCACCGCATCGCGCGTCGTCACGGCGACGATCGGTTTGCCCTCACGCAGCTGAATTTCCATTTTGACGTCACCGGGCGCCAATCTGGTTTCGATGCCGGCCTGACGGAACGCTTCAGCCGACGCGAGACGGGCGCGGACGTGGCGCTGCTCGCCAGCACGAAGGGAGATAATTTGGATCTCAGCCCGCAACGGTTCGCCAAGGGTGGAAAGAACCCTGAGCGTGCCCAGACCCGCAGCAATTCCGGGGCTGCCCCGGGGCACGATGACGGGCACGGGCGCAGCGTCGGTTTTCGCTGCCACCGACCCGACCCGTTCCGCGACGATCAGCCAGTGATCTTCATCGAGGATCAGCGCGAGCGTCTTCGTCACGCTGTCCTGAAATCGGTCCGAGCGGTAGCGCTGACGAAAGGTGACCGCGGCCCGCGCACTATCGTGTTGCACGATTTCGACGTCACCGATCGAGACCTCGATGCTGCGCGGCCCGGTAACGCGGGAACGGCGCAGTTTCTCCCACGCCTTGCGCGTCTGCCTCGCCCGTGGCTCGAAGCTTGGTGCATAGAACGCGAGATAGGGCTCGACGTCTTGCGTCGACCAGGCGTGTGCCCACGCGTCGACCATCGCCCGAATCGCGGTGTCAGCCGCCGGCGCAGCGGCTTTCGCCGCGGCGATCGGCGGTTGCGCTCCGGCCCGGTCGACCGCGGCGGCCGACGCAACGGAGGAAAACAGCGCGCAGCACAGGGTGGCTGCAACAGCCGTTCCAAAGGCGTGGGACGGGTCGGTCAGGAAACGCATGGTCGGATGCTTTTCCGCATCCTACGTACAGTACGAATCCAAGAGCAAGGTGTCCACGACGAAGATTGACGCTTCGTCGCGAGGCGCGGTCAGGCAGGCCGAAAATGTCCGGCCTCGCAGCGCACGGCCCCCGAGGTCGTCAGTTCCGCGAGCAGTTTTTCGGCCAGCGCGCCTGGCGCGAGCCGGTACGAGCGCTGGTTGAGCATGACGAAAAAACTCGCGCGCGCGAGCAGCCCCGCAATCTCGTCCAGCCGTGCCGCCTGATGTTCGAGCAGGTAGAACACGATGAGCGCGCGAAATGCGTTGCGTACCACGCGCTCGGGGTCGCGCTCGAAGGCATCGAGCCGTCCGTAGGCACGCTCGAGCGCTGCGTCAACGCCGCAGAACAGGGCGCCATGCCCTGGAATAACGGTCGAAATATCCAGCGCCGCGATGCGGTCCAGCGTCGCCCGCGTCGCGGCGAGTCCCGGTTCGCCGTAGAGCTCTGGAAACAGCACGCCGAAACCGTTCTCCCAAAGCGCATCGGCGGAAATCAGCAACCGCCCCTCCGGCGCGTAGAGAACGAGCGAATCCATGTCGTGGCCCGGCGCGGCAATCGCCTCCCATTCGATTCCCCCCATCGTCAGGCTGTCGCCGGCGGATAGCGTGGAATCGAAACTGAAACGTTCACACTGCTGACCGAAGCCGTCGAGGTGAAGCGCTTCGCTGTCCCAGGCGGAAACATTTGCCGCTTCGCCCGCGGGGATCGTGATCGTGCATCCGAACGCGTGCGCCAGCGCGGCGTTGCCGCCGATGTGATCCGAATGGCAATGCGTGTTCACCAGCCGCGTGAGCCGGCGGCCTTCGAGCGCATGCGCCACGAGTGCAACCGTCTGCGCGCCGTGCGTGACATAGCCCGAGTCGATTACCGTGCCGCTTCCCGCGTCGTCGTGCAGTACGATGTTGTTCGACGAGAGCCAGCCGCGCTCGAGCACCCGAATCGACGCCGGCAACATGGGGTCAGACCCCTTTTTCGGGGTCAGACCCCTTTTCCTTGGGGTCAGACCCCTTTTTGGTATGCGAAAGCCTTCGTTCATCGAAAAGGGGGTCTGACCCCGAAAAAGGGGTCTGACCCCATTGTCGCTTCCTTGCGCGTTTCCAGAAGCGCGACGACCGCCGACTTCTCGGCCTCGCCCATCACCGACCAGCGCGCGACCTCGTCGAGCGTGCGATAGCAGCCGTGGCACAGGCCGCTCGCTTCGTCCATCACACAGACATTGACGCAGGGCGAGGCGACCATGCTCAACCGGTTGCTTCGAAGGCAATCAGTTCGAAGCCTTCGACGACCTGCTCGCCGGGGGCGCAGCGCACGTCCTTGACGAGGCCATCGGCGGGCGCCGCGATCGTATGTTCCATCTTCATGGCTTCGAGCACGAGGAGCGGCGTGCCCTTGGTGACGCGCGCGCCCACTTTCACCATCACGGCGATGACCTTGCCGGGCATCGGCGCCGCGAGCGATCCACTGTCGACGTCGTCGTCGAGGCCGTGCAATTCGTCGCGCAGCGCGAGCGTGCGGTAGGCGCCGCCGCTAAACAGATGCCAGAGCGCGCCGTCACGCACCGCGCGCGCCTTGAACGTCGCGTCATCGAGCCGAACCATCAGGCGGTCGTCAGCCAGTTGCTCGCCATCGAACGCATGGTCCTTGCCGTCGATTTCGATGCGCATGCCCGCGGGCAGGAAACGCAGGCGTACCGTGTGTGCGACGTCACCCTCGAGGAAGGCGAAGTCGTGGTGCGAGTCCGCATTCAGTCGCCAGCCGTCTATGTGGTGCCAGGGCGAGTGGGGATCGCCGGACGCACGCGTCTGCACCCGCGCGGCATGCGCCTCATGCGCAAGTTCGGCATAGGCTGCAGTGGCGAGCGCGTGGTGCGGCGTGCCGCCCGCAGGGGGAAAGAGGACATCGCGATTCCGTTCGATGAGACCGGTGTCGAGCGTCGCCTGGGAGAACGCCGCGCTTGCCGCCACCCGGCCAAGAAATTCGACATTGGTGCGTGGACCCGCGATCTCGACTTCGCCGAGCGCGTCGCGCAGCTGCGCGAGCGCAGCGTTGCGATCGGCGCCCCAGACGATGAGCTTGGCGATCATCGGGTCGTAATACGGTGATATTTCGGCGCCGGCGTCGACGCCGGTGTCGATGCGCACGGTGGCCGATCGGGCGGGAAACGCGAGGTGAACGATGCGCCCGGTCTGCGGCAGGAAATCGCGCGCCGGATCCTCGGCATAAATACGTGCCTCGATCGCATGGCCGCGGATCGACAACTCGGCCTGCGTGCATGGCAGTGCTTCGCCCGCCGCCACGCGCAGCTGCCACTCGACGAGATCGAGTCCGGTCACCATCTCGGTGACCGGATGCTCGACCTGAAGGCGCGTATTCATCTCCATGAAGTAGAAGTGCCCGTCCTGTTCGGCGATGAACTCGACCGTTCCGGCACCGGTATAGGCGATGGCGTCGGCCGCGGCGACCGCAGCTGCACCCATCTCGCTGCGCCGCGCCTGCGTCATGCCGGGCGCGGGTGCTTCCTCGAGTACCTTCTGGTGGCGGCGCTGCACCGAGCAGTCGCGCTCGAACAGGTGGACGATGCCGCCCAGGCTGTCGCCGAAGACCTGCACCTCGATGTGCCGCGGCCGCTCGAGGTAGCGTTCGATGAGCACGCGATCGTCGCCGAACGCCGCAGCCGCTTCGCGCTTCGCGCCGGCGAGCGCAGTGTCGAACGCGTCCGGTTTCGCCACAATGCGCATGCCCCTTCCGCCGCCACCGGCAGCGGCCTTGATGAGGACGGGAAACCCGATCTTCGCGGCCTGCGCGGCGAGGAAGGCCGCGTCCTGGTTCGTTCCGTGGTAGCCGGGTACCAGCGGCACACCGGCTTTCTCCATCAAGGTCTTGGCCGCCGACTTGTCGCCCATCGCGGCAATCGCCTCGGCACTCGGTCCGATGAAGACCACGCCGGCCGCCTTGCAGGCGGTGGCGAACGCCGCGTTCTCCGACAGGAAGCCGTAGCCGGGATGAATCGCTTCGGCGCCGGTCGCACGCGCTGCTTCGAGAATCGCCGCGCTCGATAGATAGCTGTCGCGCGCCTGCGCCGGTCCGATGCGGCGCGCCGCGTCGGCCAGCCTGACGTGGCGCGCGTCAGCGTCCGCATCCGAGAATACGGCGACGCTACGAATCCCCATGCGCCGCGCAGTCGCGATCACGCGGCAGGCGATTTCACCTCGATTGGCGACGAGTATCTTGCGGAACACGATCAATCCTTGCGCGCTGCCGCGGCCCCTACATCCTGAATACGCCGAACTTGGTCGGCTCGATCGGCGCGTTGAGCGAGGCCGAGATCGCCAGCCCCAGCAGGCGGCGCGCGTCGGCCGGGTCGACCACGCCGTCGTCCCACAGCCGGGCGCTGGCGTAGTAGGGATGGCCCTGGCGCTCGTACTGCTCGAGGATCGGCGCCTTGAACGCCGCTTCGTCCGCCTGTCGACCAGCTCCCGCCTCGAGCCTCGATGCCGTCGCGCCGCACGGTGGCGAGCACGCTCGAAGCCTGCTCGCCGCCGAGCACCGAGATGCGCGCGTTCGGCCACATCCACAGGAAGCGCGGCGAATAGGCGCGGCCGCACATGCCGTAGTTGCCGGCGCCGAAGGAGCCGCCGACGATCATGGTGAACTTCGGCACCTTCGCGGTGGCGACTGCGGTCACCATCTTGGCGCCGTCCTTGGCGATGCCGCCGGCCTCGTACTTCCTGCCGACCATGTAGCCGGTGATGTTCTGCAGGAACAGCAGCGGGATGCCGCGCTGCGCGGCGAGCTCGATGAAATGCGTCGCCTTGAGCGAGCTGTCCGAGAACAGCACGCCGTTGTTGGCGAGGATGCCGATCGGGTAGCCGTGGATATGTGCGAAGCCGGTCACCAGCGTGGTGCCGTAGTTGCGCTTGAATTCGTCCAGCTCCGAGCCGTCGACCATGCGCGCGATCACCTCGCGCATCTCGAGCGGTTTGCGCACCACGTCGCCGGGAATCACGCCGTAGATTTCCTCGGCCGGGTAGAGCGGCTCTTGCGGCGTGCGCACTTCGAGCGACACGCGCTTGCCGCTGTTCAGATTGCGCACGATGCGCCGCACGATCGCGAGCGCATGCGCGTCGTTCAGCGCATAGTGATCGGCGACGCCCGAGATCCGGGTGTGCAGGTCCGCGCCGCCCAGGTCCTCGGCGCGTGACGATCTCGCCGGTCGCAGCCTTCACGATCGGCGGCCCGCCGAGGAAGATGGTGCCCTGGTTGCGCACGATGACCGATTCGTCGGACATCGCCGGCACGTAGGCGCCGCCCGCGGTGCACGAGCCCATCACGCAGGCGATCTGCGGGATGCCCGCGGCCGACAGATTGGCGATGTTGAAGAAGATGCGGCCGAAATGCTCGCGATCGGGAAACACCTGGTCCTGGTTCGGCAGGTTCGCGCCGCCCGAATCGACGAGATAGATGGTCGGCAGCCGGTTCTGCGCCGCGATTTCCTGCGCGCGCAGGTGCTTTTTCACCGTCATCGGGTAGTAGGTGCCGCCCTTGACCGTGGCGTCGTTCGCCACGATCACGCATTCGCGTCCCGAGACGCGGCCGACGCCGGTGACGATCCCGCCCGCGGGCGCGTCGTCGCCGTACATGCCGTAGGCGGCGAGCTGGCCGACCTCGAGGAAGGGCGAGCCCGGGTCGAGCAGCGTCCGCACGCGCTCGCGCGGCAGGAGCTTGCCGCGCGCGACGTGCTTCGCGCGTGCGGTGTCGTCGCCGCCGAGCGCGGTCTGCGCGACCTTCTCGCGCAGATCGGCGACCAGGCCCTGCATGCGCGCGAAGTTCGCGCGGTACTCCTCCGAGCGGGTGTCGAGTGCTGGAGCGGATGATGCCCATCGATCGCGGGTCAGGTTTTCGGCCGGGGATGCGGGGGTGCTCACCCGCGTCTCTTTATGCGGGCGCGGTCCGACCGGCCGGCCGGCCTTCTTCCATTCTTCGAAGCCGCCCTCAAGGTGCAACACGTCGTCCATGCCCATTTCCGCGAGCACCCCGGCGGCGAGCGTCGCGCGCCAGTCCGCCGCGCAATACAGGATGTAGCTCTTGCCGGGAACGAACACTGGTTTGTAGTACTTGCTTTCCGGATCGACCCAGAACTCGAGCATCCCGCGCGGCGCGTGAAAGGCGCCCGGGATCATGCCCTCGCGCTCGAGTTCGCGCACGTCGCGGATGTCGACGAACAAGGTGCCTGCGTCACCCAGCCTGGCCTGCGCCGCCTGTGCCGAGATGCCCTTGGTCTTTGCCGCCGCTTCGTCCAGCAGCGTCTTGACGTTCTTCTTCAACTTGAATGTCGGCTGCGGTCATCACCATCCCCCGTTGCAGAGCCACTTTTCCATCTGATCCAGCCGGTCCATGCCCCAGAACGGTTCACCGTCGACGACCATGTAGGGTGAACCGAACACGCCTTTCGCGATCGCCGCGTCGACCGCGAGCTTGGTCTTGTCCTTCACCGCCTGATCGTTGATTGCCGCGCGCACCTCGTCTGCGTTGCAGCCGATCGATGCCGCGACCTTGATGACGTTTTCCGCATCCGAGATATTGACGTCGTCGACGAAGAACGCCTTATACAGCGCTTTGGTCAGCGCGCCCGCCTGCGCCGGGTCCTTGCCTTTGAGCCAGATCACCGCGCGTGCCGGTGACACGCCCGAAATGGGGAAGTTGCTCGGATACTTGAACGCAATGCCGTGAAACTTCGCCGAGCGCACGAAATCGCGCATGCCGTATTCGCCCTTGAGCGGAAGCTGCGGAATCGGCGCCCCACCGGTGATCTTGAATATCGCGCCGAGCAGGATCGGGCACCAATTCACCGTGCGCCCGTGTTTTGTCGCGAGCGCCTCGACCCGCTGCGAGGCAAGGTAGCCGTAAGGGGATGAGAAGTCGTAGTAGAAGTCGATCGCTTGCGCCATGTCGTCCTCCGTGGATGGTTCGCGTACTGCTTCAGGCGTTGCCCGCGAGCGAGCGGCCGATCAGCATGCGCTGAATATCGCTCGCGCCCTCGTAGATCTTGCATACCCGCACGTCGCGCCAGATGCGCTCGACCGGGAAATCGGCGACGTAGCCGTAGCCGCCGTGGATCTGCATCGCGTCCGAGCAGACCGTCTCGGCCATCTCCGAGGCGAACAGCTTCGCCATCGACGCTTCCTTCAGGCAGGGCTTGCCGGCGTCGCTTAGCGCAGCCGCGTGCAGGTACGAGCTGGCGCGCGGCTTCGATGTTCGTCGCCATGTCCGCCAGGCGGAAGCTCACCGCCTGGTGCGCAATCAGCGTTTGGCCGAAGGTCTTGCGCTCTCGCGCGTAGGCGAGCGCCGCCTCGAGCGCGGCGCGCGCCATGCCGACCGCCTGTGCGGCGATGTTGATGCGACCCGACTCCAGGTTGGCGAGCGCGATGCGATAGCCGATGCCCTCCTCGGCGAGTCGGTGATCCAGCGGGACGTGACAGTTCTCGAGCACGATCTGCGCCGTGTCGGAGGCGTGCTGGCCGGCCTTTTCCTCGACGCGCGCGACGATCCAGCCCGGGGTCGCGGTCGGCACGACGAAGGCGCTGATGCCCTTCTTGCCCGCGTCGCGGTCGGTGACCGCGAAGACGACCGCGACATCGGCGGTCTTGCCCGAGGTGATGAACTGCTTTACGCCGTTCAGCACGTAGCGCGTCGTCCTTCCGCTTGGCGCGGGTCGTGATAGCCGACGCGTCCGACCCGGTGTGCGGCTCGGTGAGCGCGAAGGCGCCCAGCATCTCGCCGCGCGCGACCGGCTTGAGCCAACGCGTTCCTTTTGCGCCGCGTCGCCGTAGCCGTGCAGAATGCCTGGCGACGAGATTGTTCACTGAGACGATGGTGCCGGTCGCACCGTCGCCCGCCGACACCTCTTCGCAGGCGATGGCGAGTGCCGTCGCGTCCATGCCGGCGCCGCCCCATGCGTCCGGGATCGCGACACCGAAGAGGCCCATGCCGCGCGAGCGCCTTGAGCTGCTCGCGCGGAAAGGTGCTGTCGCGATCCCATTGCGCGGCCCGCGGCGCGAGCTCGGCACGCGCGAAACGCGCGCACCGATTCGCGCAGCATTTCGTGATGGCTCTGCATCAGCATGGCGAGTCCTTTACCAGGGAATCGTCGCTGCCGTCGTACGACAGGAAGCGGCCCGTTGTGCGACGCGTCGAGCGCGGCGAGCGTGCGGCGCATGCCCGTCACGCTCGTCTCGACGTCGACGTCCGCGCCCTTGCCGCCCATGTCGGTCTTCACCCAGCCCGGGTGGAAGGCCACGCAGGTGATGCCGCGCGCGCCGGCGACCAGCGACATGTCCTTCAGCACGGAGTTGAGCGCCGCCTTGCTCGCGCGGTAGAGCCAGCCGGCGGTGCCGGTACGCGGACCGATCGCGCCCATGCGCGAGGAGAGCACCGCGAAGCTGCCCTTGCCGCGCTCGAGCGCGGCGAGCAGGCGCGGCGCGATGCGCATCGCCGGCAGCACGTTGGTTCGCATCACCTCGACGAAGTCGGCATCCTCCGGCGGCTCGAGCGCCTGCGCTGCGCGGCCCATAGATGCCGGCGCTCAGAATTGCGACCGTCGAGCGATCGCCTGCTCCAGCGCGTGCTCGAGCTGCTCCGGTCCGCCTCCGCCGCGGTGACGTCGAGCTGCAGCGCTTCCGCGCCGAGCGTGCGCAGCCGCTCGAGGCCTTTCGCGTCGCGCGCGGTGGCGATGACGTCCCAGCCCTCGGCGCGGTACTGGCGTACCAGCTCGAGGCCGAGTCCGCGCGATGCGCCGATGACGAGCGCGAGCGACATGCGGTGCCTAGCAGAGCTCGAGCGCGACCGCGGTCGCCTCGCCGCCGCCGATGCACAGGCTCGCGACGCCGCGCTTGCCGCCGGTGCGGCGCAGCGCGCCGAGCAGCGTCACCATGATGCGCGCGCCGGAGGCGCCGATCGGATGGCCGAGCGCGCAGGCGCCGCCGTGGATGTTGACCTTTTCGTGCGGCAGCTTGTGCTCCTGCATCGCCGCCATGGTGACGACGGCGAAGGCCTCGTTGATCTCGAAGAGATCGACGTCCTTGCGCGCTCCAGCCGGTGCGCTCGAAGAGCTTCTGCATTGCGCCGACCGGGCGCGGTGGTGAACCAGCCGGGTTCCTGCGCATGCGTCGCGTGGCCGACGACGCGTCGCGAGCGGCGCGAGGCCGCGGCTTGTCGGCCGTCGAGCGGCGCATCATCACCAGCGCCGCGGCGCCGTCCGAGATCGAGCTCGAATTCGCCGCGGTCACCGTGCCGTCCTTGCGGAACGCGGGCCGCAGCGTCGGAATCTTGTCGAGGTTGGCCTTGAACGGCTGCTCGTCCATCTCGATGAACTTCTCGTCCTTGCCGGCCTTGATCGCGAGCGGCGTCGTTTCCCAGGCGAACCAGCCTGCGGTGTTGGCCTGCTGCGCGCGCTTGAGCGAGGCGATCGCGAAGGCGTCCTGCGCTTCGCGCGTGAAGGCGTACTTCTGCGCGCAGTCCTCGGCGAAGCTGCCCATCAGACGGCCCTTGTCGTAGGCGTCCTCGAGGCCGTCGTAGAACATGTGGTCGAGGACCTGTGCGTGCCCCATGCGGTAGTCCGGCGCGCGCCTTGGGCAGCAGGTAGGGCGCGTTGGTCATCGACTCCATGCCGCCGGCGACGACGATGTCCATGCTGCCGGCGGTGAGCAGATCGTGCGCCAGCATCGCCGCCTTCATGCCCGAGCCGCACATCTTGTTGATCGTCGTGCAGCCGGCGGCGAGCGGCAGCCCGGCGCCGAGGCTCGCCTGGCGCGCCGGCGCCTGGCCCTGCCCGGCGGGCAGCACGCAGCCCATGATGACTTCCTCACGTCCTCGGGCTTGATCTTCGCGCGCTCGATCGCGGCGCGGATCGCCGCGGCGCCGAGCTCGGGCGCGGCGAAGCCCTTGAGCTCGCCCTGGAACCCACCCATCGGGGTGCGGGCGGCGGAAACGATGACGATGGGATCCGTTTGCATCATGATCTCCTTTGGGCATTCGTGCGGGAACGCGAGTGACGATCCTGAGTTTATGCCGTCTCGTCGAACAGCTCGCGGCCGATCAGCCAGCGGCGGATTTCCGAGGTGCCGGCGCCGATCTCGTAGAGCTTGGCGTCGCGCAACAGGCGCCCGGTCGGCGTTTCGTTGATGTAGCCGATGCCGCCGAAGGCCTGGATCGCCTCGCCGGCCATCCAGGTCGCCTTCTCGGCGGCGTACAGGATCGCGCCGGCGGCGTCCTTGCGCGTGGTCTCGCCGCGATCGAGCGCCTGGCCGACCGCAGTAGACGTAGGCGCGGCAGGCGGAGAACGTGATGTACATGTCGGCGAGCTTGCCCTGCATGAGCTGGAACTCGCCGATCGGCTGGCCGAACTGCTTGCGCTCGTGCACGTAGGGCACGACCGACGTCGAGGCAGGCCGCCATGATGCCGAGCGGTCCCGCCGGCGAGCACCGCGCGCTCGTAGTCGAGGCCGCTCATCAGCACGTTCACGCCGCGGCCCTGCTCGCCGAGCACGTTCTCGACCGGCACCTCGCAGTCGCGGAACACCAGCTCGCAGGTGTTCGAGCCGCGCATGCCGAGCTTGTCGAGCTTCTGCGCGGTCGAGAAGCCCTTCATGCCCTTCTCGATCAGGAAGGCGGTGATGCCGCGCGGGCCGGCCTCGGGGTCGGTCTTGGCGTAGACCACCAGCACGTCGGCGTCCGGGCCGTTGGTGATCCACATCTTGTTGCCGTTCAGGACGTAGCGGTCGCCGCGTCGCTCGGCGCGCAGCCGCATGCTGACCACGTCCGAGCCCGCGCCGGGCTCGCTCATGGCGAGCGCGCCGACGTGCTCGCCGCGAGACGAGCTTCGGCAGGTACTTCGCTTCTGCGCCTCGCTGCCGTTCCTGCGGATCTGGTTGACGCAGAGGTTGGAATGCGCGCCGTAGGACAGGCCCGACCGAGGCCGAGGCGCGGCTGATCTCCTCCATCGCGACGATGTGCGCGAGGTAGCCGAGCGCGGCAGCCGCCGTATTCCTCCTCGACCGTGATGCCGAGCAGGCCGAGCGCGCCGAGCTTCGGCCACAGGTCCGACGGGAACTCGTTCGCCGGTCGATCTCGGCGGCGCGCGGCGCGATCTCCTTGCGCCGCGAAGTCGCGCACCGAGGCGCGCAGCATGTCGATCGTCTCGCCGTGCTCGAAGCGAAGGAATGGGTATTCCATGGTGACCTCGGGTCGGGCCGCGGGTGCAGGATCGTGTCTGGGCCCGCGGCGTCGGGAAGGAGCAGGCTACGTTACGTTTACGTAAACGTCAACTTGCTGTCTCAGCCCTCGCGCGCCAGCTGCTTGCGCACCCGCTTTTCGAAGGCCGCGATCTCCGAGAGCTGGGCTTCGATGTCGGTGCGCTGCTGCTCGAGCGCGCTGCCTGTGGGCTCTCCAGCGCCAGCCAGAAAGCGCTCGAGCTGCGGGCGCTCGTCGCGCCCCGGCTCGTACATGTCGATCAGCTCGCGGATCTCCGACAGCGTCAGGCCGAGGCGCTTGCCGCGCAGCGTGAGCTTGAGCCGCGTGCGCTCGCGCTGCGTGTAGATGCGGCGCTGGCCGTCGCGTCGCGGCGCGAGCAGGCCCTGGTCCTCGTAGAAGCGGATCGCGCGCGGCGTGACGTCGAACTCGCGCGCCAGATCGCCGATGGAGTACTCGGCACGATCCTTTGTCACCGCTGCTCGTTCGGGGTCGAGACGTCATGGAGTCGATGTTGCCCGGATGCTGCGATGCGGCGATAATCTGCCGCCCCGTTCTGCCGTGCGCGCTGGCGCAGCGACGAGCGCGGATTCTAGCCCATCCTCCGTGGCCAACCCCGCCGATCTCGACTATCCCATTCGCCGAGCCGCCCGCGCCCGGCACGCTGCGCCAGGTCGCGCCCGGCGTGCACTGGCTGCGCATGGCGCTGCCGTTCGAGCTCGATCACATCAACCTGTGGCTGCTCGAGGACGCTGGCGGCTGGACGATCGTCGATACCGGAATCGGCAACGCAGGCCGACGCGCGCGCACTGGGAGCAGATCTTCGCGACGACGCTCGACGGCCGGCCGGTGCGGCGCGTCCTCGTCACGCACTATCACCCGGACCATGCGGGCAACGCGGCCTGGCTGTGCGAGCGCTTCGGCGTGCCGCTGTGGATGACGCGCGGCGAATTCCTGACGGTGCACGCGGTGCACGCCAGTGTCGCCAGCTATACCGCCGGACGCGTCATGCGGCGCTCTACCGTCGCAACGGGCTCGACGAGGCGCGCGTCACGGCGCTCTCGAAGCGCGGCGATCTGTTCCGCAAGCTGGTGCCGGAGTTTCCCGCTCTCGCATCGGCGGATTGTCGACGGCGCGCAGATCGACATCGACGGCAGTCCTGGCGCGTCATCGTCGGCTACGGCCACTCGCCCGAGCACGCGTCGCTGTACTGCGAAGCTGCGAACGTGCTGATCTCGGGCGACATGCTGCTGCCGAAGATCTCGACCAATGTCGCCGTGCGGCCGATCGACCCGGACGGCAATCCGCTGGGTCTGTTCCTCGACTCGATCCGGCGGTTTCGCACCGACGCTGCCGACGGACGTCCTGGTGCTGCCGTCGCACGGGCTGCCGTTCCGCGGCGCGCACGCGCGGGTGGCGAATCTCGAGGCGCACCATGCGGCGCGCCTCGGCGAGCTGCTGGCGGCCTGCGCCGAGGCGCCGCGCAGCGCCGTCGACGTGCTCGCCGGTGCTGTTCAGGCGCCCGCTCGGCGACAGCCAGATCTTTTTCGCGATGGGCGAGGCGATCGCCCACCTGCACTACCTGCACGCCGGCGGTCAGGTCGCGCGCAGCAGGTCGACGCGCATGGCGTGGTGCGCTTCGCGCCCGCGCAGCGCGCAGACACGCGCCGCAGCGTGACGCCGTGCCACACAGCGCCGCAGCGGATCGTACGACCGCCCATGCGGAACTGAATACGAGGAGACATCGTGCCCGAGCCCAAGCACCGTCCCACGCGCCCTGAATCACGCCGAGCTCGCCAAGGTCTACCACGAGGTCGCCGAGCGCTCAGCGCGGATCCTCGGCGATTTCGCGCAGCGCCATGTCGCGAACAGCATCAGCGCGCCCGGTCTCGGACGAGCTCGGCATCGCCAAGGCCTTCATGGACCTGTACTCGCGCATGCTGTCCGAATCCCTTCGCGCTGGCGTCGCAGTCGACCAACATGATGCTCGACTACATGCACCTGTGGCAGGCGAGCTGGATGAAGATGCTGGGGCAGGCGGTCGACCCGGTCGCGCAGCCGGCGAAGGGCGACTCGCGCTTCAAGGACGACGACTGGTCGGACAACTTCCTGTTCGACTACATCAAGCAGTCCTACCTGATCGCCGCGCGCCACATCCAGCATGCCGTGGCCGGCGTCGAGGGCCTGTCGCCGGAGTCCGAGAAGAAGGTCGCGTTCTTCACGCGCCAGTACGTCGATGCGCTGTCGCCGTCGAACTTCGCCCTGACCAATCCGCAGGTGCTGCGCGAGACCGTCGACGAGCGGCGGCCAGAACCTGGTCAAGGGCCTCAACAACCTGCTGCCGACATCGAGCGCGGCGACGGCCAGCTGCGCATCAGCATGACCGACGAGCGCGCCTTCGAGCTCGGCAAGAACGTCGCGACCACGCCGGGCAAGGTCGTCTTCCAGAACGAACTGATGCAGCTGATCCAGTACGAGCCGACGACCACGCGAGGTCGTACAAGCGGCCGCTGCTGATCGTGCCGCCGTGGATCAACAAGTACTACATCCTCGACCTGCGCGAGAAGAACTCCTTCATCAAGTGGGCGGTCGACCAGGGCCACACCGTGTTCGTCATGTCCTGGGTGAACCCCGATGCGCAGCTGGCGCAGAAGAGCTTCGACGACTACATGCTCGAGGGCTCGCTCGCCGCGCTCGACGCCATCGAGCAGGCGACCGGCGAGCGCAAGGTGAACGTCATCGGCTACTGCCTGGGCGGCACGCTGCTCGGCGCCACGCTGGCCTACCTGGCGGCGAAGGGCGAGGACCGCGTCAACTGCGCCACCTTCTTCGTCAGCCTGCTGGACTTCTCCGCGCCGGGCGAGCTCGGCGTCTTCATCGACGAGGCGCAGGTCGCCAACCTCGAGAAGAAGATGAACGAGCGCGGCTACCTCGAGGGCTCCGAGATGGCGGGCACCTTCAACATGCTGCGCGCCAACGACCTGATCTGGTCGTTCGTGATCAACAACTACCTGCTGGGCAAGGACCCGTTCCCGTTCGACCTGCTGTACTGGAACTCCGACTCGACGCGCATGCCGGCGCGCATGCACAGCTTCTACCTGCGCAACATGTACCTGAAGAACCTGCTCGGCGTGCCGGGCGGGATCACGCTCGCCGGCGTGCCGATCGACCTGTCGAAGGTGAAGATGCCCGGCGTACTTCATCTCCACGGTCGAAGGACCACATCGCGCCGTGGAAGACGACCTACCGCGGCGCGCGCTACTCTCGGCGGGCCGGTGCGCTTCGTGCTCGGCGGCTCGGGCCACATCGCCGGCATCGTCAACCCGCCGGCGGCGAAGAAGTACCACTACTGGACCAACGAACGCCTGCCCGAGACCGCCGAGGAATGGTTCGAGACCGCCACCCAGCGACCCGGCTCGTGGTGGGACGACTGGCAGGCGTGGATGGATGCGCGCAACGCAGGCGACGCCGAAGGTGCCGGCGCGCGGCCGGGCGACCACGACCTCAAGGTGCTCGAGGACGCGCCCGGGCAGCTACGCCATGCTGCGGCTCGGTTCGAAAAAGAAGAAGCGCTCGAAATAGGCGACGACGGGGTCAGACCCCTGTGGATAACTTTGGGGTCAGACCCCTTGGGTTCAGACCCCTCGATTCGAGGCATCGGCAACGAGGGGTCTGACCCCAATATCGTTATCCACAAGGGTCTGACCCCATTTTTTACTTTTTGTCCTTCACCCGCTCGACGAGAAAGTCGACGACCTTGATCATCTCCGGCCGCGGTGCCGGCGTCGCGCGCCGAGGTGACGTAGCGTCCGCCGACGACGAAGCTCGGCACGCGCTTGACGTCGTAGTCCTCGAGCATCTTCTTCGCCTGCGCGACCTTGGCGGTCACGGCGGCGGAGTCGCGGATCTCCTTGAAGCGCTGCGCGTCGACGCCGTTCGCGGCGAGCCACTTCCAGCAGGTTGGCCTCTTCGTCGAGGCGCCGGCCGTCGAAGTGGTGGTTGTCGTACAGCGGCCAGTGCAGGCGCGCCAGCTCGCCGATCGCCTCCAGCGCGTAATAGCTGCGGGCGAACCCGGCCCAGCGCTCGTTCGGCACCGCGGGCACGCGCGTGAACGCACGGCGCCGCCCTTCTGCGCCAGCCAGCGCACGACCAGCGGCTCGGCTTCGTAGCAGACCGGGCAGCCGTAGTAGAAGAACTCGATCACCTCGACCTTCGCGCCGCTTGTGACCGGCCGCGCAGGCTCGAGAACGCTGTAGTGCTCGCCTTCCTTGTACGACTGCGCATGGGCCGCGACGCCGAGCAGGCAGGCCAGCGCGCAAAGCAGCGCCCGGATCGCGCCGCGCCCCGCCGTGGCCATGCCCGTCATCCCGCGGCCGGTTACTTCTGCGCCGCGCTCTTGCGCGCCAGGCCGATGAGGTAGGTCGCGGTCGCCAGCATGTCCTCCTGGCTCGAGGCCTGGTCGGCGCTGATGCGGTAGCGCCCCTGCACGGCGAGCGAGGGCGTGCCGTCGATGCGGTAGCCCGCAGTGAGCTGCATCGCCCGCTTCACTTTGCTCTGCACGCCGAACGATGCCACCGCCTCGTCGAATTTCTTCGGATCGATGCCCTGCTTGCCGAGCCATTCGTGCATCGCCTGCTTGTTGTCGCTCTTCAGCCGGTCGCGGTGAATCGCGTCGAAAAACGGGCGATGCACTTTCTCGATCACGCCGAGCGCCTCGAAGGCGTAGTAGGTCGCGGCGTCGCGCGCCCAGCGCTCGTTGAAGATCGCCGGCACGCGGCGCAGCGTCGCGTCGGCGGGCAGTGCTCGGCAGCCACTTTTCGATGTACGGCTGCAGGTTGTAGCAGTGCGGACAGCCGTACCAGAAGAACTCGATGACTTCGATCTTGTCCGCCGATTCGACCGGCAGCGCGGGATCGAGCAGCGTGTAGTTGCGCCCGGCGACTGGCGCGGCCGCCGCGCGGCTGCACCAGAGCGCCAAACACCGCCAGTCCTGCGCCGGCGAGCAGCAGGCGCCTGCGCAGCGGGTCGATGTCCCTGAGATCCGTCATGTCAGCTTCGCTCATTCCCTGGAGGTTGCCGGTCTTCGCTTTGACCAGGTCGACTTGATTCCGTTCTGCGCCAGGGTGCGGCGCACGCGGTTGATGTCTTCAAGTTTTGTAAAAGGCCCGATGCGCACCCGGTACCAGGTGCCCTTGTCGGGGAGCGTCGTCGGCTCGACGCTGCACTCGAGCCCGAGAATCGCGAGCTGCGCCTTGTGGTTGTCGGCATCCGCCGGGTTCTGGAACGAGCCCACCTGGATGAAGTAGGGGTCGTTGGTCACCGCGGGCGGGGGCTTGCCCGGTGCGGGCGCCGGCACCGAAGCCGCGGGTGCCGGCGTGCTCGGGGCAGCGGCCGGCTTGCCCTGCGTAGGCTCCTCGCCCCCCGGCAGGATCTTGTAGAAGTCGTAGCGCGGCTTCTCGGGAGGCTTGGCGGCGGCAAAGCTCGGCAGCTGGCCGCTGCCCTGCGGCATGCCGGCGATGCCCGGCGCTTTCGCCGCGGCGCCGGTTTCGCCCGATTTGGCGCGCGGCGCGAACGGGATCGGCGTCTTGTTGAGATAGAACGCCACGCCGAGCGCGACGCCGAGCCCGAGGATCAGTCCGACCACCACGCCCAGCAGAAAGCCGCCGCGTGCGCGCCTGATGTTCGTCTGCCGGGAACCTGCCCGCCGGGCCATTACATTTCCTCTGGTGCGTCGACGCCGAGCAGCGACAGCGCATTCGCGAGCACCTGCCGCACCGCCGCGCACAGCGCGAGGCGCGCTGCGCACAGGGCCTCGTCGTCGACGAGGATACGCTCGGCATTATAGTAGCTGTGGAAATGCGCCGCGAGCTCGCGCGCATAGAACGCGATGCTGTGCGGTGCGAGCTCCCGCGCGGCGCTCTGCACCACCTCGGGAAACTCGGCGAGCGTGCGCAGCAGCGCGACCTCGCGCGCGTTGACGAGCGGCGCGAGGTCGACGTCGACCAGCCGCGCCGCGTCGCCGCCCCACTGCAGGAACAGGCTGCACAGCCGCGCATGGGCGTACTGCACGTAGTACACCGGATTGTCCTGCGACTCGCTTTTCGCCAGGTCGAGGTCGAAATCCAGGTGCTGGTCGGCGCGCCGCAGGATGTAGAAGAAGCGCGCCGCATCGTTGCCGACTTCCTCGCGCAGCTCGCGCAGGGTGACGAACTCGCCCGAGCGCTTGCCCATCGCGACCTTCTCGCCGCCGCGGTAAAGCACGGCGAACTGCACCAGCGCGACGCTCAGCCGGTCGGCGTCGAGGCCGAGCGCCTCGATCGCGCCGCGCACGCGCGGGATGTAGCCGTGGTGATCGGCGCCCCAGACGTCGATCAGCGGTCGTAGCCGCGCGCGAACTTGTCGGCGTGGTAGGCGATGTCCGAGGCGAAATAGGTGAACTGGCCGTTCTCGCGGCGCACGACGCGGTCTTTCTCGTCGCCGAACTGCGTCGAGCGGAACCACAGCGCGCCGTCCTTTTCGTAGAGGTGGCCGCCGATCCGCGAGGCGCTGCACCGTCTGCTCGACCGCGCCGCTCGCGTACAGCGAGGCTTCCGAGAACCAGTCGTCGAAGCTCACGCGGAACGCCGCGAGGTCCTCGCGCTGGTCTTCCAGCATCGCCTCGCGCGCGAAGTGGTGCAGCGCGTCCCAGTCGCCGCCGAGCAGCGTCTTGGCGGCCGCGATCTGCGCGTCGAGCGCGGCGTCCGGGTCGTCGCCCGGCTGCGCCACGGGAAAGGACTCTGCGTTGCCGACATCGCGCGCGAAGCGCGCGACATGCGCATCGGTGAGCCGCGCGGCGATGTCGCGCACGTACTCGCCGCGGTAGCCGTCTTCCGGGAAGGGCACCACGGTGCCGCGCGCCTGCAGGTAGCGCAGCCAGCACCGACAACGCGAGGATGTCCATCTGCCGTCCGGCGTCGTTGACGTAGAACTCGCGCGTCACCTCGGCGCCGGCGAATTCGAGCACCGCGGCGAGGCTCGCGCCATAGGCCGCGCCGCGCCCGTGGCCGACGTGCAGGGGGCCGGTCGGGTTGGCCGAGACGAACTCGACCTGCACGCGCTCGCGCTGCGCGGGCCGCGCGCGGCCGAACTCCGCACCGTCGGCGAGCACGCGGTGCACGACGGCCGCGCGCGCCTGCGGCGAGAGCCGCGCATTGATGAAGCCGGCGCCCGCCACTTCCAGCGGCGCAAAGGCCGCGCTCGCCGCCAGCTCGCCCTGCACCGCGTCCAGCAGCTGCTGGGCGATCTCGCGCGGCTTGCGCTTGAGCGCACGCGCGAGCTGCATGGCAACGTTGCAGGAATAGTCGCCGTGCTCCGGGTTGCGCGGGCGCTCGAGCTGGACCTCGATGCCCGTGGCGTCCGGCGCGAGCTGCGCAAGGCCTTTGCTCAGGATGCGCTCGAGCAGGGTTTTCGGGTCGTCGGTCGGTGGCATCGCGGAAGGCGGCGAATTATAGAAGCTATCGCATGAACGCGTCGGCGCGGGATTCGGGTTACGGCGAACGGCGCGCGGCGCGCTCAGTCGAATTCGATCGGGTCGACGTCGAGGTGCCAGCGCACATGCCGCACCAGGGCCGCCGGCGCGGCCATGAGCTGCGCGTTCCAGGCGGCGAGAAAACTCTGCAGGCGGGTGCGCGAGTCCGACTGCACGAGCAGCTTGGCGCGCTCGAGCCCCGCGCGGCGCGTGAGCAGCTGGGGCACCGGGTCGTAGAGAGTCACGTCGCGGGGGCCGTGCCTGCTCGATGCGCATCGCGCAGGAACGCCATGGCGGATTCGAGGCGTGGTGCCTCGGCGCGCAACACGGCTTCGGACACGTAGGGCGGAAAGTCGGCCTCGCGCCGCTCGTCGCAGCTGCGCGGCGGCGAAGCCCGCGTAATCGTGGCGCGCGAGGGCATCGAACAGTGCGTGCTGCGGGATAGCGCGTCTGCACCAGGACCTCGCCGCGCGCGTTCGCGCCGACCCGCGCGGCCCGCGACCTGGGCCAGCGTGGCGAACAGCCGCTCGGCGGCGCGATAGTCGGTCGACAGCAGCGCGGCGTCGGCGTTCAGCACGCCGACCAGCGTGAGCCCCGGGAAGTCGTGCCCCTTGGCGAGCAGCTGCGTGCCGACGAGGATGTCGGCGCCGCCGCGCGCGATGCGTTCCAGCGTGCGCGTCAGCGTCTCGCGCCGCCGCGCCGTGTCGCGATCGATGCGCACGATACGCGCGCCGGGAAAACGCGCCGCGAGGGTCTCCTCGACGCGCTGCGTGCCGCGGCCCATCGGTTGCAGGTCGACATTGCCGCACACCGTGCAGGCGCGCGGCACCGGTGCCTCGGCGCCGCAATGGTGGCAGTGCAGCCGCCGGTCGGTGGCATGCAGCACGAGGTGCGCCGTGCAGCGCTCGCAACCCGCCGCCCAACCGCAGGCCGGACAGGCGAGCACCGGGGCGTAGCCGCGCCGGTTGATGAACACGAGACTTTGCTCGCCGCGCGCGAGACGCAGCGCGATCGCGGCGAGCAGGCGCTGTGCGATGCCATGCTGCACCGGCTCGATCGCCAGGTCGAGCATGACCACGCGCGGCAGCACGGCGCCCGGCGCCGCGCGTTCGCGAGAGCGTGATACGTCGGTAGCGTCCCGCCTCGCTGTTGAACCAGGTCTCGAGCGCCGGCGTCGCGGTTCCGAGCACCACCGGGCAGCCCGGCGAGGCGCGCGCGGTAGACCGCGACGTCGCGGCCGGAGTAACGCAGCCCTTCCTGCTGCTTGAAGGACGTGTCGTGCTCTTCGTCGACGACCACCAGGCCGAGTCGCGGCAGCGGCGCCAGCACCGCGAGGCGGGTGCCGAGCACGATGGTCGCTTCGCCACGCGCCGCCGCAAGCCAGGCCGCAGTGCGCGCGCTTGCTTCGAGTCCGCTGTGCATGACGGCGATCGGCGTCTCGGGAAAGGCGTTTCGAAAGCGCGCCTCGAGTTGCGGCGTAAGGCTGATCTCGGGAACCAGCACCAGGGCCTGGTCGCCGCGCCGAGCACCTCGGCGATGAGATGCATGTAGATCTCGGTCTTTCCGCTGCCGGTGACTCCGTGCAGCAGGAACGCGTCGTACGCACCGAGCGCGGCGCGTGTCGTCGCCAGCGCGCCCAGCTGCTCGTCGGTCAAGCGGTGCTCGGTGACGAAGCGGGTACCCGGCATCGTAGCCACGGTGGGCGCGGTGGGTGCAGCGGGCACCGCAGGCGGTGCCGCTGCGGGCTCGATCCAACCCGCGCGCGATCAGCTCGCGCAGCGCGGTGCGCTGTTTCTTCTGCTCGGTGTCGTTGGCGCGGTCGGCGCCGATCAGCTGCTGCTCGGTGAGCGGTCCGGCGCGCAGCGCATCGAGCAGCGCCCGCTTGCGGGGGCGCGTGGAAGGTCCGCCGGTGGGGATGCGGCGCGCTGCAATACCGGGTTTGCCACGCGCGGCAGAGGGCGCAGCGAACGCAGGCGTGGCGGCAGCGAACTCGCGATCGTTTCGCCCAGCGGTCGCTGGTAGTAGCCGGCCAGGAAGCGCATGAGGGCGAGCCACTGCGCGCCGAGTCGCGGCGCGTCGTCGCGCACGGCCGCGATCGGCCTGAGCTTCTCGAACGGCAATGCGCTGCTCGTCGCACGCTCGACGACGACGCCGATGCGCTGCCGCGAACCAAAGGGCACCACGACCCGATCGCCGGGCGCCGCATCGACCCCCGGCGGGGCCAGGTAGTCGAACAGGGTCAGCAGAGGGACGTCGAGAGCGACGCGCAGAACGTCCATGTCATGTCGCCCGGGCGGTACGTCCTGAGCCTGTGGATAAGGATGTGGGTAAACCGGTCGCCCACGTACCAGGGAGTCTGGAAAAATTGCTTTTCCGTCCAGTGCTTAGGAAAGTCACCCCTAAATAGTCAATTGTTTCAAATAGTTGAAGCGCCCCCTCGAGGGAACAGAAAAATCCCTCTCTGGCGCGCCCGTAATCACGGACATGTGCATAAGTCAAGGCTGAAGTACGCTGAACGGACGCCCTTGACGCCCGCGTGCGGCGCGCTTCAGCGGCTCGCACCCGCCCTCAATTTGGTGCTGTAAGTGCGCACTTCGTCCGCTAGCGCTGCCACGGCGTCCGGACTCGTGAACTGGGAAATGCCGTGGCCAAGGTTGAACACATGGCCTGGCGCGCTTCCGAAGTCATCGAGAACGGCGCGTGCGTGCGCGCGAACTGTTTCGGCCGATGCGAGCAGTGCCGACGGATCGAGATTGCCCTGGAGCGCGACCTGTGCGCCGACGCGGTGACGCGCACTGCGCGGATCGGTGGTCCAGTCGAGGCCGAGCGCGTCAGCGCCACTCGCCGCCATGGCCTCGAGCCATTGGCCACCGCCCTTGGTAAACAGGATGCAGGGCACGCGCCGGCCCTCGGCCTCCTTGCGCAGTGCCGCGATCACCTTGCGCGTGTACGCGAGTGAGAAGGTCTCGTAGCCCGCGTGGCTCAAGGTGCCGCCCCAGGTATCGAAGATCATCACGGCCTGCGCGCCGGCCTCGATCTGGGCGTTGAGGTAATCCGATACGGCGTGCGCATTGACCGCGAGGATCCGGTGCACCAGATCCGGGCGCGTATAGAGCATCGTCTTCACGGTGCGCCAGTCATCGCTGCCGGAGCCCTCGATCATGTAGCAGGCAAGCGTGTAAGGACTACCCGAAAATCCGATGAGCGGCACGCGCCCGCTGAGTGCGTTGCGGATTTCGCGTACCGCGTCGAGCACGTAACGCAACTCGCGCGTGGGATCAGGCGCCGCCAGGCGCGCGATCGAGGATTCGTCGCGCAGTGGCCGCGCGAATCTCGGGCCCTCGCCGGTGGTGAACTCGAGACCGAGGCCCATCGCATCGGGCACCGTGAGAATGTCGGAAAACAGGATCGCCGCATCGAGCGGGAAGCGCTCGAGCGGCTGCAGGGTGACTTCGGTGGCGAGCGCCGGTGTCTTGGCGAGCGCCAGAAAGCTGCCCGCGCGCGCGCGCGTCGCCATGTACTCGGGCAGGTAGCGGCCGGCCTGGCGCATCAACCACAGCGGCGTGTACGGCGTCGCCTCGCGGGCAAGCGCCCGCAGGAACGTATCGTTTTCGAGGGCGCCGCGCGAGGTCATTGCTTGAGCAGCGTTTCGGTCAACGTACGCCACTCGGCGGTGCTGACGGGCGTGATCGAGAGGCGATTGCCGGGGCGCAGGATCCACATCTTCGCGAGTGTGCGCTGCCTGCGCAGTTCGGCGAGCGGGACGAGACGCGTTTTCTTCACGCCGCGCACGTCGACGTTGAACCAACGCGGCGCCTCAGGCGTCGCTTTCGGGTCGTAGTAGGGACTCTTGGGATCGAACTGCGTCGCGTCGGCATAGGCACGCGAGGCGACGGCGGCGAGGCCGGCAATGCCCGGTTGCGCGCAGCTCGAGTGGTAGAACAGCACGCCGTCGCGCGGCCGCATCTCGTCGCGCATGAAATTACGCGCTTGATAGTTGCGCACGCCGCTCCATGCGGTCCGCCGCCCGGGCGCCGCGAGCAAACGATCGATCGAGCACTCGTCGGGCTCCGATTTCATCAACCAGTAACGCATGCCAGGCCGATTGTAGAGACTCGCCAGAAGTGGGGGGAGGGAGGACCGGC
Source organism: uncultured beta proteobacterium (assembly GCA_963714925.1). Taxonomy (GTDB): domain Bacteria; phylum Pseudomonadota; class Gammaproteobacteria; order Burkholderiales; family SG8-39; genus SG8-39. The sequence goes on along the minus strand of CAVQQK010000001.1, from coordinate 115,532 downwards.
ACAACCGGCACACGCCACGCGGAACACCGAATACGCTGCGCAGCGCGAAGGAAGCACGCTTCCCTCGCGCTGGATGGGGTGCCCCCCGCACATGCCGGTGGGCTCGGATCCCGAACCCTGCAGATCAGGGTGGTCGCTTACCGGTCACCTCAGGTTCGTCCGGCACGCCAGGCGTGGGACGATCACAACGGCAACACAGAAGGCTGCAACCAAGGGACGCTATCGGCTCGGAAAATATGAGCCCGATCGTACACAGCAGGGGACAGAAGATCGAGTGCGCCACCGCAACGCATCACGTTCGCGCCGCGTCGGCCAGGTCCGTATTGACGAGTCGTAAAAGAGCTTTTCCTGCTGGGCGAGCGCGTTGTCGAGCTTCGCCTCGATGGAGGAGATTCTACGCTTGACCTGTCCGACATCCAATCCGCCGCCGAGCTTCACGCTCAGGAGTTCGTGCGCAATGTTGAGCGCCGCCATCACAGCGATACGCTCGGTACCGCCCAGCTTGCTGGTCTTCTTGATCTCGCCCATCTTGCCGTCGAGATAGGCAACGGCCTGCAGGAGTGCCTCGCGCTCGTCTTTCGTGCAGGTCACGCGGTAGTCGCGCCCAAGCAACGTCACCTCAATGCTGTTTTCGTCGGCGTCTGTCATCGGCCGCGGTCCTCTGCAGTCAGCCCGGTAGCCGGGAGACGAGTTGCGCGAGCCTCACCTTGGCGGCGTCGATTTTCTCGTTCAGCCGCTTGCTGGTGTTTTCTGCACTGGCCAACTGTTGCCGTAGGACGACATTCTCTTCGCGCAGTCGCTCACAGAGGGAGACGAACTGCCCGACCTTGGCATCGAGCCCATTGAACTCCGAATCCACCCGCGGACTATGTTTCAATTTTCACATTGCGTCAAGATATAAGGCCATGTTCTGCATGTGTTTCCTAACCTTGGCTTCGGCCGCTGGCGCCCGCAAGGAGGCGTCCAACCAGCCACGGCCCCGGCTCGATCGCGTCTAGCCCGTACGGGTTAGGGGCGCTGCGCGCGTGCCGCATCGAGGATGCGGCACAGCCGTTCGGCGCCCTCGAGAACGCGGGGCGTATGGCGCTGCAGCAGGTCCGGCGGGCATCGCGTACAGCTGGCGGTCGGCGACCGCGCGAAGCTGGGGGAAGTCGTTCCAGGCATCCAGCCAGGCGGGACGCGCGCCGCGTGCGCCGCTTGCGATGATGACTTCGGGGTCGGCGACCAGCACCGCCTCACGGTCGATTTCGGGAGCGATGAGCGGCAGTTGCGCGAACACGTTGGTCCCGCCGCACAGGTTGATCACCCGGCTGATGAGGTGGGCCCCGTTCACGGTGACGATCGGCCGATCCCAGACCTGGTAGAACACGCGCACCGTGGCCCGCGCGGCATGCTCGCGTTCGAGTCGCGCTCGCGTCGTGCTCGAAAGGCTTGCGCGGCCTCACGTGCGATCGGCAAGCGGCCGGTCAGCGTGCCGAAACGCTCGATCGTGAGCGGGACTGTCCTCGAGCGTGCGCGGCTCGGACCGATACGTCGGCAGGCCGAGCGCCTCGAGGCGCTCGATCGCGCGGCGTGTCGCCGCCTGCGGCCAGGCGACCACCAGGTCGGGTTGCAGCGCCAGCACGGCTTCGAGGTCGACGCGCGGGCGCTGGCGACCTGCGGCAGCTCTCGCAGCCTGCGGCGGATAGTCGCTGTACTCGCTCGCGCCCACCACCTGCGCGCCGGCGCCGGCGGCGAACAGCAGCTCGGTCAGGTGCGGCGCCAGGCTGACGATGCGCTGCGCGCGGGCCGTCGAGCCGCAGCACCCGGCCGTAGTCGTCGCGCACCGACGGCCTCGGCGTCGGCGATCCGCAACGGCGCGCAGAGAATGAGGAAAATCAACCAAGCCGGCGCATACGACCGAGCATAATTGCCGCGTGTCGTCGGCGCTTGCCGGCGTACGGACAAGCTGCACGGTGTCCGCGGTGCGCGGTCTTGCGCCGCGGGTGAAACGGGAAACGGGTGCGCGCAGGCGTCACGCAGCGTCTGCGCAAGGCCCGTACTGCCCCCGCAACGGTAAGCGAGCGGGGCGTTCCATGAGGCCACTGCGCGGCACCGCAACGGTGCGCGCGGGAAGGCGGAGCGTCCCAGGGGATTCGACCCTCTCGCGAGTCCGGAGACCGGCCATGCAGCGTCATCGTCAATCGCGAGTCGGCGTCGGGTGGACGCCTGAAAGGACGGCATGCAGCAGGCAAAACCCTTCCGCACCGCGTTGTCGAGCGCATGCCTCATGCGGGCTGCTGCTCGCGGCACCGGCGCGCGGCGGACGAAGACGCCGTCATCATCACCGCGCCGCGCTTCGAGGAGGACGCACGCCGCCTGCCGGCGAGCGTGACCGTCCTCGACGCCGACGACATCGCGCGCAGCGGCGCGCGCACGCTGCCCGAGCTGCTCTCCGGAGCAGGTCGGCATCTACATCGCGCGACCTCTTCGGCAACAACGCCGCGGCGGCCTCGGTCGACCTGCGTGGCTACGGCGTGACCGCGCCGCAGAACACGCTCATCCTGCTGGACGGCAGGCGCCTGAACGACTTCGACCTGTCGAACGTGCAGTGGTCGGCGATCCCGCTGTCGAACGTCGAGCGCATCGAGATCCTGCGCGGCACCGGCGCGGTGCTGCACGGCGATGGCGCCTCGGCCGGCGTGATCAACATCGTGACTCGCGATCGCCGCTCAAGCACGGGCCGGCGCTCGAGGCCTACTGGCCGCGTCGCCAGTTTCGACACCTACGAGGGCCAGCTCTACGGCAGCTTCGCGAACGACGTGCTCGGCGTCAACGCCACGCTGTACGGCTACACCTCGAACGGCTACCGCGACAACAACCACAACGAGCAGAAGCAACGCGACCGCCAACCTGCGCTGGGCGCTGGGCGAAGGTGCGCTCGACCTGCAGCTCGGCGCCGATCGCCAGGACCTGCGCCTGCCCGGCGGGCGACTGGTGCGGCCCTCGACCGGGCTCGACCAGTACGGCACGACCGGCGCGGGACGAACACGCCGGACGACTACGCCAATCGCGACGGCAACCGTGCCGCGGCGACGCTCACGCCAGCGCATCGGCGATGCCGAGCTGCAGATCGGCCTCGAGTACCGCGACAAGGACCTGCGAGAGCTTCGCGCTGCTCGGCGGCTTCGCGCAGTACTCGCGAAGACGATCTCGAGCTGACCTCGGTCACGCCGCGCCTGCGCCTGTCCTTCGCCACCGGCGACGCTGCGCCATCGCTGACGGTGGGCGTCGACCTGCTATCGCTGGCGCTACGACTCGCGGCGCAGCGACCGCCCGCGAGAACATCGCGCGGCCGACCAACCGCGTCGACGTCGAGCAGAACGATCGAGGCCTTCTACGTGCAGGACCTCATCGACCTGTCGGCAGGCGACGATCGTCACGCTGGGCTGGCGTACCGGGCAGCGCGAAGTATTCGACGCGCGCGACACGGTGGATCCCGGCGCGCCGGCGTGCTTCTTCTGCGCCGCCGCGCCGCCGGCGCAGCGAAACGCAGCGCCAGCACGCCTGGGAACTCGGGCTGCGCCACGCGCTCGACGCCGTCTGGACGTCTGGTGGCGCGCGCCGGGCGCAGCTACCGCTTCGTCAACGCCGAAGAGATCTACGAGTTCGACGCCTTCTTCGCGCCCGAATTCCAGATCCTGAGGCCGCAGAATGCGCTGACCTACGAAGCGGGCGTCGAGTGGCAGGGCCGCGCGCTGTGGACGCGGGCGATGCTGTTCCAGTCCGACATCCACGACGAGATCCACCTCGATCCCGTTTCACCGGCGTCGGCAACCGCAACCTGCCGACGTCGCGCCGCCGCGGGCTCGAGCTCGAGGCGCGCTGGCGGCCGTCGCCCGCCTGGCAGCTCGGCGCCGCCTATGCCTACACCGACGCGAAGCTACCTCGAGGGCGTGCTGCCGGGCAGTCCGTTCGCGATCGGCACGCAACCTGAACATCGCCGGCAAGCGCGTGCCGCTGGTGCCCGAGCACAAGCTCGACCTGTCCGCGGTCTGGGACCTGGACGCGCGCACGCGCCTGTGGGCCGGGCTGCTCGCCGTGAGCAGCCAGTACATGGACAACGACGAAGCCGAACACGCTCGGGACGAAAATCCCCGCCTACGCCGTGGTCGACCTGAAACTGGCGCACCGCTTCGCCTGGGGCCGGCTCGCGCTGACGCTGAACAACCTGTTCGACGAGGACTACTACAGCTACGCCGTGCGCAGCGCGTTCACGTCGGACCTGTACTCGGTGTATCCGCTGCCCGGGCGCACCATCGGCCTGACTGCCGAGCTGCGCGCCGACTGACCCCGGTCGCCACGGCGCCGCCCCGGCAACCCGGTGGCAGGACTGCGCCCGCGGGTGGGGTGGCGGCGCGCATGCTATCTTGACCGCATGCTCAAGGAAGCGATTCCGCTGCCGCGTGGCCGGCGCGCGCTCGTCATCAAGCTGCGCCACCATGGCGACGTGTTGCTTGCGTCTCCGGTGCTGGTCGCCCTCAAGGCGGCTGCGCCCCCGCTCGAGATCGACGCGCTTGTCTACGACGACACCGCGCCGATGCTCGAGGGTCATCCGGCGCTGTCGCTGCTGCACACCGTGGGGCGGGCATGGCGCGGCCTCGGAGGGCGTGCGCGCGTGAAGATCGAGTGGCAGCTCTTTTCAAGGCTGCGCGCGCGCGGCTACGATCTGATCGTGCATCTGTCCGAACATCCGCGTGGTGCGTGGCTCGCGCGTGCGCTTGGCGCGCGCTGGCGCGTCGCGCCGCGCTATCCCGACCGCGACTGGTTCTGGAACGCAAGCTTCACGCATCGATTCGCGTTGGCGCCGAACCCGCGCCGGCATATGGTCGAGTGGAACCTGGACGCGCTGCGCCGCATCGGCGTGCAGCCGCCGCCGGCAGATCGGCGCGTAACCTTCGTTCCCGGTGCCGCGGCCGAGGCGAGTGTGCAGGCGCGCCTTGCGCAAGCGGAACTTGAGGCAGGTGCATTCCTGCACCTGCATCCAGCCTCGCGCTGGCGCTTCAAATGCTGGCCGGCGGACAAGATGGCTGCGCTTGCCGATCGGCTCGCCGCGGCGGGGGAGCGTATCGTGATCACCGCGGCGCCCGACGCTGAGGAGAAGAAATTGGTCGAAGATATCGTCGCGCGCATGCACGCGCCCTGCGTGAATCTTGCCGGGCAGCTGTCAATCAAGGAACTCGGCGCGCTCGCGGCGCGCGCGCGCCTGTTCGTCGGCGTCGATTCCATGCCGATGCATCTTGCCGCGGCGATGGGCGTGCCCGTGCTCGCCCTGTTCGGGCCGAGCGGCGAACTCGAGTGGGGTCCGTGGAACGTCGCGCATGAAGTCGTGAGCAGCAACCACGCCTGCCGACCCTGCGGCAACGACGGCTGCGGCGGCGGCAAGCTGAGCGAGTGCCTGACGACGCTCGAGGTCGAGCCGGTGCTCGCCGCGGCGCACCGCCTGCTCGAAAGACGGGTCGCGGCATGAGCGCGAAGCTCCGGCTTGCGCTCGTGCGTCAGCGCTACACGCCCTTCGGCGGCGCCGAGCGCTTCATCGCGCGCGCGCTGCCGGCGCTCGAGGCGGCCGGGACCGACGTGACGCTGATCGCGCGCGAGCGCGGAAGGCTGGGACGCGCGGCGCGTGATCGCGTGTCGACCCGTTCTATCGTCGGGACGGCGCTGGCGCGACCGCTCGTTCGCGCGCGCGGCGCGCGGCGGCCTGGCGCCGCCGCGGCTTCGACCTCGTGCAGTCGCACGAACGCATCCCGGGCTGCGACATCTACCGCGCCGGCGACGGCGTGCACCGGCGCTGGCTCGAGATTCGCGGCGCGCGCGCGTCGTCGGCTTCACGCGCCTCGGCCTCGCGCTGTCGCCCTATCATCGCTACGTCTGCGCCGCGGAGCGCGCGATGTTCGAGCACCCGCGCCTGCGCGCGGTGATCTGCAACTCGCGCATGGTGCGCGAGGAGATCCTGCGCGGCTTCCGCATCGAGCCGGACAAGCTGCACGTGATCCACAACGGCGTCGACCTCGAGCAGTTCAACCCGGGCGCGGTGCCGGCGTGGCGCGGCGCCACGCGCGGCGAGATCGGCTGCGGCCCGCGCGACACCGTGTTTCCTGTTCGTCGGCTCGGGCTTCGCGCGCCGGGGCCTCGACACCGCGATCGAGGCGCTGGCGCTCGCCAACTCGCAGGCGTTCTGGCTGGTGGTCGTCGGCCAGGACCGCGACGCGGCGCGCTACGAGGCGCAGGCGCGGCGCGCCGGCATCGGCGCGCGCGTGCGCTTCGTCGGCGCGCGCGAGGACGTGCGCCCCTACTATGCGGCCGCCGACTGCTTCGTACTGCCGAGCCGCTACGACCCGTTTCCCGAACACTGCGCTCGAGGCGCTCGCCATGGGGCTGCCGGTGATCGTCAGCGAGCGCTGCGGCACGGCCGAAGTACTGCGCGAGCCGGCGGCGGCTTCGTCACGCCGCCCGACGACACCATGGACCTCGCGCGTGCGCTGCACCAGGCCGACCGCGCGCTGCGTGGCGGCGGCCTGCAGCGCGCGGCGCGCGCGACCGCCGAGCAGTTCGGCATCGACGGCATGGCGCGCCAGCTCGTCGAGCTCTACGAGCAGCTCGCGCAGCTCGCGCAGGCGGCGCGCGTGCCGGGCCGCCAAGGGATCTGAGACGATGCGCGTCGCGCTGGCCATTCTGCTGCTGCTGTTCTCGCTCGCGGCGTGGGCGGCGAACGACGCGCAACTCGTCGAGCTGGATGCGCCAGGCGATGCGCGGCGACGCCGCGGCGCGTACGTCGCTCGAGGACACCGCGCGCGGGCGGCGACGCCAACGCGGCGCACCTGCTCGGCCACCTGTACCTGCGCGGCCAGGGCGTGCCGCGCAGCGAAGCGACCGCGATCGAGTGGTTCGAGCTCGCCGCGCAGCAGGGCCATGTCGAATCGATGCACAACCTGGGCGTGCTCTACGAGCGCGCGCCGCAGGGCAGGCGCGATCTCGTCGCCGCGCGCCGCTGGTATCGCGCCGCGGCCGAGACGGGGTTCGCGCGCGCGCAGGCCAATCTCGGGCAGATGCTTGTCGAGGGCGTGGGCGGGCCGGCTGGATCGTGACGAAGCACGGCGTTGGATCGAGACGCTCGGCGAGCAGCGCGCGCCGCGCGGCCAGTACCTGCTCGGCATGTTGTTTCTCGAGGGCGCGGTGCGCCGCAGGACGTCGAGCAGGCGGTGCGCTGGCTGCAACTCGCCGCCGAGAACGGTGATCGCGACGCGCAGTACCAGCTCGCGCTACTGACCGGCAGCGGCACCGGCGTGGTGAAGGACGATCGTGCGCGCGCTCGCACTGGTTGCGCAAGGCGGCCGACAAAGACCAGGTCAAGGCGCAGTACACGCTGGCGGCGATCTATGGCGGTGGCCTGTACGGCCTCCGCGCGACGACAAGCAGGCGACGACTGGTTGCGCAGGAGCGCGCGCCTGGGCTACGCGGAAGCCGAGTACGCGCTCGGCCTCGCGTACGCCAGGGCCGCGGCGTGGAGAAGGACGCGAGCCAAGCCTACGGCTGGCTGCTCAAGGCGGCGAAGCAAGGCCACGCATCGGCCGATGCCTACGTCAAGCACATCCAGACGCAGGTGCTCGGCGCGCCGGTGAAGGGCGGCGACGCTGCGAACCCCGCATCGACGCCGCGTGCGGCCGGCGCAGTCGGCACCCAATGAGCACGCCCGTCCAGAGCAGTCGCGCGCTTTATCGCCGGCTCCTGTCGTATGTGCGGCCGCACGCAAAGGTGTTCGGGTTCGCCGTTTTCGGGATGATCATCTCCGGCGCAACCGAGCCGCTGTTTCCGGCGATGATGAAGCCGTTGCTCGACGGCGGCTTCGCGCGCGGCGCCGACCCGATCCTGCCGCCGCTCGCGTTCGCCGCCGCGATCATTGCGGTCTTCGTCGTGCGTGGCATCTTCGTTTTTGCTTCGAACTATTGCATGTCCTGGGTCGCGCACCGTGTGATTCTCGACTTGCGCGACGCGATGTTCGCGCGCCTGGTGCGCTTTCCGACGGCGTACTACGACGAGCACAGTTCGGGCACGCTGCTCTCGAAGGTGACCTACGACGTGACTGGCGTGACCGCGGCGGCAACCTCGGTGCTGACGGTCGTCGTCAAGGACACGGTGATCATCGTCGGCCTGCTGAGTTGGCTGTTCTATCTGAACTGGAAAATGACCTTGATTGCGCTGACCGTCGCGCCCGCGATGGCGTGGGTCGTTCGCGCGACCGCGGGACGGCTGCGCAACATGTCGCGCATGGCGCAACGCTCGATGGGCGAATTGACCCACGTCCTCGAGGAGACGATTGAATGTCACAAGGTGGTCAAAATCTACGGCGGCCAGAACTACGAAGCCTCGCGTTTCGGGCGAGCGAACCAGCGCCTGCGCGGCTATTTCATGCGCCTTACCGTACCCGAGGCGCTCGCGACGCCGGCGAGCAACTCGCTTGCCGCAGTGGCGGTCGCGCTCATCGTCTACGTCGCGCTCCAGGAGTCGATCGACAATCGCGCCACGGTGGGCGAGTTCGTCTCGTTCATTACCGGGATGCTCATGCTGATCTCACCGGTGAAGCGGCTGACCGGGGTGAATGCGCCGCTGCAGCGCGGGCTGGCGGCGGCCGAAAGCGTGTTCGGGATGGTCGACACGCCGATCGAAGCCGATCGCGGTACGATGAATCTCGCGCGGGTGCGCGGTGACATCGTCTTCGAGCGCGTGACCTTCACCTACGCCTCGCGCAGCGAGCCGGCCTTGCAGGACATCGACCTGCACGTGCGCCCCGGGGAAACCATCGCCCTCGTCGGTGGTTCGGGCGGCGGCAAGACCACGCTCGTCAACCTGCTGCCGCGCTTTTACGCACCGGACTCGGGCCGCATCCTGCTCGATGGCCACGACCTGCAGAGCCTGACGCTGGAAAGCCTGCGCGCCAACGTTGCCGTGGTGAGCCAGGAAGTCGTGCTCTTCAACGACACGATCTACGCCAACATCGCCTACGGTCGGCTGAGCGGTGCGAGCGAGGCCGAGGTGATCGCCGCGGCAAAGGCGGCGCATGCGATGGACTTCATTCGCGAGAGCCCCGAAGGCCTGCAAACGATGATCGGCGAAAACGGCCTGCGGCTCTCGGGCGGGCAGCGCCAGCGCCTTGCGATTGCACGCGCGCTGTTGCGCGACGCGCCAGTGCTGATTCTCGACGAGGCAACCTCGGCGCTCGATACCGAATCCGAGCGCCATGTGCAGGCCGCATTCGACACCCTGATGGAAGGCCGCACCACGCTCGTCATCGCGCACCGCCTCTCGACCATCGAGCATGCCGATCGCATTGCGGTCCTCGAGCGCGGGCGGATCGTCGAACTGGGCAAGCACGAGGAACTGCTGGCGCAGGACGGCGTGTACGCGAAGCTCTATCGCATCCAGTACGCGACGCAGCGTGCGGCGGCCTGAGGTCGCGCGGCGCTTGCCGCGCCCCCGGCGCCTCGGCTACACTCACGTCAAACAATGTTTTACGTGGTTGCGGAGGTGGGCAATGCTGAAGACGATCACCAAGGTGGGCAATTCCCAGGGGCTGATTCTGGATACGGCGCTGATGGACCTCACCGGTCTGAGGGTTGGCGACCAGGTTGACGTCAGCGTTGCGCCGGGCGGCACGGTCATGCTGACACCGATCCGTAAGGGCCCGTCCGCAGACGGGGTCAGCGCCACCGTCCGCAAGACCGTCAAGGATTTTCGCCGGACGCTGCGCAAGCTCGCGTGAGCGCGTCGCCGGACGATTGCGCCCACCTGACGGTGGAAATCGTCAAGGAAATCCATGCTGCGGTCATCGATGCGTATGGCGGTGCGCAAGGCCTGCGCGACCAAGCCCTGCTGTCTTCCGCCGTCGCGGCGCCGCAGGCGACCTACGGCGGGCAATCGCCGTACGCGGATCTCATTGAGGTGGCCGCTGCCTATCTTTTCTACCTATGCCGCAATCACGCATTTGTCGACGGCAACAAGCGCGTCGCGATGTCCGCTGCGATCGTCTTTCTGCGCCTGAACGGCGTCGAGCCGGCGCCCGACGGTCCCGATTGGGAAGCCCTGATATTCGACGTCGCGGCTTCGCGACTCGATCGCGCGCAGACGACCGCGCGACTGAGGAAGCTCCTCCGCAAGCCGAGGGGACGCAAGTGAAGCCGCTCAGCATCGTGCATACCGAGTCCTCGCTCGGCTGGGGCGGGCAGGAGATCCGCATCCTGTCCGAGTCGCGCGGCATGATCGAACGCGGTCACGCGGTCACGCTGCTCTGCCCGGCACAGGCGACGATCTACACGGAGGCGCCGAACTGGGGCGTGCCGGTCGAGGCGCTGCCGATCGGCCGCAAGGGCATCCGCGGCCTGCGCGCCCTCATCGACTGGCTGCGCGAGAATCGCTGCGACATCGTCAACACGCACAGCTCGACCGACGCCTGGCTTGCGGCACTTGCGCTGTTCACGCTCGGGCGGCCGGCGCCGGTCGTGCGCACGCGCCACATTTCGGCACCGGTGCCGAAGAACCTCGCGACGCGCTGGCTCTACCAGAAGGGCGCGCAGCATATCGTCACCACCGGCGAGGCGCTCAGGCGCCAGTTGGTGATGGTCAACGGCTTCGATGCCGCGCATATCGATTCGATTCCGACCGGGATCGACGCAGAACGCTTTGCACCGGGCGACCGGCGTGCCGCCCGCGCAACGCTCGGCCTGGCGGCGGATCCGACGCTGGTCGGCATCGTCGCCACGCTGCGCAGTTGGAAGGGGCATCGCTTTCTCGTCGAGGCGATGACGCGGCTGCCGAACCTGATGCTGCTTATCGTCGGCGACGGCCCGCAGCGCACGGCGCTCGAGGAACAGGTCGATGCGCTCGACCTGCGCGAACGCGTGCGCTTCGCGGGCAACCAGGCCGATGTCGTGCCCTGGCTGCAGGCGCTCGATGTTTTCGTGCTGCCGTCCTACGCAAACGAGGGTGTCCCGCAGGCGCTGGTGCAGGCCATGTTGGTGGGCCTGCCGTGCATCACGACGACCGCAGGCAGCATCGCCGAACTCGCCACGCACGAGGCGACCGCGCTTGTCGTGCCGACGCAGGACGCGCCCGCGCTCGCGACGGCGATTGAGCGGCTGGTTGGGGATGCGCCGCTCGCCGCACGCCTCGGTGCAGCCGCGAGGACGCACTGCGCCGCGCAGTTTTCGTACACCGGGATGCTCGATCGGATGGAGGCCGTCTACCGCGCACTCATCGAGGCGCGCGCGCATGCCGCGGGCAGGCGCTAGAATCGCCAGGCATGATCCTCGTCACCGGCGGCGCCGGCTTCATCGGCTCCAATTTCGTCCTCGACTGGCTGGCGCAGTCGGACGAGGGCGTCGTCAACCTCGACAAGCTGACCTACGCCGGCAATCTCGCGAACCTCGCCGCGCTCGAGGGCGACGCGCGCCATGTCTTCGTGCAGGGCGACATCGGCGACCGCGCGCTGGTGCGCGCGATCTGCTCGCGCGCCACCGGCCGCGCGCCATCGTGCACTTCGCCGCGGAGAGCCACGTCGACCGGTCGATCGACGGCCCGGCCGAGTTCGTGCAGACCAACGTCGTCGGCACCTTCGCCCTGCTCGAGGAGGCGCGCGCGTCACTGGGAGGGGCTGAAGGGCGCCGCGCGCGAAGCGTTCCGTTTCCTGCACGTTTCGACCGACGAGGTCTACGGCTCGCTCGGCCCGGCCGACCCCGCGTTCACGCGAGACGACGCCGTACGCGCCCAACAGCCCGTACGCCGCGTCGAAGGCGGCCTCCGACCACCTGGTGCGCGCCTACCACCACACCTACGGCCTGCCGACGCTGACCACGAACTGCTCGAACAACTACGGGCCCTACCAGTTTCCCGAGAAGCTGATTCCGCTCATGATCGCCAACGCGCTCGCAGGCAAGCCGCTGCCGGTCTACGGCGACGGCGCAGAACGTGCGCGACTGGCTCTACGTCGACGACCACTGCGCCGCGGTGCGCGCCGTGCTCGAGCGCGGGCGCGTCGGCGAGTGCTACAACATCGGCGGCGAGGCCGAGATGAAGAACATCGACGTGGTGCACACGCTCTGCGCGCTGCTCGACGCGCTGCGGCCGCGCAAGGCGGGCACGCTACGCCGCGCTCATCAGCTTCGTGCGCGACCGCCCCGGGACACGACCGGCGCTACGCGATGGACGCGCGCAAGCTGCGCGCCGAGCTCGGCTGGCAGCCGGCGGAAACATTCGAGTCGGGATTGCGCAAGACCGTGCGCTGGTACCTGGACAACGCCGCCTGGGTGGCGAACGTGACGAGCGGCGCGTACCGCGAGTGGGTCGAGAAGAACTATGCGGCGCGCTAAAGCTGGGGTCTGACCCCGAAAGGGGTCAGACCCCGATGTCGCCTGCGAACGTACAGGGATCATTTGACATGAAAGGCATCATCCTCGCCGGCGGCTCGGGCACGCGGCTCTACCCGGTGACGCAGGTCGTCTCCAAGCAGCTGCTGCCGGTGTACGACAAGCCGATGGTGTACTACCCGCTGTCGACGCTGATGCTCGCCGGCATCCGCGACATCCTGCTGATCTCGACGCCGAACGACACGCCGCGCTTCGAGGCGCTGCTCGGCGACGGCCGGCAGTGGGGCATCCGCCTGTCGTACGCGGTGCAGCCGGAAGCCCGAGGGCATCGCGCAGGCCTTCCTCGTCGGGCGCGAGTTCATCGGCAAGGATCCCGGTCGCGCTGGTGCTCGGCGACAACATCTTCTACGGCCACGACCTCGCGCAGCTGCTGCGCGCGCGCGACGGCGCGCGAGCGAGGGCGCGACCGTGTTCGCCTACCCGGTGAAGGATCCCGAGCGCTACGGCGTGATCGAGTTCGACGCGCGAGGGCAAGGCGGTCAGCATCGAGGAAAAGCCGGCCAGAAGCCGAAGTCGCGTTACGCCGTCGTCGGCCTGTACTTCTACGACAACCGCGTGGTCGAGATCGCGTCGAAGCTCAAGCCGTCGGCGCGCGGCGAACTCGAGATCACCGACGTCAACCGCGCCTTACCTCGCGCGCGGCGAGCTCGAGGTGCGTGCCGATGGGCCGCGGCTACGCCTGGCTCGACACCGGCACGCACGAGACGCTGCTCGAAGCCTCGCACTTCATCGAAACCATCGAGCGCCGCCAGGGCCTCAAGATCGCCTGCCCGGAGGAGATCGCCTACCGCATGGGCTTCATCGACGCCGCGCAGCTCACGGCGCTCGCCGAGCCGCTCGCGAAAAGCGGCTACGGCGAGTATCTGCTGCGGGTGCTCGAGGATCGCGTGTTCTGATGAGAGTTACGCCGACCGCGTGTCCCGAAGTCCTCGTGATCGAGCCGAAGGTATTCGGCGACGCGCGAGGCTGGTTCTTTGAAAGTTTCAACCGAGAGGCGTTCCGGGAGGCGACTGATCTCGACCTCGAGTTCGTTCAGGACAATCACTCGCGCTCCGCGCGCAACGTTCTGCGCGGCCTGCACTACCAGATCAAGCAGGCGCAGGGCAAGCTCGTGCGCTGCACCGAGGGCGCGGTTTTTGACGTTGCGGTCGATATTCGGCGCGCTTCACCACATTTCGGCAAATGGGTAGGAATCGAGCTGAGCGCGGAAAACAAACGCTCGGTGTGGGTTCCGCCCGGGTTTGCGCACGGATTCCTGGTGATTTCGGATTCGGCGGAGATTCTTTACAAGACCACTGACTACTACGCGCCGCAGCACGAGCGCTCGATCGCCTGGAACGACCCGGATCTTGGGATCGCCTGGCCGCTCGCGGGCGAGCCCGCGGTGCAACCGATCATGACCGACAAGGACCGCGGCGGCACGCCGCTCGCCAGCGCGGAGACCTTCGAGTGAGACCGAATAGGGGAGTAAAATCAGACTTGTGAGCGATGCAAAGCTTCGCGCCTGGGTGCAAAATTGGATCGAGTTGGGCCCGATACTGGAGGCCATTCGGCGCCGGGAGCTCGAGGCGATGACCGACGACGATGCGCGGCGCGAGATCGCGGCGCTGTTCACGGGGTGGCGGCCACCCGCGAGCGAGGCGGCGGTAACGTCCGGGCTGGTCGAGCAGCAGCGCTGGTTCTCGATGCTGCGGGCGCGCGGCGGCATGTGACGCCGCTGCTCGACGCTGCGCGGGAGGTCCAGCAGTTCCTCCGTCGCTCCGGCGACCGGTTCTGCGTAATCGGCGGCCTCGCGCTGCAGCGCTGGGGCAGGCCGCGCGTCACCAACGACGTCGACTTCACGGTGTTGTGTCCGCTCGGCGACGAGCCGGCGACGGTGGATCGCCTGCTCACGGCGTTTGGCGCGCGCATCCCGGACGCGCGCCGGTTCGCGCTCGAGGCGCGGGTGATCCTGCTGCGGACTTCCTCCGGCATACCGGTCGATGTCGCGCTCGGCGGCCTGCCCTTCGAGCAGCGCTGCGTCGAGCGCGCGAGCGAGTTCGAGTTCGGACCGGGGCTGGCTCTCATGACGTGTTCGGCCGAGGATCTTGTGGTGATGAAGGTCTTTGCCGGCCGGGGTCAGGATTGGGTCGATGTCGAGAACGTGCTCGTGCGCCAGGGGCGCTCGCTCGACTGGCGGTTGATCCTCGGCGAGTTGAAGCCGTTGCTGGAGTTGCGCGAAACGCCGGAGAACCTGGATAAGCTACAGCAGCTCAGGAACAAGATCGAGAACGGCGCGTGAGGATCCTGCTTACCGGCAGAATCGGGCAGGTCGGCTGGGAGCTCGAGCGGACCCTTGCGCCGCTCGGAGAAGTGATCGCCACCGACCGTGAGACGCTCGACCTTTCTGATGCGGACGCCATCCGCCGCGTAGTGCGTGAAGTGAAACCGGAAGTGATCGTCAACGCCGCAGCCTATACTGCGGTGGATCGTGCCGAGTCGGAACCCGAGGCCGCGATGCGCGTAAACGGTGTCGCGCCCGGCGTGCTCGCCGAGGAGGCAAAGCGCCTCGATGCGCTGCTCGTCCACTACTCGACCGACTACGTGTTCGATGGAACGAAGGCGACGCCCTATACCGAGGATGACATACCCAACCCGCGAAGCGTCTACGGTGAGAGCAAGCTTGCGGGCGAGAATGCGGTGCGAGCCGCGGGTGGAAGACATCTGATCGTGCGGACGGGGTGGGTGTATGGACCGCGCGGGAATAACTTTCTGCTGACGATCCTGCGACTTGCCCGCGAACGTGAAGAACTCCGGATCGTGAGCGATCAACGCGCCGCACCCACCTCGGCCGTCGCGCTGGCGCGCGCCACTCTGGACGTCCTGCGACGGCATGGTGTCGGCGCGACCGGGCTCTTTCACCTCACGGCGGGCGGCGAGACGTCGTGGTTCGGCTTTGCCGAGGCGATTGTTACGCGCGCAGGTCTGCCGCGGGCCTCGCGCGTTGTTCCCATTCCGTCGACTGAATATCCGGTGCCCGCGCGGCGGCCTGCATACTCGGTGCTCGATTGCGCGAAGGCAAGCCGCGCGCTTGGCGTTCGGCTTGCCGATTGGCAGGTGGGGCTGGACGAGGTGTGGCGGCGATTACCCTCGAGTTGAGGATTCATTCTTTCGCCGTGTTTTCCGACGCAGCGCGGTCCTGAGATCCTCGCGTGGGTCTCTGGAGGCTCTCTACTTGCGCGGTAACGCAGTGCAACCCCGCCGACTACTGCGCGCCCGAGCGCGAGCGGGTTGACCTGTGGATCGATCTGGACGTGGTGGTCTTCTGTCGGGTTTCGAAGGTGGCGGGAATCGCCGCGGTAGATCAGCGTGGCAGCCTGCTGCAAGTGACCGAGTGCATTGGGTGGGGGCTCCGTCGGCCCGCAGTTGAAACACGCCGCGGCCCTATTACTGTCGCAATGAGGCGGCGAGACGTCGGATTCTCTTCCGGAGACGATCGACCCAGCCACTGCGGCGAACGTGCTCAACGGTGGCCGTGGACGGCGACGACGTCGATGAAGGTACGTCGGTTGGCATCTTCATCCGGGTCAGCCTGAATGCCTTCGACAACTTAGAAGCGCCGCCGAACTCGAACCGCATCGACCTTAGCGAGGACATCCGCGACGGTATGTAGATCTCGTAGCTTGGGTTCCCGAGCGCGCCGGCAATCGTCGACGCGAGTTGTCCTGCGCTGCCAAAGCTCACCACCACTAATCTAATTGTGGAATCCTTGCCTAGGGTGCTCTTCAACTGATTGACGTCTGTGACTTTCATGCCATCCACCGACACTCCCGCAGGCACTTGCACATCGGTGGGGATGATGCCGAGTACATTGCGCAACTCGTGCATGCCGTTCAGCTCCAGCATCAGGCCCATTTCTCCATAAAGCACGACGTCTGGTTTGTCGATGGACTCGAGGCAAGCCTTGGTTTCTCGGTCGAAGCCGGCAAAAGCGGCCTCGAGTCGGTCGCGCATGCAGAACCTCGCCAGATCGAGCAGCTGCGCATCAGGTGCTTGTACGGTGCCGCTCTTCCTAAAGCAGTACGCGATCATGTTCTTATGGCCATAGGCCGAAATGGTCCGCGCTTCAAGAAAGTCGAACCCCGCGCTTGCAAACAGATAGCGCAGCGAGTGCTCGTTGTAGTACACGTGAAGCGTATCGCCACACAAAAAGTCTTCGACACGGTCGATGCGTCCGTCGAATGAATCCTGGATGGCGCCATTCAAATAGGTGGCTAGCGTGACGACGATAATCCCTTCGGAACCCAGAAGGTCCCGGCACTTTTTCAACGAATCACGGGGCGAAGGCAGACAGTAGATGCTGTTATTAAACAGGAGTCCGTCATATGTCGCGGAGGGGCTGTAGGTCTCGATGGTGCCTTGGAATATCCGCTTCGAATCGAAGAGCCGCTTGCCTTGCTCTACTGCCTTGCGGCTCGGCTCGAGCGTGTGAAAGTCGTAGTCCCTGAACATGGTCGGATAGCCGACCGATCCGACATCAAGCCATTTCGGATGGCGCTCCGGAGGAAACTGCTCGCGCAGAAGCGCAACAATGCTTTCATAGTTGTACTTCTGGTGTTGGGCGACGTGCTCTTCGATATAGCGATCGGCGTCGACGTCCGGAACCTCGTAGTACTCCTTGCCGTACTCATTCGTGTCGTCGAAGACGAGCAGCGGGAAGCGAAATACCGTTCCACAGCGCTCGCATGAGGCAAAGTAGCGGTTCTCATGCAGCTTGAAGGCAGTGATGCTGTTTCGGTTCTGCCAAAGCGCGTGCAGCAGCGACACTGCATGGCTTTCGCAAACCGGGCAGCAATGCGTCGCGTGAAGGTTTGTTGCCATCGAGATGGGAGGTAAAGTTGGCCGGGGGGGCGCGATTATCCGAAGGGGTGGTGCCGCGGTCAATAAGACTACGACGCAACCGCGTCCAGGATTGCATCTACCCAGTAAAGCGCGTAAAGTGCGTGCGTTCAACGATTGAACGCACGCACACCGGCGCGATGCTTTCCGACGAAACCCGCTACAAGATCCTCAGACTGCTCGAGAAGGATCCCCGTCTCAGCCAGCGCAGCATCGCCGAGGCGCTCGGCGTGAGCGTGGGCAAGGTCAACTACTGCCTGCAGTTGCTGATCGATAAGGGCTTCGTCAAGGCGCGCAACTTTCGTAACAGCAACAACAAGAAAGCCTACATGTACTACCTCACACCGCGGGGGATCGAAGACAAGGCACGCGTCACCGCGCGATTCTTTGCGCGTAAGCTCGTCGAATACGAGATCCTCGCGCGGGAGATCGAAGGCCTGCGGGTGGAAGTGCTCGAGGCACATGATCGGTTTGGTGCGCCGGATGTGCCCGTCCCCGCGCCCGGGAAGCCCACCCATGGCTGAAGCCTCGGCTGAAATCGTGATCGCGCATGAGATGCGCATCGCGGGCGATACACCGGTACGGCAGGATTGGCTCCGGATGATGGCGATTGCCGTGCACGAGGCCCGGCCGCGTGATGCGCAGGTCCGCGTCTGCACGCCGACGGCGCGATTGGAGCGGGCCTACGATTGCCTGGAGTTCGCGTGAGCGTCAAGAGCGCCGGGCCAACTCAACTGCCACTGCGCCCGGACTATTTGGCATTCGGCCGACCGGACTTTTCTGAGGAAGAAATCGCCGCTGTCGGTGCCGTGATGCGCAGCGGCTGGGTCGGCATGGGGCCCGAGACGATCGCGTTCGAAAAGGAGCTTGCGCGGTACGTCGGCAGCCCGCACTTGGTGTCGGTGAATTCCTGCACCGCCGCGCTGTTCTTGTCCCTAGCGGCGCATGATATCGGGCCGGGCGATGAAGTTGTCTGCCCCAGCCTGACATGGTGCAGCACTGCAAATGCAGCGATTTACCGCGGGGCCGCCCCAGTGCTGTGCGACGTGGACCGCGAAACGCTCTGCGTTACGCCGGAACTCGTCGCGAAGCATCTCACGCCGCGCACCCGGGCAGTGATGGTCGTGCATATGGGCGGCCTTGCGGTCGATGTCGCTTCGCTGCGCAAAGCATTGCCTCCACGAGTTGCGATTATCGAGGATGCTGCACATGCGCTCGGGGCGCGCTTTTCCGACGGCAGGCCGGTCGGTGCCTCCGGCAACCTGACCTGTTTCAGCTTCTATGCGAACAAGAACCTGTCCACGGCCGAGGGCGGTGCGGTCGCGGCGTTCGATACCGCGCACGCCTTGCGCATCGGCGCGCTGCGCCAGCACGGGCTGAGCGCGGACGCGTGGAAGCGCTACAGCCAGCCCTATACCGCGCTCGTTCCGGGAATCGTGGAACTGGGTTACAAGATGAATTTTACCGACCTTCAGGCCTGCATCGGGCGTGTGCAGTTGCGCCGGCAGTCGGACTTCGCCGCACGCCGTCTCCGGCTCGCGCTGCGCTATCGCGAGTTGCTTGAGCGCAGTGGCCTCGACCTGCGTTTTCAAGAAGGCGTGTTCGGGACGGATCATGCCCGCCATTTGCTGGTTGTGGTGCTGCCCGTCGAGCGCATGAAGCTGACGCGTGACGATCTGGTGCTGGCGTTGCGCGAGCGAAACATCGGCGCCAGCATCCACTACGCCCCGATCCACGGTATGCCGTATTACGCCGAACGCTATCCGGCGAAGCTGCCGAATACCGAGTATCTCGCCTCGCGCATCATGACCTTGCCAATTAGCGCGAGCATGACCGACGCGGACGTCGACTACGTCGTCGCGCATCTCGTCGACCTGCTTGGCTAGTCCACGATCACCGGAACAGGAGTCGACAATGATGTCCGCCGATAACGCACTTGGATCACGAGCCGCAGTGCCCGAATACGGTTTCTACGACCGCCTCAAAGCGGAGTTCCCCTCGCAGATCCTGATGGATATCACCGAAGTCTGCAATCTTGCCTGCGTGCACTGCCCCCATCCGGACTTTAAGCGATCCCAACACTACGGTGCCCGGTATCTCGATCCCGCGCTGAACTCGAAGATGGTCGACGAGGTCGCGCGGCACGGCCGAGGGATCACCCAATACATTCGTTATGCGAGCAACGGCGAGCCGCTGGTTCATCCGAAGGCATACGACATGATCCAGGAGGCGGCCGAACGCTCCGGGGTCTACGTGACCATCACTACCAATGGCACGATCATGAACGAGAAGCGCACGCGCAAGTTGCTCGAAGCGGGTGTGCACATGATCGACATCAGTATTGACGCGTTCCGGACGGAAACCTACGCGCAGATCCGTGTCGGCGGCGAGCTCGAGGTTACGCGGACAAATGTCCTGAACCTGATGCGCTGGGTGCGCGAAACAGGGGCCAAGACCAAGGTCGTGGTCAGCTACGTCGAGCAGCCGCAAAATCAGGCGGAAACGGCGGATTTCGACCGCTATTGGAAGGCGCAGGGTGCCGACTACGTCGTCATTCGGCGGCTGCATTCCTGCTCGGGCGCGAAGATCGAACTCGCCTCCATTCGGCGTAAGGAAAATACGGAACTGGCGCGGCGTCCCTGCCTTTATCCGTGGGAAAGGATCGTTGTGAACGCGCGCGGCGACCTCTCGTTCTGTCCGTCCGACTGGGTGCATGGATCGTTGGTTGCAAACTACAAAGACACGACCATCTTCGATACCTGGCGTGGCGATTTCTACCGCCGATTGCGTGAAGCGCATCTCAAAAATGAGTACTCCGCACATTCGTTCTGCGGGCAATGTCCAGACTGGCGCGCGACTCGCTGGCCCGGCCAGGGACGCAGCTATGCGGACATGGTTGAGGAATTTCTCGCGGAGGGCGCAGGCGCATGAAGTCCGGTGAGGTCCGGGCGGCCATCGATCGCCTGGGCGAGCTCGTGCAGGACATTCCCGGCTGGTCTCCGGTTGATCAGCTCTACACGCTTTTTACGATGGTGATGATGAGCGCGGGTACGGAGGGCGATGTGCTCGAGCTGGGATCCTGGTGTGGGCGATCTTCTGCAGCGCTAGGCCTCGCGGCGAGGCTGTGCGGGAACACGAAGGTCTTCTGCGTGGACTTGTTTCCCGAAAGAGATGACTGGCATCAGAACGCCGATGGGTCCTACTCGATGACCGTCAGGGTGGGCGAGGAGGTGATCCGCGCTTATCACGATCAGACGGTCTGGAAGGAGCCCTTCGAGCGGGACATTGCGCCGCTCTACGAGAAACACCGTGGAATCTTGGAAATATTCACTCAGAAGCTTTCGAAATTCGGCGTTGATGATGTCGTGTTCCCGTATAGAGGCACCTTGCCCGCTTTCCTCGGTGGCCGACCCTCGGACCAGAAGTACCGCCTCGCCTTCATCGATGGCGACCATGGCTACGAGGCGGTATGTGCGGACATCCTGATGGCGCAGAAGGTGCTCGTCCCCGGGGGCTGGATCTGCTTTGACGATGCCTTCACTTCGTATGATGGCGTAGACCGCGCGATCAACGAGTTGATTTGTGCCAGTGCCGAGTTCGACGTCCGTCAGCAGATGACCAGAAAATTGTTCATCGCGCGGCGTCGCGCGAATCCCGGGCGATGAGGGTTGCAGTGATTCAGTCCTGCTACATCCCGTGGCGAGGCTACTTCGACTTCATCGATTCCGTGGACCTCTTTGTGCTCTACGACGACGTGCAGTATTCATCCGGTGGCTGGCAGAATCGCAATCGGATCAAGTCGCGAACGGGACGTCGGTGGTTAAGCGTACCCGTTAGGTACCGATTCGGCGATCCGATAGATGCAGTGGCAATCGGCGTTACGACCGGGACCTCCTGGCGGGAAATCCATCGTCGCGCGCTGCAGAACGCGCTCGCCCGCGCGCCCTACTTTGCGGAGGCGATGCAAATCTGGGAAGAATCGATCGCGAACGAAGATTCGACACTCAGCGCGCTCAATGGCCGACTCATCGAAGCGGTGTGCCGCTATCTGAATATCTCAACCCGCATCGTCCGCTCGAGAGACTACGAGCTGTCCGGCGCAAAAACCGAGCGACTGCTTGCTTTGCTGAGGAAACTCGGGGCTACGCAGTACCTTTCCGGTCCGAGTGCCAGGGACTACCTGGAACCGGATCGATTCGGGGCGAACGGTATCGGCCTCGAGTACAAGTCCTACGATTATCCGAACTATCCTCAACTCTGGGGAGAGTTTGCGGGTGCGGTCACGGTGCTTGATCTGATCGCGAACTGCGGGCCGCGCTCCAGGGACTTCCTCAAGAGCACGACGCCCACGGTTGTCGCAGTCCCTTCGCCGGGTTGATATTCACGCAGCAACGCACACAGGTCGACTATGGGTTTCATTAGAGCCAACATCGTTCCGATTCTCGAAGAGCATCGCGAACGTCCTTTCGGCGGGGACCTGCTTTTGCTGGGACAGGCCGACGTGTACTTCTCTCAGGAGCAGTTCCTGCGAATGGCGAGGACGGCGCGCGCGCCGCTGAAGCCTGACATCGCGTTGCGTCCGTCTCACGTGCCGGTTTTCGCGACCAAAGGGTATATCTCGGGCGAGACGGTTTTCGAACAACTGGGATTCAGCAGCATATCAGTGCTCGACGTGAGCACGTTCGAGGGCGCCGATATTCAATTCGATCTAAACGCCGAAGCGCCTCCTGAAGCACAGATGTCGCGCTTCGACGCGATCATAGACCACGGAACGCTCGAGCACGTGTTCCATGTTCCAAACGCACTGCGGAATCTGTACCTCATGTTGCGCACCGGAGGGCGCATGATCCACTCGGCGCCTAGTGGAAATTTCTTCGATCACGGCTTCTATATGCTTCAGCCCACTCTGTTCCTCGATTTCTATGGAGCGAACGGATGGGAAATCCTTTCGCTGAAGGTTGCCCAGTTCACTCCGGAGCAGGAATCCGAGCCTGCCTTCTTCGCCGATTACGAGCCAGGGTTGTTCGACTCGGTCAGCTACGGAAGAATGGACAACAAGCTCTATGCGACTCAGTGCGTGGTTCGCAAGACCGCAACCAGCACAGGGGATGTTGTTCCGACGCAAGGCGCCTACGCGCGCATGTCCGGCTGGACGGCGGTGCAGGAAGCAGTCGTAGTGGAATCATCTGAAAAATCACCTGGTTTTTTCGACAGAGTATTGAACAGGCTCAAACGATGACGGTCGAGAAATGACCCGGGCATTCGTTGCGGCTGAGAGCCGCACACCCACAGACATCATTCGGCCAGCCAGTGGCTTCGCACCGATCAGCGTCGCCGAACTGTGGCGATACCGCGACTTGCTGGCATTCCTTCTGCTGCGCGATATCCGTGTCGCAGTGAGCGGCACGCGCCTCGGCATGCTGTGGCTGATCCTGCCGCCGCTCGCGATGACTGCGGTACTCGCTACAGTGCTTGGCTTTTTCCTGCGTGTCCCGTCGGCACTGATGCCCTACCCGGTGCTCGTAATCTCCGGGCTGGCGCTGTGGATTTACTTCTCCGGTGTCGTCAATCGCGCTTCAAGCAGCATGCTTGCGAGCGCGGGGCTGATCACCAAGGTGTACTTCCCGCGTATTCTGATTCCCGGAATTCCGGTGCTGGCGGGCACGGTCGAGCTGGGCGTGCTGGCGCTTTGTGTCGTTGGCGCCGCTGCCGCGTTCGGTATCCATCCGCGCTGGCAGTGGCTGCTGCTCCCGTTGCCGCTCGTGCTGCTGGTTCTGATGTCCCTCGGGGCGGGCATCTGGGCATCTGCGCTGGCGGTGCGCTACCGCGACTTCGCCAACGCGCTGCCCGTTTTGCTGCAGATTGGGCTGTACTCAAGCCCGATCCTGTATCCGATCGCGCTGGTTCCCGCCTCTTGGCGGATGTTCTATGCGCTGAATCCGATGGTTGGAATTATCGAGAGTCTGCGCTGGATGCTCGCGCCCGGCGCGGCGTTTCCGCAATTTGGTGTGCTGGTGTCCATCGCATTTGCAGCAGTGCTGTTCGTTTCCGGCCTGTTCTATTTTCGACGCGTCGAAGACTCGATTTCGGATCTGGTGTGAATATGAGCGACGGTGCGATCGTCTGCGAAGGCCTCTCGAAACACTATTCGATGAATGGCCATGCTGGCATCCGGTCGCCAATTGCGGCGGCGAAATCAACGCTCAGGCGCGCGCTCGGCAGGCCGAGGGTCGCGCCAGTGGAGCCCGAGGGATTGTGGGCGCTCGACGACGTGTCCTTCAACGTTGCGCAAGGCGAAGTAATCGGCATCATCGGGCGAAATGGAGCGGGAAAGAGCACGCTGCTGCGCATCCTGTCGAAGATCACCAAGCCGACGCGCGGCGAAGCGCGCGTGTGGGGGCGGGTAGGATCCCTGCTCGAGGTCGGGACCGGTTTTCACACCGAGTTGTCGGGCCGCGAGAACGTTTACCTCAACGGCGCGGTGCTCGGCATGACCCGCAACGATGTTCGCCGGCGTTTCGACGAGATTGTTGCTTTCGCCGAGGTCGAGCGCTTCATTGACATGCCGGTCAAGCACTATTCGAGCGGGATGACGGTGCGGCTTGCATTCTCGGTTGCCGCGCACCTGGATCCGGACATCCTGATTCTCGACGAGGTTCTGACGGTCGGCGACGCGGGGTTCCAGAAAAAATGCCTGCGGCGCATGGAGAACGATACGATGCAGGGTCGGACGGTGCTGTTCGTGAGCCATTCGCTGCCCTCCGTACTCGCGTTTTGTTCGCGCTGCCTCTGGCTGGAGGGCGGGCGGCTGGTCGACGACGGCGAGCCGAAGGAGGTGGCCACGCGCTATCTCGAAGCGGTGGTCAGTCAGGATTCGAGCAAACCGACTGCCGCGACGCAGCGGCCAGTCGTCAGTGAGGCTGCACTGGTGGGCCTTTCGCGCGAGTCTGCGGACGCTTTTCGAAAGGGCGAGCGGTTCGGCGACGGTACGGCACGCATCACCGCGGTCCGTGTCGGCGTGCACGAACCTGACAAGAAAAGCGCCGATTTTATTCAGACCGGCGACGACATCGCCATCGAGTTGGACGTCGTTGCCCACGGCGAGGCCACGCATGCGCGGGTCGGCGGTCATCCTGTTTGACCCGCTGGGCAACCGTGTAATCGATGCCAACACCGAGATGAAGGGCGAACTGCTTCAGATGCGGGCCGGAGAAGCCGCGCGAGTGAAGTTCGTGTTGCACAACGTGCTACTGAAGCCTGACAAGTACCGCGTCTCGGCCGGGATCGCGCGCCGCGGCATCGTCAACTACGATGGCATTCCGTCGGCTGCCGAATTCACCGTGCACCTCAATCCGGAACTGATGGAAGGGTTCCAGACGTATCCCGCGATTTACCAGTGCCGGTTTTCCCACGAGATCACGATGGCGGCCGGTACGTGATCGATCCATTCAAATGGGCGCGGGCGGTGCCGATCACCAAGCCGATTTTCGTAATCGGCTGCGGCCGCTCCGGAACGACTCTGCTGTTCAACATCCTCAAGGGACATCCCGGGCTCGCGCCGACCGCCGGTCATCCGGACGGTGAGGACCATGTCGGCTGGATCGAGCACGGCGGCGCAATCATTGCCGGCCTTGCCACGCCCGCAGGCGACAGCGGGCACGTCGGCTATCACGTCTGTCCGTACATGGACGAGCACGATCTAGGCGGCGACGTGAGGAACTCGATGCGCCGCTACTATGCGACTCAGGTGCTGCAGGGACGCAAAGGGCTGCGCGTCGTCAACAAGTGCCCGCACCTGTCGAACAAGCTGCGCTACGTGCGCGCAATCTTCCCGGACGCGCTCTTCATCCAGATCGTACGCGACCCGGTCGCAATGGCGGCGAGTTGGGTGAATATCATGAAGGCCGTGCCAGACTTGTCGCTATATTGGCCGGAAACGGAGTACCCATGCTTCTGGGTGCTCGAGGCGAAGGGTGCATCGGCGCACAGCCGCAGCCTGCGGCGCGACCCGCGACTCTATCCCAGCAGCGTGCTGCTGTTCGCGGACTACTGGGCTGCGATCAACGGCAACATCGCGCCGCAGTTGCGCGATGCGCCGAGCCAGTTGCTGACGCTGAACTATGAGAACCTGATCCGGCAGCCGCAGGACGAGGTTCGTCGGATTACGGAGTTCTGCGGCTTGGCACCGATGGCAGCGATGCCGCTGGAAATCGAGAAAGATCGCAATTCCTTGCGACGTGATTTGCTGACGGATGCCGACGTGGCGGTGATCCGGGAGCGCGTCAGGGCCGTCGCGTCCCGGTTCGGCTACGCGGCCGCTGCGACCTGACTCTGTATGACTGTCGGCGACTTCCCTACGAAGGCTCTGGACGATGCCGCCGCGGACATCGTGCGTGGCGCCGACGTCGACCCGAGCGCGATAATGGGATTGCTGTGTCGCGAATCGAAGGCTGAGCGCAGCGCGATCTGCGCCGTACTTGCTCGCGCGTACATGCAGGCCGAGCGCCTTGATCAGGCGCACGGATTCGCCGAGCGCGCGTGGCTATTGTCGGACTTCGCGCCCGAACTCCTGCCGGCCTACCTTGAGATTCAGGCCGCACGCGGCGATATCGAGTCCGCGCGGGCCGCGCACAAGCGGGTGGGAATGCGGTACGCGGCGTCCGGCGACGTCGCGGGCGCGCTGCGGCATTTTAATCTCCACCACTACGCCTACCAGCAGGCGGGGCAGGGCGACCGCTACGATTACGACCTTGAAATACTCAACGAAATCGAGCGTCTCGCAGAGCCCTATTGTCACCGTGCGCCGGCATCGATAGACGGGAAAGGTGAGATTCGTGTCGCATATCTGGTCTTCGGTGCAACGCACATCGAGTCGGTGATCGTCAAGCTGTTGTGCTACTTCGCGCGCTATCACGATCGCGCCCGGTTCAACGCCCGCTTTTTCATTCCCGACCGCCATCCCGAAGCGCATGAAGTGGCACTCCAACGATTTCTGAACATCACGATCGAAAGATTGAAGAACAACGAGGGGTTCGTGGTTGCCGCTGCGGCCACACGTGAACCCGACAACCTGGTCGAGATGGCCGCGCGCATTGCGCGCTTCGGTCCGCATCTTCTGGTCACCGGGGCGGCGCTGGCCGACTACGCGCACTACTTTCTTGCGTGCACGCGGCCGGCCCCTGTGACATTGGGGCTCGTCTACGGCCCCCCGGAGCAGTACGTGCCACCGCGATTCGACTGGGTCACCACCGCGACTCGGCATCCATTGATGGACAGCCCGAGCGACGGCACGCTGGTGCCGGTCGAGTTCGATCTTCCGGCTCGAGGTTCCGTCGAGACTGCTTCGCGCGCCGAGTTCGGCGTGCCCGAAGTCGGGGTGCTCGTCATGGTGGTCGGCAGAAGTGAGAAGTTGACCGACCGCGCGTATTGGGCGGCGCTGTCGGCGTTGCTGCTGGGGCACCCGGATGCATTCCTGCTCGTGGTCGGCGCCGAACAACCTCCGCAATTTCCGGGTGAAGCGCTGGTCCCTGAGCTGCTCGCGCGCGTGAAAATGCTAGGTTACCGTCACGACTACCTGCGCATTCTGGCGATGGCCGACGTGCTGCTCGACACCTTTCCCTCGGGTGGGGGCACGGTGCTGGTCGATGCGATGGCGCTCGGCATACCGCTGGTCACGTTCCGCAATGACTACACGCGACGCTTCGACCAGCGACAATGGTCTCCGGCGGAGGAACTGTTCGACGTCAGCGAGCTGATCGTGCGGCGCGGCGATTTCGAGGCATTTGTCGCCACGGCGGGACGACTAGTAGCGGATCCCGGGTATCGGCGCCGGATGGGAGAGGCCTGCCGCGAAAGCGTACTGCGCTTGAACGGCAAACCCGGTCGGATGGTCGCGCGGCACGAGCGAGTCTACGAGGAGGTACTGCGAAAGTTCCGCGACGGCGAGCTAAGGCGCTCCGCTCAGGGCCCGGTCGCACGGGCAGAAGCCCTGGGTCCGCCGTCATTGGCCGCGCGGCTGCTCGGGCTCGCGCCGCGCCGTGCCGGCCGTGGCAGACGATCGAAGACCTGAACGAATAGAGGGCTACATGAAGCCAAAACTGATTCTAGTGACCGGCGGACTCGGGTTCATCGGCAAACATTTCGTCAAGCGCTGCCTAGACGCGGGTCACTTCGTGACCAACGTCGATGTCGTGAATTACGCGGCCGACCGGATCGCGAACGAGGAGTTCCTCGGCCACGTGAACTACCGGCACATCAGGCAAGACATCGGCAGCCTCAGTCATCTGCCGGAAAACGATTACCTTGTAAACTTCGCAGCCGAATCGCACGTGGACAACTCGATCGCCGACAGCCGGCAGTTTTGCCAATCGAATATCCTCGGCGTCCAGCGTCTGCTCGAGCTGGTGCGAGCCAAAAGCCCTCGAGAGGCTCCGGTGTTCGTGCAGATCAGCACCGACGAGGTCTACGGAGACATCGCGAGCGGGCGGCACTCGGCAGACGATCCGCCGTGCCCGTCCAATCCGTACTCGGCGACGAAGGCTGCGGCGGACATGCTGGTGCTCGGCTGGGCACGAACCTACGGCATCGGCTACAACATCGTCCGCATGACCAACAATTACGGGCCGAACCAGTACCACGAGAAGCTGATCCCGAAATCGGCCTTGCGCATGCGTAGAGGGCTGCCGGCATTGATGCATGGCGATGGAAGCTACTTGAGGTCATGGTTGCACGTCGAGGATTCCGTGAGTGCCATTCTGACGATCATGGAGCGTGGCGAGCGCAACACGATCTACAACGTGCACGGGGACGTGGAGTTGCCGAACGTCGAGGTACTGAGAAGGCTAGCGCGAATTTTCGGGATCCCGGAGAACGAGGCGTTCATCCAGGTTCCGAACCGCGTCGGGCAGGACGTTCGTTACAGCCTCGACGATGCGCCGGTACGTGCGCTCGGCTGGAAACCCGTACGCAATTTCGACGCCGAGCTGGCAAAGATTGCCCGCGAAGACGACTTCAAACGATTTCTCTAGGAACAGGTGATGCGATGAAAGATAACCCTCAGTCCGCAAAGAGCCCCGCTGCCGAAACGCTGATCCCGCTGCCGCAGGCGTTCGAGGATGCGCGTGGCAGGATCCAGACGCTGGTCGACGGCGGAATACAGAGCGTGCAGGTGATTACTTCCAGGGCGAACACGGTGCGCGCCAACCATTTCCACAAGACCGATTCGCACTACATGTACGTCGTCAGCGGGAGCATGAAGTACTACCACCGCCCGGCCGGCGACAGGTCGAGCCCGGAGATGGTCTTGGTCAGGCCGGGTGAAATGGTATTCACCCCGCCCATGGTCGAGCATGCGGTCGAGTTTCCCGAGGAGACGGTATTCCTCAACCTGACGGGCAAGACGCGCGAGCAGAAGTCCTACGAGGATGACCTGGTTCGGGTCGAGGTCGTGAAACCCAGGGATCATGCAGCCTGAACCAGCTCCGCTGCCGCATCACCACAGGCGGTCCAGCTGCCGGTTGTGCGACTCGCGGAATCTCCGCGTCGTTCTGTCGCTGACGCCCACGCCGCCCGCCAACGCGCTGCTGCGGCCCGAGCAGGTCGGGACGATCCAGACCACCGCGTACCCGCTGGATGTCTACCGCTGCGGCGATTGTGAACACCTGCAGCTGCTCGATATCGTGGACCCTGCGGTGCTGTTCTCGCACTACGTCTACGTATCGAGCACCTCGCCGGTAATGGTCGGCTACCTCAGGCGGCAGTGCGATGCGATCATTGCGCGCCTCGGCGCTCAAGCCGGGCGACCTCGTGGTCGAGATCGGCTCGAACGACGGCACGCTGCTGCGCTTCTTCAAGGCCGCCGGTATGCGCGTGCTCGGAGTGGACCCGGCGGCAACGTGGTCCCGGACGCGGACGACATCGAAACCCTCGACGGACTTCTTCGACCTCGAGGTCGCGCGCAAGATTCGCGAGCGGTACGGTCCGGCGGCGGCGGTGTGCGCGTACAACGTGTGCGCCCACGTCGACGACCTTCAGGGCATGATCCGCGGCGTGCGGGCGTTGCTCGCCCCGGACCGGGCACTTCGTGTTTGAGGTCGGCTATCTGCTCGACGTCTATCGCAAGACGCTGTTCGACACGATCTACCACGAGCACGTCGACTTCCACCGCGTCGGCCCGCTACGCGGCTTCTTCGCCAGGAACGGATTACGAATGATTCACGCCGAGCGCTCGGACATCCAGGGCGGCGCCCTCGTCGGGTACGTCGGTCGGCCTGCCGAGGACGAGGACGAATCGGTCGAGGCGCTGGTCGCGCAGGAGCACGCCGCCGGCCTTCGACCTGCCGGAGACCTTCGTTCACTTCGGCGAGAAGATCGCGCGCCGTCGCGACGAACTGACGGCGCTGCTCGCAGGGACTCAAGGCGCGAGGCAAGTCGATCGCCGCCTACGGTGCGCCGGCGAAGGCGACGACGCTGATGTACCACTTCGGAATCGACCGTTCGGTGATCGAGTACATCGTCGACGACAACCCGATCAAGCAGGGGCTGCTGACCCCGGGACTGCACGTACCGATTCTCGCGCCCGAGACGCTCTATCGCAGGAAGCCCGACTACGTGCTGGTGCTGGCGTGGAACTTCGCCGAGCTCGATCGTCGCAAAGCATCGCGGCTACGCGGGGCGAGCGGGCCGCTTCATCATTCCGCTGCCGGATCTCACGCTCGTCGGGGGGAGGCGACTGATGCGGCTCGGGTTGGCGGGGGCCGGGCCCTGGGGCAGGCGGTATATCGCGACCATACGGGACCTGCCGGGTCAGACGCTTGCGCACGTCGCGAGCGCGAATCCGGCGAGCGCCACGCTCGTTTCGTCTGGCTGCGTGGTCTCTACGGACTGGCGCGCGCTCGCCGTCGACCACAGTCTCGACGGCCTCATCGTCGCCACGCCCCCGGCGACGCACCTCGAAATTGCGCTGCTGGCGATCGCCCACGGCATCCCGGTACTGGTCGAAAAGCCGATGACACTTTCGCTCGCCGACGCGAATCTGCTGGCCGAGCGCGCGCGGCGCGCGTGCGTGTTGGTCATGGTGGGTCATACCCACCTGTACAGCGCGGCGTTCCGCGGCCTGAAGTCGCGCGGCGCCACGCTCGGGGCGCTGCGCGAAACGCGCTCGGTAGGCGGCAACCGCGGCCCCTATCGGTCCGACACGCCGGTGCTGTGGGACTGGGGGCCGCACGACGTCGCGATGTGCCTCGAGCTGTTCGGCGTCGCCCCCGACGCGTTGCGAGGCAAGACGGGTCGCGGTCAGCACCGCTGCCGGAAGGCGCCGGCGAAGCGATCGAGATCGCTGCTTCAGTTCGGCAGCTGACCGCTGCTCCAGAATCCGCATCGGCAACATCGAAGAGCGCAAGCAGCGCTGCTTCGAGGCTCGCTACGACGGCGGCACGCTCGTCTATGACGATCTCGCCGCGAACAAGCTGGTATTCAGCGCGCCGGTTCGTCCTTCGCAGGAACCGCTGCCGATCGATGCCTCGCTGCCGCTCACGAACCTGGTGGCGGAATTCTGCCACCGCATTGCGGCGGGTGATCGCGCGGACGCCGGACTCGAGCTGGGGCGAAGGGTCGTCGAAGTACTCGCTGCGTGCGAGTCGAAGCTCGAGGCGGCGGGCGCGGGCGCCACGGCCGCCGCGACTGCGCGGTAACCGGGCGATGCGCGTCTCGATCTTCACACCGACGTACAACCGCGCCGGGCTGCTGCCCGAGACCATCGACAGCATTCTCGCGCAGGACTACCCGGACCTCGAGTATCTCGTGCTCGACGACGGTTCGACCGACGACACGGCCGCCGTCGCTCGCGCGCTACGCGGGGCGCCTGCGCATCGAGCGCCATCCCAACATGGGCGAGACCCGCACGGTGAACAAGGGCTTCGGCATGGTGAGCGGGCGACATCGTCTGCGTGGTCAGCTCGGACGACCCGCTTGCTTCCCGGCGCCGTCTCGCGCGGTCGTCGACGCGTTCCGCGCCCATCCGGAGGCGGTCGCCGTCTATCCGGACTGGGCCAGCATCGACGCGCGCGGCGCGGTGCTGCGCGAGGAACGGCTCGACGATTACGACATCGGCAACATGCTGCTGAATCTGAACTGGGGCATTGGGCCGGGGGCGTTCTTCAAGCGCGACGCGCTCGCACGCGTTGGCC
Organism: uncultured beta proteobacterium; assembly: GCA_963714925.1. Lineage (GTDB taxonomy): Bacteria > Pseudomonadota > Gammaproteobacteria > Burkholderiales > SG8-39 > SG8-39. The sequence goes on along the minus strand of CAVQQK010000001.1, from coordinate 84,010 downwards.
CGCGAAATCCGCGCTATACCTACTGCGGCGACATGGAGTTCTGGCTGCGCATGGCGCAGCACGGACCCCTCGTGCACGTCCCGAAGGTTCTCGCCACGCACCGGGTGCACGGCGATTCGGCCTCGGTCTCCGCGCGGGGCGCGCGGATGGCCAACGAATGGTTCGAAGTGTTTCGAACGACACTGCGTTCGCCCGCGCTGCCGCAGGTGGTCAAGGCCGAGCGATTCCGGATTCTGCGCGATGCCGCCAGGCACGCGCGCCTGCACTACTGCGGTCTCGACCGGAGGTGCAAGCTGCGCTTTCGCGCGCTGGCCCTCGCCTATGGGGCTCTGGCTCGAAGTTTCCGTACTTTCGAAGCACTGGCGCGGGCGCCAGCGCGCACGGCTTCGCGGCTGGGTGCGATCGCTGGCTGGATTCGTCGCGCGCAATTCCTTTTCCGGCAGCGTCGCGCTGCTGCGCGTCGTGCTCGGCATCCGGAACCGGAAGAACCATACCAACCAGCATTACACCGAGCGCTTTGCATTCTGCACGCGTTTCCTGCCGCCGATGTGGTCCGGACAGGCGGTCGTGATCGGGCGGCTGCTTGCGGGCCTGCCGCAGGAAATGTACTGCCTGGCGACTCGGCCGGTGTACGGCGATCGAAAACAGCACGACTTCATTGGCGCACTTCCGGGCAAGCTACTACGATCTTCCGCCCGAGCGGCGGTTGCCGAATCCGCGTCGATCCGATCGCGTCCGGTTCCTGAACCTGTACTGGACCATCTTTCAACGCGGCCTCGCCATGGCCAGGGCGCTCAGGAACGACCCGGTCGATACGCTGATCGCCTGCACGCGGCGACCCGATCGATCCACCCGCAACGTTCCTTGCGGCGCGCATCCTGCGCTGCCGCTACTACCTGTACTTCTTCGACGATTTCACCGAGCAATGGTGGGCGGAACCGGCAGCGCGCACGGCCGATCGGGCGCATCGAGCGGGTTCTTGCGCCGCGTGCCGACGGGCTTGTATCCCCGAACGAGTACATGCAGCAAGTGGTGGCGAAGCGCTATCGGCGAACCTCGTTCGTCGTGCGCAATCCCGCGCCGTGGGTCCGGCCACCAGCACGGCCGGTCGATCTTTCCCCGGCGCGAGGGCGAGATCCGTCTGGTGTTCACCGGCGCCGTCTACCACCTGAACTACGACATCTTCCGCAGCCTCATCGAGGCGATCGGGTGGCTCGAGCATGCCAACGTGAGGCTGCACATCTATACCGCGCAGCCCGCCGCCGAACTGGCCGCGCAGGGCCTTGTCGGCCCGCACGTCTGACGTCCATTCTCACGTTCCGCCCGAGCGAGCGCTCGAGGTGCAGCGCGACGCAGACATACTGCTGATCCCGTTCTCGTTCCAGCCGGCAGCGGAAGGCATCGTGCGGACCTCGGCGACCGCCAAGCTCGCCGACTACTCTGATGACGGGCCGTCCGGTGGTCGCGATCTGCCACGAGGACTCATTCCTCGGCTGGTACCTGCGCACGTTCGACTGCGGTGTCGTCATCTCCAGCGACGATCCGGCGCGATTGCCGAGTCGCGCTGCGACGCATTCATCGACGATGCGCCGCTGCGTGAGCGACTACGGCGAAACGCGCTCGAGCGCGCGGAGCTTGACTTCGATCCTGCGCTTGCGCAGCAGGCGTTGCTGCGCGACCTTGGCTTTCAGAAGCACCCTGCAGATCGCGGGCGCTCCGTCGACCGGGCCGAGCCAGCCGCGGGCGCCCATGGTGCCGCGCCGCCTGTGCCCCGGATCACCTGCGCATCGTGCAGGTCTCCGGCTACGACCTGCTTGGCGCACAGGTCAACGGTTACCTGCTGCACAAGTTCCTCGAAGAGCGGGGCCAGGACTCGCACATGGTGGTCTATCGCAAGAGCTCCGGCGACGAGAACGTCCACCCGATCGGAAGCCCCGTGCTCGAACGGTTGAACACCCTCGCCGAGAGAGCGCAGACGGTGATCTCCACGCACTGCATGCTGCCGGTGCTCTCAGCGGGCATCGCCGGGATGCCGTGCGTCGCGAACGCGGACATCGTCAATCTGCAACTTCTCCACAACGCGCAGTTCTTCAGCCTGCTGCAACTGCCGCGGCTCAGCCGCAGGCGGCGCGTGGTGCTCTCGGTGCACGACATGTTCCTGTTCACGGGACACTGCGTCTACTCGATGGGCTGCGAGCGCTGGAAGACGGGGTGCGGTGTCTGTCCAGATCTCAGCCTGCCATTTCCGCTTCGCACCGACACCACTGCGCGCAACTGGAAGCTCAAGCGTTGGGCATTCGGGCGCGCCCGTCTCGACCTCGTCGTGGGCTCTCCCTGGCAGGCCGAGCGCGTCAAGGCGAGCCCGATACTCGGACACTTCCCGCTGCACTACATTCCCTACGGCGTCGATACGCGCGTCTACAGGCCAAGGGACAAGGCGGCGCTACGCGCAGAGCTGGGATTGCCGCAGGACGCGCAGGTCATCGCGTTCCGCTCCCCGAGCGTTGGCAAGAACTACAAGGGAACCGAATACATCGAGATGGCGCTGCAGCGCTACGCGCCCGTGCGAGAGACCTGGCTGCTGACGTTCGAGGGCATGCAGGGACTCGATTCGCTGCGCGGAAAGTACCGCTTCCTGGAGCTGGGTTGGATCGCGGATTCGAACGCGATCGCCGAAGCGCTGGGCGCGGCCGATCTGTTCCTGATGCCCTCCGTTGCCGAGGCCTTCGGGTTGATGGCGGTCGAGTCGATGGCCTGCGGCACGCCGGTCATCGTGTTCGAAGGGACTGCGCTGCCCGAGACGATCAACGCGCCCGAAGCCGGCATCGCGGTGCCGTACAAGGACGGCGCGGCGCTGGCGCAGGCAATTGCGCAGGTGCTCGGCGATCCGGACGCGCATCGCCGCCTGCGCGAGAACGGGCTGCGCCACGTGGCCGGCGAAGCACAGCTTCGAAGCCTATGCGGAGGGGTACCTCGCGCTCTACCGGAAGTTGGCCAGCGAGACGAGGGCGGCGCATGCCTGAGTGCTACTGGCGGCGGCAGGTCTACGCGTACCACGACGTGATCGGCTGGTGGCACATCCCTGGACTGCGTGCGCGTATTCCGCTCGGCGGAACTTTCCACAACCTTGTGACCAATACCACCGGAATGCGCTCATCTCGCGATTACCCCCGCACTCGGCCGGCCGCGCGAAGCGCATCGTTGTTCTCGGTGACTCCTATACCGCGGGCGATGGCGTGAGCAATCCGCAGCGCTTCACGGACCTGCTGGAGGCGCGTTACCCGCACCTCGATACGATGAATTTCGGTCTCAACGGCAGCGGGACCGACCAGCAACTGCTGATTTTCGAGACCCTCGCGCGGCATTTCGAGGCCGACGCATATGTGTGGTGCATTTGCGTGGAAAACATCGCGCGCAACCTCTACACCTGCTTTCCGAGCTTCGACTACAGGGAGCAGCAGCTTGTCTACCGGCCGAAGCCGTATTTCGAGCTGACCGAGCGAGGACTCGAGTTGCACAACCAGCCCGTGCCGCTGACTACGCGTGCAGCGGACGCGCTCGGCGACTGGCGCTACGGCTTTCCTTACCTCCCCGGCTCGAGCGATGCGTACGCGATCTACGCCTATCCCGAGCGGGACCATTGGCAGACCATGAAGGCAATTCTCGAGCGCTTGATCGCGCAGGTTGCAGGCAGGCCCGTGCTGATTGTCCCGCTGCCGATGTTCAACCATTACCTCGGTGATCTCCCGCCGACCTACTGGCCGCGCTTCCGGGAACTCGAGGACCCGCGCGCCAACGTGTTTGCCGTGGACCTGCTGCCGGCATTCATGCGGGCGCCGCGCAAGGAGCGCGAGGCATTTCGCTTCGGCGACGACCCGCACTATACGGCGCCCGCCCACACGGTCGTTGCCGACGCGCTGGAGAAGGTGCTCGAGGCGCAATGCCCCGATCTGCTGCGCGCCTGAGACGCCATGCCCGCCACGCTCGGAATATCCTGCTTCTACCACGACGCGGCGGCTGCGCTCGTGCGCGACGGGGAGATCGTCGCCGCGGCGCAGGAAGAGCGCTTCTCGCGCAGGAAAGGCGACGCGTCGTTTCCGATAAGCGCGATCAGCTACTGCCTGGAGGAGGCGGGGCTGGCCGTCGATCGGCTCGACTCGGTGGTGTTCTACGACAGACCCGCCCTGACCTTCGACCGCCTCGCCGCGTCGTTCCTGTCGGTTGCGCCGCGCGGACTGAAGCTGTGGCTGGAGGCGATGCCGCGCTGGCTGGGCGAGAAGCTCCACACCCGCGACATCATCCGCTCCGCGCTCCACGAGAGCGGGCATGTTTACGAGGGCCCGATTCTGTGCACGCCGCACCATCTCGCGCACGCCGCGGCGGCGTTCTTTCCGTCGCCTTACGAGCGCGCAGCCATTCTCACCGTAGATGGCGTCGGCGAATGGGCTACGGCCTCGTACGGCACCGGCAGCGGGTCGGGCATCGAAGTGAGCCGCGAGATGCGCTTTCCCGATTCGCTCGGACTGCTGTATTCGGCATTCACGTACTTCTGCGGGTTCAAGGTCAATTCCGGCGAGTACAAGCTGATGGGCCTCGCGCCCTACGGTACGCCGCACTACGTCGACCTGATCAAGGAGCGCATTGCCGCGATCGAGGCTGACGGCAGCGTGCGCCTGAACCCGGAGTATTTCGGCTTCCTCGACCGGACGGAGATGACTTCGGAGAAGTTCGATGCGCTGTTCGCGGGTCCGCGGCGGTTGCCGGAATCGCGCATCACGCGGCGCGAGATGGATCTGGCCGCTTCAATTCAGGTGTTCACCGAGGAGGCGATGCTGCGGATGGGCCGGCACGTGCATCGCGAGACCGGCGAGGAGAACTTGTGCCTCGCGGGCGGTGTGGCACTCAACTGCGTCGCCAACGGGCGGCTGCTGCGGGAAGGTCCATTTCGCAACCTATGGATCCAGCCCGCCGCAGGAGACGCCGGCTCCGCACTCGGAGCGGCGCTCGCGGTGCAGCATGGCTACCATGAACTGCCGCGCCTGCCCCTGCGCAGCCTCGATCGCCAGCGGGGCTCGTATCTCGGCCCGGCATTCTCCGAAGCCGAGGTCGAGGCCTGGCTGGTCGCCAACGGCGCGGTGTTTCGTCACCTCGCACCGGAGGCGCGCGCGGGCACCGTTGCGGATGCGCTGGCGCGCGGGAACGTGACCGGTTTCTTCAGTGGGCGGATGGAGTTCGGTCCGCGCTCCCTCGGTGCGCGCTCGATCCTGGGCGATCCGCGCCGGGCCGATACTCAACGCGTGATGAACCTGCGGGTCAAGTTTCGCGAGTCGTTTCGGCCGTTCGCGCCTGCCGTGCTGGCCGAGGATGTCGCCGAATATTTCGAGCTCGACGCGCACAGTCCCTACATGCTGCTGGTTGCGCCGGTGAAGTCCGCGCGCCGTCGCCCGCGCGAGCAGGGCATCGCATCCGACGACGATCTGCTGAATGCGGTAAATCAGGTGCGCAGTGACATTCCCGCGGTGACCCACTGGGACTACTCCGCACGCGTACAGACCGTGCACGTCGAGACCCATCCGCTGTTTCACGACATACTGGGCCAGTTCAAGCAGAAAACCGGCATTGCGGTCGTGGTCAACACCTCATTCAACGTGCGCGGGGAGCCGATCGTGTGCACGCCGGCGGACGCCTACCGCTGCTTCATGCGCACGGACATGGAGTGCCTGTACCTTGAGGGGTTCTGGCTCGAAAAGGCCGAGCAACCACAGATCGCGGACGACGACCGCTGGCGCGAGGAGTTCGTTCTTGACTGAGCTGAAGAATTACCTGAAGCACATCGTGGCGGTCGGCACAGACCCGACATGGCGGGCCGACGCAGGCCGGCGCGTCGCGCGGAAACTGCTGACCGGGGCGCTGATCGTGGTCTACCTTCTGCTGGTCACCCCGGTCGCACTGGTAAGGCGCGCCTTCGGCGGGAGCCTCGTTCACCCTGGAAAACGCGCAGAGCGCGGCTGGCAGCCGATCCGCCAGTCCTCCTCGGACAAGCAGATCTACTCGGACGATTTTTGAATCCGAAGATGGACGCTCGCCGCCCTCGAATCCGTCGAATTCCACTCGCCCCCGCGCTGCACGCGCTCGGTTCGGGGAGAATCCTGACCGGCCTGCTCTATCTGCTGCTGGTACCGCTCTCGGTGTTCGCCGAACCCCCCGAGGAGAAACGGCTTCGCACCGACTTGTATATTCTGTTTTAGCCCGTGCAATCCGCAAGTTCACCCAAGGTAAGCATCGTCATCCCGGTGTTCAATGGTTCCGACTACCTCGCCGAGGCCATCGACAGTGCGCTGGCCCAGACCTGGTCGAACTGCGAATTGATCGTCGTCGACGATGGTTCGACCGACGGTGGCGCGACCGAGGCGGTCGCGCGGTCCTACGGATCGCGTCTGCGCTATTGCCGCAAGCCGAATGGTCACGTTGCCTCGGCGCTGAACTACGGTATCCGGCACATGTCGGGAGACTACCTGTCCTGGCTCAGCCACGACGATCTCTATCACCGCGACAAGGTGGCGGCGCAGATGAAGGTGCTGCGCGAGCAAGCGACGGGCACGGTCGCCTACAGCGATTTCGAGATTCTCGAGCAGGCGGGGGGAAGACGCGCGGCGGTGCGCATGCCGCCCGCCGACCCGGGCCGCTTTCGCCTGTACCTCACGCTGAGAAACTGCTTGCACGGTTGCACCTTGTTGATCCCGCGGCGCGCACTCGACGAGGCCGGACCGTTTGACGAAACTCTGCGCACGACCCAGGACTACGACATGTGGTTCAGGCTCGCGCGCCGCAGCCGCTTCGTGCATGTGCCCGCGGTCCTGGTCACGGCGCGCCACCACGCCGGTCAGGGGACTCATCAGTTGCGCGACCTTGCCGTCGCCGAGTGTGACCGGCTGCTGACGGGATTCGTGCACGAGCTTGCGCCGGAGGAGGTCAATTTGGCCGGCGCGACCCTGGCGCGATCCTGGGGCTCGGTGGCCGTCAACCTGGCCGCACGCGGCTTTTCTCGGGCAAGCACGGCAGCGATCGCGCGGGGGCGTGCCGCCCTGCGGGGCGCGCGGCCAGTATCCGGGCTGCGCGATGCGCTCACCCTTCGGCTGTGCGGCGAGATCGGTCGTCTGCTCGGGCTCGCACGATCGATGGTGTCGCGTGCGAAGGGCGCGCCGGGCGCCGCAGTGGCATGGCTGCGCGCACGTCGCATGAGCGTCGGCCAGAGGTTTTCGAGCATCTACCAGGGCAACTTGTTCGGGGGCGCGCAGTCGCGCTCCGGTGCTGGGTCGAGCATGGAACAGACAGCGGCCCTGCGCGAGGCGCTGCCGGTGCTGCTGCACGCGCTGCAGGTGCGTACGATGATCGATGCGCCGTGCGGAGACTTCTTCTGGATGCAACATGCGAATCTGGGCATCGAGCAGTACATCGGCATAGACATCGTCGAGGCGTTGATAGAGCGCAACCGCAGCCAGTTTGCGGGCGAGCGGCGGGAGTTCCGCTGCCTCAATCTCATCGACGATCCATTGCCGCGTGCCGACTTGATCTTCTGCCGCGATTGCCTGGTGCATCTCAATCACGCGCAGGCGCGCAAGGCGCTGCGCAACTTCCAGCGCAGTGGTGCGAAATACCTGCTCACCACGACATTCACGGCGCGCGAGCGCAACGTGGATCTCGGTGCCAGGGGCATGTGGCGTGCGCTGAACCTCGAGCGTGCGCCGTTCAATCTGCCGCGACCGCTGAGGCTCATCGACGAGCGCTGCACCGAGGGCGGCGGCGCGTACACCGACAAGTGCCTCGGCCTGTGGCCGTTGCAGGACCTGAAGCTGGACTGACGGGTTACCGCGATGCGCATTCTCTTCGTCGCCATGTCGGACAGTGTCCATACGGCGCGCTGGATCGCCCAGGTCGCGAACTGCGGTTGGGATCTGCATCTGTTCCCGAGCCTTGATTTCGGCGCGACCCACGCGCTGTTGCGCAATGTGACCGTTCATCACAGCTTCTACGGCGGCGACGTCGGACGAAACCCGACGGCACGCCGGCGCGGCGTCAACCTCGGCTTTCGCTCGAGCGCCTACGTCGCCCGCATGGCAATGAAGCAACTTCGGCCGGATTATCGATCCCGTGCGCTGATGCGCCTCGTCAAGCGGTTGCGCCCGGCGATCGTGCATTCGCTCGAATTCCAGGCCGCCGGCTATATGACGTTGGACGCGCAACAGGCGATCGGGGATTCTTTTCCGACTTGGATCGCGACCAACTGGGGCAGCGACCTGACCCTGTTCGGTCGCCTGCCGGCGCACCGCGAGCGGATCCATTCCATACTTGCGCAGTGCGATTACTACAGCTGCGAGTGCATTCGCGACATTGCGCTTGCGCGCGACTTCGGTCTGAAGGGGGAAACTTTTCCGGTGCTGCCCAACGCCGGCGGGTTCGACCTCGCCGAGGCGTGGTCGCTGCGCGCGCCCGGCCGGACTTCAGGTCGGCGTCTGGTCATGCTCAAGGGCTACCAGCATTGGGCGGGCCGGGCGCTCGTCGGGCTCAGGGCGCTGGCGCGATGCGCCGACGCACTTGCCGGCCATACCGTGGTCGTTTACGGCGCGGGCGACGAGGTGCGGCTTGCGGCCGAACTGTTCGCTGCGAACACGGGCGTGGACACGATTGTGTTGCCGCGCATGACAACGCACCGCGAGATCCTCGGCTACCACGGCCGCGCGCGCGTCTCGATCGGCCTGAGCATCGGAGACGCCATTAGCACCTCGTTCCTCGAGGCCATGCTGATGGGGTCGTTCCCGATCCAGAGCGACACCTCTTGCGGGGACGAGTGGGCCGCGCACGGTGAGGGTGCGCTGTTCGTTCCGCCGGAGGACCCGGAGCAGGTCGAGGCCGCGCTGCGCCGGGCGTTGACCGACGACGCGCTGGTCGACAGCGCGTCGACGCAGAACTGGAACACCGCCCAGGCACGGCTCGATCGGGGTCGCATTCAGGCGCAGGTGATCGAGCAATACCGGCGGGTCGCCGCGAGCCGAAAGGCCAGGTCGGCACAATGAGCCTCGTTCAAACCAGGCCCGCGGTCGCCGCCGCACGTATCCGGAGATCGTCGTCCTAATGGAAAGAAGCCTCGCCATCGGATCGGGCAGCCCCGGCCGATCGAGATCGATTGTGCCGGACATCGTTCTCGCGGTGCTCGGCGTCGCGATCATCGCCGCGCTGGTGCCGCCAATGTCCCTCGCGCTGTTCTTCGCAGCGTGTTTGCTGTTCGTCTGGCTGCGCTCGGCGTCGTCGGGATCGGTGCGCATCGCCGTCCAGGTGGTCGGCGTCGTGACGATCGTGCTGCTGCTGCTCTATTTCAAATCCTCCGACCTGCTGTTCAACGACGTCGTGAAGCGCTGGATTGCCCGGATCGATCCCGGTTCAGCTGCGTGGTATTCGGCCGGCCTTTTCGCCGCACTCGGTGCGAGCTACTGTTTCCTGCGCTTTGTCTATGCGCTGCTCGACCCGTCGGTCACGCCGTGGCAGTTCGTGCGGTACTACTTCTTTTTTCCGACGTTCTTTTCCGGTCCCGTCATGGCGCCGGCCGACTTTCTTTCCCAGCAGCCGTCGGTCGCGCGCGGCAATCTGGTGGAGGGCGCGGCGCGGGTCATGTACGGTGGGGTCAAGTTCGGCATGTCCTCCGCGCTCCAGCTGGGGGTGCCGTTGACGCACATCACCCAGTTCCACCTGGCTCTCAAGACCCAACCCGTGTGGAGCCTGTGGCTCGGTCTGTTTTTGTGTGGCGTCTGGCTCTATCTAAATTTCTCTGCGTTTACCGACATTGCGATCGGCATTGGACGGATGCTCGGCATACGCGTCCCCGAGAACTTCGACAATCCGTTCTCCGCGACCGACATCACCGATTTTTGGCGCCGCTGGCACATCACGCTGGGCGACTGGCTGCGGGTTACAGTGTTCAATCCGCTTGCGCGGGGGCTGGCGCAGAAATTCTCGCCGCGATCGCCCGTACTGGCGGTCGTTCCGGCGCTCGTCACTATGCTGGTGTGCGGGCTGTGGCACCAGACAACCTGGGCGTACCTCGCGTGGGGCGTGATGCATGGGGTGGCACTGGCTGCGCACCAGCTCTGGCGGCGGTTCGTACTGCCGCTACTCGGCGGCGATGCGCTGCCGGGTAGTCGCTGGTACCTTGCCGCGTGCTGGGTCGTCACGCACGTCTACGTGAGCCTGGCCTGGGCGTTGTTTTTTCCGCTGGCACAGCCGGGGTGGCCCTCGACGCTCGGGCTGCAGTTGTTGTATCTCAAGCGCGTGCTGCTGATCTCCTGAACGGCGTGGAAATTCCTGGCACCGCGAGCGGCGCAGCGACGATCGAGGCGATCAGGGCAGCCGCGTCAGACGCGCTCGGAGATCGGCGGCTCGACGGAGTCGCGGCGGACGCCTCGCTGGTGCGGAGTGGCATGATCAGCTCGCTGGAAATCGTGGTGCTCGCCGCCGCACTCGAAGAACGCTTCGACTTGAGCATCCCCGCGGCGCAGGTGACCATGCAGAACTTCGACAGCCTGCGCGGAATGGCGCAGCTGGTGCGAGGTGGCACCGGCCGTTCGACGCCGCCCGACAATGCCGCGGCTCCGGCCGAAGCGCCGGCGCTGCGCGCCAGCGCGGCGGCCGCCGTTCGCCGACCCGTCATGCTCGTCGCATTCACGCTGGCGTTTCTCGTGCTGCTCGACGCTGGCCTGGGCGCGCTGATGCGGGGCCCGCTGGCGCAGCGCAATCAGGCTTTTTTGGAGCAGGGATACCGGCTCTATCCGGTTGGCGGCAGCTATAGCCAGGACGATCTCGCGTTCTCCATTGCTCATCACAGAATCGGCGATCGATCACTGCGAGGGAAACCCCGCGTCGCGGTGTTCGGGGATTCCGGGACAATTGGTTCCTTCGTCACGCCGGCGGAATCCATACCGGGTGCGCTCGAAGCGGCGCTGCGCCGGCGCTATCCGCAAGCCGAGGTATTCAATCTCGCGTTCTTCATGCAGTTCTTCGCCAAAGACCTGATGATCCTGCAGGCGGTGCTCGAGCGCTCGGGTGGCGAGCTTCCGTTCGATGTGGCGGTGTTCACCCTCGGAGACGATTACTTTCGCAGCGAGTTCATCGACCGCCTCCCGGCGATGATGCCTTACCTGGCGTTGAACGAGGACCTGCTGAAGAGATTTTCCGAGCGCCTTCCCGAGGCGGCGCGAGCACCGCTCGCATCGATGGTCGACGATCTTCGTGCGGCGTCCCGTGCGACCGGAAATCCGGTCCAGCGCTGGCTGGCAAGGCACAGTGCACTGTTCCACTACGCACCCTACTTTCGTTACCTTGTCACCGAGGTCCTGCGAAGCGAGCGCCCGTTCGACTACGCCTACAGCCTCGGGCGGCGGCCGTTCCTCGACCCCGTGCCCGACCGGCCGCCCAAGAGCGTCCAGGTCTCGCTCGGGCTTGCCGAGAAATCCATCGATAGGCGGGTCGTGTCGATGGGGCGCGCAACGATCGAGTACCTTCGCGAGCGCGGAATCAAGGTTGTGTTGTACCTGAAACCCCATGGTCCGAGCGAATGGCGCCCCCTGTACAGACAGGGACCAACATCAGCGCCGCCGAGATCGCGCAAGAGTTGTGCGCGGCCCGCAGGTGTTCCGTCGTCGATCTGCGCTGGAGTCTTTCAGGAAGCCAGTTCACCGATACCCTTGCTCACTACAATGCGGACGCCAATCGGCTGATCGCCGACAGGCTTGCCAGGGCGATCGTGCGGGAGGTCGCGCAATGAGCTTTACGCTCGCTCAGAGGGTCCACGAATTGGTGAATGCGGCGCCGGATCGGCCCGCGCTAGGATTCCGCGCCTTGGGCGCGCAGCCGCCGCAGGACGATGTGTTGACCCGCGTTCAGTTGTGGCGCAGCGCATGCGCGTTCGCCGCCGCGCTCGATTCGCTTCCCGCCAATGCCGGGCGTCACGTGATGGTCGTGATGCCTCTGGGAACGCGCCTGCTTGCTGCCCACCTTGGAATCCTGCTGCACGGCAGTGCCGCTTCGATCTTCACCCACCCTTCCGAAAAGATGCGGGCCGACGTGTATGCGCGAAATTTGCGCCACGCCGTCGGGGTGCTGCGCCCGCACGCCGTGATCGTCGCAAGCGAGTTTCTCGCACCGTTGCAGACTGCGCTGGACAGCGACTCGCTGCTGATCGTGACGGCTGATAGTGCCCCGCATTCGGTCAATGCGGAACCCGAAGGCTGGCGCAATGCATGCTCGGACGCGATCGCGGTCATTCAATATTCCTCGGGCAGCACGGGCCTTCAGAAATGCGTCGCGCTGTCGCACGAAATGGTCATCGGGCAGTGCGAAAGCTACGGCCGGTTCATCGGTCTCGATCGCGCACGCGATGTTGTCTGCAGCTGGCTGCCGCTGTATCACGACATGGGGCTGTTCACGTCGTGGCTGATGCCGGTGATCCATGGCGTGCCCGTATGGATGGTCGACCCGTTCGAATGGGTCAGACAGCCAGAGTCGATACTCGGTCTGATTTCGGATGTACGCGGCACGCTGTGTTGGCAGCCCAACTTCGCGTTCCGGATGCTCGCTTCCAGGCTGGGCCGCGAGCAGGTGGAGGGACTCGACCTTTCCTCGGTGCGTGGATTCACCAACTGCTCCGAACCGATAAGTGCGCGGACGACGCGGGAATTTATTGCGGCATTTCGTCATATCGGCCTTCGCGAGTCTTCGCTTTGGTCGTGCTATGCGATGGCGGAGAACGCCTTCGCCGTCACGGCGGCCGGAGGGCCGCAGAGGAGCCGCGCCTAATCCAGGTGGACACCGAGCACGTATGCGCGGGGCCTCGCGCGACCGGTGGATTCGGGTGGGCTTGAATTGGTCTCCTGTGGCCTGCCGATCGACGGATGCGAAGTTCGCGTGGTCGACGAACAGCGACGCGTGGCCGCGGCCGGCGTGATCGGCGAAATCGCGCTACGCAGCCCTTACATGTTGCGCGAGTACATCCGTGCCCCTGAGTTGACGCGCCAGGCGATCGACGCTGATGGCTGGTATTACGCCGGCGACCTCGGTTTCTGCTTGAGGACCGGCTGTACGTGACGGGCCGCAAGAAGGACCTGCTAATCGTCGCCGGCCGCAATTTCTACCCGCAAGACATTGAGGAGATCTGCGGTCGATGCGAGGGGGCCATTCCGGGCCGTTCCGTGGCGCTCGGGGCCGAGGACGCGACGCTGGGCACGGAGAAGATCGTGGTGCTCGTTGAGTCACGTCTCGCCACGGCGGACGAGACGGCGAGACTCGCGGCCGCGGTACGCCAGCGCGTGTTCAATGACCTCGACTGCCCGGTGGCCGATGTTCGGGTGGTGCCCCATATGTGGCTTCTGAAGACGTCCTCGGGGAAGATCGCGCGTTATCCGAACCTGCAGAAGTATCAGGCCGAGTTTGGCGCCGAACGGAAGATTCCGAAACAAGCGCCGCGGCCACGGCGTGCGGGCCTGCTGGAAACCGCGGCTTGGGCGTTCGCGGTCGCCACGTGCATCTATTTCTACTCGATTGATCTACCTCCTCGGTGACAGTACGAGCTGGAACGTCTATGCCCGATTCTGAGCCGCCGCTCGTCTCGATCGTCATCCCCGCCTACAACCAGGCACGCTATGTAGGCGAGGCGATCGACAGTGTGCTGGCCCAGAACTACTCCAGAACCGAGCTGATCGTGATCGACGACGGCTCGACCGATGCCACGCAAGAGGTTCTGCGGCGCTATGCCGGGCGTCTGCGCAGCGAGCGCCAGCCGAACATGGGCCAGGCCGAGACGCTGAACAAGGGGTGGAAGCAGGCGAGAGGCAGTGTCCTTTCCTACCTCGCCGCCGACGATGTACTCGAGCCGCACGCGGTGCGCGCAGCGGTCGCGGCGCTGGAACAGCGACCGGACGTCGTGCTGATATACGGCGATTTCCGAACTCATCGATCCCGATTCACGCTTCATCCGGCGGGTGCGTGCACCCGATTTCGATCTACGTGCACAGGTGGTCGACCTGATCTGCGCACCCGGGCCCGGGGTGTTCATCCGCCGCCGCGCGTGGGAGGCCGCGGGTGGACTGGAACGGCGCACTGCGCCAGATCCCGGACTTCGAGTACTGGCTGCGCCTCGGGCTGCAGGGTCCGTTCCTGCGGATTCCCGAGGTGCTCGCGCGCTACCGTGTACACGACGAATCGCCGTCGTTCGCGCCGGTCAGCGCGGCGCGCGCGGAGGAACCGGTGGCGGTTATTACCGCGTTCTATGCGTCAACCGCAATTCCGCCTGCGCTTGCCCGGGAAAAGCCCCGGGCGATCAGCAATGCGCATGTGCTTAGCGCGCGGCTGCACCTGCGTGCCGGCCGGTTTTCCGCGGGACTCGGGCATCTGCGCGAGGCATTCCGGCTCTGGCCGGGCAACTTCCTGCGTGTACGAACCGTGCGGCTCATCCTGAACGCGCTCGTCAATCGCGCCGGACACCGTATCTTCTGGCGCCTGAATCGGCTGCGCGCCTCGGCCTCGAAGCGCTGAACGATCCTCGTGCCGATCTTCTCTGTCATCACGCCGGTTTACAACGGCGCGGCTCACATTCGGCGCTGCCACGCGATGCTCGCGAGCCAGACCTTCCCGGACTGGGAGTGGGTCGTGGTCGACGACGGCTCGACGGACGCAACCGCGGAGATCGTGCGTGCGATCGGCGACGCGCGCATCAAGCTCCTGTGTCACCGGCCCAACCGGGGTCGCGGCTACGCGCGTCACGCGGCGCTCGGCGCCGCATCGGGAGACTGGATGGTGGTGTGGGACGCCGACGACATGTACTTTCCCGACCGCCTTGCGGTGGCCAACGAGGCCCGGCTCGCGGACTTCGATTTCTGCTGTTCGTACGCGGTCGTGGTCGACAATGCGCTACGCGTCAAGGGGGTTCGTGGCTTTCACCCGCGCGCGCGCGGGCTTCCGCGGCACTTCGTCCATCACACGCTGGGGTGTCGCATGGAGATCGCGCGTGCGCTCGGGTATGATTCAAGTCTTCGCACGGGCGAAGATGCCACCATTACCTGGGTGCTCGATCAGCGGTACCGGGGACGATTCATCGAGGACGCGCTGACCATCTACCAGGAAGACAACGAGGTCGGCACGGCCAAGGCCCTGGCCACAGTGGAGGCACAGATCACGCAGTTGCGCCGCATTGTGCCGGGCGGGGTGCTGCAAATGAGCAACGTTGACTACAACGTTTTGCTCGCGCGCCTGCAGGCAAAGCGCCTCGTGCTGCAGGCGATGCGGCTCATGCCGTCCCTGTACCGCGTAACCATCCCGCTGCGAAGCTATGGTGAGACGGCGCCGGGCTACGTTCTGCCGGAGGCGCGCCTCGCATTCATCTCGCGTCTGCGGCAGGCGTGGCCGCAGCAGAACGGGCAGTCCTGATGCGCGTACTGATTCTTGGCGGTGACGGCATGCTCGGACACAGGCTGTTGCGGCAACTGCGTGAGCGCCATGAAGTGCGCGTGACGCTGCGCAGGGACCTGCAAGCATATGCGGAACTTGGGCTTTTCGACCAAGGCAACGCCCTGCCGGGCATCGACGTGCGTTCGGACGAGCGCCTGCTCGAGGCGCTCGCCGCGTTTCGGCCCGACGCGATCGTCAATGCGGTCGGCATCGTCAAACAGCGCGACGAGGCGAAGCATGCGCTTCCAAGTATCGAGATCAACGCCCTGCTGCCCCATCGACTTGCATTGATCGCGCGCGCGACGCACGCCCGCCTGATCCACCTGAGCACCGATTGCGTGTTCTCGGGGCGCGACGGCGGCTATACCGAGGCGAGTCCCTCGGACGCAGAGGACCTGTACGGGCGCAGCAAGTTCCTCGGCGAGGTACACGGCGCGCGCTGCCTGACGCTACGCACTTCGATTATCGGCACCGAACTCTCGCGCAAGGCCGGTCTGCTCGAATGGTTCCTCGCACAGAACGGCACGATCCGCGGCTTTCGGCGCGCGATGTATACCGGATTCACGACGGCCGAGATGAGTCGCGTGATCGGGATGCTGCTCGAGCGCTTGCCCGAGGCGGGCGGCTTGTACCACGTGTCGAGCGATCCGATCAGCAAGTTCGATCTGCTTCGGATGGTTAACGAGCGCCTCGACCACAGTGTCCGTATTGTTCCGGACGACGATTTCGTGTGCGACCGCAGCCTGGACTCGCGCAGGTTTCGCGCCGAGTTCGGCTATACGCCGCCTTCCTGGCCGGATATGGTCGGTGAACTGGCGGCCGAGCTTGGAGAAAGGAAATGATTTTCGATGGTAAGAGCGTTCTCGTCACCGGTGGTACCGGCTCGATGGGAAAGACATTTGTTCACCGCGTGCTCTCGGGCGAACTGGGAACGCCCCGCAAAGTAATCGTGTTCTCACGCGACGAGAGCAAGCAGCATGATATGCGCGCCTGGTATTTGCACCGCGCGGCGATGACGGACGAGGTGATCTTTCGCAACTTCATGAACGTGCTCGAGTTTCGCATCGGCGATGTACGCGACTATGACGACGTATGCGTAGCGGTGCGCGATGCGGACATCGTCGTGAATGCTGCGGCTCTAAAGCAGGTGCCGACCTGCGAGTATTTCCCGGAACAGGCGGTTCTCACCAACTGCGTCGGCGCGCACAACATCGCGCGCGCGATACAGCAGCACGGCTACCCTGTGGATTCCGTGGTTGCTATCAGCACCGACAAGGCGTGCAAGCCGGTGAATGTGATGGGAATGACGAAGTCCATTCAGGAGCGCATCTTCATTGCCGCAAACGTGCTGTGCACGCAGACGCGTTTCATCTGCGTGCGCTACGGCAACGTCCTTGCCTCCCGCGGATCGGTGATCCCGCTCTTCCTGGATCAGATCCAGCATGGCGGCCCGGTCACCCTCACGGTGCCCGACATGACCCGCTTCCTGCTGAGTCTGAACCAGGCGGTGGACACGGTCTTCACGGCACTGCGGGAGGCGCGGCGCGGCGAAACCTATGTGCCCAACGCCCCGTCGGCGACGGTCATAAACGTCGCCCGCGCGTTGATCGGGAAGCGGCAGATCGAGACCAGCGTCATCGGAATTCGCCCGGGCGAGAAGCTGCACGAGATCATGGTGTCCGACGAAGAGGCGAATCATACGGTCGCGCGCGGCGACTATTACGCGATCCTGCCGATGCTTCCAGAACTGCATGACGATTCGAGCAATGCGCCGAACGCGTTGACGCAGGAGTTCAGCTCGGCGGACAACGTTCTCGACTTCGCAGGGACCGTCGATCTCCTGCGCCGCAATCGACTGCTGCCGGAGGATGTGATGGTCCCGCCCGGCGAAGAGCTGCTCCGATAACCATGGCGAGAGGCCGGGCATGAAGGTCATGACCATCGTCGGCACGCGGCCCGAGATCATCAAGCTCTCGCGCGTCATCGCCGAGCTCGACCGACAGCTCGAGCACGTGCTGGTCCATACCGGACAGAACTACGACTACGAGCTGAACGAGGTGTTCTTCGAGCAACTCGAGATCCGCAAACCGGACCACTTTCTCGGCGCCGCGGCGGAAAGCGCCGCGGCGACCATTGGCGCCGTCATCGCGCGCGCGGACGAAGTCATCGCCGCCGAGCAGCCGGATGCGGTCCTGCTGCTCGGCGATACCAACTCCTGCCTTGCCGCAATTGCGGCGAAGCGCCGAAAGGTCCCCGTGTTCCACATGGAGGCCGGCAACCGCTGTTTCGACCAACGCGTTCCGGAGGAGATCAACCGCAAGATCGTCGATCACATCAGCGACATCAACCTGACCTACACCGAACACGCGCGGCGTTATCTCCTGCTGGAGGGGTTGCGACCGGAGACCGTGATCAAGACCGGCTCGCCGATGAAAGAGGTGCTCGAGTATTACCGTCCAGGCATCGAGAGGTCCGCCGTCCTGGCCGAACTGGATCTGGCGCCCGGGCAATTCCTGCTGGTCAGCGCTCATCGCGAAGAGAACGTGGACAGCCCGACGAACTTTTCGAACCTGCTTGCGAGCCTGAATGCGCTCGCGCAGAGCATGTCGTGCCCGTGATCGTTTCGACGCATCCACGCACGCGCAAGCGTCTAGACGAGTTGGCAACCCGATGTCAGCGACTCGGTGCGCTTCCTCAAGCCGCTCGGTTTCTTCGACTATGTCAAGCTGCAGACGCAGCGCGCGCTGTGTCATCTCCGACAGCGGCACCATCACGGAGGAGTCATCGATCCTCGGGTTTCCTGCGGTCACGATTCGCCAGGCGCACGAGCGGCCCGAGGGCATGGACGACGGTACGTTGATCATGTGCGGCTTGACGCCGGAGCCTGTCCTCGAGGCGGTGCGCACGGTTCTCGCACAGCATGGCCGCGGCCGTCGAACTCGAGTCGTGCCCGACTACGATGTTGACGACGTTTCGATCAAGGTTGTCCGCATCATTCTGAGTTATGCGGAGTATGTAAACCGCACGGTCTGGTACAAGTAGCTCGGACCTGAGAGAGGTTCGGAATCCGCGCGATAGGGTATGCTGAGAAGCTCGACTGAGTTCGCCAATTCAGGAGGTTCGCGCAAGGTGAATCATCGTCTGCTGCACGCTGTGGCAAGCTTTTCGGCGCGCGCGGATTCTGGGCCTAGCCGATTCGGCGCTCTATGTTCGGAGCATGCTTCGGGAGCGCCAGGCGAACGCGAACTTCCGGTCAGCGCATCCAGGGTTCGTCGTTCCGCCTGCGCCCCTCGCCTTCGATGCCTATGGAAATGTCAACAACGCGGCCTACGTGGCGTCGGGCGAGCTACACGCCCACATGATTGGCGACATCATCAATACCCATGTTTCGGGCGACGACATTCGAATTTGCGAGTGGGGTTGCGGACCGGCACGGGTCGTCCGACACCTCAGGCGCTATCTCAAGCAGCCACGGGTGGAGCTTTACGCGACCGATTACAACAAAAATACGATTGCGTGGGCCCGCGCCCATATTGCGGGCATTAGGTTCGAGTTCAACGACCAAACGCCGCCACTGCCATTTCGAGAAAACTTCTTCGATTGTGTTTATGCAATCTCGGTTCTGACGCATCTCTCCGAGAAAAGTCACTTCGAATGGCTGAAGGAAATTGGGCGGGTGGTCAAGCCCGGCGGAATCATCGCCGTGACGACGCATGGCGACGCGAGTGCAGCGCGCCTGCTGCAGGGCGAAAAGAGGCGGTATGCCGCCGGGAAAGTCGTTGTGCGCGGACAGGTACGAGAGGGCAAGAAGTGGTACCTCGCTTACCAACCAGCCGTATTCATGCGCGAGGAGCTTCTGGCGGACTGGGACGTTCTTGACCACACTTCATTTACGAGTACGCAGGACGTATGGGTCGCACGCGCGCGACGGTAATCCGGTCGAGGCCGGAACGGGCGCTCACCGACTCTGCAGCCAGAACGAGCCGGGATCGCAGTTGCCTGCTTTTTCCCGAAAGACCGGAAACTTCTCCGCAAGCCGCTCTGGATATTGTTTCGACAGAAAGTTCAGCGCGCCGAAGACCCTGAACCGCGTATTGCAGGCAAGGAAAGCCTCGAGGAGGTATTGCTCGTTCCAAAGGCGGACCTGGTCGACAACCCAGCCCGCGGGATAATCGCGCGGCGTGAAAATATCGTGAAGATGGACCAGTACACCAGGCCGAAGGATGGGCAGGAATTCGAGGAAGATTTTCAGTACATCGCCCTGGGGTCGAATTACATGGGATGAATCGATGAACAAAATGTCGCTCGCCTCCAGGTCCGCGACTGGCGAAGCGTCGAGGTCCTCGACTCTGGTTCGAATGACTTCCACGCCGGAAAGTTTCTCGAGCCAGCTCATTTCGTAGGGTTCGATGCACCGCACATCGCATCGATAGGAAGCACGGTCGCTGACATTGGCTGCGATTGCGCGCAGCATCATAAGGGTCGAGAATCCGCTGCCGACTTCCAGAATGCGGCGAGGCTTGAGCAGGCGGATCACGGAATAGAGGTATTCGGAATCTCCGGGCGGGAAGTTCGGATTGTCATAGTAGAACTTCGCGAGTTCGCTTGACTGGCGCGGAAATCGGTCCAGTTCCTCGGCGTACTCGAAGCGTGCGAGCGTTGCGAGTTGACCGTCGACATCGAAGTCGATGCCTGGAAGATGACGTGGATCCGATAAAGGCGCGCGCAGATGGCGGGGATTGAATGCAGGTTCGTAGTAATGGTCCCGGATCGGAAACACGCCGAGCTTGTTGAACAATGCCCGGCTTAGTTTCATGCGGTAGACACCGACGCGGCGCACGAGCTTCAGCCACAGCGCGGCGACAAGGGTCAACGGTAACAATACGAAATCGGCAACAGGGATGACAGAATCGGTGATGAAACGCTTGATGCGAGGCCGCCAGGACCGATGTTCGAGCATGGTGATCAGGCGAACGGAGTGAGGGCCGGCCGGTTCATGGGGAAAAATGCATCGGGCAGGATCGGACGCGAGCCACCTTTTCCCTCTTTCCGGGCCGGATCGTCAAGTCGAACAGAGCAACGCAGACAGTCATGCCACGCATGGACCCGCCCAAGGTCATCACCATATCGGTCGTAAGCCACCGGCATGGCGCTCTCGTAGCGGCCCTCCTCGGCGATCTTGCGCGGCACTGCCGCGAATCGATCGAGGTCGTACTGACGCTCAACGAGAAGGAATCCCTCGAATTCTCGCCCGCGGACCTGCCCTTTGCGCTGGACCTGATCCGGAACGAGAAGCCCCGCGGGTTTGGGGCGAACCACAATGCCGCGTTTCGCCGTGCACGGTCCGAGTACTTCTGCGTGGTGAACCCCGACATCCGGCTCGAAATGAACCCGTTTCCCACTCTTGTGGACGTCCTGCGCGCTCCAAACGTCGCAGTTGCTGCGCCGCTCGTTTGCAATGTACGAGGTGAGATCGAAGACAGCGCACGAAAATTTCCCACACTCGCCATGTTGTTCCGCAAGATGGTGGTCCCTCGTTTACCGCTAGATTACGCATTCGATTCGCCAGTGATCCATCCCGACTGGGTGGCGGGAATGTTCATGATGTTCCGCAGTACCCTGTTCGAGGCGCTCAACGGCTTCGATGAACGTTACTTTCTCTACTACGAAGATGTCGACCTATGCGCTCGGTCGCGTGCTCAAGGTCTGCAAGTCGCCGTGGCGACGATGGCGCGCGTTGTGCACGATGCAAGGCGGACCAGCCGGCGCAACCTTCGCCACGCACTCTGGCACGCGCAAAGTGCGCTACGGTATTTCAGGACAGCGTACCATCGACCTCCTTGACAGTTTGCGTCAATCGGCCCTCGGTGCCTCGCGAAAACAATTTCGATCTGCTGCGATTCGTCTTCGCGTTCATCGTATTTCTGTATCACGCGCATGCGCTTTCGGGAAAGTCGGAGCTCGCCGAGCTTTCGTACTTGTTCTCGGCGGAGTTTGCCGTGCAGTCGTTTTTTGTCGTCAGCGGATTCCTTGTCTTCATGAGTTACGAGAACTCCGCCTCTGTCGAAGATTATTTTTCCAAGCGGGCGCGACGCATCTATCCGGCCTATCTCTCAGTGGTGGTGACCGCGGCGCTCCTCGGTGCGGTGGTCACGACACTTCCGCCGAGCGAGTATTTTTCAGCGGCATGGGTGCGCTATCTCGCGGCCAATCTCGCCTTCTTGAATTTCCTCGCGCCTGAGTTGCCAGGCGTCTTTCAGGACAATACTTGGCAGGCGGTGAACGGTGCGCTATGGACGCTGAAGCTCGAGGTCATGTTCTATGCGATCGTGCCTCTAATCGCCTTTATTTGCATGCGGTTGGGGCGTTGGCGGACGCTTGTCGTGCTCTACCTGCTTTCCGTTGCCTACGTACTCGGAATGGAGCATCTTGCACGCGAGACGGGGCGCGAGCTCTTTATCCTGCTCGGTAGGCAACTGCCGGGACAACTCAGCTTCTTTATGGCGGGTGCCGCGTGCTACTACTTTCGGGACATCGTCGGACGCTATTGGCGATGGACGTTTCCAATTGCCGTCGCCATCCTGCTCGTCCCGCTCCCCCGCGCCATCGGCATCGCAGTGGAACCTGCCGCGCTCGGGATACTCGTCGCCTATCTCGCGGTCGGCGCGCGTTACCTCGGGAACTTCGGACGCTATGGCGACTTTTCGTATGCCATTTACATCATTCACTTTCCCGTGCTCCAAACGCTGATCAGCGTCGGCATGTTCGAGACGAACGCCTACGCGGGCCTCGGATTTGCCACGGTGCTTGTTCTTGGCGCGGCGTTCGCGTCCTGGCACTTTGTCGAGAAGCCGTTTCTCAAGAAAACGTCTCACTATCTGGTGGCGGAGCAGGCACTCAGGTAGGCCTGATCATGGTGAGCGATCGTACTCAACGCCCGGCAGTGCTCGTGACCGGAGCGAGCGGTTTTATCGGCGCTGTCGTGCGGGACGCGTTGACGCGGCGGGGAAGCGCGGTCCGCGTGGCGCTGCGGACCGTGCGAGATCGGGTGAGTGGCGACGTCGTGGAAATCGGCAATATTGAGACGTTTGATGGTTGGCGCACGGCGCTGGAAGGCGTTGCCTGCGTCGTCCATATTGCTAATGTCGCGCACGTCGGGCGGCAGGGTGTTGCGTATGCGCGCACGGTCAATGTCGATGCGACCGCGCGTCTGGCTGAGGCCGCCGTCGGCGCCGGAGTGGCGCGGTTTGTCTACGTAAGCAGCGCCAAGGTGCATGGCGAACAAACGTCAGACGCGCCGTTCGACGAGAGGTCCCCGCTTGCGCCGCGCGAGCCCTACGCCCAGCTGAAAGTGGATGCGGAGCAGCGGCTCGGGGAGATCGCGTCGCGCGGAGGCCTCGAGCTGGTGATCGTGCGTCCCCCGCTCGTCTATGGACCCGGTGTGAAAGCGAACTTTCATGTGCTCCTAAGTGCGGTCGCGCGCGGCCTACCGCTGCCTTTCGGGTCAATCGAAAACCGACGCAGCCTCGTCTACGTCGGCAATCTTGCCGATGCCATTGTGGGCTGCGTTCATTCGCCCGCGGCTGCGGGAAAGACCTACCTCGTGTCTGACGGTACGCCGGTTTCGACGCCGAATCTGTGCAGAGCGCTAGGTGAGGTGCTCGGGCGCCCGGCGCGGCTGTTTCCGTTTTCCGTTCCCTTGCTCGAGATCGCTCCGCCGCTCCGTAAGCTCACGCGCTCGCTCGAAGTCGACGATTCGGCAATTCGCCGCGAGCTCGGCTGGACGCCGCCCTACACGTTTGAGGAGGGGATTCGGGCTACCGCAGAGTGGTATCTCAGAGCGGCTCGCGAGGCGCACGGCTAGGATGCGGGCCCTGGTTGCGCCACGTACGTGGCGCCGGGGCGCGGGATGAATTTGCGCGCCCTGCTCGCATTCGGGCACGACGTGCTGGCTGCCGGCCTCGCGCGGCTGCGCGGCTGGATTCCGGAGTACGCGCCGCGCGGCTAAATGTCGCCCGGTCCGCGCGACCGTGCGAGGACCGACAACCACCCGCCGAGCAGCAACACGCTGAGCAGCGCGTGCTCGTGATGCAGCGTGGTGTTGACGAGGCCGACCACGACGGCCACCAGCCACGCAGCGGTTGCCGCGCCCCAGTAGGCCCAGCGTAGCGGCGGTGCGCGGTCCTCGGGCAGGTGGCGGACAACGCTCCATGCCCACAATACGAGCACTGCGAGCAGCGCTGCCAGACCGACCGCGCCGCGCTCGACCAGCGTGTTCACGAAAAGACTATGGCCGTGCGAGGACAAGACGACGCTGGATTTTTCGAATTTGTCACCGCGCTTCGCTGCGTACGCTTCCAGCGCTTCGTAGCCGAAGCGCCCGTAGTCGCCCATGCCGACGCCCAGGAAAGGATGCTCGCGCCAAACCAATAATCCTGCGCGCCAGATCCCGTCCCGGTTCGAGAGGAAGATATTCTGCTCGAGAAACGCCTGGTTCTTTTCGATCACCTCGGGCTTGGCCGCAAGTACCACCGCAATGAGAACGAGCGAACCAATTGCGATCGGTCGCAGGCTGTGCCGAAGGCGCAGTGCGTAGGCACCGAGCAGGACGAGCGCGACGATGAACGCCGCGCCGACCGCCGCGCGGCTCTGCATGACAAAGAGCGACACCGCAAAGATCACGATTGTTGCCAACCCCGCCGCGCGCCAGGCGCGTGTCATCGAATTCCACGCAACACGCACCGCCATCAGCGTCGCGCCGAAGACGATCGCGAGGTAGATCGCGCTGTGATTGA
Organism: uncultured beta proteobacterium; assembly: GCA_963714925.1. Taxonomy (GTDB): domain Bacteria; phylum Pseudomonadota; class Gammaproteobacteria; order Burkholderiales; family SG8-39; genus SG8-39. The sequence goes on along the minus strand of CAVQQK010000001.1, from coordinate 59,723 downwards.
CGTGCCCAACCGATTTCAGACCCACGGTCTGGTTGGTGTGCGCAACGTAGACGCGCCAGTACCCAAGTCCGAGCGTCACCAGCGTGCCAAGCACCAGTGCGAGGAGAAGCTTTGCCAGCACGTCCGCCGGGTAGCGACCGCGCTTCATCATCCATAGCACGCTCGTGTAGCGCAGAACCTCATTCGCACCACTCCAATCGCCGTGCTGAATGCCCGCCGAGGCGGCGACCAGGAGGACCGAGCCGATCCAGCAGACGATGACCGTGTCCCAGGCGTCCCACGGCCCGCCGAAATCCCGCGTACGTTGGCGGTTGATGAGCCATAGCACGGCGAGCGCAATCCAGAGGATCGTCTTCGGTGCCTCCAGCAGCGGCAGCACAAAGGCAAGTCCGAGCAGCGCATGGTGCTCGGCGCGCTCGAGGCGCGATGGGGTCAGGCCCGGGAGTTCGGGCGTCAAAGGCGTGGCATGCGTGGACAAGCTGCGCCGATTCTAGTGGATTCGCGTCATGGCCTTCGCATTTGCTGCACGGTGGCGCGCACGGTGTCGAACGCGATCGCGTCCATGCATGCGGGGTGCGCGCATTCAGCGCGCGAGCGTGCGCAGCGCCGCACCCACGGAATCTCGCGCTTGAACAGCAGGCGCTGATCGCGGCAGCGGAAGTCGTCGACGCTGACTTCGCTGAACGGAACGTTGGCGAAGAAACGCCCACGCCCCACGAGCCGTGCCGAACTCGGGCCGTAGAGGCATACCGTCGGCGTGCCCGTGAGCTTCGCGATGTGCGCGACGCCGGTGTCGAGCGTGACGAAGAGGGTTGCGTTCTCTACCAGTGACCACAGCTGTGCAAGGTCGAGCGTTCCGGCGTAGCGCCGGTAACGACCCGCCGGATCCACCGCCTCGATCGGGTCGGATTCTTTCGCGCCTGCGCTCAGTACGACCGCCAGTCCTTCGGTCGTAAGTGCTTCGGCGAGCTGCGCCCAGCGTGCGGCGGGCCAGTACTTGAGCGGCGTGCTGGCGCCGACGTGGAGCAGGGCGTAGGGCCCGGCGGGCGCATCGAACGGCGGCGCCACGGGCCTGGGCCAGTCGCCCGGCCGGTACGTTGCGCCTGAATCCGGGGCCGCGAGCGAAGCGAAGATCTCCGCGAGATCGGTCGCTGCGTCCGGCAACGGAATCGATTCGTCGACGAACCAGTTCTTGCGCGCACGTGCGTCCGCGAGCGCAACGATCCAGCGCGCGCCAAGCGCACGCGCGACAGCCGCGTAGCGATTTTCGCCCGGCACGAGCGCGAGGTCGCAGCCGCGCGCGGGGTCGAGTGCCTCGAGCGCGTTCGAATCATGCTCGGAATAGGGCAACGCGCGCACGCCGTAGGGTGCTCCGGAAAAGAGCGACAGCATTCCTGGTCGTACGGTGACGAAGATCTTTGCCTCGGGGTAGCGTGCGCGTAGCCGCGCGAGTAGTGGGGCGAGCATCAGCGTGTCGCCGAGGAGAAGCGCTTGCAGCACGAGAATCCGCTTCGGATGCGCCGGGCGCGCGGTCAGGCGCGGCCCGAGGCTGCCGAGTGCCGCGCGCGTGATCGTGCGCAGGCGGCTCAGTGCGCGCGAAGCCATTGCGCCGCCATTCTCATTGGCCCTTTTTGCGCGCGGTCAGGAGTCCCACTGACCCCGACCCCGGGGGCGCGTCGACCGCGTAGCCGGCTTGGGTGAGCGGTGCGATGAGTGGCTCGAGACCGCGGTGGTATTCCATCCGGATTTCCTGCGGCGCAAGGTGCGACAGAAAGCGCGGATCGGCAAGCAGATGGTACTCCCCGCCCTCGCAGTCGAGCTTCAACAGGTCGATCGCGGCGGGCAGCTTGGCAAGCGTGTAACCGACGCCCTCGACGAAATGGAGGCGATCCGAACCGTGCAAAATGTCCTCGGCACGCGCCTGGAAACCGACCGGATGAACGGTCACATTCTCGGCAAGACCGTTCGCGGCGAGGTTTCGGCGCAAGAACGTGCAAAACGTTTCCGACGGTTCAACGGCGTGGACCCGCGCGCCCTGGCGGGCGAATGCGAGCGTGCTGTCGCCGATGTATGCGCCCACGTCGACGACCACCTTGCCGTCGAAGCTGCGGCGCCTGGCGCCGTAAATGTCTTGCACGAACACCTCGTTCAAATAGTCGGCTTCGCTGCGCAGCTCGAGCGGAGAATAGAACGTCAGGCCATCGAACACGATGCGCTTTGCGTCCGGCAGGAACTCGAACTCGGCGCCAAGTCGCTCGAGACGGCAGGCGGTCGGCAACAGGGGCCATTGCCCCGCGCGCATGCGAAAACGCCGGCCCGACCGGAAATCGAGCTGTACCGATTTTTCGCGCGGTGCGAACGGAAGCCAGCGTGCAATGCCCGGGTCGACCAGCCGCTCGCGGAACAAGGGTCCCGAGCGGTAGTACAGCCGCAGGCGCCGTATGCGGTCTCGCAGGGACATCCGCTCAGCCGTGTAACCGTAGGGCATTCACAGACCGTTTCCATTTGGGCTGTTTCGGCGATTGACGAACCCCCGCGCATCCGCGGCGAGCGCGGCGTAGGTCGCGACCACTTCGTTGACACTGATGTCCCTGACCTGTCGGCTTGCCGGGCGCAGGAGTCGGTACGGTACGCCCCAGGGGCGCCAGCGCTCGACCGGCGCATCGCCGAACAGGGCCACCATCGGCTTGCCGAGCGCCGCGGCCAGGTGCAGCGCGCCGCCGTCGGGGAGGATCGCCGCATCGCAGGCCGCGAGCGCGCCGATCAGCGTCGATAACTGGGCGGTGGGATAGAACACGGCCGGCAGGCCGGCGCCGAGCACTGCGCGGATGCGGGCGGCCTTTTCGTCGTCGCCCGGATGCTGGGGATGGGTCGCCGGGCCCGGCGCCCAGAGCAGCATGCAGTGCACGCCGTGTTCGCCGTGCAGCCGGCGAACGAGTTCGGCGCACTGTTCCGCGGGCCAGCGCTGCGCGGGTCGGCGGGCGCTGATGTGCACCGCGACGCGCGGACCTTCGTTCGCGCCGAACGCCGTGCGCGCGCGTTCGATCGCGCTGCGATCGGGCACGACCTTGAGCAGCGGAATCGGCCCCTCGATGCCGAACTGCGCGCCGAGCGCGAAGACGCGCTCGACTTCGTGCCGGCCCTCCATCCGGCGGGCGAGCGGCGCGTCGTAGCCGACGATCTTCTTCGGCGCCAGCCAGCGGGCGAGGCTTTCATTGCGCGCGGAAACCGCCGTGGTGGCAAGCACGACGGCATCGAGCTGCGCGCGGCGCAGGCGCCACAGGTCGGAAAGCCGCGCACCGAGCAGTTTCCAGCTGCTCTGGCTCCCGTCGACGTGTTTGAGCTTGGTGTAGGCGACGACTTCGGACAGGTCGTCGTTGCCGGTAAGCACCGGCGCGTTGTAGCTGTTGACGAGTGCCCCGAGCCAGGCGTCCGGATAGCGCTTGCGCAGCGCGCCGATCAGCGGCGTGGTGCAGACCAGGTCGCCGATATTGTCGCGGCGGATGACGAGGATGCGCGGGCTGCGATTCACGCGTAGCCGTAGTAAGGCTTGAACCACTGCGCGAAACGCGTGAGACCCGCCTCGAGCGACGTCGCCGGTGCGAAGCCCACGAGTGCGTCGAGCCGTGCAGTATCGGCGTAGGTGGTCTTGACGTCACCCGGCTGCATCGGCAGCAATTCCTTCGTCGTCGTCTTGCCGAGCACGCGCTCGAGCGTGTCGATGTAGTCGAGCAGGCCGAGCGCCTGGTGGTTGCCGATGTTGCACACCCGCCAGGGCGCCCAGCTCGTCGCGGCATCGGGCCGGGCACGATCGAACGGGGGATCGGGTACGGCCGGCGCATCGAGCGCGCGCAGCGTGCCCTCGACGATGTCGTCGATGTAGGTGAAGTCGCGCTGCATGTCGCCACGGTTGAACACGCGGATCGGCTCGCCTTTCATGATCGCGTGCGCAAACAGCATCGGCGACATGTCGGGCCGTCCCCACGGGCCGTAGACCGTGAAGTACCGCAGGCCGGTGCTCGGCAGACCGTAGAGGTGGCTGTAGCTGTGCGCCATCAGCTCGTTCGATTTCTTGGTCGCCGCGTAAAGGCTCACGGGATGGTCGACGTTGTCGCCCTCCGACCAGGGCAGACGCGCGTTGCCGCCGTACACGCTCGAACTCGAGGCATAGACGAGGTGCCGCGGCGGATGACGCCGGCAGGCTTCGAGCAGGTTGGCGAAGGCGAGGAGATTCGAGCGGATGGTGGCCGCGGGGTTTTCGAGCGAGTAGCGCACGCCCGCCTGCGCGGCGAGGTGGAGCACTGCGCCGGGCTTTTCATTCGCCATCAGTGCGTCGAGGGCGTCGGGCGCGGCGAGGTCGAACCGGGCGAAGCGAAACCCCGGCGTGCCCTCGAGCCGTGCGAGCCGGTCGCGCTTGAGGCTGACCGCGTAGTAGGGGTTGAGATCGTCGACGCCGACCACTTCGTCGCCGCGCGCGAGCAGCCGCTCGGCGCAATGCATGCCAATAAATCCCGCGCAGCCGGTGACCAGTACGCGCATTTCAGTTTGCGTCCTCGACCTGCGCACGCTGCAGCTCGATCAGCTTGGCGTATTTCATGCCGCTGTTCACGCAGCCGATCGAAATGTGAACCAGGCCTGGAAGACCGTCGAGAAAGCCGAACCGCAGCAGGTAGAACTTCAAAAAGCGCAGCAGCGGAGAAACGACGAGTTGCAGCGCTCCGGCGCGTCGCCCCTGCGCGAGCAGTTGTTCGGCAGCGAGCGTGGTGTAGCGGTTCTGCTTGTCGAGGTAAGCCGATAGCGTCTCGGCCGATTCGTGCAGCAAGTCGCCTTCGAGCGTGCCCGGCGTCTCCGTGTAGAGCACCTTCTCGTGCACCGTGTCGTCGCTCCAGCGCGCGCGCCGCCGGTCGAACAGGCGTGGGCTCCAGTCGGGGTAGCCTTCGCCGTACGCGAGCCAGCGACCGAGGAAGCGGTTACGCCGCGCGATCCGGTAAATGGCTGGACCCGGCGCATCGAGCGCGCGGTGGATGCTCGCGGCGAGTCCGGCCGAGACGCGCTCGTCAGCGTCGATGCACAGCACCCAGTCGTGCACTGCGGACGCGACGGCAAACTGTTTCTGGCGCCCGAAGCCGAGCCATTCCTTTTCGATCACGCGCGCGCCGTGTTGGGTCGCAAGCGCGCGCGTCCCGTCCTGGCTCCCGGAATCGACCACGACGATCTCGTCGGCGAAGGCGAGGCTGGCAAGGCAGGGCTCGAGTTGCGCGGCGGCGTTGCGGGTGATGAGGACGGCGGAGAGCGGCGTACGCGAGGGGCTCACCCGAGCGAATCTCGTAGAATCGACGGTCGCTCATTCTAGCCGACCGATGCCGCGTATTCTGTTCGTGAAGTTCTCGTCGATGGGCGATGCGGCCTGCGCATGCCCGGCGGTGCGCGACGGGGCGGCAGGCAGGCGATGAGGCGGGCGCTCTACACGGCCTTGTTTCACCTCGCCCTGCCGTTCGCGCTTGCGCGCCTGTGGTGGCGCGGTCGGCGCGAGCCGGCATATCGCAGCAATATCGGCGAGCGCGTCGGCCGCTATGCGAGTCCGTCGGCGCAGACGGCGCAGTCAGACGGCACGCAGCCCCCGCTGCTCTGGCTGCATGCGGTGTCGGTGGGCGAGATGCGCGGTGCGGCACCGCTCGTGCGCGCACTGCGCGAGGCCTATCCGGACCATCGGATGCTCGTCACCTGCACCACGGCGGCGGGGCGCGAGACGGCGCTGCAGCTGTACGGCGAGACGGCGCGCATCGCCTATTTTCCGTACGACCTGCCCTGGGTGGTCGCGCGGTTTCTTGATCACTTTCGCCCGCGCGTGGGCATCGTGATGGAGACCGAGGTCTGGCCGAACCTGCTCGCGGCCTGCAGTGCGCGCGCCGTTCCGACGGTGCTCGCCAACGCGCGCCTGTCGGAAAAGTCGGCGCGCGGCTATCGGCGCCTCGGCACGCTCGCGAGCACCGCCTTCGCATCGTTCGCGGCGATCTGCGCGCAGGACGCGGCGTCGGCCGAACGCCTGCGCCTGGGCGGAGCGGGCAACGTGACGATTACGGGCAATCTCAAGTTCGACGCCGAGCCCGATGCCGCCAAGCTGGCGGAAGGCCGTGCGCTCAAGGCTGCGCTCGGCGGGCGCAAGGTGCTGCTCCTGGCAAGTACGCGTGACGGCGAAGAGAAGCAGCTGCTCGATGGCCTTGGCAAACCGCCGGCCGACACGCTGCTGGTGCTGGTGCCGCGCCACCCACAGCGCTTCGACGCGGTCGCGGCGCTTGTCAGCGAGCGCGGACTGGCGCTCGCCCGCCGTCGCGCCGGCGCGCTGCCCGACGCCGGGACCGCGGTCTACCTTGGCGACACGATGGGCGAGATGGCGCTCTATTACGCGCTGGCGGACGTCGCGGTGATCGGCGGCAGCTTCGCGCCGCTGGGTGCGCAGAACCTGATCGAGGCCTGTGCCGTTGGCGTGCCAGTAGTGGTCGGACCGAGCACCTACAACTTTCCGGAAGCCACGCGACTTGCCTGCGAAGCCGGCGCGGCATGCCAAGTGGGTGACGCTACAGAGGCGGCGCACACCGCGGTTGCGCTGCTCGTCGACGAACCACGGCGTGCAGCGATGGGCGCAGCGGGGATACGGCTATGTGCGGCACACCGCGGCGCCACGGCGCGCCACCTGGCGGTGATCCGTGACGTGCTAAATGGTCTGGACCTGCCGGAGGCTACTAGGGCGCCAGCACGCGGTTGACTTCGTCGAGGTCCTGGTCGGTGAGGCTGCCGGCGGCGGCCTTGAGGCGCAGTTGGCTCAAGATCGTGTTGTAGCGCACCAGCGCGAGGTCGCGCTGGGTCGAAAACAACTGCTGCTGCGCGTTTAGCACGTCGATATTGATGCGCACGCCGACTTCGTAGCCAAGCTTGTTCGATTCGACCGAACTGCGCGAGGACACCAGCGCCTGCTTGAGCGCCTTCACGCCCTCGATGCCGTCGGTCACTGCGAGGAACGAACGCTGCGCGGCGAGTACGGCGCTGCGGCGCGCATTTTGGAGGTCTTCCTTCGCACGCATGTAGTTGGCGGCGGATTCGCGTTCGCGCGAGCTGATCGCACCGCCCTCGTAGAGCGGGAGGGAGAACTGCAGGCCGATCGTGCCCTGGCGCGTCTCCGAGCCGAGCGAGGACAGGCTGACAGGGTCGCGTTGATTGAAATCGCGATAAGACGCGACTGCGTCGAGCGTCGGATAGTGTCCGGCTTCGCCGCGCTTCGCTTCAAGCGCTGCAATTTCGGTCAGCGCCGCCTGGAGGCGCACCGGGTAACTCTGCTTCTCCGCCAGCTCGACCCAGGCTTGCATCTTGTTCGGGTTCGGCGGCGAAAGGCTGATGTCGTCGCGCAGGTCCTTGAGCGCGGCGTACTCCTTGCCGGTAATCTGCTGCAGCGCGCGGCGCTTGTTCTCGAGGTCGTTTTTCGCTGCGATTTCCTGCGCGATAATGAGGTCGTAGCGCGCCTGTGCCTCGTGCGTATCGGTAATCGTCGCCGTGCCGACCTCGAAGTTGCGCTTGGCCTGCGCCAACTGCTCGGCAGTCGCCGCTTTCTGCGCCTTGACCAGCCTCAGCGTGTCCTGTGCCGCGAGAATGTCGAAGTAGGCCTGTGCCATGCGCAGGACCAGGTCCTGGCCGGCCTGGCCAAAGACCGCCTCGGCCTGCGCGACCGCGAATTCGCTCTGGTCGCGGCGCAGCACGTTGTCCGGCCGGTAGATCGGCTGGGTGAGGCTGAAGGTGTAGGTCCAATCCTGCGGCCTGCGGTTCGTGTCTGCGAGTGCTGGGTCGCGGAACTTGACCTGCGCGTCGCCGTAATTCGCACTCGCCGACAGGCCGACGGTCGGCAGCAGGAGCGCCTCGCCCTGTGGCAGTCGTTCGCGGCCGGCGTCGAGCGCATGGCGCGCAGCCGCGTACTGCGCGTCGTAGCGCAACGCATCGCGGTAGACCTGGACCAGATCTTCCGCCCAGGCGGCACAAGGGGCGACCAAAAGAGCAAAGGCGAGGCAGCGAATCGGTTTCATACGGGCCGGGGTCAGAAACGAAAGCGCGACGGTTGTTCGCAGTTCGCGAGCGGCGCGACGACGGTCTCGAACAGCCCGGCGGAGCGCACGCTGCCGGGTGCGACACAGGTCACGAGCCGGGCGGTCATGATCGGCGCGTCGCCGACGATCGCGAACAGCCGCCCACCGGGCGCGAGCTGCTCGAGGAAGGCCTTGGGCAGCACCGGTACCGACCCGGTGAGCACGATCACGTCGTAGGGCGCGCCCGCGGCCCAGCCCTGCGCCGCGTCGCCCGTTTCGAGCGTCACGTTCGGGACGCCGTGGCGCGCGACGTTGGCGCGGCCGAAAGCGGCCAGCGCGGGTTTGATCTCGATCGAGCGGACATGCGCGGCGCGATGCGCGAGCAGCGCGGTCAGGTAGCCGCTGCCGGTGCCGACTTCGAGCACCTGGTCGGATTTGTGCACGACCAGCGCCTGCAGCGCGCGCGCCTCGATTTTCGGCGCCCACATGCGTTCGCCTTCGCCGATGGGGATCTCCATGTCGACGAATGCCAGGTTGCGGTCGGCCGGCGGCACGAAATTCTCGCGCGGCACCACATAGAGCAGATCGAGGACGTCCTGGTCGAGCACCTCCCAAGGCCGGATCTGCTGCTCAACCATGTTGCTGCGGGCTTGCTCGAGGTTCATGGGCGTGCGGAGGGTGAATGCCGGGCGATGAGCGTTGGGTCGCAACCGCCGGGGTGCGACGGAGCGTGGATTATACGGCCTGTCCCGCGTCCGGCACGCCGTTTCGGCGGCTGCGATGCTCGGGCATCAGCGCCCAGTACAGCACCGGCATGACGAACAGGGTGAGCACGGTCGAAAAGCCGATGCCCCATACGATCGAGGCCGCCACCGGACCCCAGACGAGCGACTTGCCGCCCAGCCCGAACGCGAGGGAGAACAGCCCCGCGATGGTGGTGAAGCTCGTGATGAGGATCGGCACCACGCGTCGGCGCGCGGCATAGACCGCCGCGTGGAGCACGCTCATCTGCTGCTGGCGGCGCCGATTCGCAGCGTCGATCAGGACGATGGCCGAGTTGACCGCGATCCCCGTGAGCGCAATCACCCCGTACAGCGTGAACAGGGACAGCGGGTTGCGCGACACGAGCAAGCCGAACACGACACCCGTGAAGGCAAGCGGAACGGTCATCAGGATCATCGCGGGCTGCCAGTAGCTGCGGAACTGCGCGGCGAGGATGATGTAGATCAGCCCGATCCCAAGCAGGAACAGCACGCCCATCGAATCGAGGCTCTCCTGAATGTCGTCGAGCTCGCCCGAAAAGTCGAGCGTGGTCTGCGGGTAGCGCCCGTGGATCTTCTCCCACGCCGCGCGAATGGCGTTGTTCACCGCGACGGTGTCGGTCAGTTTGCGCTCGATGTCGGCCTCGACGGTGATCGAGCGGCGCAGGTTGTAGTGCTTGATGACGCCCTTGCCGGCACGCGTATCGGCGCGCACCAGCGCGCGCAGGGTCGTGGTGTGCGCCGGCGCATCGGCCCGCGCGGGGAGCGCGATCGGGTCGTCGAGCAGGCGCGTGACGTCCGGCGAGGCGCGCGGCGCCGCGCGCACGCGCACCTCGAGCTTTTCACCCTGGTCGCGCATCTGAGCGACGATTTCGCCATCGACGTGCAGGCGCACGAGTCGCGCAACCAGCCCCGGGTCGAGCCCGGCGGCGCGCACGGCCTCGGGGTCGAGCTCGAGCACCAGTTCGGGTCGGCCGGGCACGTCGTCATCGGTGACGTCCTTGGTGCCCGGGACCGTGCGCACGATCTCGAGTAGCGCGTCGGTCGCTGCGCGCAGCTCGACGGTGTTGTCGTTGCGTACGCGCACCCGCACCGGCTTCGAAATCGGCGGGCCGCCCGAGAGCAGCGTGAAGCTGATGCGACCGGGCCCCGAAATGGCAGACAGGTCCTCGCGCAGTGCGTCGACGATCTCCTCGACGTCGCGCAGATCCTCGGCGCGCGCAGCGACCGAGACGACGAGCTGGCCGTAGGCGTCGCCATAGAGTGGCTCGGTATCGGTGAATTTCACGCCCGCGAGCGAGGTCAGCGCACGCGCCTCGCCCGGGCGCAGGCGCGTGCGCACCGCGCGCTCGACGGCTTCGACGCGCGCGAGCGTCGCCGCGATCGGCGCATTCGCCGGCATGTCGACGTTGACGTAAAACACGCGCAGCGGATCGAAGGCGAAGAATTCGAGCCGCACGAGGCCGCCGCCGACCGCAGCCACCGCGCCGGCGAGTACGAAGGCCATCAGCGCGGTGAAGCGCTTTGGGCGCCGCATCACGTACAGCAGGGCGCGCGAGTACTTGACGCGTAGCTGGTGGGTGAAGGCGTGGCGAATCCTCTGCATGCGCGAGGGCTTCGACAGGTCGAGCCGCAGCGAAATGACGTGCGTGGGCAGCATCCAGTACGCCTCGACGAGACTGACCGCGAGCGTCACTGCGACGACGAAGGGAATCACGAACATGAACTTGCCCACGATCCCGGGCAGCAGCATGAGCGGCAGAAAGGCGACCATCGTCGTCAGGACCGAGGACGTGACCGGCGCGACGGTTTCGCGCAGCGCGTCCAGCGACGCGGCGAGTACGGCCTGGCCGCGCTGCACCCGATAGTAGATCGCCTCGACGACGACGACCGCGTCGTCGACGATCATGCCGAGCACGATCACCACCCCGAGCAGCACCGAGATGTTGAGTGTGAAGCCCACGGCATTGAGCACCGCAAAGCTGCCGGCGAGCGAAAACGGAATGCCGAGGGCGACGAGCAGTGCGACACGCGTACCGAGAAACAGCCAGCACACCACGATCACCAGCGTCAGGCCGAGCGCCGCGTTCCACTCCATCACATTGATTGCGTCGCGGGTGGGGATCGTCTGGTCGTCGGTCAGCGCGAGCTGCAAGCCCTTGGGCGCGAGGAGCGGGTTTTTCTCGGCGACGTAGGCCTGGATCCGGTCGACCAGCTCGAGCGTATTGGTGTAGCTTTTCTTGGTCACCGACAGCAGCACCGCCGGCCGGCCGCCGGTCGAGGCGAGATTGCGCGGCGTGGCGCGGGCGCGGGCGACGCGCGCCACCGCGTCGATCGGTACGCGCTGGTCGGCGCCCGGCACGGCGACGGTGAGCCGTGCGAGAAATCCGGGATCGGAATCCTGGCCGACGACGCGCACCAGCCAGGCGTCGTCGCCGGCCTGGATCTTGCCCGCGAAGGTGTCGCGGAACCACGCGCCGACCGTGTCCGCAAGCGCCGCCGCATTCAAGCCGCGGCCGGCAAGCGCGACCGGGTCGAATTCGACCTGCAGTTCCGGGTCGTGCAGGCCGAGCGCAAACACCTGGTCCACGCCGCTCAGGCGTTCGACGTCGGTGCGAATCTCGCGCGCGAGCCGTCGCAGCGTCTCGTCGTCGGCCTGCCCGGTGAGCAGTACCTGGGCGGTCGGAAAGCCATTGGAGGTGGTGATCTCGAGAATGCGCGGGTCGTTGCGCACCTCGACGGGCAGCTCGCTTTTTGCCTTGTTCTGCACCTCGCGCCGCAGGTCGTTGACGCGCTTGTCGAACAGCTGCGCCTTGATGTCGTGGAAGCGCACCAGGATCGACGACGTGGATTCACGGCTGCTCGACATCACGAAGCGGATGTCCGCGACCTGCTTGATCGCGTCCTCGAGCGGCTGCGTGACCCGCGTCTCGACGTCCTCGGCCGAGGCGCCGGGGAGCAGCGTGACGATATTGACCCAGTTGAAGTTGATTTCCGGGTCCTGCTCGCGCGGCATCAACAGGTAGCCCGACAGGCCCATCAGCAACACGACGCCGAACAGGATGTTCGCGAGCGGATGGTTGCGCAGCAGGCGTTCGACGAATTTCATCGCAGAGGCGGCGTCACGCCGCGCATCGCCCGTCGCCCGGCATTACTGGGTCGCGGCCGCGGTGACCGCGGCGCCGTCGCGCAGCATGAGTTGACCGATGACCACCACGCGCGCCGTCGCCGGCAGGTCGGTCGGCACCGGGCGTCCCTCCTGCGCCCCGGGCAGCGCACTGAAGCGGGCGTGGCCGGCTTCGACCAGAAACACGCCGAGCCGGCCGTCGCGTCGCACGACGACTGCGGCCGGCAGATGCGGGCGCGTGTCGCGCCAGAGAATGCGGCCCTGCGCCCCCGGCGCGAGCGCGTCGCCCGTGAAGCGCAGCCGTGCCTCGACGCTGCGCGTCTGGCGGCCGATCGCCGGCGAGGTTCGCACCAGTGTTAACGGCCGTGACCCGCCGTCGCCTTCGAACCGGATCGCGCGCGCGCGCGCGAGGGAGGCGGTGTCGCGCAGCTGCACCTGCGCCGCGACCTCGATGCGCTGGGTGTCGATCAGCGCCGCGAGCGGCGTGCCGGGAACCGCCAGCTCGCCGACCTGGCCGAGGCGCTCGCGCACGATCGCGGGGAACGGCGCGCGCACCACGCATTTGCTGACCGCATGCTCGGCGGTGTTCAACTGCGCGCGCGCCTGCGCGACGTCGGCGCGGCGCACGCTGACCTCGGTCTCGCGCGTGGCGAGCGCCTCTTTCGACACGAAGCCTTTCGTCTGCAGCGCCCGCGCCTGGTCGAGTTGCTGGAGCGCGAGTGCAAGGCGCGAATGGCTTGCGGCGCGCGCGGCGACCGCCTGGTCACGGGCGAGCGCGTAGTCGCGGCAGTCGATGCGCGCGATGAGCGCGCCGCGTTCGACGGACTGCCCGGGCTCGACGGCGATCTCCTCGATGCGGCCTGAAATCTCGGCCGCGATGCGCGATTCGTTCAGTGCAACGACCTGCGCCGAGGCGTCGCGCTCGGGATAGCGCGCGATGGTCTTCAGCGGCCGCACCTCGACCGTCTGCGGGATGGTGCCGGATTCTGCCGCTGGCAGGTTCTCGCGCGCCTGCGCTGCGCTGCCATGCGCGAGCAACGCGGCGAGGAGTATCGCTGCGAAATGCATCGTTCGGAGTCGATCGGAGAGACAGGCGCCACTATGGTTGTGCGATGCAATAGCGTCAAGTCAGCCGGGGTCGTCAGCGCGCGCCATCCGCTCGCGCCGGCACGCGATGCCGCGCCGCAAAGACCCTACGCCGCGCGCTCTTGCCACCGCTGCAGCGTTGCAGTAGCGTGGCGCCATCACGCAGGGGTCCTGGCGCAGCGTTTCGAAATTCAGTTCGTTTGAAACGCCGGCACTGGGTGAGACAGTCCCTCGGAACCTGATGCGGGTAATGCCGCCGTAGGGAAGCGTGCACGTCCGCCGCTTCCTCCGCGCGCGCATCCGCGAGGAGAAGTCTGATGAACGCAAATCCGAAGTTCCTGGCCGCAACCGCCGCCGTCGACGAGGGCGTGGTCGCCCCGCTACCCAATTCGCGCAAGGCCTATGTCACCGGGTCGCGGCCGGACATCCGGGTGCCAATGCGCGAAATCACGCAGTCGGACACCTCCGCAGCCATGGGCTCGGCGGCCGTCGCGGAGCACAACCCGTCGATTTATGTCTACGACACCTCGGGGCCGTACACCGACCCCCAGGTGAAGGTCGACGTCCGCAAGGGCCTGGCGGCGCTGCGCGAGCACTGGATCGCCGCGCGCGACGATACCGAACTGCTCGAAGGTCCGTCGTCCGAGTTTGGTCGCCGGCGGCTCGACGACGCCAAGCTCGCCGAACTGCGCTTCGATCTGAAGCGCCGGCCGCGGCGTGCGAAGGCGGGTGCCTGCGTGACGCAGATGCATTATGCGCGGCGCGGCATCGTCACGCCGGAAATGGAGTTCATTGCGATTCGCGAGAACCAGCGCCTCGACGCGCTGCCGGAGCAGGTCCTGCGCCAGCATCGGGGCGAATCGTTCGGCGCGGCGATTCCGGCCCGCATCACGCCGGAATTCGTGCGCGACGAGGTGGCGCGCGGGCGCGCGATCATCCCGGCGAACATCAACCACCCGGAGAGCGAGCCGATGATCATTGGGCGCAATTTCCTGGTGAAGATCAACTGCAACATCGGCAATTCGGCGCTCAGCTCGTCGATCGACGAAGAAGTCGACAAGATGACCTGGGCGATTCGCTGGGGCGGCGACACGGTGATGGACCTGTCGACCGGCAAGAACATCCACGAGACGCGCGAGTGGATCGTGAGGAACAGCCCGGTGCCGATCGGCACCGTGCCGATCTACCAGGCGCTCGAGAAGGTGAACGGCAAGGCGGAGGACCTGACCTGGGAGATCTTCCGTGACACGCTGATCGAACAGGCCGAGCAGGGCGTCGACTACTTCACGATTCACGCCGGCGTGCGCCTGGCCTTCATTCCGATGACTGCCAAGCGCTTGACCGGCATCGTCTCGCGTGGTGGCTCGATCATGGCGAAGTGGTGCCTCGCGCACCACGAGGAAAGCTTCCTCTACACGCGCTTCGAGGAGATCTGCCAGATCATGGCGGCCTACGACATCTCGTTTTCGCTCGGCGACGGCCTGCGGCCCGGTTCGATCTACGACGCCAACGACGAGGCGCAGCTTGCCGAGCTGAAGACCCTGGGCGAGCTCACCCAGATCGCGTGGCGGCACGACTGCCAGGTGATGATCGAGGGCCCTGGCCACGTGCCGATGCAGCTCATCAAGGAAAACATGGAGCTGCAGCTCAAACACTGTGGCGAAGCGCCGTTCTACACCCTCGGACCCCTCACCACCGACATTGCGCCGGGCTACGACCACATCACCAGCGCGATCGGCGCGGCGATGATCGGCTGGTACGGCACCGCGATGCTGTGCTACGTGACGCCCAAGGAGCACCTCGGGTTGCCGAACAAGAAGGACGTCAAGGACGGGATCATCGCCTACAAGATTGCGGCGCACGCGGCCGACCTCGCCAAGGGTCATCCCGGGGTGCAGGCGCGCGACAACGCGCTATCGAAAGCGCGCTTCGAATTCCGCTGGGCCGACCAGTTCAACCTCGGCCTCGATCCGGACACGGCCAAGGAGTTTCACGACGAGACCCTGCCGCAGGAGGGCGCAAAGCTCGCGCATTTCTGCTCGATGTGCGGCCCGCACTTCTGCTCGATGAAAATTACCCAGGACGTGCGCGACTACGTTGCGCAGGGGATGAAGCAGAAGTCGGTCGAATTCGTCAAGCAGGGCAGTGAGACTCTACAGCCGCGAGTAGCGCGGCGGACAGGCGGTGCGGACCCGGGCGGCCGGTCCGTCTTCCGCTTACTGCATGAAGATGTCTTTGGTCGAGACGCCCATGCGGCCGAATTCCAGTGTGCGGCGGATGCGGTAGGGCTCCTCCTTGGTCGCCATCGGACCGCGCGACAGGTCGAGCACCTTCTGCGGGCGCAGGGTGTTGCCCTTGGCGTCGCGGATCACCATCACGCGCGGCTGCAGGCGCTTTTGGTAGTTCTGCGCGAACACGATGCCCACCTCGCCGCTGTTCAATTCGACGACGCTGCCAACCGGAAACACACCGATGCAGCGGATAAACTGCTCGACCAGCGTGCTGTCGAAAAACGCGCCGCGCCATTTGTAGAGCATGCTGAGCGCGGCCGAGGGCGCCACCGGCTCGGCGTAGGGCCGCTTCATCGTCAGCGCGTCGAAGGTGTCGACGATCGCCGCAATCGCGCCGATCTTCCCGATCTGGTCGCCTTTGAGCCCCCTGGGGTAGCCGCTGCCGTCGTATCGTTCGTGGTGCAGTATCGCGAGATGCGGCAGCTCGGGCGGCAGGTTCGGGGTTTTCTCGAGCAGCTCGAACGAATACTGCACATGCATCTTGGCCTGCTCGAACTCCTCGGTGCTGAGCCGATCGCGTTTTTCGATGAGCTTGTTGGGCACCTTCAGCTTGCCGATGTCCTGCAGTAGCCCGAGGTAGCCGAGCATGATGACGTCGTCGGGCTCCATCTCGAGAAAGCGCCCGAAACTGGTCATATACACCGCGACGTCGAGGGCATGGCCCAGCGTGTACTCGCCCTTTTCCTCCAGGCGCGAGAACAGCTGCAGCGCGTCTGGATTGCGCAGCACGCTTTCGGTAATCCCGCCCACCGCCTCCTTGACCCGCGCCCCGTCGAGCAGCTTGCCCGCGCGCACCGTGGCGAAGGTGTCCTGCAATGCCTGCGTCGAGCGCTGGTACGCCGTTTCGGCGGCGGGCAGTTCGTGCTCGACCGAGATCTTCGGTTCGGGCGGCAGCTTGATTGCCGATGGTGCGGATTCGGCGAGCGCGGCGCGCTCGGCGTCCTTGTCCAACTCGCTGCGGTCGAAATCGACATAGACGAACTTGCAATACTTCGTCAGCCCGTCCCGCTGCTCCATGTTGCGAAGCACAAAACCCTGGAACATGAACGGCGTGTCGGTCCACGGACGGTCAAGCTCGTGGACATACATGCCGAACTTCAACAGATTGACTGGAACCGCTTTCTTGCGCACCGCGCAGGACCCTCAACGCAAAATGCAAGGAATTATACGGACCACGCGATTGTCCACGAACTGGCATAAGATCGGTAGGGTGAATCTCACACTGGCCGCCTGAAGAGCGATGGCGCACGACGCGCAGCCCGACGCCATCGGCACGGTGGATGATGACCTGCCGGCGCAACCCACCCAACAGGCAAGCGCCGACAAGGCCTCGAAAGGCGAGAGCCCGGAGGTCCTGACCGAGCGTTGCGAATTCCTCTATCGCAGGATCACCCCGGCGATCGTCGCGACGGTCGCGCTGAGCCTGCTGCTCAGCCTCTTCCTGTGGCGCTCCCGGCCCCAGGCGCTCGTCATCTTTTGGCAGGTGACGATCGTCATGCTCGCCGGCGGCGTGTGGCTGCTGTCCTGGGCCTATTACCGGGAGAAAGCCAAAGGCGCGATCGACCCCAATGTCTGGGTGCGGCGCGCGGCGATCGGCGCCCTGGCGCTCGGCACGGGCTGGGGCTACGCGGCGGCGGTGTTCTTTCCGGGCGGCCAGGAGGAGCAGATCTTCATCGCCTTCATGGTGGCGCTGGTCGCCACTGGCGGCCTGCCGATGTTTTCCACCGTCTGGTGGGTCTACGCGCTCTATGCCGCGGGCGTGATTTTTCCATTCAACGTCGTGCTGTTTGCCTACGGCACCGACTATTTCCGGCTGCTTGGCGCCGCGGTGCCGACGCTCTATATGGCCAACGTGCTCACGTCGTACCAACTCGGGCGTGTGTTCGCCGCCGCCTACGGCCTGCGCGGCGCCTACCGCCGCCTGTGGGACGACAACGCCGAGATCAACGTCCAGCTTGCCGGACAGCTCGATGATCTGCTCGAGGCGCACCGTGCGGTGCAGGCCTACGATCGCAAGCTGTCGCTGTTCTCCGAGCGTGCCCCGATCGCGGTGTTCGAGGTCGACACGCATTCCACCATCCACGACATGAACCCCGCGGCCGAGAACCTGTTCGGCTACGCCTCGCACGAACTGGTCGGGCGCAACGGAATCGGGATGTTGTTTCCGACCGAAGATCGCGAGCGCGTCGAGAAGTGGTGGAAGGCGTTCGTCGCGGAAGGCAAGCCGACGACGATCGTTGCCGAACGCGTCCTGCGCCGGGACGAGCTCGAGCTGACCTGTGAGTGGACCCTCACGCCGCTCGTCGACGAGGAGGAGAACGTTACCTCGATCGTGATGCAGGGACGCGACATCACGCACCAGCGCGAATCCGAGCGCATGCGGACCGAATTCACCTCGACGCTGAGCCACGAGCTGCGCACGCCGTTGACCTCGATCCTCGGCTCACTGCAGCTCCTGCGCAGTGGCGTGCTCGGCGATCTCCAAAAGGACCAGGACGAGGTTACTGAGATCGCCGAGCGCAACGGCCAGCGTTTGCTCGACCTGATCAACGAAGTGCTCGACATCGAGAAGATCGAGGCCGGGCGTGTCGTGATGGTGCCCGAGACGGTGGTGGTCGACGAACTGGTGCCGGATGCGGTGCGCCTGAATCAGGGCTTCGCCGATCGCTTCAATGTGCAGTTGAAGCTGGTTGGCGATGCACCCAAGGTGAAGGTGCGCGGCGATCGCAAGCGCCTGATGCAGATCATGACCAACCTGCTCTCGAACGCGGCCAAGTTCTCGCCGCCGAACGAGGTGGTCGAGGTGCGCAGTGAGTTGAAGGCTGGGCGCGTACGCGTCCTGGTGGGTGATCGCGGGCCGGGGATTCCGGAGGCATTCCGCAGCAAGATCTTCGGGCGTTTCGCGCAAGCGGACTCGTCCGACTCCCGCATCAAGGGTGGCACCGGACTTGGCCTCGCGATCTGCAAGCGTCTGATCGAGATGATGCAGGGGCGTATCGGCTTCACAGACCGCAAGGGCGGCGGCACCGAATTCTGGTTCGAGTTGCCGGTAATGAAGGTCGAGGACGAGGAAACCGGCGGCGCGCAGCGCATTCTGCTCACCGAGCATGATACGGTGGCCGCCGAATACATGGCGATGGTGCTCGAGAAAGCCGGTTACGCGGTCGACATGGCGCCCGACGCAAGCACCTCGCGCGCGCTACTCGGGCGCTGGCAATATGCACTGTGGCTGGTCGATCGCAACCTGCGCGACGTCGACGATACGGTGGGCCTGATCGCCGAGATGCGTCACCGCCTCGGCGATGCCAAGATCGTCATGCTGATGAGCCTGCGCAGCGAGCAAACGACCGTGGAAGAACCGGGGAAGTACGGCATCATTGCCTGGCTGATGAAGAACGAGGCGCGCCAGCGCGTCATCGAGGTGATCGAGGGCGCGATTGGACCTGCTCCGTCGAGGCCTGAAGAATAGCGGGCTGGCTGCCACCGCGCGTGGAGTCGGATGTGCTCGCTGCCATCGTCAAGATCGCGCTCGGCGTCGCGATCGGCCTGCCGCTCGTCGTTTACTTTCTGCAGGAACGGCTGATGTTCTTTCCGCAGCCGCTGTCCGAAGCCCGTCGCGCGACGCTCGTCCGGCAGTTCCCGGCGGTCAGGGAACTATCGCTGCGCGCGGCCGACGGCACGCGCGTGCATGCCTGGCACGTTGAGGCGGATTCCGAATCGCCGCTCGTGCTGTATTTCGGCGGCAACGCGGAGGAGGTGTCGTGGATGCTCGATGCCATCGGCGACCCGCGTGCCGGCGCTACACCCGGCCTGTCATGGATGCTGCTCGACTACCGCGGCTACGGTGCGAGCGAAGGCGCGCCCTCGGAGGCTGCGCTGGTCGGCGATGCGGGCATGTTGTTCGACCATGCGCGCAGCCTGCCCGGAGGCGCCGAGCGGCGCGTTTTCGCCTTCGGGCGCAGCCTCGGCAGCGGGGTCGCGGTTGCGCTTGCCGTACGCCGCCCACTGGCTGGCGTCATACTCGTCACGCCCTTCGACAGTGCAGTCGCGGTGGCCAAGCGCTACTATCCCTACTTGCCGGTTGCGTGGATGATGAAGCATCGTTTCGAGTCGATCGTCCACGCGCCGCGATTGCGCGTTCCACTGCTTTGCCTGGTCGCCGAGCACGACGAGGTCATTCCGCCGGTGCATGGCGAGCGCCTCTACACAGCCTGGGGCGGGCCGAAGCGAAAGCTGATGTTGGGCGGGGCCACGCATAACGACAACGATGGGCCGCTGCTGTGGGAAGAAGTAAGGAATTTCCTGCGAGAATCGCCAAAATGGGGTCAGACCCCTGTGGATAACTCAAAAGGGGTCAGACCCCTTTAGATGTTCGCTGGCCTTCATTCATCCAAAATGGGGTCTGACCCCTTTGTCTGACCCCATGGACGCAACTTACCTACACGCACTCATCCTCGGCATCGTCGAGGGTCTCACCGAGTTTCTCCCGATCTCCAGCACGGGTCACCTGATCCTGATCGGAGATCTGCTTGGTTTCAACGACGAGCGCGGCATGGTGTTCGAAGTCGTGATCCAGACCGGTGCGATGTTCGCGATCATCTGGGAGTACCGGACGCGCTTCGCGCGGGCGCTTACTGGCGTGCTGCGCGAGCGCGCGGCGCAACGGTTCTGGTTGAATCTGGCGGTGGCCCTGGTTCCGGCCGCGGTGCTCGGGCTCAGCTTCGGCGCGGCAATCAAGGCCACACTGTTCAAGCCGGTGCCGGTTGCCACCGCGTTCATCGTGGGCGGGATCGTGATCTTGTGGATCGAGCGCCGTGCGCACCGGGCCGCGCCGCCGCGGGTGAATGACGTCGACGCGATGTCCTGGCGCGACGCGCTTCTGGTGGGCATGGCGCAGTCGTTCGCGCTCATCCCGGGTACCTCGCGTTCGGGTGCGACGATCATCGGCGGGATGATCTTCGGACTATCGCGGCGCGCGGCGACCGAATTTTCGTTCTTCCTGGCGGTGCCGACACTAGTTGCTGCGGGCGCCTACGATTTCTACCGGCACCGGGCGCTGTTCGTGGCCGACGACCTCGGACTGTTTGCGGTGGGTAGTTTCGCGGCCTTCGTCTCTGCGTTCGCGGTCGTGCGCTGGTTGATTCGCTATGTCGCGAATCACGACTTCAGGCCCTTCGCGTGGTACCGGATCGCGTTCGGCGTGATCGTGCTGGCTACTGCGTACTCAGGCTGGGTCGACTGGGGCCTGGGCTAGTTCGAACCGGAGAGCCAATGACGCGTGGGATAGTGAGATCGGGGGCGCAGCCCCGTGTTCAGCCCTGCACCCAGGGTAGGCGTGCGGCGCGCCAGCCGCCAATGCTGTTGCGGTGCTGTTCGGCGTCCCGGTCGCCTTCGAAGCCCTCCAGCACGTTGTAACACTCGGTGAATCCGGCTTGCGTGGCCGCCATCGCAGCGTGGTGCGACCGTCCGCCCGAGCGGCAGATGAACATCACCGGCTCGTCGTGATCGATGAATTGCGTGAGCTGGTTGACAAAGTCGAGGTTCAGGACACCGCCTGGATAGCTGTTCCACTCGACCGCCACCGTGCCCGGGATGCGTCCCACCCAGTAGATCTCGGCCTGCGTTCGGATATCGACCAAACGTGCGCCAGCCTGCATGAGCGTGTACGCGTCGGCGGGCAACAAGGCGCCGGCATAGGGCAGCTTGAGCTTCCGGCCACGCTCCAGGGCCGCGCGCCGGACGGCGACAATTGCGGGATTCATCTCCATAATTGAGACCGCATTCTATTACCCAATTATCCAAAGAACCTACCTTGAGCCGTGGGTAGTTGGATCTTGGGTGACGGGCCGTGGGGCGAAGCGCGCACCGGCGAGGTGCGTCGCAGGTCCCGATGCTCCGAAAGGGTGCGCCGACATTTGGGTAGAATCGCGCCTTGCCGCTGCCGTTCAGAGGAGACTTCGGTGGCGATCTTTTTGGCACGAAAACTGCTGGACTAACTGTTCGATGACGCGAGTCCGGCCGGCGAGACGGCTCAAGACCCTGCCCACTGAACGCTTACCTACTCAGGAGAGTTGAAGATGGCGACGACGCCCGATGATGTCTTGAAAATGCTCAAGGACAAGGAGGTCAAATTCGTCGATCTCCGCTTTTCGGATACGCGCGGCAAGGAACAGCACGTCAGCGTGCCGGTGAAGCATTTCACCAAAGACAAGTTCGAGCATGGCCACGCTTTTGATGGTTCGTCTATCTCAGGCTGGAAAGGCATTCAGGCTTCCGACATGCTGCTGATGCCCGATGCGCCGAGCGCGCGCATGGATCCATTCACGGATGAGGCGGTGCTCAACATCAGCTGCGATGTGATCGAGCCGACGGATGGCAAGCCCTATAGCCGCTGTCCGCGCGGCGTCGCGAAGCGCGCCGAGGCCTACCTCAAGTCGACCGGGCTGGGCGATGTCGCCTATTTCGGACCCGAACCCGAATTTTTTGTCTTCGACGGTGTGACATGGGGCGCGGACATGTCGGGCTCGTTCGTGAAAATCAAGTCCGAGGAAGCGCCCTGGTCGTCGGGTATCGATTACGAATCCGGCAACATGGGGCATCGCGCCCCCGCAAAAGGCGGTTACTTTCCCGTGCCGCCGGTCGATTCGCTGCAGGACATCCGCAATGCGATGTGCCTCGCGCTCGAGCAGCAGGGGGTTGATGTCGAGGTGCATCACCACGAGGTGGCCGCGCCGGGTCAGTGCGAGATCGGGACGCGCTTCGCGCCGCTCGTCGAACGCGCGGACTGGATGCAAATCCTGAAGTACACGGTATGGAACGTCGCACACTCCTACGGCAAGACGGCGACCTTCATGCCGAAACCAGTCGTGGGCGACAACGGCTCGGGCATGCACGTGCATCAATCCGTTTGGAAAGGCGATAAGAATCTGTTCGCCGGTAACGGTTATGCGGGGCTGTCCGAGATAGCGCTTTTTTACATCGGCGGAATCATCAAACATGCCCGGGCGCTGAATGCGATGACCAACCCCGGCACCAATTCCTACAAGCGATTGGTACCGGGCTTCGAGGCGCCGATCAATCTCGCATACTCGGCACGTAACCGTTCAGCGGCTTGCCGCATCCCGCACGTCGCGAGCCCGAACGGGCGGCGCGTCGAAGTGCGTTTCCCTGATGCGACGGCGAATCCCTATCTCGCGTTTGCCGCGATGCTGATGGCGGGTCTCGACGGGGTACAGAACAAAATCCACCCGGGCGACCCGATGGACAAGAACCTCTATGACCTGCCGCCCGAGGAAGCAAAAGCGATCCCGAATGTCTGCCATTCGCTCGATCAGGCGCTTGCTGAGCTCGACCGGGACCGTGCCTTCCTGACCAAGGGGGGCGTGTTCGACGATGACCTGATCGACGCCTATCTTGAGCTTAAGCAAGACGAGGTCACGCGCTTCCGCATGACCACCCACCCGATCGAATTCGAGATGTACTACAGCGCCTGAGTCCCGCCGACCGGGGGCGGGGAACCCCGGTCTGGGTTGTTGTCAAAAAGGGACGGGAATCCCCGTCCCTTTTTATTTGATGTTTGAAAAAATCGCTTTACTGGCATAGACTTAGCGTTCGACCCTAAGGACGCGTCTCATCATGATACGGATTCTGGCCATCGCCTTTCTCGGGTCCAGCCTTGCCGTGACGACGGCGCCCACGCTTGCGCAGGACAGCGACAGGATGTGGCGGTGCAAGAACAAGGACGGGACGACCGAATTCACCAACGTCCAAGGCTCGACGGCGGGCAGGGAGTGCCGCCTCGTTGATCAACACGTGACGGTCGTTCCGGCGACGTCGCCGGCGCGGACCCGGTCCAGGACGCCGTCGAGCTATCCCAAGGAAACCCAGGCCAAGCGTGCTTCGGCGAAGGAAAAGCAACGCCAGATTCTCGAGACAGAGCTCGACCAGGAGCGGGGCTTGCTCAACAAATCCAAGCAGGCGCTGGCTGAACAGGAAGCCGTGCGTTACGGCAACGAAAAGAACTATGCGCGGGTGCTCGCGCGGCTCAAACCGTATCAGGACACCGTCGAGTTGCACCAGAAGAACGTCGAAGCCCTCGAACGGGAACTCGCGGTCCTCGACAAGTAGGCCGACGGCCGGGATCCAGCGATGACGCGCGATGCCGCTGCGGGCACGCCGCAACGGGCGCCCGCGCTGCTCGGCGGCCTCGATTTACTCCCGACTGCGGTCGTTGTGCTGGATGACGTCTTCCATATCCGGTACGCGAATCCGGCCGCAGAGAACCTGCTCGATACGGCCACCCGCGCGCTCGTCGGACAACCCTTCCCGACATTGTTCGCCGAGCGGGTCGAGCTCGAGCAGATCGCGCAGGAGGCACTGGCGACGCACTGGGATTACACGGCGCAGAACGTGAATTTTCTGCGCTCGGGCCGCGACCCGCTGCCGCTCGCCTGCGTCGTCGCCCGGACCGAGACGCAGGATGCACCCCTCATCGTCGAGCTGCGCCCGATCGAGCAGTTGCTGCGCGTTGCGCGCGAAGAACGTCTGTTTTCCGAGCAGCAGGCGAATCGCGAACTGATCCGCAATCTTGCGCACGAGATCCGCAATCCGCTCGGCGGGTTGCGCGGATCGGCGCAACTGCTCGAGCGCGAGTTGAGCGACCCCGGCTTGCGCGAATACACACAGGTGATCGTCAAGGAAGCCGATCGGCTTCAGGTTCTGCTCGACCGGCTCATCACGCCGCACCGAAGGCCGCAGATCGAACCGCTCAACATCTACGAGGTCCTCGAACGGGTCAATCACGTCGTGCAGGCGGAATTCGGCGAGCGGGTCAAGATCGACCGCGACTACGACCCGAGCGTGCCCGAGCTGCGTGGCGACATGGAGCAGCTCATCCAGGCGCTGCTGAACGTGGTGCGCAACGCGGCGCAGTCGATCGCGGGCAGCGCCGAGGCCGCCGGTACCATTCAACTTCGCAGCCGCGTCCTGCGCCAAATCACGATCGCGCGGCAGCGCTACCGCTTGGCACTAGAATTGCGGATTATCGACAGCGGGCCGGGCGTGCCGGATGCGCTTCGGGAGCGTATCTTTCATCCCCTCGTGTCCGGACGCGAGGGCGGCAGCGGGATCGGGCTATCGCTTGCGCAGACCTATATCCAGATGCACGGCGGTGTGATCGAGTGCGAAAGCCGGCCCGGAAATACGGAATTCAGGATTCTCCTGCCGCTGGCCTGAAGCTTGCTCCGAGAATACGGTAGCGCACCGGGATGCGCCGGGCGAGGACGCGTGACAGGAATGAAACCAGTCTGGATAGTCGATGACGATCGCTCGATCCGGTGGGTGTTCGAGAAGGCGCTCGAGCGCGAGGGCATTGCGTGCAGCGTGTTCGAGTCGGCACAGGCGGCGCTCGACGCGCTGCACGGGGACGTGCCGGAGGTGCTGGTTTCGGACATCCGGATGCCGGGTCCCTCGGGGCTCGAGCTGCTGCAGACGGTAAAGGAACAGCACCCATCCGTACCCGTCATCGTGATGACGGCCTACTCGGATCTTGAATCGGCGGTCGCTTCGTTTCAGGGCGGCGCCTACGAATACCTTCCGAAGCCCTTCGATGTCGACCAGGCGGTGGACTTGATCCGTCGTGCGCTGGTGGAAGCGCGACGCGAGCGGGGCGCGATCGAGCCCCTCGAGGAGACGCCCGAGATTCTGGGGCAGGCGCAGGCGATGCAGGAGGTATTTCGCGCGATCGGGCGGCTATCCCAGTCGAGCGCGACAGTCCTGATTACGGGTGAGTCCGGAACCGGCAAGGAACTCGTCGCCCGGGCCTTGCATCGCCATAGTGCGCGCGGGACCGGGCCCTTCGTTGCCATCAATACGGCGGCAATGCCCAAGGACCTGCTCGAATCCGAATTGTTTGGCCACGAGCGCGGTGCGTTTACGGGCGCGCAGGCGCAGCGCCGCGGACGCTTCGAGCAGGCACAAGGCGGCACACTCTTTCTGGACGAGATCGGCGACATGGCGCCGGAGCTGCAGACGCGGCTGCTGCGGGTACTGTCGGACGGGACGTTCTATCGCGTCGGCGGACACCAGCAGATGCGCACTGACGTGCGTGTGATCGCGGCCACGCACCAAAACCTGGAGACGCGGGTCGCGGCGGGCACATTTCGCGAGGATCTGTTTCACCGCCTGAACGTGATTCGGGTGCGCCTGCCTGCGTTGAGCGAGCGGCGCGAGGACATTCCATTGCTCGTGCGCCACTTCCTCGCGCGCAGCGCAACGCAGCTTGGCGTAGCGCTGAAGCGGTTGTCTGACGAGGCGCTCGCGCAGCTTGCGCGGCTCGACTTTCCGGGCAACGTGCGGCAGCTCGAAAGCCTGTGCCACTGGGTGACGGTCATGGCGCCGGGCCAGGTGGTCGAGTTGGGAGATTTGCCGGTGGAGTTCCGGGCGTCTGCGCCGCCGCTGGCGGCCGACTGGGTGGCTGCGCTTGCGCTGGACGTCGAGCGGCGCTTCGCACGTGGCGAGACGGGTTTGATGGACGCGCTGGGGCGTCAGTTCGAGTCTGCGCTCATCCGCAAGGCGCTCGAACGAACCGGCGGGCGCCGCATCGAAGCGGCGAACCTGCTTGGCGTGGGGCGCAACACGATCACGCGCAAGATCCAGGACCTCGGCATCGACGACGACGTCGAGACATAGCCGCGCCGCGCCCGGGTCAGTGCTTCGCGGCCTTGCGGTTTACCTCGAGCTGCGCATCGACCAGGGCCACCACGTCGTCCAGCGCCTCGGATCGCATGCCCTTCTGTGCCGCGACGGTCTGCACCAGACGGTCCACCCGTTCGATGTACGGTGCGCCGCCATACAGGGCGCGCGCGGCGGAGGACGGGCCCGTGAGACCTTGCGCCGCCGTCGCATATTTCTCGAATGGCACGAGGTCCTTCGCGTCTGCGCCGAGCGATGTGCACAGCGCCACGACCCACGCATACACGGCACGGGATTTCTCGAGGTCGGAATGCACGGCCTCCTTGATGGGGCGCATGCCGTCGCGCGTAATGCAGCGGTAGTTGCCGGCCACCAGCATCGCCCATTTCGCGAGCGGCACGAAGACCGAGTCGTGCACCTTCAGCTTGACCGGCAAGGCGATGCGTTCGCTGCCAGTGTCAAAGCGGGCCGCTTCGATATCCGCCTCGAGTTGACGCAGGATGGCGGTGTGCGCGTCCGAATCGAAGCGCGCCGACTTGAAATTAGTCGGCAGCCTGACCTGCAGCACGTTGATTTTTTCGTCGGGCGGACGCCCGGCTTGCGGGTCGGGGCTGCAGAGCGTCATCAGCGCCGGGTCAAAGCCGTCCCAGACGGTCGGGTCCGTGTAGCAGGTGCGGCAGGCGGCCACGGCGACGCCCGGGACGCGTGCGAGATAGGGCAGCGGCGGCATGTTCATGATCGACATGCACGGCACCCGGGCCTTCGCAACCGCGGCGAGCAGTTCGCGCACGCCCGCAGACCGATACTGCGGTTCCTGCATCGCCAGTGCGACGAGGTCGTAGTCGGCGGGATCGACCGCACCGGGTCCGGCGGCGGACAGCGCGCCGGGCAGCGCGCGCGAATCGACCTCGACCAGTGCGTCGCGTCCCTTGACCGGCATGCGCACGCGCGTGCCTTCCTGATTGATCAGTTCGGCTTCCGCGGGAAGGCAGATCAGCTTCACCGTATGACCGGCGAGCAGCAGCTTGGTCGCGAGCAGCGAACCGTAGGAGGCACCCAAAATGAGGATCTTGTACGTCTTGTGCGGCGTGGGCATGAGAAAGCTCCGGCGCGTAGGTTATCGAGGACAGCGGCGCGTGAATTTCACAATATGAGATGTCGCACCGCTGCTTAAAAACAGCCTACTCCCGCAAGCCACCAGCCGCAAACAGACCGTGCTCTGCGCTGCAACATGACTTGGGTTAAAAAATGCTTATGGGTACACGAGATATTCGTGTTGCGGTGCGACATTCGGCCTCATAGAATCAAAAGGTTTTCGCCCTCTTTCACTCGGAACCGCGCCATGAATGCACCCACCACTCTGCCCAAGGGCCTGCGGCTTCTCGGTCCCGACCACCCGGGGTTCAGCGAGATCCTGACGCCCGAGGCGTTCGACTTTGTCGTCGCCCTGCACCGCGCGTTCGAGCCGCGTCGCCAGCAACTGCTTGCCGCGCGCGCCGAGCGGCAAAAGGCGTTCGACGCCGGCAGGCTGCCTGATTTCCTTCCCGAGACGCAATCGGTGCGCGAATCGGACTGGACGATCGCAGCCCAACCGCAGGACATGCGCGACCGGCGCGTCGAGATCACCGGGCCGACCGATCGCAAGATGGTGATCAATGCGCTCAATTCGGGCGCCTCGACCTTCATGGCGGACTTCGAAGACGCCAACTGTCCCACCTGGTTCAACATGATCGACGGGCAGATCAATCTGCGCGACGCGGTGCGCCGTACGATCAGCTTCCAACAGGGCCGCAAAAGCTACACCCTGAACAAAAAGTCCGCGGTCCTCATTCCGCGGCCGCGCGGCTGGCATCTGGACGAGAAGCACGTGCAGGTCGATGGCAAACCGGTGTCGGGGAGCATCTTCGATTTTGCGCTCTACTTTTTCCACAACGCCAAGGCGTTGCTCGCGCGCGGTTCGGGGCCGTACTTCTACCTGCCGAAAATGGAGAGCCACCTGGAAGCGCGCCTGTGGAACGACGTCTTCAAGGCGGCGCAGGACGCGCTTGGCGTCAAGCAAGGTTCGATCAAGGCGACCGTTCTCATCGAGACGGTGCTCGCGGCCTTCGAGATGGATGAGATTCTGTGGGAACTCAAGGACCATTCCGCCGGCCTCAACATCGGGCGCTGGGACTATATTTTTTCCTGCATCAAGAAGTTCCGCGTCAACAAGGATTTTTGTCTGGCCGATCGCGCCCAGGTCTCCATGACTGCGCCTTTCCTGCGCGCCTACGCGCTGTCGCTGGTGAAGACCTGTCACCGGCGCAATGCGCCGGCAATGGGCGGGATGGCGGCGCAAATTCCAATCAAGAACGACAAGGCGGCGAATACTGCGGCGCTCGAGAAGGTGCGCCTGGACAAGCTGCGCGAGGTGACCGACGGTTGCGATGGCACCTGGGTCGCGCATCCGGGCCTGGTGCCGGTCGCGAAGGCCGTTTTCGATGCGCACATGCCGAAGCCGAATCAGTACGACCGGCAGCGCCCGGACGTGAACGTAAGCGCCAAGGATCTACTGAATTTTCAGCCCGAGGCGCCGATCACCGAGGCCGGCATGCGCAACAACATCAGCGTCGGCATTTTGTATCTCGGCGCGTGGCTCGCGGGCAATGGCTGCGTGCCGGTGTTCAACCTGATGGAGGATGCGGCCACCGCGGAAATCTCACGCTCGCAGATCTGGCAGTGGATTCGCTCGCCCAAGGGCGTACTCGATGATGGCCGCAAGGTCACGGTCGAGCTGTTTCGCGCGCTGCTGAAGGAGGAGATGCCGAAGGTGCGCCAGTATCTCGGCGAAGACGGCTGGAAGGCGGGGCAGTACGAGGCGGCGGCGAAGCTCTTCGATACGATCACCACGGGCGACTACATCGAATTTCTGACGCTGCCCGCGTACACGATGATCGACTGAACGCGATGCGCCGCGCGGCGCCGCGCGCTAGGCGATCGTCCATTCGTGCTCGCATTTGCGGCAGCGCACGCGCATCGCCGCAGTTTCGCTCAGGACGGCGAAGCGCCCGCTGGTTCCGCATTGCGCGCAGGTCGAGTGGCTCGCATAGTGCTCGGCGCAGGTCAGCAACATCAGGAAACGGCGCAACGCGAACCAGCACATGAGGCCGACGCAGTAGACGAAGGCGAGCATCAGTACCGCCTGCCAACTCATCAGACGCGACCAGATCGACTCGACGATTGCGGCAATCAACACCGCGCACAGCAGGCAGGTGACGAGCCAGGCGAACCCTTCGGTCAGCTGGCGTTCGTACCAGCGCCGGAAGCCAAGCTTGCCGATGGAGTGCGCGGGTTCCATGACGGACGAAGGCGATTCTACGCAATCCAAGCAATGTGCGCCTTGCGCGACACGGCGCCTTTATAATCGTAGCGCGGCATCTGCCGCGAGGAATGATCCATGATCGATCTGTATGTCTGGGGTACCGGGAACGGGCTGCGCGCGTCGGTGGCGCTCGCCGAAACCGGGCTTGCGTACCGCATCCACAAGGTGGACCTCACCAAGGGCGAGCAAAAGACGCCCGAATTCCTGAAGCTCAATCCAGCCGGACAGATCCCGGTGATGGTCGATCGCGACGGCCCAGGCGGCGCGCCGCTCACGCTCGCGCAATCGGGCGCGATCATCGTGTATTGCTGCGAGCGGGCCGCGAAATTCATCCCGACCGACCCCGTTCGACGCGCGTTGGCCGCGCAATGGTTCCTGCATGCGGCGAGTGATATCGGGCCGACCGGCGGCACCGTGTTTCAACTCGAGGTGACCGCACCCGAAAAGTCGCCGGCGATCATCAATTTCTTTCTGAATCGGCTCGTTGCGTACTTTCGCAACGTCGATCGTCATCTCGCCGGCCGCGACTTTTTGGCCGACGAGATCTCGTTTGCCGATCTGATGCTATACCCCAACTATGCGCTGCGTCAGTCGATGCTCGACGCGGCGGGCGGCATGGACAATCTGAAGCGCTGGGGCAAGCGCATGGCGGCGCGCCCGGGCGTACAGAAGGGAATGAACCTCTGAACACGCCGGACGCGCCGCGGGTTACGCCGCGCGAAGTTCGGCGATGACCGGGGTGTGGTCGGACGGGCGCTCGAGCTTGCGCGGCGCCTTGTCGATCGTGCAGGACGCGCACTGTGCGGCGAGCGGCGCTGACAGCAGGATGTGGTCGATGCGCAGCCCGGCGTTGCGACGAAATCCCAGCATCCGGTAGTCCCACCAGGAGAACGATTTTTCGGGCTGCTCGAAAAGGCGGTAGGCGTCCTCGAGCCCGAGCGCGCACAAGGCCCGAAACGCCGCCCGCTCGGGTTCCGAGCAGAGCACCTGTCCCTCCCATGCCTTCGGATCGTGCACGTCGCGGTCTTCCGGCGCGACGTTGAGGTCGCCGAGCACGGCGAGACGCGTGTGGCATGCAAGCTCATCCGCGAGCCATCCGCGTAGCGCCGCGTACCAGCGCAGCTTGTAGGCGTACTTGTCGGAATCTATGGCCTGGCCGTTGGGTGCGTACAGGCAGACGACACGCAGGTCGCCGACCGTCGCGGCGACGACGCGCTTTTGTTCGTCCGCGAAGCCCGGGATCGCGGTGACGATGTCCCGCGGCGCACTGCGTGCGAGCAGCGCCACCCCGTTGTAGGTCTTCTGGCCCGACCACGCGGCCTGGAAACCCGTGGCCTCGATTTCGGCCTGAGGGAATTTGCCGTCCTCGAGCTTGGTCTCCTGCAGACAGATGACGTCGGGCTGTGCCGCGGCGAGCCAGTCGACCAGATGCGGCAGTCGGACCTTGAGGGAATTGACGTTCCAGGTCGCGAGCTTCATCGCGTCCACGCGCGCGGCATCAGGCCGCGCAGTTCACTTCTTCGGTGTGGGATTCGCGCTGAAATTCGGCGTGTAGGGGCCGCGCTTCGGTTCGGGCTTCGGCTCGACCGGCTCGGCACTCGGCGTGGGTTGCGTGGCGCGCTTTTCCGGCGGGATGTAGCCCTTGGGCGCTGGCGGCGCGGCCTGCGCGGTGGCCGGCAGGGTGCCCGTACGCGGGTAGCCGGCGCTGTCGAGCAGATTGTCGTACGCGCGCTGCTCGAATCCCTTCTGCACCGAGCGGCCGACGCTCAACACCGGCACTTCGTTCGACTGGGAAACGGTCTTCAGCTGGGCATTGGTGGCTTCGTTCCAGACCTGCACTTCCTTGTACGGGACGCCGCGCTGGTTGAGCGCGGCACGTGCCTGCGCACAGGGTTCCTTGCAGGACGGCGCCGTATACAGCGTCACGGGAAATTCTTTCCGCACCCGATCCAACTCGAAGGACGAGGGTGCCGGCGTCGCGCTGGAACCGTACGTTTTCTTCTCGACTTTCCTTGCGGTGGCTGGTGGCGGGGTGTCGGTGACGTGCACTTTGCCCTTGGCGTCCACCCAGCGGTAGAGTTGCTGCTGCGCCTGCGCTGCGCCGAGCGCAGCGGCCAGCAGGAGTGCCAGCACCGCACGAGTCAAACTCATGCGGGGATCATACCATTGTGTTTCAGCAGCGCATCGACCTGCGGGGCACGGCCGCGGAAGGCACGGAAGGACTCGGCCGCGGGCCGGCTGCCGCCGACCGCGAGGATTTCATCACGGAATCGGGCCCCGGTCTCCGCGTCGAGCACGCCGTTTGGCGCGTCGCGCGCGTCGCGCCGTTCCTCGAACGCGCCGTAGGCATCTGCCGAGAGCACCTCCGCCCACTTGTAGCTGTAATAGCCGGCCGCATAGCCGCCGGCGAAGATGTGCGAAAAGCTGTTCGGGAAGCGGTTGAACGCCGGTGGCAGGAACACGGCGACCTCCGCACGCACGTCGTCGAGCAGCGACAGCGGCGTGCCTGCGCCGTCGGGATCGAAGTCGGCATGCAGTCGCATGTCGAAGATCGCGAATTCGATCTGGCGCAGCATCTGCAGCCCGCTATGGAAATTCTTCGCCGCCAGCATCTTGTCGAATAGCGTGCGCGGCAACGCTTCGCCGGTGTCGACGTGAGCGCGTCATGCCCGCCAGCACCTCCCATTCCCAGCAGAAGTTCTCCATGAACTGGCTCGGCAGCTCGACTGCATCCCACTCGACGCCGTTGATGCCGGACACGCCGAGCTCCTCGACGCGCGTCAGCAGATGGTGCAGGCCGTGGCCGAATTCGTGGAACAGCGTGATCACGTCGTCGTGCGTGAACAGCGCCGGCTTGTCGCCCACCGGGCGCGAGAAGTTGCAGGTCAGATAGGTCACTGGCGTCTGGATGTGATCGCCGCGACGGCGGCGCGTGATCGCGTCGTCCATCCACGCGCCGCCCCGCTTGGATTCGCGTGCGTACAGGTCGAGATAGAACTGGCCGACCAGCTCGCCATCCGAGGAGCGGATCTCGAAGAAACGTACGTCGGGGTGCCAGACCGGCGCCTGTGCAGCCTGGATGCGCACGCCGTACAGCGTCTCGGCCACGCTGGAACAGTCCGACGATCACTGCGTCTTCGGGAAAGTACTGCTTCACCTCCTGCTCCGAGAACGCGAAGCGCTCGAGGCGCAACTTCTCGGCTGCGTAGGCGAGATCCCAGGCGTCCAGGCGCTCGAGGCCGAGGTTGCGCCGCGCGAAGTCGCGCAGTTCCGCCGCGTCGCGTTCTGCGTGCGGACGCGCGCGTTGGGCCAGATCTTCCAGGAACGCGATGACTTCCCCGGCGGAGGACGCCATCTTGGGTACCAGCGAAACCTCGGCAAAGCTCGCGTAGCCGAGCAGCCCGGCCTCTTCGCGCCGCAGCTTCAGCAGTTGCCGCGATGAGCGGCGTGTTGTCCCACTCGGCCTTGCCGAACTCCGAGGCGCGCGTCACGCTCGCGCGATACATTGTCTCGCGCAATTCGCGATCGTCGGCGTACTGCATCACGGGGAGGTAGGAGGGCATGTGGAGGGTGAACTTCCAGCCGGCTTTGCCGTCCTTCTGCGCCGCCTCCTGTGCCGCCGCAAGGACGTCGGCTGGGATGCCGGCGACGCGCGTCTCGTCCTCGATCACGATTGAGAAGGCGTTCGTCGCATCGAGCAGGTTTTCGGAGAACTTCGCGGCGTGCTGCGCCGCCTGTTCCTGAATTTCGGCGAAGCGCGGTTTCTGTTCGGGTGCAAGCTCGGCGCCGCCGAGGCGGAAGTCGCGCAGCGCATGCTCGACGATCGCGCGCCGCGCCGGGCTCAGGCGCTCGAACGCGTTCGACGCGCGCAGTGCCTGGTATTTCGCGAACAGCGCCTCGTTCTGTCCGAGTTCGGTGTAGTACTGCGTGACCTTCGGCAGGTTGGCGTTGTAGGTCTCGCGCAGCGGCGGACTGTCGATCACGGCGTGCAGGTGTGCCACCTGACCCCAGGCGCGCGACAGCCGCTCGTTCGCGTCCTCGAACGGGGCAACGAACGCGTCCCACACGGCAGGTACGTCCGGCGCGGCCGCCCGGTTCATGGCGGAGCGCGCCTCGGCCAGCAATTGGCCAACCGCGGGGGTGACCTGGTCGGGCTTGAACTCCGAAAATCGGGGCAGCCCGCTGAAATCGAGCAATGGATTCATCGCGGTCCTTGCAACGTCCTTGGATGGTCAGGCGGCCGAGCCGCTGGCCTGCTCGGCCGCACGTACGCAACTCACGATCAGCATCGCGACCGTCATCGGGCCGACGCCGCCCGGAACCGGCGTAATCCAGCTCGCGACATCGCTCACTGCAACCGTATCCACGTCGCCTGCAAGCGTCCCGTCATCGAGCCGGTTGATGCCGACGTCGATGACGCAGGCGCCGGGCTTCACCATGGCTGCGCCGATTGCCTTCGCTCGTCCCAGCGCGGCGACCAGAACATCGGCCTCGCGCGTGAGCGCGGGCAGGTCATGCGTCTTCGAATGACAGATGGTGACGGTGGCGTCGCGTTGCAAGAGGAGCAGCGCCATCGGTTTGCCGACGATGTTCGAGCGTCCGACCACCACCGCGCGTTTTCCGCGCAGCGCGATGCCGGTGCGATCGAGCATGACCATGATGCCGGCAGGGGTGCAGGGCACGAAGCCCGCCCGCCCTGCGAGCAGCGCCCCCATGTTCATCGGATGGAATCCGTCGACATCCTTCTGGGGTGCAATCGCTTCGAGTACCCGCTCGGCATCGAGTTGGGCCGGAAGCGGCAGCTGGACCAGGATTCCGTGAACTGTGGAATCGGCGTTTAGCGTGGCGATCGCGGCGAGCAGTTCCTGTTGATCGACGCTGCCCGGCAGTGCGACATGCCGCGAATCGACACCGGTTTCCGCGCAGGCGCGCGCCTTGTTGCGAACGTATACGTGCGAGGCCGGGTCGTCGCCCACCAGAATCACCGCCAGTCCGGGCCGGACGCCGCGCGCGGCGAGCGCCGCGACGCGCGGTGCCAGTTCGCCACGCAGGTCTGCGGCGAGTGCTTTGCCGTCGATGATGCGCGCAACCATCGGGACCTCGCGAAAAGGCGTCGAGTCTATCATCGGCGCAGCGGCACATCGGGGGCGGGTTGCGATCCCGTTTGTTGCCTCCCACGGGACGGTTTAAGCTTCGCCCACGCTGCGCGGCCGTGGACACCCACAAGGTGCCGGGGTCGGACACGAGCGCCAGAAGCCGGAGAAAATCATGTCCGCAGTGCCGCAGCACCCTGCCGCCAACGATCCCGATTCCGTCGAAACCCAGGAATGGCTCGACGCACTCGAGGCAGTGCTCGAGCGCGAAGGCCCCGAGCGCGCGCAGTTTCTGCTCGAGAATTTGATCTCCAAGGCGCGCCATTCGGGTGCGTTCATTCCGTTCTCGGCGAATACCGCGTACATCAACACGATCCCGCCGCACCTCGAGGCGCGCTCCCCCGGAGACGCCGCGCTCGAGGAGCGCATTCGTTCCTACTGTCGCTGGAATGCGATGGTGATGGTGGCGCGTGCGAACAAGAACGACGACGAACTGGGCGGGCACATCGCGAGCTTCGCGTCCGTGGGCGCGCTGTTCGGCATCGGCCAGAACCATTTCTGGAATGCACCGCACGAAGGCCACGGCGGCGATCTGATCTATTTTCAGGGCCACTCCGCACCGGGTGTCTACGCACGGGGACTACTCGAGGGCCGGCTGAGCGAGGAACAGCTGCTCAATTTCCGCCGCGATGTCGACGGCAAGGGCGTGTCGTCGTATCCGCATCCGTGGTTGATGCCGGATTACTGGCAGTTTCCGACGGTATCGATGGGCCTGGGGCCGATCCAGGCGATCTACATGGCGCGCTACCTCAAATATCTGCATGCGCGTGGTCTCGTGAACACGGAAAACCGCAAGGTGTGGGTGTTCTGCGGCGACGGCGAAATGGACGAACCCGAGTCGCTCGGTGCGATCGGCATGGCGGCACGCGAGCGCCTCGACAATCTCATTTTCATCGTCAATTGCAACCTGCAGCGTCTGGACGGCCCGGTGCGCGGAAACGGCAAGATCATCCAGGAACTCGAGGGCGGTTTTCGCGGCGCCGGCTGGAACGTTATCAAGGTGATCTGGGGTTCGTACTGGGATTCGCTGCTCGCGCGCGACAGCGAGGGCCTTCTCCAGGGCGTGATGGAGGAGACCCTGGACGGCGAGTACCAGAACTACAAGGCAAATGACGGCGCATTCGTGCGCAAGCATTTCTTCGGCAAGCATCCGAAGGTGCTCGAGATGGTTTCGCGCATGACCGACGAGGACATCTGGCGTTTGAACCGGGGCGGGCATGATCCGCACAAGATTTATGCGGCGTATGCGGCGGCGGCGAAGCACAAGGGCCAGCCGAGCGTGATTCTCGCCAAGACGATCAAGGGCTACGGGCTCGGCAAGCAGGGCCAGGCGAAGAATCCGACGCACCAGTTGAAAAAGGTCGACCTGGAGACGATCCGCGGCATGCGCGACCGCATGCGCATGCCGATTCCAGACGACGAACTCGAGGCGCTTCCGTTCTACGTTCCGTCGGCGGATTCGCCCGAGATGCAGTACCTGCACGCGCGGCGCAAGGCGCTTGGGGGTTACCTGCCGCAGCGGCGGCGCAAGGCCGACGCGGTGCCCGCGGTGCCGCCGCTGTCCGCGCTCGACGCCGTGCTCAAGGGTTCCGAGGGCCGCGAAATTTCGACCACGATGGCGTTCGTGCGAATTCTTACCGCACTGATTCGCGACAAAACCTTCGGCAAGCACGTCGTGCCGATCGTGCCTGACGAGGCGCGCACCTTCGGCATGGAAGGGATGTTCCGCCAACTCGGCATCTATTCCGCGGAGGGCCAGAAGTACGAACCGGTCGACCGCGACCAGGTGATGTACTACCGCGAGGACAAGCAGGGGCAGATCCTCGAGGAGGGCATCAACGAGGCCGGCGCGTTCTCGTCATGGATCTCCGCGGCGACGGCATACAGTCATTCGAATCTCGTCACCGTGCCGTTCTACATCTTCTATTCGATGTTCGGGCTGCAGCGCATCGGCGACCTGGCCTGGGCGGCGGCCGATCAGCGCGCGCGCGGGTTCCTGATCGGCGGCACCGCCGGGCGCACCACGCTGAACGGCGAGGGCCTGCAACACGAGGATGGCCACTCGCACATCCTGTCGTCGGCGATTCCGAACTGCGTATCCTACGACCCGACGTTCGGCTACGAGCTTGCGGTGATCGTCCAGGACGGCCTGCGGCGCATGGTGACCGAGCAGGAGGACGTCTACTACTACGTCACCGTGATGAACGAAAACTACGAGCATCCGGCGATACCCAAGGGCGTCGAGGCGGGGATTCTCAGGGGGATGTACCTGCTGCGCGCGTCGAAGTCGAAAGCGAAGGCGCGTGTGCAGCTCATGGGTTCAGGCACCATCCTGCGCGAGGTGCTCGCAGCCGCCGACATGCTCGAGTCGGATTGGGGCGTGGCGGCCGACGTCTGGAGCGCAACCAGCTTTACCGAACTGCGGCGCGACGGACTCGCGGCGGACCGATGGAATCTGCTGCACCCCGAGACGGAACCGCGCATGCCCTACGTTACGGCCTGCCTCGCCAAGCACAAGGGTCCCGTGGTGGCGGCGAGCGACTACATGAAGACCTTCGCCGACCAGATCCGACCCTTCGTGCCGCGTGAACGGGTTTTCCGCGTGCTCGGAACCGACGGCTTCGGCCGCTCCGATTCGCGTTCCAAGCTGCGCGAATTCTTCGAGGTGAACCGGGTCTTTGTCGTCGTCGCGGCATTGCGGGCGCTCGCCGATCAGGGAGAGGGCAAGGTAAAGGCGGTGGCCGACGCGATTCGCAAGTACGGCATCGATCCAGAGAAGCCGGATCCGACAAAAGTATGAATAGGCCCTGAACGCCATGGCCAATCCGATCGAAGTGAAGGTTCCCGACATCGGGGACTTCAAGGATGTCGAGGTGATCGAGGTGCTGGTCAAGCCCGGCGATGCGATCGACAAGGAGCAGTCGCTCATCGCGCTCGAGTCGGACAAGGCGACGATGGAGATTCCGTCGCCCGAGGCGGGCATCGTGAAAGCAGTGAAGCTGAAGCTGGGCGACAAAGTGTCGCAGGGGGCACTGATTTTGCTGCTTGAGTCGGGCGCGGGCGCAGGCGCGGAGGCGGCGCAGGCCGCGGCGACCCCGCCAGCGCCGGCGGCCGAGCCTGCCACGACGGCGCCACCCACAGCGGCTGAGATTTCAGATGATGTTCCGCCCCCGCCGCCCGCCCACGGCCGGCCGGTGCCGCGCATGCCGCGTGACGAGTTGATCTCCAAGCCGCACGCGAGCCCGTCGGTGCGCCGCTTCGCGCGCGAACTCGGCGTCGATCTGACGCGTGTTCAAGGTAGCGGTCCGAAGGGCCGCATCACGCACGTCGACGTCCAGGGCTTCGTGAAAAGCGCGCTCGCGGGTGCGGCGCCTGCGACACAGGGCAGTGCCGGCGGCGGGACATTGCCCTTCGACCTGCCGGCGTGGCCGGATGTCGATTTCGCCAAGTTCGGCCCGATTGAAACCAAGAAGCGGTCGCGCATTCAGAAACTCTCCGGGGCGAACCTCCACCGTAACTGGGTTTCGATTCCGCACGTCACGCAGTTCGACGAGGCCGACATCACCGAGTTGGAGGCGTTTCGCAAGTCGAACACCGCCGAGACCGAGAAGCGCGGCTTCAAACTGACGATGCTTGCCTTCCTCATCAAAGGCTGCGTGACGGCGCTCAAGCAGTATCCCCAGTTCAATGCCGCGCTCGATAAATCGGGCGAGAACCTCATCATTCGCCGCTACTACCATATCGGGGTAGCCGTCGACACGCCGGACGGACTCATGGTTCCCGTCATTCGCGACGCCGACCGCAAAGGCGTGTTCGACCTCGCCAAGGAACTCGGCGATATCTCGAAGCTCGCGCGCGACAAGAAGCTCAAGCCGGGCGACATGCAGGGCGGGACGTTCTCGATTTCCAGCCTCGGTGGTATCGGCGGTTCGGCCTTTACGCCGATCATCAATGCGCCGGAAGTCGCGATCCTGGGCGTGTCGCGCTCGACCATGCGGCCGGTGTGGAGCGGCGCCGAATTCGTGCCGCGCCTGATGCTGCCGCTGTCGCTGTCTTATGACCACCGCGTGATCGATGGCGCCGCCGCGGCGCGTTTCACGAATTATCTCGCGTCGGTGCTGTCCGACATTCGGCGCTCCCTTCTATGAAGAACAACGATGCATTGCGCTGCAGCGTTTCACGCTGCAGCGCAATGCCCTACTTTCAGAAAAATCCCTGAACGCCATGGCGAGCGCGATCGAAGTGAAGGTTCCCGACATCGGGGACTTCAAGGATGTCGAGGTGATCGAGGTGCTGGTCAAGCCCGGCGATGCGATCGACAAGGAGCAGTCACTGATCGCGCTCGAGTCGGACAAGGCGACGATGGAGATTCCGTCGCCCGAGGCGGGCATCGTGAAAGCGGTGAAGCTGAAGCTGGGCGACAAAGTGTCGCAGGGGACACTGATTTTGCTGCTCGACGCCCGTGTGGGCGATGGGGCGGCGCAGGCCGTGGTGACCCCGGCCAGCGTCACAGCGCCGGCGACGGACACGACTCGAGCGCCGGCGCCGACGCCCACCGCAGGCAGGGCGGGTGCGGGGACTGACGCGCAGCAGGTCTGCGACGTCGTGGTGCTCGGCGCGGGCCCCGGCGGCTACTCCGCGGCGTTCCGTGCTGCCGACCTGGGTCTGAAGGTGGTGCTGGTCGAACGCCATGCGAAGCTCGGTGGCGTATGTCTGAACGTCGGCTGCATTCCGTCGAAAGCGCTGCTGCACACGGCGGCCGTCATGGACGCCGCGCGCGCCCTGTCCGCGCACGGCATCGAATTCGGCACGCCGACGATCGACCTCGCCAAGCTGCGCGCCTTCAAGGACAAGGTGGTCGGCAAGCTGACCGGCGGACTCGCCGCAATGGCGAAGGCGCGCAAGGTCACCGTGCTGCAGGGCGTCGGGCGCTTCGTCGATTCCCATCATCTCGCCGTCGAGACGAAGGGCGGCCGTGAACTGGTGAAGTTCGCCTCGGCGATCGTCGCCGCCGGCTCGCAGGCAGCGACCCTGCCCTTCCTGCCGGACGATCCGCGGATCGTCGATTCGACGGGCGCGCTCGAACTGCGCGGCCAGCCGAAAAAGCTGCTCGTGATCGGCGGCGGCATCATCGGCCTCGAGATGGGGACGGTGTATTCCACGCTCGGCGCGCGGCTGGACGTCGTCGAAATGCTCGACGGACTGATGCTCGGCGCCGACCGCGACCTCGTCGCGGTCTGGCGGAAATTCAACAAGGACCGCTTCGACCACGTCATGCTGAAGACGCGCACGACGAAGGCAGAGGCGGCGAAGGACGGCATCCGGGTGTGGTTCGAGGGTGATCAGGCGCCGAGCGGGCCGCAGACCTACGATATGGTGCTGGTGTCGGTCGGCCGCACGCCAAACGGCAAACACATCGGCGCCGAACACGCCGGTCTCGCCGTGACCGAGCGTGGATTCATCGAAGTCGACTCGCAGATGCGCAGCAACGTGCCCCACATTCATGCCATCGGCGACATCGCAGGCGATCCGATGCTCGCGCACAAGGCGGTGCACGAGGCGCATGTCGCGTCCGAGGCGATCGCGGGCATGAAATCGCACTTCGACGCGCGCGTCGTGCCCTCGGTCGCCTACACCGACCCCGAAGTGGCCTGGGTCGGGTTGACCGAGGACGAGTCCAAAGCCACGGGCGTGAAGGTGGGGGTGAGCAAGTTTCCCTGGGCCGCCTCGGGCCGAGCCATTGCCAACGCGCGCGACGAAGGGTTCACCAAGCTGATCTTCGACGCCGAGACGCATCGCATCCTTGGCGGCGGGATCGTCGGCACCGGCGCGGGCGATCTCATCAGCGAACTCGCGCTCGCAATCGAGATGGGCGCTGACGCGACCGATATCGGCAAGACCATCCATCCCCATCCGACGCTCGGTGAATCGGTGGGCATGGCGGCCGAGGCGTTCGAGGGTGTGTGCACCGATCTGCCGCCGCCACGCAAACGATGACACAGGACGAGCTCAAGCAGCGCGTTGCGCAGGCGGCGCTCGAGCACGTCATCGAGGATGCCGTGGTCGGGGTCGGTTCGGGCTCGACGGTCAATTTCTTCATCGACGCACTTGCAGGCATCAAGGGACGTATCGACGGTGCCGTGGCCGCCTCTGAGGCAAGTGCCGAGCGTCTGCGCAAGCATGGCATTCGCGTGTTCGACCTCAACAGCGTGAGTGAGCTGCCGGTCTACATCGACGGCGCCGATGAGATCACCGAGCACCTGACCATGATCAAGGGCGGCGGCGGTGCGCTCACGCGCGAGAAAATCGTCGCGGCGGTCGCGAAAACCTTTGTCTGCATCTGCGACAGCTCGAAGCTCGTGCCCGTGCTCGGCAAATTTCCGCTGCCCGTCGAAGTGATCCCGATGGCGCGCAGCTACGTCGGCCGCGAACTGCTCAGGCGTGGCGCGCAGCCGGTATTGCGCGAAAACTTCAAGACCGACAACGGCAACCTGATTCTCGACTGTCACGGACTGACGATCGTCGACCCGCCGGCGTTCGAGCGCGAACTGAACCAGATCGTGGGCGTGGTGACGAACGGTTTGTTTGCGCAACGGGCGGCAGATGTGCTGCTGCTCGCCGATGCAGACGGGGTGCGCACGCGACGCGCCCCAGGCGCGCCGCGGACCTGACCTGTCATCGTCCCGCAACATCGCTGTGCTAAGCTAAGTCCCTCATTTAAAGAGGGTTAGAGGGCCAGCCGAATGTCGGAGCACATCTCCAAACAGTTTGACGCGGACCTGGAGAGCGTGCGCTCGCGGGTGCTGCAAATGGGGGGTCTGGTCGAGGAGCAAATCCTGCGCGCGGTCGAAGCACTCGACTCGGGTGACATGGAGCGCATCGACAAGGTGATCGCGGACGACCACCGCGTCAACGCGCTCGAAGTCGGTCTGGACGAAGCCTGCAGCCATATCATCGCGCGCCGCCAGCCGGCGGCCGGCGACCTGCGCTTGCTCATCGCGGTGATCAAAACGATCACCGACCTGGAGCGCATTGGCGACGAGGCCGAGAAAATCGCCCGCATGGCAAAGCTCATCCATTCCGCCGGGCGCCAGCACATGCCGCACATGGACATCACCCAGGTCGCCGACCGCGCGGTCGCCATGCTGCGCCAGTCGCTCGACGCGTTCGCGCGGCTCGACGTCGCCGAGGCGATGCGCGTGGTCAAGCAGGACAGTGCGGTGGACGATGCATTCCGCGCCATCATGCGCCAGCTGATCACGTTCATGATGGAGGATCCGCGGACGATTACGCGTTCGCTCGAGATCCTGTTCATCGCCAAGGCGATCGAGCGCATCGGCGACCATGCGAAGAACATGTCCGAGTACGTGATCTACATGGTCAAGGGGCGCGACGTGCGCCACGTCTCGGTCGAACAGATGGAAAAGCTGCTCGACTGACGCGCCGGCGAGGCGCGTGCGCCGCCGCGCGCGCGGCCTGCCCCGGCTTCGATTCCACTGAGGCATGCCATGACGTTCCAAGCCCCGCCCCGACCGCTGCGCCACGCGGATCCCGAGGAAGAGACGGCGATGCTCGACGCGATCCAGAAATGGCTCGATCGCGACGTGCGCCCGCATGCGGCCCGCCTCGAGCATGACGATATCTGGCCCGCGGAGATGGTCGAACGCATGAAGACCTTCGGCCTGTTCGGTGCGGTGATCGACCCCCAGTGGGGCGGCCTCGGGCTGCCGGCGTCGACCTACGCGAAGATCGTACAGAGAATCTCCGAAGTCTGGATGTCGCTCACGGGCATCTTCAATTCGCACCTCATGATGGCCTTGCTGGTCGAGCGTTTCGGCAGCGAAGCGCAGAAGACCCGGTGGTTGCCGCGCATGTGTTCGGGCGCGCTGCGGGGCGGACTCGGGCTCACCGAGCCCGACGCCGGAACCGACCTGCAGGGCATCCGCACGCGCGCGGTGAAGACGAACGATCGCTACGTCGTGAATGGCACCAAGACCTGGATCTCGAACGGCATCGAAGGCTCGGTGTTCGCGGTTCTGGTGAAGACCGAGCCGGCTGCGACGCCGCCGCGCAAGGGCATGTCGATGTTCATCTTCGAGAAGGGACCCGGCTTCAGCGTGTCGCGCCGGCTCGAAAAGCTCGGCTATAAGGGCATCGATTCGGCCGAGCTCGTGTTCGACAACTTCGAGGTGCCGGCGGACAACCTGCTCGCCGGCGAAGGGCAGGGGTTTTATCTCGCGGTGAGCGGGCTCGAGCTCGGACGTATCAACGTCGCCGCGCGCGGCGTCGGCGTCGCGAAGGCGGCGCTCGACGAGTCCGTACGCTACGCACAGACGCGCAAGACCTTCGGCAAACCGATCTGCGAGCATCAGGCGATCCAGCTCAAGCTTGGCGAGATGGTGACGCGCGTCGAGGCCGCGCGCCTTCTGGTGGAGCAGGCTGCGCTCGCCT
This sequence comes from uncultured beta proteobacterium, assembly GCA_963714925.1. Taxonomy (GTDB): domain Bacteria; phylum Pseudomonadota; class Gammaproteobacteria; order Burkholderiales; family SG8-39; genus SG8-39. The sequence goes on along the minus strand of CAVQQK010000001.1, from coordinate 16,729 downwards.
ACGACCGCGGGGCACGCTGCGACATGGAGGCCGGCATGGCGAAGTACTTCGCGTCGGAGGCCGCGGTCGAGAACGCGCTCGAAGCCATGCGCATCTTCGGCGGTTACGGCTACTCGAAGGAATTTCCGATCGAGCGGCTCTATCGCGACGCACCGCTGATGTGCATCGGTGAAGGCACCAACGAAATGCAGCGCATCATCATCGCGCGTCAGCTGATCGCGCGAAACCGGGTCTGAACCCGACGATGAAGCTCGAGGGCGTCAAGGTCATCGACCTGTCAATGTTCCTGCCGGGCCCGCACCTCACGATGATGATGGCCGATCACGGTGCCGACGTGATCCGCATCGAGGCGCCCGGTGGCGGCGAGCCGGCGCGCCACGCGCCCTACCGCAGCGGCGGGCACAGCGTGTGGTTCCGCAACACGCACCGTGGCAAGCGGAGTCTGCGGCTCAACCTGAAGGACGAACGCGGGCGCGAGATCCTGTTCCGGCTCGCCGAGACGAGCGACGTGCTGGTCGAAGGTTTCCGGCCCGGCGTCATGCAGCGTCTCGGCCTTGGCTACGAGACGCTCGCCGCGCGCGCGCCGCGCATCATCTACTGCTCGATCTCGGCATTCGGCCAGACCGGGCGCTATCACGCCAAGCCCGCGCACGACCCGGCGGTTCAGGCGATGGCAGGACTGGCCAGCGTGAACCTCGGGCGCGACGGGCGGCCGGCGCTCGCGGGTGTTTCGGCCGCCGACATGGCGGGCTCACTGATGGCGCTGGCAGGCATCCTGATGGCGCTGGTGCGCCAGCGCGAGACGGGGAAAGGTGATTTTCTCGACATCGCGATGAACGATGCGCTGATGGCGTGGACCCCGCATCAGCTTGGCGCCGTGTTCGCCGAGGACCGCGATCCGGTGCCGGGCGACGAGCGTTCCTGGGGTGGCGCCGCCTTCAACAATATCTACGACACGAACGATGGCCGGGCGATCGAGTTTGGCGGTGTCGAGCACAAGTTCGGCGAGAACGTGCTGCGCAAGGCCGGCCGCGAAGACCTCATCCCGCGCCTGCACCAGCCGTACGGCGCGCCGCAGGCGCCGGTGCGCGCCTTCCTGGACGCGTTCTTCGGACGCATGACGCTCGACGAAGCACTCGCCTGGCTCGAAGACGTCGAGTGTGCCTATGCGCCGGTACGCAGCTTGCGCGAAGCCTTCTTCGATCCGGCGACCGCCGAGCGCGGCATGTTGTTGCGCGACGCCGAAGGCAACGCGCACGTGGGCGTGCCGATCAAGTTTGCGCGCGAACCCGCGCAGCCCGATCTGCGCCTGCCCGAATACGGCGCGCACGGCACCGAGATCCTGGGCGGTCTCGGTTACGCAGCGGCCGAAATCGATACCTTCGCGCGCGACGGGGTGATCTGATGGCAACGGACGCGATGTCCAGTGCCCCGCCACTCGAGGGCCTGCGCGTGCTCGCAATCGAGCAGTACGGCGCCGGGCCCTGGGCCTCGCTCTACCTTGCCGACCTCGGCGCCGAGGTGATCAAGATCGAGAACCCACGCGATGGCGGCGACAGCAGCCGCCAGGTCGGGCCGCATTTCTTTGCGCCGGGCGACAGTCAGTACTTTCACACCTTCAATCGCAACAAGAAGAGCATCGCGCTCGATCTCAAGCACGCGGAAGGTGCGGCGGTGTTGCGCGATCTCGTGGCGAGCGCGGATGCGGTGCTCGACAATCTGCGCGGCGACGTGCCGGTGCGCCTCGGGTTGACCTATGCGCAGTTGAAGGCAGTGAATCCGCGCATTGTCTGCGCCCATGTGTCGGCCTACGGCCGCGAGGGGTCACGCGCAGACTGGCCGGGGTACGACTACCTGATGCAGGCCGAGGCCGGCTATCTCACGCTGACCGGGGAGCCCGGCGCGCCGCCGACCAAGTTTGGTTTGTCGATGATCGATCTTGCCGCCGGCCTGAGTTGTGCGCTGGGCTTGCTTGCGGCGGTGCTCAAGGCGCGTGAGAGCGGTCGAGGCTGCGACCTCGACACGAGTCTGTTCGACGTCGCGCTTCACCATCTCAATTACCCGGCGACCTGGTACCTGAACGCAGGCGCCGTCACCGGGCGCCAGCCGCGTTCGGCGCATCCTTCGGTGGTGCCAAGCCAGCTTTACACGACGCGGGACGGCTGGATTTTCGTGATGTGCAACAAGGAGAAGTTCTGGCGCACGCTCGCCGAGGCGCTCGATCATCCGGAGTGGTGCGACGATCCGCGCCTGGTCGACTTTGCGGTGCGGCTGGAGAATCGGGCGTTGGTGCAGGAACTGCTCGATGCGGCATTCGGCGAACAGACCACGGCGGTCTGGCTCGAGCGCCTGTCGGGGCGGGTGCCGGTTGCGCCGGTGTACGACGTCGGCGCGGCACTCGAAAACGACTTCGTGCACGAGCGCGCGAGCGTGGCGGACTATGCCCGCGGCGAGGAATCGCCCGCCCGTATGGTCGTGAATCCGATCCGCTTGCCCGGCGTCACGCTGCCGCGGGTGGCGGCGCCGGCGCTGGGTGCGCAGACCGATGCGCTACTGGAGGGGCTCGGCTACAGCCGGGCGCGCATCGCGCAACTGCGTAGCAGCGGCGCCATCGCCTGAGCGGTCCGAGCTGACGAGACCGCCGGTTACTTTTCTCCCGGCGGAACGTAGCCCGAAGCGACGTCGGCGCCGGTACCGAAAAAATGCTGCTCGGTTTGCTCGGCGAGGTATTGCCGCGCCTTCGGGTCGGCCAGATTCAGTCGATTCTCGTTCAGCAGCATGGTCTGATGCCGCAACCATTGCTGCCACGCTTCCTTGGAAACGTTTTCCCAGATGCGCTTGCCGAGTGCGCCCGGATAGGGCGGCAATTCGAGTGCTTCCGCCTCGCGGCCGAGCTTGACGCATTTCACCATTCTCGCCATACGTAAGACTCCATTGCTGATGCGCGGATTATAGGTTCTTGCTGCCTGCGGCGCGCTAGAGCTTCTTGAGGAAAACCTTCGAGCCGCGTTTCCAGTTGTAGAGCGCCTGGCGTCTTAGCAATACGTTGCCGTGTTATGCCCTCTACTTGGTTCGGTTGGTCTTGCTGGACGACGCCCAGGCGCTCTACAGACTGGAAACGCGGCTCGAGGGCTGCAAGAAGCTCTAGCGCGCCGCAGGCAGCGAGAACCTATGATCCGCGCGTCGGCGATCGAGTGCGTCTGGCGAGAATGGTGAAATGCGTGAAGCTCGGCCGCGAGCGGAAGCACTCGAATTGCCGCCCTATCCGGGCGCACTCGGCAAGCGCATCTGGGAAAACGTTTCCAAGGAAGCGTGGCGGCGATGGTTCCGGCATCGACCATGCTGCTGAACGGAATCAGACTGAACTGGCCGACCCGAAGGCGCGGCAATACATGAACCGGGCACATTTCGACCGGCGCCGACGTCGCTTTCGGGCTACGTTCCGCCGGAAGAGTAACCGGCGGTCTCGTCAGCTCGGACCGCTCAGGCGATGGCGCCGCTGCAGTTGCGCGATGCGCGCCCGGCTGTAGCCGAGCCCTCAGTAGCGCATCGGTCTGCGCGCCCAGGCGCGCCCAGCGCCACCCGCGGCAGCGTGACGCCGGGCGAGCGAACTGGGTTTCGCGGCCGCCGGGCGGGCGATTCCTCGCCGCGGGCATAGTCCGCCACGCTCGCGCGCTCGCTGTCGCCGAAGATCATCAGTGCCGCGCCGACGTCGTACACCGGCGCAACCGGCACCCGCCCCGACAGGCGCTCGAGCCAGACCGCCGTGGTCTGTTCGCCGAATGCCGCATCGAGCAGTTCCTGCACCAACGCCCGATTCTCCAGCCGCACCGCAAAGTCGACCAGGCGCGGATCGTCGCACCACTCCGGATGATCGAGCGCCTCGGCGAGCGTGCGCCAGAACTTCTCCTTGTTGCACATCACGGAAAAATCCAGCCGTCCCGCGTGGTCAAGCTCACTTGGCGCGCCGAAGGGGCTGCGCCGAACGCGGCTGGCGCCCGGTGACGGCGCCTCAGTTTCAGGTACCAGGTCGCCGGGTAATTGAGATGGTGAAGCGCGACGTCGAACAGACTCGTGTCGAGGTCAGCGGCCTCAGACCGCTCTCACGCGCCTTGAGCACCGCCGCAAGCAAGCCCAGCGCACAACTCAGGCCGGCGGCAAGATCGATCATCGACGAACCAAACTTGGTCGGCGGCGCGCCGGGCTCCCGGTCAGCGTGGATGAGCCCGGCCTCGGCCTGCATCTCGGCGCCGTTCCCGGCCAGTCTGCGCGTGACCCCTCGCGGCCGTAGGCCGACACATGGGCGCAGGAGCGAATGCGCGGATTCACTGCTCTCAACTGCGCTCAGGGTCGACCCGAGGCGCACCGGCACGTCGCCGCGCAGATTGTCGAGCACCGCATCCGCGCGCTCAGATCGCGCAACACCGCCGCACCTTTCCGCGTGCTTGAGATCGAGCGCGATGCTCTTCTTGTTGCGATTGAAAGTCGAGGAGTTCCTGACTGTCGCCCGGCGCAAAGAAATGCGGCCCGACCTGGCGGCTGCTGCCAGCCATCGCGTGGGTTCTCGATCTTGATCGCCTCGGCGCCCAGGGCGCCGGGTCAGCGAGGCCCAGGGCCCGGCGCCGTACTGCTCGATTGCGAGCACGCGCAGGCCCTCAGAGTGGCGGGGCACTGGACATCGCGTCCGTTGCCATCAGATCACCCCGTCGCGCGCGAAGGTATCGATTTCGGCCGCTGCGTAACCGAGACCGCCCAGGATCTCGGTGCCGTGCCGCCGCCGTATTGAGCAGCCAGTGAGTCGCGGGTTCGCGCGCAAACTTGATCGGCACGCCCACGTGCGCGTTGCCTTCGGCGTCGCGCGACGAACATGCCGCGCTCGGCGGTCGCCGAATCGAAGAAGGCTTCGCGCAAGCTGCGTACCGGCGCATAGGCACGCTCGACATCTTCGAGCAGGCGAGTGCTTCGTCGAGCGTCATCGTTCCAACGGTCCAGGAAGGCGCGCACCGGCGCCTGCGGCGCGCCGTACGGCTGGTGCAGGCGCGGGATGAGGTCTTCGCGGCCGGCCTTGCGCAGCACGTTCTCCTCGCCGAACTTGTGCTCGACACCGCCGAACTAGATCGCCCGGCCATCGTTCGTGTCGTCGATCTGTTGAAGGCAGCGCCGCCCCAGGAACGCTCGTCGCCCGGCACCGGATCGCGGTCCTCGGCGAACACGGCGCCAAGCTGATGCGGGGTCCACGCCATCAGCGCATCGTTGATCCGCGATGTCGAGAAAATCACCTTTCCCGTCTACGCACTGGCGCACCAGCGCCATCAGGATGCCTGCCAGCGCCATCAGTGAGCCCGCCATGTCAGCAGCCGAAACACCCGCGAGCGCCGGCCGCCCGTCGCGCCCGAGGTTCACGCTGGCCAGTCCTGCCATCACCCTGAACCGCCGGGTCGTGCGCGGGCTTGGCGTGATAGCGCCCGGTCTGGCCGCGGGAATTGCCGATCGAGCAGTAGATGATGCGCGGCGCGCGCGCGGCGAGCGTCTCGTAGCCAAGGCCGAGACGCTGCATGACGCCGGGCCGGAAACCTTCGACCAGCACGTCGCTCGTCTCGGCGCCGGAACAGGATCTCGTGCCCGCGTTCGTCCTTCAGGTTGAGCCGCGACTCCGCTTGCCACGGTGCGTGTTCCGACCACACGCTGTGCCCGCCGCTGCGGTAGGGCGCGTGGCGCGCCGGCTCGCCGCCACCGGGCGCCTCGATGCGGACGCATCAGCCACCGTGATCGGCCATCATCATCGTGAGGTGCGGGCCCGGCAGGAACATTGACAGGTCGATCACCTTGACGCCCTCGAGCTTCATCGTCGGGTTCAGACCCGGTTTCGCGCGATCAGCTGACGCGCGATGATGATGCGCTGCATTTCGTTGGTGCCTTCACCGATGCACATCAGCGGCGCGTCGCGATAGAGCCGCTCAATCGGAAATTCCTTCGAGTAGCCGTAACCGCCGAAGATGCGCATGGCTTCGAGCGCGTTCTCGACCGCGGCCTCCGACGCGAAGTACTTCGCCATGCCGGCCTCCATGTCGCAGCGTGCCCCGCGGTCGTAGGCGAGCGCAGCCTGCTGTCCGCCAGAAGGCGCGCAGCCTCGACGCGCGTCACCATCTCGCCAAGCTTGAGCTGGATCGCCTGATGCTCGCAGATCGGTTTGCCGAAGGTCTTGCGCGTCTGTGCGTAGCGTACGGACTCGTCGAGCGCCGCCTTCGCGACGCCGACGCCGCGCGCGGCGACGTTGATACGTCCGAGCTCGAGCCCGCTCACCCGCGAGATAAAACCCCTGCCCTTCGCCGGCGAGCAGGTTGTCCGCCGGCACCTCGAAGTTGTCGAACACGAGCTCGGCCGAATCGATGCCCTTCTGGCCCGACTTCGAGCCGGCGCGACACGCTGAAGCCGGGTCCCTTCTCGAAGATGAACATCGACATGCCCTTGCGCGGCGGAGTCGCACCCGGCTCGGTTTTCACCAGAACCGCGAACACCGAACCCTCGATGCCGTTCGAGATCCAGGTCTTGGTGCCATTCACGACGTAGCGATCGTTCGTCTTCACCGCGCGCGTGCGGATGCCGCTGGGCTCGGTCAGGGCGTCGGGCTCGGTGATCCTTGCCCTTGACCAGGTAGACCACGTACTCCGACATGTTCTTCGAGTGGTCGCCGATGCGCTCGAGCGCCTTGGCGACGAACAGGATCTCGAGACGCGAGATGGTGCGCGGATCCTCCATCATGAAGGTGATGAGCTGGCGAAGGACCGCCGGAACTGGTCGTCGAGCGGCGGTCCTGCTTCACCACGGCCGCCGCGGCTGATGTCGACGCGCGCGAACGCATCGAGCGCCTTCTTGAGCATCTCGAGCGCGAGGCCGGCCACCTTGATCTCCAAGCGCGGCAGCACAGCCGCTCGGCGGCGTAGATGAGCTTGGTCATGCGGGCGATCTTCTCGGCCTCGTCGCCGATGCGCTCGAGGTCGGTGATCATCTTGACCACGGTCATGATCATGCGCAGGTCCTGCGCGGCGGGCTGGCGGCGCGCGATGATGTGCGCGCAGTCCTCGTCGATCTGGACCTCGAGCGCGTTCACGCGGTGGTCGTCGGCCACGACCTGCTCGGCGAGCTGCAGCTTCCCGGGGTGAGCGCCTCGATGGCGGCCGTGATCTGCGTCTCCACGAGGCCGCCCATCTGCAGCACGCGCGAGCGCACGGTCTCCAGCTCGGCGTCGTAGCGCTTCGAGGTGTGTTCCTCGGTGTTCATCGGCATTGCGGGGTTCCTCCGGCGGGCGCGCCGCTCCCCTCGCCTGGCGGGAGCACGCCGGATGGCTGATGCTAGGGGTTGATTGTGACGGGCCCGTGACGTTCACCGCGGCCGGTCGATGCGCCGGACGCCCTCCGGCGTGCCCAGGAGCAGCACGTCCGCCGGCCGGCGGGCGAAAAGCCCGTTGGTCACCACGCCCGGCAGCTGGTTCAGCTCCGACTCGAGGCCCGCGGGATCGGCGATCGACAGCCCGTGCACGTCGAGGATCACGTTGCCGTTGTCGGTGACGACACCTCGCGCAGCACCGGCCGGCCGCCAGCCGCCACGATTGCGCGCGCCACGAGGCTGCGCGCCATCGGGATCACCTCCACCGGCAGCGGGAACCTGCCGAGCACGGGCACGAGCTTCGAGGCATCGGCGATGCAGACGAACTTGCGGCCGCCGCGACGATCTTCTCGCGCGTGAGCGCGCCGCCGCCGCCCTTGATCATCGCCAGCTGTTCCGTGACCTCGTCGGCGCCGTCGACATAGACGGTAGCTCGGTGCCGTTGAGGTCGAGGACCGCGATGCCGGCCTCGCGCAGGCGCTTCGCGCTCGCCTCCGAGGCGGCCACGGCACCGTCGATACGTCCCTTGATGCCTGCAAGTGCGTCGATGAAGAAATTGACCGTCGAGCCCGAACCGACCCCGACCACGGCATCCTCGATGACGTGCTCGAGCGCCGCCTGCGCAACGCGCTGCTTGAGCTCGTCCTGTGTCATCGTTTGCGTGGCGGCGGCAGATCGGTGCACACACCCTCGAACGCCTCGGCCGCCATGCCCACCGATTCACCGAGCGTCGGATGGGGATGGATGGTCTTGCCGATATCGGTCGCGTCAGCGCCCATCTCGATTGCGAGCGCGAGTTCGCTGATGAGATCGCCCGCGCCGGTGCCGACGATCCCGCCGCCAAGGATGCGATGCGTCTCGGCGTCGAAGATCAGCTTGGTGAACCCTTCGTCGCGCGCGTTGGCAATGGCTCGGCCCGAGGCGGCCCAGGGAAACTTGCTCACCCCCACCTTCACGCCCGTGGCTTTGGACTCGTCCTCGGTCAACCCGACCCAGGCCACTTCGGGGTCGGTGTAGGTGACCGAGGGCACGACGCGCGCGTTGAAGTGCGATTTCATGCCCGCGATCGCCTCGGACGCGACATGCGCCTCGTGCACCGCCTTGTGCGCGAGCATCGGATCGCCTGCGATGTCGCCGATGGGCATGAATGTGGGCACGTTGCTGCGCATCTGCGAGTCGACTTCGATGAATCCACGCTCGGTCACGGCGAGACCGGCGTGTTCGGCGCCGATGTGTTTGCCGTTTGGCGTGCGGCCGACCGACACCAGCACCATATCGTAGGTCTGCGGCCCGCTCGGCGCCTGATCACCCTCGAACGACACCCGGATGCCGTCCTTCGCCGCCTCTGCCTTCGTCGTGCGCGTCTTCAGCATGACGTGGTCGAAGCGGTCCTTGTTGAATTTCCGCCAGACCGCGACGAGGTCGCGGTCGGCGCCGAGCATCAGTCCGTCGAGCATTTCGACGACGTCCAGCCGCGCGCCGAGCGTGGAATACACCGTCCCCATCTCGAGGCCGATGATGCCGCCGCCGATCACGAGCAGCTTTTTCGGCTGGCCGCGCAGTTCGAGCGCGCCCGTCGAATCGACGATCCGCGGATCGTCCGGCAGGAAGGGCAGGGTCGCTGCCTGCGAGCCGGCGGCGACGATCGCCGAGGCGAACTTCACCAGTTCACGGCCGCCCTTCGTCTCGACGGCGAGATGATGGGAATCGACGAAGCGCCCGACGCCCTGCAGCACGGTGACCTTGCGCGCCTTCGCCATTGCGGCGAGTCCGCCGGTCAGCTTGCCGACCACCTTGTCCTTGAAGGCGCGCAGATCACGCGGTGGTCATAGACAGCGACAGCGGCAGCATCAGGCGCGGCACTCGAAGCTCTTCGGCGCCGCTCCACACCGGCCGCATGGTCGAGCGCGACACGCCCAGGATCGCGACTTCCGGCGCATTGATGATCGGCGTAAAGGCCGAACCGCCGATACCACCGAGGCTGGAAATCGAGAACGTCCCGCCCTGCATGTCGCCCGGCTTGAGCTTCTTGTCGCGCGCGAGCTTCGAGATATCGCCGAGTTCCTTGGCGAGGTCGAACACGCCTTTGCGGTCGGCGTCGCGAATGACGGGAACCATGAGTCCGTCCGGCGTGTCGACGGCTACCCCGATATGGTAGTAGCGGCGAATGATGAGGTTCTCGCCCGATTTATCGAGCGCGGCATTGAACTGGGGATACTGCTTGAGCGCCGTCACGCAGCCTTTGATGAGGAAGGCAAGCATCGTCAGTTTGAAGCCGCGCTTCTCGGTCTCGGCGGTGTTCGACTTGCGAAACGCCTCCAACTCGGTGATGTCGGCCTCGTCGAACTGCGTGACGTGCGGAATCGAAACCCAGTTACGGTGGAGGTTCGCCCCGGAGAGTTTCTGAATGCGCGACCGCTTCTTGGTTTCAATCGGGCCGAACTTGGCGAAATCGACATCCGGCCACGCCGGCAGGTCGAAGGGCAATGTCCCGCCGCCGGCACTGCCCTGTGTCGCAGGCGCCGCACCCGCGAGCGCGCTTTTCACGAAGCCCTGGACGTCGACGTGCGTGATGCGGCCCTTTGGACCGCTACCTTGAACACGCGTCAGATCGACGCCGAGTTCGCGCGCGAAGCGGCGCACCGACGGGCTCGCGTGCGGCTTGGAGATCAACTCGTCACGCGGCATGCGCGGCACCGGCCGGCCGTGGGCGGGCGGCGGGGGCGGAACATCATCTGAAATCTCAGCCGCTGTGGGTGGCGCCGTCGTGGCAGGCTCGGCCGCCGGCGCTGGCGGGGTCGCCGCGGCCTGCGCCGCCTCCGCGCCTGCGCCCGCGCCCGCGCGACTCAAGCAGCAAAATCAGTGCCCCCTGCGACACTTTGTCGCCCAGCTTCAGCTTCACTGCTTTCACGATGCCCGCCTCGGGCGACGGAATCTCCATCGTCGCCTTGTCCGACTCGAGCGCGATGAGCGACTGCTCCTTGTCGATCGCATCGCCGGGCTTGACCAGCACCTCGATCACCTCGACATCCTTGAAGTCCCCGATGTCGGGAACCTTCACTTCGATCGGATTGGCCATGGCGTTCAGGGCCTATTCATACTTTTGTCGGATCCGGCTTCTCTGGATCGATGCCGTACTTGCGAATCGCGTCGGCCACCGCCTTTACCTTGCCCTCTCCCTGATCGGCGAGCGCCCGCAGTGCCGCGACGACGACGAAGACCCGGTCCACCTCGAAGAAGCGGCGCAATGCTTCGCCGCGAATCCGAACGGCCGAAGCCGTCGGTGCCGAGGGTCACATAGCGGCGTTTCACGTAGGGTCGAATCTGGTCGGCGAAGGCGCGCATGTAGTCGGTGGAGGCGATGATCGGGCCTTCCGTGTGCCGGTCCAGGCACTGCCCTCACGTAGGAGGCCTTGGCCCTTCTCTGTCCGGGTGGAGCAGGTTCCAGCGCTCGATGTCCTGGGCCTCGCGGCGCAGTTCGTTGAAGCTGGTCGCGCTCCAGACGTCGGTGGCCACGCCCCAATCCTTGGCTCCAGCAGTTCGGCGGCGGCCATGACCTCGCGCAGGATGGTGCCGGAGCCCATGAGCTGGACGCGGGGCAGGGCTTTTTTCCCTTTACCCTTCACCTTTCCCCCTTCACTCAACCGGTACAAGCCTTTGAGGATGCCGGCCTCGTGCCTCGGCAGGGCCTGGTGGCTGTAGTTCTCGTTCATCACCGTCAGGTAATAGAACACGTCCTCCTGCTCCTGGAACATGCGCCGCATGCCATCCTGCATGATCACCGCCAGTTCGTAGTGGAAGGTGGGGTCGTAGGAGATGCAGTTGGGGATCATCGCCGCCTGCAGGTGGGCTGGTGGCCGTCCTCGTGTTGCAGGCCCTCGCCGTTCAGAGTCGTGCGGCCGGCAGTGCCGCCCAACAGGAATCCACGGGCACGCGAGTCGCCAGCCGCCCAGGCGAGGTCACCGATGCGCTGGAAGCCGAACATGGAGTAGTAGATATAGAAGGGGACCATTTGCACGCCCGTGGGTGGCTGTAGGCGGTGGCCGCCGCCAGCCAGGACGAGAAGGCGCCGGCTTCGTTGATGCCTTCTTCCAGGATCTGGCCGCCCTTGTCCTCGGCGGTAGTACATGACCTGGTCTGAATCCACCGGCTCATAGAGCTGTCCGGCGGAGGAATAGATGCCCACGGTGCGGAACAGGCCTTCCATGCCGAAGGTGCGGGCCTCGTCCGGGATGATGGGCACGACATGGCGGCCGATGCCCTTGTCGCGCAGCAGGGTGGTGAGGATGCGCACGAAGGCCATCGTGGTCGTAGATCTCGCGCTCGCCGGTGGCATCCAGCATGGCCTGGAAGGCGGGCAAGCGGAGGCACCGGCAGGGCCTCGCGGCCTGGCGCCGGCGGGTCGGTAGATAGCCGCCGAGGTCGGCGCGGCGTGCGTGCAGGTATTTCATCTCCGGCGAATCGGCCGGTGGAATATAGAACGGCAATTCCTCCAGCTTGTCGTCCGGAACCGGAATGCGGAAGCGGTCGCGAAACTGGCGTATGGAGTCAATGTCCATTTTTTTCTGCTGGTGGGTGGCCATCTTGCCTTCGCCGATCTTGCCCATGCCATAGCCCTTGACCGTCTTGGCGAGGATCACCGTCGGCTGGCCCTTGTGCTTCACCGCTGAGGCGAAGGCGGCGTAGATTTTGTGCGGATCGTGCCCGCCGCGGTTGAGACGCCATATGTCGGCGTCGCTCATTTTCGACACCATTTCCAGCAGCTTCGGGTGCTTGCCGAAGAAATGCTTGCGCACAAAGGCGCCGTCGTTGGCCTTGAAATTCTGATACTCGCCGTCGACGCACTCTTCCATGACACGCAGCAGGATGCCGTCCTTGTCGCGCGCCAGCAACTTGTCCCAGTAGGAGCCCCAGATGAGCTTGATCACGTTCCAGTCGGAGCCGCGAAAATCGCCCTCCAACTCCTGGATGATCTTGCCGTTGCCGCGCACCGGACCGTCCAGGCGCTGCAGGTTGCAATTGACCACGAACACCAGATTGTCTAGCTTTTCTCGTGCCGCGATGGCGAGCGCGCCCAGGGACTCCGGCTCGTCGGTCTCGCCGTCGCCCAAAAATGCCCAGACTTTGCGGTTCTCGGTGTTGGCCAGGCCGCGTGCATGCAGGTATTTGAGATAACGCGCCTGGTAGATGGCCTGGATCGGGCCGAGGCCCATGGATACGTGGGAAACTGCCAGAAGTCCGGCATCAACCAGGGATGGGGGTAGGAGGTGACGCCCTTGCCGTCCACGTCGCGGCGGAAATTGACCAGCTGTTCCTGGGTGAGCCGTCCTTCGAGCAGCGCGCGCGCGTAGATCCCCGGTGCGGAATGACCCTGAAAGTAGATCAAATCGCCGCCGTGTTCTTCGGCGGTGCATGGCAGAAGTGATTTTGACCGATGCCGAACAGCGTGCCTACCGAGGCGAAACTGGCGATATGACCGCCGAGATCGCCGTCGACCCTGTTCGCCCTCGCCACCATCATCATCGCATTCCAGCGACAGTAGGCGCGAATGCGGTCCTCCAGGGCGGCATCTCCGGGGGAGCGCTCCTCCAGGTGCGGTGGAATGGTGTTGACGTAGGCGGTGTTGGCCGATATACGAAATCGACGCCCCTGAGTGGCGCGCCTTGGAGATCAATTTCTCGAGCAGAAAGTGCGCGCGCTCGGGGCCTTCGCGCTTCGAGCACTGCGTCGAGTGCATCGAGCCATTCCTGGGTTTCGACGGAATCGAATCATCGCAGCAGGGTCTGCGCGCTGCGGACATGATTTTCTCCACTTTTATCGCGCTCATGTCCGACACCAGCGCCTTGTGGGTGTTGCCACGGCCGCGCAGCGTGGGCGAAGCTTGACCCGTCCCGTGGGAGAGCAACAACGCGGTACGCAACCGCCCCCGATGTACCACTGCACGATGATCGACTCGACGCCTTCCGCGGGTCCCGATCGTTGCGCGCATCATCGAGGCGCGACACTCGCGGACCTACGTGGCGAACTGGCGCGCGCGTCGCGGCGCTCGCCGCGCGCCGGCGTCCGGCCCGGACTGGCGGTGATTCCGGCGGCGCCGAGCTCCCGGAGAGCCGGCGAGGCGCGCTACCGGCAGCTGCAGGAGGAGCTTGCGGCGCTGTCGTCGCGCTTCCAGGACAACGTGCTGGACGCGACCAACGACTTCGGCCTCGTCGTCACCGACCGCGCGCAGCTCGCGGGCACTACCCGACGACGTCCTCGAGGTGGCCCGGGCGGCGGCCGCGAAGGACGGGTCGCGAGGGCTGGAGGCTGACCCTGCACATGCCCTGCTACCTGCCGGTCATGCAGTACGCCGATCACCGGCCGCTGCGCGAGCGCATGTACCGCGCCCTGGTGACGCGCGCCTCCGAGCTCGGCCGGCCGGAGTGGACAACACCCCGATCATCGGCGAGGATCCTCGACAAGCGCGCGGAGATCGCCGGCCTCCTCGGCTACGAGACCTACGCCGCGGTTTCGCTCGCCACGAAGATGGCCGATTCCCCCGCGGAGGTGATCGCCTTCCTCGAGGACCTCGCGGCGCGCGCCAAGCCCTACGCGCAGTCCGACATGGCCGAGGTCGAGGACCAACGCGCGCGCCGAGGCGCTGGGGCTCGCCGGAGTGCAGGCCTGGGACGTCGCTGGGCGCAGCGAGAAGCTGCGCCAGAAGCGCTACGACTTCTCCGACAGCGAGGTGAAGCGCTACTTTCCCGAGGACGCCGTGCTCGGCGGCCTGTTCCGCGTCATCGAGACCCTCTATGGGGTGCGCGTGAGGCCGTCGCGCGCCGTGACCTGGCACCCGGACGTGAAGTTCTACGCGATCGAGGACGCGCAGGGCGCGGCTGGTGGCGGCCAGTTCTACCTCGATCTTACGCCCGCGAGGCCAAGCGCGGCGGCGCCTGGATGGCCGATGCGCGCAACCGCCGCCGGCTCGCCGCCGGCGTGCCGGACGCCGGTGACCTTCCTCGCCCTTGCAACTTCTCCGGCGCCCGTGGGCGGGCAGCCGGCGTTCTTCACCCACGGCGAGGTGACGACCCTCTTCCACGAGCTTCGCCACGGCCTGCACCAGCTGCTCACGGCGCATCGACGAGGTCGGTGTCGTCGGGCCTGGCGGGCGTCGAGTGGGACGCCGTCGAGCTCCCGTCCCAGTTCATGGAGAACTTCTGCATGCGCTGCTGAAACACAATGGTATGATCCCCGCATGAGTTTGACTCGTGCGGTGCTGGCACTCCTGCTGGCCGCTGCGCTCGGCGCAGCGCAGGCGCAGCAGCAACTCTACCGCTGGGTGGACGCCAAGGGCAAAGTGCACGTCACCGACACCCCGCCACCAGCCACCGCAAGGAAAGTCGAGAAGAAAACGTACGGTTCCAGCGCGACGCCGGCACCCTCGTCCTTCGAGTTGGATCGGGTGCGGGAAAGAATTTCCCGTGACGCTGTATACGGCGCCGGTAGCTGCAAGGAACCCTGTGCGCAGGCACGTGCCGCGCTCAACCAGCGCGGCGTCCCGTACAAGGAAGTGCAGGTCTGGAACGAAGCCACCAATGCCCAGCTGAAGACCGTTTCCCAGTCGAACGAAGTGCCGGTGTTGAGCGTCGGCCGCTCGGTGCAGAAGGGATTCGAGCAGCGCGCGTACGACAATCTGCTCGACAGCGCCGGCTACCCGCGTACGGGCACCCTGCCGGCCACCGCGCAGGCCGCGCCGCCAGCGCCCACGGGCTACATCCCGCCGGAAAAGCGCGCCACGCAACCCACGCCGAGCGCCTGAAGCCGGTCGAGCCGAAGCCCGAACCGAAGCGCGGCCCCTACACGCCGAATTTCAGCGCGAATCCCGCACCGAAGAAGTGAACTGCGCGGCCTGATGCCGCGCGCGTGGACGCGATGAAGCTCGCGACCTGGAACGTCAATTCCCTCAAGGTCCGACTGCCGCATCTGGTCGACTGGCTCGCCGCGGCACAGCCCGACGTCATCTGTCTGCAGGAGACCAAGCTCGAGGACGGCAAATTCCCTCAGGCCGAAATCGAGGCCACGGGTTTCCAGGCCGCGTGGTCGGGCCAGAAGACCTACAACGGGGTGGCGCTGCTCGCACGCAGTGCGCCGCGGGACATCGTCACCGCGATCCCGGGCTTCGCGGACGAACAAAAGCGCGTCGTCGCCGCGACGGTCGGCGACCTGCGTGTCGTCTGCCTGTACGCACCCAACGGCCAGGCCATAGATTCCGACAAGTACGCCTACAAGCTGCGCTGGTACGCGGCGCTACGCGGATGGCTCGCGGATGAGCTTGCATGCCACCCGCGTCTCGCCGTGCTCGGCGACCTCAACGTCGCGCCGGAAGACCGCGACGTGCATGATCCGAAGGCATGGAGGGACAGGTGCTCTGCTGGAACCCGAGCGGGGCGGCGTTTCAGGCCTTGCGCGCTCGGGCTCGAGGACGCCTACGCCTTTTCGAGCAGCCCGAAAAATCGTTCTCCTGGTGGGACTACCGGATGCTGGGATTTCGTCGCAATGCCGGGCTGCGCATCGACCACATCCTGCTGTCAGCGCCGCTCGCCGCGCAGTGCGCGTCCTGCACGATCGACAAGGCGCCGCGCACGCTCGAGCGCCCGTCCGACCACACCCCGGTCATCGCCGAACTTCGCGCGGCGTAACCCGCGGCGCGTCCGGCGTGTTCAGAGGTTCATTCCCTTCTGTACGCCCGGGCGCGCCGCCATGCGCTTGCCCCAGCGCTTCAGATTGTCCATGCCGCCCGCCGCGTCGAGCATCGACTGACGCAGCGCATAGTTGGGGTATAGCATCAGATCGGCAAACGAGTTCTCGTCGGCCAAGTCGCGGCCTGCGAGATGACGATCGACGTTGCGAAAGTACGCAACGAGCCGATTCAGAAAGAAATTGATGATCGCCGGCGACTTTTCGGTGACGATCGAGTTGAAATACCGTGCCGCCGGTCGGCCCGATATCACTTGCCGCATGCAGGAACCATTGCGCGGCCAACGCGCGCCGAACGGGGTCGGTCGGGATGAATTTCGCGGCCCGCTCACAGCAATACACGATGATCGCGCCCGACTGCGCCAGCGTCAGCGGCGCGCCGCCCGGGCCGTCGCGGTCGACGATCACCGGGATCTGGCCGGCCGGGTTGAGCTTCAGGAACTCCGGCGTGCGCGTTGCTCGCCCTTGGCCAGGTCCACCTTGTGCACGCGTGTAGTCGCAAGCCCGCGTTTCGGCCAGCGCCACCGGCGGCGCGCAGCCCGTTCCCGGTACCCCAGACATACAGATCGATCATGGATCATTCCTCGCGGCAGATGCCGCGCTACGA